>NZ_CP090978.1:1200000-2400000 GCF_021513275.1 Paenibacillus hexagrammi | reverse complement strand
AGTCGTGATCCTGGCTGGAGGCTTGGGCTCAAGAATACGGGAAGAATCTCATGCTGTGCCTAAGCCGATGATTGAAATCGGAGGTAAACCTATCCTGTGGCATATTATGAAACTCTACTCCCATTTTGGGTTCCATGAATTCATCGTTTGTTTGGGCTATAAAGGCTATGTCATCAAAGACTATTTTGCCAATTATGTAAGAAACGCCTCCGATGTCACCTTGGATTTCAACAAGAGGAGTCTGACCATTCATCCGACTGCGACGGAGCCTTGGATCGTTACCTTAGCGGAGACTGGTGAAACCACGATGACCGGCGGACGGATCAAACGAATCCGCAGTTATCTCGGCGACGAGCCGTTTCTGCTCACCTACGGTGACGGTCTGACCAATGTGAATATACAGGACGTCGTCCAGTTCCATGAATCACATGGTAAGCTGGCTACTGTAACAGCTGTACAGCCCACCGGCCGATTCGGCTCTTTAACCATTGCTAGCGATCAACAGGTCCAACGATTTAACGAAAAACCGCGCGGAGACGGTATCTGGGTGAATGGCGGTTTCTTTGTCCTGCAGCCGGAGGTGTTGGAATTGATTAAGGATGATAGCTCTGTCTTTGAAAAAGAGCCGCTCGAACAACTCGCAGCGTCCGGGCAGCTGCATGCATTTCAGCACGGCGGATTTTGGTATGCGATGGATACACTGCACGATAAACACCACCTGCAGAGGTTGTGGGAAGCTGGGAACGCTCCTTGGAAGCTTTGGTAGCAGACCCGGGTTACATTATTCTGTCCGGAGGTGAGTCGGAATGGATCCGCTTGTAAGCATTTTACTTCCAACCTATAATCGTCCCAAGTATGTGGAGCAAGCTTTGAAAAGCGCGCTTCAGCAAACTTACGCCAATGTGGAAATCATTATTTGTGATAACAGTAATAATGACGAGACTGAGAGAATAGTCTCCACTTATCTAGAACAGCCAGGCACAGCCAACTTAAAGTATGTGAAAAATAAATCGAACATCGGCCCGATTGCAAATATGCAGAAGTGTTTCGATCTTGCGTCCGGCGATTTTATCAATTATTTGATGGATGACGACCTGCTGCATCCGGAGAAAATCGCGATCATGGTAAAAGCGATTAATAAGGATAATCGCATTACGCTTGTCACGTCCCGCAGAGCCGTTATTGATATGTCAGGTCAAGCCATACACCTGTCGTCCCAGGCTCATCCATTCTATCTCCCCAATCAAAAAAAGAACGTTGTCGATGGAAATGCGGTTATCCAAAGAATGCTGTATGACCGAAAAAATTATATCGGTGAACCGACAAGTGTATTGTTTCGCAAAGCTGATTTAAAGCAGCCTTTCGGTGTGTTCTACGGCAAGCTGGCGAACAATAATGTGGACGTTGCTACCTGGCTGTCCTTGCTGGAGGGTAAAAAGGCGGTATTCCTGTCCACGCCGCTTAATTCTTTCCGCAAGCATGCCAACCAAATATCGCAAAGCACTCTTTCAAAAATGGCGCTTTGCTGCGATTGGATCGATCACATCCTCACGGCGAGAAAACACGGCTTGCTTACCGATCACACCGCTTACTTGCAAGCTATTACGAAGTTAAGCGGCAAGGTCTGCATGAGGTTCCCCGAATGGAACATGGAAACGAACCGTGCTTACCACTCAGATCTGGTGAAAAGAGCTCAGCTTCTCCTCGATGTATGTCATAAAAAGAAGCTTCTGAAGGAAGAGGCGCAATTAAAGCGGCTTCTTGATCAATTGGATGATCAGCGCAGGAAGAAAAAAAGAAGATGAAAAATCCCTTTTAGTCAACGACCTGTTACAGGTGCGGCTAAAGGGGATTTTAGTTTGAGAAGGATCAGGCGCGATAATCGTGAATGACCGAAAGGACATACTCGACTTGTTCATCCGTCAAATCCGGAAAAAGGGGAAGCGTCACAAGCTCTCTCCAAATGCTCAGAGCCGTTGGCGTTTCGGACACATACGGTCTGAAAAGAGGATGCATCGTCAAAGGCATATAATGCACGCCGGTCGCAACCTCTCTCTCCTTCATGTGTACAATAAAGCGGTCTCTATCACGAACTCGAACGACAAAAGCCCAATACGAGGAATCCTGCAGTACATATGGAACCGCTGACCTTACATCCGTATTTTGCTGAAGACCGGTTAGATATTGCTGTAAAATGGCCTCTCTTCGCCGGTTCATCCGGTCCAGCTTTTCCAATTGTGCTAATCCGATCGAAGCCATCAGATCGTTCATATTATATTTGTAGCCGATATCAGAAATTTCATAATACCAGCTGTTCGCCTCTTGGTTATTAGAAGCGTTTTCCTCATAACGTTCCCACGTATCCTTATTGATGCCAACCCATCTGGAATGACGGAGCGGCTTCAGCAGCTCAGGATCATGTGAGGAAATCATACCCCCGTCCCCGGTCGTCATGCACTTTTTCTCTTCGAAACTGAAGCAGCCCAGATCTCCCCAGGTGCCCAGCGCTTTGCCTTGATATTTGCCTCCGGCTGAATGTGCCGTATCTTCAACGACCTTCAAATTGCGGGATTTCGCCCATTTCATCAGCTGATCCATTGGCACCGGATGTCCGGCAAAATGAACCGGTATAACGGCGACGCAGTCCTTATCGTGCTTCCGCTCCAGATCCTCCAGACTAATGCCCAGTGTATGCTCATCCACATCTACGAACACCGGAATAAGCTGATTATACAGCACCGCTATAGCTGTTGCGGCAAAGGTCATCACTGGAACGAGTACCTTCTTCCCTTTAGGAAACCTGAATGCAGACAGCGCCAGATGCAGCGCAGCCGTGCAGGAGTTTACGCCAACAGAGTCGGCGCAGCCGATGTACTGGCTCCATTTTTGCTCAAATTCACCGACCCGCGCACCGAGACCAAGCCATGCGGCATCGAAGGCCTTTTGAATCGACTGGATTTCCTCCTCGCCGACCGAAGGTTTGAACAGCCTGACTTTCATCGACACTCCCCCTATCCCTGTTTCATAAATTTTTCAAGAAAAGCTTCTCTTGTAATGACCATCGTCACGAGCTCCCTTTCACCAGACTCGTCAGGCCCCCTGCTGTCCAGCGAAGCTGTTCGCCTTCTATCCTTTTCACAAGTGGGGTCCTTTTCACTTCCTGAGCTCCCAGCTCAAGATAAATGCGGATCGCGCGTGCATTATCCCCTAAGACGTTCAAATACCCTCTCTGAATGTGCAGCTCCCGGATGCTCCAAGCACCTATGGCAATCAACGCATGAATAATGATGTTGCCATAACGACCTTTTCGGCCTCGCAGCAAGTTATCAAATTCACACTCTTTTTGTTGCTCATCATAATGAATAAGCCCGATTTGTCCAATGGGCGTATATTCTTCATCTTCTACGAAAAATAGAATGCGATCCTCAGCCTCGATTACTTGACGTTGTAACCAACGCTTTGTCCCGGCTTGTGAGAACGGAAACTGTGTGGTAAACCAATTACTCGAAGCCGATCGCCATTCTGTGAGCATTTGAATCTCAGATTCATTGTCTATAGTCTCCAGGGTGATGGGACGCAAGCGACCTTTTCTTTCTCCGCTCACGATGATCGGGATACAGAAGTGTTCAATTTCTTCCTTGGTTGCATGTTTATAGCTGCGGAGAACTTCTTTCATCGGGCATTCTCCTTTATGATTATTTTTCTTTCATGTACCCTTGCTTTTTGGCAAAGCGCACAAAAGTCTCTTTGTCCATCTTCGCGATTTTTTTGGCCTCCTTATGTTGAGACAACTGCTTGGAATGATATCGTAAATAGCTAAGCGGCTGAATCATATAGACGCCTTTCCCTTCCGACAGCAGATTCAGCCAAGACGCCATGTCAACGGCAAAATAGACCTGCTTGCCCATTAGCATGCCAAAGGGTTCCTTGAGCGCCTTTCTCCGGAACAAGACGGTGGTCGGTTCTCCGAGATAGTTCGTTTTATCACGAAGCAGCTTCTTGCTCAGTACCCTGCCGTCCACAATCGTATCTTTATCGTACAATCGCTTAAATGTCCAAAGTGAAGGAACGTACAGCTGATTGCCGGCTTCATCAATAACCCTTCGCTGTGAAGTCACGAGCGTAACATCTTTATACTTGAGCATGTAGTCCATCATTTTCTCGATTTTTTCCGGGTGAAACAAGTCGTCATCCATCAAATAGTTGATGAACTCTCCCTTAGCTAGCTCCAGACATTGCTGTTGATTAGCAATCGGGCCGATATTTTTACTATTTTTGATATACCTGATTGTGGATCCGTTCGGTTTGGATTGATATTTTTCAACAATTTTTTGCGTCAAGTCATTGTCGCTGTTATCGCAAATGACGATCTCAATATGGCTATATGTCTGTTTGAGTGCGCTTTTCAGAGCTTGTTTGAAATAATCAGGACGATTGTAAGTGGGAATCAGAATGCTCACGAGCGGTTTCATGTGGATCTCCCCCTGTTTTGGTAATCTTCATGCTGGTTAAGAAATACTTCTAAGGAAGGAAGTCGCTGATCCTTGTTGGATATAACCGGCTTTAAAATGGGCCAATTTATACGCAGCGTCTCATCCTTCCAATAAACCCCTCCTTCATGCGCCGGCGAATACACGTGATCTACCTTATAGACAACTTCTGTGTCGTCAACGAGTGTACAAAATCCGTGCGCGAAGCCCTTCGGTATATACACCATTCGCTGATTGTCCTCGGTTAACAGCACGGCGTCCCACATGCAAAAAGTAGGCGAGTCTTTTCTGAGATCGACAAATACATCGTATATCGCCCCTTTGCTCACCCGAATTAACTTGGTCTCGGCATGAACACCAAACTGCATATGCAAGCCGCGAATGGTTCCCTTTTTTCTGGAAAATGAACGATTTTCTTGTACCCAGTTGCAATGGAGTCCAAACTCCTGAAACGTCTGTTCATCATAGAGTCGTTGGAAATATCCTCGAAGGTCCGGGTTGGAGGATAAAGTAATTTCATAAACGCCCGGGAGACTTCCCGGTATCATGATCATGCTCCTACTCCCCTTCCATATAATGATGAATCTGATGCCGACAAAGTTCTCTTACATCTTTTTGCAGTTGCAAGGACTGATACCAGTGCACCGTCTCAGCGAGGGCTTTGTCCAATTCCCAGCGGGGCTTCCAGCCTAGGAGCTGCATGGCTTTGCTGCTATCTAGCTGCAAATAGCGGGATTCCACATGTTGTTGGGTTTGCTCGACTGTGTATGCCGAAGGATTCCCCCACAAGTTGCACAGCTTGCCGACAAGCTGCTCCACGGTTGCGGTCTGACCCAGGTCAGGACCAAAATTCCAAGCCTGGGCATAGGAAAATCCGTCTTCTACCAATCTTTGTGCAACAAGCAAGTAGCCATAGAGAGGTTCCAGAACATGCTGCCACGGACGAATTGCCTGCGGATATCTAATTTTGATAGATTCTCCTCGACTCAGCTGCCGGATGCTGTCCGGGATCAATCGATCCTTCGCCCAATCTCCTCCGCCTATCGCATTGCCGGCTCTCACCGATGCAACGGGTATTTGCAGAAGCTTCGGTGAATGAGGCCCGAAAAATGCTTTTTCATAGCAGGCTGCTATCAACTCTGCACATGCCTTGCTGCTAGAATAGGGATCGGTCCCTCCCAAGCGGTCGGTTTCCCGGTACCCTCTGCTCCATTCCTGATTCTCATAGCACTTATCGGTTGTCACCACAACGACGGCTTTCGGGGGGATTCCACCGAGCGCCGCTTGCCTGACCGTCTCCAGCAAGTGCACAGTTCCCATCGCATTGATTTCATAAGTCTGAGCCGGGTTGTCGTAGGAATCTCTTACTAGAGGCTGAGCTGCCAGATGAAAGACAATATCCGGAGCCGCTTTCCTATAAGCCATGCTTAACGAAGCCGAATCGCGAATGTCCCCGATATGAGACGTTACCAGGTCACCCATGCGCATTAAATCGTAAAGGTTCGGATTTGTCGGAGGCCGCAGGGCATATCCCGTCACTTCAGCTCCCATTGATTGCAGCCAAAAACTCAGCCAGCTGCCCTTGAATCCGGTATGACCCGTGATGAAAACCTTCTTCCCCTCCCAGAAGTCAGGATCGACCCGTTGCAGGTTCCGCATGATCTTCTCACCTCTTCTCTTCAAACTCGCAGACTTGCCATATCATATGTTGCTTTGCGAGATATCGAAAGAGACAATAATCTAGCATACAAAAAAAGAATTTGTTTAATCGTCCAATCCATTCTATCGATCCCTACATATCGTAGATACTAGAAAGGAGGAATACGATATGAGCAAATTAGCAGACAGCCTGAAAAAAGTATTAGGTCAAATGGATATTCCCGCAGGAGTGAATAAAAAAACGGTGAGTAGCGTGTTGAAAAAAATCGGTGAGGTGCAAGCCGCCGTCGATTCATTCAATAGCAGCTCCATCGATGTCGCGCAATTCCGTCAATTCCAAGCTGAATTGGCTAAATGGAGATTGACCGATAGCAACACTTCGCAGATTATGGCGGGCGTACGTCAGGTTAACAAATTGACTGGAAGTAAACTTGTAAAAGAAGCAGATGTCTCCAAGCTATTAAGAAAAATCAGCACTACGCAGGACCAGCTTCTAGCTGCAGAACCCACATCCGAAGTGATTGCTGCGCAAGTTGCGAAACTTCGCGAATTGCTAAGTGGAGCGGAGTCCATGATTTCAGCACGTTTGGACGCTTTAAACTTGAATGAAAGAGCCATGATAGGCCTTCTTCAGAAACTCAAATAAGCTTAATAGGAAAAGGGTGTCCCTGGCCAAGTTCATGGCCTGAGGGACACCCTTTTTTTAGTATTTTCCGAATAGGTATGTTTAGATTATTTCGCAGGGTCGTCTTTTAGCCTCAGCAGTTCAAACCACGAACGCTCAATACTGAGCACACCCTCCTGAACGGTTTCTTTGCCTAGCAGCATGGCATGAACATGAGGAGTGAAGTCCCGGTACAGCTTGGAGTTTTCCGGAATTTTGGGCAGCGATTTAGCCGATTCCAGCTGCTGCTTGAAGCCTTGAAAGATGAAATCGGAGGCTAACGATGGATCCTCGTATGCTGCTTTTTGTGTCGGCAGCGTCTTGAATATCCGGCTTTGCTTGACTTGCGTTTCCGCGCTTGTTAAGTATCGAATTAATTCGTAGCTCTCCTTTGGATGCCTGCTGTACTTGTTAATGACGAAGCTATGCCCTCCAATCGGTGAGCCTTGACCTAAGGGGCCTTTGGGGATGGGAGCAATTCCTAGGTTCGCCGAATCTGTGAAAGATTTACCCTGCAGGACGTCATGAATCGCCCAAGGGCCGTTCATCATCATGGCAACCTTTCCGTCCTGGAAATCTTTCATCATTTTATTATACCAATCCACAAAATCCGGATATGGCTGCGTAACGCCGTCCTGCCTCAATTGCCTCATGAAAGCGAAGGCTTGCTGAGATTGTGCTGTTGCGATTTCGATCTTCCTGTCGTCTGTGACCATTCCCCCGCCAAATGCCCACAAATACGGGAGGGCAAAATATGAATCCTCGGTGACAAAAATCCCGTATTGGCTGCCCACGGTTAATGCTTTCGCCATAACGGACAGTTCGTCCATCGTTTCCGGCGGATGAGTGAACCCCGCTTGTTTTAACAGCTCTTTATTATAAAGTAAGGCCGGCACTTCCGTCACAGAAGGAAAGCCGAGTACGTGCCCTTGATAGCTTGCAGCATTCAAGGCTGAAGGCACAAAGCAGGACAGCTCCTCCTGAGAAGCAATCGAATCCAGCTGGTACAAGATGCCCAGAGCTGCGTACTCCGGAATCCAGGAATTATCCGCGCGAAAGACGTCAATTCCCTGGTCGCCGAGAATCGATGTCTTGAACTCATGCGTTGCGAACGGAAAAGGACGCTGCGACAAGGTGACTTGAATTTCCGGATGCTCGACTTGAAATGCATGGATTTGTTCTTGGAAAAATGCGGTTTCCTCCTTCGAAGTAGTCGTCCACATCGTAAGCTTGACTTTGGAGATTTCGGAGCCTCCGTTTGTACATGCTGATAACAGCAGCAGCATCGATATAAGCAAAGCACCAATAAGCTTCTTCATGTTATTGTTCACCTTCTATCTCTCGCGGACACGGAATATCTACCGGATCTGATTGATACAGATAGTACTGGTTTCTACCCGTTTCTTTCGCTTGGTACAACGCTTTATCTGCCTGTGCCAGCAACGTCGCCGGAAGGATTTGAGGAGCAGGCTTCATCGTAGAAATCCCGATACTTAAAGTCACGAATTCACTGATTTCCGAATTTTTATGGGGAATGCGCGTATCCATCAGCGCCTGCTGAATTCTCTTCGCTACCTGCACGGCTTGCTCTTCCGTTTGCTCTGGTAAAATAACGGCAAACTCCTCTCCGCCGTACCTGGCTACTACCTCATACGGACCCATGACCTGCTTACTAAGAACGGCCGCAACTTGGATTAAACACTTGTCCCCTGTTTGATGTCCATATAGATCATTGTATTTTTTGAAGTAGTCGATATCCATCAAGATGAGCGACAGCGGCTTATCCGTAAGCGTAAGCCGGCTCCACTCGCGCTCCAGCGCTTCGTCATAGCTTCTGCGGTTGGCAATTCCCGTTAGACCGTCTCGCATAGACAACTGCTGAAGCGTCTGATTGGAATTCATCAAATTTCGAAGCGAGTGGGTCATCGTATTAAACGCGTCGGCCAAATCTGAGAGCTCATCCTTACCTTTAAAATGCAGCGCATCCACCTGCCAGTCGCCTCTCGCTACAGTCTGTGTAGAGGTTCGCAGCTGATCGATGCGACGGATCAAATAATTGGACAGGATAAGCGCAATCATTAGGGAGGCCACGACAGCAGTCGCCGCCATGAACAGATTAACCGTTCCGATCAGATGGCTGCTCCGTTCGATCTCGTTCTGGTAAGCTTCAATACGGGACTGCTCATTCTCATAAAAACCATGCAGGGAAAAAGCAATCGGATCGAAGCTGTCCTTTGTAAAACTTTCCTGTGCAACCGTCACAAGTCCTGTTTTCTTTAAAGCAATGATCTTTTGGCTGGATTGCACATAAGCGCTCCATTTGACCTTAAATTCATCCAACTGCCCCAAACTTACCGGATCCGTAGTCAATGCGGACAGCCGTAAAATTTCCTCATCAACGAACTGCGCGGCAGCATCGAAGTCCGACTTGAACGTATCTTCGACATATAACGGGGCAAGCAAGTAATGGGCTCCGTTATCGTTTGCTGTGCGCGCGAACAAATTCAACCGCTGAATTACCTCCATACGGCTGCTGGATATCAAAATATCGTTTGACAATCGAACGATGCGCTGTGACAACAAGGTCGTTACCGCGGAGGTTGCAATAAACATCATAATAATGATGAGAAAGCTGATATATAATCGTTTTCGAAGTGTAAAAATCAAAGTACTCTCTCCCCAATCATTCGTTGAATCGTGATGCCGGGTCTGATAACCTGACTGACAGGAAAGCTTTCAACCTATTCATGCCAAATACCTGCAAAAAAAATGATTCGCGTACTTTAGATTTGGGGAGTATAATACTTGAGGCTAACTTCAATAAGCGTTGAAGATCAAATTACATCATAAAGGTGAACATAATGAGTGAAGAACACTATACGATATTTCACAATGATCCATACAACTATGTCGTTCTTAAGAGAAATAACTTTGTATCCAAAGAAGTCTTTCAAGCCAGTACGAATAAATCTCTTCAATTACTTAAACAGCATCACGCAGCAAAACTAATTATCGATGACTCCCTAATAAAGTTCGTTACTCCGGTTAATCAGGAATGGATCCTGGACGAATTCAGTAATACCGCTTTCACGAGTGGTGTTCGTTTCCTGGCCATAGTAACTCCAGAGACACTAATTGGGAAATATACCGTGGACAAGATCTATGAGCAAGCACCGGTACGCACTACGACATCTATAGAAGTGAGATCTTTTAGTCACATAGATGAAGCGGAATCTTGGATCAGAGAAAAAAATAGACGTCGAGATTTACTCGACAGCCTAGGATCAGGGACACCCGCAAGGGTGTCTTTTCATATGATCGTTTACCCATGAGTCGGAATCCAACCGACAATTTGCAGAATCGTAATCAATACTTCAATCACAATCAGAATCACGACAATCCATTCGACAAACAGCCCCCGGATGGAATGGCTAATATTCGAAAATCCCTCTAAGATATGATAAAGCGTGTCCGTCTTACTCTTTATGATTTTATACCGGTCGTTGAGTTCAAAAAAGTTCATCATCGCATCATAAAATTCGTTGGCGGAGCTGTGAGTCCACGTCAATTCGGGCTTATCCAAAATCATAATATACGCGAGTGTGTTGTACTCGTGACGAATGACCCTTGCCGTTGTTTGGGCCAATTCCTTATTGCCGATACGCAGCTTCCCTCGCTCCAGCCTGTCAATCATATGCTCCAGATTATCCTGAATTTTGCCGAGCTGCTCTTCAATCCGTTCAAGGGCTACCGATTTTGCCAACACCGTAGAGATCAATTCGGGCAGGAAAAACTCGTATTCCCGGACCACCACATATTCATCCGTCAGTTCCATTTGCTGTGATTCATCGATATGAAGACTGTAGTCATCCGTATAGGAATAGCTGGTTCTCAGCTGGATAGCAGGTTCGAAGCTTTGGATAAAGGAAAGAAAAACTCGCATTTCATCCTCGTTGGCATGATTGACGAACACAATGCTGCCAAATGAAAAAACCATGACCTGCTGAAACTCTTGGATCTCTTTATTATAGATGGTCTTTAAAACCGACTGGCGAATGATAAGCGGCTGTTCCCAGGTATATTTCTTGGGAATTCCGCAATGAATAGCAATTTGGTTCAAATCAATTTCATTGGTCATCGCAATTGCCTTAAACTTGATCTCGTTCATAGGTTCAACCCTTCTGGTTGTCAAAAAGTGATGCCACTATTTTTCACCAATCTTGCCGGTTTCATCCAAAGTCAGTTGTGAAATTGACTGGTTGATGTCGTTATTCATCGTGCTCCCGTTCGCAACGGACCTCAGTGAAGAAATTTAAAGGAAATAGAGTGGGCACATCCTTTTTCCCAGGCACTTGAACGAATTCTACGAAATCCTTGCCGACACGGATTAATTTGCCGGTTAAAGATCCAATTTCTTCAGCAGTAGCTGTCAAATCAAATGGTTTAACATGCTTCACCGGATGTCTCAGCACAATAAAAAAGGAAGTTTGAAAAAAGATCTGGTTGGTGCCTACCGTAAAGGTTGTAGCCGTAACGTTAGACAGTTTTCCTGTTGTTTTGGTCAATTGCGGAAACCCCGGTGTAAACACTGTCACTGTTCTTCCCAAAAGTGGCTGCAATCGTTGAACTAAGGTTATGTTTTGCGGCGCTGGACAGCCCTGGATATTGTTATCGCTCATCGAGTGACCCTCCCTAATTGTGGAACTTCGTTATTGTATGCGTAATTTTCGCATGGGAGTGGGCATCGAGGGCGATTTTGTCCATAAATCATAAAAAGAAACCGCCGCAGCTTAGAACAGGAACATTCTAGACTACAGCGGTAATCACACTTCATAAGTTTACCGAATGATCATTCCCATAAGCCCCACAAAAGTTGAAGCTTGATGACTAGCAATCATACAACCATCTAAATCGTCTGCTTCCACAGTTAGAACATCGAAGCTACAATCGCTAAGATCTACTCCCTTTAACTTTGTTCCGACCATATACATTTGATCCATGTTACAACGGGTAAAGTTTAATTTTTGATGAGCAGCAGTGTAAAAGTCGGCACTAAGTAAGGAACAATCCTCAAAACTCACCTGTTTCATATTTATGAAACGAAAATTAGAAAAATCGCCCAAACAGTTTAGAAATCGGACATTTTGCAACCTGCTTTGTGAGAAATTCGTTCCAATGAGTTTACAATTTCTAAACTCGGTACGATGGATGAATGAAGTTGTAAAATTCACATTTGAAAAATCACAATTCTCGAACACCATATCTGTAAACTCGATTTGTTCGAGCGATGACTCCGTAATGGTTACATGTCTAAACATCATTTTCTCCATAGAAACCCTGACGGCCTCTTGATGCTCTATGGTTACATTTTCAATAACTCCGTTACTGATCTCCTCTTTTGATTCGAAAGACACGATTGACATTGTTTCGAGAGTCTCAGTAAGAATTTTGGGCGGTTCAATCTTAAAGTCCATTTCTCCCTCCATCATATGTTCCGACTATTCCCAGACCATTTTACCATACACAACCCATGTTTCGCCTTCCGCTGCTTCTCCTGCCGCAGACCGATTTGTCGACATACGTTAGATGTTATAATACTCATATCCTATTCAGGAAGGGATGGTTACTTATGCTGCATCTCATCATCGGCATCCTTGCCGCGATTTTGCTGTGGAAGGTACTAAAGGTCACCTTCAAGCTGCTTATATGGCTCATTCCGATTGGATTGATTTGCTTTTTCTTGTTTCCGCATTTGTTATTATTCGTTGGAGGATTCGGATTCCTAGCCCTTGGTTTATTGGGAACCTTGCTCTTGATCGGGATTGGCGGACTGTTGTTTTCGTTTGGAGACGACTAATCTTCATTATTTATAGATTAGCTACGGAAGCTCGAAATAGACCCTGCTTTATCGATAAACTGACAACGGCAGCCTCAATTGGCTGCCGTTTCTGTTTGTCATTTTGTGCCTTTTTACAGTTGGTTATATTCATCATCGGTTACGGGTTCCAGCCAATCTGTTTGCCCTGGTGTAAGCGCTAAATGGACAAACCAGCTATCCTTTGTAGCTCCGTGCCAGTGTTTCACATTCGGTGGAATGTTGACCACATCGCCTGTTTGGAGTGATTGAGCTGGTTTTCCTTCTTCTTGATACCAACCCTCACCGCCAGTAACTAATAATACTTGCCCGGCGTGGTGAGAGTGCCAATTATTGCGAGCGCCTGGAGCAAACGTGACATTTCCGATAGCTGTATTGAGTGGTGTTGGATCGGTAAACACCATTTGTAAGTATGCGTCACCGGCAAAGTATTGCTCTACTTTTTGTCCTAACGGAAAGATTGTGCTGTTGCTTAATTGTTCGTTTTTCATGGATTACTCCTACTTTCTTTCGTTGTCATTCAGATTTTCTCCAAATATTACTCATTTAGTCCCCGCGCTGAGGAACTTTGTTATTCATTGTCCATCGTGCTGATGTCGATCACAAATCGGTACCGGACATCGGAAGCCAATACGCGTTCCCAGGCTTCATCAATTTCCTTGGCGGATATGACCTCGATCTCAGGAGCTATACCATGTTCAGCGCAAAAATCAAGCATTTCCTGTGTTTCACGAATGCCGCCGATCATCGATCCGGCAAACGACCGGCGATGACCAATCAGTGAAAACACGTTCACAGATAACGGCTCTGCTGGCGCACCAACGTTAACCAAGGTGCCGTCCAGTGCCAAGAGCGAAAGGTAGGCGCTCATATCGATCTTCGCGCTCACCGTATTCACGATGAGGTCGAACGATCCAGCCAGTTGTGTGAACGTCTCGGGATCGCTAGTGGCATAATAATGATCTGCTCCAAGCCGCAAGCCGTCTTCTTTCTTTTTAAGTGACTGTGACAAGACGGTAACCTCTGCTCCCATAGCATGAGCAAGCTTCACGGCCATATGGCCAAGACCCCCAAGACCTACAACAGCTACCCTTTTGCCGAGAGCAGCTCCCCAATGGCGCAGCGGCGAATACGTTGTGATACCGGCACAGAGAAGCGGTGCAGCAGCGTCAAGCTTCATTCCATCAGGAATTCTTACCACGAAATCTTCCGTAACGACAATGTGAGTGGAATAACCGCCTTGCGTATATTGCCCATACCTATCGATCGCTCCATAGGTGCCCGTCATTCCATTTAAGCAGTATTGTTCTTCCCCCTTATGGCAGTTTGCACACTCTCTGCAAGAGTCAACCATGCAGCCTACCCCTACCCGGTCGCCAACGGTATATTTGGTGACTTCCAAACCAACCTGAGTAACAATTCCGGCGATCTCATGCCCGGGAACGAGAGGATAGTTCACAGGTCCCCATTCGCCGCGAGCCGTATGAATATCAGAGTGACAGATTCCAGCATATTTAATATCAATTAGGACATCGTGAGGCTGAAGATCTCTCCGCTCAATCGTAGTTAGTTGAAAAGGACCATCTGGACTGAATGTAGCACGTGCATTAGCAATTATCATAAATAACCTCCCGCGATCCGATTAAACAACAACTGTTTATTATTATAGATAGAACCAAGCTGCTTTCAATGGTTAAAAGAACGTGTTTTGTTGATATCTCAACACTTGAATCAAAAATGTTGATTATCTTAGGAAAGTTTGGTGAGATGTATAATGGCAAAGGTGGACCGGAGAATTCTTAAATCACAAGAATCGATAAAAAAGGCTAAGTAGGGTCATAGAATGATGGATCAAAAATGGTATGCCTCATCCGCCACAAATCATGGCAGAACAAGTCGGAGCCTTATTGGGAAGAGGTTTATAGTGAGAAGATGTCCTTCAGTAAAGTGAGCAATCTGATCGATTAAAGCTTCCCCTCTCCTATCCTTCTTGCTGCATAAACTTTCGAAACTCTCTTGCTGTAATTCCTGTCGATTTTTTAAATATCGTACTGAAATAATGAGGGTCTTGGTAACCTACCATATGCGCGATTTCATAAGTTTTGGCATCGGATGTTTCCAGAAGCTCCTTCGCGCGCTTTAAACGAATGGAGGTTACGTATTCCGTAAAGGATTTTCCAGTGAATTGGCTAAAAAGAACACTGAAATAGCTGGGACTTACATTCACATAATCTGCAACAAGATGAAGGGACAATTCCTGACCATGATAATTCAGCTTGATATAGTTCTGCGCTTTTGCTATGAGATCATGGTTGTTCTTATGTTTTTTTCGATCCCGACGAGTGATTACAAATCCCAATAATTCAGAAATGAATGTGAAAGCGGCCCCATAATCTGTTATTTCTGTAACACTTGTCTCAAGCTGCAAAATCAATTCATCCTGTAATTGTGAATTCGTATTCGTTTCCCGAATGAATGGAAGCGCTGTCAGAAGTACATCCAAACATAGATGATAGCCAGTGAAGGACTGGGCCCAATCTGTGTCTTTAAACGGCGCGATGAACTGCTTCACGAATGCATCCACGTCCACGGCTTTTCCCGATTTGATAAATGCGATGAGTTTATTCCTGTCGATCTGAGTAAACTCTTTTAGTGCAATGGTGAAACGATTCTTACCATTTTTCTCTGCTTTTCTGGCAAAATGAGTCGATAGATCCGATACGGCTTCTTGGTAAGAGCTCGGAATCTTGTCTAACCTGCTCTTCCTTCCGCCTACACCTACATATAACTTACAGCTCAACATGATCTCCACATGAGGCACGTCTCTATGTATAAATTGCTCGGCCCGCTTCGTCAGCTCCTGCTCACAATTTCCCTTAACCAGCCAAACGACCGTATCGGCGTTCATTTGAAAATAAAAAGATTCGGTGAGTCGACACTGCACGAGACTGCATATCTCCTTAAGTATACCGGACCTATTGCCACGGTGATATTCATCATCTAAATGGGATTCGATAATCATAATCATATAGCGATCAGCCGCTAAATCCAGATTTAATTCTGCTGCTGACTTTCCTATGTCAATGGCATGAGTTGTACCGAAACAAAGTTCTCGGAGCAGTTTTTCGCGGGCAACCTGGATAAAGCTTTCCGCTCTTTGCTTCATGATCTCAAGCTCCATCATGCGCTGCCTTTCGGCATCAATTTGAGACGCTACCTTTCGCAAGATCCCGAGAAGCTCTGCCTGGGATATCGGTTTTAAACAATATTCAAACACACCGTAGCGAAGCGCTTCTCTCACATATCGGAACTCGTCATGACCACTCATCACAACAACTTTGACCGAAGGCATATTTTTTTTGAGAATTCGACTAACTTCCAGTCCATTCATAAAAGGCATTTCGATATCCGTGATTACAATATCCGGACTTACTCGTTCAATGACAGAGAGCGCAACCTCCCCGTCAGGAGCGTCACCGCAGTATATAAATCCTTCCCGCTTCCAGTCGATTCTCTCCCGCATAGCTTCTCTTACAAGAATTTCGTCGTCAATTACAAACACTTTTTTGATATCGAATCACCTCCATTAAGGAGCTAAATCAAGCTTTGATTCCATGAATGCGATTACACGCTCATCTTACCAAATTCCCCCTCCCCTGCTATACTTGGCGGTGAATCCGTTATGAAAATGCGATTTTCTAAAAAAAGAGAATCAATCTTCCGATACAAATACGACTCCATTGACAATAAGAAAAGACTGGTGAATGTTCACCAGCCTCTTTTCCACCTACCAGACTCAACTACATGCTCACCAGCTCAAAATCAATCTTGCCAAAGCTGCAAGATCCTCAATATCGATTTTGCCGTCGTGATTGATATCGCTGCTTTGCGCAGCTTCCCATCCTTCGTCTCCTTCTTGCAGTCCGTAGACGTTCGCCACGATTGCCAAATCACCGATACTGAGCTTATCGTCATGGTTGTGATCTCCCGGTATGGAAGTGATAACGGAGTTACGGAATGCTGTCAATGCTGCACTCAAATCCGTTGTCGCCTGCTCAATCTGCTCTTGTGTTGCTGTTCCATTGTCGGCCACTTTGACGGCTAGATCGATTGCAGTCTGCAGAGCCGCTTTGGCTCCGGTTGGATATTGTCCGGCATGATTGCCTTCTACAGCCGTATCATGTGCTTGTCGGGCTTCATCAATGAGGTCGTTCAAGGTGGTTTTATCTATAGTATTGATTTGTACCTGATAGGAAGCTCCGCTTAACTCTGTCTCAACACCTGCTTGATTGGCAGTCATTACTTGAGCAACTGCGATAGCCGCAATTCCTGAAGATACATCTGTTTTAGCTGTGAAGGTGAGTGTCATCAAGGATTTATTCGGATTCGTGCCGGACTCCGCCAAGTGGACGCCTAGTAATCGAACCTGTCCGGGAGATTCCTTCTGACCGACGATGGCGAACGTGTCTTCATCCAGGGACGTCGCAGAGGCGAAGTTCAGCTTATACGTGTCATAAGTCACAGTAATATCTTCCGCCGCTACCTCTTGACCGACATGCTGCAGTCCATATGTCAGATCAAACGATTGTCCGGAGGAGACAGAGTCGGGACCGGATAAGGTTGCACCGGCTATTGTACCGGCTTCTCCGATTTCGAACTGACTGCCAACCGGCGAATTCACTCCTTCGCCTCCAACACTCAACTGATAATCCCCGCTGACCGCCTCATTGGGCACGTAAGTAAAAGCAAAAGCACCATTCGGTCCGCTCGTTGTCTGATTCATGTAATCTACTTTTCCGTTTGGATCAATCACTCTGGCAGTTACTTCTGATCCTTCGCCTGCGGTGATATCGCCCTTAATGGTCACAAAGCGGGAGGCTTGATCAACGACGATGGAATCGAGATGTATCTCCTGATTGCCGGACAACGCATTCGCTCCAGCTGCCGAGGCAGAGACAGTCAGAGAAGCCGCGATCATAATCGACATACACAAGATTGTGATTCGTTTGTACATCGGGATGTTCCCTCCTTTACTGATTGATTTTGAAGTAAGCATGATAACGGAAATTATAAGCCTGGTACATGGGAACCAATGGAATACCATTGGTCGAAAAGCTTAACGTGCCTGTCGGTGTGATGGACTGGGACAAGTTTTCCGTGTTCAGCTTCAGATTCGTCCAGGATGTACTGTTGCTTTTGCCGACCATGAGGAGTGGTCCATACATGATGCTGCCGGTGCTAGGATCATCTGGCGTCTTCTCTAGACGCAGACTGAACGGCATGGAGATATCGATTTTGTCTCCAGGCGACCAGACCCTGCTGATGGTGACATAGGTACCGGGAACAGCCGCGATATTTTGTTCAACGCCGTTAACTTTAACCGTATACCCTTCCTCTACCCAGTATGGAACGCGCAGCTTGATATCCAGCTGGCCGCTGCCGTCAACAGTGAGTGAAGTTGCGCCTTCATTCGGATAAGACGTCGTTTGTTTAATCGTGAAGCCTTTAGCTTCCCAGTGCAAAGTCGAAGGAATATACAGATTGACATACAATGTCGATAAATCCGTTGAGTAGAAATAGATGGACTCCTGGTATTTCACATGATTCTCAAGACCGGTTCCCATGCAGCAGGTGAATGAATTATAGTCATTGGAATAGCTCTTTTGATTGCCCGGACCCAGCGGAACGAAGTAGGTCGTACCGCCATGCGGATCAGCTTGGTTCTGAGAAGCAAGAATGTGGTTGTATAGCGCTCTTTCATAGTAATCCATGTACTGCGGGTCCGGATTATGGAAGAACAGATTGCGCGTCAGTTTGAGCATGTTGTAGGTTGCACAGGTTTCGGCATCTTTATCGTCAATGATGGATGCGATAGCGTCAGCGCCCTTGAAAAACTCGCCTTCGCCGGTTCCACCGATGCTAAAAGTGCGTTTATCAACGACCATGTGCCAGAAGTTTTCGGCAACCTTGTAATAGCTCGCATCATTGGTTTGATCATAAACGCGCAGTGCGCCTGTAATTTGTGGAATATGCTGATTCGCATGTTTCCCCGTCAGTGTATCGATGTTGTCAGCTGTCGGAGCAAATAACGTCTCATTATCGAAAAATTGAGCAGTCTTCAAGTGCTGTTCCTTACCGGTAATCGCATACAGCTCAGCCATGACGTCATTCATTCCGCCGTACTCGCCGGCGATGTATAGACTCCACATCTTCTTCAGTTGCTCTTTGGGTAGTACGCTAAGCCTTCCGTAGACCCAATCGCCCATCTTATCGGCGATATCAAGCGCCTGTTCATTCCCCGTATAGCGGTACGCATCTACCAAACCGGCCATAATTTTATGTAGTGTGTAGTAAGGGGCCCAAATCGTTGGATAAGACGCGTAAGACTCCAGTTTTATGAATTGATCCTCGGAATATCCGCTCAAAAATCCCTCACTATAGCCCTGGGATGGCATTGCATCCTGAACCTTGCCTAATTCGGTGATCATATCATCAAGCTTATCCTTGAATCTCGTATCACCGCTGCTTGCATACGCCATGGACAATGCTGACAAATAATGCCCGGTGGAATGTCCGCGAAGATTGGAGTTCGGAGCATCCCAACCGCCCAGCGGCTGCGCTCCTTCTGTTGAGAGTCCGGCAGCGGCCCGGAAGTTGTACAGCATGCGGTCATTGTCCAGGAATAACAGCATGGAGTAGGTGCGATCTCTGTTTTCGGTGAAAGGGCTGGATTCCAGTGAAACCTGTTTCAAGCTAAACGGCTGTACGACCCAACTGGCATTGCCGGGCACTGCTTGAATGGTTGCGCTCTGGGAGAGGCTCCATGCACTTGCGCCATCCTTACTTACAGCTCTAACTGCAAAAGAGTGTGTAGAGTTATAGGTGCCGCTGTAGTGATAAGGACTTGTCACATGGTTCATAACAACTCCATCCACTTCCAAGTCGTAGCTTTCTGCTCCTTCCGTCTCCTCCCAGGACACGATCACTTGGGAAGTCCCTTCCTCCGTTACAGCGGCTAAGCCAGCGGGAATCGCAGGAGGTCCCGCAATGTGACCAAGCTGGACGACACCGGCAAGAGGCTGTAAGCTCGAGGCTTTGATATCATCGCCTTCCCACACAAACACCTTAGCGGTATAACCCGTAACGTCGGCAGGAAGCTCCAACTCCGCAGTCAGGCTGGCAGAAGATTGTGCCCCAACTTCTTTGGAGTCATGCACGGCTTGCCGCATTTTACCTTCCTGATCATAAAGTGCTAAGGTCACCAAAGCCGGAACGGCATTGTCGCTTGTGTTCTTTCCTTCTACCACAGTCTGCAGTTTCTCTCCCGGCATCAAACGGTTCGTATTCCAGGTAGCCTGGAACATTATGCTTTTTACTGAGACATGAGCAACTGCTTGAATCTCCGTTCCCTGAACATTTCCTTCAACTTGGAAATCTCCTGTCTGCGTGTACTGAGCAGAATCTATAGGATCCCATACGACCTTCATCTGTCTCGATGATTTCCCGTCGTTATATTCCCCAATCACGGAATCCGGAAGTGTCGGGGCTGTACCTGCTACAGTCTGAACATGGATGGCCTCGATACTCTTAATCGCAAGTACAAAGGACTTCTCAATGACCTTAGTATGGAAAATTTTCGTATCCATCGCCTGACCATGTGTCAATGTAGCTGTGAGGGTCACTTCTGCATCACCTTGGCCGTTGTCGGGTCGGGTGACTTTGCCGCTGGCATCCATGACACTTGCGTTACTCGTCTGCCAGGAGATCACAGACCCGAGTTGGCCAGTGCTAGGCAGATTCACATCTGAAGTAACACCTTCATCCAAATCCCCCAAACTAAGATTTTCCTTATCCGTACTCACAATCTCGGTATCGGATAGTAAAGCGAGCACCGTCACGTTGAACTCCCTGGTTACGCTGGATCCGTTCATCGAAATCGTAGCCGTCAAATCAACGTTGGCATTGCCTTGACCCGGCTCCGGTCGGGTGACTTTGCCATTAGTGTCAATAACGCTTTCATTACTGGACCGCCAAGTGATTGAAGAGCCAAGCGGTCCCTGCGTAGGCAATGTGATATCAGAATCAACGGTGAACAGATTGCCAAGATTAATCGAATCCCGATCCGATTTGACAATCTCATCGGCTGTCAGCCCCATCGCATCCATAATTTCGGAGCCGCTTAACGCTCTGTTATAAATACGGAAATCATCAAACTTCCCTCTAAATGTCGGATCTCCGCTGAACTGCGATTTTCCTATAAAATTTGCTGTTGTGTTTCCGAGACTGGACGGATTTAGGGTAAGCTCCTTATTTTCCGCTACTTTCACCCCATCTTCGTACAAAGTCCCTGTGCTACCGGAAATGACCAAAGCAACGTGCTTCCATACACCCGTGGCCAAGTCAGTTCCTTTGGTGACGTGCTCTTCACTTCCCCATCCATTTGTCGTAATCGCTGCAGCCAGACCTTCCGCTCCGTCATTTCTGCCGGTCGAGGTCAAGAATAGATAGCGAGTTGTGCCGCTGCCGAAATCAAATATCCGCGAATAGCTTTGCACACTATCCATTTGTACCCATGTCGATATCGTGATGGCTGTAGCGTTGTTTAACAAGTTATTGGGCAGCTGGACGTATCCGCCTGTCAAACTGATGGACTTGCCATCCCGTCCGTCAACCAGGGCCGTGCTGCCGACAACCGTAGCATCATTGCCTTTGCCGGACAAATCTTTAACCTTGCCTCCATCCGCTTGATCAAATTGATACCAAGCGAGCATGTCGTCAGCCGCGAATGCGACCGCCATAAACGATTGGAACAAGCTGGTGATCATTAGCGCTACTAAAAAAATCGCCATCCGTCGTTTCATTCTGGATCGTTGGATCATCAGTCTTTGTACCTCCTCCGTGTGAATTGTCATCGTTCCAGGCTTGCAGCAGCTGATCGGCAGATTCTTCCCGGGATCGAATAGCCTATCAGATACAAGCTTAAATATAGTTGCAGCTCGCTGTGTTTACAATTCAATTTCATTAGAGAAAAAGTAGAAATTCTTACTATGCCAGATGTCCTTATCAGCGTTACCGTGCATAAAAGTTCGTTATTTTTTGACATTCCGATCCTATGAAGTGAATAAATTTCACCTTTGTTTTGCTGATTTCGTTTGTTATATTTTGTACAGGAAAGGAGTTGATTGCCTTGAAATTATTAGCCATTCGAACATATAGCAGGGCCAGTCTGTTGTGGATGAGTGTTGCTTTAATCCTGTTCATACTGCTTGTCCTACTATCCTCCTTGGGAGATGCCCGCAGAACCATTCCCGAAACCCCAGCCGCGAGCAATACGGTTGCCATCGTGAATGGCTCCTCCCTCAGTAGAGATCAGCTGTACCAAACGCTTGTCAGTCTGGCCGGGAAGCAGGCCCTTGAACAGCTCATTACCGAGACGCTTCTGCAGCAGCAAGCGGATCAGCTAGGCATTGTCGTAACCGAAGAGGATATCGATAAGGATCTTAGTAAGATTAGGCGGGAATACAATTCCCCTGAGGAATATCGAACAAAGCTGTCCCAGGACGGATTTACGGAATCAACCCTGCGGGAGCAAATCCATACGCAGCTGCTGCTTCGCAAGATTCTTGGTCCGCAGACAGCTGTTAGTGATGATCAGGTCAAGGTCTATTACGATCAAAATAAAGCGCTTATCGCTTCACCGGAGATGATAAGGGCTTCTCATATACTCGTGAAAACAAGGCAGGATGCCGAAGCCATCCTCTCTCAGCTGCAAGCTGGAGCTGACTTTGCTGTACTGGCAAAGGAGAAATCAATTGATACCGGCACCAAGAATTCCGGCGGTGATCTTGACTACTTCCCGCGCGGTTATTTGGATACCAAGTTTGAAGAGGCCGCATTCGCTCTTGAACCAGGTCAGATTAGTGGAATTGTCGAAACAACGCAGGGGTTTCATATTATCAAAGTGACGGATCGGAGATTGGGTTCAACACCGACTTTTGACGAACGCAAAGAAGAGCTGCGCAACGAATTAATCGATGCACAAGTGCATAATCTGGCTGGGCCTTATTTGGAAAAGCTTCGTTCCGAAGCAACGATCCAGCTGATGCAGCTTCAACCCTAAATCATAGGTAGGATTAGGAGGAGACACAGTGAGGAGAATTCGAAGCATAGCACTCAGCATGCTGCTCGCAGTTTCTTTGCTAGGCTGTGGAAAAGAGGGTCCTCAGACCCCCTTAACAAGCCAGCAATTTGACGATATGCTCCATGATGTGAAGAAATACAAAGGAAGCCCGGTAGAGATATACGGAGCAGTGTTTGCCACACCTCAAAGGTTGGAGAAAATGGTCTATCTCCAAGTCTACGCGGACCCCGTTAATTATGGAAAAAGCGTGATCATCGCTTTCGAAAATCCGAGCCTGGATGTGGGGAATGGCGACTATATCCATGTGGTAGGAAAAGTGAAGGATGAATTCACAGGAGAAAATACGTTCGGCATCAAACTATCCGTACCGCGCATTATAGCCGACACCGTAGAAAAAACGGGTCCGCATAATGTTATGTCTCCTCCTTCCAACTGATGGTAACTGATACAATTCCCGCATTTTGCAACACTATGTCTGAGACTGGTAGCTACGACTCAATCTGAGTGATCAGCACTAATCCCCATGCATGAATAAGCAGGCCCTCGCATCTCCACTTAGTAAGATGCGAAGGCCTGCTCTCTTCATGAAACATTGGTTAAGCTTCTGCTGTATTTACGAAAAAGTTGGCCGGGCCCTTCAACCGATCAAGAACAATTGCACGGGTTTCTGTCGAAGGGATGACCTCCTCCAGCGTGCTCTTCATACACGCCAGCCAAGCGTCCGCTCGCTCTTGCGTAATCGGAAAAGGCGCATGCCGCGCTCGCATCATAGGATTGCCGTGTTCTTCCGAGTACAAAGGCGGTCCTCCAAAAACTGCGTTAAAAATTGATACTGCTTCCTCATTAGCGGAGCCATATCGTCAGGAAAGATAGGGGCAAGCACAGGATCCGCTAATACCTTTGGATAAAAGATCTCCACAATTTTTCTTATCGTGGCTTCTCCTCCCATATATTCATACATTTCCATATCATAGACCTCCCTAACCCATTCAATTCTACTTCAGTTTACACGAAATCCGGTCATAGGAGTGTGATGTGCATCACATTAATATTTGTATAAATCGTCCAATCACGACGTCTTGTCGTCCCATAAACCGCACCTCCTGTGCAACAATGGCAGCGGGATTGTTAATACTGAAGCGGGATTCTTACGGTTACCTCGGTTCCAATACCTTCTCTGGACTGAATATGCAATCGATAATTGCTGCCATATAGAATTATGATCCTCTGTTCCACGTTCTTAATCCCGATTCCCTTGGAGTGCGGACTTAGCAGCCCGGCTACCTTGTCGCTGCGCATACCCTTGCCATTGTCAATGACCTTGAACACGAGATCATTTCCGTCGATCTCTCCGCGAATAATGATAATCCCTTCCTTCTGCTCGTGATCAAAGCCGTGAATGATGGCATTCTCTATGATCGGCTGAAGAAATAGCTTCGGCACCTTGCAATCTCCCGGGAGATCGTCCACTTCGAAACGAAACCGAAAGATGCCCTCAAATCGAATCTCCATAATATGCGTGTAGCCTTTCAACCATTCCAGATCGTCCTTGAGCCGGACAATCTCCTGCTTGTTATTGACTGTATATTGCAGCATCGTGGAGAGACTAACAATCATGCGGCTGATCGCTTTTTGATCCTTCTCGATCGCCATCCAATTGATGATGTTGAGCGTATTGTACAAAAAATGCGGGTTCAGCTGAAGATTGAGCGCCATAATCTCGGCTTCCTTTTCCCGAAGTGTCACTTCATAATTCTCCCTGATCAGGTCTTGAATCTTCTCGTTCATTTGATTAAATTTTTTTGATCAAAATGCCGAATTCAAAGTCGGCCTGCTCGGGAATCTTAGTCGTAAAGTCGCCATTGCCCGTGATATGGGTCGCAACAATTAGCTTTTTAATCGGTTTCGTCATCCACCCTGAGAAAATGTAAGCTGCCAGCATAGCCAATATGGTTAATCCTGCAGCCACGAAAAGTTCCATGGACCGAAACATGGGTAATTCTCCAACCAATTGCTTATAAGGAACCACCGAAACGGTTTTCCACCCCGTCACCTTTGACGTTTCAAAGCAAATTAGCATCTTCTCCCCGTTGATTTCCTTGATCATCGTACCGCTTTTATTTTGAAAACTATCCTCCAGGTATCCGTTGGTGTCGATTGTTGCTAATTTGGACGTATCCGGATGATAAACGATATCCCCTTTGTCTGACACGACGTACAAGTAGGAGCCTTGAAGAGGCGTGCTGAATTTCAGAATTTCGCGGTAAAACGACTCCGTAAAATTGATGAGCAGCACGGGACGCTCTATGGATGGATCAAGCGGATGAATGACTCCGTCTACGATCGGAGCACTGTTGATGACCCTAGCTCCGGAAAACATAAATTTGATCTTGGGATCCAGGCCTTGAAGCTGGTACTGGTTAAAAGTTTTTGTATAGTCATAAGTCGGGATCCAAATGAATTTCCCTCTATTTTCAGCAACTCTTGAGTAAATGTCGGACGAACGGAAGCCCTCTGGAGAAACAGAGAAAAAAGGAGAATTCGTGGTATAAGGTGTGCCGCTGCCGCCAAAGCTGTAATAGCTGGTGACCAGCTGTGCCGAATAGTGATCCGAATTTTGACTAAAATATTTGTTAAGGATCATGGTGACTCTCTTATCCATCTTGACCAGGTTGTAGTCGCTTCTGTCCGTTAAATGTTCAAACACATCATAGAGATCAGGATCGGAATTCAGTGAAAGGGTCCTCTCTTCAATCCCCTGTAAAATCATGTCGATCATTTCGTTATTTTTCTTCACGATTTCCTTCATGCTTTCCCGTGAATTGTTCAAAATGATATCCAAGCTGGTATTGTAGTGCAAAAATCCCGTAAGAATGGATGGAATGGAAATCAGCATGACATAAAATATAATCATTTTTGTACGGAAGCGCAGACGCATGAATCTATGAACAATTTGACGAATGAAGGAAGGAACGAATCTCATCAGGGCAGCCTACACCTCCCGGGCGTGAGACATGCTTCTTGCAATCGTACGATATTCCTCCGGTGTGAGCCCGAATTCTTTTTTGAAAACGCGATTAAAATATTTAGCGTCATGGTACCCCAATTTGGCCGCAATATGGTACACTTTATCGTTGCTATCCATAAGAAATTCCTTAGCTTTGGTCAATCTGACTTGGGTTAAATATTGACTGAAGTTGATGGTCAGTTTGTTTTTGAAATAATTGCTGAAATATCCCGGGCTGAAATGCATGATCGCAGCAACCGATTCGAGTGACAAATCCTCCATATAATGTTCATCGATGTAAGCAAGGCATTGATAAATAAGCGCATCCTTGCGCTTTTGCTTCATTTCATGCAATTTCTTGGAAATGAGGAGAAGAACCGCTGAGACATTGGATTTCAGACACTCCAAATCCGGGACATCCTTTACTTCACGTTGCATGACATCAAGAAGCCAGCTGCGTACCTCTTCTTGACCCAGATATTCAATGGAATTGATCACTTCTGTCAACAACTGAGTGCTATACGAGATAATTACAGCCCGTATTGGCCGCCCCGTCGCGAGTAAACGATCGTACAGCTGCTCGACGGGCAGTTGAAACTCCGGATCTTCACATTTTTGCAGCCGTTCGATGAATGCCTCCGCATCTTTGCTCTCAAATACCAGCGCATGATCGGACAACATCATCGATTGTTTAAATGCATACACTCGCCGGCCAGGCAAGTAAAATCGGCTTTCGCATGCAAGCTTCGCCTCGATTAGCAGGCGGGATCCTTCTGATAGGATATCAATCGCTTTATCGCTAATTCCGACCGTGATTCTCAGTTCTGAGTCAACGAAATCCTTCTCTATGTCGATCATGGCAGCAGTCAGTCTTTGTCCATCACTTTCAGAAAGCTCTGCATTCGTAACCATAATGAGTTGGTTCGCATGATTGTCAATCATACAGCAGCAGCACGAATGCTCTCCGCCAGTCAGCTTCTCTAATGCTTTCTGAATTTGTAAAACAATCGGCTCTACTTTCAGCTTATACCTTCCTGTGCTTTGCATATCGATCAGCATGACCCTGCCTGCCCCGCGAAAACCGACGATTTCTTCCACCTCTTGAAGAGTGGCCGTAAGTTGTTCCCCCTTTAGCCATCTGTTCATAACGCTCTGCTGATATACGGGGACGACGCGTTTCAACTGCCGTTCCATATTCGCCATTTCCTCTTGCACAAGCAGCTCTTCTTGGATACTTCTCTCTGCTCGTTCAAGCACCTGGGTGAATTTATCGATATCGACCGGCTTGAGCAAATATTCAAAGGAGCCCAACCCAATCGCTTTTTGCGCATAATCAAAATATCCATAACCGCTTAAGAAAATCACTTTCCTTGGACCTGATTCGTACGGTAGATTGCCGATAAAGTCCAATCCGTCCTTCAGAGGCATTTGAATATCAGTAATTATGATCTGGAACGTCGTTTGCTCACATATCGCGAGTGCTTCCACTCCATTTTTAGCTGTCCGAATGACATATTCGGGTCTGAGAGATTGAAGCATTCTGGAAAGCCCCGCCAGATGTCTCGGCTCATCGTCAACTAGAAGAACATGATACATGACCTTACGCCCCCTGATCCATCAAAAAATGGTGAATCCGTTTCATATTGGTGTATTTTCCAATCCAACATCTTGCCGGGTCCCTGATGTATATCTCATCATAATGATTGCGCTTTCACATTGCAACTGTACGATCTTTAGAAAGGTGCATTATTTCAACACAAAGAGGGCGGACCGAGGTCCACCTTCTTTGATGATCAAGCAGAGCTAACTTGATTCACCTGTGCGAGAGCGGATCAAAGTTCATCCTCCGCTTCCCGCTACTCCTTAAACAGGAATCTGGCGAGTGCAGCCAAATCTTCGATATCGATCTTGCCATCGCTGTTCAGATCTGATTTGGCATAAATCGCCCAATCCGAATCTGCAGCGGTTTTGCCGTAAGCGGCTGCGACGATAGCCAAATCGCCGATGCTCACTCGGCTGTCGCCGTTCATATCACCTTGGCGTGTGTGATTGACGGAGTCTTTGAAGGTTTGGAGCGCTGCTTGCAAATCGGTGATGGCCTGAGTGATTTGCTCTTGAGTAGAGTCGGATGCTACTGCAATCGCCGCTGCACGGTCAATAGCCGATTGCAGGTCTGCTTTGGTGCCTGCAGGGTACTGCCCTGCCTCACTACCTTCTACCGATGCATCGTATACGCTTTGTGCTTCTGCAATCAATGCTCGCAGAGCTGATGTATCGATCGCATTCACCATGATGCTGACGCCCGAGCCCGCAAGAGCCGTCTCTTCACCGCTAGCGTTCGCAATGCTTAGCTGCGATATTGCGAAGTTCGCACTACCGGAGGCGGCAGTGTCTTTGGCACGGAAGCGCAGCTTCAATAGATCTCCGTTCACAGTTGCGCTTCGGTCTCCCGTGTTGGCAAGGATAAGTCTGACGGTGCCTGGGGCTGCTTTTTCACCTACAAGTTCAAAATTCCCATTCAGTAGACTCTGATCCACACCTTCGTATTCGAAACGATACGTATCGAAGGTTACGGTTGCATCCTGTGCCAGCACTTCCCCTGTCACATCTTGTAGAGCTAGGGTCAGAACAAATTCCTTCCCGCTCCGAACGCTGGTCGGTCCGGTTAAAAGACCGGAAGCGGCTGCATCTCTAGTTACCGTGATAACGGCTTGCGCCGGTAGATCCGTACCTTGCACCGTGCCGAACACGGTAAAAGTGCCTGCCGCAGCATATTGAATCGGCTGCAACTCATCCCACGTAACAGCCAGCTCCTGCGTGGTGCCGTCCATATAATGAGCAGTGACGGTCGCAGGAAGAATCGGTGCCGCTTTGGCTGCTGTTTCGACGTTTATCGTTGGAACGCTTTCTACCGGATTGGCCTCATAAACCTTCCACTCTTCCATACCGGTTGCTTCCTTGCCTGTTCCAGAGAAGGTAAGACGAAGTTTAGTCGTTGTCACCGCATCAAAGGTCGTTGTATTGTATTGATTCAGCGCGAGTCCGTTGCCAACCGCATTAGGTACATCTACGTAGGCACTGCCGTTCCAATATTCAACCTTGCTGGATACCGGCGCTTTGACGCCTCCTGTATTACCGTCGGCGAACCAGTACACATCCATCTTGTTCACTGTTACCGGTATACTCCACGTCAATTCTGCCGTTTCGGTACCAAAATTCGGCCAGTTATTATAATTCGGCGTCGCTCTGGAGCTGGTGGGTTCTACACCGTCATTGATATATTTGTACATGTTCGCACCGCCCTGTGCATGAGTTGCAGAAGCGGCTGCCTTAAGTGCAAGATTCGGTTTAGCCGGATCTAAGGTAACAATGACCGTTACGGAGGCTGTCAAGTCGGTTTGCTCTGCCGTACCTTTGACCGTAAACTGTCCAGGCAATTTATATTGGTCCGCATCCACTGTCTCCCACGTAACATGAACATCCTTGTAAGAGCCGTCCGTGTAGGAAGCTTTCACCGTTGACGGCAGATCAGGCGCATGCCCGGCTGTTGTTACCGCTTTGGTGGCGGTAAGACCGTTCACATACACTTGGCCTTCTACCGGATCTACCATAATCGTCGCCTGAACTCTAGCGTCCGATTCTGCGGTTGTCCCTTCCACGGTGAATTGTCTGGGTGACACATACTGGGAATCCGGAATATATGCCCAGGTAATCGGCACTTCTTTCGTTCCACCGTCAACGGTATTCGCTGTGAGCACGTTCGGCAGCTGTGCCCGTGTCCCTACCGGTGTATGAACACTTACAGGACCTTGGATGCCCGAAACCGTCCTAGGATCATACACTTTCCACTCTTCAATCCCAGTGGCTGACGAACCGTCGGCGACGACCTCCAAACGCAGCTTCTTCGTTGAGACCATATCGAATTTCGTTGTATTAAATTGATTAGTCGCCAGTCCATAGCCGCTCGGGTTTGGTACTTCAACAAAGTTACTGCCGTTCCAATAGGACAGTTTATAGGAAACAGGTGGTTTCACGTTCACGCCGTCCTCATACCAATACACATCCATGGAATCTACCGTGCGCTCATCGGCAAAATCGTACTCCACCCATTGGGTTCCCCTCTTTGTTACGTACACGTCTTTGCTGCGGTCCTTGGAAGTATCAGGCTCATATCCGTCATTTAGCGCTAGAATGGTCTCATTCGGATCGATGTAAGACGTGGATGCGGAGGCGAAATAGGCGATATTATTGTCAATGGCCGCAGGTCCGGCCCTGTTTTTGTCTGAACAACCTTGTTCAGAGTGCCATCCGGGTTCACGGTAATCAAATCAACCGCCACATTGCGCTGATAATCAAACCCGTCTGAAACATCGGAGGTATGATAGACAAAATAATAGTTGCCTCTAAAGTATTGAATAGCATCATGATTGGTCGGTGAACTTGTCACGTCATTAATGGTTCCCTTGTACGTCCAGGGTCCGGCTGGGCTGTCGCTCATCGCATAATCAATCGTAGCGGGATTTGCCCCGGCGGCGTAGGAGAAATAATATTTATCGCCAATTTTGTTCAAATAAGGCGCTTCCCAATATCGGGTCAAACCAACCGGAGTAATGACGGAACCGCTGTACGAGATCATATCTGCATTCAGCTTCACCATTCTTACTGAATTGTACGATCCCCAATACAAGTAGGACTGTCCATCGGTATCCGTGAAAATCGTCGGATCAATGTTGAGCGAGCTGCCATTAACCGTCGAGCTGTTGATGAGCGAAGTTCCGATTGCATCCTTCCACGGTCCCATAGGGCTGTCGGCTACTGCTACGCCAATTGCAAAGCCGCTTGCCGTACCAACCGGGCAGTACCAATACCATTTGCCATTCTTTTCAATGGTTTGACCTGCATAAGCCTGACCAGTTGCCCAGCTAAATACATCATACCGCATGGCTGGTCCGTTGTCGTTCCAGTGCTGCATATCCGTCGAGCTCAAGATGTGCCAATCGTTCATCAGAAAATCTGTTGCTGTTTTCGGAGCCTCATCGTGCCCGGCATAAATATAGAACGTATTTCGATAGGTCAAGGCGCCCGGGTCTGCTGTAAAAATATTCGCCAGTAAGGGGTTCCCGATTCGAGTTGAGACATTCGGTGCCGTTACGGAGATGTTCGCTGTTACCGGCAGACTTGAACCCGCAACGGCGCCCTTAACTGTAAAAGAGCCCGGCTGTGCATATTGAGAAGAAGCGATCGTCTCCCAAACCACAGGAATGGCTTCGCTGGTTCCATTTCCATAAATAGCGGTAACGGTTGCCGGCAAAATTGGCATCGTACGCGGTGTGGTAATCGTCGTCACAGGCTTGTAGCTCGAGATTTGCGGCGCAATGACGGTCACATTTGCGATTGCCTTATCAGCAAAGCCTGGAACCGTGCCTTCTACGGTAAAATTACCTGTATTTGTGTATTGCGAAGGATCCACTTGCTCCCACGTTACGCTCGCATATCCGTTCGTTCCGTCGCTGTAGCTGGCTGGGACGGCTTCAGGCAGCATAGGAGCGGCGCCCTTTTTGAGTCGAAAGCTCGGCGGGAGAAATGCCGGTTATCGCTGCACCCTCAGTAAGGACTGTTACATGCGCCTTAGCCGGGAGTGTGGTTCCCGCTACGGTTCCGTTAACAGTGAACACACCGGCTTGCGCATATTTTGAAGGCTCCATCGTTTCCCAAATTGCTCGCTGCAGGCCGGTTGACCCGTCACTCAGCACAGCATTAATTTGGTTAGGAAGCTGAGGAACATTCCCCTCTTCCGTCTTCACATAGGTATCGTACAGAGCGTTAATCGAACGGACGGCTACCGTTGCCGAAGGACGTGCCACTCCGGATGGTCTCCCCGGGATCGTAGGGTTATTGACTGTAAACCTGCCTTCTGCCGCATAATTGGATGCAGGTATGGACGGCCAGGTCACACCCGTAACTTGCGCCGTTGATCCATCATTATAAACAGCCGTGATGGATGTGGGCATTACAGGTGCAACACCTGTAACGGTGTACACCGTAGAGAACGGCTGGTAGCTGACAATGGTTTTCGGAGCAACAGTTACGATCGCGTTCGCTTCAACGGAAGTACCCGCAACGGTTCCTTTCATGGTGAAGGTACCCGCATTTGCGTATTGGGCAGGGTCCATCGCCTCCCATACCACATCTATGGATGCTGTTGTGCCGTTATCATAAATGGCTGTAACCTTTGATGGCAGTACAGGTGCATTCCCCGCAATAGTTGAAACGTCCGCAGCCGCGATCGAAATAATGGACGTCGGTTTGACCGTGATCGTCGCTTTGGCAGGAATTGAAGTCCCTTCGACCGTACCTGTGATTGTAAATTGCCTCGGCTGCTTTAGCAGCTCTGGGTCATAGGTTTCCCAGGTGACCTGATTGGTGATATTATCCACGGAACCGTCGCTGTATAAAGCTTCAATCGCTGCGGGCAGCTGAGGAGGTTTCCCGACATAAGTTTCGATTTGTTCTTCCGAAATACCGGTCAATGTTACCTCATCCGAAGCTCGAACATATACGTCTGCTTCGGCTTTCACATTCGTTCCTTCTACATCTCCGGTTACCGTGAAGCTTCCCGGATTCTCCAATTGGCTAGATGTAATGGAATCCCATTGTACATTCGACTCCATGAGGGTACCGTCGACGAGAACCCTTGTAACCTTGGCAGGCAGTTCAGGCTGTTTGCCGTGAAGCGTGCTGACTTTTGTCTTCTTCACATTAGCTGTAGGCGTTGCGTACACTTTCCATTCCAGAATGCCGGTCCACTGCGCCCCTCTGGTTATTGTCATTCGCAGCTTCGTTGTGGTAACAGGAAGAAACGTCGTCGTATTGTAGGTATCAAGAGCAACTCCGTTACCCACGGCCGCGGGAACGTCTACAAATGCTGCGCCGTCCCAATATTGAAGCTTACTGGCCGTCGGGGCCAAGATACCTCCATTGTCAGTCCACCAGTAGACGTCCGATCGGTTGATATTTACCGGAGTCGGCCAATCATACTCCACCCATTCAGTTGCTGAGCTGTGGTTCCAGTTGCCGTATGCGCCTCCGGCTTTATCTGTTGAGCTTGTCGGATCGTAGCCGTCCTGAATCGCGCTAAGCTTCTCCCAGGATGAGACATAGGAAGTGCTGGGGGTAGCTGAAGAAGCCAAATTCACTTCGTCGGTAGGAGCAGATACAGAGCTTGAAGATACTAAGGTTGATGCTTCCCCTGTATCCGTACTTGCATACCCGGGCAAGACGACAGGTTGAACCGAACATAATAAGGTTAGTGCCGCAGCAGTGACGGTAAGGGAGTTGTTAAACGATGATGGTTTCTTCTGCCGTACGCCTCTCGATTTAAACAGCATGATTCTTCCTCCTACTATCATTGTTCATCGACACAAGAAATCAGGGGGGTCAACATATGCCGCCCCCCTGATGATTTCTTATTCGAGTATAAGTCGAGCCAATGCCGAGAGATCTACAATATCAATTGTTCCGTTATGATCGAAGTCCATCGCTTGATATTGAGCCCAATCCGCATCTTCGCTTGACTTGCCATATGCGGCTACAACGAGCGCCAAATCACCGATGCTAACAGTGTTGTCATGGTTGACATCTCCTGGACGCTCCTTGACAACGGCTGCTTTGAATGCTTGCACAGCTGCATTCAGATCAGTTACCGCCTGCTCGACTTGCTCCTGCGTAGCGTCAATGTTATCTGCGACCGCGCTAGCGCTATGGATAGCAGCCAGCAAGATCGCTTTCGAACCGGCTGGGTACTGACCTACACCCGTACCTTCCTCTGCTGTGTCATAAAGGGCCTGCGCCTCGGTAATCAAAGCTCTCAATGCCGCTTTATCAATGACATTGATCACCCCGCTGTAAGCGGCTCCCGTAAGCTCGTTCTCTGCTCCATCTGCGTTGGCAACGATGATCGGTGTGACAGAAACGTTAGTAACACCGGAGCTTTCCGCACCCTTTACCTGAAAGCGCAGCTTCAAGATATCGCCGTCCACAACCTTCGAGCCTTGACCGACGTTGGCCATAATGAGGCGGACTTTGCCAGGCTGTGCGTCTTGGGCTACAACGACAAAGCTCGGATTCAGCATCGTATCGTCTACCCCGACCCACTCCAGCTTATTAGCATCATAAGCCACGGTTATATCTTGAGCTAATACTTCTTGGCTCACCTCGCTCAAGCCGTAGACCAAATCCAGCTCTTGGCCGCTTTGGATAGCTGCAGGTCCGCTTAAAGTGCCGGAAGGTCCGCCGGTCACCGTTACGTTCGCTACTGCTTTAACGTTCGTGCCTTCCACCTTACTGTTCACTGTAAATGTACCCGCCTGTGCATATTTCGACGGGTCAACCGCATCCCAGACCACATTGACCGATTGGGAAGAAGCATCGCTGTAGGTAGCTGTAACCGTATCAGGAAGTTCAGGAGAAGTTCCCGCCTGGGTCGATACACCAACTGCATGAATGCTTGTAATGAACGGTGCTCCCGCAGGATCAATGACGGTAATATTCGCTTTAGCTAAGATCGAAGTACCTGGAACGATTCCTGTAATCGTAAACTGTCCCGGTTGTTGTAACAGCTCAGGGTCGTAAGTGCTCCATGTGACGGTATTGTTGATATTATCCATCGAACCGTCATTATACGTTGCTTCCACGTAAGCCGGTAATAGCGGTGCTTTGCCTAAAGTTGTCGTTACGTTCACATCGGCAATGCTTGTAATGGAAACCGCATCCGTGACCCTGACATAAACGGTCGCATCCGCACGCACGTTCGTGCCGTCTACGGTGCCGGTCAGCGTAAAACTTCCAGGGTTCTCCAGTTGATCTTCCGTAATAGGATCCCAAATGACGCTTGCCTCCGTGGTTGAGCCGTCAACGAGCACTTTCGTTACATGCGATGGGAGTAATGGCTCTTTGCCTTGGACCGTGCTCACCTTAACAGGCAAGACGCTTGTTGTCGGCGTTGCAAACACCTTCCACTCCAAGATACCGGTCCACTGTGCTCCCCTTGTCATGGTCAAACGAAGCTTAGTTGTCGTTACCGGGGAGAACGTCGTCGTATTGTATTTGTTCAATTCAACCCCATTGCCGCTGCCATTGGGAACATCAACGAATGCACTTCCATCCCAATATTGCAGCTTACTTGCAGTTGGAGCCAGGATACCGCCGTTATCTGTCCACCAGTACACATCCGATTTGTTCACGTTTACCGGATTTGGCCAGTCATACTCCACCCACTCCGTTGGTGACCCGTGTGCCCAGTTACCGTATGCCGAGCCGTTTTTATCTGTCGAGTTTCTTGGGTCATAACCGTCATTGATGCCGCTTAGATTTTCCCATGATGAAACATAGGAAGTACTTGGCGTAGCCGTAAGAGCTAGGTTGACATTATTCGGAAGTGGATCAATCGTTACCGTGATATCTACGGAAGTGGTTAATTCTCCATCGGTAGCGGATATCGTTAGAACGTATGTTCCTGGTTTGCTAAAGCTTGCTAGTGTATTCGCTGCGTTCGCATTTACAAAGGACACTTGACCGCCTGCAGGCCCGCTTTTCATTGACCAAGTGGAAGTCAATGTACCCTCAGGAGCGCCATCGTCAGAGACAGATGCCAACAAATTGGCTTTCAAAGGAATTTTGACACTCGAATCCTGCTGTGCGGTCACGACCGGTGGTGTATTAACAGCAACAGGAGCCTGCACGCCTGTGCTGAAGACCTGAAGTTCTTTGATCCCCACGGCGAACCCGGCCTTCGGTGTCATCGATACTCTAAGCTTCTGCGCTGTGATGGCAGGGAATTGGATATGATTGTAGTTCGCAAGTGTCGGCGATTTGTATTGTCCGGGAACCGCCTTCCAACTTGATGCAGCTTCATCATAATATTGCAGTGTATATAAGGAAGGCTCTCTATACGAATTGGACGGTTTATCGTTATAGAAGTACAGCTTTACATCGTCAAAAGTCTGCGTGGTTCCGAAGTCAAGCTGGTACCAATCCTGCGCATTGACTGAACCTTTAGTTCCCCAAATAGGCGGATTTGCTCGGAAGCTTCCTGATACGTAAGCATTTCCGCTAATCGTAAACCCGTTAACCGCATGCTCTACAGCCGTATCCGCAGCTGTGTATGATGCAGATGCCGCTCCTTTGAGCGCCAGATTTTCTGCATTTCCTGTCTCTTGTGTTAGATCTACGCCTGCCTTTTGGAATAGATCGACAGCACGGCTGTTTGTCGACAAATCCACGTCAGTCGCAGCCTTCATTTGACTGCTGCTGTGCTTCGCTAGCACCGTCGCTCCGCTATTGTCTTTGACGGTCACTTCACCTGTTGCCGGATTCCATTCTACATGCGCGAGTTTATCGACAGTAAAGGCAAGCGAGCCATCGATATATAGCGAATAGCCCTCAGGCGAGTTCAGATAGTGGTTGGTGCCGTCACCTGGCTTATCCCATACAATCGTCATATCGCTGCCGTGATAGCTCAGGTTGTTCACCGTGAAGTGATCCCAGCCGATGTCGATCGGCGCTAGTTCAACCATAGAGTCCGTTCTCGGCATAAGTCCTGCCACATCTTCAATGATGGAGTAATTGTAGTTCCCTAGAATATTATGATGAATGCCGGATCTGCCTTTAATCTGCTGTGTATTAGGATCCCAGTTGTACCAATATTCATTGTTATCCAGATACTGAATGTTTCCATTAATCGCTGTTGCCCATCCCGTCCAGTACATCAGCTTTTTATACATATCTGCTGTGATATATGGCTGATCCGGATACTTCCTCAGAACTTCAGTGAAGAGTCTCATATTGCCTGTCGCATTAATATTGGAAAAGTTATTGCTTCCTCCTACGCCAGCAGCGACCGACTCGGCCTTATCCTTCTGATCTGCCGTGTAGAACGGAAAGATCGGGAACTCGCTCTTATCCGCCCAATATCGGAGAGATTCCAGATATTTCGGATCATCCTTAGGAACAAGATCATCCATCTGGAAGGCATAGTAATTGTTCGCATCCTTCCAAGGAATGAAGCTGCTGGAGAACAGGTCCTTTTGCAGGAACATATTCGTGGAGTTATCCCATAAGTTATTCAAAAACGATTGTTTGATATTGTCGGCAAGTGTCTTCATCTCGGCAGCTTTGGACGTGTCCCCAAGAAGCTCGTAGGCTTTGGACGAAGCCATGGCATTCCCATATACGAAAGCGCTTTCAGTTCGATCCTGATCGATATTTCCGCGTTTTTCAAAGTAGTGGAATGCATTGCTGTCCGCATCGTTCCCCGTTAAGGAGCCCCAATCATAATTAATTAAGTAATTGTTGTTCGTATCAAAACGGTCCAGTTGGCCCTTGGCGTCTTTCTCGGCGTATCGTGCGAGATTTTTCAAGATTTTGGACGGACCGCCGTGTACCTGATACGTTTGCCAAGCCGAATCCCCGATGTACTGGGTATAGCTGTTATTCCAGTTGGCCGGATCGCCGGGATTATCTGTGAACAAGCTGTCCCGAGACACTTCCCCCGCCGAAACCCAATCTCCGTAGGAATAGATCGGATTTCTTAAATATTTGAGATCCTGCATGTGCATGGGCTGAGTAAGCACGATGGCATTGTTATAGCCGAGCGCTCCTTCAACGGAAATCGGGAACTGATAATCATTACCCGGAATATTCGCATCAAGGAAATTAAACCGGCTGAGCCACCATCTGTAATAAATAATCTTCTTGATGTTGTCGTCTGCAACATCAATATAAGGAATATTGTCTGCCCACCATTTATTATTTTCTTTTAGCTGCGTCAGATACGCTGTATTCGCATCGTACGTCCTGAACCGGTTATAGTCCGTTAGGGATTCGGGAATTTCATTCGCAATGAAGCCCATTTGGAATTTAAGCGTAACGGATTCTCCTGCTCCTAAGGTTAAGGTTCTGGTCAAAATTCCGTTGCTCGCCGTCATTCCTTCCCCGCTAATTCTCGGATACAGCTTCGTCAATTTATTTTTGACGTCAATCACACCTGTTAATTCCGTTCCATCCTCAGAGGCGGTTGTTGCATAGGGTGAATCAGCCGTTAAGGTTAACGTTTTGCCTGCGGAACCGGTATTCGTAATCTTCACGTTCGTAACAGCAACGTTATTCTCCGTAATAAATTTGGTCTCTTCCAGTGTATAACCGGCTGAATTGGCATTAAACAAGCTGTACCAATAGCTAGGTGTCTGATACCTTTTGCTCGAGTCTTCGGTAAAGGTAACGCCATTAGCCTGAATGGAGTAAGCCTTCTGCTTGCTGATCTCATCCCAATACGCGACATCATTGCCGAAGCCGATGACCGATGCGCTGTTTCCATACATGTATAACGCTCTGCCTCGAGACATCATCTGTGTGCCTGCCGGATCACTTCCGGATCGGCCCAGCAATCTGTCCATCCAATAGGAGGTCCCGCCTGCTGCTAGATCGGCTGCGTACATATCCTGCATCATGCTCCTGCTTGCCTCATAGGCTGCTGGCTCTTGCGGGCACAACCGGATTCCCGCTTGGATTCGTAAATACGGGAAGTCCGGGATCGTTATTATTGACGACAGTATTGGATGCAACATTCGAATTACCGGTTGTATCCGCAGAACCTGCCGTTGTTGCTGCAAAAGCTGACGCGTTATAGCTCGATAGTACGGAGAGAGCCGTAACGGTTACGGCAACTGATTTGCGAATCGAACGCTTGAACCGTTTCATAGTCACTACCCCTTGTTTCATCAATTTGGTTTTCATATATGGGTTGACACTTCCAAGCATGACCTTGCTTACCGAAGCTGTTCATTTGGCCTAATGTATAACCAAACCCGCTCCTTCTATACAAAATTCCTGCATCACCCCTTCTTCAAAGTGTAGCTGGCGAAGAAATAGGTCCTCGCCACTATCCTTTAATACCCGTCATCGCAATCCCTTCAATAAAGTAACGCTGTGCTATGAGAAAAACAAGGAGTGAAGGAATCACGATCACGGAAGTCGCTGCCATCATTAAATTCCACTGAGCTGTATAAGAGCCTTGGAACAAGGTGAGCCCCTGCATCAGGGTGTAATTCTTTTCGGAGGTGATAAACGCAAGAGGTCCCAAGTAGTCATTCCAGTTCGTCAAAAATGTCAACAATCCTACAACGATCAGTGCCTGTTTGCCAATGGGCAAAATGATTTGCCAATAAATCCGGAAATGGCTGCAACCGTCCACCTTGGCTGCTTCATCCAGCTCTCGCGGGATGCTCATAAAGAATTGCCGAAGCAGGAAAATGTTGAACACTCCGCCCCCGAACCAGGCAGGCGCGATGAGCGGGACAAACGTATCCGTCAAATGCAGCGATTTCCAAAACACAAACTGCGGAATCATCACAACGAAAAACGGAATCATTAGTCCTGTTAAAATAAATCCGAACACTTTATCTCTTCCCGGCCACTCCATTCGTGAAAAGCTGTAGGCGCAGATCGAACTCGTCAGCAGCACGCCGGCGACGGCACCGCCCGTAATGATTGCACTGTTCATAAAGAATCGGCCGAACGGATAAGCGCTGAGCGCTTGCTTGAAATTATCCATATACCAATGGGAAGGCAGAAGCTTTGGCGGATTTTGAAACAGCTCTCCCATCTCGATGATGGACGTTCGGAGCATCCACAGGATCGGAAATAAGCAAAACACGCTTCCGGCAACCAGCAACGCATATAGGATCGTTTTGTTAAGGAACGATAATTTTCTCATTTTTTACTGCCCTGCCCTTCATAATAAACAAGCGATTTGGAGAAGGCGAATAACACAACCGTGAATACGATAACGACAAGGAACAAGAGAACGGAAATACTGCTGGCACTGCCCATTCTGGAAAATTTGAAGCCTTCGTTAAAGAGATACAGGACATACAGCAAACTTGCATTGCTCGGACCTCCTTGGGTCATTACTGCCGGTTGTACGAAGGTTTGAAAACCATTGATAAATGCGATTACCGTATTGAAGAAAATAATCGGCGAGCTCATCGGAATGGTTACATAGATCAACTTATGAAAGGAATTGCCACCGTCGATTTCTATAGCCTCATATAAATGACTAGGTATCCCCTGAAGCCCTGCCAGGAAGATCACAATGGTATTTCCGAGTGTCCAGAAGCTGAACAAAATGAGTGTTGGTATGACGGAAGCCGTCTCTCCAAGCCATTTGGAGGTCGGCAAATGAAGCGTTTGCAAAGCATAGTTAACAATACCGAAATCCGGCTGAAGCAGCCAGAGCCAGACCATGGATGAAGCTGCGAGCGGAATGATGACGGGAAGGTAGAAAATACTTCGAAAAATCGTTCTTCCCCTAATATTCTGATTGAGGAGTATCGCTGCAAAGAAGGATAGGATGATGCCCAGCGGGACACTAACACCTACATAATAGACCGTTGCTTTTACAGCCGGGTAAAAGAAAGGATCGGCACCGCTGAACAAGTTCTTATAATTGTCCAGTCCGATAAACTCAGGCGGCTTTCCCACGTTGTACTTCGTAAAGCTCAAGAAGATAGTGACGAAAATCGGAATGATAACAAAGATTAGATACCCCAACAGCACGGGTGAAGCGAACAACAATCCGTAAACCAAATCTTTAGGTCTCTTTTTTCTCACATTCGCTGATTTATGGCGGCTTAATGTTCTTGGAATCGTCCATTCAGTTTTCATGACGGTTTCTCTCCATTGTTTTATTTATTCCGGATGCCCTGCCCTTATTTTCCTGAACGGGCATCCGGAACTTCTATTTTTAGACTTGTTATGGATTCACATCATAACGACCTTGAATTTCCGGTTGTACCTTCGCTTCGACTTCCTTCATCGCTTCTGCAGCTGTTTTCTTGCCGAGCATGACGGCGTCGATCTCAGAGAATGTAATCGCATTAATCTTGGAGAAGTTCTTCATGTAATAAGGACCGGACGGCACGCCGTTTTTCAGCAAGTTGTTCATCATAGCATCTTTAAAACCCGCCGGATGCGCAGGGTTGTTCTCCGCCCATTTGGCTACGAGGGATGGATCCGTATACCATTTGGTCATGGTAGGCATCCATAAGCCATCTTTGTATAGATCCAGGAGCCTTCCGGATTTTCCAGGAACTTCGTCAACATCCAGGATTCTTCAATGTGCTTGGAAGATTTGTAGATCACCGACAAGCCGCTGATGCCCATGGGTACGCTGCGTTTGAGCTTCGGCAGGACACCGATATCGTAATTAACTTTGGCCGCACCTAAGTCCAGATTGATCCATTGACCGTGCATGGACATGGCGACTAGCTTGGATTGCAGCGCGATGGCTTGGGATGGAATCGATTTGGCCTGCACCGGTGACGGAGCCACGTGATACACATTGATCAGGTCGGACAGCTTCTGAATCGCTTCCGTTGCTTCAGGCTTGCTGAAGCTGAACGTTTTGCCGTCCTTGCCGATCCACTCGCCTTCATTATTGATGACGGTTGCTTGTACCGGACCGTACCAGGTTTCAAACGAAACACCGTACTGCTTGATATTGTTCGGGTCGAACGCAGGATCCGCTGCATTTTTACCGTTTTTATCAATTGTCAATTTCTTCGCTACTTCAACGAATTCATCCCAGCTCCATGCACTTTCAGGCTTAGAAGGCGGATAAGCAACCTTAGCGGCATCGAACAAATCTTTATTATAGAAAAGTCCGAACGTCTCGCCAGCAGTACTGATGCCGTACGCATTATCAGCCGAAGATTTGAACCAAATGTAATCTAGGAAATCTTCCCGTTTCAGCTCTTTATCTTTGTCCAGCAGCTCAAACAGATTGACGAATTTGTTCTCCTTCTGCCAAGGATCAGCAAGCTCGCCGTGCATATAACCAAGATCCGGCGCTTCATTGCCGGCAACCATTGCCGTGATTTTGGCATCATAATCGGCTTCGGGTATATGGATGGCGTCTACGGTGATCCAAGGATACTTTTCCGTAAACTTTTTCGTCGCTTGTTCAAGCGCCGTCTTCTCCTGCGGACTTCCCCAATACGTGAACTTAAGTGTGACAGGGTCATGTTTTTCCTCTGCTTGTGCGGTCGCCGTTGATTGCGCAGATGGAGCGCTCGTTGCTGCATTCTGATCGGTTGCACTTGGTTGGTTGCTGGTATTATTACTGGAGGAACATGCTGTAAGCATACTGCTGAATGCAAGTGTCAACACCGTAGCTGAAAGGATAAATTTCGATTTTCTCATTCTCTAACCTCCCGTTTTTTACATCAATGAGTTTGTTGCTCTTCTTGATTCCAATTATAGGGAATGCGCTTTCAATGATAAATTCGAAATTTTTCATGATGGTGGATAATATCACGATCTTTATGGATGCGATTACAAAATTCTAATCAGATAACGCTCTCTGCTGTGTGAACGCTTCGCTTCACCCGAATGACGGATCCGACCATCTTGCTTCATCGGCTGTCTCTATGATCTGTTGGTTGGTATTCAAAAAGAGCAGAATGCGATACATAACGTATCACGTTCCACTCTTTTTTGAAAGAATTTATTTAGCTGCGCCAACGATTCTTATTCACGCTCAAATGCTACCAAACAAAAAATCTCAATGAAATTCCCTTACCCATACAGTCATCTCACCTTTACTTCGATTAGCCCAAGTGAAATAAGGAATAAAGGTAATACTAACCTCTTCCAGCTGTTGTCTATCGGTTCTTGAATATCTATATAAAGGGACGTCGTTCCCATCCAGTTGTTCACGATACGCTTGGGCTTGAATAACTGGCACGTCTGCAGGCATATCAGGTGAACTTCTGACAGTCAACTCACTTTCCGCAGGTAATACAATTTGGTGCAGCCCCTCCCCATTGTCTGCTTCTTCCAAGCAGTAAACAAACGGGCCTCTTTGAATGGCCGTCTTACCGATCGTATGGCGAATTGACGAGTGACCTCTTATGCGAAGAATAGGCATGCCAAAATCAAGATCAACCGTATCACCATCTTTCCAGATACGATGAATCCTAAGATAGCCGTCTACAAATTGCTCCGAGTCTACAGTATATGCAGACTCATTAATCTGAACGCTCAGTGTGTCCGACCAATCTGGAATCCGTAAGGCAAACGTCATGCCATTTGGATGATCCGCTGCGATTTTCATATGAACTTGACCAATAGACGCATAATCCGATTGCTGGTTTATGGTAATTGCGGTTTCCCCTATCTGGAACCGAGCTTCGCCTCCGATGTAGAGATGGGTATAGATGGTTTCGCCTTTTTGAGTATAGATATACTCGCCAAGGGAAGCTATAAGCCTAGCGATATTTGGCGGGCAGCATGCGCATCCGAACCACCCCTGCCTCTCTGCTTTCACATGGGCATAATTCTTATTGTGCCGGCATCTGGCAGGGTCAACCTCCAACGGATTTACATAAAAGAACCGCTTTCCGTCCCTAGACATCCCGCTGACAACCGTGTTGTAGAGCGCTCTTTCCATGACATTGGCATATTCACTCTTTGGTTCGATTTGCAGCATTCGCTGTGCAAAGAAAATGAGACCGATGGATGCGCAAGTCTCGGCATATGCGGTGTCACTCGGCAGGTCGTAGTCATAAGTGAACGACTCCCCATACTCCTGGGAACCGATAGCGCCTGTAAGATACATTCGTTTGGAAACGATATTCCTCCATAGCTTACGGCATGCTTGCAGCAGATCTTCATCGCCTGTCTCCGCAGCGACATCAGCCATTCCCGTACACATATAGACGACGCGAACGGCATGACCTTCCGCTGTCTCTTGATTTCGTACGGGGAGATGAGCCTGACTGTAAGCAAAGTCATGTGCAATATCAAGCTGGGGAAAATGAACACTTCCTCCCCTCTTTTCGAATTCTTCCAAGTAAAAATGAGGCTGCTGACCTCTTTGCTCCAGGAAAAATCGGCTGAGCTCCAAATATTTTGCTTCGCCAGTTTCCCGATACAGCTTCACGAGGGCAAGCTCGATTTCTTGATGACCGTCGTAGCCTTGTATTTGACCATCTTCGGGGCCAAACACCGTGTTGATATGGTCAGCCAGCTTACAAGCTGCGTCAAGGATCATTCTTTTTCCCGTTGCCCGGTAATAAGCCACCGCACCTTCAATGAAATGACCTGCACAGTAAAGCTCATGACACTCAGCCAAGTTTGTCCAGCGTTTACCTTGCTCTTTAATCGTGAAATACGTATTCAAATATCCGTCTGCCTGCTGGGCTTTTACCATATAAGAGATTAATTCGTCCGCCATGGCTTCCAAGTCCGGATCTGTATGCGTTTGCAATAAATAACCGACGGCTTCCAGCCATTTGGCTGGGTCCGAATCCTGAAAAACCATTCCGCCGTGCTCCCCATGATCCAGGCCTGCCGCAATCTTGAAATTGCGAACGGCATAACTCGGCTCGGAGCCCGGGACCCTGTCATGTAACGCTTCCCACTGATAGGGAACGACAACTTCTTTCACTAGTCTTATATATTCCGACCAAAAAGAGTCATGAATACGAACCGATAGCTGCATGAAGAATCTACTCTCCTTTGAATGATTTACACTCATTATAGGGAAAGCTTCACCTACAAAACATTCTAAATATTTCAGAAAAGTAGAAAATTTCATTATTCATTCAACATAATACGAATCTGGTTGAGCTGAAGGTCACACCTTATTAACTTCCGTCACATCTCAATGACCGTTCCATCCTGGTAACCGACAATCACTTTAGCCGCCATTTTAATAAATAGACCATTGTCAACGACCCCAGGGATCATATTGATGATTTGATGAAGCTCTTCAGGGTGATCGATACTTCCAAAATCACAATCCACGATGTAATTCCCGTTATCTGTTAGATAAGGGTGCTGTTCTTTCATTCTTAATACTGGTATGCATCCTAGAGCACGAAGCTTATTCTGTGTAATTTCATGTGCGAATGTAACGATTTCAACAGGTAACGGGAAGGCACCTAGCTTCTTGACCAGCTTCCTTTCATCAACCACAATGAACAGATTCTTACTCGTGGAGGCCACAATTTTCTCACGCAAGAGCGCCCCTCCGCCACCTTTTATTAAATTCCATGCTTCATCAACCTCATCGGCCCCATCGATCGTCAAATCAATAGAGTCAACCATAGACATGGATAACATCGGAATCCCTAACGCCTTGGCCAAATTTTCCGATTGGATCGACGTGGCCACTGCTTGAATACGTAAGCCGCGCTTTACGTTCTCTCCGATTTTTTGAATCGCCCAGTAGGCGGTTGATCCTGTCCCTAAACCAACGACCATCTCATGATCGATATATGCTGTTGCTTTTTCTGCAGCTATTCGTTTTGCGTCCAATGCTACTACCTCCATGAATGGTTACTTAAATTCCACAGTTCTCAATATTTAACAAGCCTCACCTTGTTATCCCTTGACCTTAGCGAATATTTCGGGCACATATGGTACGACACGATTCATTGCTTCTTGCTTCTGTTTATCACCGACATGCGTGTAGATTTGGGTGGTTTGGATGCTCGAATGCCCCAGCAGCTCTTGAAGAGTCCTGATATCTGTACCGGCAAGGACCTGCATCGTCGCAAACGTATGTCGAAGCTTATGGCTGCTTAAAGATTTTCCTTGCAATTCGATGTATTTCTTTTGAAAAAGTTTAAATTGCTCTTCGGCAATTTTTTGTATCGTTCGGATATGAATTCTTCGCCCAAATTGAGAAATGAAAAACGCCAGTTCCGTTTCTTTGCGCGGCTGAACCCGCTCCGATAAGGCCACATTGAGGATCGAGACCAGTTCCTGCGGGAGTGGAATCGTCCTCATCTTCCGCCCTTTTCCTCTCACATGTAATACCCCAGTTGTTCTGTTGAAGTCAGAAATATTTAATTTACAAAGCTCACTTACCCGTAATCCGGCATAAGCCATCAGCAAAAACATAGCCACATTTCGCATCTGGTATTTCCCTTGCAAGGAATCGATAAATTCGCCTAACACATGTCCCTCTAGATATGAGGGTACTTGATCTTTATCTACCTTGGATTTCTTTACATGCAACGCAGGATTGTTTGCGGCTAGCTTTAGATCAATCATCGCATTGTAAAAGGTGCGAATCGACGACAAGTATCGGTTCCGAGTCGAATCCCCCGCTCCTCGCTGCCGGATCCTCGTAAGAAACCTCATAACATCAATAGATTCGATCTCTGAGAATAGTTTAGGAGCAACTGCAGCTAGAAATTGCCGCGTATCGCCAAGATATGCTTTTTGCGTTTGAAGGGTAAAGCCCTGATCCTTCATCCAAGTATCAAAAAAATCCAGGAGATCCTCGTCGTACTGAATGGTGTCCAAAATTCATCTCTCCCCTAGAAATATCCATTTTATGGTTAAAAATATTGTGGAATCTTGTACGTTCATCATAACAAAAGTCGATCCAAAACGAAATTACGCGAAACATATATTTAGCGTAATTTTTTTGGCTGGATTCTAGGTGAAATATACATCAGGGCCCGGTTTGTTGGCGAACGCTTCCGAGCCGCACCTCATCAACCTATAACCTTTTACTTATAGTGTTTAAAATCCCCGTCTGGTTTCGATCCCGAATAACCTGTTCTTGTTACCGTACCGTTCTTATCAACATGGTACAAATACGTAATATCCTTCTCGTTGTCAAATACGACATGATAGTTATTAGACGTTCGATGGTGATCTGTGTAATCAATGGTCCAATGTTCCCCAGGATAGGCTGCATTCAAGTACGAAGCCAAGAACGGCTCCCTTTTCTTCTCCTCATATGCAGCATAGTAGGGTTGAACGATGAAAAATAGAAATTCTATACAAATCAAACTCATCGTCACAATGTTTGACCATTTTTTTCTTGTCACGAAAAATAGGGTGAAGACGGAAATGATCAATACTGGAATGTACATAAATACAATACCGACGTTCGTTTTTGGAGAGAAATACTTCCCCCACCATGCAAAAAAACTAATGAAGCTTGCTAGAATGAGTAATGGTATAGCGTTTTTAGATAAGAATAAAGCTAGCTTCTTTTTCACAGTTCCTCACTTCATCTCCTATGTAATCAACAACCAACCTTACCATATGCGTACTATGTACTACGTACTACGTACTCCATACTCCATTAATCCATTCTATCAAGTCACATTCTTTACTTTCTAGTTGCTAAAATCAAACCGGTTGAACAATTAAGCTCAACAACATAAAAATCCTCTAAGTTCCTCATCGTACTAACGAGGCTTTGTACTTTTTCTCTATGATCATCTGGCCAAGTCTCGATCGGACGTAAGTCATCGATAATATAATATCCCCCTGGCTTCACCATGGCTAACGTCTCCTCTAATAAATAAAACTTCCCTGGCCACGTATCCGCGAAAATGAGGTCAAATTTCTTGCTTTTATTTTCTTCTATGAACATTCCGCCATCCATCGAAATAAATTCCACACGAGCATCGTGAATACAAGTTCTAGCAATATGTTGAATGGACTCATCCATTTCAATGGAAATCAGACGGCTAGCTGCATCCATCCCATCCAGCAACCATAATGTCGAAAGACCTGCACCTGTTCCTAGTTCAAGAAAATCCCCCTTTCGCTTCGATCCAGCTAATACGCGTAACAGCTGACCCGTTTCCGTATCACATGACATTGTAAATCCTAACTGCTTGGCTCGATCCAAGATTTCATTGATTTTTGGCAGTAATTCTTCGGAAGACATGTATCATCGCACCCTTCAGTTTTTTTATCCCAGGTTTATCCAAGCATGACGCTGGCTTTATTCATCAAATTCTTTGTAAACAAAGGAATATGATGAAAATTAGTAATTCCTATCTCTTAGATCTTTATCTATAAATGAAACCTGAATGCGTTCAACACGATTTGTGCCTTGCAATGAAATAAAATACTCTCCATTTTGATACACATGATCTGATTGGTCTACAGTTTTGAAATCGTGAGCGAGTAGCATTTCGTTCGCTTCATCCCATTGCGTTCCTACTGTTACTTCATATATAGAGTAATCTGGATTCGAAAATTCCAACGCTGTCACTCTTCCAGTTAAATCATGATCCGATGCCGATTACACTAGAGAAGATTACCTTTATTTGTAACATGCTCTCAATCCTTCTTGGAAGCAGAAATTAGGTGACATGATACAAATGTAATACTTCGTTTACGTATTTCAGGTTTTCATCGCTTTGAAGATGTGTTATCCTTTATATATAAGAAAACCGAGTGCGCTAACACTCGGCTATACAATCGGCTTGGATGGTCTATTCCCTTCTAAGTCTCAGGGCAAAGAAACCCACCTTCGGCTGCAACCTTGGGGTGGGTTTTTACTTTCTCTTGTTGTTCGAATTGATGTATGTTAAAAGTGCAAGGATAAACATTCCGAACAGGAACATGATCGACAGTGCATCTTTTACCTCCATGGCCTCACCTCCTTTCGAAGGGAAACCATGCCCACCCAAGATTCAATTGTATTTCTATATCTTACCACAATGTAATAGGGTTGGATAGAATATTTGTTCGCTTACTTTGTGGTGCTTAGCGAATGTAAATTCCAGATCAGTTCTACCATCTAGCAAAGCAAACATATGTAAATAATCCCAGTCACAGACACGGGAAACATTCCATCAAAATAAAAAAACGGGCTCAGCAGCCCGGCATGTAAAAGAAGAAATGATCATACAACCTTAGAATCAGGCAGTTTATAACACCATAACTATTCATTCAACGCTAATTTCAAAGCATTCAAGTTCATCTTCATGATACCTATGTAGTCCAGATTTTGTTTTTTATCCTCGTCCGTCAAGCCCTCGATTGGATTCAATACGGCGGATTTAGCACCAATCTCTGAGGCAACTGTTTCGGCTACCTTTGGATCGACGAGTGTTTCAAAAAAGATGGTTTGAACCTGATGGTCCTTGGCAAATTGAACGATATCCGCCATTTTTGAAGCGGCAGGCTCTTCTTCGGGAGACAGTCCGGCAATCGGTACTTGAGTCAATCCGTAACGCTTGGCCAAGTATGCAAAAGCTGCATGCTGGGTAACAAATTCCTTGCGTTTCACATCCGCGAGCGTATTTCGGAATAATTGGTCAAGCTCTTGGAGCTTGGATATGTACTCAGTCGCATTGTGCTTATAATCTTCTTTATGCGCTGGATCCGCCTTCTCGAATGCCGCTTGAATTGCTAGCACTTCCTGTTGTGCAAGCACCGGGTCAAGCCACACATGAGGGTCCATCACCATCCCGGGCTTGATCGAAGCTTTCTCATCCTCCCCATGTTCGTGCACATCCTCGTCTTCTTCCGCTGTGCCTTCCATAAGCTCAATCCCTTTACTTGCCTCGACCACGATACTTGAATCTTTATGCAAGCTGTTTAACGCCTTTTCTACCCAATGCTCAACGCCCGCTCCGTTATACACAAAAACATCAGAATCTTGAATCTGAGTCATGTCTTTCGCAGTTGGCTCCCAATCGTGAGGTTCAGCGCCAGCCGGCACAAGTGCGATCACATCTGCATGCCCGCCAGCTACCTGCTTACTGAATTCATACATGGGGTAAAAGGTGGTGACCACTTTTAACTTCTTTTTCGCATTAGTACCCGCGGGTGTGGATGAGGATTTTGAGGCAGAACCTGATGTGGAACTGCTGCAGCCTGCGAGAACAATAGTCGATACAGCAGAAAACAACAATATTTTCACAATAAACGGCTTCATGTTACCCTCCTGAAATGTAAGTATATCTTTTTGTAAATAGTGCTAATAGCTACATAGCGAATGAGAATTTTATTCATTACGCAGTCCTAGGGCTTCCATTTGAAATACTGGCTCTTTTGCCACGAGTTCCTGACTCTTATTCCTGCTTTTCATATATCGCATCCATAATCTCTTAACTCCTAAACCAGAAATAAGTATGACAAGCAAGAGCAGCGATATGGAGCCCCCGGGGAGTGCTAAGCTTGTAAGAAACAGCAATTCCTGCAAAGACACCTGTTACACTGACTGCCATTGCAATGAATATCGCAGCCGTAAAGCTTGGAGCAATACGAATAGCTAATGCAGCTGGCAAAATGATAAGCGCTGACACCAGCAAAACTCCGACAACCGGCATGGCAGCGGCAACAATCAAGCCCGTCAACACGCTGAAGGATAACGATATCCATGTGACTGGCAAGCCGTTTGTCCTTGCTGTATCTTCATCAAATGTGATTTGATACAACGGCCTGCGTAAGAAAAAGAAATAAATTGCCGCAAGGGCAGCTACCCCAAGCATCAACCACAGCTGATTTGCACTCACAGCAACAACGGAACCGAATAAATAGGCGCTGAAGCCTTTGTTGATACTTTGATTTAGACTCATCAGCACCACAGCCGTGGATAATCCGCCGATCATCATGATGGCAATCGACATTTCGCTGTATGTACGAAAAGATCGTCGGGTCGTTTCGATGGCAATACCGCCAACAACAGCAACGAGAAAGCCCGTTAGGGTCGGGTTCCATTTTAAAATGGCCCCAAGCGCTACACCAGCAAGTGAAATGTGAGATAGGGTATCTGCCATCAAGGCTTGACGCCGCAGCATTAAGTACACACCTAATACCGAACCGATCAAAGCAGCTATTCCACCGGCACAAAATGCCCGCTGCATGAAGTCGTAGTGCAGCATTTCCATCCACCATGCTCCTTTCTCTCCAATTGAATGATTCGGTCCAGCAAGGGACGTACTTCCTCCAAGCTGTGAGTAACCATCACAACCGTCATGCCTGAGCTTCGAACGAGATGTGTCATTAACCGATAAAAACTGCTGCGGCTCTCCATATCCATTCCTGTTGTCGGTTCATCCAACACAAGCAGATCCGGCTCCTGAGCGATTGCCCGTGCCAGACAGATCCGCTGCTTCTGCCCTCCGGACAATTCACCGATTCTGCGATGACGCAGCTCCCACATGCCGACTTGCCGCAGCGCAGTTTCCGTCCTCTGCTCATCATCCCGGTTCATTCTGCGAAACCACGAGCCGGAAGAATGGCGCCCTGAGCGAACAAATTCCAATACCTTACTTGGAAATCCGCTGTTAAAGGCGGCAATTTGCTGCGGCACATATCCAATTACCGGCCGCCCTCTTTGCATGCCCTTTCCAGTAAGCTGAACACTTCCCTTCCAAGGCTGCAAAAGTCGAAGCATCAGCTTCAAAAGTGTAGTCTTGGCTGCACCATTAGGCCCTGTAATCGCTACAAATTCCCCGGACATGATATCTACATTCACATCCTGCAAGCAGGGCACATCAGAATAACCAAACTGAACATCCTGCATGGATACGATCATCAGAGCATCACCCTTTCTTTCTTTCTCCTTTTCCTCACGGAGGTAACAATAAACAAACCATATCTTATAGTAATTATTACGATTTGTAAATAGTAATAATTACGTTTTAACCGGTTATTGAAATAGCAACTTATTTTCTCTCAGGAAAAAGTCAAGAGAACCTTCACACTTTGGCCCATTTATCCAGCCTTGTCGTTGCCACGCTTAGTGCCCGCTTCAAGTAGTCTTGTCGCTTCAAACTCAGCACATAAAGATTTTTCCATGGCATAAAAAGTAAATCACCTCCTCATACTATCGATGATGGAGGTGATTGTAATGCCAAAAAATAGTGCTGATCCTAAACATGATCGTTCGGACAACCGCGCGGATTCCAAAAATGAACAACAAAACAACGCTCATTTTACTGAAGAAGCTCAAACATTGACTAGCAAGCATGCCGCTGAATATGCTCCGAATGTAAACGGTATTTCCAAGAATATTACCTAACTTACAGGCGCATGATCTGAAGTGCTGCTTATCGGGAAAGAAGTCCCTTCCGTAATGGAAAGGACTCTCTCCCTCCCTCTCTTTCGTTTAGTTACCAAGCGCGTTCTCTAGAGCTTGCTCAATTTGATCCATCGGATCATCAGAGCTGGCAGCGCTTACTTGGTAAAGGCCACTCTCCTTCGCGTCTGCAACACTAATCACTTGATCGTCTTCGACCAGCTTTTGCAGCAATGTTTGTTGGCTATCCTTCAGCTTGGTTTGAATGGCTCTATAAGCAACTTCGACCATATCATCGCGAAGGAAAGTCGCTGTCGATGTCAATGGCTTCGCTTCCTCAGCAGTTAGCAGCCCGCTGGTGACCGCCAGTTCGCCTGCCTGACTGGGCTCCGCTTCCTTGTAGCCGAGGGCACGCAGCGTTAAGGCGATAAACTGCGAGCCGCTCATGTTGGATTCCGGAGCAAACGTAGAATCCGTAACACCATGCACATAGCCTTGATCATACGCATAAGTGACGTGTTTGTAAGCCCAGTGATCCGTTGGCATATCTGAAAAAACAGCAGGCTGCTCCGCTGAACTTACCGCCGCGGCTTCCAATCCGAACAGCCTCAAGAGCATAGTGGCTCCCTGAGCTCTAGTGAAGGTCATCTCTAATTCAAAGCCTTGATCCGTTCCTTGAAGGAGGTGCAAATTGTTCAGCATTTCTGCCTCATGAGTATGCACAGCGGGTTCTTCCGCTGACACAAGCCCTGCAGCAGAAAGCAGCAGCGCACAGCTAAGGAATCCGCATGCAGCCTGCTTCCCCATGCGTCGATTCCATGTTCCAATATATCTCCCTAATCCTGATATCATCGTCTGACCTCCTGATCTCCACCGTTATCATTTATCGTGGATAGATCAATCTGATAGCTCGTTTCCGTTAGCTTGCGGAAGAAAGGATCCTCTGCTCCCACACCATCCCAGTTAAATTCAATGGTAAAGTTGGTCGGATTGCCGTTGTCATCCCAGTTCCTTACGAATCGGATCGTCTTCCAGCCTTCTGAATAGTCTTTGACCACGCTGTTACCTTCCAGTTTTTTTCCCGTTACAAACTCCGTGCTTTCACCTCTGACTTGCTGACTCAAATCATAGATCGGACCGCCGCTGTTGGACAATCCGCGAGTCATCTGCGAGCCGTCCGTTACTCGAATAAACTCTTCGATCATCGGGTTATCAAGCTCGTTCGTTAGCTTCACAATGCCGTACAGCACATGAATAGGCTTCGCACCATTTGAATAAGCAGGGTCATAGACCGATGTGGTAACCGTGCTTTTATCCGAACCTTGCAGCGGGTACGCTGTGAATTCGGCCGCATACTGCACATCGATACGTTTCATTGGATACGTAATTTTCTCTTCAGCAGCCGCTTGCCCTGGCAGGATGCCAACCAAAGAACCTAACAGCACTAGATAAGCTATAATTCCCCTTGATTTCCTAATCATGTAAAACCTCCTTTTCCACTAGATTACTAGATCGATAGTCCTGTTGACAAGATTAACCGCTCACATCCCACGCTCAAAAATGCAAAATTTGTAGTAACACCTTATAAAGGATACAATAGACAAGTAACTTACTTTTCATCTGGAGGAATCGCTGTGTCTCAACCTGCTGGAATTAAACCTTTCGTATTGAATATGAACGTAGGTGGAAATCCTTTTGTCGTTCATGCTGCTTTGTTGTGGGATGATCAAGATCTCATCCTTGTCGACACCGGTATACCAGGCCAATTAGAGCTCATCCGGGAAACGCTTAAGAACGCGGACACCTCTATCGAAAACTTGACCAAGATCATCATCACCCATCAGGACATGGATCATGTAGGTTCGCTGCCTGAGCTGGTTCAAGCATTGGACGGCAAAGTCGAAGTGCTGGCTCATGAGCTTACCAAGCCCTATCTGCTCGGGGAAGTACCAACGATGAAACGTGGAGTCGTCCTGCCTCCTGCCAAAGTCGATACGATCCTTCATGACGGTGACATCCTGCCTTATTGCGGGGGCATCCAAGTGATTTACACTCCCGGACATACGCCGGACCATATCAGCTTGTACCATATTCCAAGCAAAACACTGATCAGCGGAGACGCGCTTACATCCCATGACGGCGTGCTTATGCCTCCGGATCCTAACTTTACCCCTAATATGCCGCAAGCGCTGGAATCACTAACGAAGCTGCAATCGCTGGAGATCGACCAAGTGATTACCTATCACGGCGGTGTCTGCACAGAGGGAATTCAAGCTCGAATCAGTGAAATAATCAAAGGGTAGTCGCCTAGCCATCTGCAAAAAGAGCTATCTCACGGTTTTCACAACCAAATGAGATAGCTCTTCTATTTATTCCTCGGTGCCTAGGATATAGTTGTAGGTGATACGTTATGTATCCATCAACATTACGATAGAAGCTTATATTTATGTTTAAGCCTTCCATTCAATTTCTTCACAGTATCAGGGTCTGAGTACAGGAAGCCTGCCTGATCCTCATACCTGCGATAATAAAATTGCTTGGCTGAGCTGCCTTTGTTGGCCAGTTTACCCAGCTTTCGAAACAAGCTAACATCCATCCAACCCTTCCGGATGGAAATATCACAATTCATGGTCAAACCGTGGTATTGATAGGAGACATGAGCCTCATTCGTTTCAGGATCAACATAAAGCTTACACGCTTCAATCAGAAAATCTCCTTTGGCCAGACGGTTCATGGCATCGATTGCGATCAAATAGGCTCGGGCATCCCCTGTGCTGTGTAAATCCAGTGTCCAAACATCGTGCGTAAATCTGATTTCATGGTAATTCTCATCCAGATGACTGTCTCCGCAAATGGACAACAAGAAGTCATAAGGCTCATCTTCGTAGTACATTCTGCTGTATTGATAGAGCAGACTTTGAACTAGCACCTCTGTCTCCATTTGAAAAGAAAATCCAAGAGACTCCAGTGTTTGAAGCTGCACTTCCAATACATGGGCAGGCGATAATTTGTGGCGGTTCCCGAATAAATGCAGCATCACAGATCTCCCCTTGCGACATGTTCTATATATAGGATTAAGATTTGATAACGATATTCAAATTGCATATTGTCATTATCCGTTATTTCCATATAATAGAATGAACAATTCTTGCTTTTTTGGCCAAGGAGATGCCTGATGACCACAGATCATTTCTATCAAATTATTCAAGATACCATCTGTTATATCGAAAAACATCTAAAAACGAACCTAACGCTTGATACGCTATCCGCATCGCTGCACGTATCTAAATTTCACCTGCATCGCTTAATTCGCCACTCCACAGGACATCCTCTCATGGAATACATACGGGCGAGAAAACTAAGCCAGAGCATCGACTATCTGCTGAATGCCAACTGGAAAATCATTGATATCGCGGCTGAATTCGGCTTTGAGCACGAGCAGTCCTATATTCGCTCCTTCAAAAAACAATTCGGCGTCACGCCGGCAAGCCTGCGTAAACAATTTCAACAAATCACGCTGACAGAAAAATATGACGTATCGAGGTTAGAACGAGTCGCAGACGGAATTGTTTTTGAACCTGCTTTTGTTGTAAAGCCTGGATGCTTATTAGTCGGTAAAAAGAACCAAATATATGTGCAGGAGAATTACGAACATCATACCGCGAACGCCGCAGGTCTCGAATTTTTTTCACAAATCATGCCCCATGTTCCCGATAAGGTCCATGAGCATCTCTATATCGGATTAACCCATATGGTCGAGGACCCCAGCTACACCTACTATTATCCTTCTACTGAAGTACATTCCTTTGAACAGCAGGACTTGAGCCTGTACCGGAATGTGCTTGCTCCGCACAAGTATATCGTCTTCACCTATGTCGGCGACTTTCATCCGGCTCATTTGACATTCCGCCAATTGGAGCAGATCTGGAATTATATCGATGCTTGGATGCCCCAAGCGGGGTACGACTTCTCCGATCCATATTATTTTGAATATATTGATGAATCCCTAGCGAGAGACGATTATTGCGAGGTCGGGCTCTACATTCCTATCTCAAGCAATGTGAGCATCCATTCATAGAAAAAAGCCGCAACAGCGGCTAATTTTGTGGATATTATAGGGTCCATTTCGAGCTTCAGTAGATTTCCTCCAAGAGGAATAAGAGCCTTCTAAGGTGATAATAGAACCGTCACAGACGTCTGCAACGCTTCTTCGAAAAAAGCTACTCTGCAAACCGGATACAAACAGGCTTGGACACGCTGAGTTCTCCACCTGTCGGCTGCAGCTTTCCGGTTGCACCATCTCTTGCCAAGGTGACAATGTTATTTCCATCGCGGTTAGCGACAAGCAGGAATTTGCCATCTGGGGAAATGCCGAAGTTCCGGGGATGTCCGCCAAGTGTCGATGAATGCTCGACGTAGGAGAGCTTGCCGCTAGAGGAATCGATCTCGAATACGACTATGCTATCATGTCCACGGTTCGATCCGTACAAGAACCGCCCGTCCGGGGAGATATGGATATCCGCTGTGGCATTGTCGCCTGTGTAATCCTCCGGCAGTGTGGCAACCGTCTGGAGTTCCGTCAATTGCCCCTTCTCCTCATCATAAGCAAACGCGATGATCGTGGAGTTGAGCTCATTGATGACGTATCCATACGGCAGCGTCCGATGCAGAGCAAAGTGCCTCGGGCCTGAGCCCGGCGTCACTTTCGTCACACCGTGCGAGATCAAGCGCTGACTCTCCAAGTCGAGCTTGTACATGACGATTTGATCGAGGCCAAGATCGCACACGCCTACATAGCGATTGGCACGATCGACGAATACGGAATGAGTTCGAGGCCTGTCTTGCACCGGAAGTAAGCTGCTCCCTTCATGCTGCTGAATATCCGAGGTTACTCCCAGGCTGCCATCGGGAAGAATAGGCGATACGCCAACCATTCCCCCATGATAGCTGGACACCATGGCAAGCTGGGACGTCTGATCCAGCGCGATATGGCAGGTTGTTGCAGGAACAGTCTTTTCCGTGTTCAAATGAGTGAGCTGCCCCGTCTCCGAATGAAACTCGTAGGTCGCCGCAGCGCCGCAGCGCTTACCTTCCTCGTCCGTCGCTTCAGACAGTACATAAAGCTTATGGCTGCGAGCATCTATAGTCAAAAAAGTCGGGTTCTGCAAGCCCGATGCCTGCTCTAGCAGCTCCAACTGTCCGGTTTCTGTATCATAGCTGCACGCATACAGACCGGGTGCAGCAGCATCAGCATAGGAACCGATAAAAGCGAGAATTCTTGAATTTGTTTCCATGAAAAATTCCTCCATTCCATATCAACTCTATGCGCATTATCGCAAATCTACCGGCAATTGGCAATGAAACGCAGCAAAACGAATCTGCTCGCTCATTTAAATAACAAGATGCCCTAAGTGCAAGACACGGGAAAGAACCCCGTTATTCATCAACAAAGGGGCTCCAATCTAAAGATATTTGTTACCTCTGTTTATAGCATCTCCACCAAAGCACTTGCTTTCGAATCAAGGAGTCTAGCTGCCTCACCGATTCCACTGAATTCATTCAACGCTTGTTCAATGAGGCGCTGACTGTCCACGATGGCAAGATTCGACCGACTTGTTCCCTGACCAATTTGCGTAATTTGCAAATGAATTCCCTCGATATTACTGCTAACCTCCCGGGTAGATCCCTCTACCTGACCCGCCAGCTTACGAACCTCTTTAGCAACAATATCGAATCCACGACCGAATTCACCGGCATGCGCGGCTTCAATCGCTGCGTTCAATGCGAGCAGATTGGTTTGAGCTGCAATATCGCGAATGGTGCGAATCAAACCCTTGATAGAATCCGCCTGCTTCTGCAAAGCATCGTACATCTGCTGATTGTCGTTAGATTCCTTCACAATTCTGCCAATGGCCGTTTCTACTTCCTTGCTGCGCTGAATCCCTTCGCCGGCGCGACCGAGCAAACTCCCGGCCATTTGCTTCAGCTCTTCCATCACCTTTGCTGAGCTGTTTTCAAGGCGGCTCGTAATGTCGGTAGCAACCTTCAGCACAGCATTGACGCTTCCGTCCAACATTACAGGCGTATAAGTGGCCTCCAGCCAGATCACCTTACCCACCTTCGTCACACGCTGAATCTTTTCCTGAAACTGAATACCATGACGTAAATTATCCCATAATTGCTTATATTCAGCACTTTCAGCGTATTCTTGTAAACAAAATTGCCTATGCAGCATCCCCTTGATTTCCGATGTCGTGTAGCCCATCGCTTTGGCGAAATTCTCATTTGCCCAAAGGACCTTTCCTTGTGGATCAAATTCAATCATGGCCAGACTGTGCTCCAGAGCACCGAGAACTGCATCGCTATTCAATACTTGAGTACTACTATGTGTTGTTATTGTCATCCTGTCAGCTCCTCACTTAAGTATGTAGATTTGCGCTCTTTGTCCTCATGAATTTACTTACCTTTATTATTAGAACGAAGCTTGCGGAACCCCTTCCAAGAACACGCTATACCGTACATTTTTCTTTTTCTTCGTTTTTCCCTTACAATAATTGTGCAGCATCCATTTCCTAACGGGAGGATTATTTATGTTACGAATTGAATATCACGGACACTCTTGCATTCAAGTATCCGATGGACAGCATTCCATCATTATTGATCCGTTTCTGTCGGACAACCCAGCCGCATCGGCGAAGCCGGAATCGATCAAGGCGGATTATGTACTGCTAACGCATGCCCATGCAGATCACATTCAAGACGCAGCTTCGATTACCAAGCAAAATGACGCCACCCTCATCGCCATTCATGAATTAGCGACCTACATGAGCTGGCAGGGAATCAAAACACAGGACATGAATATCGGCGGCAAGCTCTCCTTAGGCTTCGCAGAGATACATATGGTACCAGCCTTTCACAGCTCGGGCATCATTCTTCACGATCAAAAGAGTATTGTCTATGCCGGGATGCCCGCCGGACTTGTGATCAAGTGGAATGGGACGACGATACTTCACGCAGGTGACACGAACCTGTTCTCCGATATGAAGTTAATTGGCGACAAGCATAGCATCGATCTTGCATTCCTGCCTATTGGAGATTTGTACACCATGGGTCCTGAGGATGCCGTTACAGCAGCAGAGTGGCTGAAGGCCAAATTCGTGGTCCCCGTCCACTACAACACCTTCTCTCTGATTGAGCAGGACGGCAATGCCTTCATCGAACAGCTTGCCGGTAAAGGGATCAAAGGTAAAGCGCTCCGCCCAGGCGAATCTATCGAGCTGTAGATGCAAGAAGAGGATGCCCCGCCGTCTATATGACGCAGGCATCCTCTCTTTCATTTTTATCGTATCTTTTGACGTATTTATGGAATAAAGGCCTGGAATCTTTCGTCGTACTTGGTTGGCTGGAACTCAATGATTTCATATTCGGCGATGTCATGCTGATAAAAAGGATCCTGACTCAGAATCCGATCCAGTTCTTCTCTTGCAGGCACATTGGCTAGTATCACTCCACCAGTTCTTGGCACCTTCCTCCCCGAACAAATAAAGCGCTTTGCCGCATACTGCTGATCCAAATAGGTGCCGTGACTCTCCAAATGGCGCTCTACCTCTTCAATCGGCACCTTATAGGTTAACATGACAAGAAACATACGCATTCCTCTCCTTTTACATTCATGTTCCCTCATTATACTACCAAGTTCTTCCTGTATGGCAAGTGACCATCCCTACTCACATTTGTCGAAATTTGATGAAATTACAATAAAAAGCTCGTCTTCACTGCAAAATATGGTAAGATATCGTTCGGGAACTTAATACCTAAGGAGGTTTCACACGTGTCAAGAATGATTCAAGTGGACGAGCGTCCATCCATCGGCGAGAGCATTCCGCTCAGCCTTCAGCACCTGTTTGCCATGTTTGGCTCTACCGTGCTGGTCCCCATTCTATTCAAGGTCGACCCAGCCACGATCCTGCTGATGAACGGCATCGGCACTTTGCTTTACATTTTAATAACCAAAGGTAAAATACCAGCCTTCTTGGGCTCCAGTTTTGCCTTCTTGTCACCGGTTTTGTTGTGATCGGCTCACAAGGCTATAACTCCGCATTAGGCGGTTTCCTTGTCGTGGGGGCCATCTTCACCATTGTTGCTTTACTTATCCGTGCAGTAGGCACGTGGTGGATTGATGTCGTGTTTCCGCCTGCGGCGATGGGCGCAATCGTCTCCGTTATCGGATTGGAGCTTGTCCCTACTGCTGCGAACATGGCCGGCTTTATCGCCCCGGCGGGAGCACCGGCAGACTGGTCTCCGGATTCGACCGTAGTGCTGGTTTCCATTTTCACATTGCTAGTTGGCGTCATCGGCTCCGTCGTATTCCGCGGGCTGCTTAAGGTCATTCCCATTCTGGTAGCCATTATTACAGGCTATATACTTGCTGCACTTGTAGGACTTGTACATGTCAAAGAAACGTTGGCAGCGGCAGAATGGTTTCGATTACCGACCTTCTACACCCCTGCCTTCGATGCGGCAAGCATTCTCATTATCGCACCGGCCGCGCTTGTAGTCATCGCTGAACATATCGGCCATTTGATCGTAACGGGCAACATGGTCGGCAAAGATCTGTCCAAGGACCCTGGTTTAAGCAGATCGCTGATGGGCAATGGGATTTCGACCATGCTGTCATCCTTGGTAGGCTCTACGCCAAATACAACGTACGGCGAAAATATCGGCGTTATGGCCATCAGCCGGGTATACTCGGTATGGGTCATTGGAGGAGCTGCTGTCATGGCTATCGTCCTGTCCTTCGTAGGCAAAATATCCGCACTGATTCAAACGATTCCGACTCCGGTCATGGGCGGTGTATCCTTGCTGCTGTTTGGCGTCATCGCTGCTTCGGGGATCCGGATGCTTGTCGAAACCAAGGTCGATTACTCCAAGCCGATCAACCTCATTTTGACAACGGTCGTCCTGGTGATTGGACTGAGCGGAGCCACACTCAAGTGGGGACATTTCGAGCTGAAAGGTATGGGGCTGGCCACCATCGTGACCATTATCCTCAGCTTGTTCTTTAAACTGCTGGAGGTTCTGAAATTAAGTAACGAGTAATTCCTGCTCTCTTTCATCTGCTATGCCCCCCTGAAAACCCTCTTTGCTTCCGAACCATGTGGGAGGAGGTTGAGAGACTATATGAAGAAAAAAATTATGATTGGCGTTCTTGCGATAACTTGCTTGATATCGGCCGCCTATGGGTACAGTGCGTTTGCGGATACCATGTCTGAAGCCGCTTCAGCTAACATGAATGGTACGTTTAAAGCCATTTCGGACGATCAACAAAATGTGATGCTTACCACCGATCAGGGAGATCAGACCCTGACCATCGCCAAATCAGTATGGGTATATCGCAATAATCAAAAGGCGCAGCTGGCGGATTTGGCAGCCGGTGACAGCGTAGAGATTATTTTTAACAGCAAGCATCAAGCGGCCTATATCAAGGCACAGCAGCCTAACGAAACAGCCGTTGCGCTCGACAACGATGATTCACATGATGACAAGCCAGCAAGTGAGACTGCTGCTTTGGCGACGAGTCCAGCGCCAACTTCTGCTGCAGGATTAGGACCGCTGGATACCCACCTGACTCCCGCACCAGATAAGACCTCTTCACCTACTGCACAACCGATAACAAAGAAGGCTTCACCAGATACAACTATTCCTAAAACTGCTAACCTGTTAGAGCTGAAAGTCACGGGAAACCATTTTAAGCTTCAGTATAAGCAAACGAACCCGGATGACGCTGCATCAGGCGATTTAATCATTGAATCAGACCACGGAGCTCCTATTCATGTGAAAGGCAACACGGCGTCAGAGTGGATCGGGGAACTGCTGGGAGATCAATTAGCCAATGATGCCGAGATCAAGCAAACGCTTGTCAATGCTATAGCTGAGCATTATGAGTTGGACAAAGACCGGTTGGACGTGCAAGTGAAGAACATGCCCAAACAGGGTTCAGTTCAACAGGATCAGCACGGCAAACCGGACAAACGCAGCAAAGATCATGATCATGAAAGTAAGAAGCACGGAAAAGATTAGCAACATCTATAGGGAGATACACCCCGCAAGCAGACCCTTAGCTTCGAAGCTGATTCAGGTACTTTGCGAGGGGAGTCGAATTTATTCATGCTATCATGTTAATTAAAAAACCAACCCTGTCCGTTGGGCCTAAGTGCCGTCCGTGACAGGGTTGGTTTTGGTTTTACTTTCTTTCTTTTTTACTTATTCCCTTCTTCAGTGCCCTTGTTTCCCTTTTGCTTTCTTTTTTTCACGAGGATTCTGGCGGTCGTTTTTCTCTGGTTTGTCATGCTCAGGCTGAGAAACATCCGGGGTTTCAGGTTGATAAGCGCTTAAATCAAACGGAACTATGGGAACTTCTGCTAATGATCGGGTCATGATTTCCCGAAACAGGACAGCAGGAACGGCGCCTCCCGATGTGGTTAAATAATGCTGGCGATCCGTGCGGTCATAGCCTACCCAGATGGCAGCTGTCAGCTCCGGTGTATATCCCGCGAACCATGCATCCTTGGCCGCATTGCTGTCCAGCCCAGCAAATTCCTTCGTATCGGGGAGCTGAGTCGTACCGGATTTGCCGGCTACAGGACGGTTCATAGCGGCATTCTTCCCAGTTCCGCTAATAACGGCATGCTGCAGCATGGAAGTCATAGCCGCGGCTGTTGCGGACTGCATGACGGACTTGCATTGCGGCTTCGCCTCAATGAGCACTTGCCCGTTCGATGTTGCAATCTTCGCAATCGTATGTGCCCCGCACAGCGCGCCTTGGTTGGCGAATGCGCTGAACGCCTGCGCCATTTGCAGTGGTGAGACGCCTTGAGATAAGCCTCCTAGAGCTGCAGCCAACTGCCGATCTTCCTTCGGCAAGTCTATGCCCAGTTTGGACGAAAACTGCAGCCCGCTATCGATGCCGATCTGATCCAGCAGCCAAACCGGAGGCACATTCCATGAACGAATCACCGCTTCATCCATCGTCACTTGTCCACGGGATTGATGGTCCCAGTCTTCGGGCTGGTAACCGTTTATATTCAGCGGTCCATCGTAAAGCAGGCTTGAAGGTGTGTAACCCTTCTCTAATGCGGGTCCATACACCATAATCGGCTTCAGGCTTGAACCCGGCTGACGCTGAATCTGCGTCGCATGGCTGAATCCTCGAAAGACGCTGTTTCCCCGTCCTCCTGCAACCGCCCGAATTCCTCCGCTTCGCTGATCCAGCACGACAGCGCCGCTCTGTACCAGCTGCTTGGCATCCCCTTGCGGGAATAATTGGTCATCCTGATATACATCCAATACAGCTTGCTGAACCTTCGGATCAAGCTCCGTCGTAATCCTCAGCCCACCTGTAAGCAGCTGTTCCTCCGTAAACCCGTATTGATCCACTGCTTCTTGAATGACGGCATCCACATAAGCGGGATATTTGCCCTTTAAGTCATCGGCAGTTTGCTCCGCTACGATCGTGATTGGCTCGTTAGCAGCTCCTTGATAAGCTTCTTCGGTAATTTTACCTTGATCACGCATCAATGCAAGCACGGTATTCCGCCGCTCCATTGCTTCTTCTTGATTATTTTGCGGTGAATATCGGCTAGGTGCTTTCGGCAGCGCTGCCAGCAGGGCTGATTCTGCAAGGGTTAGATCCTTCACGTTTTTGCCGAAATATGTTGTTGACGCGCCTTGCACACCCCAGCTTCCTTCCCCGAAATAAATGCTGTTCAAATACGTTTCAAGAATTTCGTCCTTTCTGTAAGCCATATCGATTTTGATAGCGTAAGCAGCCTCACGTAGCTTGCGGCTTAGCGTTTTATCCGTACTTAGAAACATATTTTTGGCTAATTGCTGCGTAATCGTACTTGCTCCCTCGGTATATCCTCCTTGAAGAATATCCCGCACCACTGCACGGCCGATGGCTTGGAGATCCACGCCGGAATGCTCATAAAATCGCTTATCCTCTACAGCAAGCACTGCATCCGTCAAGCTTTTTGGCATTTGTGACAAAGGGACGGGATCGATCTTCGAAGCAGATAGCTGCGAGGCAGGATGGCCATTGCGGTCAAACAGCATAGTAGGCGCAGGCAGCGGTTGATTCAGCTTCGAAACGTCCAGGTTCTTGATATACCAGTACGCCGAACCGACGGCCATTACGCCGATGAGCAGCAATGCTCCCGAGATATAACCCCACAGCCGTTTACTCTTCAATATCGAACGCAGCAAAGAACCGCTCCTCTGTGGAAGCGGCCCTGTTGTTTCTCGTTGTTGTTCCATCAACATATCCCCCCGCTTTCCTGCTATAGCTATTCGAAGCGGGGTGCGAAAATATGTCGTAATCAGAGCTGCCTGTTCTTTACAGCAGCGATTCCGCACCGTCAATAAACAGCTCGGTCCCCGTAATATGACTGGATGCCTCGGAAGCCAAAAAGGCTACCAGATCGGCTACCTGCTCCGGCATCCCCGGCGCATGCTCCAAGGGCTGGCTGCCTTCTGGGTAGTTGACCGGAATTTTGATTTTCTGCAGCTCCGGCGTAGGCTGCGTATTCTCTCCGATATTGGTTTTGATTGACCCGGGACAGATGGCGTTTACCCGAATCTTATAGCGGGCCAGCTCCAATGCGGCCATTTTTGCAAACGCAACCTGACCAGCCTTAGAGGCGCTGTAAGCCGACATCCCAAAGCCCGAAAATTTGCGGCTCCCATTAATAGAACTTGTGATCACAATGCTGCCGCCTTGCTCCTTCATATGCGGCACTGCATGCTTCACACACAAGAACGTACCTTTCAAATTCACCGAGAGCGTGCGGTCCCAGTCCTCCGGCTTCATGTCTTCGATCGGCGCCAGTACACCGTTAATCCCTGCATTGGCGAAAACGAAGTCCAGCCTTCCCCATGCGTGTGCCACTTCTTCAAACGCTTCAGCCACCCGTATTGGGTCGGCAACGTCGACGTCCACACTGATGGCTTGTCCGCCGGTGCTCAAAATTTCCTGCACCGTCTGATCTCGCCGCTCATCCTTGAGGTCTGCAAGGCATACTTTCATGCCCTGCTGAGCCAGCATCAGCGCCGCAGCTCTTCCAATACCGGAGCCCGCTCCGGTCACGACTGCCACTTTATCCTTAAGATCCGGCAGCAGCATCTTTGGTTTTTGCATTGTCTGTACACCCATGTAATCAACCAGCCTTTCCATACTCGTAAAGGGATATAGAAATCTATGTTGGTTTACCCGAGTAAAGGAGAAACTATGTACGGACATGCGGCAATCTCAGATGCCTTTATTCAAGATTTAGTCGGCAAATAATTTTCGGTACGCTCCGTACCCTTCCTTCTCTAAATCCTGAACGGGAATGAATTTTAGAGCAGCCGAGTTGATGCAGTATCTCAATCCTGTTGGAGCAGGTCCATCCGTGAACACGTGTCCGAGATGTGAGTCAGCCTCCTGGCTCCTTACCTCTGTACGAACCATGAAATGGCTCACGTCCTGCTTTTCCTTCACCGTTCCGCTATACAAGGGCTTGGTGAAGCTCGGCCAACCGCAGCCGGAATCGAATTTATCCTTGGAGCTGAATAACGGTTCGCCGGAAACGATGTCCACATAAAGGCCTTCCTCGTGATGATCCCAGAACTCATTTTGGAAAAGGAGGCTCTGTCGCATTGTTTTGCGTCACCTCGTACTGGATTCTGGTTAGCTTCTCTCTGCGCGCCTCCCGATCCTGTTCCGTGTTCCAATGCTTCTCAATAAAAGCGTCACGACCGGAACCCTTCCGGTACATTTTGTAACGAAGCGGGTTTTTATGATGATAGTCCTGATGATAATCTTCCGCCGGATAAAATTCAGATGCGTCCACAATCTCCGTCGCGATGGGACGGGAGAATCTGCCGCTAGCCTCCAGCTCGCGCTTGGAAGCCTCCGCCTTGCTCCTTTGCTCCTCATTGTGTGTGAAAATAGCCGTACGGTACGAAGGTCCCCGGTCATGGAATTGGCCGCCTGGATCCGTAGGGTCCACACTTCTCCAAAAAATCTCCAACAGCTTCTCATAAGGGAAAAGCTCCGGGTCAAACGTAATTTGCACGGCTTCCGCATGTCCGGTTGTTTCCGAGCAAACCTCTTCATAAGTCGGGTTCTCCGTATGGCCTCCCGTATAACCAGATACTACCTTTATAATTCCCGGGAGCTCCTCGAATGGCGTTACCATACACCAAAAGCATCCGCCGGCGAAGGTCGCCAGCTCATAAGAACCTGCACGCTCCAAACTTTGTGTCATCTCACACACCGCTTTCCCTATAGTCTCAATTATCATGATAGCAAAATAGGATGCCGCTTGCCAAAGACTCTTCCCAAGATGTGGCTGATAAAAGTTATATGACGCCACACCGCGCGCTAGGAGCATCGCGTGTTGACTTGCCGCATGGATCGCGGTAATTTAATACTTGTTATACAGCAATCATCTTGAACGGATCACTGTGATCTCAACAACGGAGGCATTCGTATGTTTCAGACTACGGCCTATACAGGCTCAAAAGAAGACAATTATAAAACCGTGATCAGCCAGCTAAGAGCACTTCTAGAGGGTGAAAACGATCAAATCGCCAATTTGGCGAATGCGTCGGCGCTGCTCGGCTCGTTTCTAAGCGATATTAATTGGGTAGGCTTCTACCTATTCAAGCAAAATGAGCTTGTTTTAGGACCTTTTCAAGGATTGCCAGCATGTGTTCGCATTTCGCTTGGCAAAGGTGTTTGCGGCACATCCGCACAAAAGCGTGAAACGATTCGGGTAGCGGACGTGCACGAATTTCCCGGGCATATCGCCTGTGATGCGGCGTCCAATTCCGAGATTGTAATTCCAATCCTGCGCGATAACGACCTGATCGGTGTGTTGGACATTGACAGTCCCAGCAAAAGCAGATTCGACGAAACGGATCAGCTCTATCTGGAGCAGTTCGTCCAGACCTTGGCAGCGTACCTGTAAGATCTGACGTCGCCGTCCTCGAAGGACGAGTGCGCTTGTCAAGGTTGGTGCAAATTCGTCATGCTCCACTTATCGTGTCGTATCAACTGAAAAAATACCGGTACCTCCTAAGGAAACTAGGAAGATCCGGTATTTTTGTTTTGTACCTATTGCATACGAATCATGTAGCTTCCGCTTGTGCGCAAATAGGAGTACGCTATGGCTTCAATTTGGCGATAACTGCATATCGAACCGTACGCGCAGATGAGGTTGGGTTCCATGCTGTGAAGAACCAACTGTCTTCCGCCGCAGAGAAATTGTCAAGCATGTAGCCCTGCTGATTGCCCGAAAAAATCCAAGAGCCGCTAATCAAATTATAGCTGTTTCCATTGATGGCTGTACTGACAAAGCTATTTGCGGGCACGGTTACAGGAGCGAATTCGAAGCGTGCAAAGCCATTTCCCAATCGAGTTACTTTAACTGCTTTTTTGAGGCTCATGATAATGGTGCGCTTCGTTAACTTTCTCCCCAGCTTTGCTTCTGCCTTGCGAATGACTTGGTTTACCCGTTTGTTCAAATCTATCATCTCACCTTTCTAATGAAGATAAGATAGTAGATGCTAGATTGATAGATTTGGTATAGGTAAATCCGCATGACGATATGTGGATTTTACAAATTCAGATGCCGCAGCTTATCCGGATTGCGAATGACGTACATCTCTTGAATACGGTCATCTTTTACGGCGAAGCTGACAACCGTTGGAATAGGCTCGGAAGGTGTGCGTAAGATAACGCCAAGCTGTCCGTTGATTGTGACCAGACTTACGCTACCCATACCGCCGTCCTTGGATGCAAGCCCTTGAATAAAGGCAAGTACTCGATGGACCGAAATAATAGGTTTGATCGCAGCGTAGACTTTACCGCCTCCATCGCTGTAAAGCACAATGTCCTCCGAAAGCAAGCTCAAAAGCCTTCCCATATCACCCGTTGCCGTCGCTTGAAGGAAGCTCAGTACAAGCTGCTCAGACTGCTTGCTTGGAATAAGATCCACAGGTGATTCTTGTTGAATTTTTCGTTTAAGACGACTGTAAGTCTTCCGGCAGCTTTGCTCTGTTTTGTTCACAAAGTCCGCGATATCCGAATAGTCATATTCGAAAGCTTCCCGAAGCACGAATACGGCTCGTTCGATGGGCGTCAGCCGGTCCAGCAGCACCAAGAATGCGTACGAAATACTATCCTCCAGAACGATCGTTTGGAGCGGGTCCTCTGCTGTGGCAGCAGCTGCGCTTGAGGAATCTGAGTAAGCATGCAGGAGCGGTTCTGGCAGCCAAGGGCCGACGTAAACCTCTCTTTGATGTCGAGCGGACTTCAAATAATCCAGACAGCGGTTTGTGACGATTTTACATAAATAAGCTTTCAGGTTTTGAACAGCACTGCCTTCCTTATGGATGGATTGCTGCTGTATCGTAACAAATACATCTTGCACCAAATCCTCGGCATAGGTGACAGACCCCAGCATTCGATAGGCGATGGACAGAAGAAGCGGCCGGTACGAATGGTATACAGTGTCGAGTTCCATCTCGATCCCCCTTTCTTTCTAAATATTATCACCTTAACATGGTTTGCGCTGCTTCTTTCGCGCTGGCTAGCGACGCTTGTAGCAGCATTCCTGTAGACCCAACCCAATCACCGGCAACATACAGACCTGGCCGCCCCTCCACCGCAGGTCCCGGTCTGCCAGACAGACCGCCGCTCGCAGCAGTGACGATGCCATGCGAGACGAGCATTCGAGGCAGAAAGCGCTGCTGAATGACATGCTTCCGCCACCCCGGTTGAATGCGATCGAGGAAGCCTTCCAGCTCAAGCTCATCTTGCTTGGGTTCTGATGGGGTGCTAGAAGATAAATACTTCATTACATGCACGACAGAGTAGCCCGGATGATCGGATAGCGAAGATGCGGCGGAATGGTTGGAATAGTACCACGGCTCATCGACGCCTAGTACAAAATTCTTTTTGGGCAAAGGCATACCGGATACAACGAGATCAAGACAAGCGGCACGAACAGGAATAAGCTTGTTGTAAGCCTCGGCTTCCGCTGAGGTAAGGGCTGGTTGCAGCATCGCCATCGTATCCTTCGGTCCTGCGGTAGAAAGAACGTGACGTGTTGTAATCTGCATGCCGTCTTTTAGGCCAACGTTCATCTGAGGATAGCTTCCCGTAATTTCCCTCACGGGTGAGCTCTTCTGAATTACAACACCGGCACGATGCGCTTGCTCAATTAAGCTGTTCACCAGAGCCTGCCAACCACCGTGAATATACAGCACCTGCCCCAGCTTAAGCTGCTCAATGGCTGCTCCGGCACTAAGAAGCTCCGGATCGTGGGAATAAGTGGATAACCGCACAAGGGCATGAACGATACTCCGAACTCGCGGGCTATCTAGCTGATTATCTATATAGGTTTGGAAACTGAGCTCGTTCAAAGCCGAGGTGTCGATTTTCTTTAAGCTGCTGTAGAAGCGCATGAGCTGAAGCTTCTCCTGCCATTTCAAAAATGATCCTAAAAGGCACTGGCTAAGCGGCAGCTCCTTAAATCCGCCGTTAGCTTCTGTAAATGTGAGCGAGTTAAATGGCTTAGGAGACGCGCCGGCAGGTATGACGCCAACCTCTTGTAGAATGGGGAGGGCACTCTTATTAAGTGCATGAGCACCTAAATTGACGCGAGAGGCCGCTAATTCCGTCGAAACGGCCCGCCCACCCCACTGGTCTCCTTTCTCCAGTACGAGCACCCGACGGCCAGCCCTCGCTAAATAAATGGAGGCCGTTAATCCGGCAATCCCGGCTCCGATAATGACAACATCCCAGTTAGAATTTTGTGTATTCTGTATCATGCAGATCATTCCTTCCTTTTCGGTCTGATACATACATGACGATTAGCGAAGCCGAGTCGTGACCATAGAGTTGAAATTACTATAAAATGTTCTACTCCGTCACATAATACGCCATGGCGATGACCGGTAAGATGATTCCGACCAGCAGTGCCGCCTCCCAGCCCCCCGTTGCGTAAGCCCATCCGCCTGCCGCTGAGCCGATAGCACCCCCTAAAAAGAAAATGGCCATATACAAGCCGTTAAGCCTACTTCGAAATTCCGCTCCTAAAGAGAAAATCACCCGCTGCCCAAGAACCATGTTGGCGGAAACCCCCATGTCAAGTAAAATCGCCGAAACTACGAGGATAGGGACTGCGAGTGCAGAACTTGATGGAACCAGCAAGGGAAGCAACATGGAAAAGATGACGATGACCAATGCCCCTCCCGTAGCCGGACGAACCCATCCGCGGTCTGCCACGCGGCCCGCCGCTGGCGCCACAATTGCCCCCATGACCCCGACTAATGCGAACAGAGCAACCTCCTTTTGAGTGAAATGGAACGACGGACTTGTCAATACCAACGGAACTGTAGTCCAAAACAAACTGAACGTCCCGAATACACAAGCATGATAGATTGCCCTCCGGCGCAATGCCGGTGTCGCCTTCAGCAGATGCAGCATGGAGTGCAGCAGTACATGGTAAGCTGTAGCGGTCGAAGGTTTCCTTGAGGGTAGAGCCTTTGCCAATACAAGAACCAGCACGAAAATGAATACTGCGGATATAAAATATATGGCGCGCCAGCCCATATACTCCGCCACCAAGCTTGAGATGGGACGCGCAAGCATAATCCCGAGAAGTAGCCCGCTCATGACGTTCCCCACATTGCGACCGCGCACGGCTTCAGGTGAAAGATGAGCTGCATACGGTACAAGGATTTGTGCTGCTACGGAACCTACTCCGATCATGAGTGAAGCGATGAGGAACAGGATGGCGCTTTTGATGACAGCGGCAACTGTCAAAACGGCGGCTGTAAGGAGCAATGACGAAAGAACCAACTTACGATTTTCCAGGATATCTCCTAACGGTACAATAAATAGCAAGCCGATCCCGTAGCCGACTTGAGTCAACGTAACGATGAGTGCGGCAGCCCCGGAGGATAGCCCGATGGTCGAACCGATCGAGCCTATTAATGGTTGAGCATAGTAAAGGTTTGCCGCTATGATACCGCAAGCGGCTGCCAGGATAAAAATCAGCGATGGCGAAACCGATTTTTCCGTTGGAATGGAAGCTGACTGCATACAAAAATCCCCCTTTGAATTTTTCTGGAACAATCGTTCCGGAATGTGCAAAAAATTGTTTTATAGCATTTCGATCACCATGTTTATCATCTGCTTCATCTTGATGCGGTCACCCTGCACCTTCGCGACGATATTTAAACTATGATTCAGGTTTGTGAGCAGATAAGATAAAGTCTTGATATCTTTCTCAGGCATGATTTCTCCCGTCTCCTGACCTTTGCTCAGCAGTTCATAGAAGGCTTTCTCTAACTCGTCAAACCGCTCCCTGATCAACGCATTCAATTGCTCATCCGGCGCATCCATGCCGACTGCCGCGTTAGTAATGAGACAACCCTTCGGCGTCTCGCCGTCCAAGGCGGAATCGATATGTATCTCAAAGTACTGCCGGATTCCAAATTTTGCGGAAGTCGCATTGACGAGTAGGTCCCGTTTGGCTTGCTTCCACTTCTTGTACCAGTTAATCGCCTCTATATAAAGCGTTTGTTTGTCCCCGAACGTTTCGTACAGACTTGATCTGCTAAGATCCATAGCTTCCAGTAAATCGGGAATGCTTGCCGCTTCGTAGCCCTTCTTCCAAAAAACAAGCATCGCTTTATGAAGCACCGCTTCTTTATCAAACTCTTTGTAGCGTCCCATAGATCTCCCTCCATTTCCATATGTTCAGTATAAACTTTTCAGGAACGATTAGTCCAGTATTTTCTGCAGATATGAAACTTAAACAAAAAATAGAGGAGATTAGCTCATCATGAACTAACATCCTCTATTGACGTTACAACAATAAACCCAGGCTAATCCTGTATGTTTCAATCTAATGGATTCCCAATTAACGCTTCTCCGAAATATCATCAACATCAACAATCTAAGGATCCGAATTCAACAGCCCGAAAATATCTTGTACCCGTGCTTGTTTGAATTCCAGCCGCTTTACCGCCTTGTATCTGTGCTCCTCTAAAGCAATCGCTCAGAAGCTATTTCTGACAGTCGCAGGAGAACCTCCTCCCAGCGCAGCTTCATCGCTTCGCGAGTCACTGCACTGTCCAGCTTTTCCTGATGGAAGCTGACCGTTGTGCGTTCCGCTTTCCCTGCAAGTACACGGATCTGCAGCGTGGATGCTTTTTCCCAGCCTGAGGGCTGCCAGGTCAGCCGAAGCTGCTCCGGCTCCTTCGCAACCCGCATCTCGCCAGTCGTGCCTTCATTCGTCTCGAACCGATCTCCCGGGTGGAGACCGATTCTCTTCACATCTCCCAGCCACAGCTTCAGCCCTTGCGGCGATATCAGCAGTTCCCAGACTTGATGCTGAGGCATGGCGATCGTTCGCCTGACACCGATTTGATAGCCCGCTGAAGCGGTTAATCCCACTGGCTTGGTTTCCGCCATATTCCAGCCTCCCCTTCTTATGATTCTACGGTACGGAGTTCATCTCCATACCATAGCTCCTGAAAGGTTCGATTGCTCTGTAAGAGCTGCTCCGCCGAGCCCACGGCCTCGATTCGGCCGTCTTTCATGACAATGACGTGGTCAGCCCGATGGAGAGCGGCTTTGCGGTGCGAGACGACGAGGCACGTCGCATCGCCCCGCTGCTTGAACAGCCGCTCCCAGAGCTTCTGCTCTGTCTCGACGTCGAGCGCGCTCGACAGGTCGTCGAACACATACAGCTCGGCGCTGCGCACGAGCATGCGAGCTGCGGCTGTCCGCTGGGCTTGGCCGCCGGACAGCTTCACCCCGCGCGGGCCGATGACGGAATCGAGCCCGCGGGGCAGATAAGCGACGTCATCTTCCATGACGGCGGTGTGGATTGCCCGGCGCAAGCAGTCATCCGTCTCGGCTTGGCCGAGCAGGATGTTATTGCGCAGCGTATCGCTGTAAAGGCGCGGCACCTGCGCCGTATAAGCACTTCTCGGCGGAACGAAGAATTCGCCGAGATCCTCGACCGGGCGGCCGTTCCACAGCACGTCGCCGCTTGTCTTCGGCAGCAGCCCGAGCAGCGCACGGACGAGCGTCGTTTTGCCGGAGCCGATTGCTCCGGTCACGACAGTGAACGAGCCTCGCGCGAGGTTGAAGTTCACATTCTCGATACCTCGGCCGGTATCGGGGAACCGGTAGGACAACTGCTTGACCTCCAGCCGTTCGAGCGCGTCAATTCGTGCCGGCTGCGGAGCCGCCTCTTCCCAAGGCTCAGTCTGGTGATCAGCTGAGTCTACAGCCTGCTCTTCCGTGTTCGCTAGCGCAAGACCCGCTGCCCGCTTTTTCAGATAAAGCGGCTTTACAATGGTAAGCATTTTAGCCGGTGCGCCCTGAAGCAGGAACGTCAGCCTATCCAATGCGACGCTCATCTGCTTGAAGTAGGTCATGAACTTGCCTACATTCGAGTTGAACTGAGTGACGAACGTCAAATAATAGACGAATAAGGCAAAGTCACCTACCGTAAATGTCCCTGCACGCATCTTTTGACCTGCCAGCAGCAGAATCAGGCCGGTGCCAAGATTAACCGAGTTGGAGAAGACAGAATCCAGCAGTTCGCTCATCAACCGGGCCGTAGCCAGCTGAGCTGCGGTAACAACGAGAACAAGAGGCAGAAATACGAGCAGCGTCATCTGCGCATCGATGCGGATCAGAATGTAGCTGGACACAGCGGCAAAGCAGGTCATCCCGAAGACGTCAACCGACCAGCTGGCCGCTTCCTCGGACTGATCCACATCGTCACGGAAGTGACTGATCGCTTCGCCGGGCGATACCGGAATCGCTCTCGCTCCCGGCTGTTTGAGGACGTGCTCGAGCAGGTTGCGCCGCAGCATCATCCCCATACGGAAGCGGGTGTGCACATCCGTTATAAATCCAAACACAATCAGCATCATACGGGCAAGCGTAGCCCCCAAGAGGAGAGCAATGATGCCCCATACCCCATAACTTAGTCCGGACGCGCCGCTGAGTATATCGAAGAACTGCTTGGTGACGAGTCCAGGCGCGATCGGCGCCAGATAGATGGCCGTCCATGCGAGCGCGTTGACCATATACAGCACAGGCCGGTTCATGATCAGCCGCCATAAATATTGATACGTATTCATGGCTACGTGAGCACCTCCTCAAGACCTGTAGTAAGCAGTTTACTGAATCTGGATGAGGAATCAGCTGCAAGCTGTACCCGATCTCCGTACTCCAACAGCTGACCGTTGTCCAAGATGGCAATTTGATCCGCTCTCTGAACCGTGGTTAACCGGTGCGCAATGATGACACAGGTCCGTTCAGCTAACAGCTTGCTGATGGCCTTCTCAATTCTCAGCTCGGTCAGAGGATCCAGCCTCGACGACGCTTCATCCATGATGACAAGCCCAGGGTCGGTCAGAAACACACGGGCAAATGCCAATAGCTGTGCCTCCCCTGCCGACAAGCTTCCTCCACCGGAAGCCAGCATCGTATCCAAATCTTCCGGCATCGATTCCAGCCATGCACCAAGGCCGATCTCCTGTAAAACTTCCCTGATACGTTCGTCTGATATCGATTCATCGTAGAAGGTCAAATTGTCGCGGACCGTCCCCTGCATGATCTCAATATTTTGCGTCACCATGGCTACCCGTTTGCGCAGGTCAGCCAACTTACATTTACGGATGTCCACACCGCCAAGCATAACAGCTCCGCTTTGCGGGTCGTAAAAACGCAGCAGCAGTCTGGCTATGGTTGTTTTACCGCTGCCGGTACGGCCAAGCAGCCCAAGAACCTGACCGGGCTTTAGCTGGACATTCAGCCGATCGATGGTCGGCGGGTTCTCTGCTTCCTCCTCATACGAGAATCTGACCTCCCGCAGTTCTACATGAAGCGGACCGTCCGGCAATACTGCACCTTCCCCATCTTGAATAGCTGATCGCGTATCAAGTAGCTGCATGATACGGCTTATGCTCGCATCGGCCTTTTGCAGATCCTCCATCTGTGTACGAATCTTTTCAATAGGCTTCGCCAACAGCTCCGTATAAAAGAAAATCAGATACACCGTTCCAAGGGAAAGCGCCTGGGCTTTCCACAAGTATGCACTGATACCAAATGCCATGGCGTTCCCTAGTGCAAACACGAGAATGGAAGTATTCCACATAGCGCAAAAGCCCATGAACGCCTTAACGCGCAGCGGCAGCATGCTCCCGATCATTTTATAAAACCTGCCCATCACAAAACCGGACGCCCCATTGGCCCGTATATCCTCGGTTCCCTCCAGATGCTCCCCGATAAAACCATAGAACTCGGCATTCGCTTGTCTCCAACCGGACCACATCGGCGCGGCATACTTACGAATCCATTGAATCAACCACATAGCGCCGACCACGAACACGGTCATGCCTCCGCCAATTAGCCAATTTTCTCGAAAAAGCAATACGATGATCCCTGCCATCAGCAGCACATTGCCTATCAGATGAATCATCATGCTGGAGAAAAAGTTAGCCAGCGCATTCACATCACCGTCAACCCGTTCAATCAGTGACCCTGATGTATGGGATTTATGAAAGGACATATCCAGCGACAAGCAGTGGGTGGCGAGATCGACGCGCAGCGCATTGGTCGTTTTCCACCCAATATTCTCACTGAAATAGGTCGCCAGGACTGACAAGATTTGTTGTGCTATCGAGAATCCCAAGAATAATCCTGCTGCTATAAAAAGCGGCTTTAGATCGCCATGTGATTGCGCTGTATCTATAAAAAAACGGATAATCTGCGGGTTTGCCAGCTGCATGCCAATAGAAGCAAAGAGCAGCACTGCCAATACGATCAATGTCCCTCGCTGGGGAAGCAAATATTGCCGCAGCAATCTCGAATACGCCTTTATCGAGCTGCCGCTTGAATTCGACTGCATGTGTGACCTCCTGATGTCTGACTGAATGAACCGCTCCGTTAAGATCGGATACCCGCTTCAAAAGCTTCGATCATCGCATCCATAGCGGCATTCCATGCCTCGTCGGTTTGGCAGCGCTCCGGATGAGCCTCGAAATACTCCACGGTCCGCTTAATCCCTTCGGCAAAAGGCACGTTCGCTTTAAATTCCGGTACAAAACGTTTAATCTTGCTATTATCAAAAACAGCGCTTACCGCTTTGTCACCGAATAGACCGCCTACAAGCTCCGGATTGCGAGCGCATAAAAAGTCTGAAGACATATGAACGAGATTCGGCTCCACACCCGCCGCTGCCCCGATCGCCTTATAAATCTGATCCCAGGTCAGCACTTCATCGGAAGTAATATGAAACGCTTCGCCAATGGCATCCGGGTGTCCAAGCAGCCCCACGAATCCTTTGGCAAAATCACTGTTATGCGTCATGGTCCATAGGGAAGCCCCGTCCCCGTGTACAATAATTTTCTTTCCTTGTCGCATACGGTCAACCAACGACCATGGATATTGCCAACTGTTTAATGATGCGGGAATCATCGTGTCCCCATAGGTGTAGGAAGGTCTTACGATCGTGACCGGGAATCCGTTCGTTTGGTAAGCCTCCATCAGCAGCTGCTCGCAAGCGATTTTATCGCGCGAATACTGCCAGAACGGATTCTCTAGCGGCGTTTCCTCCGTTACCAAATAATGCTGGAGCGGCTTTTGATAAGCCGATGCGGAGCTAATATAGATGTATTGCTTTGTTTTCCCTGCAAACAGCTTCAAATCATTCTGAGCATGATCCGGGGTAAACGCAATCCAGTCAACGACAACATCGAATTCTTCATCCTTTAGGAGTTGTGAAACCGCGTTCACATCGCGAATGTCGCCAACAAGCACTCTTGCCCCTTCCGGCACAAAACTGCTTCTTGCTCCCCGATTCAGTAAAACCAATTCATGCCCTTTAGCAACAGTCAACTTGGATACGGCTTCACTGATCAGTCCGGTGCCGCCAATAAATAGTACTTTCATTCCAACTATCACTCCCATCTCTTCACAAAAGTTATGCCTGAAAAGTATTCGGGGTCGACGGCACTTCCTCCTTCTTTATGCATTTGAATTCCTATGTTCCTTCCTTTCATTTTCATCTAGTCAACGATAGACGACTTCGTCGAGCTTGTTAATAAAGCTGGGTCCATTCGAACCTCAGTGGCTTTTCTCCGATTGCGGTTGACAATAAGCAAAGGATCAAGCTCTTGTCCTCTGAACTTGACAAGAGCTTGATCCCATTAACGGTAAATGACTCTGACTACGTAGCTTTCCCGCATCCCTTATACCTGCAGGCTCACCCATTTGCCATGCTGATCAGCAGATTCGATTTCCGCCCGAATAATGCTGACGCTTTCCATGGTGCTTTGGGGCAGAGCTTCTGCAATCTTTTCTCCACTGATTAAACGTTCCGTAAAATACTTCAATTGATAGTAGTAGCCCAAGTCTGCAGGCAGCTCCGCTTGAAACCCACTGTTCTCGTTCGGGTTCACCTTGACCGTACTCCCGTCAAAGACGAGATTTCCTCGCTCAAAATTTACTCTGTAATGCATTTCAAACCCATAGTCGCCTTGAAGAGTCCAATCGGCTTGCGCATTCACGACCTTCCCACCCGCATACGCATAATGAGTGGACACGACATCGTACCCGCTTCCCGGAACGATGTTCAAGGCTTGCGTAGATACCGCTTCAGGCTTGCCGAACAGCCAGTTGATCACATCTGTGTCATGGATATGCATATCCATTAAGGCTCCGCCGCTTTTGTCGTTTTGCGTAAGCCAAGCTCCCCAAGTCGGTGTGCTGCCCCCTCTAAAAAAGAAGGCGCTCTTCACCTGACCGTACGTTTGCTCATCTACGGTTCTCTTTAAGTACTCATAAGCCGGCCAGAAGCGTAAGCATTGACCGATCATTAACTGCCTGTCATTCATTTCCGCTGCAGCGATCATGTCCAAGCATTCAGACACATCGAGCGCCATCGGCTTTTCACATAGCACGTGCAGTCCTCGGTTCAAACACATGACAGAATACTCCTTATGCAGGTAAGTCGGGAGCGTAATGTCAACACAGTCCAGCTCCTCATTCTCCAGCATGTCGATTACGGATGAATATCCGGAGATATTATCTAAAGAGATCTGTCCCGCAGCCCCCGAGATGTTGCCGACCGCTTCTTGCTCACGGAGCTTGTCGAGATTGATATCACAGACGGCTTTCACTTGAATAGGCAAGCCTTCTTCCTGAAGGCGCAAATAATTCGTCAAGTGGGTTCTTCCCATGAAGCCGAAGCCGATTAAACCGATTCTAAGCGTCATCCCTCTGCCTCCCCAGAATCGCATCCATAGATGCAGATGTGTTGGTAATGATTTGTTCCGTATGATGCTTATAATTCGGTATCATTTCCGCAATGACGTAATCCTCGTAGCTAATGGTGTGCAGTGCTTCCATAACGGATGGATAATCAACGTCTCCCGCCAGCAGATCCACGAATCCGTGTAATCCGCCTGCATCACGCCGGTAATCTTTAAAATGAACCTTCTTAATACGCGGGCCTAGAATCGAAATCCAGTGCTCGGGATACCCGCCGGCTAAGACATTACCTACATCAAAGTAAGATCCGACAAACGGAGAGGCGATTTTATCGATAAAGTCGCGCATTTCCAAGGGAGACAGCAAAAATTTGTTCCAGACATTTTCGATGCCGATGGATACTCCTAATGACGCTGCATCCGACGCTAAACGAGAGAGCCCTTCAAGCGCGAGATCATACGCTTCGTCATAAGGAACGACTTCCGTATCGGGGATAAAATCGACTCCAACCGCCCCCGGCACGACCAGGATCGTATCTACACCCAGTACAGCTGCTGCTTCTAGCTGTTTTTTTACAATCTGAAGCGCCTTCTCCCTAACCGCCTGATTTCTGCTGGTCAGCGAATAGGTCCAGTATAACCCGCTTGCCAGACTGGTCAGCTCAATTCCAATATCAGAGGCAAGCCGTTTGATATCGCGCAGCTCCTCTTCACTGCTTTCCAGGCTAACCTCTCCCGTTTCATTCAATCCGAGTTCAACGCCCTCAAAACCGGCAGCCTTCGCCAGTCTCATACACGATTCAACCTTCATCCCTTCGGGGAAAGGACCATATATTGATTCCTTTCTTCATGAAAAGCCTAACCTCCCTCATATGGAACCTGCCGTTCCGTTAATGTAAGCACAATCGTTATGGAGCAGAAATGTTGTCGATCCAGACCGAACCGGTAAACTCGCTTGCGGATGACAATGAATTGATCACCAGGAACCGAATGGAACTTACTTGATCCAGATCAAATGCACTTTGCCCTAAACTAAGAGCATCCGTTCCGCCTACGCTCGGACTCACGTTGATTTCGCCCATTTGGGTACTTAAAGAATTGGTGATATCCCACCCTCTTGTACTCCCATTGCGATCAACCAGCAGGACTTGGACAGACTTATTCGTTCCTGCGAAGACGGAGGATGCCCGCGCATCAAAATGAAGCGTTTTGCTGCTAAAATCAACCGGTGTAAACCAATCTCTGGACTGTAACATAGCCCCATTCGACCAGCCTGTCGTACCCTTAACATCCAAATCCCATTTAAGAGCTCCCCCATCTATATTCAGAGAGCAGCTGTCTTCCGCTGTTACTTTCGAGCATGCCCATTGCTCTGATCCAGCGCTAAAATCATCGATGAGAGGTGCAGGCTGCGGCAAGGATTGGTCGGCGAGGATATTATCGATCCACAATGTACCGCTGTAAGCAGGTGAATTTGTTACTGTGTTCATGATTCGAATTTGCATGTATTTCACGCGATCTGCCTGAAATCCGTCCTGCGCGCCGTCCCATCCAGGAATGTAAGAGCCTCCTTGAACAAGATCCAGGGAGATTGTCGTCCAGTCGGTTTTCAAATATGGAGTCAGGCTGAACGCTTTAGCATCATTGTTTTCATCCATAAAAATCACTTCAAATGCCTTATCTGCAGGCAGCAGACTGGAGCTTTTTGCTTGCAGGGAGACGAAACCATGCGTCAGATCGATGGGTTGAACCCACTCTCTGGACTGCAGCGTGGCGCCATTTTTCCATTCCGTTGTACCTTGGATCGTCAGTTCAGCTTTGGCCGCACCGTTCTCACCCGAAAGCACGACGGAATCCGCTCCTGGAGCAGGAAGTGCATCCGTTTGTCCGCGAATGGTCTGCCAATTGTCAACCGTGGAGAAGCTGTCGATCACATCAGGCGAAGGAACTGGCATGGCCGGAATATCCAATTGAGCCCCAAAGCTCTCCGGTGCTGGCAGCGAGACCTCATTCAACCAATCATAAGCAGGAGGAAGATCGAGATTTTTCACACCGATAGAAGGAACGAAATAATTGTCCCACGCATGCTGCACGGCAGTCTGCATAATCGCTTTTTGCTCCGGCGTCGTATCCTTCGCATAATCCAGCGGCATGGCATGGAAGAAATGTGAGGCTTTTAGCGGTTTACCGGCTGCATCCCTTTTCACCGTTCCGTCCAGATTATATTGGAAGCGAAGCTTATTGATTTTCGTCGTAATGCCATTTGTCCAAATACGTTCTTCACTGTCGGAAGGAAAGATATGATAATCTTCCACACTGCTGCCGTCGGGATTTTTTAATGTGGAGTTGGCCCACGTACTCGTGTAGCTTTCCAGCATAACGCCGTCGATCGAGCCGCTGACGTCATTATTTCCACCAAGGAGATGATAACCGCGATTCATCACGATTTTTTTATCGGGGAATTTGACCTTCATTTGCTGAATCAGTGCTGCCATCCCTTGAGCGGACGGTCTGAAGTCAACCGTGTTGTCTTTGCTGACATAGGCCGACGTATCGACTGTATCCAAAAACACGCCGTCAAACCCTTGGGCGAACAAATCCGGCAGCCAATGGTTGAGGACCAGGTCTTGAAATACCGGTTTTCTGGCGTCAATATAATAGCCGTGCCAGTCAGGATTTTGCATAGGATTGCCGTTTGCGTCCAGGAAATAAATATCCAAACGATTGCCGTTTGCATCGGTCAGCAAGGGCAGTGTTTCCCCTATGGACAAATAGCCTATCGTAAATAATTGGGGATTGATCGTTTTCAAGTCTGCAAGCAGCTGGGACGATACCCGTTTAGGTTCAAGAACGACAGCATCATACTTGGCAAACAAAGCATGATTGATCTGAGCTTCATCCGTATAGTTGACCAAATACGTATGGAGATCATTCCAATTTCCAGTGGATGCGGGAACCCCCGCTAACTGGATCATAGCTTGCGTACTAGCAGCCGAGCGATTGCCTGCTGGGTCAAATGCTTTGACACTATAGGCATGCGATCCTTGGAGCGCGTTTGCATCCGTGTAACTTGCAGCTGTGCTTTCACCGATTTTGACCCCGTCACGGAAAATGTCATACCCTGCTACCGTACTTTCATCCATGGAAGGCTGCCAGGTCAATTGCACGCTAGTCAAGGATGCAGGTGACGCTGTCAATTGCTTAGGTTTTGAAGGAGGTGTCAGATCCACATATTCCACGGCGAAATAATCATCACTGCTGGGCAGTCGGTCATACATACTATCGTTGCAAATGTATGCGACACCGACGTCTTGAGACTCGCTAATGCTTAAGCTGGTCAATGGCAGACTCCATTCGATGGCGGAATCCGTTTTAACCATCGAAGCCGTAATGACCGGCGTCCAAGACCAGGTATTCCGGCTCGTTCCTGTAGCGGGTCCTGTATAACGAAGAAGCGTGTCGTTTTCCACCAAAAATTCTGCGCCTGTTGATTCTCCTGTTGCCTGATTAAATCCTGATGCATGATAACCGGTTTGCGGATCATCATCCGCATCGATAAACAACTGTGATTTGGTGTTTAGCCCGCTTCCCGTCACGAGAACATACAGTTGGGTCGTATCATTGGTCACTTTTAGTTGAAAGACATTACTAGGATGCGTAGTCGTTGCTTCATACCGTTCTGGGATAGCTGACCATTCTATGGGATTGCCATCAACAGTTACTGTAGTGGCAGCGGCCGATTGAGAAAAAGCCACCATCATCACGCCAGACAGAATCAAGCCTGCATACAACCTCAAAGATTTCATATAGCCCTCCAGCATATTATTTGCCATACAACGATTTGACTTCTTTCACAACAGCGTCAATATCGCCTTTACCCGAAAGCGGCTGCGCCAGCTTCTGAGGGATAATTTCCCACAGCAGCTTTTCTTTCCCATCGAAAAACGGAGCTGTAATGGCATATTTCTGCGAGTCAATAAACGTTTGCTTATTATAGCCTTCGTCGATGCCTAAGTAGGTTTGAGCCGCTTGTTTATTGGCGGGAATGGACTGTCCTTGCTTCGCCAACGCGATCTGACCCTCCGGTCCCGAAAGCCAGCTCAGCAGCGCCCAAGCTGCTTTTTCATTTTTGGTATAGGGACTCATAGCATTACCGGCAACTTGCACGACGGTCTTGGTAGACTTGAATTTGGGAGGCAAAAATGTATCAAACGAGATGTTCGCTTTCTTAAATTCAGCAGCTGACCAGGATCCTGCAAAGCTCATCGCAACTTTCCCTGTGGTCATAGTCAAAAAGGGATCCTTCGATAGCGACTGGCTTTGGCTGGATGTCGGCGTTACATGGTATTTGGCAACCAAATCCCGGTAAAACTCCAGTACCTGCTTGGCTTCAGGCGTTTCAAGCGCCAGTGAGCCATCATCGTTAACTAACTTGCCGTTATTGGAAGCGATCTGCGGTTCCAGCACGGAATCGGCAGAGCCGGCGGCATCGACAGTCAATCCCCACTGAACGATATGCTGAGCGTCAAAATCCGGATCGGCCGCCGTTTTCCCCTTGCTGTCGAGCGTCATTTTTTTGGCTGTCTCAAGCACCTGATCCCAGGTTTGCTCACCTGTAGGCATCACAGCACCAGCCGGATTCGTTTTGGAATCCTGAAACAATCCTTTATTCGCATACATCACAATCGTATTGGCATCGCGAGGAAGCGAGACCTGCTTGCCTCCTACCTGATGCGCAGCTAGAACACCCGGCTCAAAATCCTCCGTATGAAACTGATTGTCGGCGATGAGTTGGGTCAGATCCTTTAAGGCTCCAAGCTTTGCATATTTATCCACGTAAGCGAAACTCATTTTGTACACGTCGGGCAAATCCTTGGACGCGGCCTGCGCTGTGAGCGAGGTCCAGTACGTTCCCCAATCTTTGCTCACGACCTCGACTTCCACTTTCGGGTACTTTTTGTTGAATTCCTTCAACAATTCCTTGGTTTGCTCGGTCTCTACGTTAGTCCCCCACTGGGAATACACGATCTTTCCGCTGATTTCATCCGCTGTGCCTGCTGCGTCACCAGCAGCTTCATTGGTCTTAGCTTCTGTACTTGACTTGCCTGATTCAGAGCCAGTTGCAGGCGACGGCCCGTTCGCAGCGGGATTGCTGCAGCCCGCAAGCAGCAGGACTCCGAGCATGGTCGTTGATGACAAGACCCCTAACCATCTTTCTCGTTTCATAGACATCCTCCTTGTGATTTCACTTCTTTTCTAGATACATTTTGTATCATTCCAATGGAGAGATAACCCTTGATCGGGGGTCACCTGATGATGGTCGACCACTCTTACAAAAGGCTATACTCCAAAAAGAATGCTTTTCTTCATGCATTTGCGCTCCATCATTTCATTCCGGACATCACCACCCCTTCGACAAAGTACCTTTGAGCAAAGAAGTACAAGCAGCCTATCGGAAGCAGTGCAATAAAAGAACCTGCCGCCAGCACCGGAAAATCATGTGAGGTTTGACCCATAATCATTTGCAAGCCCACACTCAGGGTCTGCAGCTTTTCAGACTGGATATAAATGAGCGGAGAGAAAAAATCGGTCCATGAAAACACGAAAGAGAAAATGAACCCGGTGATGACCGTTGGCTTTGTTAGCGGCATGATGACCTGGCTGTAGATCGTCCAGTATCCGCCGCCTTCCATTTGGACAGCTTCGTCCAGCTCGCGCGGCAGCGACATGAAAAATTGCCGATACATGAAGATAAAATAGGGATTTGCCAGTATTTGAGGAACGATGAGGGGAAGCCAGGTGTTATACCAGCCTATCTGTTTGTACATGAGGTACAGCGGGATTAAGGTGATCTGCGCAGGGATCATCAGGGTCGCTAAGACAATGGTGAATAATACGCCTCGCAGCCTTCCTTTGGTCCGGGCAAAGCCGAACGCAACAAGAGACGCAAATACAGTTGTACCGATGCCGACCATTCCAGAGATGGCAAACGAATTTAAGATCCATCGCCCCATCAGCGGCATAGATTCGAACAATCGAGGAAATGCATCCAGCGTCACTGGATTAGGAATGAAGCTGGGCGGATATTGAAACGTCTGCTCTTGAGTTTTCAGCATCGTGGAGATTAACCATACCAATGGACCGGCAAACATCATCAGACCTAGAAGAAGAAACGCATAATGAACGGCCGTTCTCGATATCGTTTGAATTCGCATCCTTATCCGCTTCCTTTCTCGGACTCATAATAGACCCACCGTTTGGAGGATTTCATGAGCAGCAATGTCAGGAGTAAGATGATGGCAAACAAGATCCATGACTGAGCCATGGCGTATCCGAACTTCATATCCCGAAAAGCCGTTTGAAACGTATTGAACATATAGGTGCGGGATGCGTAATTCGGGCCTCCGTTATTGAGCAGCATCGATTCGGTAAACATCTGGAAGTAGTAAATCATTTGCATGACCACGGCGAACAGGATTGTTGGGGAGAGCATGGGCAACGTAATGGTGAAGAACCTTCTGACAGCTCCGGCACCGTCAATTCGGGAGGCTTCGTACAAATAGCCTGGGATCCCTTTGAGCGCCGAAAGAAAGATAAGGACGGGACCGCCTGACATCCAAATTCCAATCGTAACAATAATCGGCTTGATCCACTGTTCGGAACCGAACCAATCGACTTTAGAGGCACCGAACCAGGCAAGCAGCTGATTGATAATGCCGCTATCCGTCCCAAACATGATGACCCACAGAATCACCGTTGCCACGGGAGGAACAAGATAAGGCAAGAAATACAGAGTTCGGAAGACGTGAGATCCTTTGACTTCAATATTGAGCACCACGGAAGTTAGAATTTGAAAGCTTACGGTGATGGGAACGGCAATGAATACGAAGAACAATGTATTGCCAAAGCTCTTTATATACACCGTGTCATGGAGTAATTCGGTATAATTGCGAAATCAATCCAAGTCGGAGCTGTAATGGAATTGTAATCAGCAAAGCTGTAAGTGAGACTCGTCATCGCCGGAACGATAAAGAAAGCAAGAAATCCGATCACCCAAGGAGAGATAAAAGCAAAGAATATGAATTCTTCCTTATACCTTGATCTCATGCTCCACTTCCCCTCCGGATGAAACCAGCTCCGAAATGTATACGTATCGTTCTTCTTTCACTGACTTCTCTGCTGCAAGCGCGATAAGAAGCGCGTCCCTGCCCACATCAACGCTGGCAAACGGCGGCTTTCCTGTGCGTATCGACTCCAGGAATTCTTTCCGCTGACGCTGACTTCCGGTATGCCCGCCGCTGAACGTATCCGACTCGACATCGATGTCGATATGCTCTTTGGTGCTGTCGGCTCCACCCGCGATATCGATGGTGCTGTCTTTCTTCGCGATCATTTGGGCGCCGTTGCTTCCGATGAGTCCGATTTCCAAGCCTTCATCCATCAAGTTCTTCGGCTGCAGGTACATGCAAAGTCCGAGATTCGCTTTCGCTCCGTTCTCATAATCAATGGTGACCCACGCATGATCGACAATTGAAGTATTCTCCATATATTTCGCTGGATAGTGGGTGTAAGAATTCGTAATCAAGTTCTTCTCCCCTTGACGAAGCACATGCTGACCGCCGGATGCAAACACGCGCAGCGGCTTAGCGCCGATCATCCAATTGAAAATGTCAAAATGATGGCAATCCTTTTCCACCAGGGTACCGCCAGACCTCGCTTGATCGTAGAACCAATCCACGGGCGGAAACGGGTCGCGGAATTCTTTACACCACATCATGCTAACCTGCCCCAGCTTTCCTCTGGAGAGCTCCTGCTTCATTCTGCGATACACGTTGGAATAGCGGTACACAAGACCGATTTGCAAAATCGCACTGCTTTGCTCCGCTTTGGCCCTTATTGCGTCGCAATCTTGCAAATTGTGCGCGACAGGCTTTTCGAGAAGCATGTGCTTATTTAATTCTAAAAAAGGGATGGCCGCCTCCTTGTGCAAATAATTAGGCACCGCGATCACTACAGCATCAAAAGTATCAGACTCCTGAAGCAATTCCCTGTAATCGGAAGCGATTCTTGGCTGATTCCTTCTGATGTATCGAAGCGCCCTATTTCTGTTGCTTTCTTGCGGGTCGGCGATCCACACAATTTCACAATCCTCAATTTGATCGAAACCGGCGGCGTGCCCCGTCCCCATATCGCCTAAGCCGATCATTGCTAATCTGATTTTCTTCAAAATAGCTTCACTCCTTTCATCTTGATTCGCATGATTATCCATCCAAAAAGATGCATCGTTTGCGCCAAACTTATACTTGAATCTTATCCCTATTTTCCAGACATGTCAATATAAAATTTGTATTTTTGGATTGTTTTTTGCGCCAAATTAATGCTAATTACTTGTTTTTGGATACAAAAAAACCAGAAACATTTTTCTGTTTCCGGTTACCTTTCGTCATTTGCAAATGTACTATCGCCAATATACAATCAAATGCTGGCAAACTCCCTCTGTTACGTAGAACTTCGCACGATCAATTCAAAAGGCACTGAGATTTTGACAGGAATCGGGTACATGCCGTTCATATAATCCACAAGCGTTTTCGCTGCCACCCATCCTATTTCGAATTTAGGCATATGAATCGTTGTGAGAGGCGGAGAGCAGTACTGGGAAAACTCGATGTTGTCAATGGAAGCAAAGGCCATCTCTTGCGGAATTTGATATCCTAGCTCATTTGCCGCCCGCATCGCTGATATGGCCATCATATCACTAGCAGCGAACATCGCTTGCGGCCGCGTTTCATGGAAGCTTTGCAGCGCTTCTTTCATCATCTCGTAGCTCTTATCAACATCCCAGCCTGTGTCGAAGACCCAAGCCTTGTCGACTTCCAGCCCCGCTTCTTCCATAGCTTCTTTAAATCCGCGGTATCTCTTCTCCTTCTCCATATTCATGGAGAGTCCCGGTCCGCCGATATAGCCGATACGGGTATGTCCTCGGGTGATCAAATGCTGAACAGCATGCTTGGCTGCGGCAAGACGGTCATACCCGACCCGTGGTACACTCGGATCCGAAATGTCGACACCGACCAGATGCGGCACATGCCGTTTGATGTAGGAATAAGTAGCTTCGTCAACGCCCTCTACGAGGATAAGCCCGCTGATTTCACTTTCTTGAATCACTTTATGCAGGATGTTCATTTTCTTCAGCTCTTCACCGGAATGAATATAAGCTAAATCATAGCCATGATCAGTCAGTCCCTGTTCGATACCGGCCAATATTGGGGAAAAATAAGGATGATTGTATTTGTTTTGCGGGACAGCAACGATACAACCTACTTTAGATTGAAGCTTTTTCTTAGGCTTTCCCCGCTTGACGAGCTCTCTTGCCCCGTCATTGGGCTGATAACCGAGAAGCGCTACGGCTTCCCATATCTTTTGACGAGTGTCCGGATGAACCGCTCTGCTGGTATCGTTATTTACAACACGTGATACCGTAGAAATGGACACTCCTACATGCTCGGCGACATCTTTTAAAGTAGGCAAACGAATCTCCCTTTCGCAGCAATTTGCGCCAAACGCTTTCATGTTGCTATTATAGCAAAAAGCCGCATTTGCAACAACCAAACTCTGCTCACTCCCTCTACTCGACAACAATCGGTTTGTCTATAAGACAACCTACGGGTCATTCAGCAGAGCCAGAGTAATACTCCCACCATCAAGTTATCGCAATGCCTCGATCTCACTATAGGTGTTGTCTAACCGACACCATTAGGACTAAAACAAGCCAAACCAAGCTCTTCCCATTTCGTACCTCAACATGTACACGGCTTACCGATACAAAGTTGCGTATACTTTGCCTTTGATACGAAAAGAATTATATTTGTTTACATAACATTTGTTATGTAATTTCATTCTTGCAGTCATGATTTATATCCCATCCTCGATCATGATAGAGTATCCCCGTAGTTGAGGCCGTCAACGGTGATCTCAAGAAAAAAGGCTAGCCCGCTCGGACGAATGATTCGTCGCTTTGTCGGACTAACCTTGTTTGCATAGGGAGTTCGTCCCTAAACCGTCTTAGCTTGAATATCCTGCAGCACGGACTGCTTCCACTCCTCTATACTCCTTGCTCCAAGATCGCCTTCTCCTCTTTTTCGGACGGCTACACTTCCTGTGGCCTGCTCTTCTTCACCGATAATGAGAATGTACGGCAATTTCTCCATCTGCGCTTCCCTGATCTTATAACCCAATTTTTCCATACGGATATCCAGACCTACACGAATGCCGCTAGCTTCAAGCTGTTCTTTCACCTCAAGCGCATACGGTATATATTTGTCAGAGACAGTCAGCAACTTGGCATGAACAGGAGCTAGCCATAGCGGGAAGGCTCCCGCAAAATGCTCTATTAAGATCCCCATGAACCGGTCGACTGAGCCATATACCGCGCGGTGAATGAGCACAGGACGATGCTTTCGCCCATCTTCCCCTATATAAGTAAGCTCAAACTTCTCCGGCATCTGAAAATCCAACTGTATCGTTCCACATTGCCAACTTCTCTTTAATGCATCCAGGATATGAAAGTCAATCTTAGGCCCGTAGAAAGCGCCGTCTCCTTCATTTAGCCGATATTCCACGCCGCGCTGCTCGAGCACCTGCCTAAGTGCCGCTTCTGCTTCATCCCACAGCTCCTCGGACCCCATCGAATCTTCCGGGCGTGTAGATAGCTCTACTTTGTACGCAAACCCAAACACTTGATACATCGCGTCGATCATACCCATAATCCGGCTGATTTCTTCCTCGATCTGATCTGGTCTGACGAACAAGTGAGCATCATCCTGGCAAAACGTACGAACCCTCATCATGCCGTTCAGAGCACCGGAGTATTCATGACGATGCACTTGCCCGAACTCCGCAAACCGTATCGGCAGGTCCCTGTAGGAATGCAGCTTATTCTTGTACATCAGCATGTGTCCGGGACAATTCATAGGCTTCAACGCATACTTGGTATCATCTACGTTCGTAAAATACATATTGTCCTTGTAATGATCCCAATGTCCGGATTGCTCCCAGACCCTATTGTTCATCATCGAAGGCGTACGAACTTCCTCATATTCCCGTTTTCTCTGCATTTCTCTGGCAAATTGCTCCAGCTCCGTACGGATGATCATCCCTTTAGGCAAATAAAACGGCATACCGGGCGCTTCCTCTGAGAACATGAACAATTCCAGCTCTTTACCCAGCTTTCGGTGGTCACGCTTCTTCGCTTCCTCAAGCATGTGCAGATGCTCCACCAGCTGAGCTTGCTTGGGAAATGCAGTCCCATATATGCGCTGCAGCATCTTGTTCGACGCATCGCCCCTCCAGTATGCTCCGGCTACGTTTAATAACTTAAAGGCTTTCATTCGGCCTGTAGACGGTAAGTGAGGTCCCCGACATAAATCAGTAAACTCTCCCTGCTCATAGAGACTGATTACTGCGTCTTCCGGTAAATCACGAATCAGCTCGAGCTTCAGGGTCTCCTCCTGTTTGGTAAACCACTCAACCGCTTCCGCTCTGCTCAGCTCTCTGCGCACAATGGCATGATTCTCTTGTACAATCTTCTCCATCATGCTTTCGATCATAATCAAATCATCACTAGATAGCGGCTTCTCGATATCAATGTCGTAGTAGAACCCGTCGTCAATAACCGGACCTATTCCCAGTTTAACGGACTGCTCTCCGTAGATCCTTTTGATGGCTTGAGCCATGACATGAGCTGAGGTATGACGATAAATGTCCAGACCTTCTTTGCTTTCAAGCGTGATAATGTCCAGGCGGCAGTCTTGGTCAATAGGTCTGTTCACATCGACAATGCTGCCATTCATCTTGCCTGCTATCGCCTGCTTTTTAAGTCCTGCACGGATAGACTCCGCTACCTGCTCGATCGTGGTGCCTTGCTGATACCTCCTGATTGATCCATCCGCCAAAGTAACTTGAACTTCCATGACTAACGCCCTCCATTTCTCCTTTGATTTGAACGCAAAAAAACGCATCTCTTCCCTCAAGGGACGAGTGCGTTCAGCTCGTGGTTCCACCCTAATTCGACCTGCATGACAATCCAATGAAGCCGTGGGCTAACGTTGGTTGCAGACAGATCCTTATTAGAATCCGGTATCGGGGATCAGTCGGTGACGTCTACTGCTCTCATTAGTTTGGGAGGTTCGAGGTCACGGCTGCAAAGGGGTAACTCCACATCCGATGACGGAAGAAGCTTGCACCAATCACTTCTCTCTCTGTACAGTCCGTTATGGGAATCATGTCTTTGGTCATCGCCAAATATGTTGCTTGGTATCATACTAATCAGTGTATTTTGAATTGTCAAGCGGAACATATATACAAATTTTCCCTTCAAATTAGTACTCAATTTGCATCCCTATCCCCCGCCTAAATCCGCCATCATTCAACATTCCTCGATTATTTATGACAATAATAATTAACGACATTAATTCATGACATTAATTATATAAAAATAGTAAATGTCATCTACTTACAAAGAGAAAGCCCCGCCAATTAGCAGGGCCGTTCTAGCGTTAATCATTATCTACTCGTTCAATGACATACGAAGCTCGAATCAATATGATAAAGGATATGAGCAATAACAGCAGGACGAATTCATTAACAAATTCGAAATTCGATAAAGTGAGAAACATGATAAGCAACAACATCCCACTCGCTGATGTCAGGGTCATCACAAGCTTCTTCTGGTTCGCAATCTTATATCGGTTCCAAGGGTGAAAGGAGATGAATGTGAATCCCATCTGCCTCCACTTCATCAAGCGAACGATAATCGTTACAACTATGATACTTGCTAGTTGGAGGATCATACCTGAGGTGCTAGTTGGAAGTAAAGAGTCTGTAGGTAAGATAACATGTACATATCTTAATAGCAACAGAACTACGAATTGCAGAATCGTATATAATATGTAGGTGGAAACCTCGACAATCCCGATACTGATCCATTTCATCTTATATGTGATTCGAATAAAAATGAACATGAATAGCATCTGTAGAATCGGATCATAGCTCGTTAAATCCCACACCTCTCTCATGAAATACGATACAATCGACATCAAAAATCCATAATAACTAACATGCAACGCTTGAACCGTGTTCCATTTGTGACGAAACAGAGCAAACATCAGCATAAACACCGCAAATGTTTCTCCCGTTGATATAATGACCGACCATACAAGACTCACTGATACACTCCTCCGAATATTCATGCTGGAAAACATCAGATACGTATTCCACCGTCGGTCAGTTAATCCCTTTATTTTTCATGCTGAAGGGTACTTTTCGTTAGTGGCAGCAGCCAAATTCGTTCATCTCTCCGCACAGCCTCTACCGGTGTCTCAAAAAAGCGGCTTAATCGCTCACTTGTCAGCAGCTGCTGGATATCCCCTTGCATAAACACCTCTCCTCTCCGGAGCAGCAGTGCATGTCGAAACATAGGAAGAATTTCCTCCGTGTGGTGCGTGACAAATAAAAGTGTAGGCGCTCCCTCGTCTTCTGCCAATTGCTGAATAGCCTCCAGCAGCCTCTCGCGGGAAAACAAGTCCAGTCCGTTGCAAGGCTCATCCAGAATGAGCAGCTTAGGTGAGGCCATTAAAGCCCGCGCAATAAGCAGCTTCTGTTTCTCTCCTTGAGAACAGGATTGATACACCCTCCCTTTCAGATGGGAGCATTGAAGCTGAACCATAAGCTGATCTGCTTGATTCCAATCTTCATCGGATGGTGTATCATAAAGTCCAATGGACGCATATTTTCCGCTAACAACGATGTTCTCCGCTTTGTCTTGAGCGTACAATTTGTCTTGCAAAGATGAGCTGACCCACCCAATGGAGGTGCGAAGCTCACGCAAATCGACAGATCCGAAGCTTTCTTCCAACACGGCCACCTTACCGGATGTGGGCCACATATAACCATTAATGATATTTAATAATGTTGTCTTCCCTGAACCATTTAGCCCCAGAATCGCCCAGTGCTCACCCTTCTTAACAGACCAGCTGATATTCTTTAGAATCCCTTGATCGCCTCTACGATAACTCACATCTTGAATTTGAATGACGTGCTCCATTACATTCGCCTCTTTCTTCTTCACATCTATTTGAAATTGTTACATAAAAGTCTCGTTACATCCAGTCATGGTCCAATATGTTTACATAACATTAGTTACGTAATGAATAAAACCAAACACACTTCATTCTTAACATAACAATGGATTCATAAAATAATGTCCCTGTTCATTATTAAGTAATACCTCCGCTCCTATTTCATTGTTTACATAACTATTATTATGTAAATATAATCGGCGAATCTACCATTTTATCCCGCTCACTGCTATACTAATTTCAAGAACTTACCTGAGGTGATGTCACCTATGAATCTAATTAAAGTTAGAGACCGTAACGAGCTTGATAAGAAGATCCCTTTGATGCCCTGGTATGTTGAAAAATTCATTAATTATAAGCTTCCTGACCTCTCCCCTTCTTCTCTCTTGGAATATGTAAGAGATTACGAGATCTTCTTCTCCTGGATGCTGGCTGAAGGCTTAAGCGCCGCGGATACGATGTCTCACATCCCTTTGACCGATTTGGAACGGCTGCATATGGACAGCGTAGATAACTTCCGTATGTTTCTCGCTACCCGCAAGGAACAAGCCAATGTGAAAACAACCATTAACCGCAAACTGTCAGCGCTTCGCTCCTTATTCCATTACTTAAGCCAAATCGCCGAGGATGATGATTTCTACCCGCTTCTGAAGCGCAATGTGATGGCCAAGATTGAAATTAAGCGCGCCCATAAGCCTAAGGATACGGCTGCCAAGCTGGAGGGCAAGCTGCTGCAGGAGCAGGAAATCATTGAATTTATTGATTATGTGCACAGCGGCTACGAACATGATGTTGCAACCAACAAGCAAGCGCTCTACTCCTACGAGCAAAACAGAGTCCGTGACGCCTGTATCATTACCTTGATTCTGAACTCTGGTCTGCGCGTATCCGAAGTATATAACTTGAATGCAGACGATATCGATCTCAAAAAAAGCTTACCTACGTGTACCGCAAGGGTAAAAACGACGACACGTTCAAAACTCCGGTCTACTTCCGGCAGGATGCCATTCAAGCACTGACCGAATACATCGCGATTCGGCAAACCCGCTACAAGCCGGCCAAAAAAGAAAAAGCCCTCTTCCTTGCCATCGCAAACGGCAAAAAAGAAGGCGAACGTATGACCAAGAGAGCTATTCAAGAAATGGTAATCAAGTACGCCAAGCGCTTCGGTAAGCCGTACTTGTCCGTTCATAAGCTGAGACACTCTTTCGCCACAGATTATTACTTGCAAAATGATTTGTACAAAACGCAGGAACAACTCGGTCACGCCTCGCCGGAGACCACGCAAATCTATGCGCATCTTACCGATAAAACGATGGCGGAAGCAATCGACAAACGAGGGGAATCCTGAAGATTACTTCAGGATTTCTTCGATTTGCGCGAGCTCTTCGTTCGAGAAGTCCAAGTTTTTCAGCGCAGCTACATTTTCCTCGATTTGAGAAACGCGGCTGGCTCCGATGAGTGCTGAGGTTACCCGCTCTCCTCTCAGCACCCACGCCAAGGCCATCTGCGCCAAGCTTTGTCCGCGGCCGGCCGCGAGCTCATTCAGCTTGATGATCTTGTTCTGTGTTTCCTGCGTGATGTCCTTCTCATTCAAAAACACGCTGCTGCCACCTGCGCGGGAATCAGCTGGAACTCCAGATATGTATTTGTTTGTTAGCAATCCTTGAGCAAGCGGACAGAAAGCTATGCTTCCAACTCCATGCTCCTCCAATACACCTTGCAGACCCTCTTCAATCCAGCGATTAAGCATGCTGTACTTCGGCTGATGAATTAGCAGAGGTGTGCCTAGGTCTTTCAAAATTTTGACCGCCTGCTCCGTTTGCTCTGCCGTATAATTCGACAAACCCACATAAAGCGCCTTGCCCTGACGGACAATTTGATCGAGTGCGCCCATCGTTTCTTCAAAAGGCGTATTCGGGTCCGGTCTGTGCGAATAGAAGATATCTACATAGTCGAGACCCATGCGTTTGAGGCTCTGGTCCAGGCTGGAGATTAAATATTTCTTGGATCCCCACTCCCCGTAAGGGCCTTCCCACATATAATATCCTGCCTTCGTGGAAATAATCAGTTCATCCCGATGAGCGGCCAGCTCTTGCTTAAGCACCTGACCAAACATCTCTTCAGCTGAGCCCGGCGGTGGACCGTAGTTGTTTGCCAAGTCAAAGTGGGTAATGCCCAGATCGAAGGATCGAAGCAGCATAGCCTTTCCATTCTCGTGTGTATTGACGCCGCCAAAATTATGCCATAAGCCTAAGGAGATGGCTGGAAGCTTCAGACCAGACTTTCCTGTACGATTATATTTCATTTCTGCATATCGCGTTGCGCTCGCTTGATATCTCATCTACGTATCTTCCTCCTTCATCTTACTTGCATCCTTAGTATAGGCGAAACGCTTGTACAAAAAAAGAGCTGAAAAAAACGTGCCTTAGTTACCCGCAAGTGAGTACCACCGCAAAAATAGGAAGAAGCCGCCGAATGTATTGGATTCGACAGCTTCACATCTTCATCTCTGTTATTTTCTGCAGCCGCAGCCGCAAGAACGCTTCCGTTTCTTACTATGCGAGGTTCCATGATTGTTTCTATGGGATTTACCTTTGGAGCGGGAGCCGCTCACTGTTCTGGCACAGCTTAAGCAATCGGATATGCATTGACTTCGGCCTACAACAAACAACCTGGAACATACATTCGTACAATAACGACGGCATCGGGATCCGGCATTCCCCTGGTACATCGGTCTTGGCAAATGAAGCACCACCTTTTTATTTGGTGATACATGTTATGTCAACGACCATCTGATTACCCGTGCTCCTGCCCGATTTGCACAGCGATTCTTTCCCATATATTCACAACCCGTTCACCATATTGTTCAAGCCATCTTGTTTTCTCAACTGTACTCATGATCGTGCCGGCAAGCACGTCCTCTTGATCAACACCATCCAAATATCTGCCGAGAAAATGAACAAATACATCCAATCTTCGGAGCTCAATCAGCAGTGGAAGTAATCGAACCTCGTCTTCACTTAAGTCGGCAGCCTGACGATAACCCTTAAACAGAGCTTCAATTCTTCCCCACATTTCACCTTCTGCTGCTGATGGATCTATTAAATCAGAGACGCATACAGCCAGTTCCATAACTTTCAAGTCCCATGTCACGAACTCAAAATCCAGGATCGCTGCGATGGCGCCACCGTCTTTTACAAGCATATTGGAAGCGTTGATGTCTCCGTGAACAAGCTGATGCGGTAATTGCTGCAGCTTTGGTATTTGATCGAAGAATGCGCGGAAACGTTTCTCAATTTCTGACAGTTGAGGCCTCCATGTTTGAAAGTTAGAAGGAGGATTTTGAAAGAAGTCAAAAATCACTTCCGGCGTACAGCGCGGATGGATCTGATCAATTTCATAATAAGGTCTATACACGGGTTGAAGGCGAGAAGGCAGATCTCGTAAGGCAGCTGATATTTGACCCACAGCTAAACCGACCTGCTCGAGCTGTTCCCTCGATCTCCAGCTAGGATTGATACCTACCGTATAGCTGAATAAAGCTGCAAGTCTACGGGTACCGTCCGTAAGCTCAATCATGGTCTCCCCAGATGGCAGAGAAATGGGAACGGGTGTTCTGAAAGGAAGCTTCAACCTAGCTAATGCCAGCAGTACATGATGCTCAAATTCAATCTTCGCTAAATCTCGATGTGTCTCATAGATTCTTAAAACATATTTATGGTCGTCTAGCTCCACAAAACATGTTGTATTGTTCATTCCGCCGGTTCCGGTTACCATCGTCCATTCATCATGAGGAAACCAGTGGCCAGGTAAATCTTCCAGTCTCACGTCGCTATTCATCTTCATAACCCGCCTTATACCTATTTCTAAATGATTGCATCTCTACACTTGATAATCCTCTTCTACAGCATATTCGAAATCTTCCACATCAAACACCTGAACAGGTATTTCCGCCTCGATAATTCGCTCCATAAGCTCTAATTGATCGGTGATGAGCCCTGCGTTTTCTTTAATGGCTGTTAATATAAGCTCAGTTTCAATCGGATCGAACTGTTCCCCATATTCAGCATGATCAACCGCATAAACCACAGCCAATGTGACAAATTCATTGATCAGCAGCGGTGTGCTTTTTCTCCATGGAACTTGAAGCGCTTTCTCGATTTTCTTTCTATTAAAGGCTTCTTCAAAAAATGCGATGAGCTCGACGATACGCTGCTTCACATAAGCATCATCTGAAGAAACCAGCATAATCGGTTCATTCAAATCCTTCAGCTCATAAAGCTCTTGAATGCTTGTATATGGGATAACATAAGTAACAGGTATATCAGGATGCAGCAGCTGTCCGTGTACCGCCAGCATCACAGCTTCAATGACCAAAGTCCGGGACATGCTTCACCCTCCTTTATTCTTTGTACCCCTTACTTCGATAACGTGTTCTCAAAATCCTTCTTCAGATATCAGTCACTCTTAAAGGGAAAAAGCCGCTCGACATGCAGACCATGGTGCAGATCCGGCATGAGCGAACGGTTATGTGAAATGCTATAAGCTGCCATCGGCCACCTCTTGACTGGAGATATGCTTACGGAGAGGAGTCGGCTTCTTCGTATACCGATTGGCATAAGAAGAAGCTGCATAGCAATCCGGCTTGATCACCGGTACCATACCGACTGACTCGACTCTTCTCATCATTTCGTCTACGAAAGGAGCTGTTTTATTACGCAAAACGTCCGCGCCGGCATCAATATGAATAAACATATCAATCGAAGCGCCTTTGTAAATATAAGGAACGACGATATCCTCCATCTCCTTCCTCTTGTCTTCACTGATGTACATGGCAATTTCCTCACTCAGCGCGGTTTCCGTAGATAACTTCTCTCTCACTGAGCGCAGTGCCCTTGGAATGAAGACTTGCCGATAGCAAGCCCACGCGCCTTTCCCCATACGTTGGATGACAATACCGGAGATAAATTTGGTATACCCGGCATGTACTTGACAATCTGTTCCGATAATGAATCTATAGGTTCCTGTGGGATCCAAACGCATGAAACGAAGAATCCTATGATGTACGTCGTCGATCGTAAGCCCTTGTTCCGTCGTGTTTCGAAACTCCAACTTTCTGCTCTGCTGTTTCAAAGATAAGATTCTTCCCTTCCTATTTGGATTAAGAAAAAAACGGATGCACGTTTATGCATCCGTCTCTCCTATACTTAGTATATGTCTTGTAATCAAAAGTTCGAACCATACTTATTGTAAAGCACTGCCTCCATATAAAAAGCGGTAAGCCCACTGCTTGTCCGTCATCGATTCTACTACGACTCCGCCGGAATCGATGGAATAGGTATGAAGGATTTGGCCATTCCCTAGATAAATACCTACATGTGTTACTGGCTCAGTCCAGCTATTCATGCCGGCATAATCCGTGTCTCTCCAGCCTTTATAGGAACTAAAGAACATCAAATCTCCGCGCTTCAGCTGCTGCCAGTCCGTCTTCGCGTTACCCAGGGATCGTACATAATCCCCTTGGGCTTGAGAATCGCTTGGTATCATTACTCTTAAAGCATCCCAGAAAGCTGTTTGTGTGAAATCGGAGCAATCAAAAGTTGTGGGATTAAAACGCTCGGAGCCGTATTCGTATGGAGTACCTAAATAGGTCATTCCTGCTGCAATAACAGCCTCTGCTTGATCCTCTAGCGACATATTCGGTGTTGCAATGGTGAAGTCCGTAACTATGTATTTGCTGCTTGAACTCATATAGCCGGTTGTGCCATTCATATCTTGAATTTTATACCAGCTATCATTCGTCTTTTCCAAGACGAGCACTTCTTCGCCTTTAGACAACATCCGAATGACTTTGGATCCGTCTGTTGTCGGCAAGGTGCGAAGGTTTACTCCATAAATGATTTTCGCGTTGCTGATAATTTTTATATACTTAGCGTTAGAGGACACATACCCTGAAACACCCTGTGCATCCTTGACTTGATACCAATAGGAATTTACAATATCCGTTACCGTCACGACTTCATTTGTTTTCAAATATCGCAGAACGTTACTTGACGTACTAGGCTGGTCCCGGAAGCTCACTCCTGCTACGATCTGCCCCTTCGTATTCACCAGTTCATCGGCTGCTGCAGCCTGAGGCAAAATTAGCGTCAACACCATCAACATGAAACCCATCATTGCCGTCCATTTTTTCATCGTCTTTACCTCCATTAGTTGTCTTCTCTTGATGCTTCAGTAATATCGCGTTATGTATAACAATGTGGTCTTTCTGCAGACTGTATGCGGGTTGAACGCACCTCCTATACGAATGGAAAAAGGATAACTCTGGCCTTCAGCAGCCGGGTTACCCTGTGAGTACCCATCGCCTTCGGCAGCTGGCTGGCACTGTACCGCTTGATGCGGACTGGAGCCCCTATAGCTTTGCGTCCCAGGCTTTCGCCCGGTTTGCCTTTTCGCTTCGATGTTAGATTGTTTACTTCGTAGCTCTATTATAGATTCAGGGGGTCCTGTCGAAAATAGGTTTACAGTAGCGTTTCGTGTCGAATTTTTTCATGTCGCTCTGCCTATTGACCTGTCCATTCTTACATTTCAGCCTATTCTCTACGGCGGGCCTCATAAGTTTCATAGTCCATTTCGAATAGGTCTAAGGTGGGGTCATTCTTTAATTTCACATTACACAGCTTCATCTTGCGATCCTCGATCTCTTTCACTTCCCATTCAATTGGTAAAGCTTCACCCCTTTCCTGTAAAAATTGCTGGGATTGTTCCAACGCGTCATCACGCGTGTCCCAATATTTCACTCCGTAGTAAGCTAATTCATAATGATTGACAAGCATACACGCGTAGACCTGTTTGTTCTTCATATTCTGCAAAATAAATGGCATGACAGTTTCATCCTTTCTTCTATCAGTTTGTCGTAAGCAAAGGCAAAGGCACTGTTCCTGCGGACAGGAAAGTGCCTGGTTTCTTACAAATAAGGATTCTCGTGCTTCGCTTTCAGAATATTCCATCGGCGCTCGACTTCATGCTCGAACGATTTCAAAGACTCCTCATATTCCGGCTTCGTCATATGCTTCGTCTTGCCCATCGTTTTTAACCAATCAGCGAGCGGTACCTTCTTCCCTTTATCCTCCGGATTGTAAGTAAGCGTAGTCACCCCGTGCTCAACTTCATACAGCGGGAAGAAACAGGAATCTACTGCAGCACCTACGATATTGGAGCCCTGCTGATCGTCGGACAGCCAGTTGAGCGGGCAGGCAATCAGAATTTTCCCATAAACGAGCCCTTCGTTTTGAGCGTACCATTGGGCTTTTGCCGCTTTTTTCACCAAATCCTGCGGGTACGCCTCGGACCCTGTGAATACATAAGGAATATGTGTTGCCGCCATAATTTGCGCCGTATCCTTATGATGAAACACCTTCCCGCCCTGCTTCTTGCCGACATTGGACGTGGAAGTACGATGACCAAGCGGTGTGGAATAGGACAGCTGGGCTCCCGTATTCATGTAACCCTCATTATCGTACTCCAGGATAATCATCTTATGGTTACGCAGCGCCGCCCCGATGGCAGGCCCCATGCCGATATCCATGCCCCCGTCACCGGTAATCATGACAAAAGTAAAGTCATCTTTAAGGCCTAACTCATCCAGCTCACCGCGACGCTTACGCTCCCAGAACATTTCCACCACACCGGATAAGGTTGCAGCACCATTCTGGAACAGATTATGAATGTAGGTCGCTTTATGCGCCGAATACGGATATCCCGTTGTCACGACCATCGCGCAGCCTGTATGGAACAGCGCAACGATATCGCCCTCAATACCTTTAAAGAACAGCTCGAGACCTGAGAATATGCCGCACCCCGGACACGCGCCATGCCCCGGTGCAATTCGCTTAGGCTTCTTCGTCAGCGAACGAAGCGGCGGTATGCGCACATTCAATTTTCCTGTCTGCTCGTCAGGCGTAACGGTAATCAGCCCCGTCTTGAGGTCCTCATATTTCATTGGCGTTAGCACCCGCTTCGGTGCTTTAGTCGGATCGCCAGGTGTATGTCCGTAGTAATCAAACGGCACCTCGACATAGCCCTTATTCATTGCATCAATGGCAAACTGGAATAAATTATGTCCGTCTTCCGCATAGAAATCTTTACCGCCGAGACCGTACACACGGCTGATTACCAAGGTATCATGGTTTCTGTGCGTAAATAACGCAGCCTTAATCTCATTAACCATATTGCCGCCATGCCCGCCGTACGAATCAGCACGGTCGCCAACGGTGATAGCCTTCACATTCTTGAGCGCTTCCGCTATTTGCTTAGCCGGGAACGGGCGAATCATATTAGGAGCGATCGAGCCCGCCTTAATTCCCTTCTCGCGCAGCTGATCCACCACGTCCTTGATAATTTCGGATGATGAATTCATCAGGAACACGGCCACCTCCGCGTCCTCCATCCGGTACAGATCCAGGATTGGATAATCGCGACCGGTCAAATCCGCATATTCCTTACGAATTCGGTCAAAAACCTCCTCCGCATTATACATGGCAACAGATTGCTGATAACAGTTGTTAATGTAATCCGGTTCATTCATGTAGGGTCCAACCGTGATAGGGTTATCTCGGTCTAATGTATTAGGGAAGCCCTTCGGCTGCTCGCCAACGAAAGCATGCACATCCTCGCGATTGGCAAAGGTCTGTACCCTGCGCTTCTGATGCGACGTAAAGTAGCCGTCTGAAGCCACGAGTACAGGAAGACGTACCGATGGATCCTCCGCTAGCTTCAGCGCCATGATGTTCATATCATACACAGCCTGCGGATCCCGGCACATGAGAATTGGCCAACCTGTGTTCAGTGCGTAATAGAGATCGGAATGATCGCCATGAATGTCGAGCGGTCCGGATACCGAACGGCATACGAGATTCATGACCATGGGAAAACGGGTACCCGACTGTACCGGCATTTGCTCCAACATGTATAAATAGCCGTTGGCGCTAGTTGCGTTGAATACACGGCCTCCCGCTGTGGAAGCCCCATAGCATACGCCTGCCGAGCCGTGCTCGCCGTCTGCCGGAATCAGCACGATATCGTGCTGCCCGTTCGTTTTCATTAAATCCAAGAATTGCGCAACCTCAGTGGAAGGCGATATCGGAAAATACCCCATAATATGATAATTGATCTGATGAGCCGCATAAGCAGCCATCTCGTTGCCTGATTCATAGACAATGCGCTGCTCAATTTTGGCCTCTCCCAGTTCTTTTTTAATATCAATTGCCATCTGTCGTTTCCACCCTTCTTCCTTGCTCCCTTATTCACCTTATGATAATGATAATCGGATGTGAAGATCTTTCGGTCAAACGTTAGAAGCTAGACTAAACCGGTGAGGCATTCGGTTCGCATCCGCGTAACCGTCAACCTCGCGCTCGCTGGATAAAGCTTCGGTCGGACAGGCCTGTACGCATTTGAGGCAGCCCTTGCAGTATTGGTAGTCAATGCCTTGCAAGAACATTTGCGGACGGCCTTTCTTGTCCGGAAGCTCATCCCAGACAAAGCAGAAATCCGGGCACACATTATCGCAAGAAGCACAGTGGATGCATTTATCATCATGGAAGTGCGGCATCATACCCGCACGGGAAATGCTCAGATCTTTCAAAATGCTGTTTCCGGGATTCGTAATGACACCGCCGATCGGCTGTGTTTCGTAGCCGAGCACAGGTGTATCGAAACGAACAAAATCGGGCATCGTCTCGCCTTCCGGAAGCGCATAAGTTTGAAACTGGACTTCATTGTAGCCGCGATCGAAAGTTCGAATGGCAGGAGCCACCGCTTGCGGATACTTCTTCTCCAGGGACTTCTTAATAACGCCACGCATGACTTCAGGATCGAGAAAATCACAAAGCCGGAACAAAGCTCCAAGCATAGCCATGTTCACCCTATTCTTCTCTTCGAGCGAAATGCCAATCGCGTCAATAACTGCGATCGTGCCTCCTTTAAGCTTCATCTTTTCCTTCAGCTCATCCGGTGATTTTGTCGAATTCACCAGGACTGTACTGTCTTCATATATACCGCTGATAACGTTTACAGTTTTTGAAAGTGATTCATGAAATACCCCTACTACATGCGGCCTTTCGACCGGAGATGTATCACGAATGTTCGTGCTCATATCACAGAATCGGATGTGCGCCTTAACAGCGGATCCTTTTTCTCTGAACCATAAGAAGAAAAAACTGACCCCATTAAGTCCTACTCCAACCACACCTGCTTCAGCAAGCATTTTTCCGGCCAAATTCGCGCCGAGTCCACCGATGGATTCCAGCCTAATCTCGAAAAAATCCGAGATCGTTCACCTTGGGCAAAGTTACCATTCCATGTCTCCTTTCAAAAATGAAGTGCTGCGATGACTAAATTTTTAGAATAGTGAGTCTACTAACATTGTAACAATAAATTCAAGGTAAGCAACATTTTTTTACAAAACTAGGACTAAAGCAAATAATCAAAGATCAAGCCGCAGCCTCCCAAATAATAGCTTTCGCTGCCTATATCTGATTCATTAGGATTTTGTTCAGCGGAATCACTCCCGCATTGTTCGCACACATCGACGTAATCTTCATCAAGCGGATCAAAGATAACACCACAAACATGCAAGCACGTCTTCATCCTAATCGCTCTCCGTTCCTCCGTTGCTGCGCCGCTCACTGTAAACGCTTACAGCGCGCCCTCATCTTATTATACAGCGGAGCGATTAAAATGTCTCACCTGTCTTTGTGAAATCTTTATCTTTTGAAACGTGCCCTCCCTATTTGAAGCGGTCACAATTTGTGAGATAATGTAGAAAAAAGAAAAATATTGTCACGCGCAGAAAGGATGTTTGGATTGCTTCACTCCGTCATCTCCCATGAATGGCAAGGACTTTTGTACATTATGAGTGCGCTATTGATCTACTTGGTTCTCACTCCTATCTATGTATATAAAGAACGTAAGAGAAAAATTCTTTTCGTATTCATACTTTTTGTCCTCACTTACTTTTACTTGGGCTATGAAGATATTGAGCCTGTCGAATATACCCTGCATCTCATCCCGGTTTCATTAACCCTCGCCATATGGTTTGAAGGGTCCATACCGAGTATTTTCACCTGGATCGCGTTCAACTTTGGAAGCAGTGTCGTGCTTCATAACGAACCGCTTCCCGTTTTCGTGGGCAGCACCTTCATGCTTGTGGCCGGTCTATTATTTAAACATCGGGTAATTTCCGCCTCTCTCAGGCGAAAGCTCCTCTATTCGATAGGCTTGCTAACCGGATATACAGCATTTTACCTAGGCGCACAGCCTGTGCTGCTGAAAGGAAATCTTAACTATGCCTGCTTGACAATTGCATTATCTTATCTTTCAACTAGCTTTGTGACCTTCCTATTCTATCATGTGAAAAAACAAGAGATTCACAAAGAAAAGCTGCTGAGGCTTGAAAAAGATCGTATGGTCGGCCAATTAGCCGCCTCTGTCTCTCATGAAATACGAAATCCCTTAACAGCAACACGCGGATTCCTTCAAATGATGGAACAGAAGGAGTATTCAGTAGAAGAACGCAAACGGTACTTATCCCTGGCGATTTCAGGTATCGATCAGGCGAATGACATCATAACGGAATACTTGCATTATGCAAAGCCCAACAACGATCAACAAGCACAGCTGGATGTAAAGGAAGAACTGGCCTCCATTCTCCGCTTCATCAGTCCGAGTGCTTTTGCAGGCGGGGTTGCGATTGATATCTCTCACAGTAGCGAAAATCCTATGTATATATGGGGCGAGTCGAAGAAATTCAGGCAATGCCTGATGAACCTCATCAAAAATGCAATCGAATCCATGCCGGGTGGCGGGACTTTAACCATCCATACCCATCAATCCGATAAACATATCCAGGTATGGATTACCGATACAGGTGTCGGCATGAGCAAAGCCCAGATTAATTCGCTAGGCGTACCGTTTTTTACGACAAAGAAGGAAGGAACCGGATTGGGACTCGTTGTTGTTATGAGCATCATCAAATCGATGAATGGCAAAATCACCTATTCCAGTAATGTGAATAAAGGAACTGTATGCCTGATCCAATTTCAAACAGAATAGTCAAGTTCTACTTCCTGCTCAGCAATTAACAAGCTACCTCTTTTATGGTATTCTGTTAGAACAAGCAAAAGACCATAACTGTGAAGGAGGCTGCCTTATGAATCCGGACTTCATCAAGATCAAAACACTAGACGGGGACTTGAAGATGTCCCACAAGAAAAGAGACTACGGGTTAACGGTTTCTACTCACGAACTGGTTTTACATAAACCGCATGTGAATTATTATTTCAAGCTTAAGGACATTATTAGTATCGTGCCTTATGAGCCGGCGGCCATGAAGAGCATTACGTTTGTGAACTGGCGTTCTTCCAATCAAGAGACAACCCACATTGACACGGCTTCTAAGCATTATCGTATCTTTGTGAAGGGCGCAACCGTTCATAATCGCAGCGGAATCTTTACCCTGGGAGCAACGGATGTTATTATTCCGATCCATTCTAACATGATGGAAGCCATCTCTGAGTGCGTACAGCATCAAGGCTTAACAGCCTTTTAAATAAAAAAAGCAGTGAGCGATTGTTGTTAATTCGCTCACTGCTTTTTTTGATGATTAGATAGTTGAATGAATAACTGGAATACATCTCGCAATTATCATTGTTATAGAGTCGAACGCTATTCGCAGCCCATTCTTAACAACATTAAGCTTAGATGCCCTCTCTGTTTCTGATGTAAGCAAGTAGGCGTTCACAGCTTTCATCCACCATCTCAAATACTTCATTAAAGTTTCCCGTATAATATGGATCAGGCACATCGCCATTACTAGCATCAGGCGCAAATTCCAGAAGCTTATGTATAGATGCGGAATAGCTATCAGGAGCAAATGTCTGCAGGTTCCGAATATTACTTGCATCCATCGCAATGATGTACGTATAGTCGTTGAAATCCTCAGTTTTCACTAATCTTGATTTCATACCATCATATGAAATGCCGTGACTCTTGAGAATGCTCCTGGTTCCCTCATGAGGGGGCTCACCTAGATGCCAATCTCCGGTACCGGCTGAGTCGATATCTATCTGACGTTCAAGCCCCGCTTCCTTTACTTTACTACGAAAGACAGCCTCTGCCATCGGTGAGCGGCAAATGTTGCCTAAACAAACGAATAAAACCTTACTCATATCGCACCAAATATGAACTGTTTTTCGCGCATCGTAAGCCCTCTTGCTGGGATGTCCAGCACGATTTTACCACTTTCCAAACCCCAAATTCGAGTCGCGAAGCGTTCGGCCAGCTCTACCTGATGAAGTGTAGCGATAACAGTCATATTCCTTTCTTTACAAAGTGACCTCAAATCATTCATGATGTATTCGGCAGATTTGGGGTCAGGCCGGAAACAGGCTCGTCTGCTACGAGCACTTTTGGATTATGAATCAGCGCCTTAGCAATGGCGACACGCTGCTGCTCACCTCCGCTTAATTGCCCAACCTTCATTTCACCTTTGTCAAGCAACCCTACTTTTTCCAAATAATCCATGCCCAATACGTGCTCATCACGAGAAGCTGTGCCTGTTAGAATTCGAATTGGCGTTTGATACAGCCTGCCCATCATCACGTTTTTGATAGCGCTTTTATTTTTATTTAATGCAGGCTTTTCTTCCAAGTAAGCAAAATCCTTGCTTAGCTTCCATCTTTCCAGCAAGCCTGGCGTCGTTAAATCGTTGGAATTATAAATGAGCTGACCTGAAGTCCACTTCTCTTGATGGCTAATACAACGCAATAATGTCGTCTTCCCGCTGCCGCTGCCGCCAACAACCGCAATAAATTCACCTTCGTCTACGCGAAAGCTAATCTGAGACAACACGTGATTATCCGGGGGATAGGTTTTACTCAAATTTCTAACCGTAATCATGTCTCCGACTCCTTCTCATGCGTATCATGGATATCCTTGTTGCAAAAATCGCCCTTTCATCGGCAGAAAGCCTGACAAGAGGGCGAATTTGAACTACCTTACTTGTTATTCACTGCAGCTGCTAGGACTTGCCGCTTGGCCTTCCTCAACATTAATTTTATCCGAAATGGTGTCTCGAACAACAGACATGACTAACTGCAGCAAGTAGTTTATGTCTTCTTGAGATTGTTTAAATTCGCTGACAATCGGGATGTTATCGAGCTCATCTTGCAGCTCATCGATTTCCTTCTCAATCTTTTCCACCATTTTGGCGTTTTGAAATTTTTCGAAAGCTACGATTTCCTTTTGCTTTTTCTTAATCGCGCTGATCAGTTCCTGAATACTTTTATTTCCAGAAATTTGCTTCTCTGCTTTCTGAAAAAATTGCACTTCATTCGAAGTTGTCAGTAAATCCGCTAATTCTTTTGCCTTGGCGAGAATATCTTCTCGTACGATCATTTCCGTATTTGTATATTCTTTCATTTCAAATGCATGAGGCTGATTACTACATTCCGACATGACTAGCACACTCCGATCTTTAACCCGCTTATGATGGTATGGATATATTTTTAACTGGCGCATCCACGATGTCGCCCTTCAGGACCCACGTCTGTGCGTGTGTGACTTTAACATACACCAGCTTACCGATCAAGTCCTTGGAACCGGTGAAAAGGATCAGCTTATTAGTGCGGGTACGTCCTGATAAAACTTCCGCATTATTCTTGCTTTCTCCCTCAACAAGCACTTCTACAATCTCACCTTGCAGCTTCTCGTTGCCTTGCTTGCTGAGCTCGTTGATCAGTTCATTCAATCGATACAAACGCTGCTTCTTCACTTCCATAGGCACATTATCTTCCATATCCGTAGCAGGAGTTCCTTCCCGTGGCGAATAGATAAATGTAAAAGCAAGCTCAAACTTCACTTCCCGTACTAACGAAAGCGTCTCTTCAAACTGCTCATCCGTTTCACCGGGGAATCCCACAATAATATCTGTCGTTAAGCAAACATGAGGTATGGCCCGCTTTATTTTAGCAACAAGCTCCAAATAATGTTCTCTGGTATACTTGCGGCTCATTTTCTTGAGAATTTCTGTGCTTCCTGATTGAACAGGGAGATGAATATGCTCCACTAGATTTCCACTTTTGGCGAGAACCTCGATCAAATGATCGTCAAAATCACGCGGATGTGAGGTGGTAAAACGAATGCGCGGCACATCAATTTTGCGGATATCATCCATCAAATCTCCGAACGAATAGCTGATATCCTCAAAATCTTTACCGTACGCATTCACATTCTGTCCCAGCAGCGTAATCTCTTGAAACCCTTGTCTTGCTAAATCACGAACTTCTGCCAGTACATCTTGAGGCCTTCTGCTTCTTTCTTTTCCCCTGGTGTAAGGAACGATACAGTACGTGCAAAACTTATCGCATCCATACATGATGTTAACCCACGCTCTGATGCCTTCACGTTTCTTAGGCAGATTCTCGACAATATCGCCTTCTTTGGACCAAACCTCAACAACCATTTCCTTGTTGAAATATGCATCCTTCAAAAGCTCAGGTAAGCGATGAATATTATGAGTTCCAAATATCAAGTCGACAAAAGCATGCTTCTGCATGATTCGGTTCACGACCGCTTCTTCCTGCGACATGCAGCCGCACACACCTAGAACAAGATTCGGCTTTTCCGCTTTCAGCGCTTTCAAGTGTCCCAACTCACCAAACACCTTGTCCTCGGCATTTTCGCGGATCGCACATGTATTCAGCAGAATGACGTCTGCCTGAAATTTATCTTCTGTTGCTTGATAGCCCATTTGCTCGAATAGGCCCTTCATAACTTCCGTATCGTGCTCATTCATCTGACAACCAAACGTGCGAATTAAATAATATTTATCTGCGCCGAATTCCTTCATGCCTTCAGGGATCTGAAAATCATAGTGAACGGCGATATCTTCTTTTCCGCGTTTCTTGGCATCTGTCAATGAAGGAGGCTGAAAATATTGGGAATAATCCTTGTCGGATTTCACTTTATTAGCCATTTTCTCGTTTCCTCCTAGTAAAACTCTCACTACAAAAGTAAGCATGTAGATCCTATTATACCATTATAGTTCCACATAGTACAAAAGGAAAATGGCATAACCGTGAAAAATGTCGATTACTCTCCATCCAAAATTTCAGCCGTATCTCCTGTCTTCACTCCTGCTGCATTACCTTCATCCGTATCAATATGCATATCCAGCGCATACTGGTCCGACACTCTGGCAATAACATCGTCAAATGTAAGCGGTCTTTCGCCAGTTAGTCTTACATGTAGCTTTTGCTTATCTTGAATGCCCCACTTCTCTGCATCGGAGGTATGAAAATGTATATGTCTTGCTGCAATAATGACACCCATCTCCAGCTCTACCTCACCTTGAGGACCGATGACCTTAAGACCGGGGGTTCCATCAATATGACCCGATTCACGAACCGGGGGATTTACTCCAAGTGAGAAAGCATCCGTTCTGGAAATCTCTATCTGGGTTCGGCCTCTTGCAGGACCTAATATGCGAACCTTATCGAATCGTCCTTTAGGACCAACGACAGCAACCGTTTCCTGAGCAGCAAATTGGCCAGGCTGGGATAAGTCCTTCATGATTTGCAGTTCATACCCTTTGCCAAACAATTGTTCGATGTGTTCTGGTGACAGATGAATATGACGAGCTGAAACTCCTACGGGAACTAGCTTCATTATAATGACATCCCTTCACTGTTTATGTACTTCCATCAGTATTACCGCTCAGCAAAAAGGACATACGGAGAAATCCCCTTATGTCCTTTTGCCACAGCGATTATTTAAATTCAGCAAGCAGCTTTTGGAATTCCGCTTCCGAAATTTTCATATTTTGTTTGGTGAGTCCTTCTTGCGGGAAGTTAGCAACCATATCCTCATAGCTCTTTTTAGCTGTATTTTGATAAATAATACCTGTAAGCATACTGTTGGTTTCCATGATCTTAGTCATAGCCATAACACGATTCGTAGGATCGTAATCCGGAATTTCATCCAAATCTACGATATTTTCTTTGAACCAGTCATACGTATTGATTTTGTTGAAAGTAACGCAAGGGCTGAATACGTTGATCAAGGAAAATCCTTTATGATTCAGACCAGCTTCAATTACCGCTGTTAATTGCTTCAGGTTACTGGAGAAGGACTGAGCTACAAACGTTGCGCCTGCTGCCATTGCCACTTCAAGCGGAGACAGTGCGGACTCGATGGAGCCTTGAGGCGTACTTTTCGTTTTGAAGCCTTCAGCACTTCGCGGAGAAGTTTGACCTTTTGTCAAACCATAGATTTGGTTATCCATAACAATATAAGTAACATCGATGTTACGACGAATCGCATGAACGGTATGTCCCATACCGATTGCGAAACCGTCTCCGTCACCGCCGGATGCGATGACAGTTAGATCACGGTTTGCCATTTTAACCCCTTGCGCGATAGGCAAGGAACGACCGTGAATACCGTGGAAACCATATGCATTGATATAACCGGAGATACGACCGGAACAACCGATACCCGAAATGACAGCCAAATCTTCTGGCTCCAAGCCTACATTTGCTGCTGCTCTCTGAATTGCTGCTTGTACGGAGAAATCTCCGCATCCTGGACACCAGTTTGGCTTTACATTGTTGCGAAAATCTTTTAACGTTGCCATGCGAGGGTCATCTCCTTACATTTTTGTTCGATTTCTGCTGGCAGGAACGGATTCCCGTTGTATTTAAGAACATTTTTGATTTTATCCGCATGACCTACATGCAGCTTGATTTGATCTGCTAGTTGACCCGTCGCGTTATTTTCAACAACGATAACTTGCTTTGCTTTTTCAACGTATGGAGCAAGCTCAGCAGCCGGGAACGGATGCAGCAAACGCACCGTAGCGTGGTTGGTCTTAATTCCTTCTTTTGCTACACGGCTTCTAGCTTCGTCAATTGTACCGCCAGTAGAGCCCATGCCGATGATCAGCAGATCCGGATTCTCATGCGGTGCATCAACTTTAATAGCGTCGGTTACTTGAATATGCTTCAGCTTCTCCAGACGCTTATCCATCATCTTCTGACGGTTGTCCGTGCTTTCGGAAGGACGGCCCGTTTGATCGTGTTCTACGCCTGTTACGTGATGAATTCCGTGCTTCGTACCAGGCAGCACACGAGGAGAAACGCCGTCAGCTGTGAACTCATAACGCTTGAACAATTGGTTAGCTTCAAGCTCAGGAGCTTCGGTAACCAGGTTGCCGCGGTCAATGACGATGCGGTTGTAGTCAAGTTCTTCAGCAGATTGTTTACCAAGCGACAGCTGAAGATCTGTAACCAGGATAACTGGGCATTGGTACTTCTCTGCCAGGTTAAAAGCTTCGATGGTGTCGTAGAAGCATTCTTCAATCGTGCTAGGAGAAAGAACGATCTTAGGAATCTCACCATGGGTACCATAGATCATGGCATTGATATCGGATTGTTCTTGTTTAGTAGGAAGACCTGTACTTGGACCACCGCGTTGTGTATCCACGATAACTACAGGAGTTTCTGTCATACCAGCCAAACCGATCGCTTCCATCATCAAGGAAAGACCAGGACCTGCAGAAGCCGTTAATGCACGTGCACCCGCAAAGTTAGCTCCGATTGCCATGGTGCATGCAGCGATTTCATCCTCTGTTTGAATAACAGTGCCGCCAAACTTAGGAAGAGCCTTGATCAGGTATTCCATAATTTCGGATGCTGGCGTAATCGGGTATGCAGGCATAAAACGGCAGCCTGCGGCTACTGCGCCAAGAGCGATAGCATCGTTACCGATCATGAATAGCTTTTGTTTGCCGTCAGCAGGCTCTAATTGGAAGTCTGCAATTGGGCCGCCAGCAAGTTCTAGAACGGATTCAGCGCCTTTACGAACAGCCTCAATGTTCTTCTCAACAACTGCTGCGCCTTTACGGCCAAACTCTTCTTCTACCGCTTTATTAAACACATCAAGTGGCAGTCCTAGAAGCGCCCAGGATGCACCGGATGCGGCCATGTTCTTAAATAGGGATGTTCCAAGTTCTTCTGCGATCGCTGTGATCGGCACTGGGAACAAGCGAGCTTTAATACCTTCAGGCAATACAGGATTAAACTTCGCATCTGCTACGATAACTCCATTTTCACGAAGCTCATGTGCGTTAAAATCGATACTCTCTTGGTCAAAAGCTACCAATATATCCAAATCGTCGGAAATTGCGCGAATCGGCTTGGTGCTGATACGAATCTTGTTATTTGTATGTCCCCCTTAATCCGTGAGGAGAAATGACGGTACCCATACAAATAGTAACCGAGACGGTTCAATGCAGTGGAGAAGATCCGGTCCGTACTCTCGACCCCTTCACCCTGTTGACCTCCGATTTTCCAAGATAACTGACTAATCACCGTGCGTCCACTCCTTTTGATTGTAGCTGCATGAAGAATACAATAGGTATTGCGGGATTACATGTAAAAAGTGCTAATAAAAAATTCTTTTCAATGTCAACCAAATTTTATGCCTTTGCAAGCTAAATTGCAAGTAGTTTCAATGAATCTAAAACATAGAGTTTTTAGATGAAATCCATATCGAAATTAGAACGATCTTCACATGCCTTCCGGTAGATTAGAAAGCAGAAAATTCCGCCAATTCCCATACAAGAATCTCTCCACCTGGGACTCTGTATAGGTTTTACTAAGAGCATTAATTATATTATCATACAACCCGGCATGCTCCAGTCCCGTAATCCACTGCTCAATACCATCAAAATCCGAACCGAAGCCGACATGCTGCTCTCCTCCTAAAGCACATACATGGTCCAGATGCTTTAACAGCTGATTAATCGTTACCGGAGAACGATCATCTACAAAGAAGGGGACAAATGTAAGGCCTATTAGTCCATTCCTTCGAATTAATTCCAGAATTTGATCATCTGATAAATTTCTTGGATGAGCGCAGTGCTTGAATACATTAGAGTGCGAAGCTATGCATGGTTTGCTGTAGTTTTCCGCCAACTCCCAAAAGCCTTTCACAGATAGATGAGATACATCTGTTATTATGTCCATCTTTTCTAATTCCTTGAGCAGCATCTTCCCTTTTAACGTGAAGCCTCCTTTACGGGGCTCCATAACGCCGTCAGCGGCCCAATTCGCATAGTTCCATGTTAGACCTATACTTCTAACTCCAAGGTACTGGAGCACCCTCAGATGCGTTAGGTTGCCATGAAGCGCATCTAAGCCTTCGAGTGTAAGCAAGGCTCCAATCTCATTGCTAGCTTCCACTTGCAGGACATCGTTTCGATTCCGAATCAATCTTATATGAGGTGCAACCGCTATTTTCCTATAAAAGATATCCACCATTTGAAGCAAATGATCAAACGTTGGATTCTTAATGCTCTCAGACATATACATAGCAAACGCCTGAATCTTTACCCCTGCTCTCTGCAATCTTGGATAGCTAACATCAAGTTCCTTTTCTTCTTGAAAAAAATCCAATTCAGGACTCGCAAACAACTTCGTAATGGCGTCACAATGACCGTCGATTATTTTCATTTGTCACAGCCTCCTTCTTTTGAGCGCATAAAAAAACCTGTCTACTAGGTAAACAGGTGCCGAAATTTATGTAAGTTATATTCTTACCGAGGTTCAACAATTAGTTTAATAGCTGTCCGATCTTCCCCGTCGATCACGATATCAGTGAATGCTGGAACACAGATTAGGTCAACCCCACTAGGCGCAACAAATCCTCTCGCGATAGCTACCGCTTTGATGGCTTGGTTAAGCGCTCCTGCGCCGATAGCCTGAAGCTCCGCCGCTCCACGCTCGCGCAACACGCCAGCCAATGCACCTGCTACAGAGTTTGGATTGGATTTTGCTGAAACTTTTAATACTTCCATGAAAGTACCTCCTCGGGAATGATGGATAGATTCCAGTAACCATCATATTCTAGAGGTTCTCGAATAATTCCTTCTGTTTAAGACCAAAGATTCTTAATATTTCGAATTGTTTGTCAATCCAAGAATACTTGATCTTCCTCATAGCGGATCAACTGAATCCCTTTAGCAAGTCCGGTCTGATCATTGAGCTCTATCACAACAGCATGGAAATGCCACTTTCCTTCATCGGTAACAAATCGGACAGGAAGCTGTGTTTTGAACTTTTGCAAAACCGCCGTTCGTTCCACACCCAGTACGCCGTCTCTCGGGCCTACCATACCTACATCGGTTACATAAGCCGTTCCTTGCGGAAGCACCCGGTTGTCGTTAGTCTGTACGTGCGTATGGGTTCCTACGACAGCTGATACTCTTCCATCAAGATGCCAGCCCATGGCGATTTTCTCTGAAGTTGCCTCGGCGTGAAAATCAACAAATATATATTTATATTTTTTCTTTGCATTCTCTAATATTTCATCTACTTTTCGAAACGGACAGTCTATCGGAGGCAGGAATGTTCTCCCCTGAAGGTTAATGATCAAGATCTCTTGATCTTTTATCTTAATAACGGTATGTCCCCTGCCTGGTGTTCCAGCAGGAAAATTAGCAGGTCTTACCATTCTTTCATCCTGATCGATAAAATCGAAAATTTCTTTTTTATCCCACGTGTGATTCCCCATGGTTAGCGATTGAATGCCCATGTCATACAATTCTCTAGCGATGGATGCATTAATCCCTTTGCCGGCTGCAGCATTTTCTCCATTTGCAATAAATACCGCATTAGGATGTGCCTGTTTGAGCCGAGGCATCACTGCCTTTACCGCGTTCCGTCCAACTGAGCCTACAATATCACCTATAAATATAATTTTCATGATTGTTCTCCTCTAGTTCGAGCAAAATAAGAAAAACCTCTATCGGGATCGATCCATTCTGAGCGATCCCGATAGAGGTATGATAACCCGACTTTATTTGGCGTACTCAACAGCTCTAGTTTCACGAATGACCGTAACCTTGATATGACCCGGATAGTCCAGCTCGCCTTCGATTTTTTTCGTAATATCTCTGGCTAAACGGAACGCCTCGGTATCATCCACTTTTTCCGGTTGAACCATTACGCGCACTTCGCGGCCTGCTTGAATCGCGTAGGATTTCTCAACGCCTTCAAACGACTCTGAAATTTCTTCGAGCTTCTCCAGCCTTTTGATATAAGTTTCAAGCGTCTCTCTGCGTGCACCCGGTCTTGCAGCTGATAAAGCATCTGCTGCGCCGACCAGCATCGCAATGACAGAGGTTGCTTCGACGTCGCCGTGATGGGACGCAATACTATTTATAACAATTGGATGTTCCTTGTATTTCTTGCCGATTTCCACGCCGATCTCCACATGCGATCCTTCGACCTCATGATCAAGCGCTTTCCCAATGTCATGCAGCAGCCCGGCACGTTTCGCCAAAGTTACGTCTACCCCGAGCTCTCCAGCCATAAGTCCAGCAAGATAAGCTACTTCCATCGAGTGCTTCAACACATTTTGTCCGTAACTTGTTCTGAATTTTAATCGACCTAAAATTTTAATCAGGTCCGGATGTAGACCGTGAACGCCCACTTCAAATGTGGCTTGCTCACCGTACTCGCGAATCCGCTCGTCCACTTCTTTACGTGACTTCTCAACCATCTCTTCGATGCGGGCAGGATGGATACGACCATCTGCAACCAGCTTCTCTAGAGACGTTCTAGCAATCTCCCGTCGAATTGGATCAAATCCTGATAAAATTACCGCTTCAGGCGTATCATCAATAATGAGGTCTATCCCGGTAAGTGTTTCCAGTGCGCGAATATTACGTCCTTCACGACCGATGATGCGACCCTTCATTTCTTCATTTGGCAGGGTAACTACAGAAACTGTCGTTTCAGCTACATGATCCGCCGCACAACGCTGAATGGCAAGCGTGATGATTTCCCTAGCCTTCTTGTCGCCTTCTTCTTTGGCATGCGTTTCGATTTCTTTAATGAGCTGTGCTGTTTCGTGACGAACTTCCTGCTCTACATTGGTGAGAATAATATGTTTAGCTTCTTCCATTGTAAGTCCGGAAATGCGCTCGAGTTCAGCCACCTGCGTTTTATAAAGCTGATCGATTTGACCTTGCGTATCCTCGATCCGCTTCTCTTTGTTGGCTACTTGCTCTTCTTTACGCTCGAGAGATTCTAATTTTTTATCCAGCGATTCCTCTTTTTGCAACAATCGTCTCTCTTGTCGTTGTATTTCGTTTCGACGTTCACGAATGTCTTTTTCAGCTTCGGACCTCAGCTTATGCACTTCGTCCTTCGCTTCCAGAACCGTTTCCTTCTTCAGCGCCTCCGCTTCCTTCTTGGCAGCTTCTAAAATTTGTTCTGCCGCGTGTTCTGCGCTGGAAATTTTCGCTTCTGCAAGAGATTTGCGGATAAAATAACCAATCCCTAAGCATGCGACTCCAACAAAGAGAACGATCGCGATCCAGATGAAAGGGTTCATCTTGTTCACCTCCTCGTTGGTTTCTCCAAGGTGTTAGCTTGGGATTCCTTCGGTTTTTTAATCCGATTTTTAATTGTTGACAATATCATACATACCCGAGCTGCTCCAGAGAGAAGTTCGGTTCATAATGAATGCGCAACATGTGCTTGAGGCACAATATTGCATGTAATCCATAAGAATCAGCGTATAAATTGGCGATTTCTACAGCTGCAGCATCAAAACCAGATAAATAGAAATGATTTTGACTCCTTATGAAAATATACATTGTTATTTTATCTTTTGTCGAAGAAGCTTGTCAAGCTATTGTCCCCTTACAGCTAACATGAAATGTAATTTCCCTCCATCACTTAATGATGTTAATCACTATTTAATGCCATTAACTTTCATCTTCCCATACTTCAAATCCATCGTTATCCTCCACATTGCCGCCTACTTCTGACAGTACCTTGTTAACAATTGAATGTGTATATCCCCTACGCAGCAAAAAAGCAGCCGTCTTTCTTTTTTTGTCCAGCAAACTGCCCGATGTTAGCTTCCATTTATTGTGACCTAGTTTATAGGCACCATGATACTCTTCTTCAGGATCGATAGCTTGTATTGCTTCCTGTACAATTTCCTTCTGTACACCTTTTTGCTGGAGTTCTTGCTTTACCCAATTTCTTCCTTTCTTTTGCGAATAAATCCGATGTTCCGACCACATTTTAGCAAATTGTTCATCATTCACATAGTTTTGCTCCTGCAAGCGTTCACAAGCCCAGGTGATGATAACTTCCTCAAATCCGGATTCTTTCAGCTTTCGCTTGATTTCTACGGCCGAGTGCGGACGTCTTCCGATCATACCTAGCGCCTTCAAATACGCCTTATTGCGTTCTTCATCTTCAAGAATTGTCTGTGTATGTTCGGGATGAATGATCTCGCCTTTCATAAGTCGATGCTTAATCATAATGTCTTCATGTACGGAAAACGCATACTCATCGTTCACAAATATGTTATATCTGCTTTTACTTCGTTTCTGCTTCTCAATTGAAGTGATGATAAACTCTTGATGTTCATCCTTATACATAGTACTTCACTCCTTAATACAACGGCAGCACCTTAACCCTAGGTTAAAGTGCTGCCGTCCATCCTTTTATTCAGCTTCTAACGCCAGATCCTCTTCCATCTCTTCATCTTCGTTAGGACCAGTAACCTTGATTAAGTTGCTATTCTCACGAACTTTCGTTTCAATCGTTTGAGAAATTGCCGGATTCTCCTTCAGGAACTGCTTAGCATTTTCGCGTCCTTGACCTAAACGCTCACCTTCGAAGGAGTACCATGCGCCGCTTTTATTGACAATGTCCATCTCTGTTGCGATGTCAATGATGCTGCCCTCACGCGAAATACCTTCACCGTACATAATGTCGATCTCAGCTTGCTTAAACGGTGGAGCAACTTTATTTTTCACTACTTTAATCTTAGTACGATTTCCTACCATGTCATTGCCTTGCTTGATGGTTTCCACACGACGAACATCCAATCGCACGGAGGAGTAGAATTTAAGAGCACGTCCGCCTGGCGTTGTTTCCGGGTTACCAAACATTACACCAACCTTCTCACGAAGCTGGTTAATAAAGATAGCAATAACCTTGGATTTATTAATAGCACCGGACAGCTTACGCAGAGCTTGTGACATCAATCGAGCTTGCAAACCTACGTGAGAGTCTCCCATTTCGCCTTCAATCTCTGCTTTCGGCACGAGAGCAGCTACGGAGTCAATGACAATGATATCCACGGCTCCGCTTCGTACTAGTGCTTCTGCAATTTCCAATGCTTGTTCACCTGTATCCGGCTGGGAAAGCAGCAGTTCATCAATATTGATTCCAAGCTTGCTTGCATAAAGCGGATCCAACGCATGCTCCGCATCAATAAATGCAGCTTGTCCCCCTGCTCTCTGCACTTCGGCGATCGCATGCAGAGCAACTGTCGTTTTACCAGAGGATTCAGGTCCGTATACTTCGATAATTCTTCCTCTAGGAAAACCTCCTATTCCAAGTGCAATATCTAAAGCAAGTGAACCACTGGATATGGTCTCCACCTGCATATGTGTAGATTCTCCAAGCTTCATGATGGAGCCTTTTCCGAATTGTTTTTCAATTTGGCGTAATGCCATCTCAAGTGCTGCGCGACGATCTGTCAAAACACTCACTTCCTTTTATCATTATAGGTATATGATAACTCGTTTCCGGAGGTTTGCCAAGCATTTTTTCGAACATACATTCGTTTTTATGCGAACAAGCAAAGAACCGTAACAAAGTTATCGCTTTGCTACGGTTCTTCCGTTAACAGATAGTTTTATTATATGCGAAGCCTACGAATCTTTCAACTGTTTCCATAGCTGATAGAGTGCACTCTTCGCTGCTCTGAGCTTAATCATGTCTCGATTTCCCGACAGCTTAAGCGTGAATATTTGCGGCTGAGCACCGCGTTTGCCTAGCCCTACATAGACGAGACCGACCGGTTTGCCTTCCGACTCTCCCGGGCCTGCCACGCCTGTTACAGATAATGACCAGTCACTTCCAGTCGTATTGAGTAGATTTTGCGCAAGCAGGGATGCTGTCTCCTCACTAACTGCTCCAGGCGCTGCATCACCTTCAAGCACTTCCATTGGCACTTGTAAAAGCTTGTTCTTTAATAGATTGGTGTAGCAAATAATCCCTCCGAGAAACGATTGTGAGCTGCCAGGAACGGCAGTAATCAGATCACTCAGCAAACCGCCCGTGCAGCTTTCCGCCACCGAAAGAGTCATCATCTTACTGCTCAGCAGCTGCAAAATTACATGCTCTAACGGCAGGTCCTCATCCGCATAAATAAAGTCCCCAACCCGAGTGCGAATCTCTTGTTCAAGCGGAAGGAGCTTCTGTTTTCCTTCTTCAACGTCCCGCGCGCGCGTCGTAAGACGAATCGCCACTTCCCCCTCCTTGGCATACGGAGCGATCGTCGGATCCTGCTGATCTTGAATTAGATCCATCAACTGATGCTCCAAGCTCGATTCGCCAATACCAGCAAAACGAAGCATTTTGGAATAAAGCGGCACTTCATCTGTCATTACGCTACTAAGCCATGCTGCAGCATAATTCGTAAACATCGGCTTCATCTCTTTAGGAGGACCTGGCAGCAGGATAAAATGGGTTCCCTCATAGGTAACGGCAACACCTACGGCCATTCCAGTATCATTCAGCAGCGGATCGCAGCCTTCAAGCATAAGTGCCTGACGACGATTGCTTTCCACCATATGTATGCCCCTAGATGAAAAAAAATCGGAAATCTTGCTCATAGAAGGTTCATGAATAATCAGTTCTCGCCCTATGTAAGCTGCCAGTACATCCTTAGTCAAATCGTCCTGAGTGGGTCCAAGACCACCTGTACAGATGACAATATCTGCTCTGCTTGCAGCGAGTTTAAGCGTTTCAAGCAATCTGTCTTTATTGTCACCTACTACGGTTTGATAATAGACATCGATACCTAACCCAGCGCATTCCACAGCTAAAAATCGTGCATTGGTGTTCACAATCTGCCCCAGCAGCAACTCGGTACCTACTGCTACAATCTCTGCTTTCATCTACACATTCCTCCCAAAAGGAAAAAAACAATAGGTTTCCCTATTGCGATTTTTCCGAAAAGTCTATGACATGTTTATTCTTCACAAAATACTCAATGCCTGAATACATGGTGATAATCGCAGCTACCCAGCTAGCAATCACATCAAAGGGGAAGTCGATAAATGTAAAGGGAAAATTATTAATAAGCAGCGCAATAATGGCCGTAATTTGAGCAGCAGTCTTCGCTTTCCCCCATTTGCTGGCAGCCATAACGGTACCCTCGAGAAGCGCGATCTGCCGAAGTCCGGTGACAGCCCATTCGCGGCTAATAATGACAATCACGATCCAAGCGTCTACCTTATCCATCTCCACTAGTGAGACGAGCACCGCAGTAACTAGCAGCTTATCTGCTAGAGGGTCGAGCAGCTTGCCTAAATTCGTCACCAGCTTGCGCTTTCTGGCGATATAGCCGTCCAAACTATCCGTACTTGCTGCAATGATAAAGATGAGCGCCGCAATAATCTGATTATATGTGATGCTGAATTCCTCAATTCGGATGTGCGGAAACTTTACTTTAATCAGCAGGAAGAACATGATAATCGGAACCAGTAAGATCCTCGCCACCGTGATGCGATTGGCCAGGTTCATGCAATGACCTCCCCGGACAAATCAAACTCAAAGGAATGAGTGATGCGTACCTTGGCAAGCTCCCCAATATTTAGTTTCGCATTGGAGACAAACACTTCCCCGTCAATTTCGGGAGCATCATACTGTGAGCGCCCTACATATACATCGCTTCTGCCGTCATAACGTTCAATGAGCACATCCAGCTCTTGACCGATCCGGCGGCCGCCACGGATATTCGAGATTTCGCGTTGAATTTCCATGAGTGTATTGGCACGGTACTCTTTTACTTCATCAGGAACTTGATCAGGTAAACGCGATGCCGGAGTATCCTCTTCTTTCGAGTATGCGAATACGCCCAAACGGTCAAACTGCATGTCTTTCACGAATTGTTTCAAATTTTCAAAATCTTCTTCTGTTTCACCAGGAAAACCAACGATCAAAGACGTTCGAAGCGACACCTGCGGAATACGCTCACGAATTTTCCGAACGAGTTCACGTGCATCCTTCTGACGACCCGGTCTGCGCATCCGTTTCAGGATTGAATCTTCACTGTGCTGCAGCGGCATGTCTATGTATTTGCACACCTTAGGATTGGCAGCAATCGTATCGATCAGTTCATCAGTGAAAAATCCGGGGTAGGCATAATGCAATCGCACCCACTCAATACCCGGCACTTCGCTGACCTTGTTCAATAGCGCAGGAAGTTTGAAGCCATCATAAAGATCTGTTCCGTAGTTCGTGGAATCCTGTGCGATGAGGCTGATCTCCTTAACGCCTTGGGCAGCCAATTGAGTTACTTCTGCAACGATTGACTCCATACTTCTGCTTCGGAACTTGCCGCGCATGATCGGAATACTGCAGAAGGTACATGCATTATCGCAGCCTTCAGCAATCTTGACGTATGCCGTGTAACGTGGAGTGGTCACCTGTCTAGGGAGATCCGCATCATAGTTAAATACAGGATTGCCCACTAGAACCGGCTTCCTGCCGCGAAGCGCTTCATCCACAATGTGGTTGATCTTATCGAAATCCCCAGTCCCTACAATACCATCAATCTCTGGCATTTCTTCCATCAATTCTTTTTTGTAACGCTGTGTCAAGCATCCCGACACAATCAGCGCCTTCAGGTTTGCTGTTTGTTTTAATTCAGCCATATCCAGAATCGTATTTACCGACTCTTCTTTGGCCGCATCAATAAAGCCGCATGTATTGACGATGATGACCGTGGCATCCTCTTTGTTATCTACGAGCTGAAACCCGCGGCCATGAATTAATCCAGACATAATCTCGGAGTCGACCAAATTCTTCTCGCAGCCGAGTGTTACTACTTTTACTTTTTCTGTCATGAATAAAACAACCTCCAGATAGTCCTAGCCATACTTTTCAAGTATAATACATGCCTCATAGGGTGTCAAAAACAGAAAACCCCTTGCATCAAGGGGCTGGGCCGAGTCCATTCTGGACATCCTCTTATTTTAAGTTCACAAATTGAAGGTCCAAAGGGATCTCGGCTTTGCGAAGCATCGTAATAACAGCTTGTAAATCATCCTTACTTTTGCCGGTGACGCGAATTTGATCGCCTTGAATTTGGCTCTTGACCTTCAGCTTGGAATCACGAATCAGAATATTGATTTTCTTCGCATTCTCTTGGTCAACGCCTTGCTTTAAGCTGATTTTTTGTCTCACGGTTTGAGCAGCGGCCGGTTCTACTTTGCTGTATTCGAGATTTTTAATTGAAATGCCTCGTTTCGTCATCTTGGCATGTAAGATATCAAGTACGTTTTGAAGCTTGAACTCATCGTCCGAAACGACAACAAGCTGGTCTTTCTCCTGCTTGATGCTGCTCTTACTGTTTTTAAAATCAAAGCGGGTCGCAATCTCTTTCTCCGCCTGTTGAATGGCATTATTCAGCTCCTGCATGTCCACCTTGGACACAATATCAAATGAGCTTTCTGAACTCATAACGTCAACACCCTTTCCATCAAATTACATTAGCATTATAGCAAGAAGCTACACAAAAAGAAACATCCTACAACCGTAACGGCGAGGATGTCTCCTATGTGTTCAAATCATTACCCGGGAAAGCGCAGGAAGCGCCAAATTGTTAGCTTTTTTGCAAATTGAGCTGTACTCTCTTCGGGTTCGGCGTATCCCCTACAGGGATAACGGTTCCGTTAACGGTGAGTTCTACCGCGCTCGCTGCCCCTATGTTCAAATAGGATGAACCATCGATTTCAAAAGAATCGGTTTCACCGTTTTTGTATGTTTTTTGTTTCAGCATGCTTTTCTGATTATTTGCATTCAGCTCATCAATTCGGATCCAGCACTGAGCGCCTGTGATCTTCAACTGGATGTCCAACTTCTGGCTGCCTGTGATGGTATAATTATCAACACCCTTCTCGTTGGCGCTGAACTTCACCTGTACGGGCGAAGGCGTAGGAGTAGGTGCAGGTGTTGGCGTAGATACCACTTGAGGCGTGCTTTCCGCTGCTGTGCTGTTCAGCTTCGTTCCGGCCGTCGGGTCGGTAGAATCCGTAATTCTGGGTGATTGCGTCTGAGTAGGATTGTTCTCGGCAGGAGTAGTTTTGTGATTCTTGTACGTGTAGTAATACACGATCCCTGAAATCAGAACAATAAAACTGACAAACATAACACTCGAAGCCCAGCGGCTTATCTTTTCTGTGTTACGGACACTGGAACGTTTCTTACGAATCGTATCGACAACCGGCTGCTCCGGCTCGGGAGAAGGATTCGTTGACTGATACATCTGCAGCACTTCATTGGGGTCAAGTCCGACCGCTTCCGCATAGCTTTTAATAAAAGCGCGAACGTAAAAGCTGCCGGGCAATACCTTATAGTTACCTTCTTCGATCGCTTCGAGATACCTTTTTCGTATTTTCGTTACTTCCTGTAAATCGTCTAAAGAGATTTTGCTGTCCATGCGCGCTTTACGTAAAATAAATCCTAGATCGGACACAATTTCACCTCCCCGTGACCATGATTTGTTATTACTAAGACGTTCTTTCAACTAAAATGGTTCGATGTTATAGGTGAAAGATTCGTAATTGATCTCTTCGTCCGGATTGTTGCGCAGCTCGATGATGTAATCGAAGTGATTATAGGTATATTCCGACTCCTTGATAAATATATCCGGATGCTCAATGACTTTCGTGGAAGGCATAGACATAATTTCCTGAAGCAGGCTGTAATGCTTTTCATTGGATCTCATGGTTGAAACGATTCCATCGATAATAAACACGTTATTCGGCGACATCTCGTCTTCGGATAGCTGGCTTCGAACCGTCTGTCTTAACAAGGTCGACGATACGAACGTCCATCGCTTATTGGAGCATACACTACCTGCGATCAGCGACTCCGTTTTCCCAACTCGCGGCATTCCGCGAAGCCCAACCACCTGATTCCCTTCCCTTTTAAAAATCTCGCCTAAGAAATCCACCAGAAGCCCTAATTCATCCCGGGTAAACCGGAATGTTTTGCGATCGTCCGAATCCCGCTCAATATAACGGCCATGGCGAACCGCTAAGATATCGACCAATTTAGGAGGTCTTAATGCAGTAATAGTAATATTATCTACTTTTTTTAACATTCTACCCATTAAATCGATTTTTTCTTCATCATTCGTTTGAAGCAGCATTCCGCGGGTTCTGTCCTCAACCCCGTTAATCGTAACAATATTGATATCAAGCATCCCCATCAAAGAAGCAATATCACCCAATAGTCCAGGGCGATTCTTGTGAATCTTGTACTCCATATACCATTCTTTAACGTCCAATGAGTCCACCTCGTTCAGTTATTGCAAGCCAAAACTTACCATAACCAATATTTCTACAAAATTCGCCACAATCCTTCTGGAAACACGCAAATTTATTGCAGATCACTTCAGCTTTAGTTCTTTAAGCTCTTGTTCATTGTAATCCTCCGCGCCTGGCTTCCATGTCTGATTTAAAATTTCCTGTAGACGGTTGGCCATAATGGAATCCCAATTCAGCTCTATGGAAAATGCATTGGACAAATCCATGACAGGAACGCCAGTCGCTTTCGCTTTTTGTAGCATCGTTTGATCAGCAGGAGCATAAAACACAATCCACTTGGAATCATGCTGCTTAAGTTGAAAGGAAAGCTGCTGAAACCACTGCTCATTGTTATCCAGCAAAACGATATGATCCGCTTCCTCAGAAGGGGCCCATTCGGATGGAATGGGATGGTCAGCTCGAGTCACCCACTCAATAGGTAAGCCTTGCTGCATGATGCCGTCCACCCATTTGGCTTGGAGTGAAGCAATTTGATCCTTATTCACCGTAACCGCTTCCGCTTGCTCCGTCAGTTGATTCGGAAGGGAATCTGCGGTCAGGTTGTCCTGAAGAAAGGTCCATTTCGTTGTTGATACCGAGTCCACTGCCGGAGCAACATTGCTGAGTAAATCATTACCAACTACGTATATGTAATTATAAGTGCCTGTTTTTATTCTATTATAGGTTTGCTCATCCAATGCCGGCAAGATCCTTCAGCCATTCAAAGGTAATGGCCTGATTATTTCTCCACTCCAATAGCGCCTTCCCAATGGATTGTTTGGCTTGATTGGAAAGGGCAGGACTTGATAACATCAGCACAGATATTTTTTTATCCATGATTTCTTGCTTAATGACAGGCATACCTCGATTCCCGCACCCGGTCAGCAACAAGCCTAACATCAATGCACATACGGCAGATTTTCGAAGTAACATACCTGGAACAAATCCTTTCTTGTCTTGAAAGCATGCAAAAGCCTCCGAAGCAGGAGGCTTTCACACTGAAACGTCTTATTAAATTGTAAAACGCTTATTAGGCTTTGTCCACTAATTTTACCATGAGACGGGCAAGTGTGCGCTTCTCTTCTTCATTACCTGCATCCCACAGCTCTTTGAGCACGCGCTCTTGAGTGTTTTCAGGGTCTACTTTATCAGCAAGGAAATCGCCGATTTGAAAGGCCAGCTTGCTAATTGTCTCTTCGCTCATCCCTGCACGTTCAGCTTGACCCACGCGTTCTGCCAAAAACTCTTTCCACTTATCAAACACTTTAAGTACAGTAGCCATGGTTAAAAGCCTCCTTTAATTGATGAGTTAATCGTTATTACATGTAGTAATATGGCTTTCTCAGCGAGGAATTATACACATGGCTCACGGCAATGTTGTTATGGAGATATGGAAATAGATGAAATGATAATTGCAAAATTAAGTTAACCATCCGCCATTAGGGCTAATAATTTGTCCGGTAATGTAACCTGACTCCGGTAGAGCAAGAAAATAAACCAATGAAGCGATTTCGTCGGGCATGGCAAATCTTCCTGCTGGAATTTCATTTTTGATCGCGGCCTTCTCATCATCCTCGAATCCCGACATCATGACAGTATCCACAGCACCTGGAGCTACTGCATTAACGGTAATTCCCGAAGGAGCCAGCTCCTTAGCCAGCGCCTTCGTGAAAGCGTTCATCCCGCCTTTAGCCGTGGAATATACCACTTCACAGGATGCTCCCGAGATTCCCCAGATCGACGAAACATTAATAATACGACCGTACTTATTCTGGATCATGGTAGCCATAAAAGCCTGTGTACATAAGAATGCACCCTTAAGATTCACGTCCATGATGTGATCCCAATCCGACTCCGTAATTTCTGTCAGTAGTCCATAATGAGCGACACCTGCATTGTTCACAACAATATCCGGCACCATGTCTCTTTGCTCCAGCTTTTCCTTCATTTTTAAAATTTGATCCTTCGAACGAAGATCCGCAGAAACCGTTAACACCTTAGCGCCATGTCTCATGCAGCTCCTAGCTACCTCATTCGCAGCTTCATGTGACTCTTTATAATGAATCACGACATTCAAACCTACAGAAGCGAAGCGTTCCGCTATCGCCGCGCCGATCCCTCTGCTCGCTCCGGTGATTAAAACGGTCTGTTCTGTAAATGGCTTAGTCATCATGATTCTCGGCTGCGCACAATGGAAACGGCCAGCCTGCTCCAATCAAAATGCTCATGGAATCTGTTGTTGACATCCTCAAGCGTTAATTGTTCATAGATGGGGAGGATATCGAACAAATCAATTCCTTTAAACCGATACTTGGTAAATTCATTGGCAATGGCCTCCGGTGAGTTCATCATCCTTAGAAAATTACCGATTTTTTTTCTTACGGCTTCTCTCAAATGTAGTTTGATCCAGACCGGACTCTTTACGTTTCTCCACTTCTTCTCGAATTCGACTTACTAACAGCTCGGGATCCTTGGTGTCTCCTCCAAGAATGGAGAATGCATAATCTTCACTGATATTGTATTCATGACCGAAGTTATCGGAGATTAATTGTTCGTCATAAAGCGATTGATAGATGTCTGAGCTTGAACTGAACAGAATATCCATCATGAGCTTGGTAGTCAGTTCCTTCACCAGAAGAGATTTGCCAGTTAATTGAGGTGCAGGTTCTTTGATACCAAATAAACATTTAGGCAACGATATGGGTAAAATTGTCTCTCTTTTTGCCTGGTGGACAGGAAGGGGCTCATCTTCAAAGTAACGTTTGATCTCTCCCTGATCTCGGAAAGTCTTGGACTCTTGATTTTCTTTAACGACATTAATTATTTCTTGAGGGTCAACGCCTCCGACTACAAACAAGCTCATATTGCTGGGGTGGTAAAACGTATAGTAGCACTCGTACAGTGTCTCCTTCGTTATCCCTGAAATAGACTCTATAGTCCCAGCGATATCAATATGTACAGGATGCTTTTCATACATAGCTTCAATCAGCCCGTAGTAGCTTCTCCAGTCCGGATGGTCACGGTACATATTGATTTCTTGACCGATAATTCCTTTTTCTTTTTCTACATTTTCATCTGTAAAATATGGATTTTGCACAAAATTAATTAACGTGGTTAAGTTCTTGATGATCTGGTCTGTGGAAGAGAATAAATAAGCCGTACGATCAAAGCTTGTAAAAGCGTTAGCCGATGCCCCCTGTGAGGCAAACGCAGCGAATATATCCCCTTCAGGTTCCTCGAACATCTTGTGCTCCAAAAAATGAGCGATGCCGTCAGGAACGGTCACTTCATCCTTACCTTCAACCTGAAAATGGTTATCGATGGAGCCATATTTCGTCGTAAAGGTTGCATACGTTTTTTGAAAGCCTTCCTTCGGAAGTACAAATACATGCAGTCCATTGGACAATTGCTCATGATACAGTGATTCATTTAAGTGCGGATATGGAATCTTCTCCATCGATTACTCCCCTTTCTGATCCCGCAAGAAGTATATGGTGTCCAATTGGACTTGCTTCGCGGCTTGTGCGATAGCGGCAACGTCAACCTGCTGAACCGCTTCAATCAAGGCGGGAACGGAACGCTCTTTACCCGAGAGGATAGCGTTAAAATCAAAGGAAATCAATTCAAAAGCAGAGTCTTGCATTTCCCGCAATTGATTGGATATCATCGCTTTTGTCTGACTCATTTCTGTATCCGTAATCTCACCGCGTTCCATCGCCTCAAGCTGCTGACGAATAATACTGACCGCTTTCTCATAGTTCTGAATTTCAATGCCAGATTGCAGCGTTAGTATTCCCTTATGCCCATCAAACCGGGATGAAGCATAGTACGCGAGACTTGCTTTCTCACGAACGTTGATAAACAGCTTGGAATGCGGGTATCCGCCCAAGACGCCGTTATACATAAGGGCTATCGGGTACTTCTCATCGCTATATGAGATGTTTGTACGAAGGCCCATGTTCAACTTACCTTGATTGACATCCAATCGTTCTACTACAGTTTGTACCTCTTTAGCTGAAGAACTCGATACACTTGGCTTATACTCTTTGTCCTCTTCACGCTCAATGGTGAAAGCGCTCTTCACAATGGCTTCCACTTCTTCAAGTGTAGTTTGACCTACCACATAGATATCGATCGGTGCATTTTGGAGCCATTCTTTATATTGATGGTATAAGCTGTCCGCAGTAATGGACGCTAAATCTTCGATTCTTCCTAGCGGATGAAGCCGATAGGGTTCATGTTTACACATTTCTTCGATACAACGTTCGGCAGCGTATCTAATTTTATCGTTGATGATGGCTTCAAGTTTCTTTTGTATCGTTGCCTTTTCAGCATCAACGTATTTCTGACGAAATCGTCCTTCTTCTAGTACGGGTCTGCTAAGTGTCTCTCCGACAAACTCGAGTCCTTTTTTGAGTAAAGACTCATTAGAAGAAACATATTTATCATTGATGATATCCATGCGGAGCTGAACTATCTGATAATCACCCCGTTTGTATATATCAAATCCGAAGCCCGCTCCATACAAATCATCCAAGTATTCACGGAATTGCTTGGTTACCGGCCGATTCTCGGTACCTCTTCTCAGCACGAATGGAGTTAGCGCCGTTGAGGTGACTGTCTCCTCGGATAACGGACGACCTATGTAGACGGAAATTGCAAAGGTCTTAAATTGATCAGTGGGCAGTACATGCAGACGAATATGATTCCAACTGCTTCGTTCAAATTGTATATGCTTCAAAGGACTGCTCTCCCTTCCTGCTTCCAAGATATGTATTCATTATATTCCGATACAAACAGGAGAAGCAACCTCGCAAGGCTCCTTCTCCCTCGTTCCCTCTTATTTACAAAAAATATGCTTACCGATTTGCTTCACCTGTGGTCGGCTCCAAATCCATTTGGACGTTGCTGTCGCAGGGTTAAAGTAGTAAATGCAGCCGCCAGTCGGATCCCAACCGTTCAACGCATCTTTTACAGCCTTCTGAGTTGACTCGCTAGGTGTTAACCATATTTGTCCGTCCGCAACAGCTGTAAAGGCACCTGGCTGAAAGATGACTCCAGAGACTGTGTTAGGAAAGCTTGCCGATTTCACCCGATTCAATATCACGGCTGCTACAGCGACCTGACCGATATATGGCTCGCCGCGGGATTCGCCGTTAACGGCATTGGCCATTAGATTAATATCTTGTTGGGAAAATCCAAGATTTGTCGTAGGTGTCAAATTGGCCGGAGCGCTTCCGGACGAAGCCGCTGTTTGTCCGCTCGAAGAATTGCCGCCAGTTGCAGGAGCTGTCGGTTTCCACTCCTTCGTTGCTTCCCAGAGCTTTAGCTTGGTTTTGGGCCCCACAACCCCGTCTACGATCATGCCGAATTCGCCTTGAAATCGTTTCACAGCAGTGAGTGTACGATACCCGAAATCTCCATCAATATTTCCGCCGTAGAAGCCGATAAACTTAAGTCTACCTTGCAGTTCGTTAACATCACTGCCTGTAGCGCCATATCTAATTTCATTTTTACTAAACGTCTCTTCCGACGGCGGGCTGGACTGGTTCTTGAGCTGCAGAGCAGCAAACAATACGAAAACGATACAAAATGTAAGAACGATTAACCTCTTGTTCATTCCCCTTCTCAACCTCTCTTTTCATATAGCAGCCTTTTCTTGCTTATTATGAGAATTCAAGTGGTTGATTATGCACAAAAGGACGATCTCTCCTGAACGTAAAAACACCCCCTTGCGGGGGTGTACGTCCTTAGGAGCTCATTCGATTATGCTGATACTGTTCCATAGAAACCAGTACCTCACGGGGTTTACTGCCCTCATAAGGACCAACTACGCCCTTAGCTTCCATAGAATCAATTAGACGGGCTGCTCTCGTATAGCCTACTCTCATGCGTCTTTGCAGTAATGACACCGAAGCTTGCTTTGCTTCTAACACAATTTGTACAGCTTGGTCATACAGCTCGTCCTCAAACTCATCCTGCTGCTCAGGCTGTTCCTCTATTTGAGGTACCATCTCTTCTTGATAATTGGCTTGCTCCTGAGTACGGACGAATGTAACGACATGCTCGACTTCCTGATCGGATAAGAATGCTCCTTGCACCCGTACAGGCTTCGAGGCGCCAACCGGTAGATAGAGCATGTCGCCACGACCCAATAGCTTCTCAGCGCCAACCATATCCAAGATTGTTCTGGAATCCACTTGAGAGGATACTCCAAATGCAATACGTGACGGAATATTTGCCTTAATTACACCAGTAATGACATCAACAGATGGACGCTGTGTTGCAATGATTAAGTGAATGCCAGCAGCACGGGCCATTTGAGCCAAACGACAGATGGAATCCTCCACATCATTCGCTGCAACCATCATCAGATCGGCAAGCTCATCCACGATAACGACATAATAAGGTAGTGGAGCGCCTGTACTCGTTTCAGTCAACATAGCGTTGTAGCCTTCGATGTTACGCGTACCGCTTTTGGAGAACAGCTCGTAACGTTTCTCCATCTCAACTACAACTTTCTTAAGTGCTAGTGATGCTCTCCTCGGGTCTGTCACAACAGGTGCCAACAGATGCGGAATTCCATTGTATACATTTAACTCGACCATCTTAGGGTCAATCATCAAGAACTTAACTTCATTGGGCTTGGCTTTATACAAAATGCTTGTAATAATACCGTTAATACAAACGGATTTACCGGAGCCAGTCGCACCAGCTACCAATAAGTGGGGCATTCTTGCCAGATTGCCTACAATAGGCTGACCTGAAATATCCCGTCCAAGCACAACAGAAAGTCTTGAACTCGATTCCTGAAAGGCTCCTGTTTCCATCACTTCACGCATCGTAACAACAGATACTTCCATATTCGGAACTTCAATGCCGATCGCTGATTTACCAGGAATAGGGGCCTCCATCCGAATGTCTTTCGCCGCTAGCGCCAGAGCGATATCGTCCGTTAAACTTACGATACGGCTTACTTTCACACCAACATCCGGTTGGATTTCGTACCTGGTCACAGCAGGACCTCTAACAACTTCCAAAACTTTTGCCCGCACTCCGAAGCTTTCCAAGGTGGCTTCAAGCTTGCGCGCATTTGCTTTGTAGTCTGACATTTCAGCACCTTTTCCTGCGGCAGGCTTGGCTAACAAATCCAATAAAGGCATTACATACGGTTTGCTATTTTCAAGCGGCTTGTCCTGTTGGAATTCAACGGATACGGGACCTTGCTCTTCGTCACTCTGTTCAACTTTCGCTTTGGCTATTGGAATTGCAGCGACCGGTTCCGCCGTAACCTGTTGTTCCTGCTGAATCGATTGTTGAGCCTCTTGATAAACGTGTTCCTGAAAATCTCTGATGATAGGCGTTACAGGCTGCTCATGGGCAGCATTCTCATCATGATTACTCGCAGAACTCTGGTTGGCCTGATACACAACTTGTGAATCGCCATTCTCCTCTGCAGCTTGAATATCTTCTTCTCCCTTAGCATTTGAAGCCGTTTTATTCTTTTTCGCTTCCTTAATAGGCTTCAGCAGCTCCATAAACAGAGGGTTCTTCCTCTGTCGTTTCACAGGCTGAAAGATTTCTTCATCAAACTCGTCGTCTACGGGAACGTACGCTGCTTTTTTGTTTTTCGCAGATGATCTTTCATCTTGCACTTCTTGATGCTTTCCGCTATTGCGATCATCCAACCATTCATGCATGCGGTCCTTGATGTTATCGCCAACATTCTTGAATCTGCCTCGCACCATATGAACCACATCGACATAAGAGATACCCGTCGCTAATATGAATCCGATCGCGAAAAGTGCATATTGGATGAGTCTAGCACCCCAATTATCGAACAAGAAGTATAAGATACTGTAAAGCAGCGCGCCAATCATTCCTCCGCCTACACCGAATTTGAGAGCCTCGCTTCCCTCTTCGGTCGGCTTCAATCCATCCATCATGCCGTCCCAGGTAGCGGAGATGACTTTACCCGATTCGAAGCCTCCATCCGGATATAATTGAAGAAACAAATCAATGTGATTCTTAATTAATAGCGCAACAACAAATAACAGTATGCCTGACTTCTTCGCTGTCTTCAGCGGGGGCCAGGCTCGTTTGATCATCGCGTACAAAGCCACGTATATAAAAAACACGGGAATCAAGAAATCCATCGTTCCGACAAAAAAGCGAAACAGGTACATGAGTGAATTGCCCACATGACCTTGATGCGCTAGCGCAATAACCGCAAAGATTAAGATGAGTATGCCATAAAGCTCGAACATCAAGCTATTTTTCAACGATTTCGATTTCTTCTTGCGTTTGGCCACGCATGTCACCCCCAAGAACCACATTATACCATAGTTTCAAGGGGCGAGGTACTGTCAAGGAGCACTCCTCAGCTCAACGTTTGATGAAATCCGGGTATGTACGATATAACCGTTCCTGGCGTGTACTGTTCCTTCATGTAATCCTGTGGATTACCGCTCAAGAGTCTTACAATCCTTGCTTGCTTTGCGTCCATAGGCTCGACCTGTAGGGTCACTCCTTGATGTTCAATCTCCACAAACTCAGGCGAATAAGTATCCATGCCCTCGAAAATCACATCCATAGGTATCACCGAGTAATGAATCATTGTACCAATCCGCCTGTCACATTCGATTTTCTTTGTTCAATGCGTTGGTTCAACTCCTGTATAGCTTCTCCTACTCCCCCAACTCTATCGATCAAACCATATTTGACCGCATCCGCTCCAATGACCGTCGTTCCGATATCACGCGTCAACTCGCCTGTTTTAAACATCAACTCTTTGAATTTTTCTTCCGTCACATTAGAATGCTTAGTTACAAAACGAACGACACGTTCCTGCATTTTATCCAAATATTCAAAAGTTTGAGGTACGCCAATCACTAAGCCGTTTAAGCGAATTGGATGAATTGTCATGGTCGCCGTTTCCGCGATAATAGAATGGTTCGCCGATACGGCTATCGGAACACCTATGCTGTGCCCGCCTCCCAAAACAAGTGTAACGGTTGGCTTGGATAAGGTTGATATCATTTCAGCAATCGCAAGCCCGGCTTCTACATCACCGCCGACGGTATTCAGAATGATCATAACCCCCTCAATCTTGGGGTTCTGCTCCGCGGCTACAAGCTGAGGAATAATATGTTCATATTTCGTTGTCTTGTTCTGAGGAGGAAGTACCACATGCCCCTCGACTTGACCGATAATCGTCAGACAAAAAATATTGGATTCACCTGCTGGCGTATTTGTTTGACCTAGCTGTTGTATATTCTCAAGTGTGGCATTTTTCTTCGATTCTTCATTCCCTATTTCTTTTGGCTCTTGTGCTCCCACATTCGATTCCTCCCTATTCATAATCTCCCATAGTATGAATAGACAGGTCGAGTTTCATTCACATTTATAGAAGAAGATGGTTTTTACTCTTCGGGCTAAAAGCTGTATACGTAAAAAGGCCCTCCTTTTTTGTCGGGAAGAGCCTTTGTTATTTGCATAGGTTCAAGTGACTTGTTCGAGACTAGACTTCCATAATAATAGGAAGAATCATTGGTCTTCTTCTGGTTTGCTCATATAAAAATCGTCCAAGTGCATCTTTCACATTAGTTTTTAAAGATGCCCATTCATTTACATTCTCATTCATTAACTTGGTTAATGTATTCGTTACAATACGGTTTGCTTCCTCAAGCAGTCCCTCGGACTCTCTAACATAGACGAATCCTCGAGAAATGATATCCGGACCGGATAGGATGGTGCCATCCTGCTTACTTAGTGTAACGACAACAACGAGAATACCGTCTTGAGACAACAATTTGCGGTCTCTAAGAACAATATTACCTACATCGCCAACACCTAGTCCATCGATCAATATGTTGCCGCTCTGCACTTTCGAGCCTTTGCGGGCAACTCCATTCTGGATTTCAACCGTATCGCCAATATCACAAATGAAAATATCTTCTTTATCAATGCCAACGGATTCAGCCAGTAGGGCGTGTTGACGTAACATGCGGTATTCACCGTGAATCGGAATAAAATACTTAGGTTTCATTAAATTCAGCATCAGCTTGAGCTCTTCCTGAGAGCCGTGACCGGACACGTGTACGCCTGTGACAGAACCTGGTCCATAAATGACATTCGCGCCAATCCGGAATAGCTCATCTACAGTACGACCCACATAGCGTTCGTTGCCTGGAATTGGTGTAGCTGCAATGATAACGGTATCACCAGGCAAAATATCTACTTTGCGGTGAGTGGAACGAGCCATTCTTGTCAGAGCAGACATGGGCTCACCTTGACTTCCGGTCGATAAAATAACGACACGGTCAGCAGCCAACCTGTTTACTTCCTCAGGTTCGATCAGCATACCATCTGGAATATGCAGATAACCAAGCTCACTCGCAATGGATACCACATTTACCATGCTACGACCAATCACGGTCACTTTGCGGTTAGTAGCCGCAGCAGCATCAAATACTTGTTGAACACGATGAATGTTGGAAGCGAATGTAGCGATGACAACACGCTGTTTCGCTTTACGGAAAACTTCTTCGATTTCCTGTCCGACACTTTTCTCAGAACCGGTGTAACCCGGTCTTTCGGCATTCGTACTATCAGAAAGCAAAGCAAGTACGCCCTTTTTCCCTATCTCCGCCATACGATGTAAATCCGCATATTGCTCATTGACAGGCGTTTGATCGAATTTGAAGTCTCCCGTATGAACAACGACACCTTCCGGTGTCTCAAGAGCTACTCCAACCGAGTCAGGAATACTATGGTTTGTTTTGAAGAATGAGGCCGTGATCGTACCCAATGGGAGAATAGTATCCGCATTAATCTGAATACGCTTCGTTTCCCCTAGTAAGTTTGCTTCCTTCAACTTCGCTTCGATAAGACCAAGTGTCAGCTTCGTAGCGTAAAGTGGAACATTAAGGTGCTTAAGTACATATGGCAGGCCGCCGATATGATCCTCATGTCCATGTGTAATGATAATCCCGCGTACCTTATCCCGATTTTCCGTCAAGTAGCCGATATCAGGAATGACAATATCAATCCCCAGCATGTCCTCTTCAGGAAATTTTAAACCGCTGTCAATCACTACAATATCGTTAGCGTACTGGACGCAATACATATTTTTTCCGATTTCGCCCACGCCGCCAAGAGCGAAGATCAAAAGTTTGTCGTTATTTTTTTTGGACAAGAAATATACCTCCTTTTAAGATTGGACGACGAATTTTAAATGATAAAACCGAACCAGTCACTTGCCACCATTATACATGAAGAAAAACATCAAATACAAGTTGTGTCCCTAATATCTTCTAAGTGTAAGCATCCTGCAGCTACTTCAAACATCGTAGCCCTATTGTCCCCAAAAAAGAAAACCGATGCCGGAAGCACCGATTCATTAGGCGTTATCATTCAAAAAGAGATTGGATGAATTGTCCTTCTTGCTCGGATACATAAACTAACGGCAGTCTGACCCCACCTGTCTGAATCCCCTTCAATGCAAGAGCAAACTTGATAGGAGCTGGACTAGGAACCCGGAAAATACCAGTAAACACCGGATGAAGCTTGCGATGAAGCTCCGCTGCTTGCTGTACGTTACCTTCTAGGTAATACTTTATCATAGATTGCATTTCTTTTCCAATCACATGACTAGCTACACTGACAATGCCTTGGCAGCCAATGGCAAGAGCAGGAAGTGTACTGCTATCATCACCGCTGTACACAGTAAACCCTGCGCTAGCTCCACTAATAATGCGAGTGAGCTGGTCCGTATTGGCGCAATCCTTGGTTGCGACGATATTCGGGATTTGCGAGAGTCGAATTGTCGTATCTGCATCCAGATTAACCCCTGTCCGACCTGGTACGTTATAGAGCATGATCGGCAGGTTCACACTTTCCGCCACTGCTTTGTAATGCTGAAACAATCCTTCTTGTGAAGGACGATTGTAGTATGGTGTTACGATAAGCAGCGCATCTACACCTAATTTTTCAACGGCTTGGGAGAAATGTATCGTGTGAGCCGTGTCATTAGAACCTGTTCCTGCGATTATTTTGCAGCGCCCTCTCGCGTATTGAACGGAGACTTCAATTAACCGCAGCTTCTCTTCTTCTGTAAGCGTCGGTGACTCTCCGGTTGTACCGCATATAACCAGACTGTCAGACTGCTGCTCTTCAATTAAATAGTTAATAAGTGGTTCCACTTGATTCCAATTGATTTGCAAATGCTCATCAAATGGTGTTACCATCGCTGTGACTACTCTTCCGAAATCCACCGTATAGGCCTCCTACATGTAGCAATTTACATATATAAATAAAATTTATGGTGAAGCGCTCTCACCGCTTTTTTCATGTCTTCACCTTGAACGAGCACCCAAATCGTTGTATTGGAATCCGCTGATTGCAAAATCCGAATGTCCTCTTCGGTCAATGCTTCGACGATATGTGCCATGATGCCAGGCACACCGTTCATGCCTCCGCCTATAACAGACACCTTTGCACAGCCGCTTAGAATCTTAGGATCATATCCTTGAGCCTTCAACAGCTTAACAGCACGTTCCGCTTCATGGTCAAACACGGTGTATACAACACCAGATGGATTCACGTTGATAAAATCAACGCTGATCTGGTTTTGGGCCATCGTTTTAAACACTTTTAACTGCAGGTCAAAATGCCCTTCAACGGCCGATACTTGAATTTGTGTAATATTCGTAAATTGAGCGATTCCAGTAACGAATCGATCCTCTACTTTGTTCATCTCTTGACCTGTAATATCAGCTGCCGTAACCAACGTGCCTTCACCTTTGGAAAAGGTGGATCTGACACGAATGGGTATATTGGCATGCATCGCCACTTCAACAGCACGCGGATGAATGACTTTGGCCCCATTATGGGCCATATTACAAATCTCGGAAAAACTTACTCTAACAAGCGGCTTGGCATCTTCGACAATTCTTGGATCTGCCGTCAAGATACCGTTAACATCTGTAAAAATATCGACAATTTCTGCCTTCAACGCAGCACCAAGTGCGGTAGCGGAAGTATCACTGCCGCCGCGTCCTAGTGTAGTAAATTCGCCTTGAGCCGTCTTTCCTTGAAAGCCGGTTACAATCACGACATGATTCTGCTCTAGCAGCTCCAAAATTCGACTAGGATGAATCGATTCGATCTGTGCGTTCCCATGGGAATCATTCGTCTGAATCCCCGCTTGCCCACCTGTAAGTACTGTGGACATGATCCCCTTTGACTGCAAAAGACTGCATAAATGAACGGCAGAAATAATCTCACCACAGCACATGAGTAGATCAAGTTCCCTAGCTTGCAAGTTCTCCCCATTGTGTTTCACCAAATCAAGGAGAGTGTCTGTAGCATATGGTTCGCCTTTTCTTCCCATCGCAGAAACGACTACGACTAATTGGTAATGGTTCGCTATTGCGTCTTGAATGTGTCCGATAACATGATCTCTAGCTTCAGCGGTGGAAAGCGAAGTACCTCCAAACTTCTGTACAAGTATTCGCATATCTTTCCCCCAAATCTCGACCTGCTGAAGAAAGCCAGATCGTGCTGATTATTGTTCAATAGCAATATATTCAGCAATTTGCACAGCATTCCAAGCTGCACCTTTCAACAGATTGTCAGATACAATCCACAAATTTAGTGCCCTCGGATTACTTAAGTCCCGACGCACACGACCTACGAACGTATCCAGCTTTCCTGCCGCATTCGTAGCAAGAGGATATAACTGATGCTCGGGATCATCCAACAAAACGATCCCAGGTGCACCGGCTAGTAAGCTCCTCACTTCGTCCATATCGAAGACATCTTTCAACTCTACATACACGGATTCGGAATGCCCGTAAACAACCGGAATCCTTACGCATGTGGCTGTAACCTCGATGGTTTCGTCATCTAGAATTTTTTGGTTTCCAGTATCATCTTCATTTCTTCATGGGTAAAGCCATTCTCATGAAAGCTGTCAATTTGCGGAATCGCATTAAAAGCAATCTGGTGCTTCACTGGCAGAGAACCAACAGGCAAAATGTCAGGTTGAACCGCGCTTCTTTCCAGCACTTCCTTGGATTGGCGCAGCATCTCATGTATGGCTTTAGAACCGGCTCCAGAAACGGCTTGGTACGTTGAGACAATGATCTTGGATATACCAAAACGATCATAAAGCGGCTTTAATGCAGCCACCATCAGGATCGTAGAACAATTTGGATTCGCAATAACACCTTTGTGCTCGTTGATCTTCTCCATATTGACTTCAGGCACGACAAGCGGCGTATCCGGATCCATCCGATATGCACTCGTGTTATCTATACAGATAGCCCCTGCTTGGACAGCAAAAGGAACCAGCGCCTTGGAGACACCTCCACCGGCGCTGAACAGAGCGATCTCTACTCCTTCAAAACTTTCAGGTGTTGCTTCTTCAACTGTAATCTGACGTCCTTGAAAAGTAAGGATGGTACCTGCGGAACGTGAGGAAGACAGCAGCTTCAACTGATGAATCGGGAAGTTTCGATCTTCAAGAAGACGAATAATTTGCTCACCGACAGCACCTGTTGCGCCGACAACTGCAATGTTGAATAACTTCTGATTCGACACAAACCGCCATCCTCCTGCTTGACATGTATATAAATGAATTAATATTGGAATCTCTCAATAATCATCGGCTGCAATTGCTTACCTTCCAGTGCAGCTTCACAAGCTTCCATAATAAGATCCATTCTAGCTACTAACGAATTTGGCTTAGCTCCAGGAGCATCCTGACCGAATGGCACGAAGTATATGTTCTTGGTAATTAATAGCTTAGCTATATTCATTGCATTCAAACCAAGTCCGTCATTGGTGGAAATCGCCAAAACAAGTGGTCGCAAGTTACGCATTTGTGCTTTGGCTGCCATCAGAACCGGACTCTCTGTAATGGCATTTGCTAGTTTACTGGTCGTATTTCCGGTGCAAGGCGCAATTACCATAACATCCAAACGCTTAGAAGGACCTAATGGTTCTGCATCCACAATGGTAGAAATGATTTTATTACCTGTTATGTCTACAAGCTGCTGCTGCCAATCGGCGGATTTGCCGAAGCGTGTATCTGTAGTGAGAATCGTATTAGAAACAATCGGAACAACATTCGCTCCAGCGTCTACGAATCTCTTAATCTGAGGCATAACCTCTTCTAGCGTACAATGAGAGCCGGTTAGAGCATAACCGACTGTTTTTCCTGTCCAGTTCATTCCACATCGCTCCTGTCTTTAAAGTCTTCCTCGATCAGCTGACTCAAGGTGTTCGCCATGATGCGTCCAGCTGTTTTCGGTGCGACAATGCCAGGTAATCCGGGCGCCAGCATCGCTTTGATGCCTCTCTTTTCAGCAAAACGGAAGTCCGTTCCACCGGGCTTTGAGGCCAAATCGATGATGAGCGCGCGATGTGGGATATTGGTAATAACTTGCGCTGTGACTATCATAGTCGGAATTGTATTAAAAAGCAAGTCAATATTGGACACTTCCGAGTACAAGTCTTTCGTATAAAATGGCAAGAATCCCATCTCCCACGCCCTTGCAAAATGCTCCGGTTTACGAACTCCAATCTTCACTGTAGCCCCTAGTCCTTGCAGGGTTTTGGCCATGGTAAAGCCGGTCCGCCCAAAGCCGAGAACCATACAGATAGAACCATGAATGGTGATATCTGTATTTTGAATAGCCATCATCAAAGCACCTTCTGCTGTTGGGATCGAGTTATAGATCGCAACATCATCACGATCGAATAGCTCCACGACCTCGATCCCATTCGAAGCACACAACTGCTTCAAATAGTTCTTCGCCATTCCCGTGTAAACTTTCGCATGCTTTGGCAGAGCTTCAATATGCGCATCGGTTAATCTCATTTCTTCACTGGAGAATATCGATTCCACTTGTCCCGTGTCATCTGTACCCACGGCAGGCAGTATCAATGCATCAATAGATTCAAGCAGCGATGGCTGCAGCTTAGCATTAGACACTCCGCTGAACTGCCGCCCTAAATTATCAAAGCCGATTAATGTCACCGTCGCATCCAGTTCAGTAAATTTCTGAATCACTTCTAGCTGCCGGGCGTCCCCGCCCATGAAAGCAACCGAAATACCAGTAAGCATTCCCGCTTACACCCCTTTCTCGGTCGTTACGATAAGTTATACTATGCTTCCGCCTAAGGATGGGTGACTTCTGGCCGCAACAATGATAAGCGTCCAGGTTATGACTGCAATAAAAAAGAGCTCCTCCCGAAGGAAGAACTCTCGAATGTAACTTTATATAAAATACATATTCCTAATCCATTTAACGACCGGTATGGCCAAAGCCCCCTGCGCCCCGCTCCGTATCGGACAACTCATCCACCTGGGTGAGCTGTATGTGTGGGACAAGCTGAAAGACCATTTGGGCAATTCTTTCACCACGCTGAATTTCAAACGGCTCCTGACCATGATTAATTAAGAGCACTTTCACCTCGCCCCGATAATCAGCATCAATGGTTCCAGGCGAATTCAGCGTTGTAATCCCGTGTTTGAAAGCTAAACCACTTCTCGGACGAATTTGTGCTTCAAGCTCTGACGGCATGCTTAAGGCAAAACCCGTTGGAATAAGCTTACGCTCACCTGGATTCAGTACGACAGGTTCGCTCACAGCCGCATGAAGATCAAAGCCGCTTGCCGCGGCGGACATTTTTTGCGGGAGCTGAACATCTTCATGTCCAGGAAGCCGCATGATTTGAACATCGTACTTATAGGTTGACAAGCTGATCCCTCCTGAATTCCTTTAACGCCGCATCGGATTGACCGACCATAGATAAAGCGAACGGAGTGGAAAACAACGTTTTCGTTAATTCGCGAACATGATCCATCTGAACGCTATTAATTCGATCAATCATTTCATCCAAGCTGTAATGCTTCCCTGTCATCAATTCATTCTTCCCTAAGCGGTTCATTCTGCTGCCCGTGCTCTCCAAGCTCAGAATCAGACTACCTTTCAACTGTTCTTTACCCTTGTTCAGCTCGGAATCCGTAATACCGTTCACTGCGATATCCTCCAACAGTTCCATGGTAACTTTAAGCACTTCTTCCGTTTGCTTTGGAGCTGTTCCTGTATAAATCGTGAACATCCCGCTGTCAATATGCGAAGAATGGTAGGAATACACCGAGTAAGCGAGCCCTCTCTTTTCCCGAATTTCCTGGAAAAGCCTCGAGCTCATCCCGCCTCCGATTGCATTATTGAGCAGCACCATTGGGTATAGGTTATCTTCCTGGAGGGATAAGCCCGGCAGCGAAAGACAAATATGATTTTGCTCTGTTTTCTTAGCATGAAAGATAAGATCGCCTAAGAAATCAGGAGCTATGTAGTCGGTTTCACTTCCGGAGTGCTCGAAGCTTCCAAAATGCTGCTCAATCATCTCCCGAACGCTGTCATCAATATTCCCGGCGATGCTGATCACAATGTTCTCAGAATTATAGTACTGCTTCATATAACGACGAAGGTCATCCGGTTTCATACGATTGAGATTTTCCTGTGTCCCCAAAATTGTGTAGCCGAGCGGATGCGTACCATAAGCAGCTTTGGCAAGCAAATCGTGCACTAGATCATCTGGCGTATCTTCGTACATGGAGATTTCTTCGAAGATAACATTCTTCTCTTTCTCCAGCTCCGTCTCATCAAACGTAGAGTTGAAGAACATATCAGCAAGCACGTCCATCGCAAGAGGCAAATGATCGTCCAGTACTTTACAGTAATAACACGTATATTCCTTGGAAGTGAACGCGTTCACATTCCCGCCGATTCCGTCAAAAATCTCCGCGATTTCCTTAGCGTTGTGGCGCTCTGTGCCTTTGAACAGCATATGCTCAATAAAATGAGAAATTCCGTTGTCTTCAGGCTTCTCATTGCGCGAGCCCGTCTTAACCCAAATACCGAACGATACGGATCGGCAAGTAGGGATTTGTTCCATAACCACTCTTAAACCATTATGTAAGCGGTATTTGATCACCAAGGTTCCTCCTCGAATTAACTCCTGAAATTCCTGCTCCCAGTTTACTTTCCTAGTCTAACAAAAATGTTCCATCGACTCAACTTTGCAAGTCTGCTACCTGCACTCGGTTCGGCGACAAAAGTTCGCTAACGGTCCCCAGCGTTAACCCTTTATTTTTGGCAATTTTAATCATGCCTTCGAGCGCTTCACTTGAAGAAGCAGTTGGATGCATCAAAACGAGAGTCCCAGGCTCTACATTTTTATTAAACCGTGAAAGAATGCGGTCTGCGCCTGGATTTTTCCAATCGATGGTATCGAAGGTCCATAAAATGGTTTTCAACTTATACTCAGCCGCCACCTGCACGGTTTCTTCTTTATAATAACCCGAGGGCGGAGCGAACAATTTGTTTTCTACACCCAGCTGTTTCAAGAGTGTTTCGGTTTTTCCGATCTCTTCGGTTGCCTTCGCCCTGCTGATATTTCGCATATCTTTATGGGAGTACGCATGGTTAGACAACTCGTGCCCTTCCTTTAAAATCTGCTTGGCCATATCAGCATGTTTACTAAGCCACATGCCATCCAGAAAGAAGGTAGCATGAACATTTTCTTTACGCAGAATGTCGAGCATTTTGACCAAATACTCGTCCCCCCAAGCAACGTTGATCATCAATGAAACCATCGGTTTCTTGGGATTACCTTTATAAATTGGAGTCGGTCCCAAATCTTCTAGCTGAATGCTTGGCGGCGTCTCCTTCATCACATATTGAATGTTACCGGGTACAATTCGATGCTGCGCCAGCTTAAACGTCTCTTCCACGTCCACTTCCAACCCATTATAGCCAGGTATAGCTTTCCATACTGGATCTACTTTGGCGTTGATCGGCGCTATCTTTCTATTTTCCGCCTCTTCTTGAATCGTTTCTAACAATCCAGGCTTTGCATCTGCGGAAAAGTTATGAGAATCCTGCGCCAGCGCAAACACCGGAACAGCCTTTTCCTGAATGTCAAAAGGTCCTACCGCTGCCCCGGATGTATAACTGGACTTCACAGCATCAACATAGGAACTTATACTCGGAATCGCTTGTATACCGATTGTGCTCAGCACGAAAAAAACCTCCAAGCACCAGCCATTTGGAATAGCGCATCTCATAGCCTCCTCTACTCTATGTCCTGATCTTATGCGAATAAGGACAAGATTAGAACACAGGAGGCCTTTGCTGCAGAATGCAAAAAAGAGACAGATTGAACTGGCTCTTTATCAGTCGAAGCTATGAAAGTGACCGCAAGTCACTCGGCTTTAAGTCTGAGCCGGGACTTGCGATGTTAATGTTGCTTTACGGGACAGGTTCACTCGGCCTTGCTGATCGATTTCCGTTACTTTCACAGTAATCTGATCGCCCACATTCACGACATCCTCAACTTTGGCTACCCGTTCTGTTGAGAGTTGCGAAATGTGTACAAGTCCTTCTTTGCCTGGCAGAATTTCAACGAATGCGCCGAATTTCTCCACGCGTTTTACTGTACCGAGATAGGTTTCTCCAACTACGACCTCGCGTACGATACCCTCGATAATGGATCGCGCTTTTTCGTTCATTTCTTGGTTCGACGAAGCAATGAATACGCGGCCATCCTGCTCGATATCGATTTTCACGCCGGTTTCTTCAATAATTTTATTGATGATTTTGCCGCCGGCACCGATAACATCACGGATTTTGTCAGGATTGATTTGCATCGTAATGATTTTTGGAGCATAAGGAGATAGTGATTTCTTAGGCTCATCGATGCGAGAAAGCATTTTATTGAGGATGTGCATACGACCCTCTTTAGCTTGTTCTAAGGATTGCTGCAAGATACTGCGATCGATCCCGTCGATTTTAATATCCATTTGAAGTGCTGTAACACCCTTGGCTGTTCCTGCCACCTTAAAGTCCATGTCGCCTAGATGGTCTTCCATACCTTGAATGTCGGACAAGATCGAGAAATGATCGCCGTCCTTGATCAGACCCATCGCAATACCTGCTACCGGTGCTTTAATCGGTACCCCAGCATCCATCAAGGCTAGCGTACTTGCGCAGATACTAGCTTGGGAGGTAGAACCGTTGGACTCAAGAACTTCCGATACAAGGCGAATCGTATATGGAAAATCAACTTCATTCGGAATGATAGGCTCAAGCGCTCTTTCACCTAAGGCGCCATGTCCGATTTCGCGGCGGCCCGGAGGACGAAGCGGTCTTGCTTCCCCAACGCTGAACGGCGGGAAATTATAGTGGTGCATGAATCGCTTAGTCTCGGTCAGATCCAAACCGTCAAGAATTTGAACATCGCCTAAAGCTCCTAACGTACAAATGCTTAATGCTTGCGTTTGTCCACGTGTGAACAGACCCGAGCCGTGTGTACGTGGAAGTAAGTTGATGTCGCACTCGATTGGGCGAATCTCTTCCAATTTACGGCCATCCGGTCTTACTTTATCATGTGTGATCAGTCGGCGGACTTCTTCCTTCACGATGTCATAGAGAGTTTCTTTCACATCATCCATGCTATCTGGAGTTTCTGCGTATAACTGACTGAAGTGTTCAACAGCCTCAGCATTGACAGCATCAATCGCCTCTTGACGAGCATGCTTTTCTGGAATCTTAATAGCTTCCACCAAGCGGGCTTTTGCAAAATCGCGAACAGCCTTGCTGACTTCAGTAGCTACAGCATGAAGCTTCACTTCCATCTTCGGTTTGCCAGCTTGCTCTGTCAGCTCTTCAATCACAGCTACGATTTTGCGAATCTCGTCGTGACCGAACATAATTGCTTCAAGCATGACTTCCTCAGGAACTTCGTTCGCACCTGCTTCAACCATCATAATTGCGTCTTTTGTACCTGCAACTGTTAGATGAATATCGCTTTTCTCAGCTTGCTCCGTCGTTGGATTAATGACGAATTGTCCATCAACACGTCCGACGATTACGCCGCCGATCGGTCCATTAAATGGAACATCGGAAATGCTTAAAGCGGCAGATGTACCAATCATCGCTGCGATCTCTGGAGAACACTCTTGATCCACGCTCATCACGATGGACACGATCTGCACATCATTCCGGAAGCCTTCCGGGAATAACGGACGAATTGGACGGTCTGTCAAACGGCTGGCAAGAATCGCTTTTTCGCTTGGACGACCTTCTCTCTTAATGAATCCGCCTGGAATTTTACCTACGGAGTATAATCTTTCTTCATAGTTTACGGTTAACGGAAAGAAATCCAAGTCTTTCGGCTCACTGGAAGCCGTAACCGTACACAGCACGACTGTATCGCCATATCGGGCGGTAACAGCGGCGTTGGCCTGCTTAGCGAGTCGGCCCGTTTCCAAAATAAACGGTCTGCCGCCGAGGTCCATTTGTACCCTTTTTTCCATAGTATCCTCCTTCAAGGTTGTAGAACTTTCACAGAAAGGTATGTACCAAAAGTTACCTAAAGGCATGCGTCAATGTGTATTTCTGCATAGCCCCTAGTATTTCCTTCTTTTGCCCGTTTTAAAATACAAGAAAAAGCAACCTGTTTGCTGCTCTTGTCAAAAGCTCTTAGCGAGCCCGGCCAAGATGCAACAGGTTGCTTCTCATTGTCGGTTTTATCGACGCAAGCCAAGCTTTTCAATCAAAGCACTGTAACGGCTCACATCTTTGTTCTTCAGGTATGTCAGCAGCTTACGGCGTTGTCCAACCATTTTAAGCAAACCACGGCGGGAGTGGTGATCTTTCTTGTGAGTCCGCAAGTGATTTGTCAGGTTGACAATGTTTTCCGTAAGGATAGCTACTTGCACTTCTGGAGAACCCGTGTCGGTATCATGTACCTTGTGAGTTTGAATCAGTTGTGTCTTACGCTCTTGAGTTAATGCCATCCTTGTTCACCTCCAATTTCTTCAAAAGTATCCCCAGCAGCCCAGAGTACGCCGGTGATAGCGTGAGTCCAAGCTACGGTTAGCGTCTAATGTATTCACACACTACTAGACAACGTTGATCAGTATATCATAGGAACTAGGCAGAAGTAAATGCCTGGATTATAAAATAGTAGACAATCGATCCTTCGATGTTTCGGCGTCCTGCTTGATCTGTTCCACCAATTCCTCAATCGAAGCAAACTTGCGTTCAGGACGTAAGAAGGAAACTAACTCTACCCTAACAGTTTCACCATAGATGTCATCCGAGAAGTCGAACAAATGAGCTTCGAACGTGGTTTTCAATTCACCTGTTTCAAAAGTGGGCTTCACCCCAATATTCATAACCCCTTTGTAGTATTTCCCATTTACATGCGCTTTAATCGCATAGACACCATTTTTAGGAACAACATACAGTTCGTGAGGTTCAATATTTGCAGTAGGAAAACCGATGGTACGGCCTCTCTTATGCCCATCGACAACCTTGCCGCTGATTGAATAGCATCGCCCTAACAGCTTGCTCACTTCATCGATATCCCCTTGCTGCAATGCCTCACGGATGGAAGTACTGCTTACCTTTTCACCATGCATGATGTAGGGTCTCACGACTTCAACAGAGAACTTGCCGTGGCTCAATTCACAAAGAGTATCAGGATTACCGCATCCTTGATAGCCAAATGTAAAATCAAAGCCGCATACGATGCTCTCTACTCCAAGCAATTCCAGCACATCATCCACGAACTGCTGTGGAGACAAATGCATAAGTGAATCGTCAAAGGTCACAATGTAAACATGATTGACACCAAGGGAAGCCAGAATCTCCATCTTGCGATGTATCGGCGTCAACAGATGTTCATACTTGTGCTGCCCCATGACCGACCGAGGATGAGGATGAAAGGTCATAACAGAAGCTGGCAAATCAAGCCGTTTAGCGGTTTGAATGGCTCGTCCGATCACTTCCTGGTGACCGAGGTGAACTCCATCAAAATCGCCGATTGCCACTACTTGTTTTCCTACGTACATGGGGCTTGAATGAAGATCAATCGGATATGAGAGCGGAATTATTTTCATATAATATAAAACTCACCTACCTATTTAAGCCAATCCGAAACGATGATGAACCGGATCTATACAAACACTTTGGAAGGAACAAGGCACTGCGTGCTGGAATGCCATTCAAACAAACCTAAAAACCGCTCTTCAGGAGAGTATGCTCGAAGCAGCGTCTCAGAGGCAGCACCTTCCAATACTCGTTCCGGTTGCACAGAGATCCGCTTCCCTTGCAGAGCATGCTCCGATTCTCTGGCAGTAAGCCGCACAGCAGGCAGATGTCCAATAGATTGATCCATAGGGATAAGCTTGCTCTGAAGAGTGCCTTCTTCCTTCAATTGTGCCATCTGTTCGAGTGTAACGCATTGCTCCCTACGAATATTTCCCGTTGAAGTTCGAATTAAGCTTTTCATAACAGAGGGATATCCTAATGCTTTGCCGATATCTACACATAATGTCCGGATGTAGGTACCCTTGGAGCAGCGAACACGAAGATGAATCTCCGGCTTGTCGCTTTGCATATTCATTGTCAATACGTCAATCTCATGAATGGTCACTTTACGAGATTTACGCTCTACTTCCTTACCTTCCCGCGCCAGCTCGTAAAGACGTTTTCCTTCCACCTTGACAGCCGAATACATAGGGGGCACTTGATCAATCTCACCGATGAATGTACCGATAGTTTGCAGAACTTGATCTTCATCAAGTCGAACATTCTCAGCTTGTTCCGTAACGGTCCCTGTCATATCTTCCGTATCGGTAGAAAGACCAATCACTAGCACAGCTTCATACTCTTTAGGGAGCTCTTGAATAAACTCCACCATGCGGGTAGCTCGTCCTAAACATAATGGCAGTACGCCGGTAACCTGGGGGTCCAGCGTACCCGTATGGCCGATCCGTTTCATACCTAAAATTCGTCTAGCTTTGGCTACAACATCATGGGAAGTATAGCCTTCCGGCTTCCAAACAGGTAAAACACCTTCATACATCATGACAGTTCTTTCCCTACTTCCTCCACCATTCTCGCTATCGCTTCATCCAAAGTGCCGTATATCGTACAACCAGAAGCACGGACGTGTCCACCGCCTCCTAAACTTTGCGCGACACGAGCTACATCCACTTTGCCTGCAGAACGGAGACTTACTTTAATCGTACCCGCATCTTTCTCCTTGAACAACATGCCGACTTCAACGCCCTCGACATTGCGTGGATAGTTGACCAAGCCGTCCAGATCGTCGCTCGAAGCTCCAGTAGCAGCAAGATCTTCGAGCGAGACAGCCAACCATGCCAATTTGCGGTCATACGCAAAGGATAACGTGGAAAGAGCCTTCTGAAGCAATACGATTTGCGAGAAGGTTAGCCGTTCGAGAACCTCTTCTGCAATGTCGGAGCCCTTCACTCCTAGTGCTAATAGGTTGGCGCCTATCTGCATCACTTCGGGTGAAGTGCTTGAATACCGGAAGCCTCCCGTATCTGTTAGCAAGCCTGTATAGATACATTCTCCGAATTCCTTGGTAGGCTTCAAATCCATATGTATGGCAAGATCGTACAAAATTTGAACGGTCGCCGCTGCGTCATGCTTAATCAGATGATATGTACCGAACCTGTCGTTCGTCGGATGGTGGTCAATGTTGAGCAGTTCCACTTGTTCATCAAAAAGAGTGCTGATCTTACCCATTCTGGAAAAATCAGCACAATCCACGCTTATGATCGTTTGAAATTTGCGGTTTACTGTATCTTTGCTGAAATCCTTGACCTGTTCGCTTCCCCATAGAAAAGAAAACTTAGAGGGCATAGGGCCCTCGTTCATCATTGTGAAAGTTTTCCCAAGCTGTTGAAGCATCCAACCGGTCACATAAGTAGAGCTGGCAGCATCCCCATCCGGTTGGATATGGGATACCACCAGGAAATCATCATGCTGCTCGATAAACTTCGCGGCTGCTTCCAGCTGCTGCATGTATACGGGTGCATGGTTCATTCCACTCTTCATAGTTCTGGATTTCCTTCTCTATTAAGTTGATGCAGCAGGTTGTCGATCCGGCTTCCATAATCAATGGAGCTATCAAACTTGAACTGAAGATCAGGAATTTTACGCAAGCGAATTCGTTTCCCTAGCTCGGAACGGATATATCCAGTTCCGGAAGCCAGCGCTTTAAGCGTAGCTTCCTTCTGTTCATCTGTACCCATAACGCTAAGAAATACGCGAGCTAAAGAAAGATCATTCGTTACGTCAACGCCTGTCACAGTAAGAAACCCGATTCGAGGATCCTTTAATTCAGACTGAATGATTTGGCTAAGCTCTTTCTTGATCTGTTCGCCTACTCGACCTACACGTACTCTGGCCATCTGTTATCACCTCTCAACAGTTTCCATGATAAAGGCTTCAATAATGTCCCCATCTTTAATATCGTGATAACGCTCCAGAGATATACCACATTCGTAACCTTGGGCTACTTCTTTTACATCGTCTTTGAAACGTTTCAGGGAATCAATCTTGCCTTCATGCACGACAATACCGCTGCGGATCAAGCGTACTTGCGCATTTCGAGTAATTTTACCTGAAATGATCATACAACCAGCAATAGCTCCAACACCTGTGATCTTAAAGACGTTACGGACTTCAGCTTGACCAAGTGTGTTCTCTTTGAAGATCGGATCCAGCATACCTTTCATCGCTTGCTCGATTTCCTCAATTACGTTGTAAATGATGTTGTGCATGCGAATATCAACTTTTTCCTGATCCGCTGTTGCCTTAGCGGCCGGCTCAGGACGTACGTTGAAACCGATAATAATCGCGTTGGATGCGGAGGCCAAAATAATATCGGATTCGGTAATGGCGCCGACACCGTTATGCAGAATTTTCACGCGAGCGCCTTCGACTTCGATCTTCTCCAAAGAGCTTTTGAGTGCTTCTACAGAACCTTGAACGTCCCCTTTGATGATGACATTCAAATCTTTGATTTCGCCCTCTTTGATATGCTTGAACAGGTCATCCAACGTAACACGGGAGTTCGCTGTCATTTCAGATTGACGAAGTGTTGTTGCACGGCGCTCCGCGATATCTCTAGCTTTGCGTTCGTCCTCATACGCTAAGAATGGATCCCCGGCTTGCGGCACTTCGGTCAAACCAGTAATCTCTACCGGAGTAGAAGGACCCGCTTCTTTCAAACGTTTACCTTTGTCGTTCACCATAGCTCTTACACGACCGAAGCATACACCGGCAACGAAGCTGTCTCCAACCTTAAGTGTACCGTGTTGAATCAGGATACGGGCAACAGGTCCGCGGCCTTTATCAAGTTCGGCTTCAATAACCGTACCTCTCGCACGTTTATTCGGATTCGCTTTGTATTCTTGAACCTCAGCTACAAGAAGAATCATTTCAAGCAAATTCTCCAAGCCAATGCGCTGCTTAGCTGAGATTTCGCAGAAGATCGTATCTCCGCCCCATTCTTCCGGTACAAGTTCAAACGCTGTAAGAGCCTGTTTAATTTGATCCGGATTTGCGCCTTCTTTATCAATTTTGTTAACCGCTACGATAATCGGGCAACCAGCAGCTTTAGCATGGTTGATGGCTTCCACGGTTTGTGGCATCACACCGTCATCTGCAGCAACAACGATAATGGTAATGTCAGTTACCTGAGCACCGCGGGCACGCATCGTAGTAAACGCTTCGTGACCTGGTGTATCCAGGAACGTAATTTTCTTGTGATTCACTTCAACCTGGTACGCACCGATATGCTGTGTGATACCGCCGGCTTCGCCTTCGGTTACGTTTGTTTTGCGGATGGCATCAAGCAAGGTCGTTTTACCATGGTCAACGTGCCCCATGATCGTCACAACTGGCGGACGTTCTAGAAGATCAGCTTCATCATCCACTTCTTCGAAGGTTTCAAAGCGGTCTTCTTCCACTTTAATCTTGATTTCAACCTCGACACCGAACTCACCAGCGATTAACTGAATCGCATCCAAATCCAGCTCTTGGTTGATGGTAGCCATAATACCCAGGAACAAAAGCTTCTTAATAACCTCAGAAGCATCTTTATGCAGCAGCTTCGCTGTCTCACCCACGGTCATATTGCCGCGAACGATGATTTTCTTAGGTGTATTGTCAATCTTCTCTTTCTTGACTGTCTCTTGCTGATAACGGCCTCGTTGATTACCGCGCTGATTTCCACGTTGATTGTTGCGGTAATTTCCGCCTGGACCGCGGTTACTGCCCGGTTTATTATCATCAAAGCGCTTCGCAGTTGGCTTCGTTTTCTTCGTTGTCTTCACGCCTGCCTTCGCTGCAGCTTCATCTAGTTCTGCGGCTGTTGCGCCTACATGAAATTGCGGCGTAGCTTCCTGAATAACAGGTCTACCGCTTTGATTGTGGCGGTTGTCGAATTGACGATTCGGACGTCCATTCGTACTGCGGTTTTGACTGCTTTGGCTGCGGTTTCCTGAAGATCCTTGGCCGCTAGAAGCACCCGTGCTGCCTGATTGATTAGGACGGGAAGCGGAGTTCGAATACCCGCCGCTCGGACGATTAGAGCCGCCTTGACCTTGACCTTGACCCTGGCCTTGACCATTTGAACGGTTATTAAAGTTACCTCCGCCAGAGCGATTCTGAGAACCGCCGGAACGCTGCTCCCCATTACGTGGGCCTTGTCCTTGATAACCGGAACGTTGGCCTTGATTGGAGCCGCCTTGGCGTTGGTCGCGCTGAGGTTGAGCGGGACGGCTCGCTACGTACTGGCCGTCCGAGCGTCTGGAAGAGTTCCCTGAATTCCCTTGTGTGGAGTTAGCTGCTTGTGCAGAGGCATTCGAAGCCGTTTCCTTATTGGATGGCTGCGATGCCGCAGATGTAGTTACTGGCTTTTCGGCATTTTTATGTTCTGGTGCAGGATTCTGCCCAGCATTTTTCTGATTTGTCGTCGTTGAGATCACATTTCCTCCGTCCGTGACTGCTCGCTTGGCAGCCGCATTGGCTTTAATATCGCGAAAAAATCGTTCTACACTATCCACCGCTTCGTTTTCCATCACACTCATGTGATTGTTCACGGGAATATTTAATCGTTTGAGAATCGTAATAATTTCTTTGCTGCTCATGTTGAGCGATTTGGCATATTCGTAAACGCGAAGTTTATCCTTATTATCTTGTTTATTAGTCAATACTCTTCACCTCCGCAGTATTTACCTGACACTTCAACAGCATCTGTGCGAAGCCTCCGTCTAGTACGCCCAGGATCACGCGCATTTCTTTGCCGATACTGTTCCCAAGTTCTTCTTTGCTGCCCATGGAAATGAGCTTGACATTGTAAAATTGGCATTTATCCTGAAATTTTTTAAGCGTATTAGCGGAAGCGTCCTCTGCGATGATTACCAGCTTGGCTTCTCCGGAACGAATGGCTTTCATAACCCCTTCATCTCCGGTAACCAGCTTGCCTGCCCGCATGGCCAATCCAAGTTGGGATAAAAATTTATTCTTCATCGTCCGTCATCTCCTCTTTCGAAGAGATAAACTCATCTTCAACGCGGATAAAATCCTGCTCCAGCTGATCATAAATCTCAGCGCTTACTGTATGCTTCAACGCACGATCGAACGCTCGGCTTTTCTTCGCCAACTTGAAACAAGATACTTTCCCGCACAAGTAAGCGCCGCGCCCTGACTTCTTGCCCTTCAGATCGATTAAGATTTCATCTTCCGGCGTCTTGACGACACGAATCAGTTCTCTCTTCGGCATCATTTCTTGACATGCAACACATTTTCTCAGAGGGACTTTTCTCTGCTTCATACCTTTGTCACCCCTTGGTTCTACAACTTACTTCCGGAAAACCAACAAAATTTAGTCGATGCTCACAGAATCCTGATGCATTTCTTCTGTATAGGTCTTCGGTCTGCCGAATTCCTGCTCAGCTTGCGACTCACTCTTGATATCGATTTTCCACCCTGTCAATTTTGCCGCTAGGCGTGCATTCTGGCCCTTGATACCGATAGCCAGCGACAGCTGATAGTCCGGCACAATCACGCGAGCCATTTTTTCAGCTTCATGAACCTGTACTTCAAGAACCTTGGATGGGCTAAGCGCATTTGCAACATATTCCTCTACGTTTTCCATCCAACGCACAATGTCAATTTTTTCGCCGCGCAGCTCGCTGACGATCGTTTGAACGCGCATCCCTTTAGGACCGACGCAGGAACCAACCGGATCTACCTCGTCATTACGGGAATGAACGGCAATCTTGAGCGGAAGCCCGCTTCGCGTGCTACGGATCGAATTTCCACAACTCCGTCGAAAATTTCCGGAACTTCTAACTCGAACAAACGTTTGAGTAGACCCGGATGAGTTCTCGACAAGATAATTTGTGGCCCTTTGGTCGTGTTCTCGACCTTGGTGATATAAGCCTTAATGCGATCACTCTGCTTGAACTTGTCAGTAGGCATGAGCTCAGTAAGCGGCAGCACTGCCTCTACCTTCCCAAGATCTACATAAATGTTGCGTTGATCCTGACGCTGCAAGATGCCCGTAACGATATCTTCCTCTTTGTCGATAAACGCATTGTAGATCAATCCGCGCTCGGCTTCACGAATTCTTTGTGTCACCACCTGCTTGGCTGTCTGAGCGGCAATCCGTCCGAAATCCCGAGGCGTCACTTCAATTTCAACGATATCATCGAGCTGATAATTCGGATTAATTTCACGAGCGGCGTGCAGAGAGATTTCCATTCTCGGATCCAGCACTTCTTCTGTTACGGTTTTGCGGGCGTAGACTTTAATTAAGCCGGTTTGGCGGTTAATATCCACGCGCACGTTTTGCGCCGTATTAAAATTACGCTTATAGCTTGAAATCATCGCTGCCTCAATCGCGTCGATCAACAAATCCTTAGAGATGCCTTTCTCACGTTCAATTTCAGACAGCGCTTCGATAAAATCCATATTCATTTGAACCGAGTTCCCCCTTTCAATAAATGACAATTAGAAAACAATAGCCAGCCTAGCGCTAGCGATTTTTGCAAGAGGAATCGTGAACTTCTTCTTGCCGGTTTCAACTACCAGCTGTTCGGCATCGTATGACTGCAAAAGTCCTTCAAATTCTTTGGCGCCGTCAATGTGCTCATAGGTAGTGATAAAGACATTGCTGCCAATCGCTTTCTGAAAGTCCTGAGGCTTTTTGAGCGGTCGTTCTGCGCCTGGCGACGAAACTTCCAAGAAATAAGCTTCCGAGATCGGATCCTTCTCATCAAGCTTCCCGCTTAAAAATTCGCTGATCCGGCCGCAGTCATCTATATCAATGCCGCCCTCTTTGTCTGCATAGACACGAAGGAACCAGTTGCTGCCCTCTTTGACGTATTCAATATCCACGAGTTCAAATCCATTTTGCTCGATGTACTCTTTCAGCATGTCTTCAACGACGGATTTGATGTGCGCTTGCGTTACCACGGATCGATATACCCTCCTAAGAATGAACTTCCTGCTTCAATCAGCTCGAAAAGTTCTATATCAAAAATGTAAAGAGTGGGTTTCCCCACTCTTTAATCACAAGATGATATCCTCATTATTGCCAAGAAAAATTATACCATAACCTATAATGGCTTACAATAGCAAGATTGTTAATGATTTTAGCTTGACAGTTAGAATAAGGACAGCTGATTCGACTCGGGCAATCCGCGGAAACAACCCATTGAAGCGAGCAGTTCAACGATTGTCTTGGAAGCTTTGGACCTGTTTTGGAAATCCTCAATGGATAGGAAATCCCCTTGTTCCTTGGCCGCTGCAATATTTTTTGCCGCATTCTCACCGATCCCCGGCATAGCCGCAAAAGGAGGGATAAGCGAGGTCCCGTCGATCAAAAATTTCGTAGCATCGGAGCGGTACAAATCAATCGGCTTGAAGCTAAATCCGCGCGCCGTCATTTCTAGGGCCATCTCCAGAATTGAAACCATCGCTTTTTCCTTAGGCTGCGCTTGGAAGCCTTTCTCTTCAATCTCGATCAGACGCTTTAAGATGACATCATAGCCTTGGCATAGCACATCCAGTTCAAAGTCGGAAGCCCGAACGCTGAAGTAAGTGGCGTAGTAGGCAAGCGGATGATACACCTTGAAGAATGCGGTACGAACCGCGGAGATGACGTAAGCAGCAGCATGCGCTTTAGGGAACATGTATTCGATCCGTTCGCAGGATTCGATATACCAGGCAGGCACGTTGCAGCGCTTCATCTCTTCCTTCCACTCATCCGTAAGACCTTTACCTTTACGGACGCTTTCAGTTATTTTAAACGCCAGTCCGGCATCCATCCCGGCTTTGTAAATCAAATAAAGCATAATATCGTCTCGGCAGCCGATAACAGTTTTAATATTACAAATGCCTTTCTTGATCAGCTCTTGGGCATTACCAAGCCAAACGCCCGTTCCATGGGAAAGACCGGATATCTGCAGTAGATCGGCAAACGAGCTGGGCTGCGTCTCCTGAAGCATTTGACGGACGAACTTGGTTCCCATCTCCGGCACTCCGAATGTAGCTACAGGAGAGCGGATTTGCTCCGGCGTAACGCCTAGCGCCTCCGTAGAGTTAAAGATGCTCATAGCCTTCGGATCGTTCATCGGAATCGTGGTTGGATCAACTCCAGTTAAATCCTGCAGCATTCTCATCATCGTCGGGTCGTCATGCCCTAGTATATCGAGCTTAAGCAGATTCGCGTCAAAAGCATGGTAGTCGAAGTGAGTGGTTTTCCATTCTGCATTGACATCATCCGCCGGGTACTGGACAGGAGTAATGTCATCAACTTCCATATAGTCGGGTACAACGACAATCCCGCCTGGATGCTGGCCTGTGCTTCGTTTAACCCCTGTACATCCAGCGGCCAACCTATTCAACTCCGCACCGCGCCACTTGTGCCCGTATTCTTCCTCATATTTTTTCACGAAGCCAAAGGCTGTCTTCTCGGCAACGGTACCAATCGTACCCGCCCGGAACACACTTCGCTCGCCGAACAATACCTTCGTATAGTTATGCGCAACTGGCTGATACTCCCCGGAGAAGTTCAAGTCGATATCGGGAACCTTATCCCCTTTAAAGCCTAGGAACGTCTCAAACGGGATATCGTGCCCGTCGCCTCTCATATTCGTGCCGCAATGCGGACATAATTTATCAGGCAGGTCAAATCCGGAAGGAACGCTGCCGTCTAGGAACCACTCGCTCTGCCTGCAGTTTTTACAGACGTAGTGAGGCGGCAGCGGGTTCACCTCGGAAATACCGAGCATCATTGCAACGACGGAGGAGCCTACGGATCCCCTGGAACCTACGAGGTACCCGTCCGCATTGGACTTCTTCACCAAACGTTCCGAAATCAAATAGTTCGCAGAGAAACCGTATTTGATAATCGGAACAAGCTCTTTTTCCAAACGGGCTACAACGACTTCCGGCAGTTCCTCACCATATATCGTCTTGGCCGTCTCATAGCAGGTATTGCGGATTTCATCATCCGCCCCTTCAATAATCGGTGTAAAGAGCTTATCTGGGAACAGTTGAATTTCTTCAAATTGGTCTGCTAGATCGTTCGTATTGCGAACAACAACTTCATGCGCCTTCTCTGGGCCAAGGAACGCAAATTCCTTCAGCATTTCTTTCGTCGTTCGGAAGTGCGCGTCAGGCTTCTTCATATCCTTGAGCGGACTGAATCCGGTAATCCCAAATATCGTGATGTCCCTGCACAGCTTTTCTCTGGGATGCAAATAATGCACATTACCGGTGGCAATGACGGGCTTGCCTAGCTTGGCGCCGATCTCACAGATGCGTCTGACTGCATTCTCCAAATCTTCCTTGCTGCCAACCAGCCCTTTGTCCACTAAATGCATATTGTAACTGACTGGCTGAATCTCCAGAACATCGTAAAATTCCGCGACCTGTTCCGCTTCTTCAAGCGATTTATTTAGAACCGACTCAAAAAATTCGCCCTTCTCACAGCCGGATATCACCAAAAGACCGTCTCTCATCTCGACGAGCTTGCTCTTAGGAATACAAGCAACTCTATGAAAATACTGCGTATGTGACATTGAGATTAGTTTAAACAAATTTTTCTTCCCGGTCGCGTTGAGCGCGTAAATGCAGCAGTGAAATGGACGCTGATTTCGGAGGTCTTGACCAACACTGTCATTCAATCGATTCAGATTCGTAATGTTTCTTTCATAAGACTCATTAATTAAATGAAACAATACATATCCAAGTGCGACTGCATCGTCAACAGCTCTATGATGGCTCTCCAGACTAACTTTGAACTTATCCGTCAATGTGTTGAGACGGTGATTCTTCATGGTAGGGAACAAGAAGCGTGCAAGCTCCAAGGTGTCCAATACTGGATTAGGCAGCTCAGGCAGGTTCATTCTTCTCAGGTTGGCTTGGATGAAGCCCATATCAAATCTAGCGTTATGCGCTACTAGAATTGCGTCACCGACGAATTGAACGAACAGCGGAAGCTGCTCCTCAAGTTCAGGAGCGTCCTTCACCATATCATCGTTAATATTGGTCAATTGCTGAATATTGTAAGGTATTTTCTCGTGCGGATTAATAAAGGTTGCAAAGCGATCGATCTCCTTGCCGTCCTGCATCTTGACACCCGCAAGCTCAATAATCTTATTATTCGTTACTGATAGTCCGGTAGTCTCGATATCAAATACAACATAAGTGCCTTGCTTTAAATCGATATCTTGCGGATTCATCACAATCGGCACGGAATCATTGACCACATTGGCTTCAAGTCCATACATGACCTTAATACCGTGCTTCTTGGCCGCCTTCCTGCTTCAGGAAAGCATTGAATATTGCTGTGATCCGTGATGGCGATCGCTTTATGTCCCCATTTTGCTGCCATCTTGATATATTGATCTACCGGCGTCAACGCATCCATTGTACTCATTGACGTATGCAGATGAAACTCAACACGCTTCTCTTCGGCATCATCCACACGATCCTTAGGAGGCATGACTTCATTGATATCATTAGGAATCATAACTAGCTCAGGGATTTGCATAAACCGGTCGTATTCCACTTTGCCTCGCGCACGAATCCATGTACCGTTAGACAACAGGCTGAGGATTTTCACATCATCCTTTGTCTTTGCAAAAACTTTCATCGACATGGAATCTGAAAAATCCGTCAAATTGAAGGTGAATAACGTATTTCCGTTTCGCAGTTCCTTGACATCGAGACCGAACACGGTACCTTGCACGGTAATTTTCTTTTCCTCTTCAACGATGTCCTTTAGAGGTGTCGGCACTTCTTTAATATCGTAACCGATCATCAATTTTAGATCTGCTTCCGGCAGTGAAGAGACCTCTTCTTCCTGCTCGCTCGACGTGATCATTTCTTGTGTAACGGTTTTTTCTTCTTGTTCAATCAGCTTGGCAAACTTCTCTTTTTCCGCTTCAATATCGCTTGAATCCCCCAAGCCGTACTTCACGTTAAAATCCGTTTGAAAGTAGTTGAGAAAAAATTTCTGACGAACAAATCAACATTTTTCTTCTTGGCAAGTTCAAGTCCAATTTGATCGAGCAGAACAACTGTAAGCTGATTCCCCTGAACATCATATTTGGCCTTACTCATCCATCCGTTCACCGTAACTGCCTCTCTTTGCAGCCAATCGATAAATAAGCTCCAATATTCGGCAACAAGAGCAGCTGGTTCTGCTTTCTCGAATCGCCATATGAAACGAACCTTTGCAAGATGGGAAAACTTATCTTGAATCATTTTACTAAAAGATCGGTATATGTTCTGAGGCAGCAGCTCGTCTTTGACCAAATAAAAGGTCCAATCCCGGTTCTTGCGGCTAATCTCTACCTGCTCTATATACCCTTCCGCAAAAAAACGAACGAACGACATCGGCCGGAATCTCTGCTTGCTGCATCAAGAGCTCAAAGCGATTCCTTTTATCAGCCTGGTTACTCATGAACATCCTCCCCAAGAAAATACGAAGGGCAAAGGAGATGTAGCATTCCGTTTGCCCTTTAATTTGATTTTAATAGCTTCTTCCGAATACGACCGTATGCTTTGCCGACTCTCCGCACACAAGACATGTATGCTTCGTTTCGGACGGCGAGAATGGAATGTTACGGCTTGTTGCACCCGTTTCATCTTTCACCTGCGCCTCACATGCATTGGAACCGCACCATCCTGCAAGGGCAAACCCTCTCTTACCTTCCAGGAATGTTTTAAATTCATCTAGTGTATCGACAGCAATGTAATGCTCATCGCGGAACTGCTTCGCTTTATCATACATCTGCTGATGAATCTCGGCAAGGAGATTTTGCACTTCCTGCACAAAATTCTCCTGGGCTACCGTTTTCTTCTCGCCGCTTACACGGCTTACAAGAACAACCTGCCCATTCTCCATATCACGAGGACCCAATTCCACACGAATTGGAACACCTCTCATCTCGTACTCATTGAATTTCCAGCCAGGACTCTGATCAGCTCGGTCATCGACCTTCACACGTACGCCCGCTTTTTTCAAGTCTGCATAAAGCTCGTCTACTTTAGCAATTACCTGCTCCCTTGTTTTTGGAGGTCCGATCGGAATCATCACAACTTGAGTTGGAGCTACTTTAGGGGGAAGCACAAGACCTCTGTCATCGCCATGCACCATGATCAAAGCACCAATCAAACGGGTGCTGACCCCCCAAGATGTCGTGTGGGCGAATTGATGTTGATTTTCACGGTCAAGGAACTTGATATCAAACGCTACGGCAAAATTAGTGCCCAGGTAGTGGGAAGTTCCGGCTTGAACCGCTTTGCCGTCTTTCATCATCGCTTCGATCGAGAACGTGTCTACGGCACCCGCAAACTTCTCCGAAGGTGTTTTTTGACCGACAATGACCGGAATGGCCAGGAAGTTTTCAGCAAAATCACGGTATACTTCCAGCATCTGCATGGTTTCACGGCGCGCATCCTGCTCATCTTCATGAGCTGTATGGCCTTCCTGCCATAAAAACTCGCTCGTGCGCAGGAACGGCTGCGTTCTTTTCTCCCAGCGAACAACGTTAGCCCATTGGTTAATCAGAAGAGGCAGATCTCGATAAGAATTAATCCATTCCGAATACATATGCCCAATCATTGTTTCGGACGTAGGACGAATTGCCAGTCGTTCCTCCAGCTTCTCTCCACCTGCTTCCGTTACCCAAGGCAGCTCAGGATTGAAGCCTTCCACATGCTCTTTTTCTTTTGGAAAAAGCTTTCAGGAATAAAGAGAGGGAAATATGCGTTACGATGACCCGTCTCTTTAAAACGTGCATCCAGCTCACGCTGAATATTTTCCCAAATTTCATATCCATCCGGCTTGAATACGATACAGCCCCGTACAGGGAGTAGCTCATCAAATCCGCTTTCTTAATGACATCTATGTACCAGCGGGAGAAATCTTCTCCCTGTGGAGTAATTTCTTTTACAAACTGCTTATCGTTCGACATATTCTCCTCCTAAGACTTTTCCGTCAGAAAACGTAACTGTTACCCTTTCATCAACCGTAAGATATCATTATACGTTACTGCGACCATTAAAAGCATCAGTAAAGCAAACCCAATAAAATGCACCATACTCTCCCGGTTAGGGTCGATTGGTTTACCTCGCAAAGCCTCCAAGCCCATAAACAAGAGCCGGCTCCCGTCCAATGCAGGGATTGGCAGCAAATTGAAGATTCCCAGATATAAGCTTAATGTTGCAGCCCATGAGATTAAGTAGCTCATGCCCAATCTAGCAAATTCAGCTGAGACTTGTGCGGTTCGTACGGGACCTCCCAGGTCGTCAAGCTTAAATTGCAGCATGACCAGCTTCTGCAAGCCAGTTACGATACCAATGGTTGTACCTACCACTTGCTCATACGTACCTGTAATGACCTCGCTAAAAGTAGCATTCCGACGATCTCCTGAAATCACGACACCAAGTTTTCCTGTACCTTCCTCCATCTCGGGTGTAACTTCAAGGGTAAGCGGACTACCACTTCTGTTGACTATCCATGTCATCGGCTTGCCTGCTGATTGCTGAATGGCTGATACCAGCTTCTCTCTATCATCCCCGATAGGTTGATTATCGATGGAGATGACTACATCTCCACTCTTGAGTCCAGCTTTCTCTCCTGCTTTGCCTGCTACCACCGAATCAAGCTTCACATTTGTATACACACCAAGCATGATCACTAAAATCAGAAAGAGGAATATCGCTAGAACAAAGTTCATTACCGGCCCCATAACGATGGCTAAAGCTCTCTGACCTACCGTCTTGCTTCCGAATTGTCTGTCGATTGGCGCAATTTGCGTTTCCGTACCTTTTGCTACAATCATCGCTTTGGGATGAATCGGATAGGTAGCCTGTTCACCATCAACATCGATAGTGAGACTTAGTTTATGTTCCAGGTCGATTTTGTCCACAACACCAAGTATCACATTAGAACGACGGTCCAACTGATCTGCGTACAGCGTGGAAACTTGCTCTTGCTTATTTAAAGAGATGGCAATGGTCTGTCCCGGGTTAATTTGAACGATTTCAGGATCCTCTCCCGCCATTCGAACGAATCCGCCTATCGGCAGAATACGAAGGGTGTAACGGGTTTCCCCTTTCTTATAGGAGAAGAGCTTCGGTCCAAACCCGATCGCAAATTCTCTAACCAATATCCCTGCTCGCTTGGCAAAATAAAAGTGTCCCCATTCATGTATCGTCACCAGAACAAAAAATAACAAAATCACTTTCAATCCAACTTCAATCGCTGACAAGTCGTACCTTCCTCCTTTGAGCCTTCCGCTAAGATAGCTTGCATCGTGTGCATGAACGAAGTCCCATTCAGAATAGTTACCGTCGTAACCGTAGAGATTCCACGGATATTTCGTCATGGTCTGATGACAATTTACGTAACCTGTGCAAACAGCTGTATATAGAACACTTGTGTTCTAAGAGTACCATTACTGAACATGAGAATACAAGCTGTACCTACTTGCACAGTATACGACAAAAGAGGATGGTTTAGACTCTGTTACCTATTCAAAAAAAGAGCTTTGCCATAAGTAAATGACTTAGCTCCTTATGTTAAAATTGCATGGCCGCGGCAATCTTTCTTGCCCATGCGTCCTGCTCGTAAATCACTTCAAGCTGAGGATTCTGAGTGTTGTCATGCTGTGCTAACGTTTCTTCGATCACTTGTTCGATTTGCAGAAACGTAATCTCACCGCGCAGGAACCTTGCAACTGCTACTTCATTCGCCGCATTGAACACAGTCGTTGCAGTTCCGCCTTGCTTGCCGCTTTCATAAGCCATTCTTAGGCACGGGTAACGTTCGAAATCCATCTCACGGAAATGAAGCTTTCCGATTGCTGCTAAGTCAAGCCGCTTGGTTGGCGTAGCATAACGATTTGGATAGGTAAGCGCATATTGAATAGGAACTCGCATGTCAGGGTTACCTAGCTGCGCAATCACACTGTTGTCAACGAACTCTAAATACGAGTGAATGACACTTTCAGGATGGACCAGTACATCAATTTGAGTATAGTCAAGTCCAAACAACCAGTGGGCTTCGATCACTTCCAAGCCTTTGTTCACCATCGTTGCCGAATCAATCGTGATCTTCGATCCCATCGACCAATTCGGATGCTGCAGTGCCTGTTCAACCGTAACACCTGCAAGCTCCGCCCGTGATTTATCACGAAATGAGCCGCCTGATGCCGTTAAGGTGATCTTGGATACTTCTTTCACGCTTTCGCCATTCAAGCACTGAAAAATCGCCGAATGCTCACTGTCAATTGGCAGCAAGCTCACTCCTTTGCGCTTGGCGGCTTCTGTAACAATATGACCTGCACTCACCAAAGTCTCTTTATTGGCTAGACCGATGTGTTTTCCCGCTTCAATCGCAGCAAGAGTAGGCTTAAGGCCCTGACTTCCAACAAGAGCCGTTACCAAAAGCTCTGCATCCGTTGACGCCGCTACTTCGTGCAGACCTTCATCACCATACAGCACTTTAGTTCCTGTTGGAACTTGAGAACGAATTTCATCTGCGATATGCTTTTCTGCAACCGACACCAGCTTTGGGCGAAACCGATTCGCCTGCTCAATTAGCAAGCTGCTGTTATAGCCTCCCGATATAGCTTCCACTGTAAAAATTTCCGGGGCATGTGCAACGATGTCCAAGGTCTGCGTGCCGATTGACCCCGTTGATCCTAGTATCGCAAGTCGTTTTGTCATAATCCACCTCGTAAATGGCTAAAATTGCGGAAGGATTGCAAGAAGCTGTATAAATGGGAATACAATCAACCAGCTATCTGTGCGGTCCAGTACACCACCGTGACCTGGCAGCAGTGCTCCAGTATCTTTAATTCCTTTTACACGTTTATAAGCAGATTGAATCAAGTCTCCAATTTGTCCTACGACCGCGATCACGAGTCCAAGGTATATCGCCTTTGTATAGCTAAGGAGCGATGGAGCATACCATGCAAACACAAGGGCGGCAACAATCGAGATTACAATGCCTCCTACTGAGCCTTCTATGGATTTCTTCGGACTGATTTGGGGCCAAAGAGGATGCTTCCCTATCATGGAACCAACGAAATAGGCACCTGAGTCTGATGCCCAGATGCACACAAAGACCAGAACTGTCCAAAATAAACCATTCTCCGGCAAACGAGTTGTAATCATATAATGGAACCCGAGCCCGATATAAACTGCGCCAAGTAAAATAATCGATACCTGATCGATTGTAATCGAATTTTTGGAAGCAACCGTAATAAAAAGGAGGACAAACATGGCGAGCCATATCACAGCGGTGTAGCGGATCTCAAAGTCGATATGAAGCATACTCCAAGGGAAGGCAAGGAGCAGCATAGCGACTAAACCGCATAAAGAGGAGATTGTAAATTTGCTGTAACCGTTCATTTGTATATACTCACGGTAGCCGATTACCGAGAGAAGAAGAATGAGTCCGGTGTACCAATAACCGCCGAGCACTAATAAGGTGATGAATACAAGTCCGGCTGCGACTCCTGTGATGATTCTCTGCTTCAAAATTATTCCTCCTACGAGTATCGCTAAGCAAGACATTTACTCTACGTGATTAAACTCCGCCGTACCTTCTCCCCCGGCGTTGATATTCAGCGACAGCTTGTAAAAACAATGCTTCTGTAAACTCCGGCCAATATGCTTCCGTAAACCATAGCTCAGAATAGGCTAATTGCCATAATAAAAAATTACTGAGCCGCAGCTCCCCACTTGTTCGAATCAATAGGTCAGGATCCGGTAAATCGGACGTTAGCATATATTGAGAAAACCGGTCTTCATCGATTTCGTCAGGATTCAGCTTTCCGCTTTGTACATCACGAATCATGTCTTGAACACCAGCAATCATTTCCTTACGGCCACCATAGTTCAAGGCAAAGTTAAGGATTAATCCGGTATTATTCTTTGTCCGCTCGATCGCATCTTCAATCGCGCTCAGCGTATAGTCCGGCAACCCTTCCTTCCAACCAGTCATGCGGATTTGAACGTTATTCTCAATTAGCTCTTTAATCTCCAAAGGAAAAAATTCTTGAGGCAGCTTCATTAGAAACTCTACCTCTTCTTTTGGTCTTTTCCAATTTTCAGTAGAAAATGCGTACATGGTGAGTACTTTTAACGCCGATGTCATTAGCAGACATCGTAATTTTCTTTACATTCTTCATACCGGAATGATGGCCGGCTACCCGCGGCAAGCCTCGTTTTTTTGCCCAACGCCCGTTACCGTCCATTATGATTGCAACATGAGCCGGAACATTGTCCGGATCTATACTTGGAAAATCCTGATTGGATTGACCCTGCGGAGTGCTTCCCAGCCATTTTTTTATCGGTTTGAGCATTGTAGTTCCCCCATTAAAGGAAAGATGAAAAACCCCCAGCGAATACCCCGGGGCTAGCTCTATGCTACACTTCCATGATTTCTTTTTCTTTAGCTGCCAACACTTTATCCACTTCAGCCACAAACTTGTCCGTAAACTTTTGAATATCTTCTTGATGCTTGCGGGACTCATCTTCCGAGATCCCAGCTTTTTCTAGTTTTTTGATTTCATCATTGGCGTCGCGTCGAATGTTCCGGATGGCAACCTTCGCTTCTTCGCCATATTTCTTTGTCATTTTCACCAATTCCGCACGACGTTCTTCGGTAAGTGCAGGAATGACGATTCGGATGACTGTTCCGTCATTGGTTGGAGTTAGTCCCAGATCGGATTTCATAATCGCTTTCTCAATCGCACCCATCGAGCTCTTATCCCACGGTTGAATCACTAAGGACCGTGAATCCGGAGTTGTTAAATTAGCCAGTTGATTAACAGGAGTCATAGCTCCGTAGTATTCAACCTGGATACGATCAAGCAGAGAAGGAGTAGCTCGGCCCGCACGAAGCGATGACAAGTCTCTTTTCAAAGCGCCAATTGCTTTTTCCATACGCTCTTCGGCATTCTTTTTTATCGTTTGTGGCATAGTTATACACTTCCTTTAACTGTAGTCCCGATTTTTTCGCCAAGGACAACGCGTTTAATGTTCCCTTTTTCCGTAATCGAAAACACCACCAGCGGGATGTTGTTATCCATACAGAGGAGGAAGCCGTTGAATCCATGACGCCCAAATTTTTACTAATGACTTCCAAGTAAGTCAAAGTTTCGAACTTTTTCGCAGAAGGATCTTTAAACGGATCCGCAGAATAAACGCCATCCACTTTATTCTTAGCCATGAGAATTACTTCTGCTTCAATTTCAGCGGCACGAAGCGCAGCAGTCGTATCTGTTGAGAAGTAAGGGTTACCGGTTCCTGCTGCAAATATGACTACTCTTCCCTTTTCCAAATGGCGCATAGCTCTTCTTCTTATGTATGGTTCTGCAACTTGCTGCATGGTGATGGAGGATTGTACGCGGGTAGGCACTCCCATAGTTTCAAGAGCATCCTGAAGGGCTAATGAATTCATGACAGTTGCCAGCATGCCCATGTAATCCGCAGTTGCTCGGTCCATTCCTTTTTCACTGCCTGCAATGCCTCTCCAAATATTGCCGCCGCCTACAACGATGGCAACCTCTACTTTTAAATCAATAACTTCCTTCACCTGATGTGCGATGGAGGTGATGACTTCAGCGTCAATGCCATACCCCTGCTGTCCAGCTAAAGCTTCCCCGCTTAATTTTAAAACGATTCTCTTATAATAAGGTTGCTCCAACTCGTAATACCTCCGTTTCAATAGGTGAACGCGTGCCGATAAATTTCGCTAAAAAAGAAGGAACACCATGTGTTCCATTCTTTGGAAAATGCTTATTATAGTTTTACTTGAGACATAACTTCTTCTGCGAAGTTTTCTTGTTTCTTCTCAAGACCTTCACCAAGAGCGAAACGAGCGAAACGACGAATGGAGATGTTCTCACCGATTGTCGCAATTTTCTCATTCAATAGCTGCTCAATTGTTTTGTCTGGATCTTTAACGAAAGATTGCTCCATCAAGCAATACTCTTCATAGTATTTACTGATGCGGCCTTCAACCATTTTATCAACGATTTTCTCAGGCTTTCCTTCGTTCAAAGCTTGGTTGCGAAGAATTTCTTTTTCTTTATCCAAAGCTTCAGTTGGAACTTCTTCACGACGAACATATACAGGGCTTGCAGCTGCGATGTGCATAGCGATGTCTTTGCAGAATGCTTTAAACTGATCTGTTTTACCTACGAAGTCAGTTTCACAGTTGATTTCTACAAGAACGCCTACTTTACCGCCAGCGTGAATGTAAGATTCAACAGCACCTTCAGTAGCGATACGACCAGCTTTGTTAGCTGCTGCGGAAAGACCTTTTTCACGAAGCAGTTCTCCTGCTTTCGTCAAATCACCATTTGCTTCTTCAAGCGCTTTTTTGCAATCCAACATACCTGCGCCTGTTTTTTCACGTAATTCTTTTACTTGTGCTGCTGTAACTGCCATTGAAAAGAACCTCCCGATAGTTATATGTAGTTTTCTTTAAAAAAAGGGTGGTGACAGGCTGTTACACCTTCCAACCACCCTTTTGTAGCATTCCTATAATTAAGCTGTTGTTTGCTCGCCTTGATGAGCTTCAATCACAGCATCCGCAATTTTCGCAGTTAACAATTTCACGGCGCGAATTGCATCATCGTTACCAGGAATTACGTAATCGATTTCGTCTGGATCGCAATTTGTATCAACGATACCAACAATTGGGATACCCAATTTGCGAGCTTCAGCAACCGCAATACGCTCTTTACGAGGATCGATGACGAACAAAGCACTTGGCAGACCTTTCATATTCTTGATTCCGCCCAGGAACTTTTCAAGACGCTCTTTCTCTTTACGGAGAATGATAACTTCTTTCTTAGGAAGAACTTCGAATGTACCGTCTTCTTCCCACTTCTCCAGAGTTTTCAAGCGATCGATACGCTTTTGGATTGTTTGGAAGTTTGTCAATGTACCACCCAACCAACGTTGGTTGATGAAGTACATTCCGCAACGCTCAGCTTCTTCCGCAACGGAATCTTGAGCTTGCTTCTTTGTACCTACAAAAAGAATGGTTCCATTCTCTTCGGAAACGGATTTAACAAAGTTGTATGCTTCCTCAACTTTTTCACCGTTTTTTGCAGGTCGATAATGTAAATGCCGTTTCTTTCTGTGAAGATGTATTTGTCCATCTTTGGGTTCCAACGACGTGTTTGGTGCCCGAAGTGTACCCCAGCTTCTAGAAGCTGTTTCATGGAGATAACTGCCATCTCCAATCCCTCCTCTGATTTGGTTTTTTTGTGCTATCCTCCGCCAGTCGCATCTTCGAGCAAAACTTACAAATTGTAAGCACCATTGCGCGAATTGACGTGCGTGCGTTTTTAACACCGTGAATAAATATACCATAACTCATTTGGGCTTGCAACCTTTTGTCACTATTGTAAGTTTACCCGTAATCATGGCGAAACATGTAAAATCCACAAATAAAAACAGACCTCGCTTTGTTACTTTTTAGCTCAGTCTGCCGTTTGGCTCGTTATTAAATTTTTGACGACATCTTCCATTGTGAGCGTCCCTTGAAACTGATGATACCCAATTTGAATCTTATACGATCCGCCCTGCTTTTCAAGCTCTGCGGCAAAGGCTTTACGGTCCGATATTACACCAGAATTAAGAAGCAGTTCTCCTACAGCTGTAGCGTCAAGATTAGGTTGAACATAAACAACTACACGACTCACCGGTGCAGGCTGAGCTTGAGGTTGAGCGGAAGGGTTGGTTGCAGCAGGCTGCTTCGCAAGCTCATCCTGCACTCTCTTCTGCACACTTGCATCAAAATCTGCCTGTGTATACAGCTTCTCATCCTTTTCATACACTTGATAAAACTTAGAGGCTTGCTCTTTAAGCTTCTGCGGCTCCATCTCTTCAATGGGGGCGCTTTCCTGAGCAGGTGTGGGTCTCTGGGAAATCGTCATCATTTCAAGAAGAATGGCTCCTACTATGATGCCGGTCCCAATACCATACATGTAAGATCGGTTCTTAAACACGTGACTGTTCCTCCTGTTTGGAAAGTTGAAGAATGAGACTGACCTCTCCTTTGTTCATGCCAAGCTTCTTTGCTATAGCTTCTACCCCTTTGCCTTGATCATGTAGGGCAAACAGCTCCGCATATCTGCTTTTCATACTCAGTCCGGTCAAAACAGCTGCAACATCAGGAAGTTCAGATTCCGGCTCTACCTCTTCTACAGGAAGTTCGGATTTATGTTGAACAGGAAGCTCTGTGACAGGCGGATGTAGCTCACTCATCGCTTTCATATTTAACTGTTGATTAACATTCGCTTGAGTCAGCTCATGAGTCAGCTCATTTCGTTGTTTTTCCAACGATTCAAGTCTTCCTGACAGCTTGGCTAGTTCAATCTCATAATCCTGTTTCGTTTTCGTAAAAAGAGTAAGAATCGCTTGATTCTGCTCATCCATTTCTGAAGCGAAGTGCTCGATCGTATCTTCAATCTCTTGTACAACGTTGTTTTTAGGCTGTGATGCATGCTGTTTAGGTAAAAATCGCGCATATACCACAAAAACCAGACCAAGAAGTATCACATACATCCATGGCTGCAGAGCCATGAAAACCACCTTCTCTTAACAAAATATGAAACTGTTGCTCACAAAGTAACATCAATATGATGCCCTTTATATGGATGATCGAAGCAGGTAGAAGACGCGGAACCTGCAGCGTCTGATGACTGTTTCTCTTTAGCATTGCTGCTGACAGGCTCCTGCCCGCGACCTTGTCCTTGATGAGCTTGATCGTGAATATTGGATTTGGCACTCTCCTCAAGCTTTGAGCTACGATGTCTGTCACGCTCAACCGTCTGAGAAGCTTGATTCTCTAAGAGTGCTTCATCCAACCGCGGCTTTTGCATCATTTGATTCTGCCGAATGCCGGCTTCATCATTCTTGTGCACTGCAAACTGCAAATCAATCGCTTTCATGCTCATGCGCGGCACCTCACTGAATGATCTAGCCTATACATATGGCGTCATTGAAATATCGCCATCGCTCAAATGAAAAGTCATTCGATTCGTTGGATCTTTAATAAACTTCGTATAACGCCCGATGACGATTTTGGACCCGCCGTAAATCGTTGAAAGTATTTCAACTTTGGCTTTTTCTGAATCCTCCAGCGATTTTTCAATCTCCAAAATACGTTCCTTAATGGAGTTCTGCTCTTCTAATGCCTGCTTCTTTGTATGATTCAATTTAATTCTCATGGAAACTTTATCTGGACCCAACTGGCCGGCAGCGGCTAACTGATCCAGAAGTGTTAGCGCTTTATCTGTTTTGTCCATATTTTCCAAGTGAATACGCAGCTGATTTCTCAAATGGAGCAGCTCGTTCCTTAATTCAGGTAGGACCCCGACCTCTATGATGGTTGTTGTTGACATCGAGTTCCCAACTGTTCTAGCGGTAACTCGTTCACCTGCCTGAATGGTACCCCCGACGATTAACCCTTTGGATCCACTGCAATTGATTGCTTTCGCCGCCCGTATTGTCGAATGCATCACACTCTGCGAAACGAAAATTTCTCCGCCCGCTTCAACAATAGCGTCTTGTATAAAAGCACTCTTAACATTTCCTCCTGCTTTTACATGAGCTTTATTCTGACCAACAATACCCGCATTGATCTCAATAGATCCGTCAGCCTCAAGCTCTGCAGCTTCAACACCACCTGTAACGCGGATATCTCCTGCAGCTCGAATCTTAAACCCCGGAAGAACATTGCCTCGGATAACAACCGTACCAATAAAATCAACGTTTCCGATGTTGTAATCGACATCACCGTTTACTTCGTATACAGGAAATACATTAATCTTGTCACGATCCGTTTTGACAACCATTCCGTCAATTGCCGCGTATAACGCCATTTGCTCTGGATCAGTGACGACATTTTTACCAGTCTTAAAGCGTGCTTCTTTACCAGCTTTGCCATACAAAGCTTCACCTGTAACTGCTCTACCTGGTATACCCTCCGTAGCGAGAAAACGTTGACCGATGAGCTGACCTTTTTTTACATTATGAAGCGAAATGACTTCTTTGTAGTCAACTTTACCGTCGTCAAGTTCAAGAGGTTTCTTCTCTTCTTTATCTAAATTGTAAATGTACTGAATATATCCATTATCACCATCGATAGGCTTCGTACCTTTGGCAATAACTATTTTCTGAGAGTTAAACGACTTAAGATTCGTCGCGATTTGTACCAGCTGTGCTTGATCTAGACCATGAACAATATGATGGGCACTAATCAATTCTTCTAGCTGTTTTAAGCTTACAGTAAAGCCTTCTTCCACATTGCTTATTTGCATCAACGCGGTAAGTTTGTCATCTGATACGGAGACTGTGAAATAAAAATCTAAAGGCATGCTCCTCTCACCCATGGACATACCACCTTTCATTCAAGCTTACATATAGATGTTAAGTGTCTTGAAACAATTGCGTCTTAAATCTTGCCAGAGCTCCCTTGAGGCGTAAAATCGCTTTAGAATGCAGCTGAGATATTCGAGAAGGCGATAGATTCATTACCTCTGCTATCTCACTTAATGAAAGCTCTTCGAAATAAAACAAGGAAACAACGGTTCTTTCTTTTTCCGTAAGCCGTTCAATAGCTTGTGCCAGTGAATCCTTGAGAAAAAATTCATTGACTTTGAATTCAGGATTTTTGGCTTTCTCATCAACAAGCAGGGATAAACGCGTCTCCGAATCTTCCTCGCGTATGGGATCATCTATGGAGCATACCGTTGTGATCGAAATATCCTGGAGCATCTGTTGAAATTCCTGTTCAGAGACTTGCAAATAGTTGCTAATTTCTGAATCTGTCACAGACCGGAGATATTGCTGCTCTAGTTTTTGATATGCATCTTCGATTTTTTTTGCTTTTTCCCGAACGGAACGGGGAACCCAATCCCCCTGCCGTAATCCATCGATAATAGCGCCGCGGATACGCCAAGACGCATAGGTTTCAAACTGAAGTCCACGAGCATAATCAAACTTCTCAACGGCATCGATAAGTCCCATCACGCCATAACTCGACAGATCGTCTTTGGATACATTTTTAGGCAAGCCTATGGCAAGTCGTCCCGAAACATAGTCGACCAAAGGAAGGTAGTTCTCAATCAGGGTCTGTTTGGCCGGTACCCATCCCTCTTCCTTCCATTGTTTCCAGAGCTCCATATTTGCCAGTTGGGGTTGCTTCTGCTCGATCATGAGTTACGTTCCACCATCCTTAATCTTCTGACATTCGCCTTAAGGCACCCGCAAGTTGTTCGGGGTCTATTTGATTTTTGGTGACGAGCTTAGGCGGATTCAGGGGTGAAAACTGGGGTTCGCTTGCTTGAGCTGTTGAAGTCGGATCAAGTCCGGCTTTCAGTAATTCGTTCGTTTCATGATCTTCCTCAGGAGTTGATACATCAAGCGTACTGCCGATGTGTGAATCGGAGGTTAGATCATTTGGTGACATGCTTGTTTTCGTCTTCTCTATCGTAACCAGAACGCCCAATACCCATCTGAATCCGAATGTCAAAACAAACAGAATCGCAAAGCTGTACAAGCTCTTCAGACATGTGGTGACAAACATATTGTTTCCCAAAGACATGACAAAGGTAAACACAGCTGCAAGAGCAGCAACGATCAAATTAATTCGGATAGTACCTACCATGTTTTACATTTCCTTTACTCCTTGTTGGACACTTCGGATCATTAAAATCCCGGTTTCACAATTAAATTCAATAGTTCTCCCGAAATTTGCTCCAGTATCCTCTGCTTTAACAGGAATAGTGTACTTTTTCAGCATTTCCTTACAAGATTCTACATTTCTCGGACCTATTCTCATCGTATCATTATTTCCAGCAAAAGCAAACATCTGCGCCCCGCCTGCAAGCTTAGCTTCCATTCTGCTTACACTTGCACCTAGTTTCTCCATACGGGATATAAGCTCTGGAATGGCGGTGTCGGCATATTTGGCAATGTTGACTGAACCTTCTCTAGCAATTTCCGATGATGGGAGCATGACGTGTGCCATCCCAGCTACCTTGACGCGGCTGTCGTAAAGTGTGACGCCTACGCAAGAACCCAGCCCTGTCGTCTTAAGTATACCTGTAAGGTGCGCGACGTTCAGGTCAGCCATTCCTACTTTAATGTAATTATCTTGCATCATGGAGATTCTACCCCTAAAGCTGCAAATATTTTGCCAAACGATTCAGGGTCCGGAATGAGGAAGAAATGACCTTGTACTTCATTTTGCCCTTCTAAGAATTTTGTATCAATTAATAATGCTTGATCGCCCATTTCACCGAATTGCAGCAGACCGTAGCTTAGAATGGCACCGGCCATATCTATTGCTAATGAAGGGACAGTGGGCTGCATATTGAGGCGTGTAAAATCTGCAAGAGAAGATAAGTAGGAACCTGCCAAAATATTGCCAATTTCATTAAGGGCAGAAAGCTCAAGCTCTGAGTATTGCTCTTCATCTTCAACCTCTAGACCAACTAAATTGCGTAAAACATTCTTAGCCGATTCCAGATGAAGAATAAAAAACATATTACCTGGAGCATCACCCTCAACGCGTAAAAAAATCGCCAAAACAGCTGTCTCCGCGCCCCCAACACTTTCACAAATCTCCTCAAATGGGAGCATTTTTACTTTGGGCACCATCATATCGATGGGCTTGTCCAGAAGAGTAGAAAGCGCGGTAGCGGCATGCCCCGCGCCTATATTCCCTACTTCCTTTAGGACATCCATTTGGAAGTCGGCTAAATCCTTAAATACATCCACGACCTAGTCCTCAGTTCTTTCTAATTGTTGAATTTCGTGACGGTCCAATACTTGCTCCAGATTCAAAAGAACCAGTAATCTCTGTCCTCCCACTCTGGCAATACCATCAAGGTACTTAGCTTTTATGCCTCCCACAATTTCAGGCGGATTATCAATATTATCCGTATCTAGATCGATAACATCATTTGCTGAATCAACGATTAAGCCAACTTCATAATCACCTTGTGAAACGATAATAATACGTGTTGCATCCGTATAATTTTGAGTTTCTAGACCAAACCTAGATCGTAGATCAATAATTGGAATTACGACACCGCGAAGGTTAATAACACCTTTAATAAACTCAGGAGCTTTAGGAACGCGTGTCATTGGCTGCATTCTTTCAATTGTACGAACTTTCTCTACTTCAACACCATACTCTTCCGTACCAAGAGCAAATACGATCACTTTTTTTCTTCTCCCATACTAGAACCCTCCCATGAGTTATTCGCCAGGTTTTGGCTTAGCTAACAGAATTATTTGATCAATGCATTTGGATCGATGATGAGAGCGACTTGTCCGTCCCCTAAGATGGTTGCACCAGATATAGCGAACAGTCCCGACAGGTATTTACCCAATGTTTTCAATACGATTTCTTGCTGGCCGATAAACTCATCCACCATCAGAGCAACTTGTTTATCACCTTTACGAACGACGACAATCTCGGTTTCATCTTCCATGTCCTCTTTGAAATCCGGCACATCAAACAGCGTACTGAGTGAAACTAACGGAATGACAGAATTACGATATTCGATCATCTTATTACCGTGAATATTTCGAACCTGATTTCTCTGAATTGCAGAGGTTTCCACAATGGAGGACAATGGAATAGCGTATTTCTCACTACCCAGCTTAACCAGCATTGCAGAAATAATGGAAAGGGTAAGCGGCAGCTGTACGGAAAATTTACTGCCAAGCCCTGGTTTGGACTCAACATGCACATGACCGCCAAGCATTTGAATTTTCGTTTTTACCACATCTAGACCTACACCACGTCCGGAAATGTCTGAAATCTTATCGGCTGTACTGAAGCCTGATTCGAACAGTAGATTGTACACCTCGGTATCGCTCAGCTTAGCAGCTTGATCTTGAGTAATTAATCCATTTTTGAGCGCTGTCTTTAGCACCTTCTCGCGATTAATCCCTCTTCCATCCTCTTCAATCTCAATAAATACATGATTTCCGCTGTGGAAGGCTCGAAGATATACCGTACCATGTTCAGGCTTTCCAGCCGCCAGTCGATCATTGATCGATTCAATACCATGGTCTACAGAGTTACGAAGTAAGTGAACCAACGGATCGCCAATTTCGTCGATGACCGTACGATCTAGCTCAGTTTCAGCACCAGTAATGACCAGGTCGACTTTCTTGTTTAATGACTTCGCTAAATCGCGAATCATACGAGGGAAACGGTTAAATACAGAGTCAACAGGAACCATTCGCAGCTTCAGCACGATATTTTGCAAATCGCTGCTTACTCTAGACATATGCTCTACTGTTTCAGACAAATCGTTTCGCTTCACTTCACTTGCAAGCTGCTCCAACCGAACCCGGTCAATCAACAGCTCGCTGAACAAGTTCATCAATGCATCCAGACGCTCAATATCCACTCGGATGGTGCGATTAGCGACAGGTGCTCCTCCTGCTGCGGGTTTAGCCGAAGCATTAGGCTCAGCCTTTGCTGCAGGAGCATCGCTTGCTTCAGGCGCGACAGCTGCAACCGCTGCGGCAATTTCCTTTGTGGCTGCCTCCACTTCACTTTGCTTTCTGGACATATCAGCTAGAGATTCAGAGTCTACTGTTGTTATTTCAGCTGATTCGATCTCAGAAACATTAAGAATTTCTTTCTGTAGAGAAGCTTTGTCAATCTTGGAGATATAGTAGACCGAAAACGTACGATCAAACTTCTCTTGTTCGATATCCTGAACAGATGGAGTTGCCTTGACGATTTCACCGTTTTGCTCTAAAGCGTCGAATACCATATAAGCTCTTGCTGCCTTAAGGACACAATCCTCGCGAACACTGACTTTTATAAAGAATACAAGAAAACCAGAGTCAATCGATTGCTGGAGAATAGAATATTGGAATTCATCCACTTCGATGCCTTTAGTTCCTTCTTTTTTGTTCGAATCTGTAGAAGCAGGCGCATCTGCAGATGATTTCTTGTAGTCACCTGTTACAATGGACCCTAAAGAAGCAACAATTTGCGTAACATCCGCTTTTCCTGTACCACCCTGAATGATGTCTTCAACCATGGATTCCAAAGAGTCCAAGCTTTTAAATATACAATCAAAAATAAAAGAGTCCATTGCTAACTTATGATTACGGACTAGATCTAACACGTTCTCCATTTCGTGAGTGAGAGACGCAATATCTTCGAAGCCCATTGTTGCCGACATACCTTTTAACGTATGTGCGGAGCGAAAAATATTGTGCACAATGCTAATATCTTGAGGATTGTTCTCCAAGCTGAGCAGGTTCTCATTCATTGCTTGTAAATGCTCTCTTGATTCATCGATAAACATGGATAAATATTGACTAAGTTCCAAAACCACACACCTCCGATAGGTTCGTTATGTAACTTGCTTGCCATGGCTTATTCATGTCAACACCGCTTGAGAAAGCTTAGAAGCAATGTCCTGCTGAGGGATGACATGCATTGCAGCTTTTAATTCGACCGCAGCTCGAGGCATTCCGTATACAACACAGGTTTCTTCGGACTCCGCAATCGTAGTTACGGCTCCATTTTCACGCAGCGACAACATGCCTTTAGCGCCATCGCTACCCATCCCCGTCATAATGACGATGTGCCTTCGCAATTCTTTGAAGGGCAATAATGATTCCAGCATGACATCAACCGAAGGTCGATGCCCTGAACGAGGATCTTCTTTAGAGAGGCGTATCTTGTACACTCCTCTTGTTGACTCTCGATAAGCGGTCATATGCCATCCACCCGGCGCAACATAAGCTGTCGCTGTATGAATCACTTCTCCGTCTTGAGCTTCCACAACTTTGATATGTGAAATATCGTTCAATCGCTGTGCAAGAGACTTCGTAAAGTTCGGCGGCATGTGTTGGACGATAAGGATCGGTGCCGGGAAGCCCGCAGGTATTTGAGAGATAACCTGATGCAAAGCTCGCGGTCCGCCGGTTGAAGTCCCGATCGCTACCAGTTGATCGAATTGTGTCATAGATGAGGCGGATGTCGATACTGGAGCCCTCGGCTCCGGCGGCTTCATCTGAACAGCATTGTTTTTAATTGGGGGTGGATCCAATAATTTATTATTTATCGGCTGAATCGGCCGAAGCTTAGACCTGACTGCAATTTGCAGTTTCTCGTGAAGAAGCTGTTTGACTTTGTAGAGATCCAAAGAGATAGACCCCGATGGTTTTCGGATAAAGTCAACAGCGCCCAGTTCTAGAGCTCTAATCGTTTCAGACGCACCTTCCTGAGTTAAAGAACTTAACATGATCACGGGAGTTGGTTGTTCGGCCATAATCCGTTGAAGCGCATCAAGTCCGTTCATTTCGGGCATTTCAACATCCATGGTGACTGCATCGGGACGAAGCAGTTTCACTTGCTCTATGGCATCTTTGCCATTCTTTGCAGTTCCAACTATTTTGAATAAAGGATTATCGGAGATGAGATCACTAATGATTTTGCGCATAAAGACGGAGTCATCCACTACAAGTATGTTATATGCTGCCATGCTGCTTCCCTCCCTTTATGGGCTCTGAAAAAAATATGGATACTGATCGTTATTTCATTAAACGGATCATCTTGCTAAGAAACCCTTTTACTCCAGCATTCTGAGTCTGAGCCTCCGAAGCCTGGTGACCATGTATAAAACGGTCAGCAATCGTCTGTAGATTTCTGGCTGCTGCGGAGTTTGAAATGCTACGGTAAATGGGATTTGTTTCTTGACGGCCTTAGATACCGAGCTATCATCATCTACATAGCCAAGAGTAGGAATATCTAGATGCAAGAACTGCTTGGCAACCAAGCTGATTTTATCTGCAGTCATTTTCCCCTCTTTATTGTCTGTGACCCGGTTTATAACTAGTTTGAATTGGATTTGATGTCCCATGGAATTCACCATTTTTATTATTGCATAAGCATCCGTAATGGATGTAGGCTCAGGCGTCGTAACAACGATCGTCTCCTCGGCAGCAAGAATAAACTTTAATGTTTCTTTAGATAAGCCTGCGCCAGTATCGAAAATAATAAAATCAACGTAACCGTTTAGCTGTGAAACCTGTTCGGCAAAATAGTCAAGTTCCTCATCCGTTAATCGAAGGAGATCATTGAAACCCGAGCCTCCAGCGATAAATTCAATTCCATTAGGACCTTTTTGGATGATTTCCCATATGGTTTTTTCCTTCTTAAGTAAGTGGTACAAGCTGTATTTGGAGGAGACTCCCATAAGCACATCAATATTTGCTAATCCGATATCGGCATCAAATACAAGCACTTTATGTCCTAGTGATTGCAGTGTGAGAGCAAAGTTTAAGGTGAAATTAGACTTTCCTACTCCGCCTTTACCGCTTGTTACCGTAATGACTCTTGTCGTTCGAGTCGCTTTCTCATTTTGAATCTGGACCAGGTTACGGAGTCCTTCTGCTTGATCGGTCATGATTTGGGTTCCTCCAATAACAGATCAATGATTTCATTCTCATTCATCTCTGAAATATCGTCAGGGACACTTTGACCATTGGTCACATAAGAAAGCTGCAGAGAAAATTCATTGATTAGATTGACAATGGCACCGAATGAATCCGTCTCATCGAGTTTGGTAAACAGCACTTTGTCCACTTTAAATTTATTGAAATTATTCGTTATCGCTTTCATATCCCGATATTTGGTAGTCATGCTCAAGACGAGAATTGTTTCACTATTTCCCTGTGTCTTCAGAAGTGCATTCAGTTCGGACACATACATTTCGTTTCTAAAATTTCTACCCGCGGTATCCATAAAGATCACGTCACAGCCTTCCAAATTATGAAAAGCTCGCGACAAATCTTGCGGTGAAAATACAATTTCCAAAGGTATATTTAATATCGTTGCATAAGTTTTCAGTTGCTCAATGGCTGCAATTCGGTAAGTATCTGAAGTAATAAATCCGACTTTCTTTTGATATTTCAGAACCTGCTCCGCCGCTAGCTTTGCAATCGTAGTTGTTTTTCCAACACCAGTTGGTCCTACAAAATGAACAACTCTTGTATTACTCAAAATTCTTTTGTTGTTTCCTGTGTGAAGAATGGACGCGATCTGCCTGCGAATCGAGGTTTCGGCAAATTCCTCCGATATCAATTCAAGCTGCTTCTCTTCCGCGTCAAGCAATACTTGATCAATCATTTGCTTGACTAGTTGAGGATCCACTTCCTGGTACAACAGCTTCTGCTCGATTACCTGCAAGCATTCAGGCAGTTCTTCCGAAGCTCCTGCAACAGCTAATTTTTTCATCATTTCTTTCATTTGTTTGATTTCTTCCAGCAGCTTATCATCATTAGGCTTTCCTCCTGCTTCAACAGTTAGATTGCTGTTCGAAGTATAGGATTGCCTAGCAGAAGAAATGGATGGAGGTGCAGCCGAAGCAGCTGTGGTTACAAGCTGTCTAGATGGTGCAGTCGCAGCTGCAGAGACAAGTACATCAGGCACCTCGGGAAAATCAGAATGATACGTTTCTTTGACAGGTGCTTGAGACGCTGCCATAATCGGAGATTTCGCCGGCTGATATTTGGGCGCAGTAGGTGAAGCAGCTACTTGACCCGCTCCGCCATCAATCGCAGCGATGACTTCGATCTTCTTCTTGCCGAACATACCAAGAAAACCACCTGTGCGTATTTCCTTCGTATTTAAAATAACGGCGTCCTTGCCCAGATCCGTGCGAATCTTTTGCAGCGCATCAGGCATGGAATCAACAACATATCTTTTTACTCTCATAAATTGACAACTCCCATGCTCTGAATTTCAACGCTAGGTTCAAGCTCACTGTAAGAAAGAACCGGTATATCTTGTAGGGTTCGCTCCAGCAGCTGTCGCAAATACATTCGGATCGTGGGTGATGTTAAAATCACAGGCTGTTGACCGGATTGAATTAATTTAGAAACTTGTTCACTGACTCGATGATAAATAATTTGCGAAGAAGACGGGTCTAGAGCTAGATAACTTCCCTGATCTGATTGTTGGACGGAATCTGCAATTTTCTTTTCAACAGAAGGACCGACAGTAATAACTTTGAGAGAATCTCCTGTTGTCGTAAATTGCAAAGTAATTTGTCTGGACAGTGCTTGTCTCACATATTCCGTCAATATTTCGGGATCCTTCGTATAGGAGCCGTAGTCTGCTAGCGTTTCTAATATTGTTACCAAATCGCGAACAGATATCTTTTCTTTTAGCAGCTTTGCCAACACTTTTTGCACATCGCCAATGGACAATACGGATGGGATTAAATCGTCCACAAGAGCTGGATAAGATTCTCTGACATTTTCGATAAGCGCTTTTGTTTCTTGACGTCCCAACAGCTCGTGCGAATGCTTTTTAATTGTCTCCGTTAAATGTGTAGCCACTACAGATGGAGGGTCTACTACCGTATAGCCTGACAACTCTGCACGTTCTTTCGTTACCTCATCAATCCAAATTGCTGGCAAACCAAATGCTGGTTCAGTCGTCTCAATGCCTGAGATCGAATCATCCTCAATACCTGGACTCATGGCCAAGTAGTGGTTAAGGAGCAGTTCGCCGCGGGCAACCGTATTCCCTTTAATTTTGATGATATACTCATTTGGTCTTAATTGGATATTATCTCGAATCCGAATAACTGGTACCACGATACCTAATTCAAGCGCACACTGACGACGAATTAAGATAATTCGATCCAGCAAATCCCCGCCCTGTCCAGTATCTGCAAGTGGAATCAACCCATAGCCGAACTCGAATTCAATCGGATCTACTTGAAGCAAGCTGATAACACTTTCGGGACTGCGAACTTCTTCGATCTGCTGCTCTTCGACCATTTGTTCTTCTTGTATCGCTTGCCGTTCCAAGTTTTTTTGCATCTTCATAGCGGCAAAGACTAACAATCCTGCAATAGGGAAAGTTGTGTACCAATGAATAGGTGTGAAAATGCCAAGCATGACTAGCGTACCTGAAACAATGTATAACAGTTTAGGCTGAGAGGTAATCTGAGAAGTAATGTCATGCCCCAGATTGCCTTCCGATGAAGCACGAGTTACGATGATACCCGCTGCTGTCGAAATCAATAATGCCGGGATTTGGCTGACCAATCCGTCTCCAATCGTAAGGATAGAGAATGTCTCAAGAGCTTCTTGAAAAGACATTCCCTTCATGGTCATCCCGATAATAAAACCACCTAAGAGGTTAATAATGAGAATGATAATACCCGCAATGGCGTCCCCTTTGACGAATTTACTGGCACCATCCATAGCTCCATAAAAATCCGCTTCCCGCTCGATCTTTTGTCTGCGTTCACGCGCTTGACTTTCATTAATTAAGCCTGCGTTCAAATCGGCATCAATACTCATCTGTTTACCAGGCATAGCATCGAGTGTGAATCGTGCCGCTACCTCGGCAACCCGCTCAGAACCTTTGGTAATGACGATGAACTGAACCAAGACAAGAATGAGGAATACAACGAATCCTACGACAATATTGCCTGCAGCCACGAAGGAACCAAAAGTTCTGACCACGTTACCTGCTTCCGCATGAGCTAGAATGTTCCGTGTCGTAGAAACGTTTAGCGCCAATCGAAATAAGGTCGTAATCAACAATAAGGATGGAAAAATGGAAAACTGGAGCGCTTCTTGCGTATTCATCCCAACTAATATGATCATTAACGCAATCGAAATATTAATAATCAGCAAAAAATCCAACAAAGGAATAGGGATTGGTACAACCATCATTAAAACAATACCGATAATTCCGATCAATACTAGTAAATCTTTCACTCTCATCAGGATGTACCTCCTTTCCTCGTTTAACCAGCTTTACCCTTCATCTTATATACGTAAGCCAGCACTTCGGCCACAGCTTGGAACAATTCCGCCGGAATTCCATCTCCAATCTCAACCTGAGCATATAATGCACGTGCAAGCGGCTTATTTTCCATAGTTATAATACCGTTTTCTTTAGCGACTTCCCTGATTTTCAATGCGATGTGATCCGTACCTTTCGCAATCACGGTCGGAGCCTGCATATTACCCGAATCATATTTCAATGCGACCGCAAAATGCGTAGGATTCGTAATAATGACATCTGCTTTAGGTACTTCCTGCATCATACGCTGCATCGCCATCTGACGCTGCTTCGCACGGATTTTACCTTTAATATGAGGATCGCCCTCACTCTTCTTGTACTCATCCTTGATATCCTGCTTGGACATCTTGATGCTCTTCTCAAACTCATACTTTTGATAAATAAAATCAAAGACCGCAAGAACAATTAGAATAGATCCAATTTTTATACCTAGCTTTAGAGTTAATGAGGCGATAAAAGTAAAAGTACTTTCAATGGGCGTATGCCCAAGACCTAACAAATTAGCTTTTTCACCCATCAGTGTGCTGTAAACGACGTATCCGATAATAGCCAGCTTAAGACTGGATTTTAGGAAATCAGCTACTGTACGCATGGAGAAAATTCTTTTGAACCCTGAAATCGGATTGATCTTACTAAATTTAGGGATCAACGGATCCCCGATAAACATAAAACCAATCTGCAGATAATTGGATAAAACGCCGATTACCATAACCAGAAGAAATAATGGAGCCATGATCTGAAAGCCCTGCATAACCAGCTCTGAGAACATCACTTCCACATTCGAAGCCGTAACGTCCATTGTAAGCTGATGTTCAAAGATCTGTCTGAACATACCAACCATCTTTTCTTTCATAAAGCTGCCAAAAATAAGAAACGAGGCAAAAGAAAAAGCAACACCAAGGCAGCGGGTAAATCCATAGACTTGGCAACTTGCCCTTTCTTGCGGGCCTCCTGCCTTTTCTTCGGCGTCGCCGATTCCGTCTTCTCTCCTGAAAATAATTGCAAATTCAGCTGTAAATGAAGTTTGTGTGACACAATGAACCCCCCGGGTTACGGTGATGTTGGTTGCGAACCCGAAATCAGCTGCAGTAAATTTTGCATTGAATCGAATAAGGAAGCAAAAAGGCCTTGAAACTGCGATATCAATTCCGGGAAAAGCAAGGCTAGTAAAATCAGCCCTAGAATCATTTTCAATGGTGCTCCGATGACAAAAATATTAAACTGAGGAGCTACACGCGTAAGCAGACCGAGTCCTAAGTCAGTCAAAAATAATGCGGCAATAATTGGAGCAGCCAATTGAAACGAAAGATAAAACATTTTAGAGAAGGACTGAAACAAAAAGTCCGATATCTGACCATTATAGATACGTGTGAAAAGCTGATTGTCTAGAGGTATCCAATGATAGCTTTCCATAATAGCCCGAAGCAAATAGTGGTGTCCGTCAAATGTTAAGAACAGTAGAATCGCTATCATGTACTTCAAATTGCCGACTAGCGGCGAAGAAGTTCCGGATAACGGGTCAATAATATTGGCCATGCTAAACCCAATTTGCATATCCATGAACGAACCTGCAATTTGAACAACTGTGAAAAACATGTAACCTAAAAACCCAAGCAAAATTCCAATCAACATTTCCCTAATGATGAGCAAAATGTATTGCCCGTCAATCACGACAGCCTGGTTCAACCCAATGCTGCTAAAGACGATAAACGTGACACATAGGGACAATCCGATCTTGAATGTATTTGGGATATTTTTCGAAGAAAGCACAGGCGCCACGACAAAGAACGATGTGATTCGACAAAAAATAAGCATAAAGCCAGGTAAAACTTGAAATAACAGTTCCAAGCCTCTCACAACCTATCCAACGAATTTGTAGAGGTTGTTTAGCAAATTGTAAGTGAAATCAACCAAAGTGTTCATAATCCAAGGCCCAAATATAAGGATGGACAAAAGAACGGCAACAATCTTGGGAACAAATGCAAGCGTCTGCTCCTGAATCTGCGTAGTGGCTTGAAATATACTGATAATCAGACCCACGACCAATCCGATCACCAACATGGGCGCGCTTGCTTTAAGAACTGTATACACAGCTTCTCCTGCAATCCGGATGACAAACTCTGAACCCATCTAGCTGACCTCCATCCATTTTCGTCAAGTACTGTAACTGAGTAACAATGATTTAACTACCAAATACCAGCCATCCACCAAAATGAATAACAAGATTTTGAATGGCAATGAAATCATGACTGGCGGAAGCATCATCATCCCCATCGCCATAAGCGTACTCGAGACTACCATATCGATGACCAAAAATGGAATGAAAATCATAAATCCCATCTGGAAAGCAGATTTAAGCTCGCTAATCGCATAAGCAGGCACTAGGGCCGTTACAGGAATATCATCAACTCCTGTTGGCTTAGGTGCCTTTGTGTAGTCAAGAAAGAGCTTCAGGTCCTTTTGTCTCGTATGGGTGAACATAAACTTTTTCATAGGACCAGCCGCCTTTTGAAAGGCTTGGGTTTGATTAATCTCACCTTTCAAATAGGGCTGTAACGCTGTTTGATTCACTTCACCAAGCGTAGGTGACATGATGAAAAATGTGAGAAACAGCGCTAATCCTACTAGAACTTGATTGGGTGGCATGGATTGAGTCCCCAGGGATGTACGTACAAAGCCGAGTACAATAATAATGCGTGTGAAGCATGTCGTCAAAATGAGAATGGCAGGAGCCAAGCTTAAGACAGTCAATAAAAGCAGTAAAGTTATTGTATTCGACGATTGGCCCGTACCGCCGACGTCTCCTGCCCCGATGTTAACATTAAGGCCAGGGATCGGGTTACTAGGATCTGTTCCCGCGGCCGCGGCAGTCAGTGACCAAGCAAACACAGATAACAGGGTCAGAATTACGATTACACTAATTTTGTTTCTCTTCATTCGTCATTCAACCGATCTTTCATTTTTTGATCCGAGAGCCAATCTTCAACATTTTTGTTGCGATTTGTCACCCGCTGCATTTTATCATGAAATACTTGCTGAAAGGATGACGTTATTTCTTCCTCCTCGGCTTCTCGTTTGCCTATAGGAAGTTTATCCAGCCATTTACGAGCATTCATGATTCCTTGATGCTGGGCATGAGTTGCCGTTAGAAGGTCTGTAATATAGGCCACCTCATCGGCGTCATTGATTTTATCCAGCAACTGAATATTATCACCGACGCCAACTACGAAGAGTGAATGACCAATTTCTACGATTTGAATCGACTTATTTTGCCCTAAAGGCACCCCGCCGAGGGAACGCACGGAATTACCAAAAAATGAACCCCTGTTTTTTCTTGCAATATATTTGATGAGAACGAAGAACAAAAGAATAATCAATACCAAGAAAAAGATGACCTTCACAATCATGGTGAATGAATCAAACGAATCCCCTGGATTAAATTCAGAGTCTGCTAATCCTTGTGTAGGGTCCGTCTCAGCAAAACAAACAGCTTGTGTGTAGATGATCAGCACAAGCCCCAGTATAGTGGATAGCGATAGTTTGGTGATGAGTCTTCTCATGGTCACATCCCTTTCGGTTTATGTCAGACTCAGCCGAACTTCGTAAAATTACCCTAGAGTCTTTTTGATTGCTTCAATAACACGGTCCGCTTGGAAAGGTTTTACGATAAAGTCCTTAGCTCCAGCTTGGATCGCATCAATAACCATGGCCTGTTGTCCCATCGCAGAACACATAATGACCTTAGCGTTTGGCTCGAGCTTTTTGATTTCTTTCAGTGCTTGAATGCCATCCATCTCAGGCATCGTGATATCCATGGTAATCAAATCTGGCTTAAGTTCCTTGTATTTTTCAATTGCTTGCGCTCCATCATTTGCTTCTCCACAAACTTCATATCCGTTCTTTGTTAGGATATCCCGGATCATCATTCTCATAAATGCAGCATCATCCACAATAAGAATTCGGTTAGCCATTAGTAAACAGTCCTCCTAGAATTTAAGTTATTGTAACTTTTGAATCCGTTCCCACTGGTTCACAATATCAGTGACACGAACTCCAAAGTTTTCATCGATGACGACGACTTCGCCTTTGGCAATCAGCTTATTGTTCACCAGAATGTCAACTGGCTCCCCGGCCAATTTATCCAGCTCAATGATGGATCCCTGAGAAAGCTCCAAAATATCCTTAATCACTTTGTGAGTTCTCCCTAATTCTACAGTTACCTTAAGGGGGATATCTAGTAGTAAATTCAGGTTCGTATCATCGGCTTGAGCCATGCTGCCTGACTGCAGATTTCCAAACTGTACTGGCTGCACATTGACATTGCGATTCGGCATTCCACCGTAAGCTGCAGGCGGTTGACCATACATGGGCTGCCCCGGAGGATACATCGGTTGTCCCATCATTGGCGGCTGCTGGTACATTGGCTGCTCGTGCATAGGTGGTTGTTGATACATGGGCTGCTGATACATCGGTTGCTCATACATCGGAGCTGCAGCTGCAGGCGGCGTATGCACATCTTGTCGAACCGGAGCGCTTGGTGGCGCTGTTGGTGAAGGTGAAGGTGCCGCGGCTTGCGCTGTCGGCGCTGCTTCCATTGTAGCCTCGGATCCTCCCCCCATCAGGATCGATACCATGTCTCTCGCAAAAGTCACAGGCAGCAGCTGCATAATGTTGGAATCAATCAGATCGCCAATCGTCAGTCGGAACGATATTTTAATAAATACGTCCTCGTCAGGTAGTTTTCCTTCTCCTTTCGACAAATTTAATATGTCGATTCCAGGAGGTGAGATATTGACAAACCGATTAAAGATCGTAGACATGGAAGTGGCCGATGATCCCATCATTTGGTTCATTGCTTCTTGAACCGCACTAATATGAATTTCACTGAGATTTTCGTCTCCGCCTGTTCCATCTCCACCCATCATTAAGTCAGCTATGACCTGAGCGTCTCGAGTTTTAATAACAAGCAAGTTAATGCCATCAAAACCATCCACATAATTAACATGTACTGCTACATGCGGTCTTGGAAATTCACCTTCGAGCTCTTCTCGAGCAATGATGGAAACCTTAGGGGTTGTAATATCAACCTTTTTCCCTAATAAAGTCGAGAGTGCTGTAGCTGCGCTTCCAAATGTAATATTCCCAATCTCACCAAGCGCATCCTGTTCTAGCGAAGACAAGTAGTCCTCAATGTTAGGCGACGTCTGGAAAGAAGGATCTGTGGTGTCGTCAGAGGTTTGTCTTAACAAAGCATCTATCTCTTCTTGAGATAAATAATCTTTATTATTCGTCATGATCTTCTTCTCCTTCATTCACGATATCAGTTACTTGCACAGCTATCTTGCCTCTTACTGTACCAGGGCTACCGAGATATTTAAGCTTCTCTCCTACTTTGATTTGAAGCGGGTCATCTACCGATTTGTGCAAGGTCAGCACATCTCCAACCGACAAGCTCAAAAATTCCCGAATCGAAATTTCGGATGTACCTAATTCGGCAATAAGCGGCAGCTTAGCTTTCTCTAACCGTGATTGAAGTGCTTCAACTTCCTCAGGAGCTCTGGTCTTTTTCTGTGAAACAAACCAGTGATGAACAGATAACCGAGGCATAATAGGCTCAATTACGACGTGTGGTATACATAGGTTGATCATACCTGTCGTATCACCAATCTTCGTGCTCAAAGAAATCAAAGCGATAGTTTCATTAGGAGAAACAATCTGCATAAATTGCGGATTGGTTTCCAAGGCTTCCAGCCGCGGAGACAAGTCAATTACTGTCTTCCAAGCTTCCTGAAGACTATCGAAGGCTCTGCTGAAGATACGTTCCATAACGATCGTCTCGATCTCAGTCAGAGCATTAATTTTAGTTGGAGATGTACCAGCTCCCCCCAACAAACGATCCAACATGGCAAAAGCTACATTGGGATGGACCTCAAGGACCATTCGACCCTCTAAAGGCTCTGCTTCAAAGATGTTCAAAATGGTCATTTTCGGGATCGACCGAATAAATTCGTCATAGGGCAGCTGTTCAACTTGTACCACGTTAATTTGCACAAACGTCCGCAACTGCGCAGAGAAATAGGTTGTCAAAAAACGCGCAAAATTTTCGTGTATTCGCGTCAAGCTTCGAATATGATCTTTTGAAAAGCGTACTGCTCTTTTAAAGTCATAAGCCCTGACCTTCTTCTGCGTCTCTTCTTTTTTAAGCTCCTCCGCATCCATTTCACCAGAGGATAACGCAGCTAGAAGGGCGTCGATCTCATTTTGCGATAACACATCAACCATAGAGACTCACCTCCTTAAAGCATGATCGTCAGCGAGTTATTGAAGCACTTTATCGGTGATCCAAATCTGCCTGATTTTACCTTCATGTAGCATAGGGTTAAGTTTATTCATCAAAGTGGACGTCAGTAGATCGTTACCTTTACTTCCCTGTACTTGTTCGGAAGTCATGTCTGCCAGAGTTTGAACAATAGTTCCTTTCACTGCAGAATCTAACAGGCTGTCGAACTCTGTCTTCCCCTTGGAATTTTCAAGTTCAAAGGCCAGTGACAATTTAATAAAATTGCCCCCACCGGAAAGATTAGTTAAGATATCCTTCACAAAAGCAGTATTGGCTTTAATTTCCTCAGCCGTAGGTGGCTTTGTTGGTTTTACTGAAGCAACAGCATCCTGTGCTTGTCCAGCCGGGTCCTGAGATTGATTATTTTTTTCCATAAAGTTCCATAATACAAATGCCGCCGTGAGAATTAATGTGATAGCGATGAGTATGGAAACGATGAGTATAAAAATTTTATTCTTAAACACCTACAAGCCCTCCGCATCCCTGGACATTATTGACGCCCGAACCGAGCCGATATCTTGCATGTAGGTCCGCACTAAGCTTACCACAACATCAGCTTTCTCGAGAACCGTGATTTTCTTTCCTGTCGTTAAAGAAATCATGGTATCCGGGGTTTCTTCAATCATTTCAATTAGCAAGGCATTAACGATAACAGGTCTTCCATTTAACCTCGTAAGAGAAATCATATTCTCCTCCTGGATGAAAGTGGGGGAGACTCTCCCCCCGCTTTACATTACTTTACGATCCATTAATGCTTCAGATTAACAACTTCCTGAAGGACTTCATCTGAAGTTGTAATAATCCTTGAATTCGCTTGGAAGCCGCGCTGTGCAACGATCATTTCGGTAAATTCACCTGTCAAGTCAACGTTCGACATTTCCAACTGTCCGGAAACTAGCGTACCTACACCAGTTTCAGCATTCCCAGGCGCAACCGTTGTAATTGCAGTATCAGCATTTGCATTGGATGTCATGCGGTATAAGTTACCGCCAAGCTTTTCCAAACCTGATGGGTTTGTCACTTTCACAACCCCGATAACTTGACCTGTTGGAGCAACAACACCTGCAGAATCAACGCCGATAATTTCTCCGTTTTGGGAGATGGAGAAGGAGACCACGTTGTCTGGTATTGTAATAGGCCCCGCGTTATCAGCTCCCATTACATGAAGCCCGTCTGCGTTAACAAGATTTCTGTTAGCGTCTAGAGTGAAATTACCTGCTCTTGTCAAATATGCTGTATCCACTTGATCGGCAGTTCCAACTGCAAAGAAGCCGTCTCCGTTCAATCTAAGGTCTGTTACGACATTTGTCGTCATCGCACTACCGGCTGTGTGTACAGTATCAATAGACGCTGTGCTCACACCTAGACCAACCTGCTGAGCGTTCACGCCGCCGCGAGTATCGTCCGGAGCACTCACACCGGAAACCGTCTGACTTAGAATATCCTTGAACATGACTCGGCTGCCTTTGAAGCCGATCGTATTGACGTTAGCAATATTATTGCCGATAACGTCCAATTTTGTCTGAAAACCACGCATACCGGAAACCCCGGAATAAAGAGATCTTAGCATTTAGCTACCCCCTACGGATTCATATATTTTACCGAGCCGCTTCCATCGTTCGGCGGCTCCAGGCCCCCTGTCGGTCCAGCCTGATATTAAGAAATGATTACTGCACTATCGATTTGTGTAAACACATGATCGTTCATTGTATTTCCGTCCAGCGCTGTCACTACAGTTCGATTCGGTACATTAACGATGAGTGCGTTCCCATTCAAAAGCATTAATGCGTCTTTAGCGCCTTTGGCCGCAGCTTTATCGATTGCTGAACTTAGCTTATCTAGCTGCTCCTGCTTTAATTGAATGCCTCTCTCTTGAAGCCGTACCTCTGCATGATGACTGAAGCGAACAAATTGATCCTGAAGAAGTTGTTGAAATGTCGGTTTGCCGGTTTGAGCTGCCGGCTGCTGTACAGGTGCTCGTCTCGTAGACGCTGGAGGAACAGCATTAGGATATAATTGTCCTATCGATATTCGCTCCGTCATTGGGTTTCTCCGGCGTTCTCAATCTTACTGAGCTGCTCCAGAGAAATTTCCTCTCCTTTCACATTGGCGTATTGATTACCATCTTTAAAAGTAATGGAATCAACAATACCTGTCTTGGTTGCCGATAACCCTGAGGAATCAGTACTTGTCCATGTAACCGATTTACCAATTAACTCTGATGTAAAACCTAACGATTGTCTCATCAGCTTAATTTCACTCGCCATGTTGGTCAATTGCTCTACGGACGTAAATTGAGCCATTTGAGCAATAAACTCTTTGTCTTGAAGCGGTTGAGTAGGGTCTTGGTTTTGAAGCTGTGTGATCAAAATTTTCAAAAAATCGTCTTTACCTAAAGAGTTAGGATCCTTGGTTTCCGTTTTTTTCGTTTGTCCTGCATTGATAATATCGGAGACATTCCCTGATACTGAATTAGTGCTTGCCATAATATCACCTCCGGTTACTAAGATGAGGATTGTATTAAGCTATAACATCAAAGGAGTTTCCGTAGGCTGTACCACGAGTTTGACCCGCGCTTGCAATCTCTTGGTTAAATTCAATGACATCCTTCTCATAATTACCTGAACGGTTCTTATTTTGGCGGAATGCTTGATTGGATGACTGCTGCTGACGTTGATCCTGGAACATTCCAGAAGACATACTTTGATTTTGAGTAACCTCAAGTCTTTCAACTTGAAGACCTTGTGTTTGAAGTGCCTGACGCAGTTGAGGCAATTGACTCTCCAGCATTTGTTTTCCTGCTGCTGAATCCGTAGCAAATTGTGCAATGAGTTGTCCATCATGCATCGTCAGCTTGACATCGACATGACCTAAATTTTTAGGAAATAAGGACAGTTTAGCCTCGGAGATTCCGTCAGCTAGCGTGATCTTCATACTCTTCATGACATGCTCGGTCATATCTTCAGCAAAATTAGCTGCATGTATGGTCGCAGGAACAGCCTTCTCAACAGGTACCGTCGACTGCACTCCATGTTGAGCATCTAAAATATGAATAAAAGGAGTTGCAGCATCGGTTGCATCAGTGGTTACCGGCTGCTCTTGACTAACTTGATCGTTCGTGCTTGCTTGCACTTGATGCATCGGTTGACTAAGTGAATTTTTGACTGCAAGTATTTCAAGCTTGGATTTAGCCGGCTGCTGTTGAATATTCATATCCACAGCTTGCGATGAAATTACTTGCTTTTTACTATCGGCTCGTCGCACTTGTGTGTGTTGGCCGATATGACGGCTTGCTGGCACAGAATCTGTGTTCTCAAGTGTATTCGAATCAGCTTGAACATCGTCACTTTCTGAAATAGGGGTCATTTGCTCCCCCGCTACTGAAGGCAATATAGGTTCCATGATCTGCTGCAGCTGTTGATTCAAATACTGCAAGATGGGATTGTCAGGCTGCTGCTTAGATAACGAAGCAAGCATGAGCAAAGTGTTTTGCGCTTCCAATGCGTCTGAGCCGGCTAATTGCGCCTTTGTCATGGGAGCACTCCCCATTTTCGACTGGCCATCTGTCATTGCGCCTATAAGCTGACTTGCTTGCTCTAGCCACTGCTGCATACCTGGATCCTGTAGAAGCTTGGCAGCTAAGCTAGGATTACTGTTCATTGCTTGAACAAGCGTGTCCGGTAGAGAATCGCCTGTTGTCTCATCACCTTGCACGACAGGTGCATTTTGCATGGGCATGATCATACTTTGGAGCATCTGTAATAAACTCGCCAGCATCATAGCTGGATCTTCTGCATTGGCTTGACCGGCTTCATCAGCAGTCGGCGTTGATGGTGTTAATTGAGAGCCCAGGAGCTGCGAGAATGCATCCGTTGTTCCTGGTTGTGCACTCGTCTTAGCCGAAGCTGAACCTCCACTGCTTGTAGTTGGTGTACTAGGCGCTATCGACATTTGTACGTCCATTTTCTTCTCACCTCCTTTCAATATGCTTAAAGCCGAGCTTACTGTGCCAGCTTGGAGGTAATAGCTGCTGCGACCTCTTTATTAGCATCTGACAATGCCGACATTACTTTTGATCGCGATGTATTGTCCATTCCACTAAGGATTGTAATTACCTTCTCTGGACTAGACTTATACATTTCTAACAGTACATTGGAAGCACTTTTTGGAGTCATATTTCCAAATGTTTGACCTAAATCGGCTTTGCTGACGGATGTCGATGCTTGTGTCGTGTCCGAACTACCGTTAATCTTCAATCTTTCTTGCAGTGCTGCAATCTCCTGGTCTTTGACCGGAACTACATCTTTTAGACCGATAGATGCTTCAGCGGCAACCTTCGGGTCCATTTTCTCAAGAATAGCGCCGCGGCTGTCCGACTTCATCATGGAGAAGACAAGCACCATTTCCTTCGGTGTTAAATTTTGCATAATCGGGGCAGCTTTACTTGGTGACATGCTCGCGTACAGGTTAGCCAACTCCGTAATTTTATTCTTGTATTCTTCTTCCGTTTGAGTCTTGTCTTTCAACTTTTCTTCCAAATCAGCAGCTTTAGCTTCAGCATCCTTTAAAGACTGATCTTTCTGTTGAGTAGTTGCGTCCGATTGTTGGAGCGCAGTTTCGAGCTCCGTAATTCGAGCATTTAGCTTTGTTATCTCTTCATCTTTGGACTTCGCACTTTCTTCCGCACCTTTAGATTTATCAGTATCGGCAGCAGAAGCCTTCTCTTTCGGAGCAGGTACAACCTTACCAATCACTGGTGTATTATGCAAAGCATTTTGTATGCTGCTCTTGATGTCATAATCGAAGATCGACAGCAAAACGAAGAGCAGAACCGCCGTAAATACAAAAGGAATGACAAACCAAATTAGAAATCGCTCTAATGCACTGTAGGATGTGCCTTCCGCACTTGTATCGGCCATTGTTTCTCTCTCCCCCCTCTACGGCTTCCTCAATATGACAATCGTTTAAAACGGTTAGTCGCCATTTCGTCCAGAGCTTCCTGTTCCTTTTTGGCAACAAACGATTGAAATTGATGAAACGCCTTCTCTCTTGCTTTGTTCCAAACCTTCTCATCTAGCATGCGTTCTGTCAGCTTTTCCTGCTTATTCTCAACCAATTTTTGAGCTCTCGCAACATCCTGATGCTTTCGTAAAATTTGTTGATCAATGTGATTCAAATAATTTTGCAAAAGAAGCATTTCGGAGATCGTGACACACTGGTCAGAAGCGGATACGATTTGCTGCTGAAGCGCGTCTTTTTGCTCGAATAGCGCATGCAAGCTTGTTTCTTCATTCCTCAATTCACCCAGAGCTTCAGATAGAATCCACTCTGCATGTGTCCGTTCGCTATTTTTGAGATCTACTATTTGCTGAAAGGAATAGCGGAATTTCATTCAGTTCCCTCATCCCTTGTAAAATTCTTGAATCAGTTGTTGCTGAGCCTCTGCATAGGTTAGCTTTTCAGAAGTCTTTTGCTTCGTAAAGTTCCAAATCGATTGAATATGATCAATCGCAGTATCAATTTCAGGGTTTGACCCCTTCTGATACGCCCCGATATTAATCAAGTCTTCCGAATCTCTATAGGTGGATAACAGTCGCTTCAGTTGATCCGCGGCTTCCATATGTTCAGTTGGTACAATTTCTTTCATAACACGACTTACACTTGCCAACACATCAATTGCAGGATAATGCCCTTTATTGGCAATGCCTCGATTTAAAACGATATGACCGTCAAGAATACCTCGAACGGCATCTGCGATAGGTTCATTCATGTCATCCCCGTCTACCAATACCGTATAAAAGGCAGTTATCGAACCTTTCGGGCCAGTTCCCGACCTCTCCAACAAGCGAGGCAGCATAGCGAACACAGATGGTGTATATCCCCTTGTAGCAGGCGGCTCCCCAACTGCAAGACCAACTTCCCTCTGCGCCATTGCGAAACGGGTTACAGAATCCATCATCATCATGACATTCAATCCACGATCTCGAAAGTACTCTGCAATACTAGTCGCAATCATAGCACCTTTGATTCTAATCAATGCAGGTTGATCGGATGTAGCAACAATAACCACGGAACGCGCTAAACCTTCGGGCCCCAAGTCTCTCTCGATAAAATCAAGCACTTCTCGTCCACGCTCACCAATTAAAGCAATCACGTTGACATCGGCTGACGTGTTACGAGCGATCATGCCCATAAGTGTACTTTTTCCTACACCAGATCCGGCAAAAATACCGACACGTTGTCCTTTACCTATGGTAAGCAGTCCATCAATGCATCTAACTCCGACACTGATTGGATTCAACACTCGCGGACGTGTAAGCGGATTGCTAGGCGCGTTATTCGTAGAGTAATGAGACATGCGCGATGGTAGAAACGATCCATCAAGCGGTTGACCCAGACCGTCCAGAACTTTCCCCAATAATTCATGTCCTACTTGAACGGTGAGCGGCCTACCGGTTCCGACAACATCGCACCCTGGGCCGATTGATTCCAACTCACCAAGTGGCATTAATACAACCTTATTACTTCGAAAACCAACCACTTCTGCCTTTAATGGCTTGTTCGACTTAAGAGGATAGATATAACATAAATCACCGATGCTTACATCAGGCCCCTCAGATTCAACAGTCAGACCAATAACCTGGGTGACCTTGCCATTAACTCGAATTGGATCTATTTGTTGGAGATGCTCCTTGTACTTTTCGGGAGATGGTATAGAAATACTCATGCCTCTGCCCCCTCACTCCGAATAGCAAGCTCCTGTAGTGCAGTTTTAATCTCTTTCAACTGAGTATCAATTCTTGCATCTATACTTCCAAATGAAGAACGAACAACACAGCCATGATCTATGACAGTAGAATCGGGCAAAATGACAAGCTCTGCTTGTGAATCAATGGATGTTAACAGCTCTTCGCGGGCATCCTGGATATAAGCAAACTGAGACGGAGCAACACATAACGTAATGACTCCTGTCTCGCGTCTTCGTGACAGCACCTTTTGAATGGAATCAATCACCCATGCCGGCTCCATACTTAGTTGCCGACCGATTACTTTTTCTGCGATAGAAGTGCTTAGCTCTATCAGAAACGGTTCGGACTCTTGGATAATTTGCTGTTTCAACGTATAGGCTTGTTCTAAGACAGAGCGAGCTTCGGCAAGCATGTCCTCATACTCCTGACGAATCGTCTGCTCTGCTTGCGCTGCACCGTTCTGATACCCTTCCTCAAAACCTGTCTGCCTAGCTTGAGCAACATACTCTTCATCTTGCGCCCGGCGCTCATTCCACCAGGCGTTAATTTCGGTATCCACTTGCTCTCGTAGCGTTGCGCATTCCTGCATAGCAAGCTGAATCTGTTCTTCAGCAAACGCTTCTGCGTCCTGAATAATCTGTTCCTTCATGCTATTCGCTTCTAAGAGCTCCTGCTGCTGCTCGGGTGTGAGTTGCGATTTTGCCGCTTCTTCATCCTCTAAAAGTCCGGCCCGCAGCATCTGAACGGGTGTCATAACCTCGAGCTGCTTCTTATCTTCTAAAGACACGTAAGCAAAAGACTTAATGATATTAGACAATAATATCGTCTCCTCCGCCGCGTGCGATAATAATCTCGCCGGATTCTTCCAATCTTCGAATTGTCGCTACAATTCGAGTCTGAGCTTCTTCTACGTCACGCAAGCGGACAGGACCCATAAATTCCATTTCCTCTTTAAAGGTCTCTGCCATACGCTTGGACATATTTTTAAATAGAGCGTTTCGCACTTCTTCACTGGCCACTTTAAGCGCAAGCTGCAAATCCGCATTTTCGATATCCCGAATAATCCTTTGAATCGAACGATCGTCGATATTGACAATATCTTCGAATACGAACATGCGTTTCTTGATCTCTTCTGCGAGCTCCGGGTCTTGAATCTCGAGTGAATCGAGAATGGTACGTTCTGTACCTCGATCGACGCCATTCAGAATCTGAACAATGGAAGCAATACCGCCAGCGTTTGTGTAGTCCTGCGTTACGGTTGCAGACAGCTTCTGTTCCAGTACTCGTTCCACTTGACTGATGACTTCAGGTGAAGTACTGTCCATCAGTGCGATTCTCTTAGCAACGTCAGCTTGCTTCTCTTGAGGAAGAGAAGACAAGATAATCGAAGCTTGATCGGCTTGCAAATATGATAGTACAAGCGCAATCGTCTGTGAGTTCTCATTCTGAATAAAGTTGAGAATTTGTGCCGGATCCGCTTTTCTTGCAAAGTCAAATGGTCGAACCTGCAAAGTAGCGGTCAACCGGTTAATAATATCCAGCGCCTTCTGATTACCTAGCGCCTTCTCCAAAATATCCTTGGCGTATGCAATACCGCCTTGTGAAATAAACTCTTGCGCTAAGCAAATCTGGTGAAACTCGGAGAGAATGGAGTCCTTCTCTACAGAATCAACTTTTCTTACATTTGCGATTTCCAGTGTTAGCTGCTCAATCTCTTCTTCACGTAAATGCTTGAAGATCTGAGCAGACACTTCAGGACCTAAACTGATCAAAAGAATGGCGGCCTTTTGTCGTCCGGTTAACCCTTGCAGAGCTGTTCTCACCACAAAAGATCACCTCTATTCGTCTGCTAACCAAGTCCGTAACAGATTCACGAAATCCTCTGGGCGTTTCTTCGCCAAAGTTTCGAGCTGTTTGCGTACTTGATTGTCGTTGGATACATTCTCGATATCGATCGTTGGAAGCTCCGCCTTTGTCGCGGCAGCTGGCATCGCCAACTCTTCTTCCAGCTGCTGAGCAGCTTTCTTACGTCTTCTCAGTACAAGACCACCGATTAATCCTAATGCAAGCGCTGCGACCGCTAATCCACCATAAGTCATATACGTGGTCGTCTTATTTTCAGTAGGCACATCAGGCTGTACAAACGAATGGGCAAATACGGTAACTTTTTTATTCAACTCATCGTCTGTATAAGTAACCTTGTTGTCGGCAAGCGCTGAACGAACAATATTCACTAGTGCCGTTTGAATGGCGGCTTTTGTGTCCGCAGTAAGCGAGTTCGGATCATCCTTGACCGGAGGCTCGATACCAACGTTAATGCTCAGGTCTTTCACGACATACGGCGTAGCAATAATATCGTTCGTGATCCGATTCACTTCATAATTAACGGTTTTGCTGTTTTCTTCAGATGTAGACTTACCTGAGCTAGAGCTTCCAGGGTAGCCCGGCACATCCGTGGAGCCTGTTCCCGGAACGCCGCCCGAATCAGCACCACCGTCGTTCTGATACGACTTGGTTGCTTCTTGTAGAGAAATTTCCAGCCCTTTTTGATCCACTTGATTTGGAGCAGAGACCAATTGTTCAGTGCTTTTCTTCTGATCAAAGTTCATCGTAGAGAACACACTGACAATGACTTTGTCTTGTCCGAGCATTCTGCCCAGCATACTGCTGATATTTCTCTGCAAATCATTACGGAACTGATTATTAATTTCAAATTGGCTCGTTACCAAGTTGGCGGACGATTGCCCTCCTGCTTTGGAGGAGACTAAGCTATCGCCGTTTTGATCCGAAATGGTGATATTCTCCAGAGGGAGATTCTTAACACTATGAGATACTAAGTTGTAGATGGTATCTACTTTCGCTTGATCCAGCTTATAGCCCGGCTTAATTTGCAGTACAACGGATGCCGAAGCTTGCTCCTGCTCCGTTTGCAAAAATGCACCTTCTTCAGGAAGGGATATTAACACTTTCGAGCTGCTGATGGCTTGATTAGAGTTAATTAATTGTTGTAATTCGCCTTGAACAGCATTGACGTATTTCACTTTAAATTCATTATCGGTTATTCCGAAAGAACTGCTTTCGCTAAAAGCTCCAAAACCTAAGGAACCATTCTTATTTAAACCTTGAGACTCTACCTCAAGCTTTACATTCGCGACTTGATTGGTCGGAACTTCAATACTCTTGCCATCGGCACTTAAATGGTAGGGGATCTTTGCTGTATCCAGATAGCCTTTAATCGATGCTGCATCGCTAGGCTGCAAATCCGTGAATGCCAGGGAATACTCGGTTTTTGATAAGTTATAGCTAATAATTGCTGCAGTAAGAACTAAAAGGAATACCGTGGCTATGAAAGTGATTTTCGTCGTTCTACTGTATCGATTCCAATATTGCTTTACTTTTTCCCAATACTGGAGCAGGTTTTCATTCACTTTGTCACCTCATTGAACCATAGTTTGTAAAGAATCACTTCGACTACAGCTGCATTCTCATTACCTCTTGATAAGCTTCCAACACCTTATTTCTGACTTGAACGGTAAGTTCCAAGCCAAGTGAAGCCTTCTCTGAAGCGATCGTCAGCTGATGGACATCAGATAATTCTCCTTTAATAAAGCTTTGGTTCAATTGATCTACTTGCTGCTGCTGATTATTTAAATTTGATATCGCATCATTTAGAAACGCCCCAAACTGCTTGCCAAGATCTGCTGCGCCTTCGCCTGTACGGTCTATAGGCTTAATGGTACTCATGATGTTTATGGGACTGTAACTAATCTTGTCAATCATGATGCTGAATCCCCCTTAGTTTAATAAATGTTAGTTTATTTCCCTATCTCCAAAGCTTTTGTAATCATAGATTTACTTGCATTAAGGGCCGTCACGTTGGCTTCATAGGATCTAGTAGCAGATATCATATCTACCATTTCCTTAAGAACATCGACGTTGGGCATATATACGAAGCCATTCTCGTCCGCATCCGGATGGGATGGGTTGTATACCTGTTTTAGAGGAGAAGTATCTTCAAAGATCTTATTTACCCTGACCCCTTCCCCAGTCCCATCTGCCATTGCTGAATCCAGGGCTTGAGCAAATGAAGGCTGAGATTTGGTTTCAAACGACACCAGCTTTCTCTGATACGGTACCCATTTCCCATTAACCATCTTGGCCCTTGTCGTATCAGCATTAGCAATATTGGACGAAATAACATCCATTCTTAACCGCTGTGCTGTTAATGCGGAGGAGCTAATATCAAATCCATTGGTTAGTCTCATAAGTTATCATCTCCTCCAATTACGGTTCTCATTTTCTTGAATTCACTGTTCATTTGTTGAACCATGGTGTTGTATCTCAACTGATTTTTGGCCATGAGTGACATTTCATAATCCATATCAACATTGTTCATATTATTATTGATAGCCGTAGATTCATCTGTCCTGATTTCCGGTGTAACACTAGTTGAAGCTTTACCAATAAAGAAATGCCTCGGGTCTGTTCGATAACCTTCTACAGATGGAGTAGTTGAGCTCATTTGATCCTGAAGCAAATCTTCAAACGCTACATCCGAACGCTTAAAGTATGGTGTATCAACGTTTGCTATATTATTAGCTATCACTTTTTGTCGAAGAGTAGATGCATCTAGTGTTTTTTCGAGCAAGTTCCAACTGGGTCTATCTAATAAAGACATGCTTTCTACCCACTTTCAATGGAATGGTTTTGTTCTTATTCAACAAGCACAATGTTATTTCCTTCTTTGTTCGACATTTTTTTTAATTGGCCGATACGATATAGTTCCAGAATGTAGAAATATGTAAAACCTTTTGTCATTATTCTTATCATGTAAGATAATAACCTAAGTTACAATAAGAAAAAAGCCCTATCTTTTTACCAAGACAGGACTTTTTTATACACATGTGTGATATACGCCAGATCTATCAACGTTTTCTTACAACTTGGTCTTTACTTGTTCTATGCTCTGAATCAATTGATCATTGAGAATTCGAATATAGGTGCCCTTCATTCCGAGCGACCTGGTTTCGATGACTCCTGCGCTTTCCAGCTTTCTTAATGCATTCACAATGACAGAGCGGGTAATTCCAACTCGATCGGCGATCTTACTTGCCACGAGCAGACCTTCTTTTCCATCTAGCTCCTCAAAAATATGCTCCACGGCTTCCATCTCACTGTACGACAAGGAACCAATAGCCACTTGAACAACTGCTTTGCTTCTCGCTTCCATCTCAATTTCTTCCGCACGCTCGCGAAGAATTTCCATCGCAACTACGGTAGACCCGTATTCGGCTAGAATCAGATCATCGTCGACAAAGGCCTCGTCGTTTCGAGTCAAGATTAACGTACCTAGTCGATCTCCAGCACCAATGATGGGCACTATGGTCGTAAAGGCGTAGCGGAAATTGGATTTCAACTGACTTGCATGAGGGTGATCAGCTTCCACATTGGACGAGGTTTCATCGATTTTCAGAAGCAGCTGATTAAATTCAACAGTAAACCTCCGCTCTGACAAAACCCCTTCATCCATCTCTGACGGACTAGCATCGTGTCTCAGTGCATACCCGAGTATTTTCCCCTTGCGGCTGACCACAAATATGTTGGCGCTAATCGTATCGCGCAGCACCTCCGCCATATCCATAAAGCTGACAGCGTTGCCCGCTTCTTTTGCAGCAGCCGGTTCAGCCTCCTAGTTTTACTCAATAAAGTCATGATAACTGCCTCCCACTAACGTTACAGTACTGATACTTAGAGAATATATTGACTTAAATCGCGATTTTGCACGATATCGCTTAATTTATCTTTGACATACTCAGGCGTAATGACAATTTGCTCCAAAGTAATATCCGGAGCCTCGAAAGATAGATCCTCGAGCAGTTTCTCCAGTATCGTATGTAAACGGCGCGCTCCGATGTTCTCGGTATTTTGATTGACATCCACAGCTATCCTAGCAATTTCTTTGACAGCATCGTCAGAAAATTCAACTCCCACACCCTCGGTTTGAAGTAAAGCCGTGTACTGCTTCGTTAGGGCATTCTTAGGTTCCTTAAGGATGGAAACAAAATCTTCCAATGTTAAATTATTAAGCTCAACACGAATTGGAAAACGGCCCTGAAGCTCAGGAATCAAATCTGACGGTTTGGCAACATGAAAGGCTCCTGCACCGATAAACAGTACATAATCAGTTTTGACAGGTCCATACTTCGTAATGACTGTTGAACCCTCAACAATAGGCAAAATGTCCCTCTGTACCCCTTCTCTGGAAACGTCCGGCCCACCGCCTCCTCGGCTGCTGCTGGCAATTTTATCGATCTCATCTATAAAAATAATACCAGACTGCTCCGCACGACTAACCGATTCTTGGATCACTTCATCCATATCAATCAAACGCTGCGCTTCTTCTTGAATCAATATTTTACGTGCTTCCTTCACAGTCAGTTTTCGCTTTTTGGTCTTCTTAGGCATCAAGCTGCCGAACATTTCCTGCATGTTCATCCCCATCTGCTCGTTACCCTGACCTGATAACATATCCAGCATGGTTGGAGAGTTATCCTCAACTTCTAACTCAATGACTTCCTTCTCTAGTTGACCCGCGGCTAATTGTTCGGCGATTTGGGCCCGTTTGGATGTTAAAGAAGGATCCGTCGACGGTTGCTCTTCTTCCGTTTGTTGATTTTGCCCTCCGAAAAGCATCTCTAGCGGATTTCGCTGACTCTTTGCTTTGGTTGGACTTGGTGCAAGTAAATGGACGATTCGTTCGTTCGCGAGCTTTTCGGCACGATCTTTGACAGTTTCCGTACGCTCCGCCTTCACCATGCGTATGGACGTTTCGACCAAATCCCGGACCATGGACTCAACGTCACGCCCCACATATCCAACCTCAGTAAATTTCGTCGCCTCTACTTTAATAAATGGAGCGCCAACAAGCTTTGCAAGTCTGCGCGCAATCTCAGTTTTCCCTACTCCCGTAGGTCCAATCATCAAAATATTTTTTGGAACGATCTCTTCGCGAATTGACTCATCCAGTAAACTTCTGCGATATCGGTTTCGCAGTGCGATCGCTACTGATTTCTTCGCATTCTTTTGCCCTACAATATATCGATCCAATTCTTGAACGATCTGTCTAGGCGTCAGGGAACTGTTTTTCATTTGGAACCCTCCTATTTCAATCCGTAAAGTGCTATTCAATTTCTTCTACAATGATATTATGATTTGTAAATACACATATCTCTGCCGCGGTTGTCAGTGCAGCATGAGCAATTTCTTTAGCGCTCAAATTCGGCGCATGTCTATGTAGGGCCCTGCCAGCAGCTAATGCGAAGCTACCGCCCGAGCCAATTGCCAAAATACCGTCATCCGGTTCAATAATTTCTCCATTACCGGAAAGAAGCAAAAGCCCTGTAGCGTCCATAACAATCATCATGGCCTCCAGCTTTCGGAGTACACGGTCTTGCCTCCAGTCCTTTGTTAGTTCTACAGCCGCGCGCTGCAGGTTGCCGTGATGCTCTTCCAGCTTGCCTTCGAACTTCTCGAACAAGGTTATGGCATCCGCAACAGAGCCTGCAAAGCCAGCAATCACTTTCCCTCTATATAAACGCCTTACTTTCTTGGCGCTCCCCTTCATAATCATACTATTGCCAAACGTTACCTGCCCGTCTCCAGCGATCGCTCCTTTGCCCTGATGACGAATTGCAAATATCGTAGTTGCATGAAACGTTGCATGCTTTGGATCCATCCGTTTCACCTCATTATGGGATTCTTGTAACATTCACACTTACAAATACAATCAGACCATGACACATAAAAAGAACGCAGCTCGGTGATGGTAACGGATAAGCCGTTCATCCCTGCTCGTTCATTATATGTTCCTTGCATGTAAATAAATGAGAAGCAGCCACAAAAACGTTGGTTTTGTTGCTGCTCCGGAGTCCGATTTCATAAAAGCATAATTATAGTAACACAGGCTGAATCTTACTTACAAGTTAAACGATGCTCAATTTGTGTAAAATTCTGAATACTTTCCAGTGCACGGTTTGCCAGTATTTCGTACTTCTCCTTCTTGTTACGGATTCGCTGCGGAAGCGGCGGAAGGAGTCCGAAATTCGCGTTCATCGGTTGAAAATGCTTGAAGTCTGCAGTCGTAATATAATGGGCCATACTCCCTAGTGTCGTTTCCGCAGGGAATACGAGACAATCTTCGTTCTTAGCCAAACGCCCTGCATTCAGTCCTGCAATCAGTCCTGATGCAGCAGACTCAACATAACCTTCAACACCTGTCATTTGTCCTGCGAAGAACAAATTGGATCGGTGCTTGAATTGATACGTTGCCTCAAGAAGCTTTGGAGAATTAATAAATGTATTTCGGTGCATAACCCCATATCGAACGAATTCAGCGTTCTCTAGTCCTGGGATAAGCGATAATACACGCTTTTGTTCTCCCCATTTGAGGTGTGTTTGGAAACCTACCAAATTATACAGCGTACCAGCAGCGTTGTCTTGGCGAAGCTGTACCACAGCATGAGGCAGCTTGCCTGTATGAGGATTGATTAGACCGACCGGTTTCATCGGACCGAACAATACGGTTTGCTTGCCGCGCTTAGCCATAACCTCGATCGGCATACAGCCCTCGAAATAAATTTCTTTCTCAAAATCCTTCAGCTCCGCAACCTCTGCGCTGATCAAAGCTTCATAGAAGACGTTAAACTCTTCTTCGGTCATAGGGCAATTTAAATAGGCAGCCTCCCCTTTATCATAGCGGGAAGCCAAGTAGACTTTATTCATATCGATGGATTCTTTCTCCACGATAGGAGCGGCAGCGTCATAAAAGTACAGGTACTCCTCACCCATCAGCTGCTTCAGTTCAGCAGACAAAGAAGGAGATGTCAGCGGGCCTGAAGCTACGATAGTAATTCCTTCAGGCAGTGTTTGCATCTCTTCATTGCGTACCTCAATCAATGGATGGTTCCGAAGAGTGGAAGTAACCTCCTGCGAAAAGCCTTCCCTGTCTACTGCAAGAGCTCCGCCAGCAGGCACTGCATGCTTATCGGCACAAGAAAGAATCAAGGAGTCCATTCGTCTCATTTCTTCTTTCAGGACCCCGACAGCATTCGTTAGTCCATTAGCGCGAAGCGAGTTGCTGCATACAAGCTCGGCAAATTGATCGGTAATATGAGCCGGCGTCTTGCGAACCGGCCTCATTTCATATAACACGACGGGCACGCCTTGCTTGGCGATCTGCCATGCAGCTTCACTGCCGGCTAGGCCTGCTCCGATTACTGTAACTTTTGGATATTCAGACAAAATCGGTACACCTCTACTCTTTCACATCATCGCTGGCATCTTCCGCAGCGTCTTCTTTGAAGTCACATTGAATGCATTGATGGGTCGCGCCGCTCTTGCTTCTCTTTTCGATCAGCATGGAACTGCACTGCGGACAAGGCTTGCTGACCGGCTTATCCCAGGAAACAAAGTCACACTCCGGATAACGGTCACAGCCGTAGAACACGCGTCCCTTCTTGCTTCTTCGCTCAACAATTTTACCTTCGTGGCAAGTCGGGCAGGTCACCCCAATATCCTTGATAATCGGCTTCGTATTGCGGCAGTCCGGGAATCCGGAGCACGCCAGGAATTTTCCAAAGCGGCCCATTTTATAAACCAAATGCTTACCGCATTTCTCACAGATTTCGTCCGATACCTCATCTTGAATCTCAATTTCTTTCATCTCTTCTTCCGCGACTTCCAGACGCTTTTCAAAGGATGAATAGAACGAATCCAGAACTTTAACCCAATCTTCCTTGCCTTCTTCTACAAAATCGAGTTCTTCTTCCATATGCGCCGTGAATTCGATATCGAGAATTTCCGGGAAAAATTCCTGCATGAGTTGAATGACGAGTTCACCGAGCTCCGTAGGAACGAACTTTTTCTCCTCAATAGCCACATATCCGCGCTTCTGGATGGTTTCTAGGGTAGGTGCATATGTACTTGGGCGTCCGATCCCCATTTCCTCCAACGCACGAACTAGGCGAGCTTCCGTATATCTTGGCGGCGGTTGCGTGAAATGCTGCTTCGGGTCGATACTTTGCTTCTGCAGCTGATCCCCTTTTGTCAAAGGAGGCAGAAGCTTATCTTCCTCCGTCGTTCCATCGTCATTGCTCTCCACGTATACTTTCATGAAACCCGGGAATTTCATCTTGGAACCCGCAGCTCTAAACATCGTTTCGCCCGCAGCCAAATCGACGGTCATAGTATCCAAAACCGCTGAAGCCATTTGGCTCGCTACGAATCTCTCCCAAACGAGCTTGTACAAGCGGAATTGATCTTTGCTCAAAAATCCCTTCATCTGCTCAGGCTCTCGCAGCACAGACGTTGGTCTAATGGCTTCATGCGCATCCTGGGCATTAGCATTCTTCTTTATGTATTGGCGAGGCGTTTCCGGATAAAAGGCAGCGCCGTACTTTGCCAAGATAAACTCTTTCGCTTCCTCTTGAGCTACCGGCGAAATCCTTGTGGAATCCGTTCTCATATAGGTAATTAAACCTACTGTGCCTTCTTTACCAAGATCAATACCTTCATAGAGCTGCTGCGCAACGGACATCGTCTTGGATGCCCTGAAATTCAGCTTGCGGGCAGCTTCCTGCTGCAGGGAGCTTGTAATAAAAGGCGGGGACGGATTACGCTGGCGTTCCTTTTCCTTGATCTCACGGACAACAAAATCACCGCTGCCCATCGCTTCCAGCACCAGCTTAACATCCTCTTCGGAGTGAAGCTCCTTCTTCTCGCCATTCAAACTGTGATATTTAGCTTCAAACACACTTTTGCCTGACTCGAGCGACACAGTGATAGACCAGTATTCTTCCGGCTCAAAAGCCTTGATTTCATTCTCCCGGTCCATAATTAACTTAACGGCTACGGATTGAACGCGGCCAGCAGATAGCCCTTTTTTCACCTTTTTCCAAAGTAGAGGGCTTATCTTGTAACCAACCAACCGATCCAGAATGCGTCTTGCTTGCTGAGCGTTTACAAGGTCTTGATTAATGCGCCGCGGTGTTTTGAATGCATCCTTCACAGCGTCCTTGGTAATCTCATTGAAAACAACGCGGCAGGCTTCCTCTTGACCTACGTCCAAGTAGTGAGCCAGGTGCCACGCGATCGCTTCACCCTCACGATCCGGGTCAGCTGCGAGATATATTTTTTTCACTTTTTTACTGGCATCCTTCAGTTCTTTAAGAACCGAGCCTTTGCCGCGTATCGTTATGTATTTAGGCTCAAAGTTTCGTTCGACTTCAACGCCAATTTGGCTTTTCGGAAGGTCTCGAATGTGACCCATCGAGGCTTTAACGATGTATTTGCTGCCCAGATATTTACCGATGGTTTTGGCTTTTGCTGGTGATTCGACGATGACAAGAGAATCCGCCATATCGTCCTTCCTCCCCTCGTGGTCTCCGATTAAGTCTATTGGCGAGAAGAATAGCCCCTTGAGCAGCCTATGCTAATATGTAAGAAGATCCTGGAAGCTGTTTAATCGCCTTTTTCAATAGTAAAGATAACAGAACTGCATGCAAATGTCCAAACGTAAATTGACTCCCCTCCAGCAGCTCGTCGATCGTAACCGGAACATCCGACAACATTCGAGCGATTTCCGCCTCCTCATTCGTCAGCTCAGCTGAGGCTTGAGTCCTATGAAGTGCGCTTTTCTCTGACTCGCTTAGAAGGTAATGATAATCATGAAGAATATCCTCCACCCGCGTCACAATCCGTGCTCCCTTACGTAAGAGCTCGTACACGCCTTGGCTTTGCAGCGAGGTGATTGGACCTGGTACTGCGAACACATCCCTCGATTCATCTACGGCAAAATTCGCCGTTATGAGTGAGCCGCTATCAGCAGCTGCTTCCACGACCACCACCCCTAGAGACAACCCCGCGATAATTCGATTTCGCTGAGGAAACATTCCAGGATGCATCTTCGTGTCAATGGGGTATTCCGAGACAATAATTCCCTCTTGCTCGATTTGCTTGTACAATGGGGCATTCTCACGCGGGTAGATCTGGTTAATTCCACAGCCTAACACGGCTACCGTCTTTGCACTGCCCTGCAAGGCGCCCAAATGAGCATGACTATCGATGCCTCGCGCCAAACCGCTTACGACGCCAAAGCCGGCCTTTGACAATTGAGCTGCCAATTGGGATGCGATCTTCTTCCCATAGGGAGTTGGCATACGCGTTCCAACAATTCCAATCGACCTCATCTGTAGGTACGCCGGATCGCCTTTATAATAAAGAATCCAAGGAGGTTGAGCGATTTCTTTCAGAATAGCGGGGTACATTTCATCCACAATCGTCAAGAATTGAATGGAATGCTTCTTATATAATTGAAGCTTAATCTCGATAAATCCGGGAGTAAATTCAGAGGCGATGCGTTCAGCGATCGACCGTTTCACACCGCATGAAGCGATTTGCTCGGCGGAAAGGCCAAACAATTGGTAGGGTTCAGGAAAAGCGGTAAGAAGTCGTAACATCGACTGCCAGCCTACTCCTTCAATCTCATGCAAACCAAATATAATGAAGCGATTATCCATAAGTATATACACTCCTTTTCAAGAAAACAAATAGAAAGCCTGCTAGAAAATAAAAAAACCTTTCAGTACCCGGTTAAGGGAATTGAAAGGTTGCTTACCTTGTGTTTGCCTTATTTTTTTGTAATGCACTTTTCAAGAATGCCTTTTTCTTCAAGTACGCTTACCAAAGTGGAGCCCATCTCAGATGGTGTTGCAGCAACTTTGATACCGCATCTCTCCATTGTCGCCACTTTCTCAGCAGCCGTACCTTTACCGCCTGAAATGATAGCGCCAGCGTGACCCATACGTTTGCCTGGAGGCGCTGTTTTACCGCCGATGAAACCGACAACCGGCTTCGTCATGTTTGCCGCGATCCATTCAGCTGCTTCTTCTTCTGCCGTACCACCAATTTCACCAATCATGATAACCGCATAAGTATCAGGATCTTCATTGAACATTTTCAAAATGTCGATAAACTCGGAGCCTTTAACAGGGTCTCCACCGATACCAACAGCCGAAGATTGTCCGATTCCGCGAGTCGTCAATTGATGAACCGCTTCATACGTCAATGTTCCGGAACGGGATACAACGCCAACGTGTCCTGGCGTATGGATGTAGCCCGGCATAATGCCGATTTTGCACTCGCCTGGAGTAATGACGCCTGGGCAGTTAGGTCCGATCAGGATCGTTCTTTTGCCTTCCATATAGCGTTTTACTTTGACCATGTCAAGTACAGGAATACCTTCAGTAATACAAATAACAAGATCCAGGTCAGCATCTACTGCTTCCATGATCGCGTCTGCTGCAAAAGCAGGCGGTACATAAATAACCGATGCGTTAGCATCTGTAGCCGCTTTAGCTTCTGCAACCGTGTTATAGACAGGAAGAGTAACGGTAGAACCGTCTTCCAATGTGAAGTCGACGTTTTGACCGCCTTTACCAGGAACAGCGCCCGCAACCATTTGCGTGCCGTACTCCAGACCGCCTTTGGTATGGAACATACCTGTGTTACCCGTCATATTTTGCGTGATAACTCTTGTATTTTTATTGACCAAAATACTCATGATCTAAAGTTCACATCCTCTATTTATTTATGAAAAAACCACTCGGGCTATGGAAATTATTTAACTAGAGCAACGATTTTCTGAGCGCCGTCAGCCATGGAATCAGCCGCTACGATGTTCAGACCGGACTCGTTAAGAATCTTCTTACCAAGATCAACGTTCGTACCTTCCAAACGCACAACAAGCGGACGGGAAAGACCAAGCTCTTTCGCAGCTGCTACAACACCCTCAGCAATAACGTCGCAACGCATGATACCGCCGAAGATATTAACGAAGATACCTTTTACTTGTTCGTCAGACAGAATGATTTTGAAAGCTTCCGTTACTTTCTCTTTCGTAGCGCCGCCCCCTACGTCAAGGAAGTTAGCAGGATCTCCGCCGTAGTATTTGATAATGTCCATTGTCGCCATAGCAAGACCAGCTCCATTAACCATGCAGCCGATGTTTCCGTCCAAAGCGATATAGCTCAGATCAAATTTGGAAGCTTGGATTTCCTTCTCGTCTTCTTCTTCCAGGTCACGCAACTCCTGAATATCTTTGTGACGATACAGTGCATTGGAGTCGAAGTTCAGCTTCGCATCCAGAGCCATGACATCGCCATCACCAGTTACAACCAATGGGTTGATCTCAGCGATCGAGCAATCTTTATCTACAAACGCTGTGTACAGAGCCGTCATGAATTTAACCGCTTTGTTCACAAGCGCAGTTGGAATATTAATCGCGTAAGCCAATTTGCGAGCTTGGAAAGCTTGCAGGCCGACTGCAGGGTCAATCACTTCTTTAAAAATTTTCTCTGGGGAATGCTCGGCAACTTCCTCAATCTCCGTACCGCCCTCTTCGGAAGCCATCATAACAACGCAGCCAGTAGCACGATCTACGACTACGCCCACGTAATACTCTTTCTTAATATCGCAGCCTTGTTCGATCAAAAGGCGCTTTACTTCTTTGCCTTCAGGGCCTGTTTGGTGAGTAACAAGGACCTTACCCAAAATTTCGCTTGCGTATGTACGTACTTCGTCGAGGTTTTTGGCTACTTTCACGCCACCCGCTTTACCGCGGCCTCCGGCATGAATTTGTGCCTTAACGACAACAACAGATGTTCCAAGCTCTTTAGCCGCTTCAACCGCTTCGTCTACAGTAAAAGCAACTTTACCTTTAGGAACGCTGACTCCGTACTGTCTCAGGACTTCTTTTCCTTGGTACTCATGGATATTCATTTCCTAAAATCCTCCTATCAGTATGGACTTTCTTTACATGTTAAGCATGGGGAAAAGTGCGATTCCCATTCATCAGCACAGCAACCAAATAGCTGCAGCCGAAATTAGTATCACACTTCTTTACAAGCCCTAACCATTGTATCATTTTTTTCGACAGTTTCCTTATTTTTTTCAAGTTAGCGGTAGAAGTTTCCTTTCACCGTGAAAAACTTTAGCTATCACCCTGCATATAAAAAGACGCACTTCTTGATAACTGAGAAGTTGCGTCTTGATCATGGGTAACTCTAGCTAGGTGATACAGACCCCATTAATACATGGTAGTTGTCGTTGTATTCATCCGAGGTTCTCTCTCCGCTTGTTTAATAAAGCGAAGCTCATTACCGATAAAACTGCATACTTGACATTGAATCGTCGGTTCCGCCTCTTGAATCGCATCAGGCTCTTGGAATTCCTGAATGGCACCCGAAAGCGCGTCCTTCATGAAAAATTGCGAGTAGCTGGTAATCACACTGAATTTAACGCGATTCGAACGGCAATTCGGGCAAAAATACGGTTTTTCCTGCATTTTCATCACCTCAATTCCAAGTATGTGCATACTTTCGACATATTATAAGGACTTCCGAGGAAAAACTTTGAAACCATTGCACGACACAAGGAAGTTCCTGTAAAATAGGAGCCATATAGGATCAATAAGGAAGCACCTTTAATCCTGAGACATGGGGCAGCGAGACTGCACTCTTCTTGGAAGGAAAGGTGTATTTGATTATGTACGGAAAAGTAAGAAGCGCATGCTTACAAGGAATCGAAGGTCAGATCATTGAAGTCGAGGTCGATATTTCAAGCGGCTTACCCCAAATCAACCTCGTTGGCTTACCCGATACAGCCATCCGAGAATCCGTGGAACGAGTGCGTTCCGCCATCAAAAACTGCGGGTTTACTTTCCCCATGGACCGGATTACCGTCAATCTGGCACCGGCCGACCTGCGCAAGGAGGGTTCTTCTTTCGATCTAGCGATTGCCATGGGGATATTGATCTCTAGTGGGCAGGTAGCCTTTCAAGCTGCGGAACAAACTTTGCTTGTAGGAGAGCTTGCTCTGGACGGGACGTTAAGGCCTGTAGCCGGCGTGTTATCCATGGTGCATGCAGCTGAAAAGATGGGTGTAAAGCGAATTGTAGTTCCAGCGCAAAACGCCCAGGAAGCTAAGCTGATTGATGGTGTAGAGGTCTACGCATTAACAAGACTCGCGCAATTAAGTACGAAGAACGACTCGCTTTGGGATGAGCTTCTAGTTGAGAATAAAGAAGATGCATGCAGCGAGAATATGACAAAACATGCTGAAAGCTCCTTGTACGGTGAGGATTTTGCCGATGTAAGCGGCCAATATCAAGTAAAGCGGGCTATGATGGTTGCTGCCGCCGGCATGCACAACATGATGCTGATTGGCCCTCCCGGTACGGGAAAAACGATGCTTGCAAAGCGTTTACCCACCATTCTCCCCCCTATGTCAGACTCCGAGGCTCTGGAAGTAACGAAAATATTCAGTGCGTCAGGCAAGCTTGCCGATCGTTCGGCATTACTGCGCGCACGATCCTTCCGATCTCCGCATCACACCATCTCAGCTGCAGGTCTCGTTGGCGGCGGATCTATTCCCAAACCCGGTGAAGTGAGTTTAGCGCATCGGGGCGTACTCTTTTGGATGAGCTTCCCGAATTCTCACGAAGCGTGCTGGAAGTATTGCGTCAGCCCCTTGAAGACCGCAGAGTGAATATCAGCAGAGCAAGAGCCACGTACAGCTTCCCTTCCCAATTCATGTTGATTGCGGCAATGAACCCTTGCCCCTGCGGATATTTAGGCGCTGAATCCGAGCAGCAGCCATGCACCTGCAGTCCATTAAAAATCATCCAATATCGTTCAAAAATATCGGGGCCCTTGCTCGACCGAATCGATCTTCACATTGAAGTGCCCAAGCCGGCTTTCGCGCAGCTCAGCCATCATTCGGATAACCTCTCGTCTGAAAAAATGTTGGAGCAAGTGCTTATGGCTAAACAGAGGCAGTTGAGCCGTTATCAAGGTACCGGGATCCAAACGAACAGCGAATTGAGCGGAAAGCTGCTTCGCAGGATTTGCCGATTGACTCCCGAAGGCAGCCGCTTGATGGAAGCCTCATTCGAATCCCTTGGCCTAAGCGCAAGAGCGCATGACCGGATTCTAAGGCTGGCCCTTACCGTTGCAGACATGGACCAGAGCGAGCAAATTATGCCTCAGCATGTGGCGGAAGCGATACAATATCGCAATTTGGATAAAAAACAGTCGATGTAGCGTTAGAACATCTGAGCTTCTATTCTAAACTCCAACTTCATATTGGTTGTATTGAAAAAGGAGCTTTCTATAGGATTGGCAGCTCATCTGCTGTCATTCCACGTTAGAACGCTCCTTCAATATGTTCAATGAGAGGACGATCATGCATTTGATTCATTTGAATGGACAAGACATCGAACCTGACCCGCCGATCATAGAGCTTGTACCTCGCCAAGTAATACTGAGCCGCTTCTCTCACCTTCATCTGCTTCCGGTAATCGACGGATTCTTTAGCCATCCCGAAGCTTCTTGAAGAATTGCGGGTTCGGACTTCAACAAACACAAGGACACCTTCACTCTCCGCAACGATGTCAATTTCTCCTACTCGGCATCTCCAATTTCTTGAGCTAATCGTATATCCTTTATCGGTTAAGAGCTGTACCGCCATTTCCTCGCCTGCCGCTCCCAGCTCTTTTCTCCGGTCCTTGCGTTCAATGGTCATAGCAGCCCCCGCGAGCTGCCCGCACTCATCCGATGATCCGAGCGGTAAATAAAGCTGAGCACTTCCGCGACGAGCTGATACAGCTCAGCAGGAATCTCCTGGTCCAGATCCAGCTTGGACAACACCTCCACAAGCGAAGAGTCTTCCTGAATCGGTACTCCATTTTCCTTTGCTTTTTGCAGAATTGTCTCCGCCATATGGCCTTTACCTTTGGCGACGACGACCGGGGCTTTTTGCTGCTCCGGCGTATATTTCAGCGCAACCGCCTGTTTGATCGGGGTAGGCTTGTTATTTGGCTGCTCCTTGCTCATGCGCGGAAATCCACCCCTTTATACGTTTTAGGCTCATATAAGCTTCGCAGGTCCGCTTTGAGCGCTTCTGAATGGCCATTTAATTTCCCTTCACCCTCATTAGCTTGGATAGGCTCTGGGAATGGCGAGACCTTCAACGATAAAAATTGATAACCGGCCTTGTTCATCGAAGCGGCTATTTCTTGCCTCGAGCCTTCAATCAATGCGGATACTGCAGGATGATCATTATGGATATGCAGACTGACAATTTTATTAACGACCTGCACATCGACAAGTGTACTACCCATCGATTTCATCTGCAAATCGAATAGCAGCCTGCAATTATTCGCATCCACTTCCCCGCGCTTGCCCTTGCGGGACTGGATATGCACAGCTGCCGATTGCTGTCCTGAGTTGTCCATAAAAGGTATAAACAACGTTAGATGAGCAAACATGGAGGCTCTGTCACTGCTTAGCATCAGCTGCTGACCGGTGACCTGCTGCACGGCCTGCTGCGCCGCCTCTTTGAGCGGCGCAGGCGTATCATCCGAGGCAGTGAGCTGCAGAAGCAGGCTCTTGAGGGTCTCGGCGGCGGCAGGCTTCTCTGCGCCTGCCTGCGGTTCACTGCGGGCGATCAGGTCGAGCATCTGATCGTCCTGCTGCAGTCGTGGGCGCTGCAGAGCATCCGACCGATCATCAAGCTTCGCGAGATGATGCTCATGCTCTACGCCCACGCTCTTTAGCATGCGGCTGATCCAGTTTGGCTCTCGATCAGCCTCTGCTCTTGCAGGCGCAGCCTCCGGCTGCTGCGCCTGCGGGCGCCCCGCCGCCTTCGGCTCAGCCGGCGGCGCGGGAGCTGGCGAACCCGCCAAGGGCGGTTCGCCGCTTGCGGCAGGCTCAGCGCTGCGCGCCTGAGCCGCAGGTACTGCGCCCGCCAACGCTGGGCGGGCGGGAGGCACTTCCGCCGGCGGCTGCGCCGAGCCGGCGGGGCTCGCCTCCGCGCGCGGCGCAGCGGAGGCGGTGTGCCCTGCAGCCGCCGAAGGCGCGGCTGCGGGCTTGCCGGCAGCGGGCGCAGCGCTGCCGGTAGAGGCTGCAGGCGGCGCGTCAGGCGCCGCCGGAGGCTCTTGGCCTGCCTGCGAAGCAGCAGGCCTTGCCGGCGCTGCAGCCGCGTCTGCCTTCGGCTGCGGCTGCTTCCCCGTCCACGCAGCTGGCGTGGACTCGCGCAATTCACGAAGCAGGCTGACCACCTGCTTCAACGTATCCGCAGCCGGATGATCCGGCTGCTCCTGCAGCAGCGTCTCCGACTGCTCCATCAAGTTATCCAGTACCTGTCCCGCAGGCGGTCCGGCTGTCGTCTGCCGTAAAGCAGCCACCGTATCCTTCGTAAGAGGGAGACCTCTTTTATAAGCCAGAACCGCCGCCTGTACCCATTCTTCTTTCTCCATACCTTCCGGTATCTGTTGGAGAACAGCCGCAAACGACTGTGCAGTTTCCTTCGTTAAGGGGACGCCCTGCTGCTGAATCTGCTGCACCAGCTGTCGGTTCCCTGCCGTATCTTTTAAAGAGAAGGCTCTCAGCAGCTCATTCATTGATTCGTCAGCTATTTGCACATCAGAAGCAAGAAGCGGCTTCAGTAAAACCTGTCCATTCCCAGACTCTGGTTGCACCTGGAGCATCGTTACATCCCCCTGCTTCAGGGGAGTTTCCAACTTAGCGCGCACCTGTACACCGCCGATGTTGATCATAGCTTCTTGATCGTTCATTAACTGCAGAACAACACCTTTGACAACTTGTCCAACCTTGAGCTCCAATACTTTAGAGTCCGACGCCTGCAAATCCCCAACCAAGCTGCGGATCAATCCGCTAATATTCATTCCGTTCACCTCGCACGTAACTGACACTTATGTATAATATCGGCGAACAGCTCCATTTTCTTTAAACAATCATTAAAATAATTCCAGTTCCATCTGCTCCGCTTGCTGCTCAGCTTGAGCCATGATGTTACGAATAAAAAGCTTTCGATGCAAGGGGGTCGGTCCATATCGGAGCAGCATCTCACGATGATGCTTCGTGGCATAGCCTTTATGTACTAGAATGCCGTATTCCGGGTATAGCTCCTCCCACTTCTGGCACATCCGGTCTCTGGTCACTTTCGCTATGATGGAAGCAGCGGCAATGGATTGACTTAGAGCGTCTCCATGAATGACGGCAAGCTGAGAAATGTCCAGATCCACTTTCTCTGCGTCTACCAGCAAATAGTCAGGTTTAGTGACCAGTCCCTCAATAGCTTGCTTCATAGCCAGTCTGGAGGCTTGTTTGATATTAATACGCTCAATGGTTTCCACATCAACGATTCCAACGGACACCGCTACTGCTTCATCTATAATCCGCTCATAGAGCAGCTCCCTTTTCTTTTCAGAGAGCTTCTTTGAATCATTGACTTCCTCGATAACAAAACCCGCTGGTAAAATAACTGCAGCCGCTACAACGTCCCCAAACAAGCAGCCCCTCCCCACTTCATCCACCCCAGCAATATGGACAAAACCTTGATTCCAAAGATCTATTTCATGTTCAAGCACGAATGACAGCTCCTTCCCATCCTATCATTATAAAGGATTCCAGAGCAGAAGGGCATACAAATTCCTGCCATTTCATGAACGTAATATAGGTCACCGCCACCATCATATTTTCCCATATTTATCCTTAATATGTTATTATTTATGTGTGGAGGTGAGTTTATGAACCATGACAAAAACTCCCCGGTTTCATCTCATATGACAAGTGGCCAACAACTCAAACTAAAAGAAATTTGTGAAATCCCCTCATTCAACAGTGTAACCGAGCATTATCAACATGTTCTTGGAGCTCCCCAACAAACAGCGGATCTAAACAGTATGCCTGCCCCCATCCGAATATTTGGCTATTTGTTCTACTCCGTATTAGCATCCTGCATAATTCTTTTCATCATAAGTCTCATTTATAGACAGATCCACTCATAAACATCCTTCTTGATTGCTTGACAAAATCCACAAACAAAAACATCCACCTTAACCCTGCGTTATCTACACGCTTGATTAAGGTGGATGTTTTATAATTCACCGGGAACTTCTAGTGTGATTCTGCCTAATTTCCCTGCACGCAGGTCCCGAATAATGATCAGTGACGCTTTATCAAGATCGACTTTGCCGCCGCTTACGATCGCACCGCGTTTTCTTCCGACGGCTTCCATGACCTTCACGACTTCATTCGGGTCGTCAAGATCCTCTGGCAGCTCGGCAATGCCAAATCGCTCCTGAAGAGCCGCACCATAGTGTTTGACCATATATTTGATAACAAAAAATGCGATTTCATCCATATGAAGCAATTCTTCTTTAATCGCGCCTGTCGCAGCTAACCGCAGACCGACCATCTGATCTTCAAACTTCGGCCAAAGAATACCTGGCGTATCCAAAAGGTCCATTTCTGTGCCTACTTTGATCCACTGCTGTCCCTTTGTCACTCCTGGCCTATCGCCGGTTGCAGCGATCTTCTTCCCAGCTAACTGATTAATGAGTGTCGATTTGCCCACATTGGGTATTCCGACAATAAGCGCTCGAACCGCTCGGGGATTCACGCCCTTACGAAGCTGCGCTTCGATCTTATGTGCCCATAGTTCTTTGGCTCGCGGAAGAATCTCTTTTACATTCGTTCCGGTGGCCGCATCAATCGGCAAAGCCTTTAAACCTTGTTCTGCAAAATATCGTACCCACTCGGCGGTTAATTGCGAATCCGCTAAATCATACTTGTTGAGAAGCACCATACGGGGCTTTCCCTTTAGAATTTCATCTACCATTGGGTTCCGGCTCGATAGCGGGACGCGAGCATCCAAAAGCTCGATGACGATATCGATCAGCTTAAGCTTATCTTCAATCTGTCTGCGGGCCTTGGTCATGTGGCCGGGAAACCATTGTATGGTCATATTGTCACCTCAAAAATGTATAAAGCTGAATTTGTTAAGCGGCCAGAAAATCACTTCAGCACGGCCAACCACTTTCTCGAAAGGCACAAAGCCAACGGATGGGTCGCGGCTATCCTTACTGTTAGAACGGTTATCCCCCATTGCGAACAGCTCGTTATCCGGCACCTTCTGCTCAGCATAATTAGCTAAGCGGTTATAATTTCTTCCTTCTTGATGAGCTTGCTCGATAGCCTCTTTCAAGTAAGGCTGATCGATCTCTTCACCGTTTATGTATACTTTATCCCCTTCGACTTTTACCGTTTCTCCCGGGAGGGCAATGACCCGTTTGATATAATCTTTTCCTTCAGGGGCATGGAAGACAATAACTTCCCCTCGTTTTGGTGCACGAATATCGTAAATCAATTTATTCACGATCAGACGTTCGGCGGTTTGAAAATTGGGCTGCATCGATGCGCCGTCAACAATAAACGGTGAAAATAACAGCCAACGGATAATGACAACCAGTACCCCGGCTATCAATAACGCTTTGATCCATTCCCAGGTCTCGCTTTTCGCTGACTTCGCACCGGCTACAGGTTCAGTGTAGGATTGTTCCTGGCTTCTCTCTTCCATCACATAATGCCTCTTTTCAATTGAAGATATGGATCTGATAACATCTGAAAAAACGAAAAGGAGACTTGCCTGAACAAGCCCCCCGGTTTCTTATCGAATCTCTTTAATTCTCGCTGCTTTACCGCGAAGACCACGCAGATAATAAAGTTTCGCACGACGAACTTTACCACGGCGAGCCACTTCAATCTTGTCAATCTTCGGAGAATGGAACGGGAACGTTCTTTCCACACCTACACCGTACGAAATTTTACGAACGGTAAACGTTTCGCTAATTCCGCCGCCGCGGCGCTTAATAACAACACCTTCGAACAGCTGAATACGCTCACGAGAACCCTCGATAACTTTTACGTGAACTTTCAGTGTGTCGCCTGGACGGAAAGTAGGAATATCCGTACGCAGTTGTTCCTTCGTAATCTCTTGGATCAGATTCATAGTTGACTCCCTCCTTCCACACAGGTGTTCATGCCGCTCTTTCAGATGATGTCGATACCTAGAAGTATACGCGCACAGAGGACCACCGGACTCAAACAGGATTCATTCTATCACACTATGATGCATTCGTGCAAGAGTTTTTCAGAATCCATTACTATTTACTTTGAACCTAGTTGATCGTTCTGCATATAGGGGTGATATCAAACAACCGATCTAGTTCAAAACATCTAAGATCTAGTTTTAACCAATTTCGCAGCAAATAATCAAGCCGCAGGTGGAGAAAGCACTGATTTTCACTCCAGTCCTTCCCGCTTCCATTCGTCCAGCCAAGCCTTCTCTTCCTTCGTCAATTCTCTTCCTTCAAGCAAGTCCGGCCTACGCTGCCAAGTCCGCAGCAATGCTTGCTGTCTTCGCCAACGATTCACATTCTCATGATGGCCTGACAGCAAAATCTCGGGCACTTCCATATCTCTGAATTTGACCGGCCTCGTATAATGCGGATATTCAAGCAGCCCTGTGCTGAAGGAATCGGTTACCGCGGACATTTCATTACCAAGCACTCCTGGCAGAAGTCTTGTTACGCTATCTATTACGACCATTGCAGGCAGTTCTCCGCCTGTTAGTACATAGTCACCTACAGATATCTCGTCCGTCACCAAATACTCTCTAATACGTTCATCGTAACCTTCGTAGTGGCCACAAATAAAGACAAGATGCTTCTCCGAAGCAAGCTCCTCCGCCTTCTTCTGTGTATACGGCTCTCCTTGGGGGCACATCAGGATCACTCTCGGCTTCACAGGCTGCTCTGATTCACCTCCGATGACCGGAAGATCCTCAACCGCGGAAAAAATCGGCTCCGCCTTAAGCACCATACCCCCTCCCCCGCCGTAAGGGTAATCATCGACTGTATTGTGTTTATTATTCGCATAGTCGCGAAAATTGACCGTGTTGAAGGAAACGATCCCTTTATCGCGGGCTTTGCCTAAAATACTGGACGAAAAAACACCCTCGAACATTTCCGGAAATAAGGTCAATACGTCGATTCTCATTCCAGTAATCCTTCCATGAGGTGAATGCGAATCGTTTTCTCCGCTACATTTACGTCCAAAATCACATCATCTATAACAGGCAGCAGCAGCTCTTTGTTTTTAGGCAGGGACACAACCCAGACGTCATTTGCTCCAGGTGTCAGCACTTCTTTAATCTTTCCAAGCTCTTGTCCATCCTCCGTCACAACTTGGCAGCCGATAATTTCATGATAGTAATACTCGCCTTCTTCTAAAGGCTGTTGAAATTTCTCCTCCACTTTCAGAAGCGAGCCTTTGAATTTTTCGACTTCATTGATGTTTGCAAACTGCGCAAACTGCACAATGTACATGTTTTTATGTAAGCGGGACGAATGGATCGTCACCGGTGTTTGCTGATTTTGAGAATCTACGATCACCAGTTTGCTGCCCTTTTCAAATCTTTCAGGAAAATCCGTTTCCGGCACAATCTTCAATTCTCCGCGAATCCCGTGGGTATTCACTATTTTACCGACCGTATACAATTTTTCACTCATACTTGTTTCGTCAGACCTCCACAGTCATTTTGCGATACAAGAAAAAGGTTAGGAACGTAACTCCTAACCTTGTTTCTTATGATACAATTTCCACAGCTACACGCTTGGTTTCTTTCACAGCTGCTGAGGTGACAACCGTGCGAAGCGACTTCGCGATTTTGCCCTGCTTGCCGATGACCTTCCCGACATCGTCAGGATGAACGGACAGCTTGAACTCAATCTTATCATCTTTCTCCACACGCTCGACACGCACTTCTTCCGGATGATCAACAAGAGCCTTAGCAATAACAGTGATAAGTTCTTTCATGAACAACCCTCCGAAGCTACAGATTACTTCTGAAGTTTCAGCTCGTGAAACTTAGTCATCAGACCTGCTTTGCTGAACAGGCTGCGAACCGTATCGGAAGGCTGAGCTCCAGTTTGAAGCCATTTCAGCGCTTTCTCTTCATCAATATTCACAACCGCTGGTTGTGCTACTGGATTGTAGATACCGATTTCCTCGATAAAACGACCGTCACGAGGGGAACGGGAATCCGATACCACTACACGGTAAAAAGGAGCTTTGTGAGCACCCATACGTTTCAGACGAATACGTACTGCCATTTGAAAATTCACCTCCTACTTCAAATAATCATTTCCTTACTTTTTCTATTAGAACGGGAATTTAAAGCCTTTCCCTTTGCCTAACTTTTTCAAGTTCTTCGCACCTTTAGGCCCCATCATGCCGGAAAACTGCTTCATCATCTTGCGCATATCTTCAAATTGCTTGATGAAACGGTTAACCTCCTGAACAGAGTTACCGCTTCCGATTGCAATCCGCTTGCGGCGGCTTGCGTTCAGCAGCTCAGGCTTCACTTTCTCTTCTTTGGTCATCGACTTCACGATTGCCTCAATGCGGCCCATCTGTTTGTCATCGACCTTCATATCTTTCATGCCTTTAATTTTGTTGGCGCCCGGAAGCATTTCGAGGATTTGATCTAACGGACCTAGCTTTTTAACCTGCTCCATTTGATCCAAGAAATCATCAAAGGTGAATTCGGCATTGCGCATTTTGCGCTCCATCTCTTTCGCCTTATCCATATCGATTCCTGCTTGCGCCTTCTCAATGAGCGTCAGCATGTCACCCATGCCGAGAATCCGAGATGCCATCCGGTCTGGGAAGAACGGCTCCAGTGCATCCATCTTCTCACCCATTGCTGCAAACTTGATCGGGCAGCCTGTGACGGCTTTAACCGATAATGCCGCACCGCCGCGGGTATCGCCATCAAGCTTAGTCAGCACAACACCCGTCAGTTCGAGCTGTTTGTGGAAGCTCTCGGCTACATTGACGGCATCTTGTCCTGTCATTGCATCGACAACCAGCAGAATTTCATCCGGCTTGACGGCTTCCCTTACGTTCTTCAGCTCGTCCATCAGGTTTTCATCGATATGTAAGCGTCCTGCGGTATCGATAATGACGTAATCATTGCCGTTGTCCTTCGCATGCTGCAATCCGGATTTCGCAATCTCAACGGGATTGACTTTATCCCCCATTGCAAAAACTGGAACCTTCAACTGCTCACCGAGCACTTGAAGCTGTTTAATAGCAGCTGGCCGGTAAATATCACACGCGACAAGGAGCGGACGATGATTTTGCTTCTGCAGCATCTTCGCCAGCTTACCGGAAGAGGTCGTCTTACCTGCACCCTGTAAACCAGCCATCATGATTACCGTTGGCGGACGGTTGGAACGAGCTAGCTTACTCTGAGTTCCGCCCATAAGAGCTGTAAGCTCTTTATTTACGATATCGATGACAACCATGCCTGGCGTGAAGGATTTCATCACTTCCTGACCGATTGCCTGCTCCTTCACTTTCGCGATGAAGTCTTTTACTACTTTAAAGTTAACGTCTGCTTCCAGCAGCGCCAACCGAACCTCGCGAAGCGCTTCGCCTACATCTTCTTCCGATAGCTTACCTTTGCTTCTCAGCTTGCCAAATACGTTCTGCAATCGGCTCGCCAATCCTTCAAATGCCATGCGCTTCACCTCCTGCCTCTATTCAATCCATCCCAATCATTGTATCAAATATCAAGCTGGTTTTCCTCTTTAGCTCAGGCTCACAATCGCAAGTATCAAGCACCTGCATCAATTCACCGCGAAGCTTCATTCTCTGTTCATGCTTGTCCAGAAGCTTCAGCTTATCTTCGTAATCGCCAAGCGTCTGCTCCGCTCGTTTAATATGTTCATAGACCGCCTGCCGGCTGATCTCGAAATTCTCTGCGATCTCGCCAAGCGAGTAATCATCGTGAAAATAAAGCTTGAGAAACGTTCGCTGCTTCTCTGTCAGCAGGGGCTCATAAAAATCAAACAGCAGATTAATTCTGTTCGTTTTCTCCAGCATTTGATCAACAGGCACCTTCAGCCACCTCCGTAAAGGTTCTACACTTGACAGTGAAACAACAGAACTTATCATACTCAATTACGGAATCAATGTCAAGCATTTTACCTTGTCAGAAAAAATAGCTTTAAAAAAATCCTCCGCAAGTCATTTACGACTTACGAAGGATGTATTCGCCTAACATTCTTGGCTGATGCTGCAGCTGTACTGTCGATCATTAATATCCCGCAATTGCTCAAGGGGGTCTTCGACTTATTGCTCTGCCTCTTCATTGGATTCGTTAATCCATTTACCGAACAAGGCGTGCACAAATTGCTCCGAATCAAACGGCTGCAAATCGTCCATTTTCTCACCTAAGCCCACAAATTTCACAGGTAGTGACAGTTCCTGTCGGATTGCTACAACGATGCCGCCTTTGGCTGTACCGTCCAATTTGGAAAGCACAAGACCTGTTAGACCAGTCTTATCGCCAAACAGCTTGGCCTGGCTCAATGCATTTTGTCCTGTCGTAGCGTCCAGCACCAAGATGACCTCATGAGGAGCATCGGGAACTTCACGCTGAATAACCCGATAAATTTTGTTCAACTCTTCCATGAGATTAACTTTATTCTGCAAACGTCCCGCTGTATCGCACAGTAAAATGTCAACACCTCGGGTTTTGGCAGCTTGCACCGCATCAAACATAACCGCAGCAGGATCCGCGCCTGATTGCTGCTTGATGACATCAACACCGACTCGTTCTCCCCAAGTCTCCAGCTGCTCGATCGCTCCGGCACGGAACGTGTCTCCTGCGGCCATCAATACCTTTTTCCCTTGGGATTTGAACATATGCGCCATCTTGCCGATTGTCGTAGTCTTGCCAACGCCATTCACACCGACAAACAGGATAACGGAAAGTCCGTTCGGATTGAGGTTTAAGCTTGTGCCCTCATCACCTTTTAACAGCCCGATAAGCTTCTCAGATAGGATAGGTTGAAGTTCGCTGGGATCTTCAATTTTACGTTTTTTGACCTCCGCGCGCAGTTGATCGATCAAATTCAGCACGGTGTTTACGCCGACATCGGCGCCAATCAAGATTTCTTCTAGCTCTTCATAAAATTCTTCATCGATTTTCTTTCTGCGGCTGAACAGATCATCTACACGTTCTACGAATACATCTCTTGTTTTGGATAAGCCTTCTTTAAACTTATTGGTGACCGATTCAGCTTTGCTTGAAATGCTTTCCTTTAACCGTTTAAAAAAACTCATTCTTCCACCAAACTCCCTGTCATTCTATCTATACATCATTACGCGGAAAATGCGGCTTCCTCGTCTTCCAATCGGACTGACACCAGCTTGGATACGCCGCCCTCCTGCATCGTTACACCATATAGCACGTCTGCTTCTTCCATTGTTCCTTTTCGGTGAGTAACAACAATAAACTGCGTCATTTCCGAAAATTCACGCAGATACTCCGCGAAACGGGAAACGTTGGCCTCATCAAGCGCGGCTTCCACCTCATCGAGCACACAAAACGGCACAGGCTTGACCCGAATAATGGAAAATAGCAATGCAATTGCAGTCAAAGCCCGCTCTCCGCCGGATAGGAGCTGAAGGTTCTGCAGCTTCTTTCCCGGTGGCTGTGCGACAATTTCGATCCCGGTATCTAGAAGATTGTCCGGCTCCGATAAGATAAGATCGGCTCGACCTCCACCAAACAGCTTAGCAAATACGATTACAAAATGCGAGCGAATCGCGTCGAATGTCGTCTTAAAGCGCTTGGACATTTCTTGATCCATCTCGTGGATGACCTGGTAAAGGGTTGTTTTCGCCTCAATCAAGTCATTCTTTTGTGAATCCAAAAATTCAAAGCGTTCCGATACACGCGCATACTCTTCGATTGCCCCAAGATTCACGTCACCCAGAGAAGCAATCTCACGCTTCAGCTCACGTACCCTGCTTTGTGTACCGGGAACATCTTCAGGCACTGGATATCGTTCCTTGGCCAGCTCGTAGCTAAGCTCGTACTCCTCGGCAAGCTTTCTGAGCAAATTATCGAGCTCCACATCCAAGCGCGTTACCCTTACTTCCGTCTGATGCAGATCATCTTCAACCTGTTTCAATTGTTGACGCTGAACACGGGTTTCATTCTCTTCTTGTTCGAGCTTTTGAATCCATTCGGTTCGTTCTGCGCGTTTGAAGTCAATTTGCTCCGCACACTGCTGCTTCTTAAGCTTCAAATCATTTAACTGCTCGATCTGAAGAACTGTCTCCTGATCCAAAGCGGCGATATCTGCTTCCAGCTGTTCCAACAGCTGACGATTCGTCGTCATCTCCTGGATACCCTCGGTCAAATCCTGCTGCAGACGCCTCTGCTGGTCTTGGAGCGATTGCTTCTCTTGTGACGTTGATGCAACCCTCACCTTCAAATCTGTGAGCTGCGATTGAAGCTCTTCCTTCTGCGATTCGTTCGCTTTACGTGAAATTTCGGCCTCACGAATGGCCTGCTGCAGCGAAGCTTCTTCTTCTTGAAGCTGAGATAACAGCTGCTCCGCCTCCAGCTTCTTTTTGCCAAAATCAGACTGCTCCTGCAGCAGTGAGCTTCTATCCTGAGTATCTAAGGAAAGCTGCTCCTCTACTGTGCGGGTCTCCGCTTCCAATGGGTTCAGCTCGGCTCGGATCTGCTGCTCCGTAATGCGCTGCTGCTCTCCTTCATGACGAAGCTGCTCGATTTTCATCATATCTTCGGTTATTTCTCGCTTCATCAGGCTTGTTTTCTCACGAAGACCTGTCAATTGGCTTTGCGACGACTTGATTTCGTCATCCAGCTCCTCAATCTGCCGCTGCCTACCGAGCAAACTGGTCGTCTTTTTCTGCAAGCTACCTCCTGTCATGGAACCGCCTGGATTGACGATGTCTCCTTCGAGGGTAACGACACGATAACGGTACTGGCCTTTAGCGGCAATATGGTTGGCTTCTTCGAGTGTTTGGGCAATAATCACATTCCCCAACAGGCTTGAAAAAATATTGCGATACGTTGAATCGTATTCAACTAGATCCGCAGCGACCCCGACAAACCCTTTAGCTGATTTTAAAGCATTGGCTTCGTGTTCTGGAATAGAACGGCTGCGAATGACGTTCATTGGCAGGAAGGTCGCTCGTCCCATTTGACGGCGCTTCAGAAAGGCAATGGCTTCCCGTCCGTCCGCTTCGGTTTCGACGACGATATTTTGCAGTGCTGCGCCAAGTGCTGTTTCGATCGCGATCTCAATGTAAGCTGGCACTTTAACCAGTTCCGCAACCGCTCCCCGAATGCCTCGCAAATCTTTACGGTTTTTAGCTTTGAGCACTTCTTTAACGCCCTGCATAAAGCCGTCGTAATCACTGGCCATCTCTTTCATCGTATCGCGCCTGGAAGTGAGCGCATCCAGCTTCTGCTCCCATTTACGTACCGTGCTCTGCGCTTCATCTAGCAGGTTTTGTTTGCTCTTCAAATGGGTTGTGAGTTCTGCATATCGTACCCGAACTTCTTCAATCTCCTTAACAATAGCCGTCAGCCTGTCGGACAGATCCTGCTTACGCAGCATAATTTTGTCACGCTGGTCCGCCCATTTGTTTCTCTCTTCATCAAGCCTGTCCAGCCTCCGACTCAAGCTTTCCATTTGCTGCTCAGCATAACGGATTTCATTCCTTGCCTGAGCCATCTTGTTTAACGTCTCAAGGAGCTCGCCTTTGAGTTGATCCTCTGGCGCTGAGCTGATCCCACCGTTAACGCCAAGGAGACGCTCTTCTTCGGCCGCCAATTTGGCTTGAAATTCGAACAGCTGCGCTCCGATTGCAATAATCTTTTCCCGCTGACTCGCCAATTCCGCTTCTTTATCAGCTTTACGCTGCTCTTGCATGGCAATCGTGGTCAAAAGCTGCGTACGGTTAGCAGCAAAGTTCCGGCTTCGTTCCTTTAAAACTTCACCTTGTCCTTCACATTTCTCAAATTCTTCACTGATGACCAGCAAGCTCTCCTGCAGCTTCTCGAGCTCTTCTTCCAGCCTACGAGTCTCCCAACGATGCTTCTCCAAATGTGCATCATGCTGGTTGACTATGGTTGCGAGCTCTGTCTGCTGCTGCTGAAGCTGTTTCAGCTTCATGCTGGCTTCGTTCCATGACAAATAGATTTGGTCAATCTGATGCACATACATCGAGATCTCGCTGCTTTTGAGTATTTCCCGCAATTCCTTATAGCGAATCGCTTTCTCTGCTTGCTCGCGGAGCGGCTCCACCTGATCCTCAAGCTCCATGACCAAGTCATGAATCCGCAGCAAATTTTGCTCGGTATCGTTTAACTTCTTTTCCGCTTCACGCTTACGCGATTTATACTTGACGATCCCCGAAGCTTCCTCAAATATGCCGCGGCGATCTTCTGATTTTGTACTCAATATTTCCTCAATACGTCCTTGTCCAATAATGGAATACGCTTCTTTACCAATCCCTGTATCCATGAACAGTTCCGTTATATCCTTCAACCGGCACGGCTGCTTATTAATTAAGTACTCGCTTTCACCGCTGCGGTGCACTCTTCTTGTCACCGTTACCTCATGAAAATCAAGCGGAAGCGATTGAGAGCTGTTGTCAAGTGTTAACGACACTTCCCCATAATTCACCGCTCGTCTAGTGTCACTGCCTGCAAAGATGACATCCTCCATCTTGCCACCGCGCAGCGACTTTGCACTTTGCTCCCCGAGTACCCACCTAATGCCGTCGGAGATATTGCTTTTCCCGCTGCCATTAGGACCCACGACAGCCGTAATTCCGCGCACGAACTCAAGCTCGGTTCGATCAGCGAATGATTTAAATCCGGATAGCTCGATCCGTTTCAAAAACATGGTCTCACCTCATGCTTATTGTACCATAACCCTGCTCACCGAGAAGCTAAATTCTTAGAGAATTCCTGCAAAAAGCATCAGATAACACTCAACATGAAAAAACATAACGTTAGGCTATGGCTTTGACGCTAATGCTGGTGCTTCATAGGTGCATACTGGAGCCTATTAATTCCATGTACATGCAAGGATAAACGACTTCGTCGTCCTTATAGGGCAACCTCGTTGTCAAGGTTGATGCGAAGCCAAAGAAAAGTATATAACTTATACCTTCTTAGCGACAAATAAAAGGCGGCCGCGGCCGCCTTTCCTGCAAGATCCTTATTCTCTTAACGCTCTACAGGAACATTCAGCTTCGACAACGCTCCAGATGCCGCTTGCTGCTCCGCTTCTTTCTTAGAGCGGCCTGCCCCGATACCGAGCAATTCCGAGTCCATATACACTTCGGCAACGAATTCCCGCTCATGCGCCGGTCCCCGTTCATCAACAATCCGGTATTCCAGAATACCTAGATTGTGATGCTGCGTGTACTCTTGAAGCTGAGTCTTGTAATCAATCACAAGCAGCTTGCCTTCACTGGAAATTTTGGGGAAGACATGCTTCTTCAAAAAAGCTTTCACGCTATCGAGCCCTTGATCCAAGTAGAGAGCTCCGATGAACGATTCAAATACGTCTGCTAATAGAGCCGGACGTGAACGTCCACCGGTGAGTTCCTCGCCTTTACCGAGATAAACGAAGGCGCCAAAGTCCAGACTTTCGGCAAAGGTGACAAGCGAAGGCTCGCAGACAATAGAGGCTCTAAGCTTCGTCAATTCCCCTTCCGATCTTCCGGGATATGTATCATATAAAAATTCCGAAACGGTTAACTCCAGAACGGCATCCCCTAGAAACTCCAAGCGCTCATTGTCCTTGTGTCCGGCGATCCGGTGCTCATTAACGTACGAAGAATGCGTGAAAGCCTGCCTCAGCAGCTCCGATCTCCGAAACGTGATGCCGATTCGATTTTGCAGTTCTTTAACATCTCGGTTCATTGCTTTGTCACCGCCCAGAGAGATTCATATTTCCTTATCTTTCTTCGCAGGAAGGCAATTTATGCTTCAAATCTCTTGAGAACGATCGTAGCATTGTGGCCTCCGAAGCCAAACGAGTTGGACATTGCAATGTCAACCTTCGCTTCTCTAGCTACGTTAGGCACATAATCCAGATCACATTCAGGATCCTGATTGACCAGATTGATCGTTGGAGCAATGAGATTGTTGGAGATTGTTAGCCCACAAATAACCGCTTCAACTCCGCCCGCTGCTCCGAGCAAATGCCCTGTCATCGACTTGGTTGAACTAACCGCGACTTTATATGCATGCTCTCCAAGCGTTTTCTTAATTGCCGTTGTTTCTGATCTGTCGCCTACCGGTGTTGATGTTCCATGCGCGTTGATGTAAGCGATATCTGTTGGCGCAATATCGGCGTCCTTAATAGCTTTCGCCATGCAGCGAGCTGCTCCGTCCGGATCCGGATCCGTCATATGATAAGCGTCTCCGCTCATGCCGTAACCGATAACCTCTGCATAAATGCGCGCTCCGCGCTTTTGTGCATGCTCCAAAGACTCAAGAATAAGCACACCTGCTCCTTCTCCCATGACAAAGCCGTCACGATCTACATCGAACGGGCGACTAGCAAGATGAGGCTCTTCATTGCGTGTAGACATGGCGCGAAGCGCACAAAATCCCGCAACACCGATTGGCGTGATCGTTGCTTCGGCGCCTCCGCAGATCATTACATCCGCATCGCCGCGTTGAATCATCTTGAAAGAATCACCGATGGAATGCGTTCCTGTAGCACAAGCTGTAACTGCTGTGCTATTAGGTCCTTTGGCGCCTGTGATCATGGAAATCTGTCCGGAAGCCATGTTCGCAATCATCATGGGGATGAAGAACGGACTAACTCGTTTTGGCCCCTTTTCAAGCAAAGTCCGGTGCTGCTCTTCCCATGTATTCAAGCCGCCGATACCTGAACCGACGGATACGCCAACACGTTCAGGATCTGTATCTTCCTTGACATTCAGATTCGCGTCTTTCAAAGCGTTAAGTGAGCCTGCAACGGCGAACTGTACGAATCTATCCATGCGTCGAGCTTCTTTACGATCAACGTACTGCTCGATATCAAAATCTTTTATTTCTGCTGCGATCCGTGTCGGATATTCGCTAACATCGAAATTCTCGATCATACCGACTCCAGATTTACCGCTAGTCAGGTTCTTCCAGAATGTATCCAGATCTTGTCCAAGGGCTGTGACAACGCCCATACCAGTAATAACTACTCTATTCATCTGTACCACCTCTATATGAGATAAACCTCTTCTCAAGTTTCTCAACATGAGCTGCCTGGCAAGAGGAAACATGTATATTGGATATTTTATGTAACTTTCAGGAATGGAGAGAAGTCCCGTCTTGATGAGAGAACGGGACTTGTAAGACTTTTACGTATGAGATTTTATGTAATTCACAACTTCTCCTACAGTAGTAATCTTCTCAGCATCTTCGTCGGAAATTTCCAAATCGAATTCATCTTCTAATTCCATTACCAATTCTACTACATCGAGAGAATCAGCACCTAAATCTTCTTTGAAAGATGCTTCGAGGGTGACTTCAGCTTCATCTACCCCTAGACGATCGACCACAATTCGTTTCACACGATCCAATACGTCGGACATCCGGTTCACCTCCTCCTTGGTATTATACGAGAAACTTGTACAGATTGCCAATAGACAATTTTTAGTTCCCGTGAAGCCCTTTTTCCAGGTTTGACTTACATGTACATGCCGCCGTCCACATGAAGTGTCTGGCCTGTCATGTACGAAGAATCGTCAGAAGCAAGGAATCGGACGACTTTGGCGATTTCTTCAGGCTGACCGAGCCTCTGGAGCGGAATCTGCCCCAGCATTTGCCCGCGCAGCTCTTCGGACAGCTTGTCCGTCATATCGGTTTCAATAAAGCCCGGAGCCACTGCATTCACAGTAATTCCACGTGAAGATAATTCTTTCGCCGTCGCTTTGGTTAGGCCGATCACTCCTGCTTTAGCCGCCACATAGTTAGCTTGACCGGGATTACCGATCACGCCAACTACGGAAGATATGTTAATGATTCGACCGGAACGCTGCTTCATCATCGGACGAGTAACTGCCTTCACGCAGTTAAACACACCCTTTAGATTCGTAGCAATCACTTGATCAAATTCGTCTTCCTTCATTCGCATGATTAAATTGTCTCTCGTAATTCCGGCATTATTCACCAGAATATCAATTTTACCGAAAGCTTCCAGCGTCAGCTTGACTAGCTCTTCAGCTTCCTGACTGCTGCTCACATCTGCGCGAAGCTTAACGGCTTTACGGCCCATCGCCTCGATCTGCTCCACGACTTCTTGCGCAGCTCGCTCGCTCCCCGCATAATTCACGGCCACATCGGCTCCCGATTCGGCCAAATGCAAAGCAATCGCACGTCCGATGCCTCTGGACGCGCCTGTTACCAGTGCTACTTTACCTGACAGCATGAATATCGCTGACCTCCTTATTATATAGAAAGAAGTTGTTTACGCATGAGCTTCCTGCAAGAATTTCTCCAACGCATCCAGGCTGCCCAGCGATACGGCTTTCACGCTGCGGTCCACTTTTTTGATCAGACCTGCAAGCACGGTCCCCGAGCCAAGCTCAATGAATGTATCCACGCCTTGCGCGATCAAGTAGGTAATCGTATCTTCCCATAATACCGGGGAATATACTTGCTCCACAAGCAGGCGGCGAATGTCGTCAGGCTGCGTTACCGGCTGAGCGGTCACATTGGCTACGACAGGCATCGAAGCTTCACTCATGTTTAGTCCAGCGAGCACATCTGCCAAGCGCTCGGATGCGGGCTTCATCAGCGAAGAATGGAAAGGCCCGCTCACTTCGAGCGGAATGACGCGCTTCGCGCCGATCTCCTTGCCGCGCTCTGCGACCGCGGCAACGCCTTCCTTACTGCCTGAGACGACAATCTGTCCCGGGCAGTTCACATTGGCGAGCTCCACGACGGAGCCGCCTGCCGTGATGGCCGAGCAAAGCTCCGCCAGCGCTTCGCGCTCGGCTCCGAGCACGGCCGCCATTGCGCCCAGGCCGCCAGGGACGGCCTGTTCCATGAACTCGCCGCGGGCCCGCACGGTGCGGACCGCGTCCTCGAACTCAAGCACGCCCGCTGCGACGAGCGCGCTGTATTCGCCCAGACTATGTCCGGCGACATAGTCGGGCGTAATGCCCGCAGCCTTGAACGCTTCCAGACAAGCAATGCTTGTTGTCAGCAGCGCAGGCTGCGTGTGGTAAGTGATTTTCAGCTCCTGCTCCGGACCTTGAAAGATCAGATCTGAAAGCTTGAAGCCGAGCGCTTCATCCGCGCGGTCAAAGTAAGCTTTTGCCGCAGGATGCTGCTGATATAAGTCTTGTCCCATTCCTACGGACTGGGAGCCTTGTCCTGGAAAAACAAATGCTATTTTCCCCATGGGTAAAGATTCCTCGCTCTCGTTCATCGTTATTGAATGGATCGAATGCTATCATTATCGTTAACGTTCTTTAAACTGCCGTTAGTATTCCTACCAAACCATCGCAGAAGCGCCCCAAGTGAGACCGCCTCCGAAGCCGACCAACACCAACCGGTCACCTTCCTTGACTCTGCCTTGCTCCACAGCCTCAGCGAGAGCCACCGGGATCGATGCCGCCGACATGTTGCCATACTTGTCCAAGTTAATCATACATTTATCATCGCTAAGCTCCAAACGATTCAGAGAAGCTTGAATGATTCGCATATTGGCTTGATGCGGGACGAGAACATCAATCTCGCCTTTGTTCCAGCCTGCTTTGCGAAGAGCTTCCTCCGCTGCATTCCCCATAATTCTAACTGCGAATTTAAAGACCTCGGAGCCGGCCATGTAGATGAAATGACGACGCTCATCAATGGATTGCTGTGTAGCAGGACGTCTGGAACCGCCCCCCTCAATCTTCAGCAGTTCGCCCCCGGAACCATCCGCTCCAAGCTCAAATGATTTAAAGCCTCTGCCTTCCGGCACCTCGCCAATCACGACGGCACCTGCTCCATCTCCAAACAAGATGCAAGTGTTACGATCTGTGTAATCCGTAATTCTGGACAGCGTGTCAGCACCGATCACGAGCGCATATTTATACATACCAGTTGCAATGAAATTCGATGCATTAGCGAGACCATATATAAACCCAGAACAAGCTGCCGATAAGTCATATGCCGCCGCTTTCTTAGCTCCTAGCTTGTCCTGCAGCAAGCAAGCTGTTGAAGGGAAAGCCATATCCGGTGTGATCGTGGCCACGATGATCAGATCCAGCTGTTCTGCGGATATACCCGCCTTCTCCAGCGCAATGATTGCGGACTCATAAGCTAGGTCTGAAGTCGCTTGTCCCTCATGGGCAATTCTGCGCTCACGGATCCCCGTTCTGGTAACGATCCACTCATCATTCGTTTCCACCATGGTTTCCAGCTCTTGATTCGTTAGTACGCGTTCAGGCACATATTTGCCTGATCCCAAAACGCCAACCGGTATTAGTTTCATATCGTTTCTCTCACTTCCCGAGACTGAATTTCCGTTGAGATTGCGCTGACCAGATTGTTTTGCAAAGCAATTTTAGCCTGTCTTACTGCATTTTTAATCGCGTTGGCATCTGAAGAGCCGTGGCACTTCAGAACCAATCCTTGTACACCCAAGAGCGGTGCTGCTCCGTGCTCCGTATAATCGAATTTTTTTCTAAATTTAAGTATGCCAGGCTTTAGAATCGCTGCTGCTAGCTTGGAGTACCAGGTTCTAGTGAACTCCGTCTTCAATACTGAGAAAAATACGGAAGCAGCTCCTTCCAACGATTTAAGCATAATATTCCCTGCGAAGCCGTCACATACCAGTACATCACAATCTGCACGCAGCGCATCTCGTGATTCCACATTTCCGATAAAATGAATAGGAGCCTGTTCCATTAATGGATATGCCGCTTTTGTCAATTCATTCCCTTTCATGGCTTCCGTACCGACATTCAGCAGTCCAACGCGCGGCCGGTCAATACCATGAACTTTGTTACGATAGACACTCCCCATAACCGCATACTGAGACAGCTGTTCCGCAGTTGCATCCATGTTAGCCCCTAAGTCGAGTGCCAGAAGTCCATTCCCGTTCACAGTGGGAATCATTGGAGCAAGCGCAGGTCGCTCGATCCCCGGTATTCTGCCGATCACGAGCAGGCCTGTTGTCATTAATGCTCCTGTATTCCCCGCCGAAATCATCGCATCGGCTTCCTTCTCACGCACCATACGGCCCGCGACGACCATGGAAGAGTCCTTCTTGCGACGTACAGCCTTAACCGGCTCATCGTCCGCTTCAATGATTTCCTCCGTATGACGAACCGTTAGATTCGCCGGTTTATCCGTCATATATTTCTCTATTTCAGCGGCATTGCCGACTAGAACAACCTCAATTTCGTTCCACTCTCTTGCCGCGGCAAGTGCGCCTTCAACTATGTCCTTGGGAGCATGATCCCCGCCCATGGCGTCAATCGCTATCCGCATGCAAACTGTCCTCCCTCTTAAGCTGCTTATCGGATTTTCGCTTCCGCAGGAGTGATTCTCCTACAGCATTTGCTTCGCTCGACGGTGTTCATTCTTGCTTAGTGCTGTTCTTTCTTAGAATGAAAGATGACAAAATTCCCTCGAAACACCGCTTCGTCCCCCACATAAGTAAACACCTCGACTCTAGCTTTCCCTTTGGAGATGGAGCGGACGTACGCCTTAGAAATACATTTTTCTCCAAGTTTGACCGGTCGAATGAACCTGATGTCCGCTGATGCTGTCAATGCAATCGGATCATTAATGACTGCAACGGCCAAGGAGTTGGCTTGGGAAAAAATGTGATGTCCCCTAGCGATTTTTGTCCTCGAAAAAATATGTTCATCCTTGATTTCAAATATAGAAATACCGCTCTGGTCAAGTTGGATATCAATTACTTCGCCAATAACTTCCTCCAAATCCAAAGAACGAACTTGATCGTAAGTTTTGACGGCCATATGTTTCATTCGCTCCCGAAGCTCGGGAATCCCCAGCTCCAATCGATCCAGTCGAACCGTTTGAATGCTGACTTGAAACCTTCTCATCAGCTCTTCATCGGTCATGAAGGGATTGGCTTCAATCTCCTGCAGCAGCAGCTGCTGCCTTTGCCGTTTTGGAAGGCGTTCGATGGCGTCCACCGCCTTTTATCTTGTGAGATGCTCTTATTACCAGATACTAAATTGTAGTATATTAAATTTACAAGGAAAAAGAAAGCAAAAAAAATAGCACCTCACACTAGGATGAAGTACTATATCGACTTACTATGCTTTTACGATCTCTCTTCCTTTGTAAGAACCACAAGTTTTGCAAACGCGGTGCGCCAGCTTGAGCTCTCCACATTGGTCGCATTTTACCATACCTGGAACTTCCAGTTTAAAGTGAGTACGGCGCTTGTCGCGACGAGTTTTGGACGTTCTTCTTTGAGGTACTGCCATATTCCCACCTCCTTAAGCAAATTTCATTCATTTTTGTTAAAAAAGTCCGCGAGTCCTGCAAGTCGAGGGTCAATCTTCTCTACCTTGCAGCCGCAATCATGCTGATTGCGGTTTCCTCCGCACACCGGACAGAGACCTTTACAAGCTTCATCACAAAGTGGTATGTATGGTAAACCCACCACTACATTTTCTGCCACGTAAGGCTCCAAATCGATTTTATCTTCAGTAACCAGATGAACATCCTCGTCTTCCTCGGCATCTTCATCCAGCTTCTGCGTGAAAACTTCCTTGAAGGGAAGCTCGATTGTTTGCTTGACGTGCGATAAGCATCGTGAACAGCTTAACTCCAAATCCAACGTTAACTTTCCGCTAACTTTAGCCGCTCCACCTTCATGCACCGCATGAAGATCGACATGTACGGGACTATAACGAAGGATGTCTTGTCTACCTTGAAAAACGGCAGGAACATTCATGTCTTCCGTCAAGTGAACCGGTTGTCCTTTTAGAGCAAGATCTTTCAAGTGAATCAGCATGATTATCACCCCAAACAAACAAAGATTATTATATCCAGTAGGTTCGCCTTTTGTCAACCAATCAGCGCACAAAATATTCATAACAGAGTCGTTATTTGGCAGGAAGTCCTTCCAAGAACCTAAGCGCGTCGTCCATCGTTCCGATTTCGACAATTTTCATCTTGGATTTGATTTGCTTTGCCCGCTTGACTGCATCTGAGTAATTTTCAATTTTGGAGCCATTCGAAAGAGTCACATCTTTAGGTGCAAAAAAGTATTCAGCGCCTTCCTTATCTGCGGCAATAATCTTGTGCTCAATGCCACCAATTGGACCGACTACACCATCAACTGTTTCAATTGTGCCTGTGCCTGCAATGCGATGCCCCTTCGTGATATCCTCCGGCACTAATTGATTGTAAATCTCTAGCGAGAACATCAGACCTGCCGACGGTCCTCCAATCTCGCCGGCTTTGATGGTCACCTGCTGCTGCTCGTTATCAGCCTTTACAGCCTGCATATCCGCTGGAACTACACCTATCCCAGCCCTCTGCTCCTGTGTGGAGCCCTCCTGCTTTGGCAGCAGGCCGAGCATCAACGTCTCCGTCTGCTCAATTTGATTTCTTTTAAACGTAATATCGATGGATTCGCCTGCTTGTTTGCCTTTGATGGCATCCAGCAAATCTTGAGCTTCCTTGATGTCTTTATCTGCCGCTTTGAGCAAAACATCGCCTGTCTTTAATGCTTTCTCTCCTGACAATCCAGGGAGCGTCTGCAGCACCATAACACCTTCGTGATTGATGTGATATGGGATTTTTGCTTTGGTATAGGCTGCCTGAATGGCACTAGCCTGTGAGGTCAGCATAACAAATTCCTGACGCTGTGAATACTCTTGTTCGGATTCGCCGTTTTGAAAGATTGTGGACTGAGGCTGGATCTCTTCGTAAGGATGCAGGGCTGCAATCAGATAGCTCATCACATTAGCATCAGCAACTCGGACCGTCGTCAGCATCAAAGTGCCTTTCTCGGTATTTGATCCCGCAGGGATTGAAACCATCGGTCTGATCTCTTCTGCCGTGCCTGGCATGAAAATAAAGAATGGCAGCCGAACAAAGAAGAGTAAATAAATAATGACAACTCCCACGAGAACAGAAACCAAATATCTACGAGTTGATGAGGTTCTCGGATGCCGGTATGAATCGTTGGACCATGTGCGAACACTGTTGTCTTCTTGATCGTCCATATTGTTTTCCCCCTTGCTGCTAAGATGGCCGCTATCTTTACCCGCAGCAGAAGCGGCAGCTTGGTCTAAACCCGTCTGCAGGCGCGTACAAATGAAGCATATTATAGGATGAGGTGACTTCATGCACCGTACAAATAATCGCACTAGCAGTAAGCTAACAACGGTGCTGCTAGGCGCGATAGCCGCCATCGTTGTGATATCCATTATTTTATTTCCAGATGAAGCCTTTCGAGCATCCCTAGAAGGCTTGACGGTTTGGTGGAAGCTTGTTTTTCCCGCACTGATGCCTTTTTTCATTTTGACCGAGCTCTTGACCGGATTAGGCGTCATTCAAGGTGTCGGGATGCTGCTTACACCGCTTATGCGTTTTATCTTTCGATTACCCGGCGTAAGTGGATGGGCTTTGGCCTCGGGCTTGATTGTAGGATTTCCCGCCGGAGCCAAAATTACCGCAAATCTGCGGGAAAAGAGCCTCATTACTCAATTCGAAGCTGAGCGCTTGAATGCCTTGTCACACCTGTGCAGTCCGCTATTTCTTTTGACCGTGGTAGGGGTCGGTTTTCTACACAGTGCAAGCCTTGGAGCAACGCTCGCTGTCATTCATTACGTATCTGCCTTGGCAGTCGGCCTCTTACTACGTATTCGAAAATCAAGAAGCGCCGGCGAACAGCTCGCACCCTCCGAGCATAGCCACAATCATGATCATCACCAAACCGCCAACGGCTCTATCTGGCAAAGATCTTCACAAGCTATGAGAGAAGCTTATTTGGAAGACGGCCGTTCTTTCGGCAAGCTGCTTGGCGATTCCGTCACCTCGTCTGTACAAACGTTAATGCTCATTGGCGGATACATGATGATATTCTCTGTCATCATCCATGTTGTAACCATCACACATGCCATTGATATTATCCGTTTGTTTGCTGGTGCTGCGATGAGCTTCTTCCATTTGCATACGGACATGGCTCCGCAATGGACCAAAGCATTGTTTGAAATTTATCTAGGCTCCTACTCTCTTAGCCAGACGCAAGACATTCCTCTCGTTCTAAAAATAGCTTTTATCAGCGCTTTCCTTGGTTGGGGCGGATTGTCCGCACATGCACAGGCAGCAGGGTTCCATTTTAAAACCGACGTTCGTTACTCCCCATTCCTGATTGCCAGGACACTCCATGCCGCAATTGCTTTCATGACGACATTTCTCCTGTGGAAGCCCCTTGAGTCGGTGTTTGCCTCGGCAGAGCCCAGCTTCTTACGGTTGGATCTGAATCCGGTGACACAAACAGCAGCTCACACCCCGCTTGAGGGCGGACATCTCTGGACGATGTGGAGCAGCGTCAGCATCCAGCTACTGCTTCTAATGGGAGTTATGATCCTGCTGTCTCTAATTACCAATCTGCTAGTCGGCAAAAAATTCCGCTGACAGTCAGCGGAATTTATGACTACTTGGCTGCAGGGAATTTGGCACGTAACGCCTCTTCGACTTCAACAGGAACCAAATCTTCAACGGGTCCGTGAAAGCGAGCGATTTCTTTGACAATGCTGGAGCTTAAATAGGAAAACTTAGGCTTCGACGTCATGAAGAATGTCTCAATATCTTCATTTAATTTATGATTGGTCGAAGCCATTTGCAGTTCATATTCAAAATCAGATACCGCACGGAGCCCGCGAACAATCAAATTTACATTACGTTTTTTCGTATAGTTCACAAGCAAATCACGAAATCCGTCCACCTCAACATTGGGCAAATCGGCGGTGACCTTCCGGATCAGCTCCATTCTTTCTTCCAGCGAAAACAAAGGGTTCTTAGACGTATTGTTCAGAACAGCCACAATCAGCTTGTCAAACACCTTAGCCGCTCTATGTATAATATCAAGGTGACCATGCGTTACTGGGTCAAAGCTGCCGGGATATACGGCAACCGTGATGCCATGTTCTTGTCTTTTCATGCTTCTCATCTCCTTCAATGGATTAAGAAATCCTTGTATAAATCGTTACGGCCGTCTCGCCGTATTCAGACCTTCGCTGCTGCTCCAACTCGCCGATGGCTTCAGGCAGTATATCACCTGCATCATGCTCGGCCACTATGAAAACATCGCTTGAAAGAAGGCCAAGCTCCTCCATAGTCGTTATCAACTCTGCTATGACTTTCATTTTATAAGGAGGATCAAGAAATACCAGATCAAATTTTTGCTCCCGTTTAGCTAGCACCTTTAAGGCTCTTGCCGCATCATTGCGGTATACTTCGGCTTGGTCCTTGTACCCGGTTGATTGCAGATTCGCATGCACGGTGTCAACACTCTTCTTTTCCACATCAATAAAAACCGCTTTGCTTATGCCGCGGCTTAATGCTTCGATTCCTAGTCCGCCGGTGCCTGCAAATAGATCAAGCACTTGACCTCCGTCGAAATACGGACCAATCATACTGAATATGGCTTCCTTCACTTTATCCGTTGTCGGTCTCGTACTCATCCCTGGCACGGCTTTAAGTGTTCTTCCTTTCGCGTTTCCTGAAATGACTCTCATTCTTCCTGATTCCCTTCTGGCTGAAGTTCTTTTGCTATCGTACCACATGCGCCAAATGGAAACAAAAAATTTTCCTGCCGTGCCATGTATAAAATATCCATATGAAGGCTATCCTTGAATTATCGACATCAGAGAATGTCGTAGACAACCGCGGAGAAGACTTACGTTTCCCCATAAGCTCTTCGTCCGGTTTCTCCTCTCCCATGAGGCGGCTGCGCAAGCAGTCGCCGTTTATTATTTTATAAGAGAGCTCAGCGTTTAGGCATCGTTACGAACCCCATTGCCTTTCGGGATTTTAGAATTTTTATAAGCCTCGTTTGCATGGAAGCTTGACATGTTATCTCTAAAAGCACTTCACTTTTACGGCTCGAAGCAATGGTAAGCTTCCTTTTACTGAGGATTATTTCAATGGCTAATCCTATTAAGAATCCGCCAACTAAGCCCAACAATCCCCATATAACAGGTCCCCAATGCAAAACAAATCCGTAAATTGCTCCCAGAACCGCCAAAATAGTTCCGCTCATCATCGCCCCATCCAAAACACTTCTTCCGTCAACACTATGAATCGTATCAAGAACATGGGTTTGAGAGTCAAGATTTTCCAGAGGCAATGCAACGATGTGCTGTGCCGGCACCCCTAATTTTTCGATTTCGTGGATTGCCATCTCCACAAAGGGGGAATGGTCAAATGTAGCTATTATTTGTACAGTATGGTCTTCAGGTGTGTGTAGATGTGCCAAATTCGCCGCCCTCACTCTTAGATGCCTTATTTGCTCAATATCGAATAACGTATTATTTTCATTAACGGATGTATAGGCTTGGTAAATGGCAAATGCATACATGGAAGGCAAAAAGAGAAACCACTGCCAATCCACTATTGCAGCTGCACTATTGAAATCCCCCAGGAACGAATAGAGCCAAGTTCGAACCGCAACGGCCTTATAGCAAACAAATATCCACCAAGCTAAGATGAATGTCCCTACAATCGTACTGCCGCCATATAATTGCCCCAAACCAGGCGATAAAGTGGACCAGAGCATCCCAACCCAAGGATTCTTCTTATCTAGGATAATTACCTCAAAGAAAGTCACATCAGAAGGTGCGATTGGTGCATCTTCAATTTCTGACAATACGTGACTCTTGTTGATTTCAACCGCGCTGCGATAACTATCCCATATACTGTATGCGTAAACAGCCACATAAAGCAGTGCCCAATTCTGGTCGATTTGAGCTTTAGCTTCATCAAACCTGCCAAGAAAGGATAGAGCAATGCCCATGTTTAAATGGGCTTGACCGTTTACTACAAGCTCCCAAATGATAAGAACAAAGCCTTGAAGGTATTTTCCTATAAACATGTGCCCGAATCCCGGAAAAGCGGCAGCCCACCAAGCTGCCATCCATGGAATTCGAGGATACACAGAATTAATACCGAATACAGATATTTTCCCTTTAGCATAACGCGGTCTTAGGTCAGCGGATTGAAACTTTTGATGTGGCATGAAAGCGGCTCTCCTACGAATCAATATTATTTCATAATATATCCTTTAGGTCCTTTTATATCCGCATTGTGAACGAAAAGAAAAAGGACCCCTTACGGAGTCCTCTCGACGGTGATTGCATGAATGGTACTTGCTATGAATATTACGCTGCTCGGTTTTACCTCATCCCTGTCAGATAGTACGTAATACTACGCTAACGAGCTCTGCGGCACATCCCCTCGCTTCTATAATGATTCAAGACAATGTTACCTTGACGTGTGTTGTCTCCGACACGACACTCTCTCTTGAATCACCGTCGAATCTTAGTATGTCCGGGTTTGCGCAGGATATACATCAACGATTCATTTATTTTCAAAAGAAACCGAATCCGACAACGGTATACCTCATGTCAGTATATTTACCATCTCAGCCGATTTACTTCTCAATCAAGTATGAAATACACGGCCATGACGAAAACTATTTGAAAAAAAGGAGCGAAATTATGAATTTAAACTCAATACCATTGACGTCCTCGGAAATCGGAAACTTATGGATGACTTATCAGGAAAAAACGATGCTGCTTCGATTTTTGGAATACTTCCTGGAGCATGCGGAAGATCAAAGCGTACATAACATATTGCAAGATGCTTACTCAGCATCCGATCAAGTTGTTAAAACGATTCACAGCATTTTTCAAAATGAAGGAGCCGCTTCTCCATTAGGTTTTACAGCGAACGATGTGAACAAAAGAGTCCCGAAGCTCTTCGATTTTTATTACGAGCCTATGTTTCTGAACGTCATTTGTAAAATTGAAGCAAGTCTCTTCTCCATGTACTTCAGCATGTCTTATCGACAAGATATCAGGCAGTTATTCAAACAGCTGACCGCCGAAGCTCAAGATATATTTGATCGTTGTTCCAACTATCTGCTGGATAAAGGCGTATTAGTCCGTCCCCCATTCATGTCCGTGCCTAAAGAGATCAGCTTTATCACGGATAAGCACTATCTGTCTGGATTTAATTTATTTAAAGAAAAACGTTCGTTAAATGCAATAGAAATATCCCTAATTCATAATTCCATTGAAACGAATCTAATTGGTATGCAGCTAATGATAGGCTTTGCACAAGTCGCGCACAACCAAGAAGTTAAGGAATATTTTATTAAAGGGATGAAACTTTCGAAGGACGTGGAGACGTCACTTGGTGAGTTTATGCGACAGGATTTCATTGAGCCCCCTGCGACTCCAGCTGGCAAAGCGACCAATTCCACCATCGCACCATTTTCTGATAAGCTAATGATGTACATTACGAATTTACTCGGTTCGTTTGGTTTAGGCAGCAGTTCATTAGGAGGAGCGTTTAATTTACGATCTGATTTGCCTCTAGAGTTGGCGAAGCTAGCTCAGAAAATATTGCCTTTCATTAAGGAAGGAGGAGAAATTATGATTACAAACGGTTGGATGGAGGAACCCCCGCAGGTGGAAGACCGGAGACAATTAACTCGGAGTTGATGAAATACCCACATATATGAACGTGACCGTGAAGAGGGGAACCTCTTCTTTTTTCTGAATACAACATGCCTGCTCCAAATAATAATGAAACGATGAGGTTATCTGAACGTAACAGTCCAATAAAAGGAGTTGATGTATACCATATTGGCAACGTTGAGCGCTGAATTATGTTCCGTTACTCCGTCTAAAGACTGAGACAGCTTCAATCTTGTGCCTGAATACTTTCTGTGAAAAATCTTGTAGGATACAATTAGAAGATTGCAAATCAACTTATTCTAAGATCGAACTATGTACAGGAGGCAGTAAAAAAATGAATATGGAAGTATGGATTATCTATGGAATTGTAGCCGTAATTATCGGGCTCATCATTTGGTTAAAGGTGAAAGGCGGTAATAAACCTATACGAAGAAAAGGAATCGGCATCGTCCTTCCCGTCTTTGCCTTGCTGCTCGTTTTTGGTTTCTCGCTGAATTCACTAGCTCACATTCCGAATCATCCGTTTCATCTCCCCGCGATTTGGGAATTGCTTTGCGCAGGTGTGTTAGGCGTGGCGTTTGGTAGTATTATGCTCTATCATACCGGCTATGAGAAACGTGAAGACGGGTTCGTTTATGCAAAGAAAAATAAAAACTTTAAATATGTCATCATTGCCGTTATTGTCATTCGGCTGGCTTTGTCTCAGTATTTTAAAGGTCTTGACTATACGGAGTTTACGGTTCTGACCATGGTTCTGGCTTATCTCTATATTTGCGTATGGCGAATCGGAAGCTATCTCAAATATCGTAAAGTATGTAAATCCGCTTAACTGTACATGCGCCCAATTCCAGTTAGGCAAGCATCCATTTCTTTCCCTTCGTCATAGGCTATAGCATCCATTCTTCAAGGAGGAACGTGGCTATGGCTTATGTGAATTACACGAGTACTTACCCGATTTATCCAGTACCGGTTCCTGAAACGGTGCCTGTACCTATCCCGACTCCCTATCCGGTAGTTCCTTATCCGCTTTACCCTTATTATCCTCATGGCTGGCACGGCGGTGCTTGGCATGGCGGCTGGGGATGGCATGGCGCGCCGGGTCAAGTATGGCACGGAGGCCACTATTATCATCACAGAGAACTATAGTGATTTATGAGTGACGCTTACGAGATGTGGGCGTCTCTTTGTTTATGCGGAATTTGTCGCATTTTGTTCTTTTCTCGGGAGTGGCTGTATGTTATGATAGAACAAGAACGCACGTTTGCATAGAAACATTCAGTCAGAAAAGGAAGCGAAACACATATGCAGGAACCGAATGCTTTTGAACAGCTCCGCAATAAGTACCTCGATGAGGATAGAGCGAAGCTGATTATGCTTCAGCTAAGAACCTTGATGGAACAAAAGAAAAAAAGAGATGGTTTCAGTTTTCCAATTCCAAGCCTAAAACCGCACCGAAAAGCTGGGATAACAATTAAAAATAAATGAAAAAAAGGAAGATTTCCCGCTAAACGCGCTGAATCTTCCTTTTTCTTGTTTTGTTTATTCTACTGAAGCTGTTTCTTCGCGTAATACCGAACGCCAAAGTAATGTACGCCTGTAAATAGGGTCAAGATCCCGAAGAAAACGAGAAAACCGATGTCATCTCTACGAAAAAAGAGTTGAATCAAAAAGAGCACCAACGAGATCTCCGACCAAAGCAGCGTTCTTTTCTTAAGTGGTGTTAAATCCGCTTTCGTCTTGCTGATCTTGCGGAAGTTCATAATCGTTAAAACTGCAAGTACAATAACCCCAATGATCAATGCAAGTAAGTATTTCATCGTTTCTGTCATTCCGTTTCCCCCGCCTTGATTCGTTTTAAACGTTATGCGAATTCATGCTCGAATTCATTTCCATAGCTACTGCCAAGTTTGGCATGCCTTTCTGTGCCCCGAAACGGGTTACAGAGCAGCTTCCGGCTGCTACAGCAAATGAAACTGCCCTATGTATGGGCCACTTTAAGCTAATGGCATAAGCCAGTGCCGCGTTATATGCATCCCCTGCTCCGGTTGTATCTACGACCTCCACATGAGGTGCCGGTACATGTACAAGCACATTTTCCTTCCTATAAGTGCAGCCGAATTTCCCTCGTGTCAGGCATATCCGATGGTTGTATTGTAACTCCCATTCACGAATAACGCCAGCTAATGTTTCATCGGATGCCTGCTCGACGGATACTCCAGTCAAATGTTCAAATTCGGTTTCATTTGGCGTTAATATCGTAACTTTTTGAAGAATCGTATCCGGCAATGTAGCAGCAGGCGCAGGATTCAACACCGTCGGAATTTTCTTCTCGTGAGCGATAGAGATCGCTGCTTCAACCGTTTCCAGTGGAACCTCAAGCTGTACCAGCAAAACGTTGGCTTGTTCGATCCTAGATCGGAAGGAGCGAACCTGTTCCGGTGAACAACAGCTGTTAGCTCCTGGAACAACAATGATGCTGTTATCTTGCAAGGCATGAATAATCGTAGCAGTTCCCGTAGGTTCCGCTTCTACTTGAAGCATTCCGCTCAAATCAATTTGCTCATCTCTCAATGCATGCATAATTCCCTGCCCAAATACGTCGCAACCTACAGCACCGATCATACTAACATCAGCACCTAACCGTGCGCAACCAACAGCCTGATTAGCCCCTTTTCCACCGGGAACATATCGTATATGTTGTCCCATGACAGTCTCACCCTGCCTGGGCATCCGATGTGCACTTACGACCAAATCCATATTACAGCTGCCGACAACTGCAATTCTTGGACGCATATCAGCGCCCCCTTTCGAGTCCTTCGTGGTTAGTGCCTATTATATCCGAGTCGTGGTGAACTGGCTACAACCTTTATCGTTTGTTAAAGCACCAATCGGTTCCAATTCAATCCGCCGTTCAACGATCTCCATAGTCCATTGGATCCTAGAATCCAACTATGGTCTTCTTGCACAGCAGTCAAGGTTAAGCGATGCTTCATCGGCGCAAACGTAGAGGGAAAGGCGTGCTCGGTCCAAGTCAGACCCTCATCCGACGTTCGAACGAGTGACCACGTTTGCGAGACAGAATTTTGCATCAGGATCCAGCCATCGTCAACACTAGGAAACGCAATAGCAATTGGATTCAACTCACTTTTTAGCCTGCCAGAGAGCTGCCATCTGTCTCCGTCGCTTGTTTGATACAGCTGGAGCAGCTTCTTCTTTGGATCGGATACGGCATACCACCCTTTCGAAGGAGAGACAAATGTGAAAACGCCGCGGCCGCCCTCGGGGAGCAGCCCATTATCGGATATATTCCAAGCAAGACCGCCGTCTTGAGTTCTTAAAATTTGCATCCCGGTTGGAGCTTCCCAAGCAATCATACCGTTTTGCCGATCAAAAAAACGAAAAAATAGCTGTTCCTTCAAATCTCCAAGGTTGTGCAGCTGCGTTGAAATCACTTCCCAAGTCTCCCCGCCATCTACTGTTAACAGCAGCTCGTTGTGATCCTCGCCATCCTTCTTCGCCAGCAGCCAGCCTGTATCTTTATCCAAAAAGGACAACCCCGATACCCACGTAACCCCATCCAATTGATGCCGTGGTGTCCAAGTTTCCCCTCCGTTATCTGTAAGCAGCAGCTCCACTGCGCTTCCATTCTGCTTAATTCCGTAACCAAATAACCCATCAACAAAAACCATACACCCCTGCGGAATGTCTTTTATTGGATGATCCTTCGACGCGGCATGAACGGCATCTTGCACATTCACCTCAACACCGGTATGTACTCGCATATCTGTCGAGGAAGGCCGAACATCCGCCGCACCTACCTCTTGAGCTGTCTTATAGATAGAACACCCGGTGCCCATAAGGACAAACAGCACTAGAAGACTGATGAATCTCAAGTCCAGATTAAACATCACCTTCACCGCCTCTCTACCATTCAAAAAGACTTACGCAACTTCTTTAAGAGCCTTGGTACAGTTTATGACGAGCCTTTTTAACATTTAGTTCAACAGCTGCGCTTCCATCTATTCCAAAGGATAGGAAATGGGGAGTCATCAAATCCTAGAGCTATACGACTTGTAGGGGGAATTCACGTGACCAATCGTCTGTGGCTTGCGGTATTATCATGTATGCTTATTCAGCTCACAGCAGGCTGCGGAGCGGACCATAACGAAACCCAACGGGAACAAAACTATACTAAACAAGAGCTTGAGCTTTCAACAAATGATGAATCTTTCGATTCCCCTGAGGTTAAAGAATCAGCAAATCTGCCGATGATGCCGACCTCCATTCCAAAGCTTCCGTTAGCTTCGTCCTCACCGATTCCCACTCCGGTTATACAAGCAACGCCGATGCCGACAGCAGGTCCGAGCCCTTCAGCAGTTCCTACGGAGGAGCTTCCTGTCGCAAAAAAAGCAACTCCGAATCCGAAGACTGCCAAAAAACAGACCGTAGCTGTTAATCAGAACCAATCGAAAGCGAGAAGCACGCGAAGGCTAACCCTTTCTCAGCTTGTTTTGAAGTACCCCAACACCTTCAAGCTGAGAGGGCCAGCTAATGAGAAAAAAATTGCACTTACCTTTGATGATGGACCTGACAGCCGCTATACCCCAAAGGTATTGGACGTTCTCAAGGAAAATCACGTGAAAGCAACGTTCTTCCTGCTGGGAGCTAAGTCGAGCGAACACCCTGATGTGGTAAAACGAATTGTCCGAGAAGGCCATGTCATAGGAAATCATTCTTACAGCCACGCCAATTTGCCTAAGCTATCGGTTCAGAAATTTCAAAGCCAAATTGAGGATACGGAAAGCGTGCTGCAAAGCTTAATCGGGTATACACCGAGGCTCATTCGTCCGCCTTACGGCGCCATCAATGAGGAACAAGTCAAATGGGTCGCAGACCACAGCTATTTAATCATCAACTGGAACGTAGACTCATTAGATTGGAAATCATTAAAATCCGATCAGGTCATGCAAAATATTATGCGGCAAACAAAGCCAGGATCTATCATTCTTCAGCATTCCGGCGGTGCGGATAGCCAAGACCTATCCGGTACGGTTCAAGCCCTAGGACCTCTAATTACCAAGCTTAGAGCCGCTGGGTACACATTTGTTACGGTTCCGGAACTGCTGCAGGTATCCAAAAGCAAGTAATCAAAAAGCCGGAAGAATGCCTGAACAAGGCAATTTCTTCCGGCTTTATTAACATCATCATTTATATATGGGGGGCTCCCCGCCAAGTACCTGAACTAACTTCATAGCCAAGACTGGGCTTTGTGGGGTTCATTATCATTGCAGATCCGCCAGCCTCGCCTTGATTTCCCGCACCCGCTGCAGCAAATGATCCTGTTGTTCTGAATTCACTTGTTGGTCACTTGTCATCAGCTGCGTCAGCTCCAGCTCCAAACGTCTTCTTTCATTGCTGATCTCCAAGGAAGCTCCCGACTGCCCACGTTCATGCAGGGACTCCATATATTCGTCATACGTTCCTTCAAATGAAGCAGGACTCTCGCCTGCATGCAGCCATAACAGCTTTGTCGCTAATTTCCGAATTAGATACCGGTCATGCGATACAACCACCATAGCCCCCGGAAACTGTCCCAGTGCATGCTCAATCCGCTCACGTGTGTCAATATCCAGGTAATTCGTCGGCTCATCCAGTACCAATAAGTTCGCTCCGCTGAAGTATAGATTCAAGAATGCTGCGCGGCATCGCTCACCCATGCTCAAATCACCGATTCGCTTGTGCACATCTTCACCTGAGAAGAGGAAACAGCCCAGAATAGTACGTGCAAGAGTTTGTGTCATGGAAGGCAGAACCAGCAAATGCTCCAGCAGCGTCGCATCTTCGTCCAGGTTTTCAAGCTCCTGGGAAAAATAGCCGATTTTCACCTGGGGATGCACATAAACGCTCCCTGCCGCAGGCTTCAGCTGCGCCGTCAACAACTTCAGCAGTGTTGATTTGCCCGCCCCGTTGGGACCGCACACGGCAAGTCGATCCCCCGGTCCACGCTGAAGCTGACCCCGGCCAACAGCTCCCGATCGCCGCCATAGCTGAATGCGGCCTGCGATAGCCGCACAAGCGTAGAGGACGCGAACTCGCTCGCGCCCAGGCTCAGTTTGAGCTGAGCCGGATCCCGCGGCTGCTCGACGTTATCCGCTTCCAGGCGGCCAAGCTCCTTCATCTTCGCGTTCATACGCGAAATGTGAGTACCGGCCCTAGCCTGGAAATAGCCCCGCTGGATCGGCACCTCCGCCTGGCGAGCGCTCTTCTCGCCCTGGTGGAACCACTGCCGGTACATGCGGATGCTCTCCTCCAGCTGCTCGCGCATGAGCTGCTGCTTGCGGTAGAGCGCCTCCTGCGTGCGGCGCTCCAGCTCCTTCTGGCGGGTAATTTCCGTATACCCGCCCTTGTATCTGCGACAGCCTGTTGGCGTCAGCTCATACAGGCATGTCGCCACACGATCGATGAATTGCCGATCGTGCGAGACGAAGACGACGGTGCCCGGATATGCTTGAAGCCACGCTTCAAGTATATCCAGGGATTCGCCGTCGAGGTGGTTGGTGGGCTCGTCGAGCAGCAGCAGCTGCGGCTCGCGCACCATTAGACGCGCGAGCTGCGCGCGCGTCTTTTGTCCGCCGCTCAGCGAGCTGAGCGGCAGCTCCCACAGCTCGCTGCCCAGACCGAGCCGCAGCAGCATCCGCTCCACGCGGGACTCCCACTCATAGCCGTCCAGCTGCAAATACCGCTCCGAGACCTCCTGATAGACGGCAAACAAAGTTTCGAGCTCAGCAGAAGCATCCTTCATGCGCACTTCTACAGCTTTGAGCGAGCGCAGCGCCTCGTTGTGGGCTGGGCTGCCCATCCGAACGAACTCCAAGGTTGGGATCGTTACTTCCTCTTCCGCAAGCGGCTCCATCCACCCCCATTCCTCCATGCTTAATCGCCGCTCCACGCGCCCATCATCCGGCTGCACCGCCCCAGCGAGTATCCGGAGCAGCGTAGTTTTCCCTAAACCGTTACGTCCATAAAGCGCGACGCGTTCTCCATGGTGAATTTCAAGATCTACTTGTTCAAAAAGAGTTTTCCCGGCAAATTCCTTCATGAGCTGAATTGCTTTCATACATATGGTCATAGGCTTACTGCCTCCTTAAGAGAAATATGCAAAAAACCACAGACAGACGTCTGCGGTCAGGATCAGCGAATCCAAATGCATATGAATAAGGATAAAGCTCCATGCTAGAAAGCAACCATCACCCAGAAACCCATAAAGGATCTCACCCGATTCACAGGGCAAGCCGATGGGCTAACCAGAATGCTAATATTTCCTCTACATGAATCAGAAGAATGTAACATTCTTTAGCTATAATCAGCCCAGTGGTCACTGTCAAGCATATTTCAAATTTGGAGTCCGTTCCTTTAGACATACGTATCCTACTCGCTCTACCTGTTCATGCAGAGTCTGCCCAAACAATACCTGTTCGATTTGCAGATTAGAGTGGGAACGTAATTACTTCATTGGTCTAAAGGTACCTCCAAATTCTTAGTGTGGATTTAGTATATGCCTTCTTACACAGTTTTGCACATGGAAAGATTTATTATAATAAATTCTTCCTTCTTGATCAGTTGCCCTTACGTGCCTATCAAACATGAGCGCCTGCTACCGAGGAGGCTTTGCAGTCGGAACAATAACCGAAGATTTCGAAGCGGTGGCTTTGAATTTCAAAGTTACCGGGAAGATCCGTCAAGTGCTTCATCGGGCAAAACTCAAAAGTTACCGTCTTCTCGCAGCCAATACAGATCATATGATGATGATGGTGAGTTTGACAGCTAGCTTTGAACTTCAATCCGTCGGCCAGGTGGAATTGCTCAAGGACGCCCATTTCGCTAAGCAGCCTTAAGTTTCGATAGACCGTATCGAAGCTTACACCAGGATATTTGACCTTCATATATTCATAAACGTCTTTAGGTGACAGGTATCCCCCAGACTCGGCAAATAGTGTCGCTAAACTTCGGCGCTGTTCCGTAATTCTCCAGCCGTGCTGAGACATGGCTTGCAGTATCTGATGAACCGTATCCGCATGGGTACCCACTTGTATTGCTCCTCTATTGTAGAATGTTCTTTTCTATAGTGCCGTATAGAGCGTACAAGAGTCAAGTCAATCCAGTAAAATTGATCGTTTCAGCAGGCTGCTGAATCCTATAGGGATTGTTCCTCCCGCTCCAGTTCCAATAGTGCACTTCGAACAGCATCTTTAGAGAATTGTTCGCCAATAAATACGGCTACATTCGGAACCTCGGCTTTCGGAGTAATTTTGACAAAGTCCATTTCGCGGTATGCATACTGGAACATAAACCTACTAGGCGTATCGGAAAAGGTGAGAACCCCTTTAGCCCGGTACACGTTCTGCGGCAGCTTGCTGACAAACGCTTCGAACGAGTGACTATTCACGGGATGTTCGAAAAAATGCGTATACGCCATCACATGATCGTGAGTATGATGATGATGTCCAGATGCTGCCTGTACGTGCCCTTCCGAATGCATATGCTCATGATCATGATCATGATGATCGCAATTACTTGTACAAACATGTTCGTGACCTTTGTCCGTCATGTGTGTATGAGCAGCATGTAGAACCGCTTCATTATCTTCCTCGAATAACTCCAACAGTCTCATATCAACACGGCTGAACACGGTATACTCCAGCTTCGCATGCTCGTTCCATTCACGTACGACCTCGTCAACTTCAGTAAGCTCACTTGGCGGCAGCAGATCGGTTTTATTCAACAGCAGCAAGTTTGCGCAGCGAATTTGATCCTGCATCAAGCGATATGTTTTACCGCGGCTTGTCCGGCTTAATTCCAGCAGTTGAGGAGCATCCACCACCGTGATGACCGCCTTAAGCTCAACAGGCAATATTAGCGAAGCATCTGTAATTTCATCCAAGATTTCCATCGGATTCGCCACACCTGTAGATTCAATGAAAATCATATCCGGCTTTTCGCTTAACACCAGCTCGTGTAAAGTCGCAGCCAGGTCGCCCCTGCTTGAACAACAAATACAGCCACCCAAAAGCTCGGCCATCGGGACACTGGCATCAACCAGCTGCCCATCAAGGTTCACCTCTCCGATTTCATTCATAATCACAGCCGTTTTACGGCCCATTTCGCCAAAATGATCAATCGCTTGCGTCAATAATGTCGTCTTCCCGCTTCCCAAAAAACCGGAAAGCACAAATACTGTGATGCGCTTGGTATTCATCGTCGAATCCCGCCTTTGCTTAAGAGGATTGAATCGTAAATTTGGAAAGAATAATCGGCCATTTACCGACCGCTTGAATCAAGTAAGGAACCAGCTTTGCCCATAATAGGCTAGTTTCCGCATGAGCAGGCTTACGCGGTAAATTCAGACGCTCATATAAGATCGTCGCTGCCGCTTCCACGAGTGCTAGGGCATGTTCATCCGGCAAGCTCGCGCTGACCTGCTGAAAGAGCGGAATATAGATTTGATGGATCGGCTCTGCTAATTGATGGGAGGCAAAAGCTTCCGAGGCCATAATGGCGGCCATCTCCTTACTAATCAAAGCAGCCGTTTCCGGTTCAAACGCAAACGGAATACAATACAGTTCCAATGAAAGTGCTGCCATATATATTTCTCTCAGCAGCTCGTCTTCTTTGGCTTCACTAAGCATTGGCTCTTCCAAATAGACGGATAAAGACGGTTTGAATGAATCCCAGCCGTTTTCAATACTTTTCATGGTAAATTGCATCATAGCTGCAGCTGCTTCCTTCGGTGTGATCAGCTTTTTTCGGTGTCTTCCATGTTATAAGCCCTCTTTTCTTTCTTCCTGTCTAAAATGTATGACTAATTCAATGATTTCCGATCTGCTCCCCAGTCTCAACGGGGGGCCCCATGTGCCGAAGCCCGATGAAACAATAGCATGGAAGTCTCCTTTACGAAGATACCCCCAATCCAGCTCGAACAGCCTCCCCGTAATGAGGTGATTCGGTGCCAATTGCCCTCGGTGGGTATGTCCGGACAGCATAACGTCCGCTCCTGCAGCCGCAGCCCGGTCCAAATGGTACGGCTGATGGTCCATCACGATCAACGGCTTGTTTGGATCAAGCCCCTTCACTAGCTGCTCCAGCGGCATTCTGCCGTCTGACATGCCTTCTGATGCCTTATCTTTGCGACCCGCAACATACAGCCTATCCGCAAGCAGTACGACCTCATCCATTAATACCCGTATCCCGATTTTATTCATCTCGGCCACATACGCTGGAATATGCCCGCCGATATACTCATGATTGCCAAGAACAGCAAAGACACCTAAAGGCGCCTTCAGTTGACGCATCACTTCCCCCATTCGCTTTCGAATAAATGGACGGATATCATCGTCGATGACATCGCCTGGCAGCAGGATTAAATCAGGCTGCATAAGAGTTAGCCGATCAACAAGCTTTTGAAGATGCTTATTTCCCACCACCGTCCCTAAATGGATGTCGGAAGCAACCGCAATGCGGAGCTGACTCCAGTCGCCGGCTTGTTTGGGAATGGTGATTTCATATTTGCGTATAATCGGACTACGTGCGTTATAGGAACCTCGAATGAAGATAAGTGCCCAGATTAGCAGTATCACACTGCCTATTGCCCTAACATAAGTATCAGACGGAACAGATGCCAAATGAAGCAGCCACGCCGATAGATCTGCAAGCGGCAGCAATAACAGACCGAATTGCATACACGCAAACCAGTATGAGCCGATTTGCTTAAACAAGCTTGAAATCCCATAGGGCATGATTTTTTTACCTAGCCAAGCTAGCAGATACGACAACGAAGCGATCCAAAATATAATCCAGTATACGGATGGAACATAATAAGAACCCATCAAATGAGCCAAAAATACATGCCCATGCCAGCCGATATATCCGTTTACGACTCCGACAATAAGCAGTATGATGCCAAAGGTTACGGCGAAACGCCCTTTCATACGTGTACTCTCCCTGCGGTTTATAGTAAAAGCTGCAATTCCTCAATACATTGTTCGTCATCATTGCGTACATTGCCCACCCTGTTGGAAACTGGATAAGCCATCATCTCATCCTCTGGGTAGGGTTTAAGGAGATGCTGCAGTTCTGACGGATTAGTGAGGCTGCGGTTAAGCCAAATCGATTCATCCTCAGGATTCAAAATGACAGGCATCCGGTCATGAATTCCTGCAACCAACCGGTTCGGTGTTGTGGTTACAATCGAACAGGTTGAAATTCGGGTTCCTTCCGGAGAAACCCATGTATCAAACAAACCTGCGAAGCTGAACAAAGTTCTGCTTTTCATAACAATCCGCATCGGTTGCTTTTGCTTGCCAGATCCCTTCCATTCATAAAAGGAATCCGCTGGGATCAAACAACGCTTTCTCTGAAAAGAAGCGCGAAACGCCGGCTTGTCCGTAAGCGTCTCCGCCCTGGCATTGATCGTCTGGTAGGCGATCTTCTCATCCTTGGCCCATCCGGGTATAAGCCCCCACTTTAATTCTCCGAGTCTGTTCTTCTCTCCATCATTTACAATGGCCATGACAAGCTGTCCTGGTGCCACATTGTACTTGGGCCGATGATAGGGAGTGGTTACAGAATCAATATGATACCTTAGAATCAGTTCCTCCAAGGTTACGGTAATGGTATAACGTCCACACACGGGTATCACCTCCGTCCTGAAAGAGTATAACACTATCCTTCATTATGTGAAAAACAATCGTTTGCGTCAATTCGTGACAGCATTCGAATCACGAGGGCTGAATCTAACCCCTTAATCAGATCCCTCACAACACTCTATCGTTAGTCTCACGGCTTCGTTACCAGCTCAAAAAACCAGCATAAAAAAGTGCCGACCAGCCGAATAGTCTTCGGAAGTCAGCACACAGCCCTGCCTTATGATTGAGCTAATGTTTATACTCATACCTATGCGTTGGCGTAGTCTAATGTCTGTCATAGTTACGCTTTTCCTTATGCAGCATTTAGCGAAACATAGCCCACAGCTTAATCAAATGAAACGTATTGGATGGATCGATTTTTAAGCCGATAATCGTATCAATGATTGTTGAGCTTTGGCTCTCACTCAGCTTCTCGTCCAATAGTTGCCCTGCTTTGCCAAGCAATTGCCGCACCTTTGCTCTGCTTTGCAAATCTGCTTTCGTTACATCCTGCAGCAGCAGCTTCACGCGTTCCTTCGTTTGGGGATTTTTCAATTTCACCTTCACTCGCTCAACGAGAACGGATCAATTCCATACTTTAGATAACTCATGCCTAAGCACCTCCGATTTCTCGACATGTACTTATACTATGAGTTTCCATCGTGAAACTGACCGTTACGCTTTTTGAAATAAAGCAACCTATCACTACGACTCCCCAAACCAAGAACTAGCTGCCTCATGACTCTCATTCGTTCGATGGTAACGCATCAAGCTACACATACATAGCTATTAAAATAACGCAAATCGCATTGAGCGCAATCAACAGCGGAAAGCCATAGACAAAGGAACTATGTTTGGTCTTATGACGCCATGCTCGCATGCCAAGCCAACCGCCAATGGCTCCCCCGAAAGCCGCCAATAAAAATAACCGTTTTTCCGGCACTCTGCGTCCGCCTTTTTTGGCTTGCGCTTTATCATGTCCCATCTCAATAAATGTAAAAAAATTGATGGCTATTAGATATATATAAAATAAAGTCAATCTTTCGTCCCCCAATCCTTTAGGCATCACATTTCCATCATAAGAGGGATTGCAAGCAGGGTCAAATACTGCCTTAATTCACACGAATGCGTTGCCCATAACCGATGAGGATGGAGAGATGGTCAAGTCAAGACAACGCAACTACCATGAATAGGTGTCGTACAATAATTAAGTGCTCATGAAACCCATAATTCAAGGGAGGGGAATGATGAAGAAAAATGATATCTTGATTGGTTCATTGTTTGTAGTAAGCTTGCTATTCTCATTATTAATCCACATAAACTGGAATAACAATAAAGTTTCCAACCAAGCAAATGTTCATGAACAAGAGTGGAAAACTAGCCCTATATTTAGCGTAGGAGAAAGAACAATGGTTGGACAACCAGCAAAGATAGGTATTTTGGATACTGCTTTTATTGCAGGGAAACAAAAAGGTGTTCACTGGTTTTTGTGGGGAGACCAGAAGAAGTTGGTCAAAGGAACGTTTAAATTAACAGCAAGTACACAAGGGGCAAGACCACTTACCATTGTTGAAAATTATGCAATCGCTTATGGTTCAGAAGGTGTAGATGCACAAGTACCAACCCTCATGAGCATCCCTTCCCCTGGCTTATGGAAACTTGTTGCGTATGTTGATGATGAAATATATGGGAGTATTGTAATTCGAGTATCTGAATGAGAGACAAACAAAGAGACAGACTCTCATCTGTCAATCGCAGATGAATTCTGTCTCCTTGAAAATTATTGAAATTCCATTAGTTCTAGGGATGTCCGACATTAGTCGAGCACTTCATTATCAAACACCTGCGTCCTCTGCAAATAGGCTCTGAGCTGCGTATATTCAGCTCCGGTCCAGAAGGACGATGCCGACACCAACTCCGCCGCATCGTCACGAGCCTGTTCCATGACCTCGAAATCAACCATCATATCGGCGATCCGAAAATCCGGTACACCGCTTTGCTTTGTTCCGAAAAAATCACCTGGACCTCTCAGCTCGAGGTCGCGGCGGGCAATTTCGAAGCCGTCCGACGTATCCGTCATCGCTTTCATGCGCTCTTTGCCAACCTCCGTTTTGGGATCTGCAATCAAGACGCAATAAGACTGATGTTCTCCTCTTCCTACGCGTCCACGCAATTGATGCAGCTGAGACAGGCCAAAGCGGTCCGCATCATACACGACCATTAGCGTTGCGTTCGGCACATCGACACCAACCTCGATGACTGTCGTCGACACCAGCGTTTTCACAAGGCCTTCCTTGAACGCCTGCATGACAGCTTCCTTCTCCTGCGCGCTCATTCGACCGTGAAGAAGACCAATGCTCATACTTGGAAAATGCTGCTGTAATTGAATATGTACGTCAATGGCATTCTGAACGTCCAGCTTCTCTGATTCTTCAATTAACGGACAAATGACGTAAGCTTGTCTGCCAGCCGACACTTCCCTGTCTATAAAGCTGAGCACCCGCTCGAGCATAGAATGATGGACCGAATAGGTTTTGATCGGCTTACGACCCTTGGGAAGCTCTTTAATAGTCGATACATCCATATCTCCAAAAGCCGTGATAGCTAGAGTTCGAGGAATCGGTGTCGCGGTCATCGTGAGCACATCGGGATTCATGCCTTTACGTCTCAAGATGCTGCGTTGATTGACACCAAAGCGGTGCTGCTCATCCGTTACAACCAGTCCTAGTTGGCGGAAATATACATCCTCTTGAATAAGTGCATGAGTGCCTACAATAACGTCGATTAGCCCCATCTGCAGGGAGGCCAACAGATCCCTTCGCTGTCGGTCTGTCGAGCTGCCTGTCAGCAAGGCCACCTGCAGTCCGTAAGGCTCATACAGCCTATCGAGCGATTTTTTGTGCTGCTCAGCTAATATTTCGGTTGGCACCATCAGCGCTCCCTGGAGGCCTGCCTTCACAGTCGCAAAAAGCGCGATAGCCGCGACGACTGTTTTCCCTGCCCCGACGTCGCCCTGCAGCAGCCGGTTCATGCAGTAAGGCTCCTGCATATCATGCAGGATCTCGGCAACGACCTTCTTCTGCGACTCCGTCAACTGGAAGGGCAGCGCGCGCACGAATGCGCGTACAGCAGGCAGGTCGACCTGCTGCTTGACCCCGTCCGAGCGGCTGCGGGTGACCGCGCGGTAAGCTTGAAGCTTGAGCTGGAACAGGAACAGCTCCTCGTACACCATCCGCCGGCGCGCCTGCTTGCCTTCCTCCACGCCGCTCGGCGTGTGGATGACGGCTAGAGCCTTGCCGCGCGGCATGAACCCGTATCTGCCGGTCAACGATTCCGGCAGCACTTCCTCTACCTCATCGCTGTACTGCGCTAGCGCCTGCTGAATCACCTTCCGCATCCACTTTTGAGTGAGCGTGCCTGCTATGGAATAGACCGGCTGGACCGTGCCGGTCTTGGAGGCAGCTTGTCCGGGGAACTCCGAGTCGGACACGGACAATTGCCTGCGCTTGCCGTCCCATTTGCCAGTGAGTACGATTTCCTGCTGGGGCCGTAAGCGGTCCTTCAGAAAATGTCGGTTAAACCATACCGCATTGAGCAGAAACTGATCCACCATCACTCTGCAAGAGAGGCGGGTTTTTCCGCTGAATCGCTGAAGCACTGGTTCTCCTACAATGACCCCTTGTACAGTGATACGTTCACCATCTTTGACACTTGCCAGCTCTCGTACCGTGTAATCTTCATAGCGGTATGGAACGTATTCCAATAAATCCATAACTGTAAAAATGCCCATGGAGGCGAGCTCAACTGCTTTTTGAGCTCCTACTCCATGGACTTCACGAACTTCTTTTACATGTAAACTCATCTTTCATTACACCGCGCTGACAAAGGCTGCGATTGTCCCCGGACCGGCATGAGCGCCAATAACAGGCCCTAAAATAACGTACTCGACCTGCATCTCGCCGAACCGCTCCGCAATCGCCTCCCGCAGCAGCTCTGCCCCTTCCCCGTTATTCGCATGCGCAATGTAGAGCTTGCGAATGCTTCGTCCGGATAAATCCGCATCCAACAGCTCCATAATACGAGCAATGGCCTTTTTAGAGCCGCGAACCTTATCTACAGCCGTTACTTCTCCTTCAGAGTCAATGGAAAGAATCGGTTTAATATTCAGCAGGGAACCGAATAAAGCGGAGGCCTTGCCGATTCGACCGCCTTTTTGCAAGAACTCCAGCGTATCTACCAAAAAATAAATGTAAAAGTTCTCTCTCATGAGCTGGATTCGTTCTATGATTTGTTCCACACTCTGTCCATCTCGAGCCGCTTCCGCCGCATACACGACTAACGCTCCGATCCCGTAGGATGCTGACCGTGAGTCGAGCACATGAACCTTGACACCTGTCTCTTCTTCGAGCATCATGCTTGCAATGCTAGCCGACTGAAACGTTCCGCTAAGCGCTGAGGACAAATGGATAGAAAGAACCTGAGTCCCAGGCTCTAAAGCTAGCCGTTTGTATACGGATAAAAATTCATCTGTTGACGGCTGTGATGTTCTTGGAAAATGGGACGATGCTTTCAGCTTGTCATAAAACTGATCGGACTGCAGCGAAACTGCATCGAGATATTGTTCGTCACCAAATGAAATTTTCAACGGCACCATTTCAATATTCAAAGCTTGCCTTACTTCCAATGGAATATCAGCGGTGCTGTCCGTTACAATACGAATAGAATTCAACGGCTTCCCTCCCGTTTATACGTTTTACTCCACTGAAAAAATGTACGCATACAGCGGTTGTCCACCTGGATGAAGCTCTATTTCCATTTCCGGGAATTTTTCTTGTATGAAAGCTTCGAGCAATTCCGTTTCTTCAGTTTTAGCTTCTTCACCGGTTAAGATCGTAACGATTTCACTTCCATCTTCAATCATGACCTGAAGAAGCTTTTTGCAAGCATCCATGAGGTTGGCATGGGAGCTAACGATTTTACCGTCTTCGATCCCAATGAAGTCTCCCTGCTTGATTTCAATGCCATCCATGTTCGTGTCCCGCACCGCATAAGTGACCTGACCGGATTTCACTTTCTTTAAAGCAGCAGACATTGCTTCCGTATTAGAGGCAGCGTCTGCTTTGTCCTGGAATGCCAGTATCGCAGCAAGTCCTTGCGGTATCGATTTCGTCGGGATGACAACTAGCCGCTTGTCCTCCACTAATTCCGCAGCTTGTTGGGCTGCAAGAATAATGTTGGAGTTATTCGGAAGCACATACACGGTCGCGGCATCAATATGCTTGACGGCATTCACGATATCTTCCGTACTTGGGTTCATCGTTTGTCCGCCGGAGAGGACTACATCAACGCCCACACTCGAGAAAATGTCCGTAATTCCGCTCCCCATTGCAACAGCTACGAAGCCATAAGGCTTACTTGGAGCTGCTGGCGCCTTGATTTCTTCAACAGCAAGCTCCGGAGCGTCTGCCGATACATGTCCGACCAAGTCAGCATCTTCTAAAATGTGTGTATGCTGATCCCGCATATTTTCAATTTTGATCCGACTAAGTGCACCGTATTTCATAGCTTGATTCATGACTTCGCCTGGGTATTCTGCATGGATATGAACCTTAACGAGCTCGTCATCCGCAACCACAAGTAAGGAATCCCCCAGCTTGCTTAGCTGCTCGCGAAACCGTCCTTCATTGAAATCATAACCCTTCACTTTCACCGCTTGAATCGTTAACATGAACTCTGTGCAGTAACCGAACTCTATATCATCTGTAGCCAAATGCGCCTGCGCAGGCAGATGAGCATGAGCTTCTTTCGCTAATTGAAGCGTAGAAACCGCAGAGACACCACTTAGTGTCGTATCCATGGAAGCAAAGTCATCGCTATCATAGTCCACTTCCCCCGAAGGGCTGCAACAAATCCTTCATACACGCATACAAGCCCTTGTCCCCCGGCATCCACAACACCGACTTGCTTGAGGACAGGAAGCTGTTCAGGTGTCCGTGCGAGGGCTTCCTTGGCTTTACTCAATACCTCTAGCATTAGATCCAATATGTCGCCCCCGCGGCGGTATTGAACGGCATGCTTGGCCGCTTCTTTGGATACAGTTAAGATTGTACCTTCAACAGGCTTTACTACGGCCTTATATGCCGTATCCACGCCCTGCTGCAAAGCGGCTGCGAACTGCTGGACATTCACACTTTCCAAGTCATGAACATATTTAGCGAAACCGCGAAATAACTGGGACAAAATAACGCCTGAGTTTCCTCTGGCACCCATCAATAACCCTTTGGACAACGCGTCAGCTGCTTTCCCAATATGAGGGGATGGCTTCTTCTTCAGTTCCTCAACGCCTGAGGTGATGGTCAAATTCATGTTGGTGCCGGTATCTCCATCAGGAACGGGAAAGACATTAAGTCCATTAACCCGATCCACATTCCGATTCAGGTTATCCGCTCCCGCAAAGACCATGGCGGCGAAGTCATTTCCATTTATTGAAATAAAGCGCTTACTCAAAGCGTATTCTCCTTCCTGGTTACAGGGCTATTTGGCCACACGAACACCTTGAACAAATATATTTACATCGTCCACATGAAGACCCACGACGTCATTTAAAATATACTTAACCTTCGTTTGCACATTGCTGGCAACGACAGATATCTTGGTTCCGTAACTGACAATAATATAAAGATCAATTTCAAGTCGGCCGTTCTCGCGTCTGATCTCAACGCCTCGGCTGAAATTCTCTCTTCCGAGCAGCTCGGCAATTCCATCCTTCAGCTGTTTTCTTGTTGCCATGCCAACAAGTCCATAGCATTCTAGAGCGGCGGAACCCGCTAAGGTGGAAATCACTTCATTGGTAACTGTTACTTTTCCAAATTCCGTACTGATTTCAATTGGCATTCTATAACAACTCCTTCGCGTTTTCTTTAAGAAAACGTGTTTCTTTCGAATAAGCTGCGCGCAGTATCTGCGAATTCATATCCATTCGCATTCCGGCCTGACCGACGTATTTCGACATTTGCAACCTAATCTTACTCTCTATGTAAGTGATTATGGACTAATCTTCATTCTACTATAACATAAACAATAAATAAACGGTAAAAATACAGGTAACTCGTTGACTAGGCTTGCTGGGCTATGCTATTATATCTGAGTATGTTTTTTCTGGCTGCATCACATGAATAGAAGAAGCCAAGTCTAACTATGAGGAAAGCTGTCATGTCAAGCTTAGGCTTGCCACCCAGGCTGCTTTGTATACTGCCGAAGGAGGTGTCAAACATGTCCCGCAAATGCTTTATTACAGGTAAAAGTCCAGGCACTGGAAATCACGTTTCCCACGCTAACAATAAAAACAAGCGTACTTGGGGTGTTAACGTTCAAAAGGTTCGCATCCTCGTTGATGGAAAACCTAAACGTGTCTACGTAAGTACACGTGCGTTGAAGTCCGGTAAAGTGACTCGCGTTTAATCGCGGCAAGATAGACAAAAAGCACCTAACCGGTGCTTTTTTTGCGTTTCTGGGTTAAGTATCGCTTAGCCTAGTTTTTGCTGAATGTGTTAAGTACGGCCTTCACGAATCCACCCAAAAATTTTGGCAGCTTGATTGTGTAGAACTTCATCTTCTACCCCTCCTTAGAGTTTTCGCAAAGAAAACTTACTCCGAAAGAGTAAGCTTCACAGGTTGCATCACTGCTCCTTGCATCGTCATCACAGTATATGCCCAGACCGCAAAAACGTGCTTTCAAATGGATTGCTTCCTTAGTAAGAACCGTCTCCAGAAAGCAAAAAAAGCTACAAGAGCATGTCGCTCTTGTAACTATATGTATGCGAGTTCTATCCAGTTATGCTGCCCGAATACGAGTATAGGGCAAATCCTAGGCTCAACATGAAATAAATGACCACGGAAAGAACGATGAACCAAATTCGGTGCGCCTTCTCTTCAAAACGTCTAAAGAAACGAATTCCAGCGTATAGAGCACCTAATGAAAACAAAAATTTGGACATATCGTGGATATTCGTGTACAGCGTTAACAACACACCGCACATGAGGCTGTAAATGAACAACCAGAGAATTTTCAAAGGCTCCAGCTCCCTTTCAAGCTACCCGCGAATTCGGCGTATCGCATCAGCACGATCCGGCTTTCCAAACACGGCGTTGCCGGCTACCAGTACATCCGCTCCCGCCTCAACCACTTGGCGAGCAGTAACCTCGTTAATTCCTCCATCCACCTCAATATGCAGCTTATGAAGTCCTTTCGCATTCGCATGCGCCCGCAGCGCTTTGATTTTGTCCAGCATGCCGGGAATGAACGCTTGTCCCCCGAAACCCGGATTGACCGTCATAATCAATACCAGATCCAGATTCTCATCCAACACGTGCTCAATGAGCGAAATTGGAGTCGCCGGGTTCAACACCACTCCTGCACGGACGCCGTTTTCTTTAATAAAGTTAAGTGTCCGGTGCAAATGCGTACAGGCTTCAACATGCACAGAAATCAAATCTGCGCCAGCTTTTACAAAGTCGGCGATGTAGTGGTCCGGCTGCTCAATCATTAAATGTACATCGAGCGGCAGCTTCGTTATAGGTCGAATCGAGTCGACAACTAGCGGTCCGATTGTAATGTTCGGCACAAAATGTCCGTCCATCACATCCACATGGATCCAATCCGCGCCGCCTTGCTCCGCTTCTTTAATTTCTTCCCCAAGCTTGGCAAAGTTTGCCGATAAAATAGATGGCGCGACAACTACCATTGTGGTTAATACCTCCTCTTCCGTTCTTTCATTTCAGTTAAGAACAACAAATAATGATCGTAACGAGACGCTGCCACCCGGCCTTCCTCTACAGCTTCTCTCACTTTACAGTTCGGTTCGTGCTGATGGAGGCAGCCGCGGAACCTACACTCTTCGGCTAACGGCACAAATTCTTTAAAACAGCTGCCCAATTGTTCGGCTTCAAGCTCCATGAAGTCCAGCTGACTGAACCCTGGAGTATCAGCTACGTATCCACCGCTTTCAAGCGGAAGAAGCTCCACATGCCTAGTGGTATGCTTTCCTCTTCCGAGCCGTTGACTAATCGCATTCGTCTCAAGATCGATCCCTCTGATCATTTCATTGAGCAGCGAGGATTTACCGACGCCGGATTGACCGGCAAACACACTCAAACGGTCCTTTAAGGCATCCTGAACCGCTCCAATGCCATTATGCATCTTGGAGCTGGTTGTAACGATCGCATATCCAATTTCTTCGTACAGCTTACGGATCTGATCAAATTCAGCTACAGTCAGCTGTCCGCTTCCTGCTTCTTCATTCTCAGCAAGCAGATCATGCTTCGTGAAGCAAAGTAGGACATCCAGCCCTGTACTTTCAATATGAACCAAGAACTTATCGAGCAGTTGTAAATTAAGAACCGGCTCTGTGACGGCAAACACAAGAACGACCAGATTCACATTAGAAATGGGGGGCCTGATGAGCTCAGATGTGCGGGGAAGGATTTCGGTTACCGTTCCTTCCCCATTCTCCGTAAGCTCATACATGACTTGATCCCCTACCAGAGGGGAAATGTTCTTCTTTTTGAACACTCCCCTGGCTCTGCAGGTGATCGTATCAATCTCCCTGATATTTGCGCCTTCCGGCAGTACATAGTAATAACCGCTTAATGCCTTCACAATGAATCCTTGCGGCATTAATCCTGTCCTCCAGTCCCTTGTATAGCCTTGATGCTCTCCGTTTGGCCTTGGCCCCTGCGCCGCTTCCGGAACCGCCTACGGGAATAGCAGGGCCGCTATTTTGCTGCTTAGGTGTGGTACTCGGCGATACACTCGGATTCGGAGATACGGTTTTACCGTTCTTTTGATCTTCATAATCTTGGTAAGTCCTAGTGATGGAGTTGATCAGGTTGTCTCCCTCTTTGATTAAGATGACCGCCTTCTTATCCGGCGAAACGATGACCTTAACCTCCAAGTTTTGCGGCTTGCTAACCCGCTCCGTTTTGTATTCGAAATTGTCGTACTGAGCATCGCTCACAACAATTTTGAATTCCGAATCCTTGCCTTCCTCGGTCGGCTTCACCGGAATGCTCACACTGAGCTGGCCTGCATCTTCAGGCAATCCGTCACTGATCACCAAGGTAATTTCTTCGCCTTTGGACACTTCCGCATCCTTGTCAAACGGGAACTGCTTCGTCACTTTCCCTTTCGGGTATTTATAGCTCTTTTCACGTGTGATGCCATTCGCCGGGAGCTTAAGTCCGAGCTTGGTAATTTGCTTTTTCGCATCTTCCTCGGACATGCCGACTAGATCAGGCATCTTGAAGGTTTCTTTTGCTTTGCTCACCGTCAAGGTAATTGCCGCTTTCTCCAGCTCAAACTCTTGCCCAGGAGAAGGTGTCTGCTGCTGAATAATATCCGCCTTTTCCTCGGCGGTACCTTGATTAATCGTAATTTGATTGTCATTGATACCCAGCGCTTGCAGCTTCAGTTTGACATCGGCCAGTGTTTGCCCAACGTAATTGTCCAGTTGGACCTTGGCCACACCTTCACTGACGTATAAAGTAACCTTCGTCCCTACATTGAGCCTCATCCCGACTGGATCTTGACGCACCACGACGTCTTTTGCTTCATCGCTTTTTTCGTATACGACGTTTGAAGTAAGTCTTGCTGCCGTAAGCTCAGCCTGCGCCTGAAGCAGCGGCCTATGCTCTACATTCGGCACTTCAACGGTTTCAACCGTAAACATTCCTTTCACAAAGCCAACCAGATACCACATGCCGCCCAAAACAATAAGCAGCACGACAATCCATATCGTCGGTTTGATCCAGGTCTTCTTCTTGGGAGGAGCAGACTCTTCCCGCCAGACCGGTTTTTCTGCCGGTTCTTCTTCTTTGAAATCATTCAATTGATTCGGCCGTATCGCAGGCATCACCAAGGTCCGCTCGTCATCCATTCCTTCCGAATCCCAGAATGTAACCTTCGGTTCATTTCGGCGATCCGCATGAAGGCAGGTATCGAGGTCCTCCATCATTTGTTTAGCGGATTGATACCGTTCCTCCGGCTTTTTTCTCATTGCCTTGAGAATCACATTCTCCACACTTTGCGGGATAAGCGGGTTCACCTTCCGAGGCTCTTCCACTTCCTCTTGCAAATGCTTAAGGGCTACACTGATCGGGCTCTCGCCTAAAAAAGGCAATTTGGCCGTCAGCATTTGATACATAACGATGCCTAACGAATAAATATCCGACTTCTCACCGGTATTCGTCCCCTTCGCATGCTCAGGTGAAAAGTAATGAACCGAACCCACTACGGAGCCAGTCTGCGTAATTGTAGAAGATGTAGCGGCGCGCGCAATGCCGAAATCCGTTACCTTCACTCGCCCGTTCCTGCCGATCAAAATATTGTGGGGCTTGATATCGCGGTGAATAATCTCATTATGGTGTGCATGATCCAGCGCATCTGCAATTTGACTGGCGTAGTGCACAGCCTCCTCCACTTGAAGCGGAGCTTTTTCCTTGATCAAATCATTCAAGGTTGTTCCTTCGATATATTCCATCACAATGTAATGGACTTCGCCTTCCTGCCCGACATCATAGATACTCACGACGTTGGGATGAGAAAGTGAAGCGGCCGCTTGAGCTTCTCTGCGGAAACGTCTGATGAATTCCTCATCGTGAACGTATTGCTGACGGAGCACCTTAACCGCAACCTTACGGTTCAACAGCAAATCATGCCCCTTATAAACTAAAGCCATCCCCCTCCGCCAATCCTCTCCAGGATTTCGTAACGGCCTCCAAGCTTTCTACCGATCAACTCTCATCACCCCTTTTTCTCGTCCGATTCAGTATCATGCGTAAACAGTACGACTGTCACATTATCATCTCCACCGGCATCCAGTGCACTTGCTACAAGCTTGGTAGCTGCTTCCTCTATATCAGGATGGGATTTGACAATCTCCTTGATGAATGCAGGGTCAACTAAGCCGCTAAGACCATCCGTACAAATGAGAATCGTCTCGCCTTTGCGCCAAGCCACCTCATACAAATCAACTTCTACTGTAGGCTCGGTTCCCAGCGCACGGGTAATCCAATTGCGCCTAGGGTGGTGATCCGCTTCCTCCAGTGTAATCTGCCCGGTTTTGACCAGTTCATAAACTAGAGAATGATCCTCCGTCAGCTGCGTAATGGTATCACTGTCGATTTTATAGGCTCTGCTGTCTCCGATATGGCCAATAATCAGCAGCTCTTGCGAAGCGATGCAGGCGACGACCGTCGTGCCCATACCATGATAATTTTCTCTCTGAGAGGCGAACTCATAAATCTTTTCGTTTGCCGTTTCAATGGCCTGCTTCATCACCGCTTTACATTCCTCTACCGGCATTCCCCAATGTATGCCCTGCAGGCCAGTCTCAATCAGTTCAATCGCCATTGTACTTGCAATATCCCCAGCTTGGTGACCGCCCATGCCGTCGGCTACAATTGCCAGTGACAACCCGTTCAGCTCTTTGTGGATCGCAGCTCGGTCCTCATTCACCATTCGAACCTTGCCGATATCCGTCCGGCTTACCATCTTCATCCCGATTTCACCTCATTACTTGCTCTCCATATGCTTGGCACGCAGTTGTCCGCAGGCCGCAGCAATGTCACTGCCTTGCTCACGGCGTATGGTCGCATTGATTTTGTTTTTCTCGAGAATACGCTGAAATGTGAAAATATCGTCTCTAGGCGTTCTTTTAAAGTCCCGCTCGGCAACAAAATTTACTGGAATTAGATTCACATGGCTAAGCGGCATTTCCTTAAGCACCTGGGCCAGCTCCTCCGCATGCTCCGGCTGATCGTTCACCTCGCCCATTAACGCGTACTCAAATGTGATCCTGCGACCGGTCTTAGCGGTATAATACTTGCACGCTTCAACCAAATCGTTAAATGGAAATCTCCTATTCACCGGCATCAACTTAGAACGAAGCTTATCATTCGGAGCATGAATGGAAATAGCCAAATTCACTTGCAGGTTCTCATCAGCAAATTTGTAAATATTCGGTACGATTCCGCTGGTAGAAACGGTAATATGACGCTGACCGATATTTAGTCCCTTCGGATGGATCATGACCCGGAGGAAATTCATCGTCGCTTCATAGTTCTCAAATGGCTCGCCGATCCCCATAATGACGATGGAGCTCACACGTTCATTCGTTTCATCCAATAGTTTTTGAGCTTTAACAACCTGCGCAACAATTTCTCCAGGACGCAAATCTCTTTTCAAGCCGCCCAGCGTCGAAGCGCAAAACGTGCAGCCCACTCGGCAGCCCACCTGTGTAGTCACGCAAATGCTGTTGCCGTAATTATGCTTCATGACCACCGTCTCAATTGCATTCTTGTCTTCCAGCTCAAAGAGAAACTTCACCGTGCCATCCTGAGACTGATACTTGGCAATCTCTGAAAGTGTAACAAACTCGAATTGCTCCTTGAGCTTCTCTCGCAGCGCCTTGGGAAGATTCGTCATGTCATCAAAGCTGAAAACGCGCTTCACGTACAGCCAGTCGAATATTTGTCCGGCCCGGAAGGCGGACTCACCGTTCTCTTTTACCCAGTCTTGCCACTCGTCCCAATTTAAATCATACACAAATGGTTTCACATTGATCACAACCTGATTATTTAGTCAGAAAAGTTTTGCTAATCTTATGTATTTTATCACAAACAGAGACCGAACACACATCCCCCTGCCTGTGTGTAGATAGTATCAGCAAGCAGCCAATGGCAAGTACTGCGCTTCACCAATGACTGCTGAGCTCATCATTTACCTCTACCAACATTCCAGCGCCTTATCTGCGTTTTTGAAGTCTGGCGATAAAGAAGCCGTCTGAACGGAACTGCTGCGGAAAAATCTGCACCATTCCGGCTTGTGCATCCTGCTGTTCAATCGCTTGAAAAGCCTCTGACGGCAGCGGTGCCAAATCAAACTCATCGTGCTGCTCCAGAAAATGTCGGACAAACTCATCGTTCTCGGATCGCTCAATTGTACAAGTACTGTACACCAGTATCCCTCCTGGCTTCAGCAAACGATGCACCTTATCGAGCAGTGCTGATTGAAGGTTGCAGATGTTCGATACATCCTCCTCTTCCTTGGCCCACTTCAAATCCGGCTTACGGCGGATTACGCCGAAAGCCGAACAAGGCGCATCCAGCAGGATGCGGTCGAACGATTCCGGAGCAAAGTGCTCCGGCAGCTCTAACGCATCCATAACAAGTGTATGGATGGAAGTAAGCCCGAGCCGCTTAGCCTGATCTTCGATCAGCTTGCGCTTGTGCTCGTGCAAATCGCACGCCCAGATTTCACCCTGGTCGTTCATCTTCTCTGCGATGTGCGCCGTCTTACCTCCCGGCGCCGCGCAGCAATCCAACACCCGCATGCCCGGCTGCGGGTCCAATGCCTCAGCGACGAGCATCGAACTCTCGTCCTGAATCGAATAGTCCCCCTGCTGAAAGCGGGGGTCCAGCGCCATGTTGCCGGCGCCTTGCACAAGGATGCCGGCTGGCGCCAGCGGCGACGCTTCCGCGCGGATGCCGCTCTCCTGCAGCTCGCGAAGCAGCTGCTCGCGATCGGCGCGCATCGCGTTCGCGCGAAGGCTCAAGTGCGGCGGCTCATTGTTCGCCGCACAGATTTGTTCCGCCAGCTCGACACCGTACTGGCGGATCCAACGGCGTACGAGCCATTCCGGATGGGAATGGCCGTACGCGATGCGCTTGACGTCGCCGAACGCGGTCGGCAGCGTCAGCTCTTCCTTGCTGCGGATGATACTGCGCAGCACGCCGTTGACCATGCCCGAGATGCCCTGATGGCCTCGGCGCTTCGCTATCTGTACGGCTTCGCTTACGACCGCATGGTCAGGTATGCGGTCCAAATACTTCAGCTGGTACAAGCTCAGCCTCAGCAAGCATACTACCCAGGGCTCCAGCTTAGCGAGTCCCTTGCTGACAAAACGTTCGAGAAAAAAATCAATCGTGTTCTTACGGCCGATTGTGCCGTACACTAACTCCGTAGTAAGCGCGGCATCCGCGCGCTCCAGCGCATATTTTTGCAATGTCTGATTGAGCAGTAAGTTGCTGTAGGACTGGTTTTCCTCGACACGAACAAGCACATCAAGCGCGGCTTCCCGTGCCGAATGCGCAACAGCGCTGCTTGTCGCAGCGCTCTGGGATCGATGCTTTGAAGTTTTGGTTGCAGGCGGCTTTGCGCCCGCAGGTGATGAGTGGTTCGCAGCGGGGCGCTTGCTTGCATGTGCGCGGCCCTGCGTACGCTCTGGTTTTTGCGTTGACAATTGGTTTCCCTCATTCTATTGCTATTGATATCCCGCTTTTGCGATGCAGCAAATAGCGTTGCGATTTTCCATAAATAGTAATTGCAACCTGCCTAGCCCAGCACAGTTCCTGCGGGAATCTTAACTCCTCGTAAAAACTGGGCTGCATCCATAGCTTTCTTACCGGCCGGTTGAATGTGCGTAAGCCAGATTGTTCCGTTACCGGTCTTCACTTCGATCCCTTGCTCACCGCTGTTAACGACCGTGCCAGGTGCAGCAGAGGCACCCTGCAAATGAACCTCCTTGCGGCTAGCCGGAGAATCTCCGCTCTCTTTGGAAACTGGATTTGCACAAGCCCATACCTTCATGACATCCCCATTCCATAAGGTGTATGCACCTGGAAAAGGATGAAGCCCGCGAACCTGATTAAAAATGTCCGCTGCTGATCGAGACCAATCGATGATCTCGTCTTCTCTGCGAATATTCGGTGAATAAACGGCTTCCGCTTCGTTCTGCGGAACAGCTTGTAGGCGTCCGGCAAGAAGGTCGGGCAGCGTTCTTTTCAACAATTCAGCACCCGCTATGCTCAATTTATCGAACATCGATCCGGTGGTATCCGTGTCCTCGATTGTGACCTCCACCTTGCTAATCATATCGCCGGTATCCAGCCCTTCAGCCATATACATAATCGTGACGCCTGTAACCTGTTCGCCGCGGATAATCGCATGATGAATCGGAGCTCCGCCCCGGTATTTGGGCAGCAAGGATGCATGGATATTGATACAGCCGTGCTCGGGTAGCTCTAGCACAGATTTTGGCAAAATCTGACCGTACGCCGCCGTTACTATCAAATCGGGCTTTAACCCGCGCAATACTTCCACCGATTCCGCCTGTCGCAGCTTTTCCGGCTGAAGGACCGGAATCCCGTGCTTCTCTGCTTCAACCTTGACAGGTGTTGGCGTAAGCACCCGTTTGCGGCCCTTCGGACGGTCAGGCTGCGTTACAACAGCAATTACGCGATACCCTTCTTCCAGAAGCGCACGCAAGGAAGGCACGGCAAATTCCGGCGTTCCCATAAATATGATATTCAATTGGAATCTTCCTCTTCTTCGCCTGTATAGGTCTTGAGCGCCAAATCCGTAAACAGCACACCGTTTAGATGATCGATCTCATGCATAATACAACGCGCCAGCAATTCAGTACCTTCAACAAAAATCTCATTGCCATTGCGGTCCTGCGCTTTGGCTTTGACTTTCATCGGTCTGCTGACATCCCCGCGGAGTCCTGGAATACTTAGGCAGCCTTCCGGTCCGGTCTGTTCACCGCTGGAAGCAATGACCTCCGGATTCACCATTTCAATTAATCCCCCATGCTCATCGCCGCAATCCATGACAACTACCCGCTTCAAAATCCCAATCTGCGGAGCCGCCAAACCGACGCCTTCAGCATCGTACATCGTGTCTGCCATGTCGTCGAGCAGCTTATGTAAGTTGGAGTTGAATTTGGTCACGGTTACTGCTTTCTCACGCAATACCGGGTCCGGGTCTTTCACAATAATTTTAATCGCCATAAAACCACACCTGCCTCTATATTGTTAAAAAGATCTGTTGGGTGCATCGAACTGCCATCCATATGTTACATTAAGTATTGCGGATCCACATCCACGCTGATCTGCAGCTTTTCCTTGGAAGACCGCTCCTCAAACCAGGACACCGCGCTGCCAATCAGCTGCGAAGCCTGAACATTCCCCCGATATTTTACCACGCATTGGAATCGATATCTATCTTTGATTCGGGATATTGGTGACGCAACAGGTCCTAAAACCTCCATATGAGCTGGTTCCGGAGTCTGTTCCACAGCTGAAAATAAATCATTTTCACTTCTAAGCTGATCTGCTGCCAGTTCCTTCAGTCTCGTGACAAAAGCTTCAGCAGACTTGACCAACAGCGGAAGCTCCTCATGTGAAAATGTAATCAAGATCAGTCTTTGAAAAGGGGGATAACCTAAGGTTGCTCGAATATCCAGCTCATGATTGGCAAATCCGCCGAAATCATGCCTGCTCGCACATTGAACGCTGTAATGCTCTGGCGTATAGGTTTGTACAAAGACCTCGCCCAGCTTTTCATGCCGTCCCGCCCGCCCCGCCACCTGGGTCAAAAGCTGAAAGGTTCGTTCCGCCGAGCGGAAATCGGGCAGGTTCAGAACCGTGTCGGCAGCGATAACGCCAACGAGCGTCACATCCGGGAAATCCAATCCCTTGGCAACCATCTGGGTTCCCAGCAAAACATCCGCTTGCTTCTCTCTGAACATAGTCAGCCACTTTTCGTGGGAGCCCTTCTCCGTGGTAGTGTCTACATCCATGCGAATGACGCGTATGCCGGGAAACAGCTTTCCGAGCTCCTCTTCGACGCGCTGCGTACCTGTTCCGAAATGACGAATATGCTCGGAGCTGCAGCTTGGACATTGCGATACTTCCCGCTCCGCATAACCGCAATAATGACACCTCAGCATGCGAGAGCTTTGATGATACGTCAGAGAAATGTCGCAATGTGGGCAGGTTGATACAAACCCGCATGTCCGGCACATCACGAATGTCGCATATCCACGCCGGTTCAATAGTAAAACCGTCTGTTCTTTCTTGTGTAACCGTTCTTCAATCGCTTTATACAGCGGGCGGCTGAACATAGACCGGTTTCCGCCCTTCAGCTCCTCACGCATATCCACAATATGAACCTTCGGCATTGGCCGTCCCGCAACCCGCTGCTGCATCAAAAGCAGCCGGTAGGAAGGCTTTCCTCCTCGATAGCTTCGAGTGCGTTGAATACTCTCTAAGGAAGGAGTCGCCGAACCAAGCACAACGACTGCTTGATGCTGAAGAGCTCTCTGTACCGCAATCTCGCGGGCATGATACTTAGGACTCTCTTCTTGTTTGTACGAGGATTCATGCTCCTCATCAATAATAATGAGCCCAATTCGGGTAAATGGCGCAAATATCGCCGAGCGAGCTCCAATGACGACCTTTACTTGCCTGCGCGTAATTTTCCGCCACTCGTCATATCGTTCTCCGTTAGACAAGCGGCTGTGAAGAACAGCAACCAAGTCACCGAAGCGGCCTTTAAACCGCTCCACCATTTGCGGAGTCAGCGAGATCTCGGGCACCAGCACGATAGCTTCTCGCCCTTGGTCCAAGCATTCTTGAATGGACTGCAAGTAGACTTCCGTTTTACCGCTGCCGGTCACGCCCTGTAGCAAGAACACTTCATGCCGATGAGCCGCTACCGCACTCTGGATTTCTTGGAAAACATGATCCTGCTCATCCGTTAACGGCAGCGGTTTGGTGCGGAGGAATGTCCTGCCTGCATATGGATCACGGCCGACTTCAACTTCACGCAATTCAAACCAGCCTTTGTCCGACAAGCTCTTAACGGTCCCGGCCCCGACTTGCAGCTTATCCATGAGCTCTGCCAATCGAATCGGTACGGGATGATCCATCAGGAAGCGAAGTACTTCTTTTTGTTTCACTGCACGTACCGAAAGCTCTTGAACCGCATCTTCCAAAACGCCGATTTGTTCCGGCGGGAATATAGTTAATGCTTTTTTGGTATTCATGCGGTCTTTGACAATCTGAACCTCGCTGAGAGCGCCACTTTCAATTAACTGTTTAACTAGAAGCCCCTCATTAGGAAATCGTTCCATCAGAGCCTCCATGCCAACAGTCCCTTTTAACCTGACAAATTCTAAAATATCTAAAACGTCGGGGAGCGCCGTACGAGCCTGCTCACCAGCATGGTCCCCTATTTGAATCCCACGTTCATACTTCGCTTTAAGAGCACCGGGCAGCATGGCCTGCAGAGCTGTTACTTCATGGCATAAATACATGCCGCTCATCCATCTTCCAAGCCCGACAAGCTCCGGAGTCAAAGGAGGCACTACGTCCATCACATGCTGAATGGCTTTAACTCGTTTTGGATCTACACTGCTTTCCTCTTGAAGCTCCACGACAAATCCTTGAAGTACCCGGGGGCCGAATGGAACCCCGACTCTACTGCCCACCTCTACCCATTTGCGAAGCGGCAGCGGCACTACATAATCGAATGCCCGGTTGGTCTGCTTAGCCGGCACATCCACGATGACTTTTGCATACATCCCCATTCCCCTTTACAACCCTGAGCTTTCCTTATTCGGCGCCATACGCGCAGCCGTCAATTCGAGCAGCTTGCGCGCTACCTCCATCTTGCTGAGCATCGGAAGTGCCACTACAAGACCGTTCCGATCGTAAATACGAACGATATTGGTATCTATGCCGAAGCCCGCTCCCTCCTGCGAAACATCATTGCCGACAATCAAATCACAGTTTTTGCGGTTCAGCTTATCCATAGCCCGTTCGTCGAGCAGCTCCGTCTCCGCAGCAAAGCCAACAACAATTTGCCCTTTTTTGCTCGCTCCGATCTCCTGTAGAATGTCAGGATTTTTGACGAGTTCCAGGGTCAAGGTTTCGGACTTCTTCTTTATTTTTTGACTAGCGATTTCAATAGGTCTATAATCCGCTACGGCAGCCGCCTTCACAATGACATCCTGTTCCTGCAATCTGCTAAGAACAGCTTCTCTCATTTGCAGTGCAGATTGGATGTTGATCCGTAAGACTCCATCTGGACACGGCAATGCCGTAGGACCAGAGATGAGCGTCACTTCCGCCCCCATTTTCGCTGCCATTTCCGCGATGGCATACCCCATTTTGCCAGAGGAATCGTTGGTGATGTAACGAACAGGGTCGATCCTTTCGACCGTCCCCCTGCCGTTACAAGCACTCGTTTCCCTTGTAAAATTCCTTGTCCTGTAAAATGACGTTCAATGGCTGCAAAGATCTCCTCTGGCTCCGCCAGTCGCCCTTTGCCTACATACCCGCACGCTAGCTGGCCTTCTCCAGGTTCAATAAATCGAACGCCTCTACTTCGTAAGGTGGACATATTCGCTTGTACAGCTGGGTTGGCATACATATGCACATTCATCGCAGGTGCAGCCCAGATCGGGGCCGTCGCTGCCAAGAGTGTTGTGCTCAGCATATCGTCGCCAAGCCCTAGCGCAAGCTTGCCAAGCATATTGGCTGTAGCTGGCGCGATCAACATCAAATCGGCACGATCCGCCAAATCAATATGTGCAACAACCGACGCATCCTTCTCATCGAACGTATCCACAAATACGGGATGCTTGGACAACGTTTGAAACGTCAGGGGAGCAACAAATTGTACCGCTGAGTCCGTCATGATCACCCTTACTTCGGCACCTGCTTGGGTTAGCTTGCTGGTGAGGGCAGCAGCTTTATAGGCCGCAATGCCGCCGCACACTCCTAATACGATTGTTTTCCCTTGAAGCACACTCATCGGAAGACCTCCTTCTTGGGATTCCTCTTGACGGGAAAAAAATAACAACCACTAGGGTTGTCGGATCAAGCATTATTTCACGAGTTCTTTGGTCTGGATTTTCTCGTAAGAGATCAGATCACCGTACAGTTCTTCCAAGGCAATGCCGACGTTTTTGTGGGATTTTTGTCCTTTCAACTCGGTCTTGGAACCGTCTCTTAGCAATCTGGCTCGCTTTGCAGCGGCAACCACCAACGAATATTTGCTGTCTACTTTATCAAGAAGCTTATCAATTGAAGGGTACAACATGATTTACTTCACCTCACCAATCCATTGAATAATTTTCGGAAACATGCGGTCTTTTTTGCAATGCTCAGCCGCAAGTATTGCCTGAATCTTCGAACATGCGGTTTCCACACGGTCATTCACAATAGCGTAATCGTAGTGTTCCATTAAGCGGATTTCGTCTACGGCAACCGACATACGGCTTTGAATAACCTCTTCCGTTTCGGTTCCTCTTGTCACAATCCGGTTCTGCAGTTCGTCGAGAGAAGGCGGCAGCAAGAAGATGAACACACCTTCAGGAAACTTCTGCTTGACTTGAAGAGCTCCTTGCACCTCGATTTCCAGAATAACATCATGCCCGGAACGAAGCGTGTCCTCGACAAAACGTCGCGGTGTGCCGTAAAAATTGCCGACATACTCCGCCCATTCCAGTACTTCGTCAGCATCAATAAGCTGCTGGAATTGTTCCCTGGTTTTGAAAAAATAATTCACGCCTTCCACTTCGCCCTGTCTTGGAGCGCGTGTAGTCGCGGACACGGAATACACAATATCCGAAGACAGCTTGCGCAGAGCTGCGCAGACAGTTCCTTTGCCGACACCGGAAGGACCCGACAATACAATTAATATGCCTCGTTCGCGTTCTAATGTGTTCGTATTACTCGTCATGATCATCGTCCTTGTTCGAAAGTCGATGCGCTACCGTTTCAGGTTGTACCGCCGACAAAATAACATGATCACTGTCGGTGATAATAACGGCACGGGTTCTTCGTCCATATGTAGCATCAATCAGCATGTGGCGATCGCGCGCCTCCTGAATAATCCGTTTGATCGGCGCCGATTCCGGGCTAACGATCGAGATAATTCGGTTCGCTGAAACGATATTGCCGAACCCGATATTGATTAGTTTGATAGCCATTCAACTTCCTCCTCGCGAAGCGCTCTCGCACCTCACTCGATATTCTGTATTTGTTCCCGCATTTTTTCCAATTCGGCTTTCATTTCAATGACTCTAGACGTCAGTTCAGCGTAGTTAGCCTTGGAACCGATCGTATTGACCTCGCGGTTCATCTCCTGAATCATGAAATCAAGCTTGCGCCCCACCGGTTCACCGGATGTCAAAAGAGCTTCACACTGAGAAAAATGGCTTTGCAGTCTGGTTAGTTCTTCATCAATATTGGAACGATCTGCAAATAAAGCAATCTCTGCGGCCAATCTCTGCTGATCAATGGTGGTCTTGATCCTGCAGCAAGGACTGAATTCTGACTCTTAGCTTAGCTGCGTAATCTTGGACAACCTGTGGAGCATAAGCTCGAAGCTCCGCATGAGCGGTTTGTAAGCCGCCCAGCTTAGCCGCAATATCTTCAGCAAGATGGACTCCCTCTCGTCGTCTCATCTGCGACAAAGCGGCCACCGCTTCGGTCATGCATTCACATAGCTCTTGCTCCACTACATCATCAGATTCAGGTCGTTCTTCTCTCGTCTGCACCAAATCCGGCAGCTTTAACAGATCCATCAGTGAAACCTGTTCCTGAAAGCCATATCTTAGCTTCAATTGCTCAGCAGCTTGCATATAGGCATCCGCTAAAGCAATGTCAACGGATACCTCTTTTGGGAAAGCCGCTTCCTTTTCTACAGTTACAAAGACATCGACACGTCCCCGCTTGACGGTTTGCAGCACTGTCTTTTTCAATGGATCCTCAAAACGCGCCCATTCCTTGGGCATCCGAATCGCGACTTCACAGTATCTATGGTTTACCGATTTCGCCTCAATAAACACCTTATAACCCGCAAAGGAACGGCTCGCTTGTCCGAACCCGGTCATGCTGCAAATCATCCTGTTCACATCCATTACCCTATTTTAATTCATTTTGAAAGTGGGTACAAGTGGAAATCATGACGATTCGACTTTTCCCACACATAGTTCGTCAATTGAACGCTCATTTCATAGAGCAGGAAAGGCGTCATCAAATAGATGCCGTTAAAATATTTCATAGCTGCGTCCAGGAGCTCCTTGGCGATCTCAACGCCAACAGCGCGTCCTTCTTCGCCCTTCAAGTCCTTCATGCGAGCCCTGACTTCATCGGAAAGCTGAATGCCCGGCACTTCATTATGCAAATATTCGGCGTTGCCTCCACTGGCAAGCGGCGCTATACCTAGGAAAATAGGCACATTCAGATGCTTGGTAGATTCATAGATTTGCTCGATCAATTCAGCGTCGTACACGGGCTGTGTCATGATATAATCGGCCCCTGCTTCGATTTTACGTTCAAGCCGCTGCACGGCTTTGTCTAAGTGCTTGACGTTTGGATTGAACGCGGCGCCAACGACGAAGCTAGCTTTCTTCTTTAGCGGCTTGCCGGAGAAGGCAATCCCTTCGTTCAACTGCTTGATCATGCGGATAATCTCAAAGGAAGTAAGGTCATAAACCGACTTGGAACCGGGCAGATCGCCAAACTTGGCCGGGTCGCCGGTCACAGCAAGCACATGGTTGATACCGAGCGCGTGCAGCCCCATCAGATGGGACTGTGTCCCAATCATGTTGCGGTCGCGGCACGCGATGTGGATCAGCGGACGCGCGCCCAGCTTATCCTGCACGAGATGGCCGAGTGCCAGGTTGCTCATGCGCGTTACCGCAAGCGAGTTGTCGGCCATCGTAATGGCGTCGACGTGCGCGTCCTGCAGGGCCTTCGAGCCCTGCATAAATTCTGTCAATGTCGAGATCCCTCGGGGGATCTAACTCGACAATGACGGTCTTGCGCTGCTTGACGATGTCCAGCAGCGTTGGCTCTTCCGCCGGCGGCGCAGGCTGCGCCGGCTCGATCACGCGCACGGCAGGCGCGTGCGCTGAAGCGGCGCCTGGCGCCGCCGGCACGTAGCCGCTGAGCGCCTTGGCGACAGCGGCGATATGCTCCGGCGTCGTGCCGCAGCAGCCGCCGATCAGGTGCGCGCCGAGGTCGGCGAGGCGCAGCGCGCTCTCGGCGAAGTACTCGGGCGTCGCCGCAAAGGGTAATCTTCCCGTCCACGTAGTCGGGAAGTCCCGCGTTCGGGAACGCGGAGAATGGCACGCCCGAAAGCGGGGCTAGGCGCTCCATGGAGCGCAGGATGCCGTTCGGGCCGACACGGCAGTTGAAGCCGATTACGTCGGCCCCGCCGTCCTTCAGACGCTCGAACGCCTCTTGCAGTGGCACGCCGTCAGCCGTGCTGCCGGCCGCTTCTGTCGCGAACTGGCAGATTACCGGCAGGTCACTCATGCTTCGAATGATGCCCAGAGCAAGCTGCAGCTCCTCGAGATCGTAGAACGTCTCCAGCTGCAAGCCGTCCACCGGCGAGTCCAGAAGGAAGCCGATTTGTTCACGAAGTGCGACTTCTACATCGGCTGTACGTACGTTTTTCCTTTTCCCCGCACGAATCGATCCAATTGCCCCCACCACGTAGGCTTCGCTCCCGACAGCCTGTCTGGCTAATGCTACGCCTGCACGGTTAATCGCCTCAACATCACCTTCCAGACCATATTTGGATAATTTCTCGCGGTTGGCCGAGAAGGTATTCGTTTCAATAAGACGAGCACCGGCCTCAAAATAGCGTCGGTGCACGTCGACAACCGTTTCCGGTCTGAGCAAATTCAGTTCTTCATAAGAAATGCCGACAGGAAATCCCATCTGATATAAGTAAGTCCCCATAGCGCCGTCTCCGGTAAGGATACTTGTCTGCAGCGCCGTACGAAGATCCGTTTTCATCGCAACTCCCCATTTACTGAAAAAATGTAGTTCTACTGTATCACAAAAAGAGAGGGAATAATAAGACAAAAGCTTATCAAATAATTTGATACAACTTATTACACTAGCTTACATAGCTTACATAGCTTTCATAGCTTTCATAGTTTTCATGACTCACATACTTGCATCGCATCCTGATGCATTGTTTTGTTCCCCGACTACAAAACTCCGTTGAAAACCTCCTCTGCCGGCCCCGTCATATATACGTGGTTGTCGTCTTCCTTCCACTCAATATGCAGGTCCCCGCCTTTCAAAGGAAACGATCCCTTGACGATCCGTAAGACCATTCAAGACAGCGGCAACAAGCGTAGCGCAAGCTCCGGTACCGCAAGCAAGAGTTGGTCCCGCACCGCGTTCCCAAACTCGCATATCCGCGTAGTCACGGCTTTTTACAGTAACGAACTCGACATTGACTTTGCGTGGAAACACCGGATGCACTTCCAGTTGCGGACCCCAAGCATCGAGGTCGAAATGCACGGCGTCATCCACAAAAATCACACAATGCGGGTTCCCCATGGAAACAGCTGTGAAACGGAATTCTTTTCCGCCGACTTCGATCGGGTGATTCAGCACAGGCTCTTGATCAACTGTGGTTGGCACCATCAAGCCATTTAGAATCGGCTGTCCCATATCAACGCGTACGGTCGCCACTTTTCCGTCTTTTACATTCAGCTGCACCTTCTGCACGCCAGCGCCCAAAGTTTCGACCGTAATTTCTTCATTCGACGTCATTCCATGGTCATATACATATTTGGCTACACAGCGGATTGCATTGCCGCACTGCTCGGCTTCAGACCCGTCTGAGTTAATGATACGCATTTTAAAATCCGCTTGCTCGGAGGGAAGAATATAGACCAGGCCGTCTGCACCAATTCCAAAGAATCGATTGCAAAGCTTCACGGCTAACTGATCAACTCCAACCGGCAGCTCTTGCTCTCCTGCTATAACAATAAAATGATTGCCTAATCCATGCATTTTGGTAAAGTTCATGGCTCTCCATTAGCTCCTATACTCGTCGTTTAGCCAATATCATAGCGTAAAAGCAGTTCGTTGCAAAGCATTTTCAAGCAAAAGAAAGGCTGCTACTCATTGGCATGATGTGCACCTACAATAAAAAGAGCCGCCACAGGGGCAGCTCATGATATGTTGGTTGGTTCTTAACGGAAGCTTGGCTTTTTGCTGTAAGACGCGCCGCTGGAGCGCTTGGTCTTCTTCGGAGACAGAACGCTGCCAAGCCCCATCAAGAATGTTGGAATGCCGGCGGCGATCAATACAAGAATCCAATCCTTCCAACCGAGCGGAACTGTTTTGAAGATTGGCTGCAGTTGATCTACATACATCACGGCGAGCATTAAAATCAAGGAAGACAGCACAGCAAGCACCAGATAGCGGTTTTGCAGCGGATTGCGATGGAAAATAGAACGCGAACTGCGGCAATCAAATACATGAATAAGCTGCGCCATAACTAATGTGGCAAACGCAACACTTTGCGCTTTGACCAGCGTCTCTGGGTCATCCGGATTTACACGGAGAACAAGCCAGAAAGCTCCCAGTGTGCATATGCCAATCAAAATCCCACGGCTGATAATTTTCCAACCCAATCTTCTGGCGAAAATGTTCTCTTTGGAGGAACGCGGATGCTGCTGCATCAGATCTTTCTCCGCTTGGTCCACCCCCAGAGCCATCGCAGGGAGCCCATCTGTAACGAGGTTGACCCATAAAATTTGAATCGGGACAAGCGGCAGCGGCATGCCGGCCATCATGGCGATAAACATCGTCATAATTTCACCTACGTTAGATGCCAGCAAATACCGGATGAACTTACGAATATTCTCGTAAATACCACGGCCTTCTTCTATAGCTGCCACAATCGTCGCAAAATTGTCGTCACTGAGAATCAGCGATGAAGCTTCCTTTGAAACATCCGTACCGGTGATTCCCATTGCGATCCCGATGTCAGCCGCTTTGATCGCAGGCGCATCGTTGACCCCGTCTCCGGTCATAGCTACCACATGTCCTTTGCGCTGCAAGGCTTTGACTATTCGAAGCTTATGCTCGGGCGAAACACGTGCAAATACGTACATATCATCGATTTTGGCATCCAGCTCTTCATCAGAAAGAAGTCCGAGCTGCTGCCCGCTCATACTGATGCCGCCTGTCGGCAGCATGCCTAGCTGCTTCGCGATGGCCTCAGCTGTCGTGAGATGATCCCCCGTAATCATGACCGTACGGATACCAGCTTTACGGCATTTGGAGATCGCTTCGCGTACTTCCTTACGCGGTGGATCGATCATGCCGGTTAGGCCTACGAATACCAGTCCATTCTCAATATCCTCGGAATCTTCCCAACGATCCGTGCTTTTCAGCTCCTTGTAAGCTAGCCCAAGTACGCGAAGAGCTGATTTAGCCATGCCTTCGTTGGCGGACATCACTTTTTGCTTTAACGTGCTCGTAAATGGAATGACTTTGCCGTCCCACAGGATGTAGCTGCAGTGCTGAAGCAGCACATCGGGAGCACCCTTCGTGCAGGCTAACCTTCCCCCATCATAGGAGACCAGAACAGACATTCGCTTGCGCTCAGAATCGAACGGAAATTCAGCGATTCGTTTGAATTGATCATCAAGCTGATCTTGGGTAATTCCACCTTTGGCGCTGAGAACAACCAGTGCGCCTTCTGTCGGATCGCCTTTGATGCTCCAGGTCGAAGCTGTATCTTCTGCAGCTTCCTTCCCTCTCTTGCGCTTCTGTTCTTGCTTTTCCTCATACAGCGACGCATTGTTACAAAGCAAAGATACCTGCAGCAGCTTATTCAGCATTGGGTGTTTGCGCGGATCCGCCTGCTGACCATCTGCATGAATGTGACCATTCGGGGAATAGCCGTCGCCTGTCACTTCCAATATATCTCCGCCTACCCAAATGTGGGTGACGGTCATCTTGTTCTGCGTCAATGTGCCTGTCTTATCGGAGCAAATCACCGATGCGCAGCCCAGCGTTTCAACGGATGGCAGCTTACGAACGATCGCCTTCCGTTTAATCATGCGTTGAACGCCAAGAGCCAAAGCGATCGTAACAATCGCCGGTAATCCTTCAGGAATAGCAGCAACCGCTAAGCTAACGCCGGCCAAGAACATAGCATATGGCGGCTGTCCATGCATAATACCAGCCACAACAACAAGAATAGTGAGTGCGATCGCGACGATAATGAGAATCTTGCCTAACTGCTCCAGACGGTGCTGCAGCGGCGTCTCCATCGATTCTGTGTTTTGAATTAAATCAGCGATCTTGCCCATTTCCGTATCCATGCCCGTCCGAATTACTACGGCCCTGGCTGTGCCTCTAGACATCATCGTTCCCATGAAGCCAAGATTTCGTTGGTCCCCTAAGGCCACTTCCGTATTCGGCAGCGCATCCGTCATTTTGCTCACCGGTACGGATTCGCCAGTTAATGCAGATTCCTCAATATATACACCGTTCGTTTCAGGAACCTCACATCCGCGGGGATCCGATCTCCGCTTTCCAGCAGTACGATATCGCCAGGGACCAGATCGCGCGCTGGAACTTGGTGAATGCCACCTTCCCTAATTACCTTGGCATGTGGCGCGGACAGCTCTTTTAGAGCACGCAGCGAACGTTCAGCCCGAAACTCTTGCAGAAATCCTAAAATACCGTTCATCATGATAATGACGACGATTGTAATCGCATCGAGATACTCGCCCAATAGACCCGAGATTAATGTCGCGCCAAGCAGCACCAACACCATAAAGTCTTTAAATTGATTCAGAAACAGCGTTAACGGCGAGATGCGCTGTCCTTCCGCAAGCTCATTGCGTCCAACCTCAGCCTGACGCTTGATCGCTTCTTCCCAGGGCAACCCTTGCTGCATACTCACCTGCTGAGATTGCAAGACTTCTTCCGCCGTCATCTGGTACCAATTGCTCTGACTCATCCGCCCTTCTCCCTCCCAATTCCTCCATGTACTTGCCTTTCCTCGAAATAGGGTTACTTGTCCGTGTCCTTCCCGAACTGGACCCAGTAAACAACCTCTGGTACGTAAATGTATTCAGACAAGCAGGAAAATATCCCTGAAATCATCTTTCCGAGGAAAAGCCGCTTAAGTTTTTGCTGAAAATATGGCATGATAGAGGCTAGCAGTTTCAACATAGAATGGAGTTGTATGGAGTATGGCATTAGACGGACTCGTTCTGCATGCGCTTGTGCATGAGCTTCAAGCATGCGTAGGCGGACGAATAAACAAAATTCACCAACCGAACGATAACGATGTTCTGCTGCATATCAGGGCGCAGGGACAAAATATAAAGCTCTTGCTTTCCGCAAACCCTACCTACCCAAGGATTCACGTAACCAGCCAACAATTCACAAACCCTCTGGAAGCACCCATGTTCTGCATGCTGATGCGGAAGCATTGTGAAGGCAGTGTGATCGAGGCCATCGAGCAAGTTGGGATGGAACGTGTCATTCGTATTCAAGTGCGCCAGAGAGATGAGCTTGGCGATGTGAGCACCAAAGTGCTTCTCATCGAAATTATGGGGCGTCATAGCAATATCATGATTTTGGATCCATCTACCGGAACGATTCTAGACGGAATTCACCACGTCACTCCTGCAATCAGTTCCTACCGCATTGTCATGCCGGGGAGTAAATATACCGCGCCTCCCGAGCAAGAGAAACGCAATCCGCTGAACACAAACAAAGCCGAGTTCATGGAAATGATGCATGCACATGAAGGTGAGAAAGCTGAGAATCGAATCGTGAACAGCTTTAGTGGTCTTAGCCCATTAATTGCAAAGGAGATTGTGTATCGAAGCGGATATCCAAGCGGAGAAGAACTGACGGAGGTCATTCTAGAGTGGATATGGAAGGCTTTCCGCGAACTGATGGAAGCGGCCACCAACAACAGAATTGAACCTGAAATTGTGGAAAGCCGAGAATCGGGAAAGCTCTATTTTGCTATGACCCGGCTTACTCACATCGATGGGGAACCTACTCGATTTGCTACGGTAAGCGAGTGCCTCGAAAGCTTTTACGGTGATAAAGCCGAACGGGATACAGTCAAGCAGCGGACAAACGATCTGTTTCGTTTCCTTCAAAACGAGCTCAATAAGAATATGAAAAAGTTAGAAAAACTGCATGAAACCCTGGAAGAATCCAAGGATGCAGACAAATTCAGGATTTCAGGAGAACTGCTCAATGCATCCCTTCATACTGTGAAAAGAGGAGATAAGGAGCTTGAGACCGTCAATTATTATGACGAGGACCAAGCCTTGATCCGTATTGTATTGGACCCTCTTCTGACACCATCGGAGAATGCACAACGGTATTTTAAAAAATATACCAAAATGAAGAACAGCACTTCGATTGTTCAGGAACAGATTGAGCAAACCCATCAGGAAATTGATTATTTGCGGACCCTGCTGCAGCAGCTTAGTTCTGCTTCTATGGCTGATATCGAGGAAATTCGTGAGGAGCTCGTTGAACAAGGCTATGTAAGGGACCGCCAGAAAAAACAACGGAAAAAGAAAAAGCAGGATAAGCCGATCCTTGCTTGTTATCTATCCAGTGACGGCATTCCGATCTATGTAGGCAAAAACAACACGCAGAACGAATATTTGACAAACCGTCTCGCCGGTTCCAATGACACATGGCTGCATACGAAAGATATTCCCGGCTCTCATGTTGTGATTCGCAGCGACAGTTTTCCAGACAGCACGTTGCTAGAAGCAGCTGAGCTTGCCGCCTACTACAGTCAAGCGAAGCAGTCCAGTCAAGTGCCTGTAGATTACACATTAATCCGGCACGTTCATAAGCCCAACGGCTCCAAGCCGGGGTTCGTGATTTATGTCAATCAAAAAACAATCTATGTTACACCGGAAGAACAAAAAATAAAGCTCATGAAGCTCACCATGAAGTAACTAAGCATAAACGACTTTGTCGTCCTTAAAGGACGAGCGGATTTGTCAACTGAAATAGGCTATCCCTCTTAGGCCGCGCCGCGACCTGTGGGATAGCCTATTGTTTTGTTTTATAGAGTAAGTTATGTAAGTATTAATCCCATTTTCGAACCAAATCCGTCAAGTAGGCCTTCACTTGCGCCTGCAAATCGGGTCTTCTCAGGGCAAGTTCTATAGTTGCTTCGATGTATCCTAATTTGTCCCCTACATCATATCGGTCGGCTTGCATTAAATAGGCTACCATTTGATGCTCGAGGTTCAATTTACGCAGCGCATCGGTTAACTGGATTTCTCCGCCTCTACCCGGCTCCTGATTTTCGAGAATATGAAAGATTTCGGGTTCAATAATATACCTGCCTATGACAGCCAAATTGGAGGGGCTGCGCTCCTGTCAGGTTTCTCGACCAAATCCTCAATCAGACTGAATCCATTCATCTCGTTGGCTGGAGAAACAATACCGTATTTATCAACATCCTCCCACGGCACTTCCTGTACCGCGATGACCGAGGTTTGTTTTTGTTCATAGAGATCAATCATTTGCTTAAGTCCGGGAGGATTCGACTGCAAAATATCGTCCCCCAGCAGAACGGCAAACGGCTCGTCTCCGATAAACTTCCGGGCGCAAAGAATAGCGTGACCTAAGCCAAGAGGTTCTTTTTGCCGAATATAATGAACGTCAGCCAGGTTTGAGACCGACTGCACGATCTCCAGAAGCTTGGAGCTCCCCTTTACTTCCAAAGTCGTTTCCAATTCCACGGACTTGTCAAAATGATCCTCAATCGCCCGCTTGTTGCGTCCTGTTACGATGATAATATCTTCGATGCCCGAAGCCATCGCTTCCTCAACAATATACTGAATAGCAGGCTTATCCACGATAGGCAGCATTTCCTTTGGCTGCGCTTTGGTCGCAGGCAAAAATCGTGTGCCGAGCCCCGCGGCCGGAATAATAGCTTTACGAATTTTTTCACTTTATTCGCTCCTTCCTTTACGCAGTTCCGTAACAACCTCGATGCCTATTCGTCTGGCGCCGATTGGCGCATGGAAAACAACGCCCCCTCGTTCACCGTGGAAGTCTGACCCCGCCGTCACAAGGAGACCGTTCGTCTTGGCTAACTGTACATACTTCGCTTCTTGCTCCGGGGTATGGTCTGAATGATAAGCCTCGATACCATCCAGCCCTTGTGCCATGATGATTTCGACCAGCTCATCATCATGATAGATGCCGGGATGGGCCAGAACAGCCTTGCCCCCCGCCTCATGAATCCATTCGATAGCAGTCTTCGGCTCGATCCGGGGTGGGTTGGCGTATGCCGCAGCTCCTTTGCCCAAATAGCTGTCAAAAGCCTCGCTTATGGAAGCAACGACACCCTTTTTCAGCAAAACAGCCGCTATGTGCGGCCGGCCTACCGTGTCGCCTTTTGTTTTCACATTTGCGACCTCTTGAAGCACCTCATCCATTGTAATCGCTATACCCAACTGTTGGAGCTTCTCAATGATCATCTCATTGCGCTTGTCCCTCGTTTCGCGAAGCGAGTCCAAACGGCTCAATAGCTTCGCATCGGTGATGTTGATGTAATAGCCCAGCACATGGATATCCTGACCGCGGGCAACCGTACTAATTTCAACCCCCGGCACAACCTCGATTCCAAGCTTACGCCCGGCCTCGAGTGCCTCCGCAACACCGGATACTGTATCATGATCCGTGATAGCAATAGCTCCGAGGCCATTTTCATAGGCCATTTGCACATTAGCTGCAGGTCGCTGTGTGCCGTCCGACGCCGTTGTATGTGTATGCAAATCTGCTTCCATACGTAATTCCATCCGGAATCCTCCTTCATTCACAGCCACTGGCTTAAATTTTCTTGGCGCATAAAGGTCATAAAGCTGACTGCCGATATAGGCAGCAGTGTGGAATTTAATGAAATAGCGTAAAAGCTTCGTTCAAATCGGATATTTTCGATTTCTTTAATCTTAAATAAGCCTAATGTAACCTCGTGCTTCACGGAGGACTGCGAAAGGATGGAAATCCCGAGCCCGGCTTCTACAGCCGACTTTATGGCACCGGTGCTTCCCAGCTCCATCACGATATTCATTTTACTGTAATCAACCTTAGCCTTCGTGAGCTCTTCTTCCATCACTCTTCTCGTCCCTGACCCCTGCTCACGAAGCACGAACGGATATTTAAGCACATCGTCAAAGTGGATGACATCCAATTCATCAAGCGGGTGCCCTGCAGGGACAATCAGCTTGAGTTCATCACTCAGAATCGCTTCGGTATGAACGTCGGGATGATGAATCGGCGCTTCAACGAGACCAAAATTCAGCTGATGGCCGAGAATCTCATCGAGAATCTGCGCAGTATTCATCACCTTCATGGATACCAATATATTCGGGTATTCTTTACTGAACGGTCCGAGTAGCCGCGGCAGAATATATTCCCCCATCGTCAAGCTTGCTCCCAGCTGCAGCCGGCCCTCGATCATTTGCGTGAATTGGGACATCGCTACATCGGTCTCGCGAATAAGTTCTATGCTGCGCTTGGCAAACGGCATCAAGGTTCGGCCCGCCTCGGACAGCTCGATTTTCTTCGTGCTTCGGTGAAATAGCTTTACGCCAAAATAATCCTCGAGGGATTGAATTTGCATCGTTACAGCAGGCTGTGTCATATGCAGCGCGTTAGCTGCGTGCGAAAAGCTGCCTTTTTCCGCTACGGTGTAAAATATGTGAAGTTGGTGAAAATTCAGTGCCATCGTCGACCGCCTCTCTTTTGCTTTCATTATATGTAAAAAGATAAGCAGAGTCTATTCGATTGCGTGCTCAAACCCAAAAAAGAGCATGCGGATTCATGCCCGCACACTCTTTGAATACCAGGATTTGAGCTATCTGCGCTTGCGGCTGTTCTTGATCAAGGTCATTCGCCGCGAATGCCGCAGCCATGAATAATACGACTTCAAATCTCGAAGCTCAATGGTTTCCGACATCTTACCCAAGAAAGTAACGATGATCATTTTGTGCAAGGGATTGCCCGCGATGTCCGTTTCCTTCTCCATTTGCGTAAATTCGGCGACCACGACAAGGTCCTCATCAATTAAATAGACGTCCTGTTCATTCCGGTAATAAGGGACGATCTTATTGTTTTTCAGCTTTTCCCACATGAAGGAACAAATTTCCTCCAAGGAAGCGTTATCTATAGAGACACGATCAGTCCATCTCAGCTTCGCATGATTGGTGATCACGATGTCTGCTACTTTCTTATCTCCTAGTTGTACGAAAAATGGTTCGTAAGTACTCCATCTCCCCATTATCTTATCTTTCATGATCACAACCCCTCCCTTCTGAAAATGAGACCGATTACCTATTGTTTACCATTTGTATGTTATATTTTACTTTACCTCATTACAATTTTCATTGTCAATTCCTATGAAATTATTAATACATATTGATCAATTCACGGAAAAATACCCACTATTCAAAAATTCAAACAAAAAGAAAAAGCTTCTTTCGAAGCTTCTGTTTTGCACTGTCGCCTCAGAGGGTGTAAAATCTAGTTTTGTCCGGCATATTACTACTGTATTCTGTTTTAATTTCGTTGCGGTACGAGCGTTCTATCTTCTTCACGTAAGGCAGCTTCTGCAGACTTTTCATCGTCTCTTCCAGCTTACTGCTGTGGATGTAGAGAACCGCATAGTTCATTTTTTTGGATATGTAGTGTAGAGAGCCGAATCGTTCTAAATTTCTTGCGGCTTTCGTATCACTTACCCATATGATTAATCCGCTTCGCTCGATCATCATCATGATTACCTTCTTTCGATAAATCCCGTTATGGAGTGATTGTCATTTATGAAAATGTCCAAAGCCCTAGTCCGCGTCTACCGCGGACCTCTTACTGAAAGCATCCACCGCATCCATCTCGCGGTGGTTAACTCAAAAGGATCGCTGCTTCACGAAGCCGGCGATCCCTTCCTTCGCACCTTCGCCCGGTCGACGGCGAAGCTGATCCAAGCGCTGCCGGTCCTCGAGTCCGGCGCGGCGGCCCATTTCGGCCTCAGCCAGGCCGAAATTGCTTTATGCTGTGCTTCCCACAACGGGGAAGCGCAGCATGCCGACTTGGCCCAGTCCATCCTGGCCAAGATCGGCCTGTCGCACACGCATCTGCAGTGCGGCGTGCACGAGCCTTACCACACGCCAACTGCACAGGAGATGCGTAGGCGCGGAATTCAGCCCACGAGCTTGCATAACAACTGCTCGGGCAAGCATTCGGGAATGCTCACACTTGCCGCCTATTTGCAGGCACCTGTGGATACTTACATGGATGTGAACCATCCAGTGCAGAAGTTCATGCTGGAAGCAGTCAGCGACCTGTCGGATGTGAGCCAAGAAGAGATGATCCTAGGTACAGACGGCTGCGGTGTTCCTGTGTTCGGCATGACTATCGATCGTCTGGCTGTGGCTTTTGCGCGATTGGGTCAACCTGACGGTTTGGCCGCGGAGCGTGCAAGCGCTTGCCGACAAATCATCGACTCCGTTCGGAAGAATCCCGAATGCTTAGCTGGCGATGATCGCTTCGACACCCAGCTCATCCGCGCAACCCAAGGTCGGATTGTCGGTAAGATGGGAGCCGAAGGCGTCTTCGCGCTTACCATTCCTATAGAAGGAATAGGGTTCGCAGTTAAAGTTGAAGACGGCAACCAGCGTGCGCTGTATCCTGCCGTCGTGGAAGCTTTACATCAGCTTAGCCTGCTCTCAGCAGCGGAAGTTGCTGCTTTAGCTGAGTTCCATACCCCTGTTCAGCGCAACTGGCAAGGGACTGAAGTTGGCCGCATCGAGCCTGATTTCAGCCTTTAACCGCAGTTACCGCTGCAGCTTCCGCCGGAGCTGCAGCCTTTGCCGGTGGGCAGAGGATTATTACTCGGCACTTTAATAGAATCGGAGACCGCATGCGCGATCGTTGTGGATACTGTATACAACAAGTCATCTAACCGGTCTTCGGCTTGCTTAAAGCGGGAAACGGCTTCAATCGCATTCAGCCTCTCCTGCACTTCATTTACTGCGGCTAGCGCATCGTGATAGCTAGGGTGATAGTGTCCGAATCTTTCACACTCTTCAAAGGCTTCTTTTTCTTGGCAAACAGCTTCTTAAGCTCTTTGACTTCTTCGCTGTTCTCCACAATGGACTTCCAATATAAGTAATCTGCCACTTCGGCAGAGGAATTAATCATATCGCCCATGTCGTACGCCTGAAGCAGAATCGCGGACATGTCCAGTATTTCGCTCTCCATAATACTCATAGGTAGTATTCAACCTGCCTCTCCATTAGAACTATATTACTTCTTCATCATAACATAGTTCTCACAGACTTTCTTCCTTTTCTTCGTCATTAATACCTGGCAAAACAATTTGCATTTGCTCCCAGGCATCCCCCGCCAGCGTAACCTCTTTATGATTTTCAAAGCCAATCAGCGACCAACCAGTTCTTTCTTCATAGAGCGCTTTCGGAACAATGAGCCTTTCACGGCCTTCTTCACGCAGTTTAATGAAGCTCTTCCATTCAATTGCTTTGCGGATCATATCCTTGCGCGTAGCAGCATGATACTCTCTACAATCCTTCAACCAACCGGATGGAATCTCCTCTAAATCAGGATACAACTCACGATGATCGGGCCAAGCCGTGTCAATTTCATACAGCTGAATGTGATCTCTGGTATAGAACATACCCTTATTTTTCTTGTTTTCTCTGTCCGAGTCCTGGTCCCCGGACATATCCCGACCCACAACGGTATCAGTAGAAGATGCAACATGCTTTTGCAGCATTTTTTGGGATGATAGCCCATTTTTTCGACGATAACCTGTACTTTCTTGAGATGTTCTTTTTGGATTCGGAAGTCCTTCGTTCCGATTTTTCTTGTAAATAAGGTTGGCATGACGGATGCTTTTCTACTAACTCAGCGAGCTCAGCCGACTTACAGCGCAGCAGTGTAACCTCTTCGAAATATAACTTACCCAGCTGCTGCTCCCATTGATGAAGCGTTGTTGGAATCACCTCCGGCACTTCAAAGCAGGCATACTCCATTAGAAAAGTCGAAACGGAAGCTGCGCTATAGCCCGATTCACATGCTTTTAAGCTTTCTCTATTTATGCGGTACATTCGCACTGCATCCGAGGTAAGCAGTTCGGCAAAAGAGGCAATCTCCCATTCAATGGAAGGCGGAACATCCGGAGGAAGGATCAATTCAAAGTCCGGTTGTACATAAAATGTAGCCGAATGCCCGGGCTTCTCATCCATATTCTTTTGTAATGAAAAGCAATTATTGTTCCGATCACTGAATGACATATCGACTAGAACATGAAACCACAGGCCGCCCTGTTTATCCACAGCCAGCTCTAGCCACCGGAATAGTTGAAGCGGTCGAATCCACTGCTCCAGAAGCGCAGACATGACCTGCTCTTTGGATAAACCGTCGTCCCAACTTTGCATGTCGACTGCAGCGGCGGCAATATCATTTAACGAGTGCCATGCTTCTTGTGCTTGCTCCGCGCTATTTTCAATAAGAATCATACAGTGATGCAGCCATGCCGGCGCGGGCAGATACAATTGTCTCCAGTGCTTATAAAGTTCAGCCTCCTGCATATCATAATACAGCTGCAGCCATCGCCCAAGCGCACTCAAATCTATGAAGATCCCCTGATCATCAGGCAGAAGGATGTTCAGTTTATAAGCACTTTCCAGCAAAACCGCTACTAAAGGCTCATAAGCATCTTTAGCTGTAAAGGAAAGACCTGTTCGGCGGAGCACCTCACCACCTAAAGAAGGTTCTTGTAGTAGCTTTTGGAGCTGCTTTTTCGGCAGCACGCCTTTCGCAGAGTAAAGTAATCGTTCCTGCTTCGCACATTGGACTAAAAAGTGAAATAGGGTCTGTGCCAGTCCCCTTTCTTGCAGAATAAGTGCTTCCTCCGGTTCAAGATGCATATCCAGGGCCATAGCTTCGTCTAGCTTGCGGATGTGAATATCAGGGAATAAGAGCGTCAGCCACGCATCAATGCCATCCTCCGGCAGTATGAAGAGCTGCTCCCCCAGGACTTGCGGAATGCAGCTACAAGCCCTTGTCGCCGCAAGCCGTAAAGCCCGGCTTGGATTTCAGCTCCGGATAATCTGGCTCCCGCGAATTTTTCAAGACCATGCGTCGTGAACGGCTCCGCAGCAAAGGCTGTCCATATCAGCTTCAGAACACGCAGCTCCGTCTTCGACAGCATTCGGCGCAAGCTGCTCAAAGCTTCATCATCGGTTAATAAAGCGTGAATCCGATCCAGCGGCAGCCCCGATTCTGCAAACCACGGACCTGCCTTCAATTGTTCTTTGATTTCACGCGGTAGCTTTCTATACACCTGCTCGTACTTCATGATGTCCTCCTGTCTCGGTACTCTGCTGCCAGTGCTCCCAATCGAGCCATGCATACTGGTAGCCCTGCTGAACAAGAAATAATTGTCTCTTAAGCGAGAAATCCTGCTCTTTGGTGTCCCGGCTCACAATGGAATAAAAAACCGCTGAATTTGTCCCTTTTTTAGGTCTCAGCACTCTTCCAAGCCTCTGGGCCTCCTCTTGTCTGGAGCCGAAGCTGCCTGATACTTGAATCGCAACGGATGCGTCCGGCAGGTCCACAGCAAAGTTAGCTACCTTAGATACAATCAAGACCGATACGCTGCTGTCCTTGAACTTCTGATATAAGATGTCCCGTTGTTCCTGTGGCATTTCTCCGTTAATGACCGGAGCGCCAGTCCTTTGGGATATGCGCTCTAATTGATCCAGATACTGACCTATGATGAGCACCTGCTCTTGTTCATGCTGCTTGAGCAGCGCATCAATCACATCCAGCTTGACGATATTTTCACCTGCGATACGAAATTGTCTCTTTGCATCCGAGAATGCATAGTCTTCACGAGCTTTATCCTCTAAGGGCACACGTAACTCTATACAGGCTACCTTAGCGATATAACCGCTGGATTCAAGCTCCTTCCATCCGATCTCATAACGCTTGGGGCCAATCAAGGAGAAAACATCCTCTTCCCTACCGTCCTCTCGAATCAAAGTTGCTGTTAAGCCTAATCTTCTTGTGGCCTGGATGTCAGCCGTGGCGCGAAACACTGGCGCAGGCAGCAAATGTACTTCATCATAAATAATTAACCCCCATTCCCGCTGATGAAAAATTTGCATATGGCTAAATTCATCTTCTTTATTGGCTCGATGGGTTAAGATCTGGTACGTAGCGATGGTCACAGGCTTCACTTCTTTGCAAGCGCCGGTGTATTCTCCGACTTGTTCTTCCGTTAAGGAGGTTTTGGACAGAATCTCCCGTTTCCACTGTTTAACAGAGGTCACATTGGTTGTTAGAATTAATGTAGCGCAGTTATAAGCCTCCATCGCGCCAATCCCAATAATCGTCTTACCCGCTCCGCAAGGAAGCACCAACACGCCGCTGCCTCCGCTTGCACCTCGTCCAGCAGCTTCCGTACAGCGAAATGCCTCTACCGCGCTTCTTTGATAGTCCCTCAGCTGAAACGGTTCTGCCTCAAATGTTTCCTGTCGGAAATCGATCGGGACATGCTCCCCGCTTCGATAGACAGCCATATCGTCGACTGGATAACCCATTTTAATTAATTCCTGCTTGAGAAGGCCTCTATGTTCCTGTGAAATGCTGATGGCTCTCTCCCCCTTGGCCTCCCTTAAATAGGAGCTCAACGATTCGCGGCCGATAATTTCTTTCAGAATGACCGTATCGTCGCTGACCAGATGGAGCTCATTACCTACACTCTCCAAGCGTAAGACCCCATACCTGTACACGTATTTGCGTATTCCGCCAAGCACTGCAGTGGGCAGTCCAAATTTAGCCTTCTGCTGCAAAAACGAAGTGATTTCTTCCAGTTTCATCCCTGAAGCGGCTGCATTCCAGACCGACAACGGTGTTATTTTATAGGTATGAAGATGCTCGGGACTTTTCAATAAATCGGCAAATTGGCTTAATTGAGTCCTTACTGCCTCAAAGTCCGGGTGATGCGTTTCTACCAGCACTGTGAAATCATTCTGCACAACCAAAGGCCGGGTGGGATCAAATTTCATTCGGCATCTCCCTTTTCTATTTAGTATGAAAGGAAAAATGTCGATTTAAACATTCGAAGCCGTTGGAATTTGTCATATTTTCCCGAGCCCTCTGATAAGTTCTTGCCATTTCCTTGCCAACCGTGCTACCTTCTAATTGGTCATTCATTCTACTTACATACCGAGGAGCCCACATGAAATCGTACCTGCATCCAGTATTACTTATTCTTTTGATACTCACGGGCTGCTCTACTCACCTAGATTCCCAAACATCTTCTCCGAAAGATGAATTCGTTCGTCAAATCCTGAAGAATTACCCTGAGTTAAAGCAGAAGTCCGTCTCTACGGATACGGTCAAGCGGGTTATTGACGGGGATACGTTTGAAACGAATGCAGGTGAAAAAGTTCGACTGATTGGTGTAAATACGCCGGAGGTTTATGGAGAAGTACAGTATTACGGCCGTGAAGCCAGCGACTATAGTAAAAAGCAGCTCTCTAATCAAGCTGTTTATTTATTCTCTGACGTCGGAAATACCGACAAGTACGGTCGATTATTGAGGTATGTGTTTATGAAGAATAATCCTGTTATGTTCAATGAGATCCTTCTCATGGAAGGCTACGCTAATACGATGAGTGTGCCTCCCAATGTTACCTATGCGAAGAAATTCGCAGGATTGGAACGGCTTGCGCGGGAACAGAACAAAGGCCTGTGGAGTGGTCCGGTAACTTCCCCTTCACCTACTCCATCATGCAAAGAACCGAAAATCAAAGGTAATATAAACGCCCGCAACGAGAAGATCTACCATGTTCCCGGCGGCAGATATTATGATCAAACCCATGCGGAAATGATGTTCTGCACCGAAGAGGATGCTGTGGCGCAAGGCTTCCGAAAGTCATCCCAATAAATTCATCAGAAAAAAGAGCCATAGATGCGTTAAGCAGCAGCTTAACGCATCTATGGCTCTTTTTTATGAGGCAAGCCAGCGAATTGCCAGTATCAACGTAATACCAGCAGCGCTGCCTGCTAAACCAGCTGTGATTCGTATCGTTTTCCGATTGCTTCCGTACCAATGAGCGTAACGGTTTCGATGCTCTAATTTTCTGACATGATCTTCGTATCTTTTCTCTATTTCGTATGGATTCCACATCTATGTCTCCCCTATCCTCTGGTTGCGATTGATTTTACCATAGCCATAACTTCCAGAGTTATCTATAATAATTGATAGTTTCCATCGAAAAAACAGATGGTTGGGGAGGACCAGCAGCATGGACATATCCGTTTACAAGACAGCGCTTGAAGTGGCAAAATGGCAAAACTTCACAAAAGCAGCCGACATGCTGGGCTATGCTCAGTCCAGTGTCACGTCACAAATACAAAAACTTGAAGCGGATTACGGCATCGAGATGTTCGAACGTATCGGGAAAAAGATGAAGCCTACCCCGGCTGGAGAAGAGCTTCTTCGATATGCCGCCAAATTGGTGAGGCTGTATGAGGAGTCCAAAGTATCCGTTGCGGGCCAAACTGCAGGCAGCTTTATTTTGGGCACATTCGAGACAACGCTGGCATCTTATATGCTGCCGCCGTATCTTGGCTCATTCAAGAAATTGTATCCGCAATTCAGCATTGTACTAGGCGAGGTAGCAGAGAATGATATCTACCGGTCAATCAAAGCCGGGGAATGCGATATGGGGTTCGTGGTAGAGGATAGTCTGTTGGATCCGGACCTACGGTTCGAACCCATCAGAGAAGAGGAGTTCATCCTTATCGCTCATCCCGACCACCCTCTTGCACAACGAGACGTAGTTCATCCTGCTGACTTGAACGGCACCGAGCTGCTCATGTCTACGCAAGGATGCCGCTGCCGGAGGCTATTTGAACAAATGCTGCGCAGCCGGCAAGTTAAGTACACGATCCCTTATGAAATTAATAATTATGAAACTGTCAAAAAGTGCGTCATGCACGGCCTCGGTATTTCCATCATCCCGAAGACTATTGTGTTAAACGAAATAAAAACCGGGCAGCTGGCGGCTTTACCGCTCCACTACCCGGCATTCAAACTCATGGTTCACCTTTGCTATCATGTGAAGAAACAAATTTCCAAGCCGATGCGCGCATTCATTGAATCCTTATGCGGGACTACTCAACCCGAATGGCCTGCTCCTGCGCAATCAGACACAGCTCTGCCGCTTTGAATGCATGCTCCTGCGTCATAGCATTTTCCGTACGATGGATGCAGTCCAGAATAAGCTGACCAAAGTAAGGATAACCTACCTTGCCGCTTAAACTGAAATGCTGCTCGCCATGTTCATTCACCAAGTACAGCTGATCCCCTTGGGAATCCCGAGCAATATCTATGTACTTACGAAGCTCGATATAGCCTTCTGTTCCCAATATAATCGTACGTCCGTCTCCCCAAGTGCCTAGACCCTTTGGCGTCAGCCAATCGACCCGAAGTATTGTGTCGCGCCGTTGTCCCCGACTAGCGTCGCGTCACCATAGTCTTCCAGCTCCGGATAATCTTTATTATGATAGTTGGCTACTTTACTGCTAACAACCTTCGCATCCTTACACCCTGCATAGAACAAAAACTGCTCTACCTGATGGCTGCCGATATCGCAAAGGATTCCCCCGTACTTCTCTTTCTCGAAAAACCATTCCGGACGAGAAGGTGCATTTAGTCTGTGCGGCCCAAGGCCCATTACTTGAACAACGCGTCCGATCGCACCTTCCTGAATCAATTGACCGGCAAACACCGCGCTTTCAACATGAAGCCGTTCGCTGTAGTAGACAGCGTATTTGCGCCCTGTAGCAGCTACCTTTGCTTTGGCGGCAGCAAGCTGTTCAAGAGTCGTGAGCGGCGCTTTGTCTGTGAAATAATCTTTACCGGCATCCATAACACGTAGACCCAGAGCACAACGCTCTGAGGTAATAGCTGCACCGGCAACAAGCTTCACCTCAGGATCTTCCAGAACTTGCTGCTCGGGAAGCAGCCGATTGCACTTGGGGATACGTATCACAGAACCTTTGCACTTTGACCGGATCCGGATCATAGACCCATTTTAACATCGCGCCTGCTTCTATTAAGCCGTTACACATCCCATAAATATGTCCGTGATCCAGACCAATCGCTGCAAAGGTAAATTCTCCTTCGCCGACAACCGGACTCGGTTTTCCCTTAGGCGCATAGTTCATGCCATCATTTTTTTGCATAAGCTCTCTCAACTCCTTTTTCTCTATACTTCAAATGTTCTGTAAGCTTCGTTTTTCTTGGCTTTAGATGTTTTGATTTTCTCTTGTAGATGGTGGTAAAACAATTCTTCATCAATCGGGAGATCAACCCAGTTATCCGTCCACGTGGAGAGCAGCATAGCATTGGACAGCATGAGCCCTTTAATGCCTTCTTCACCTGGAGCAACAAGCGGTGTACCGTTTAGAATGGCATCCACCCAATTTTGTGTGATTCCCTTATGACCGGTTTCCTGCCCCTCAATCGGGATCTCGCACTTCCAACACTCCGGACTGCCAAACCCGCCGCGGAACGTCTGATTAAATTCCCTTTCAGATTGGCGCAATCTCCAGAATGTCAGCTTCCCATCTTCAACGACAATTTTGCCGCGGTCGCCCGACAGTTCGAAACGATTGGTTCCAGGCGCTTCACCGGTTGTCGTCACGAACAAGCCCGTAGCGCCGTTCTCATATTCAACGAAGGCCGTCACATCATCTTCCACTTCAATGTCGCGATGCTTGCCAAAGTAACAAAATGCACGAACACGCTTCGGCATCATATCGATCGTCCACTGCCACAGGTCAAGTTGATGCGGATCCTGATTAATTAAAACTCCGCCGCCTTCTCCCGCCCAAGTTGCACGCCAGCCGCCTGAATCATAATAGCTTTGGGAGCGGTACCAGTTCGTAATAATCCAATTCGTTCTGCGGACCTCACCTAGCTCCCCCGAGGATACTAAATCTTTGAGCTTTGTATATAACGGGTTTGTCCGCTGATTGTACATCATACTGAACACTTTGCCTGATGCCGCAGCTGCCGTATTCATTTCACGCACTTGTTTGGTATACACACCAGCCGGTTTTTCACATAGAACATGGAGGCCGTGTTGAAAAGCGCGGATCGCGACATCTGGATGATCATAGTGCGGCGTTGCAATTAATACGCCATCCATAGCACCGGATGAAAGAAACTCTTCTAAATTCTCAAACAGCTGTACATCTGGTCCCAGGTTTTCCCTTGCCCATTCCAAGCGATCGGGTCTGGGCTCACATACTGCTGTCAAGACTGCTCCCTTTACTTCCTTATTGATTAAGTATTTCGCATGTCCTGTCCCCATATTCCCGAGGCCAATCATACCAATTCGTACTAGCTCCATCTTTATGTCACCTTCTCATTTCTTAATTTCGTTGTTGAACACGTTATCAATGTAACACAAGACCGCTGAATGCTTCTTGTCGATGATTGACCACCTTATTGCATTCTTTGACCGTTAGTCACGATTATAAAAAAAGCCGTATCTCCCTATGGAAATACGACCTCAGTTCTTCAGAATTCGCTATGAAATATTAAAATTAACGAGTGCCAACAGGGGTTTTATCTTCGGAAATTTGGCTCAATGCCTGTCCAGCCTCATCCTGAGTGTTGTTACGAACAGCCAGGTCACCAATGGCCACAACGCCGATTAGCTCTCCGTTCTCTGTGACAGGCAGACGACGAATCTGCTCCTTCGCCATCAATTTCGCAGCTTCTTCCACAGTTGTGTTGGCATCAATCGTAGCAATTCCATCTGTCATAACGTCTTTAACTGCAGCAGAGCCGGATCTCTTCTCGGCATAGCCGCGAATGACCAAGTCACGGTCCGTCACAACCCCTATCAGCTTTTTGCCTTCTACAACAGGAACGAAACCAATGTCATGCTGTTTCATTTTTGTCGCAATTTCGAATACATTATCCTGCAGAGTAACGGTCACACAATCTTTAGCCATAATCTCTTTAATTGTTTTCGCTGCCACTGGACACAACCTCCTTCGATGTTGGAAAGAGCTACTCCAAAGGCGGAGTAATCTGCTTCACCCATATCGTCTGTCGAAAGAGGAAAAATGATTCATTCCATATAATCCAAAGCCATTGCAAGCAGCAGCTTAGCTGCATTCAGCATGGAACGTTCATCAATATCAAACTTTGGATGATGATGCGGATGGACGATCCCCTGATCAGAATTTCCAGCGCCAACAAACATATAGCAGCCAGGCTTATGCTGTAAATAATAGGAAAAATCTTCTCCAGCCATAATCAGCGGGCTTTCGTGCACCGCGGCTTCACCAAAAACGGTATTGGCCACTCTGAAGAAACGCGCGGTTTCTGCGGCATCATTAATTACAGGAGGGTAGCCCATTTTATACTCCAGTTTGTAGTTTGCATTCAGCATGCTGCAAGTAGCATCTGTAATCTTTTCCAAGCTGATGCGGACCTTCTTGCGCAGCTCAGGGTTGAAAGTGCGAACCGTGCCTGTTAGCGTACTTGTTTCGGCAATAACATTAAAGGTGCTTCCACCGTGAAAGGATCCGATGCTGACCACACAAGGCTCGACAGGGTCCGCTTGGCGGCTGACGATGGATTGCAGGTTCACGATAAGCTGGGCTCCGGCATGGACGCTGTCAATGGCTTGGTGCGGCAGCCCTCCGTGACCGCCTTTCCCCTTAATTTGAATCATAAATTCATCAGGAGCTGCCATCATGGGACCTGCTTTGCAGAATACTTGACCGATCGGGAACGGAGTCCACAAATGAACGCCAAACACGACGTCAACTCCATCCAGAGCTCCGTCTTCAATCATTGAAGCTGCTCCTCCGGGTGTTGTTTCCTCTGCGTGTTGAAATAGAAACACTAAGTTCCCTTTTAAATCATCACGGTGTTGACTTGCAAATTTAGCAATACCGAGCAGCGTTGACGTATGGGCATCATGCCCGCAAGCGTGCATAACACCGTTTACTTTGGACGCATACTCGCAGTCTTTTTCATCCTGGATCGGCAGAGCATCCATATCTGCACGAAGAGCTACAGTTGGTCCTGTCCCTTTGCCGCGAAGCAAGCCTACAACACCGCCCCCCTACTTGCCTTCTCACTTCTATTCCCCAGCCCGTTAAGTGCTCGGCTACAAATTCGGCTGTACGAAACTCTTGAAACGAAAGCTCTGGGTGCTGGTGCAAATAACGTCTCCAGCTCACCATTTCATCATAGATTTGTTGTAACCCGTTCAACATTTCATTCATAGGACGAATCCTCCGCCTCAACTAATAAGCTTGACTGATAAAATCAGTGCTTTCTTTGAATCCTATTCTATCAAATATAAGGATTTGTTTCATCTAGAACTGGCATATCTAGGTTGCAGTCACATTTTGAAATTGCAACATACTGTTCACTTGCACAAGCACTGGAAACATACTATCATGAATAAAGAATGCATACGTACAATATGGAGGCGTTAAAAAGTGATTATTGAAACTACAGGTTTAAAAGGTTTGAAGAGCGATCTTGCTCACCTTGATGAAGTGACATCCAAATTGGGATTTGTTCGTTGGCAATGGGAATACACCCGCGCTACATACGATCTTAAAATTGAAGATAAATCTGGTAAAGCTGTCTACTTCTTACGTGTAAATGCTCGCGTAGAATCCGGTAAGCTGGAATCCCCTTACGCTGTCCTTTATCTAGAGGATGCCTACGTCGGAAGAGAAACATTCCCTCATGGCTTGGACTATAACGTAACTCTGCCAGATTCCGTCAACAAAATTATTCAGCAAAAGCTGTCGCAGCTAAAGCAATTACTAGCCGAATAAGCGGGGATTTCTTATGAATCCCCCTCGTCGAGGAACGCCGGACTTTCCGCTGCTCTTTCTCACATTGGCGCTCGTCTGTTTCGGACTAGCCATGGTATTCAGCGCCAGCTCTGCGACAAGCGCTTATGCCAACCACGGAGATCCATGGGTTTTTACCAAGAAACAGCTCTTGGCTGTCGGCATGGGTGCCGTCGGTATGCTCTTCTGCATGAACATCCATTACTCCAAGTTTAAGAAACTGGTCATTCCAGTATTCTTCGTCGTCATCGTGATGCTTACGCTTGTGCCATTTATCGGTGAAAATACCAAAGGCGCCAACAGTTGGTTTTATATTGGAGCCTTCGGTATTCAACCTACTGAATTCGCTAAGCTCACTATCGTCCTCTATTTGGCTGCGTTGATCAGTAACAAGGAAGAGAAATTTCGAGATTTCAAAAAAGGGCTCCTTCCCGCTCTCCTGGTTGTCGGATTCGTATGCTTTTTAATTATGCTTCAACCCGATCTGGGGTCTTGCATGATTCTTCTCGTCGGCTCCGCAATCGTGATCATGGTCGGAGGCTCCAATCTCAAGCACATCTTCTATTTAGCAGCAGGCTTTGGCACCATCGGGCTGATGGGCTTCGCTATATTTATCTTAAAGGGCTCCTCATCCGAGCATAACTACCGTTTGGACCGATTAACGTATTTCATGGACCCCTGGTCTGATCATCTGGACAAAGGGTATCAGGTTGTGCAATCCCTGCTTGCCTTCGGGCATGGGGGCTTAACGGGCACCGGGTTCGGTCAAAGCATTCAAAAGCTGCATTACCTGCCTGAAGCTCATAATGACTTCATTTTTGCAATCATTGGGGAAGAACTCGGTTTTATCGGTAGCGCCATATTTATTCTCATTTATTTGCTTTTTATCTGGAGAGGAATTCTGATTGCGGTCCGTAGCCCGGACATGTTCGGCATGTTAACCGGAGTTGGGATTATGGGCATGTTCGCCTTTCAGGCATTCATCAACATAGGCGGTGTGACCAGCACAATTCCACTAACCGGTGTTACGCTGCCTTTTATCAGCTACGGAGGGTCATCTATGATGGCCACCTTGATCAGTATGGGCGTGCTGCTTAGTATTTCACGTGAGCAGCATCGTGTCACAGAAACGACTGTAAAAAAAAGACCACGCTCGAATGTCTAATTCGAACGGGGTCTTTTCTATTTACTTCACTCTATGAGGGTCATCGATGTCATCTTCTTTGAAAGCAACGCCTTCCACCTTAACATTGACTTCTACAACTGACAGTCCCGTCATATTCTCGACGGCTTCTCTCACATTTTCCTGTAATTCCCGGCATACATCCTGAATCCGGGAGCCATAATGAACAATAACTCTTAAATCAATCGCGGCTTCTACCTGGCCGACTTCGACCGATACGCCTTTTTGCACGTTTTTCCCGCTCAAACGTTTTGCCAAACCTTCCGAAATGCCGCCTGACATGCCTGCAATTCCTGGTGTTTCCACAGCAGCAAGACCTGCAATCGTTGATACAACATCATCTGAAATGCGGATTAAACCGGTTTGATTGTCTTCGGACATACGGATCCACCCCAAACTTGATATAAATCTATTGTAATAAGTTCAATTGCTGAAAGCAAGAACAAGCCCCATTGCTGAAAATCGAATTTACTTTACATGGAAAAATCGGTATAGTAAATACGTCAACACACTGATCACATTTTTTTACAGTCGGAGGGTTCAAATTTGAAAGGGAAATTGTTTTATCTCGGCTTACTTGTATCGTTCGTCATCAGCGCCGCCGCGCATTATCTACAATGGAATCATACGGTTCAATTCGTAATATCAGCGATAGCTGTAGTGTTCGTGGCTGGTTTTTTAGGCAAAGCAACCGAAAGTGTGGCCCATTATGCCGGAGAGCGTATGGGAGGGTTTTTGAATGCAACATTCGGAAATGCCGCCGAATTAATTATCGCAATCTTTTTGGTCAAAGACGGCTTGTTTGATGTTGTAAAAGCCAGCTTGACCGGTTCCATTATCGGTAACCTGCTGCTGGTTCTCGGGTTGAGCGTCTTTGCGGGAGGGCTTAAATATAAAGAGCAATCCTTCAATGTAAAGCTCGCCTCACATAACTCATCATTGATGCTGTTAGGTGTAATCGCTCTATTTATTCCGGCTGTTTTCGCGAGAGGACTTACGACGAAGGAGACTTCGTCAATGAGTATGATCGTCGCCATATTGCTCGTTGCCGCTTATTTATTATGGCTGCTGTTTTCTATGGTCACCCATAAGAACATTTTATCCGACGAAGCGATTGAGCACGGAGAACCCGCCTGGTCAAAGAAAACGTCCATTCTCTTTTTAATTCTAGCAACTGCCATGGTCGCCTTCACAAGCGAATGGCTTGTGGGAACACTGGAAGAGGTCACTCATCGATTTGGGCTCTCTGAGCTGTTTGTCGGGGCCTTTCTGATTGCCATCATCGGCAATGCCGCAGAACACAGCGCAGCAGTTATGATGGCTATGAAAAATAAAATGGGAGCTGCCGTTGAGATCGCCATAGGAAGCTCTTTGCAGATTGCTTTATTTGTTGCTCCTGTTCTTGTTTTAGTTAGCTTTCTGATGGGTGGAACTCCGATGAATATCGTGTTCTCTACCTATGAGCTAGCCGCAATTGGTGTAGCTGTATTTATCACCAAATCCATTTCTCAAGACGGCTCCACGAATTGGTATGAAGGGCTGCTGCTTATGATTGTTTACATAATCCTGGGCGTTGTCTTCTTCTTAGTTTAGCTGCAAGTCCTGAAAGACAAAAAAAGTAACCCGCTTGTAGGGTTACTTTTTGGCATTTAGCGCTTCATACAGCTGTGCAAGATTTCGTTCCAATTTGCTAAGTATTTCCTTGCCAACCGTCTCAGATAATAGACCTGCTCGAACGGCAAAATCAATTTCTCTCGATAATCCGTACATTTGAGTATCTAATACTTCTTCATACAGAGGGCACTGACGTGTCGTCAAGTTTGCCATCTGTACTTCAATCAGCTTTTCGATTTTATCGGCATCTTCTTGCAGAAGACTGAGCGCTTTTTGATTCAAATTAAGCAATAGATCAGATGAAGACATTCCAACTTTCCCCCTTGTACGCTAAGTCATCCGTCCTTATATGATCTATATTAAGCGATATTGCCTGAATATACAAGAGAAGGTACCCTCAGAGATTGCGAGGATACCTTCTTTGAATTTATGTATTTATTCTTCAACAATGTTAACGCCTAGGCTATGCTTAGCAAACACATCAGCCATTGCTTTTTTAGCTTCATCAGCGTCTGGGCCATGTACATGAAGATCATAGTTACTGGAGCTAAGTAACGTAGTGAACAATCCTAAGATACTTTTCACATCGATATACTTATTATCGTATTGAAGAACGATAGACGATCTAAATTTGTTTGCAGTTTGGGAGATTTCAACAATAGCTGCGTTATTTGCACTTGGCATAGTACATTCCTCCATTTTCACATATAAATCGGGTCACTTGCTTCCTCTATGATAACTTGTAGATACATGTAAGCGCAACAAAAATATTTCCTTCAATATCCATACTCACTCTTTACTTTTTATTGGATGTAAGCATTTTCTTTGACCAATTCCCAATGATCAGCAAAATAACAAATACCACTACGAGCATGAGAAGCCTGCCTTTGTACTTATGAAAATGAAACAAGTCATGCGCAATCATGGATTCCAGAAACACAATCGGAGCCTTCCCGAGCAGTGTTCCGTACAGAAATTGTGTAAATGGCATCCTAGTAAGTCCCGCTGCGTAATTAATCGCTGATGAAGGCAGGATAGGGATAAGCCTCCCGATCAACACATAAAAGAATCCCTGCTTCTCCATCCGTTCGCTAAACTGCATAACTGCAGGAAAGCGCTGAATTCTGCGTTCAACCCAATCATGCCCATAGTACCTGGCAAAATAAAAGGATGCTACGGCTCCTACACAAGCCATTATGTAATTGACGAAAAATCCCCAATGTATGCCGAATATCACCACATTCGTACCGGCTACCAGAACAAAGGTATAAACGGAAAAAAGGTTTGCAGAATGACCAGCGCCATACCTAATAATTTGCCATAAATACCAAGAGACCTTAAGTAATCAGATAGTTGCTGCATATTGCCATGCAAGATCCGGTTTCCGGCATGTGTATCAAACAGAAAATAAAGCAAACCTGCAATAAGCAGGATAATCATAAAAGCTTGTACGAGCTTCTTTCTAGTAAAAAACGACAATTTCCGACCACCCTCTCCTCAGACCCAATCATTGTACCATGATCGGACAAGTTCAGGAAGAGGAATCTGGTATCACAGCAGGCGCTTTTACTGTATCAAATTGAAACGTTGTGATCGAGCTTTCTTGCCTCTCTGCCCCTCCCTGCTTATAATCCATCATCGTCGTGATCTGCATCTGTTTTATGGTTTGGGCCCCGGACGCATCCAGCCATATTCGACATAACCGATTGACGGCGAGGGAACCCAGCATTTCGTCCAATTGGGATCTGGATTCTTTCATGAAAGTCTCAAGATTCGTGCTAACTTGCTGTCCTTGTTCCTTTGGGAGCTTGCTTAACTCACTGTTTGTCAAGCTTCGGGCCTTTGTGTTCAGAGCTTCCCATCGTTGTTCCAACTGCTGCTTAATAATGGGAGTCATTACTTCAGAACCGACCTTCACATCCATAACACGTGCCGCGCCCTTACTCAGTTCTTCATTCCAGCTCGGAACAGCATTCAAAGCTCTAAGCTGCTCTAATTGATCTATCGGATTAACCGGAATAAGTACATTCTCTTCATCCGATGGCTGCTCCTTTGAACGATTTGACTGTATTAGCAGTTGTTGCTCTCCTACTTTGTGCCCTTCAAACGCATTAGCAGTAAAAACTGTATGTCCCGCAATTGAGACTTGGGAAATCCCCTGAAAATATAGACTTTGCTGCTGCTTCACGCCACTAATGGCCTCCAGCATAATCTCATTAGGATTGCCTTTCTCTGGTGCGGAGCAGGACGTTAAGCAAAGCACGATTAAGATCATAACCCATATGTCAAATTTCATCGTCATCTGCTTCTTCATCTTCTTAACCTTCTTTCTCCTATGAAGAAGGTTTCCCAAAGACAGACAAAATTACGCAACAAAAAAACACAGCTCCAGGCAAGTGGTCAAGACCCCATTTAGTAGACATTGAAAAAAGCCCTAGGCAACAAGCTGGCGCCGGTACTCAACCGGAGTCAGCTTGTTTAGTTTTTTCTGTGCTCTTTCCTCGTTATAAAATCGAATAAATTCCTCAATTCGCCTTTGTACTTCCTCGATACTTCGGATATCATAGGGATAGAGAGCTTCCACTTTCAAATGAGAGAAGAAACTTTCCATAGAGGCATTATCATAACAATTGCCTCGGCGGGACATGCTGATTCGGGCGCCAACCTTTGGCAGCATGTCGTGGTAAGCATGAGACGTGTACTGGCTTCCTTGATCGCTGTGAACGATCAATCCAGACACGTCTTTATGCGCTTTAAATGCTTTTCTAAACGTATCTAATACAAGCGGATTGTCGTTACGGTTACTGATGTGATAAGCCACAATTTCGCCGTTCCAGAGATCCTTTATGGCCGATAAGTAGACCCGATCATCGAACACACGATATTGCGTAACATCTGTAACCCACTTTTGATTTGGACCGTCGGCATGGAAGTTCCGCTTTAGCAAGTTCTCGGCCACTCTCCCGTCGGATATAGCTGCTTCATGACTCGTTTGATACTTATATTTGCGGCGGATAATTGACTTGATGCCAAGTTCTTGCATAAGGCGCAAAACCTTCTTATGATTGACGATAAGGTTATGCTGACGATACAACTCATCTTGAATACGGCGGTACCCTAGAATCTTCTTACGCTGCTCGTAGATCGCCAAGATTTTGAGCTTTAGTTCTCCATCAGGATCTGTTGTCCTACGCTTTACATAGGCGTAGTAACCACTTCTGCTTACTCCCAAATAAGAACATAACTCTTTCACGCTTTGCTGCTCCTTCAACTCATCTATGACGTAGTATTTATCTTGTGCACCTCCCGACTCAAGATTTGTAACCACTTTTTTAGCACATCTACCTCTAATTGCAACTGTCGAATTAGTCGCTCTTGCTCTGTCTCTGCTCGAAAGGGGCCTCCACGCTTGTCCTTAAAACTTTCTTCGCCGCACTCACGGTATTTACTCATCCACTTCTTGACCCGTCCCTTATCATATATCCCCAAATGTTCTGTGATTTCTCGGTAGCTCCAACCCTCCACCTCATGTAAACGAATAGCCTCTGTCTTGATGGATTCTGGATAATGTCTAAACGTTTGTCCTTTGATCGCCATAGAAATGCCCCCCTAATAATTCATCGGTTTACCCAGGGGGTTTTTCCAATGTCTATTATAAGGGGGGCACTCCAAAGCTCAAGCTGTGTCTTCATATATCAACCTATTTGAATTTGATTTCGGCCATTATTCTTCGCTTGATACAGCGCCATATCCGCGCGATAGAACAATGATTCCACACTGATTTTATCTTCTTCCCAGTTCCAATCCGACACACCACAGGAAACGGTTACTTGCGGATTCGTCTCTTGGATTACTCTTGTACGGATTCGCTCCGCTATTCTTACCGTTTGATCCTTAGCTACCTGTGGCAGATAAACAGCGAGCTCCTCACCGCCCCACCTTGCGGCAATATCAGTATCTCGAATGCTTGTTTTAATAATATGACTGACCTGTATCAAAATTTTATCGCCAATTTGATGCCCATACGTGTCATTAACTCGCTTAAAATTATCAATGTCCACTACAATCAACGAGCCGCAAAAATCCTTTTTTTGCATAAGATTCGCTTGCTCATCCAAATAATGACGGGCGTATAACCCTGTCAAATTATCCGTGATGACCATCCGCTTAACCTCAGCATGTAAAGATGCATTGGTCATAGCCAGTCCGATGTGTCCTGATAATACTTGAAGCAGCTTATAATTATCGTACGAGAAGAAATTCGGTTTGCTGTGAACTACAAGAATAACTCCGACCACTTCACCATTCACTAAAATAGGAGAACCTATCAAAGAACGCGACTGACTTCTATCCATTAATGTCGAGCTTACTTTATTGTTCTGCCAATAATCCGAAATAATGATCGGCTCTTTTGTTGTATATATTAATCCGGAGAAGCCTTCGTCTAATGTAAATGTTTCGTGATACATCGCCGGAAGATTCGTCGCTTGCACGACAAGCTTCTCTTCATTTTTATCTGTTTGAAGAATACAGCAATAATCGGCTCCAAAAATAGAGAGCAGCTCGCTAGACGCAAAATTAAAAATTTCGTTCAGTCGCAAGCTTTGCTGGTTCAACTGCTTTGTAATTTCATTAATAAGACGCAGCTCATTGATTAATAAATTGGACTGCTCGTACAGCTTCGCATTCTCAAAGGCGGAACCGGCAGTATCCGCTAGTACAGAAATAAACTGCAGATCGGTGGAGTGTATTAAATCATACGCGGAGTGAAGATACAAAACTCCATACACGCCCTGTTTCCCTGATAACGGCACAGCAATGTTGCCATAGCTTGGACCATCTGTATCCGAAGTCGGTTCAAAAATAACGTGCCCTTCCATGAATGCTCTTGTACTGATGTCGTCTTCCAGGCTTTGAAAATTAAGTGGTTTTACAGGAAGACTAGTACTGTGGCTATCTTGAGATAACAACAGGTCCACTTCAATATTTGGGTACACACTGTGTATACTTTCGATTACTTCTGTTAATACCGAATCAACATCGATCTTGGCGTGAAGTTTTTTGGAAGCCTCGAATAAAACTTCCTGCTTTTTGGATTCCCTCTCGCTTTGCTGATTATGGCGGACTAGCTGCTCATATTTCCGTCTCTCTGCAAGAAGATACACACTGCTTTTCAAGGATTCCGCAATCGTGTATAGAGACGACACAAGCTTCGAAAACTCCGAAACTGTTAGACTTACGAATCCTAGGTAACCAATTGGAGTGCTCTGTTCATTCCAGAAGGGAACTGCCACACCCCTAGTTTCTAAATGAGTCGAGGTTTCTGATCGTTCGCTGACTAGTTCTAAGATAGCTGGCACAGCATCAGAGCTGGAAACTCGCTCCCAACAAGCAGATGGCCGGACCAAGTCGGTAAATTCGGTTTGAAGATTAGAACATGAATCTATAGGATTAAAATCTGTATTCATAAGCAAGAAGCAAGACTCTGAAGGCAACAGTTCTTCTGCGCCTTGGCTTCTCCACCCTGCAAACGCTTGCTGTATAAACGGCAGATATTGAACGGCACTTACATTATCGCTGGAAAGAAATAACCCACGGCGAAGAAAATCTTCGAAGTGCTTTGTATGAAAAATGGGATTCTGACAACGAAGGTTTTCGCTCATAAGCTGCTCCTTTAACAACTAAGTTATGTCATGATAGCTCTTGAAAACAATAACTGATACTATCATACTATTTTTCTTGGAGCATTGCACGAATTTTTCTCGAGCCACCAAGGGAAAGTCACTTGACACTACAAGGCGTTTTTTATAAAATAAGAAGTCGAGTACCAACATGATATCGGTGAATGCCATTTGTGATCACCCTCACTGATTTTGCTCCTGACAAGACAGCGGCTGAACTACTCTTGCCAGGGAGTCTCTACCTATCAGACTCGTAAGCAAAACCAGGCACTTGTCTTCACTCGAACATCTAGTGTATCTTACAACTAAATGTGAAAAAGAAGGAGTTTTTCCTAACATGGCACGTTATACAGGTCCTAAGTTTAAATTAAGCCGCCGTCTTGGCATTTCCCTAAGCGGTACTGGAAAAGAATTGAAACGCCCTTTCCCTCCAGGACAACATGGTCCAGGACAACGTAAAAAACTGAGCGGCTACGGCGTTCAACTTCAAGAAAAACAAAAACTTCGCCATATGTATGGTTTGAACGAAAAGCAATTCCGCAATCTGTTTGATAAAGCAACAAAAACAAAAGGTATCGCGGGTGAAAACTTCATGATCCTGCTTGAGAGCCGCCTGGACAACCTTGTGTACCGTCTTGGTCTTTCCAACTCCCGTGCAGGTGCACGTCAATTAGTTGCCCACGGTCACGTAACTGTAAACGGCAAAAAAGTGGATATCCCTTCTTACACTGTATCCACTGGCGACGTTATCAGCCTTCGTGAAAGAAGCAAAGGTCTTTCCACTGTGAAAGAAGCGCTTGCTAACCGCAACTACCTGCCAACTTACCTGGAGTTCAACGACTCCGGCATGGAAGGTAAATTCATCCGTCTGCCTGAGCGTTCTGAGCTTCCTCAAGAAATTGACGAGAAGCAAATCGTCGAGTTCTACAGCCGTTAATAAAAAAGGGACTGTCCCAAATGGGACAGCCCCTTTTTCTTTTCAATTAGCCTTGAAATTGAGCTAAATAGTAGTTTTTCTTCCCGCGTCGAATCACCAGGTAGGATCCACCTAAGCGGCCAAGATCACTTACCTTAGCTTCCGTCTGCTGCACACGTACACCATTGACAGTGACAGCACCGCTCTCAACATCCTGTCGAGCCTGTCGCTTGGAAGGTGCTGCTTTTACAGCCACTAGCAGATCGAGGATTCCCATATCTTCCAGATCAATCATGCTGGATGGAACATCCTGGAACGCTTCCTCAATCTCACTCTTTGACAGCTCTTGGATATTACCGCTAAACAATGCAGCTGTAATATTCAAGGCGCTCTGTAAAGCTTCTTCCCCATGTACGAGTTTGGTTACCTCGCTACCTAGTGTTTTCTGTGCCTCTCGTTTTTCCGGCTCCGTTTTCACTGTTTCTTCCAGACGATTAATCTCTTCATGACCAATGAATGTAAAGTATTTCAGGAAACGAATCACATCGTTATCATCTGTATTCACCCAGAATTGGTAGAATTGATACGGCGAGGTTTTGGCAGCATCCAGCCATATGGCTCCGCCTTCAGTCTTCCCGAATTTCTGACCGTCGCTCTTAGTCACGAGTGGCAGCGTAACTCCATAAGCTCGAACATCCGTCGTTTTGCCGATAAGCTCAAGACCCGCTGTTATGTTGCCCCACTGGTCACTTCCTCCGATTTGCAAGGAGCAGCCCTTGGTCTCAGCCAGCTTTAAGAAATCGTAGGATTGTAAAATCATATAACTGAATTCCGTGAAAGAAATCCCCTTGGTGATTCTAGAATCGACGGAATCCTTAGCCAGCATGTAATTCACCGTGAAATTTTTACCGATATCGCGAAGGAATTCAATCACGTTCAGTGGACCTAGCCAATCATAATTGTTCACTAACTCGGCTGGATTTTCACGTTCTTCGGAGAAGTCCAGGAATCGCGAAAGCTGAGATTTAATACTTTCCGACCAGGCTTCTACCACCTCCGGACCATTCAGCGTCCGTTCGTTCGCTTTTCCGCTTGGGTCTCCAATCAAGCCTGTACCTCCACCCACTAACGCTAGAGGAATATGCCCCGCTTGTTGAAATCTTCTTAATGTTAATATCGGAAGCAGACTTCCGATGTGGAGGCTGTCCGCCGTAGGGTCAAAACCGCAGTACAGCACCACTTTCTCCTCGCTCAGCTTCTTGTCGAGTCCCTCCCGATCCGTAATTTGATGCAGCAATCCGCGAAACTCCAAATCCTGTAAAATGTTCATGTTGAGCCAGTCTCCTTTTTCAAGTAATAAAAAAAAGCCTTATCATCCACAAGGGACGAGAAGGCTTTAGCTCGCGGTACCACCCTAATTAAAACAGCGGTTACGTATATTTATACATAAACCTGCTATTTTCACTCAATACCGATAACGGCGGCGCACCGGCAATCGCTACTCATGAAGGGATGTACCCTGCAAGTTCCCAACTGCTGCTCAGAACCGTAATTCACTAACGTGCAGGTACCGGTTCTCACCAACCACCGGCTCTCTGAAAGCATCTGCAAGCTACCTACTGCTGATTCGTCTTCGCATTTTTCATTATCCAATTTTATAGCACAGCATATGAATTTTGTCAAACTTGATCCTTCCACTTTATACGAGAGAATTACCGAACCAATGGCAAATATGGTATAATAGCAAGGTTCACGTTAGGAGGAATTTTGAACTTATGCGCAAATTTTTTGCCAAATTAAATCGACCTTGGATAAGAATGACGTTAAAAGTAACAGGAATTACTCTGAAATGGCTAATCATAATGGGATTCCTCGCCGGTCTTCTAGGAGGATTTACCGCATTCGGCTATGTCAGCGCGTTAGTAAAAAAGGACCCTGTCCGCAGTGAGGAATCCATTCGGGAGCAGATTCAGGAAAATGCAATTACAGGCTTCGCCTATTTTGATGACGATAAGGTCATCGGACAGCTCCGTACAGAGGAAGACCGCCGGCTTGTTGCTCTCGCGGATATCCCGCAAATTCTTTTGGACGCGGTGCTATCCATTGAGGATAGTGATTTTTACAATCATCGTGGCGTTGATTTTAAAGGACTTTACCGTGCTGTCACTCAAAAGCTCTTGCATGAGGACGTCCAAACAGGCGGAAGCACCATTACCCAGCAGCTGGCCAGACGTGTATTTTTGACCCTGGATCGGGATGACGGAAGGAAAGCTAGAGAAATTCTACTCGCTTTGCGAATGGAACGACTGATGTCCAAAGACGAAATCCTGTTGGCTTACTTGAACAAAATCCCTTATGGCAATGGTCATACCGGATATAACCTTTATGGAATTAAGGCAGCTGCCAAAGGCTTATTCAATATTGATGATTTAAACAAATTAAACATCGCTCAAGCAGCTTATCTAGCAGGCCTGCCTCAGCTGCCCTCCCAATATTCGGCTTATACAAGCAAGCCTGAATTTGACGAAGACGGATTCAAGAGAGCTGTTACCAGGCAGCAGCTTGTGCTGAGACGCATGCTTGAAGAACACAAAATAACAAATGAACAATATCAAGAAGCGTTGTCCTTTGATCTTCGCGGTTCGATGCCGGAGGCTTCTCAAAAAGCTTATACAACATACCCGTATCTCATGATTGAAACAGAACGGGAAGCAACTGAAATACTACTGAAGCTGCAAAAGCCGGACATTGATCCCAACAAGGATCCTGCCGCTTACAATGAGGCGTTCAAATCTGCACAAACCCAGCTCCTTCGGGGCGGATATCAAATCTATACCACGATAGACAAATCGATCTATGATTCCATGCACGAAATCTCAGGCAATGATAAGAACTTCGCGCCTTATGATGAGAAGAAGAAGGATGAGCAAGTTGGCGCCATCATGATTGACAACAAAACCGGTGCGATTAAAGGTATGATTGAAGGAAGAGACTTCTTTAAGGAACAGCTGAATCATGCCACGCAAGCCTATAGGCAGCCGGGTTCGACCATGAAGCCAATCGCCGCTTATATACCGGCACTTGAAAAAGGCGCCATTCAGCCTGCTAGTATTTTGGATGATGTGCCGATCATTCTAAAAGATGGAGTTAAAGGCTTCCATCTTCCGGAAAACTGGGACCACAAGTTTCACGGCTTGATGACCGCGAGACGCGCTCTTAATCAATCGTATAATATACCGGCCATTGACCTATTCTTAAACAAGGTCGGAATCGATGAGGCTTGGAACTTTGCCAAGACGCTTGGTATCACCTCCATTGCCAAGGAAGATTACTACGCACAAACAGGGGTCATCGGAGGACTCAGCCGCGGTACATCCGTTAAAGAGCTGACAGGCGCTTACGCCTCCATCCCGAATAAAGGTGTATTTAATGAAACTTATATGATCAGAGCTATTAAGGATTCTAACGGCAAAACAATCTACGAACATAAGGAAGAGCCAGTTACTGCCTTCTCCGAGCAATCGGCTTACCTGATAACGGACATGATGAAAACTGTCATCTCCCAAGGGACCGCTACCGATTTGATGAAGAAATATAAATCATACGGCAAGATTGAAATATCGGGTAAAACCGGTTCTACGCAGGACGATGCCGATGCATGGTTTATGGGCTTTACACCGGATATTACAGTTGGTGTATGGATTGGATACGACCAACCGATTAACAAGCTTTCCTCGAAAATCGGGCAAACGAACCACGCCAAAGATATTTGGGCGCTTGTCATGAACAGCACCATTGAAAAGCACCCCGAGCTGTTTCCTAACAAAGCATTTGAGAAGCCAGATGGCATTGTCAGTGCGACAGTTTCCGATCTTTCAGGTATGCTGCCAAGTGAGCTCACAACCAAAACCGGTCATTTGGTAACCGATATTTTTAATAAGAAATATGTGCCTACAGAAACCGACAATGTCATGCTGAATGCGAAAATCAGCACCTATAATGGGGTTAATTACTTGGCACAGGAAGATACGCCGGCAGACTTCGTCCAAGAGAAAACCGTAATCAGAAGACAGAAGTCGATCAGCGAGCTGCTTAAGGAAGTTGAAACCGCCATGAGTAAGCTTCCTGAAAAAAGCAGAAAGCCGATAGATAGTTACAAACCGACGGACTACGATTCAGACGCGCCTTCCGAACTCGATCCTCGTGTTGATGACGGCCTAGTACCAACGGCTCCGAGCACTGTCGTTGCCACTAAAGCCGGCGATAACGCGGTGATCACATTCAGGCCAGCCCAAGTCCAGATCTGGTCGGATATCGGATTTATCGCTCTGATAACCACGGCAAATTCCAGCTGCTGGGCGGCAAAGTTGTTCTAGCCGGCGCGGAAACTAAGTTTGAAGATCACGTGCCAGCTTCTAGCCTGCAGGGATACTACATTACGGCTGTAGACGTAGCAGGCAAAGAATCATCACCAAGCAGAGCCGCTTTTACAGACGGAAGTTCACTCGATACACTGTTTGTACCATCATCCGATGGTAGTCAAATACCTGGATCAATCAATGAAAAGGGAACCGAAGAGAACGGATCAGGACATTCGACTTCACCAACCGATCCTTCCAGCAACAGCGGCAAACCAAGCACCAATGCAAAAGACAGCCCTTCAGCGCCAACCGGTTTAAAGGCTAAGGAGGATGGTGCCGGCATCGTGATCAGCTGGAAAGCAAACACGTCCAAGGACAAAGTCAAACAGTACAATGTCTATTTCAGCGATAAAGAAAAAGGAACCTACACCAAATTAGGTTCCGTTAAGGATTCAACAGAGTTCCATTACTACGCAGCAGCCTATAACGGCTATTACAAAGTAACAGCTGTCAACGATGCAGGCGAATCGAAGCCCTCTGCAACAATAGCTTATAATCGGTAAAAGAATGGCTGCTCACGGTGTGTTGAGCTGGCCTCAGCCCTTAAAGTGATGGTCCTTCGGACAGAACAAACAAAGACCCATCGGGAGAAAATTCCTGATGGGTCTTTGCTTATTAATCTTCGATCGTGGATAAATCGCCTGTCGGCAGATTCAGCTCCCATGCTTTAAGCACACGGCGCATGATTTTTCCGCTTCTTGTTTTCGGCAGCTTGTCTTTAAACTCGATCTCTCTTGGTGCCGCGTGAGCAGACACGCCCTTCCTTGACGAATTTAGAAATGTCCGCTTTCAACTCATCGGATGGTGTAAAGCCTTCTCGCAGGGCGATAAACGCTTTAATAATTTCCCCGCGCATAGGGTCAGGCTTCCCGATAACACCAGCTTCGGCAACAGCGGGATGTTCTACAAGCTTACTCTCTACTTCAAATGGTCCTACACGTTCACCGGATGTGTTAATGACATCATCGACACGTCCTTGGAACCAGAAGTAACCCTCTTCATCTCGATACGCTGAATCACCGGAGATGTACCATCCGGCAATTCGGAAATACTCCTCATACTTGGCTGGATTGTTCCATATTTTGCGCATCATGGACGGCCAAGGCGTCTTAATCGCCAGATTCCCCATTCGGTATGGAGGAAGCTCGTTACCAGCATCATCGATAATCGCTGCTTGAACGCCTGGAATCGGCCGTCCCATGGAGCCGGGCTTTATCGCCATGCTTGGATAGTTGCAGATTAAGTGTCCACCTGTTTCTGTCATCCACCAAGTATCATGGATACGCTGACCGTATACTTTCAGTCCCCAGCGCACGACTTCCGGATTCAAAGGCTCTCCCACACTTAGGACATGGCGCAGCGAAGTCAAATTAAATTGTTTGACAACCTCATCGCCTGCTCCATCAGCATCCGGAATGCAGTCGGTGCGCTGTACCATACGGTTACCCCGTATTTCTCAATGGTCTGATACCAGTCCTGCGGACTGAAACGGCCGCCGCGGATCACATTCGTCGCCCCGTTAAGCCAAGGAGCAAAAATACCGTAGGAGGTCCCCGTCACCCAGCCCGGGTCAGCCGTACACCAGTATACGTCATCCTCTTTCAAATCCAGTACGATCCTGCCTGTAAAATAGTGTTGAATCATGGCATTGTGAACATGAAACACACCTTTAGGCTTACCAGTGGAACCGGAAGTATAGTGGATGATAAGCCCGTCTTCCCTGTCCACCCATTCAATATCTAATTCCTCGGAAGCCGCTTCCATTTCTTTATAAAAATCGACTTGGCCTTGGTCAAGTTCCAGATCGTTTCCAACAAGAATCACATGCTTCAGATGCGGAAGCTGGCTGACAGGTACACGTGAAAGAAGTGCAGGTGTGGTGATGATAGCAACCGCGCTACTATCTTCCAGACGATCTTTAACTGCGGTTTCCATGAATGCCTCAAACAGAGGGCCTACAACGGCTCCAACCTTGATCGTTCCTAGGAGTGCATAGTACAGCTCCGGAGTGCGCGGCATAAAGATAAACACACGCTCACCCTTGCCAACACCCAGCTTACGCAGCACATTTCCGAATCGATTGGATCTAGCTTTCATTTGTCCGAAGGTGACAGCCTCATCCCGCGAAGCGTCACTGTAATACAAGGCGACTTTATCTTTTCTTGATGAATCCGCATGTTTGTCAATCGCTTCATAGGCAAGGTTAATTTTTCCACTCTGATGCCAAGAAAAGCTCTTCTCCACTTCTGCCCAGTCAAAATCTGCATAAGTTTGCTCGTAGCTTTGCATATTGGGATCCAGTGCTACCGCATCAATCAGCTCCACTTTCATTTGATCCATGTGTGAAAAGCCTCCTCACGAATATTAAAACGCTTTCATTTTACTGATTTATTTGAGCAAAATGTGATCGTTTTTTTGACATATTCTATTATATCATATTGGTAATCTTTCGCATATGCCCAAAACGCTCTTGTTGTTGCACTTTTCATTGTCTGTAAAGTCTGCTATCGTACATAATAGAAGTTTTCTTCAATAAAGGAGAGCTGAAGTTATGCAGCATATCAAGCGCTACCACTCTCACAGCTTTCGCACTACGCCGAACCACCCAGAAATTACGGTCGAAGGCCCCGTCCTACCTGAAGTCTTACAAACATTATCCATGCACAACCAATTAGATGCTTTTCGCAGACCGAAAGAGCAGCTGGAAGCACTAATCGAAATTGCCGAACTTCCGGAGGGACGCATCATCATTGCACGGGACGGCTTCACGATCGTCGGCTACGTCACGTTTCACTATCCCGACGAAATTGAGCGATGGTCGGAAGGAAACATGGAGGATTTGATTGAACTTGGCGCAATTGAGGTCGCGGATGACTATCGGTCAATGGGACTTGGCAAAAAGCTCATCCAGCTATCCTTCATGGAAGAGCAGCTGGAGAACGTGATTTGCTTCACCACGGAGTATTATTGGCACTGGGATTTGGAAAAGAGCGGGCTCAACGTCTGGGAATACCGCCAGATGATGGAGAAGCTGATGAAGAGCGTAGACATGGTCTGGTTCGCTACGGATGACCCAGAAATCTGTTCGCATCCAGCCAACTGCCTCATGGTACGTGTCGGCAAGGATGTTCCTTTGTCATCGGTGGAACGATTTGACCGCATTCGTTTTCATCAAAGATTCATGTATTGAATTTGCAATCTGGCATGTTAAGGGAGTTAACCGGATATGAACAAAAACGCTCACGGGACCCCTCTCTTCATCTACGATGATCGGGAAACCCAATATAAATTTAATGATGAGCATCCCTTCAATCAAAATCGCCTGATCATGACCGTCGATCTGCTCCGAAAGGCCGGCGCGCTCCCGGACAGCGCGCTGCGCACACCGCGGGCCGCAGCTGAGGACGAGCTGCTGCGGGTTCATACTCCCGCTTACATCGAAGCTGTGAAAGCGCTTAGCCTGAGTGTACCGGAGGAGCGCTACATCCAGGAAGCGGCACGCTTCGGATTAGCTGACGACGATACGCCGTATTTTGCGGGGATGCACGAAGTAACATCCACGGTGGTTGGCGGCTCCATCACCGCTGCGGAGTTGGTGATGTCAGGTAAGGCCCCGCACGCGCTTCACTTGGGCGGGGGGCTGCATCACGCCCTGCGCAGCAAGGGCGCGGGCTTTTGTGTCTACAACGACGCCTCTGCGGCGATTGCGCATGCCAAAGAGACGTACGGCGCAAAGGTGCTGTACGTCGATACGGACGTGCATCACGGAGACGGCGTACAGTGGAGCTTCTACGCCGACCCGCAGGTATGCACGCTGTCCATCCATGAGACGGGGAAGTTCCTCTTCCCCGGCACCGGCGCTGTGAACGAACGCGGCGAAGGTGACGCGTTCGGCACTTCCCTCAACATCCCGGTAGAGCCTTATACCGAGGATGACTCATGGCTGGAATGCTTCGGCGAGGTGCTGACCGAGGCAGTCGCCCGCTTCCAGCCGGACGTGATCGTCTCCCAGCATGGCTGTGACGCCCATGCTTACGATCCACTCGCGCATGTCCACTGCTCCATGCGCGTGTATAAAGCAATGCCCGAGCTGATCCCTCCCTTGCGCACCAATGGTGCGAAGGGCGTTGGGTGGCGCTCGGGGGCGGCGGGTACGACATCTGGCGTGTCGTACCACGGGCCTGAGCCTGCTCTGGCTCGAGATGAGCGAGCAGGCTGTTGTCCGGCAGCTGGACGCGCAGCCGCAGCTGCAGCTTCCCCAGGCGTGGCTGGACGCCTGGCAGAGCAAGCCCGGTCCAGCTGCCGCATACGTGGCTGGACCCTGTTGAGACATGGGCGCCGATGCCCCGGCGCCAGGAGATCACGACCAACAACCGGCGAACAAAGGAATTAGCCATGATGTATTTGAGATAAATAAATGAACACTATTGAGCTCGTAGAGAATCATGGTCTCTCGAGGAAGATCAACCGCGTTTGTAGAGCTAATTATCCGCCAATCCTTAAGCATCATTGCAATCTTGAAACAAGGATTTCCATCTTATAGCATTCTTCTAAACTTGATTGAATTGTTACATTTTATCCAATTAAATCAATCCCCCACGAAGTGGCACCTTGGCTTCGAAACACATTCAGGTACTTTACTGGGGCACCGCAAATGAATGGTTAGAAAAAAGCCCAGCGCTCCTGACTGCTAAGCAGCCATTCAAGCGCTGGGCTATTTGATATGCTACAGATGTTTCAATATGCTTACAGATGCTTCACTATATCTTCTACCATTTTATACGAATTCTCGGAAGCTTGTACGGTAAATTCAGCGAAATTCACATGCGCCGATCCGTCCGCTTTGTCCGACATCGATCGGATCACGACGTACGGAATTCCGTTCATTTGGCAAACCTGAGCTACCGCTGCTCCTTCCATCTCTGTGCAGGTTCCGCCCAGCTCTTGATGAAGCTCAGCCACCAGCTCACGGTTAGCAACGAATTGATCGCCGGAGAGCACTCTTCCCAGCTTCACTTTTCCAGCGAACAATCGCTCACCGGACGTCGCCGCGAGCTGAACAAGCGTTTCGTTAGCAGCAAACACAGACTCCGCTTCGTATGGAATGACGCCCCTTGGAAATCCAAGAGCTGTAACATCCATATCATGCTGCATGCACTCCGTTGAAATGACGATATCTCCAATATTCAGTGCAGGGTCAAGGCACCGGCGACACCGGTAAAAATAACGGCTTCGACGCCAAAATTATCCACTAGAATTTGAGTAGTTACAGCCGCATTCACTTTACCTACTCCTGTCTTGCATACGACAACCTGCTTATCGAAGTACTTCCCTTCCCGGAACGTAATCCCCGCTTTAACAGTTTCACTTACATTATCCATTGCCGCAAGCAGCAGTTCAATCTCTTCATTCATGGCGCCGATCAGCGCGATCTTATTCCATGTCATCTTCGAATCCTCTTTCTTCTCGTTAAGTACCAAATAGAAAGATGGCTCATGATAAATGAGCCACCGAGTGACGATTAATAATTTCGTGAGGCAAGATCACCTGCATATAATCTGTTGATTCTTTATTCATAAGCTTCGTCAAAAGACGCATCGACACGGCTCCGATGTCATACATCGGCTGAGCAACGGTAGTAAGGGTAGGTCTAACCATGGAAGCCATACGGATATTGTCAACGCTAATGACAGAAATATCCTGTGGAACTTTAAGTCCGGCATCCTGGATCGTATGAATGGCTCCGATGGCCATCTCATCTGTTGCAGAGAAAATCGCAGTTGGCCGTGGATCGAGCTCCAGGAAATACTTGACCGCGTCCACACTAGATTCATAGCGGTAGTTACCGATTCTCACATACTCGTCACGAAGCTCAATTCCCGCGTTTTCCAGAGCTCTCTTATACCCCTGATATCGAGCAAAGCCGTTCGCAGGGTCCTGCAGCGTTCCGGAGATCATAGCAATGTGACGGTGGCCCTCTTCTATGAGAACGTTCACAGCATCGAATGCAGCCTTCTCATGGTCGATATCTACAGATGGCATCGTGTTGTTCTCATCCTTGGTTCCACAGAGTACAACTGGAACAGATGAAGTACGGAACGCTTGAATATGATCCTCTGTTACTGCGCCTCCCATGAATAAGAGACCATCGACCTGTTTCTCCAGCAAAGTATTAATGACTCGAATTTCTTTTTCCTTCTTCTTATCGGCATTACATAAAATGATATTATAATGATACATGTTAGCGATATCTTCAATGCCACGTGCAACTTCAGCAAAAATGGAATTCGAGATGTCGGGGATAACTACACCGACTGTCGTAGTCTTCTTACTAGCCAGTCCTCTGGCTACAGCATTAGGTCGGTAACCCAAACGCTCGATCGCTTCGAATACTTTTTTACGGGTTTGAGGTTTAACATTGGGATTGTTGTTTACGACCCTGGAAACGGTCGCCATGGAAACTCCTGCTTCTCGCGCTACATCATAAATAGTTACGGTCACGGTTACTCTCTCCATCTTCAAAAGTATTCTGCGATCCTATCATATTAAGGATATGATACGACAAATTACATCATCTTGCAATGAATATTGAAAATGCTTTGAAAAAATATCAAAACTTATTTTCAAAAAGCCAATCTCACCTGAGATTGGCCGCCAAAACGCTTATGTTGACATGGTATGTTGGGTGATTTGCGCCAGCCGCTTACGGATCTCTTCCGTCCAAGGAACATCCCCGAGTGACTGCGCCAGGAGAAGCACATCAAGGAGTTCATTGATACGCTCTTCTACGATCTTCTCCATCGAATCATTCATATGCTCTCTCTCTGTCACCTTCAACAATAGGTAGGCAACTTCCGATACTTCATGAAACATAATCTGCTGTTTATCGGGCTTACTGCCTAGCTTGCCGATAAGTCCGGTCAGCTCCGGTTTGACATGCGGCACGACTTCACTGCGGGTGCATGTCTCGCAAGAGTAAATTGGTACATTCTCGATGTCAACTTTATTTTGATAGATAACTGTACGCAGACGTAGATTCATAGATTGTCCGCATTTACAATGCTTTTGCATCCTACACACTCCTTCATGACAGGCGGCATGTACAACTCTTTTTCTTGTACTATGATATTCTACTTTATCGGTTGATTTCCTTCCGAATTATGAGTAGTATATTTTGCCACAAGCCTGGGCATTGTAGGATGAAGGTATGAATGAACCTATGTATTGCTTACAAAGACCGTTGATGATGATTAGCTCGGAATATTGTAGGGAAGGTATGAATTAACCTTGGTATTTGGCCAGTACGTCGACGAACGCCTTTGAGAAAGCTGGCAGGTCCGGCGGTCTACGCCCGGAGACAATATTCCGGTCAATCACCACTTCCTCGTCAACCCAAGTAGCTCCGGCATTTTCAAGGTCGTCGCGGATACCAGGCGTTGATGTCATGGTGTAACCGTCTACGATTTTCGCTGAAATCAGTACCCATCCGGCGTGACAGATCTGTGCGATCGGCTTCACGTCCGCATGAAACTCACGCGTCAGCCTAAGTACATCGGGATAACGGCGAAGTTTGTCCGGTGCCCATCCTCCTGGAACGTAGAGTCCGATATAATCAGAGGATTTCACCTCATCGAAGGCGTAGTCCGTTGTGATGGGAACCCCATACTTTCCATGGTAAACGGTTTTTGCCTTAGGTCCAACAATATCAACAGCCGCACCGGCTTCCTCAAGCGAAGAACGGGATACCACATTTCCAAATCTTCAAACTCTTCATCTACAAAAGCAAGTACTCTCTTACCTGTCAGTTCCATTTTAGTTTCCTCCTGCAATGGTTTCAGCCTGCTCAACTTGCGCCAGCAGCTCTTTAATTTGTTCACTGGATTTGCACTTGATCACTTTGTCCACTAGCTCACGGCATTTGGAGGCATTGCTGCGAAGCAGACGATGCTTAACCTGAAGCAAGGTCTGGACAGAAATACTCAATTCCTCGATGCCAAGTCCCAACCAAATCGGCAAAGCTCGAATGTCTCCCGCCAGCTCACCGCAGACCCCCACTGGAATTCCTGCAGACTGTGCTGACTCGATCACATGCTTCAAGAGACGAATTACCGCGGGATGGAAAGGATCGTACATATGCGCGATGTTCTCATTCATACGATCCACCGCCAAGATGTACTGCACCAGATCGTTCGTCCCGATACTCATAAAATCAACCTCACCTGCTAAGACATCGGCAATCATAGCTGCTGCAGGCACCTCAATCGTGAGGCCAACCTCAATATTTGGATTAAAGACAATCCCTTTGCCTGCAAGCTCTTGCTTAGCTTCTTCTAGCACGGCTTTTGCTTGGAGGACCTCACTAAGCGAAGTCACCATAGGATACATCAGCTTCACGTTACCAAAGCTGCTGGCCCTTAGAATGGCCTTAAGCTGCGTTTTAAAAAGATCTTTGCGGCTCAGGGAAATCCGTATCGCTCGGTATCCAAGAAACGGATTATCCTCCTTGGGAAGAGGCATATAATCGAGCTTCTTGTCTCCCCCGATATCCAGGGTTCTAATGATAATGGGCCGCCCCTGAAGCTGCATGGCAGCATGCTTGTATACCTCGAACTGCTCTTCTTCCGTAGGCAGGGATTCCCGATCCATATACAGGTATTCCGTCCGAAATAAGCCGACACCTGATGCTCCATTACGGATCACCTGTTCGATTTCCATCACAGAGTTCATGTTTGCATGAAGCTGAACTGTTTTTCCATCCATCGTCATGGGAGAGACATCGGCAATTTCCTGTAGGCTTTCCTTGAACTCCAACCAGTTCCTTTTTCCTTGCTTGGTAGCGCTCAATCGTATTCGGCTCCGGATTGATGTATAGTGTTCCTTCTTCGCCGTCAATAATGAGGAAATCACCATTTTGGATCGGTCTTAACAGCTTGTTCTCCAGTCCTAGAACATAGGGAACCGACATCGCTCTGGCCATAATGGATACATGGGAGTGTGTCCCTCCTAGAATCGTTACCAGCCCCAGTACTTTACTGGGGTCCAAATGCGCCAGCTGTGAAGGAGTCAGCTCTTTTGCAACCAGTATGTAAGGATGATCGATAGGCGGTACATTACTGCTCGTGTCGCCAAGAAGATGCTTCAGCAGTCGATTACCGACATCCTTAATATCCAGCGCACGTTCTTTCATGTATTCATCATCGATCAGATTGAACATGCCGACGAACTTGTCGATGACCTCTTTCACGGCGACTTCCGCGGCCTTATATTGAAGCTCAATAATTCCTTGGATTTCATTCATAAAAATAGGATCTTCCAGAATCGCCAGATGAGCATCAAAAATATAAGACTGTTCCTGACCTACAACCTCTTTGATCTCTTGCTTGATCAGCTCAAGCTCATTCTTCGAAGAGCGGATACCATCATACAACCTCTCAAACTCATAAGCGAGATCTGTAACATCAATCATTTTTTCTGGAAAATCCCACTCCCAAGTGGGAATGACAAATGCTTGGCCCATAGCAATGCCAGAAGACGCTCCTATCCCTCTGATCATCCGTTCGTCCCTCCCGACGTTTTAGTAGGTTTCAAGACGACGGACATCACAGAAGCTTGGCCTTTCTTCACTGCTTTGAATGGTGCGAAGCTCCAGGATTTGACTAAATCCTGATTGGTTATGATCATCGGTGTCGCCAAAGATGAAGCCAATTTTTTTACTTTATTCAGATTAAATTTCACGAGCAGTTGCCCTGGTTCAACATGATCTCCTTCTTTAACCACAGCCGTAAAACATTTGCCCGGGATACTCGCCGTATCGATGCCAATATGAAGAAGCACCTCTAATCCTTCTTCCGTTAAAATACCAAGTGCATGCATGGTCGGATAAATATGCATAATGGTGCCCGCTACCGGCGAGACCAGCTCTCCCTTATCTGGAAAGAAGGCCACACCGTTCCCCACAAGCCTAGAAGCAAATATTTTTGTCCGGGACCTCCTCAATGGGGATCATCCTGCCCTGCATCGGGGCATTAAAGAGTACCATTTGTATATCTTTTCGCAGTACTTTCATGATTTCTTCACGAATCAATTCTGAGAATGTGCCAAACACAACTTGAACATTGCCTCCCCCAAGACGGATGACGCCTGCTGCGCCTAGATGACGTAAAGCCGCGATGTCCATCAGACGATCATTAGCAAGTGTGAGCCTTAGTCTAGTGATGCAGGCTTCAATCTTTTTAATATTGTCTTTACCACCAAGTGCCTGCAGAATGAGTGGAGATCGATAGGGAATATCTCCTGCCCACTCCTCAAGCGGAGACCCTTCCTCCCTGCCGGGGGTCGGTATCCGAAATCGACGAATAGCAAAACGGAATAAAAAATAGTAGAGCAATCCATAGAGGATTCCAATTGGAATTAAGAGTAAGCCATTATGCGATAAATGCAGGTTGATCAAATAGTCAATAGCTCCTGCTGAATAAGAAAAGCCGTGTCGGATGCCGAGCTCATATGAGATCCACATCGCAGCACCGGACAGTACCGCATGAATGAAAAACAGATAAGGAGCTACAAATAAAAAAGCAAACTCAATCGGTTCGGTTACGCCGGTCAAAAACGATGCCAGAGCTGCCGTTAAGAACGTAGCTTTTATTTTGGGTTTTAAGTCTTCCCTTGCTTCTTGAATAATTGCAAATGCAATTGCCGGCAGGGCAAACATCATGATCGGGTATAAACCTGCCATGTACGTACCTGCAGTAGGGTCTCCCGCAAAATAGCGCGGCAAATCGCCATAAACCATTTTACCATCCGGTGTTTCATATGCGCCTACTTGGAACCAGAAAAAATTGTTCAAGATATGATGCAAACCGGAAGGAACAAGCAGACGATGTGCGATTCCATATAAAAAAGCGCCAAAACCGCCAAGCCCCAAGAGCCACTGGGTAAACTTGCCCATAGCCATTTCCAAATAAGGCCCTATCACTATCATTAGGTAAGAAAATACCAAGGTAGCAAGCCCCATGACGAGCGGCACAATTCGGGGTCCGCCAAAAAATTGGATATACTCCGGGAGCTTAAACTCCTTGAAGCGATGATAAATAACAGCGGCTAGTAAACCGATTAATATACCGCCAGGTACTCTAATTGAAACTGCGATCCCAATTGATGTTCAACAAGCCTGGTGAACATAAAATAACCAAGCAAGGCTGATAAGCCTGCGATTCCATTACTTTCGGTTAACCCTAAAGCAACTCCAACTGCAAAGATGATGGGTATGTATTCAAAAATTGTGTTTCCTGCTAACATCAGCATGTCCCCAAAGCCCGATGCATGAATCGCATCCCATGGAAGATCACCTATCCTGAGCAGGACCGCTGCTATAGGAAGCACGATGGTAGGCAGCATCAAGGAGCGCCCAAGCTGTTGCAAGTTCCCCATCCAGTTCAATCTAACGCTACCTCCTTTCTATATCAAATCGTATAGCCTGCAAGCCCGTTTGTCAAAAGCAAAAAAGCAGGCCGATAGCATCGACCCGCTCAATGGTGCTTTCGTAATTAGTAAGCAGAGTTGTAGCCGAATTGAGGAGCTACGTTGTTAATGCCTGTTTGAAAAGAGTTGGTATAACCTTGGGAGCCCATGCTGCCTTGAAAGCGCCTGTTTGTTGTTGAGCTGTGGTCATAGAATCGGAACGCAGGTAGTTATCATGGCCTAGTTGATTCCCACGGTAGTTCGCTGTGTGATAGGCATTTGGGTTAACAGCTTGACCATAGGATTGGTTAGCTTGAACAGCATTGCCGTAAGGTGATGCTGCGAATTGGGTTGCATTCCGTATTGTTGCGTGAATTGATTCATGCCGAATTGGTTTTGTGCTTGTGCGTTCATACCATAGGAGGAAACGCCTGCCTGGAAGCTCGACGGAGTTTGGGAGTCGGAACGCAGATAGGCGTCATGGCCGATTTGGTTTCCGCGATAATTCGCTGTATGATAAGCTTCCGGAGAAGCAGCTTGCGCATAGCCTTGGTTACCTTGAACGCTTTGGCCATAGACAAGATTGTACATAACCTACAGGTTGGTATTGTTTTTGATATCCTTGGTATTGGGTGTTCATACCTTGTTGAGTAGCGTTGCCGAAAGAAGAAGCGCCATAGTTGTTAAAGCTGTTGTACATGTGTAAATCCTCCTCTTGGTGGGTGGTTATAGATTGGGGCTCCTTCAAGAAGCCTTTTTTATTCTTTCCGCATCCGCGGTTTTTATTTATCGCAGCACACTCCTTCTACATGGAAATTTCTTCTAGATGATTCAATAAAAAAACCGTTCATGCTATTTCAATAAGCATGAACGGTCTTTGCTGCTTTTAATTATTTCTTGGATTTAGAATCGCATCTTCAACCTTAATGCATCGGTCCATGATGGCTTCCAATCCTGCATCTGTTGCGATTCTTGCTGCTTCCTCATTGACAATGTCGAGCTGCAGCCAGAATACTTTCGCTTTGATGTCTACCGCTTCTTGAGCAATAGGTACAACTTGATCCGCACGTCTAAATACATTCACGATATCCACAGGTTCAGGAATATCGGACAAAGAAGGATAGCAGGTTTCCCCTAGAATGGTTGAAGCATTAGGATTAACCGGAATAATGCGGTAACCGCGGCTCTGCATAGCTGCAGCAACCATATGCGAAGTGCGGTCTGGGTTGTCGGACAACCCGACTACTGCGATATTTTGAGCACTGGCTAACAGCTCCTTGATATGCTCCCTAGATGGATTCTCAAATGCCATATACGTTCCTCCTATTCAAGCTCATAGGTAAGTCCTTGTTTGCCCATTGCTTCCCAGCTGGCTATAAATTGGTTCTTATCGACTTGAAATTGCTTTTTGCCGCTAAGAGGGTCATTGACATATACATGATTCTCATCATACCCAACTAGAAGAACGGCATGCTCTGCAAATGAGGTTCGGATCGGCCCAATTGGCGTATCCCAGCTTGCCCATTTATACGGCACATTAAAATCGATCGTTGTCCAAACCATAACGGGTATTCCGCGGGCAACCTGCTCTTCATACAACTCGAATGGCTTATCTGTAATATCTTCAGCCTGAGGAATATAATGCTGGAGCAGCGGATAAATCCCGGTATGGTAAATGCCAAAAACCCTTTGCTTACGCGTCACATCTCCTACGAATCCTGTATTCGGGTTGCCCCAGTATTTGATGGAGCCGTCGCCATTATAAACAATAGGCGTCTGATCGACCGGCATTTCAGCCATCAGCTGCATTTTCGTCTTATCCATGCCGCTGAATTGAAGCAGCATCGTTAACGTTGTAATTTCACATCCAGCGGGCAATTCCGGCAGCTGCTCGATTATAGGTGCATCAATCGTAGCTGAAGCTGGTTTTTCAAAAACAGCCGGGGTTGGCGCTGCCGAGGGCGCAGGAGTCGCGACTTCAATGGGGGCCACCACAGCGGGACTTGAAGCAAGGGCAGCGGCTCTTTGCCTGTTGCTTTTGAATATAACAGCACTGAAAAAACAGCGCTAGCGAACACAAGCCCCACGATTAAGAAAAATCCGAACGTCACCTTCAATCCTTGCCATATAATCATCATGCTGATTCACCCGTTCGCTTCGTAATGATTTACTCGCTGACAAGTTCAACCTGAGCGCCAATGGAACGCAAATGATCAAAATATTGTGGATATGATTTAGCAACATGGTGAGCGTCTTTGATGATAAGGCCTTTCTTCGAGCGAAGTCCCACAACCGTTAAAGCCATAATCACACGGTGGTCGAAATGAGCGTTAATTTCAACGCCTCCCTCCACCCCTTCAGGCTTACCATGAACAATGATTTCACTCTGGCGTTCTTCGACGTCAGCCCCTGCTTTACGTAATTCATTCAAATAGTCTGTAATGCGATCACATTCTTTATAGCGCAAATTCTCAACATTGTAGAATCTTGAAGTTCCTTCTGCAAACACAGCAGCCGCGACCATCGCCAGGACAGCATCGGTAAAGTGGTCTCCATCGAACTCACCTGCTGTTAACTGCTGATTGCCTCGAACGTGCACGATGCCGTTATCATGAGAGAGGTTCACTCCCATCGCGCGGAGCACATCCACACAGGCTTTCTCTCCCTGCTTACTGTTCTCTTCCAAACGAAGCACACGTACATCGGAATTTGTAACAGCTGCAGCCGCCAAGACTGCTGCTGATCCTGGGTAGTCTCCTTGAATGACATATTCCTTGGCTTGATAAGCTTGTCTGCCTGGAATTTTGTAATGCATGAGATCAGCGCTTGCTTCGACCTTAATTCCAGCCTGCTCCAGCACTTCCAACGTTTGACCTACAATAATTTTGGACTTCAGGTCATGGAGTACTTCAATTTCGGAGTCTTCCTCTAAAAGTGGTGTCATAAACAATAAAGAGCTTAAAAACTGTGAGCTTACATTCCCGGAAACTGTCAGCTTACCGCCGCGGGGTTTCCCCCCTTTATTGTGATCGGAAGCTTACCCTGATTATGTTCAACTTCGATTCCCATTTGCTGTAATGTAACAATTAAGTCGTCATGCGGACGCTTGCCTAGTGACTCCGGATACTTGTTGATAAATGTTACTTCCGGACAAAATGCTGCAATCGACATCAAGAATCTCAGAACAGCTCCAGCATTGCCCACATTGAGTTCAGAGACATGCTTCGGATTCTTGCCGAATCCAGTAATAACAATCTTCTCATCGTCTTCCTCAATAACTGCGCCAAGATCTCTCACACAGCGTCTCATCGCTTCGCTATCTTCACTATGAGCAGGATAATAAATCGTGCTAGTTCCTTCAGCCAAAGCGCCGATCAACAGATAGCGGGTTGTGTAATTTTTGGAGGATAAAGCGTTAATTTCACCCTGTAAATGGGACGTAGGCTTCACAATTGCTTTCATGGGTACAATCTCTCCCTATATGTAATATCCGGTTTTAAATCAATGAGGTCAAACATTCCTTAGAAGATAATTACGACATAATTACTGTCAGTGTATCATACGAAATAGAACTTGGGAACCTACTGAAAATGGATATCAAGTGTAAAAACCGACACCTCAACACCTGTTGAAATGAAGCGCTGCGCCAGTTTGACAACCCTGACCATTCTTTCTATCATGGGTAAGGATGGGACAACTTCCCAATGAAATCACCATCTATCAGGAGGCCTAACATGGATACTATACTTCCAATCGAAGTGAAAGATCGATTAGATCGAGGCGAGAAGCTCACTATTATTGATGTACGCGAAGATGAAGAGGTGGCAGCTGGAATGATTCCAGGCGCCAAGCATATCGCCCTCGGACAGCTGCCGGAACGGCATGCGGAAATTCCTAAGGATGAAGAAGTCATCCTCGTATGTCGAAGCGGCGGCCGAAGCAGCCGTGCACTTGGCTATCTGGAATCCCTTGGCTACAGCAAGCTTAAGAATATGACAGGCGGTATGCTGGAGTGGCCGCAATAACGCCGCTTCCTTCTAATTCAACAAACCCGCATGCTCTATAATTTTTGCAGCAATCTCATCCGTACTCAGCGCAGAGGTGTCGATCGTCAAATGGGCGAAGTCATACGCATGTCTGCGCTGCTCCATAAGGGTATGCACCCTTTCCTCCAAATTCCCCTGCAATAAGGGACGGCTTTGATCGCTTTGTACCCTTTGAATGATGATCTCGGCCGTGGCAGTGAGCGCAACGACTAAGCCATTACTTAACATACACGTCCGATTGGCCTCAGCGAGTACGGCTCCTCCCCCAGTTGCCACAACTTGTCCCTCACCTGCAAGCAAATTCTCAAGTGCCTGACTTTCTAACTTGCGGAAAAAGGCTTCTCCTTGCTCACGAAACATATCCGCGATGCTTGTCTGCTGCTGCTGTTCGACAAATGCGTCGGAATCTTGGAAGTTCCAGCCAAGCTGGTCAGCCAATTTTTTGCCGATCGTCGATTTACCAGTTCCCATGAATCCAACTAGAACGATATTGCGCGTACTCACCATAATCCCCTTTTCTCTATTTCAATAGATGCAAACTTTCCCAATATCATAGCACAGGCAAGTGAGACATGAATACATCGTGTCAAAAATTCATATAGTAATGTGAATAAATTCCAGCACGAACAGCAAAGATGGAAGTATGAGACCACCAATCGACAAGGAGCGATGGATATATTGAACGCCACTTCCCCCTATACAAATCACACCAAGGGTAAACTGGAACAAATTTTACACCCCAGCCATCCGTTGTGTAGAGACGATGTTGTGTGGATCCTGGAATTCATTAAGAAAAAAGTGGCTGAAGAAGACCCGCAATTGCAGGACCTCAGTCAGCCACGCTTGATGAGAAACTTCCGATATTTTGCCGAAGTTGCTATGATGCTGATTCACCGCAGAAACGGCTTCGATCAGGAAGCTGACCGATTAAAGATGTGGCTGCGGGAAGCGGCCTACGGCCTGCAGGACCCCTCGAAGAGATAGACCGCAGGCCGTTTAGCGACACTTCATCTTGTGAATGGAAAAGATTAGTTCTCCATCCAGTTAAAGTGGTAAGAACCTTCCTTATCCACACGTTGGAAAGTGTGTGCTCCAAAATAGTCACGCTGAGCTTGCAGCAGGTTAGCCGGCAGTCTCTCTGTACGGTAGCTGTCATAGTAAGCAAGTGCTGAAGCGAAAGCAGGAACCGCAATACCGCGAGTAACAGCCTCAGCGATTACTTGTCTCCAAGATTGCTGGTACTTATCTACAACTCCTTGGAAGTAGGAATCCAGCAGGAGGTTTTTCAGTTCAGGATCACGATCATACGCATCCTTGATGTTTTGCAGGAATCTCGCGCGAATGATGCAGCCGCCTCTGAAGATCATGGCGATACTGCCGTATTTCAGATTCCAGTTGTATTCTTCAGATGCTGCTCTCATTTGCGCGAAGCCTTGTGCATAAGAGCAAATCTTACTTGCGTACAGCGCTTGACGCACAGCTTCGATAAACGCTTTGCGATCGCCTGCATAAGCGGAAGTCTCAGGGCCGTTCAGCACTTTGCTTGCCGCAACGCGCTCTTCCTTCATTGCAGAGATAAAGCGGGAGAAAACAGACTCCGTAATGATAGAAAGCGGAACACCTAGATCAAGTGCACTTTGGCTGGTCCATTTGCCTGTTCCTTTTTGACCCGCGGAATCCAAGATCACATCTACCATAGGCTTTCCAGTCTCAGGATCGTACTTGGTGAAAATATCTTTGGTAATTTCGATCAGGTAGCTGTCCAGCTCCCCGTTATTCCACTCTGTGAAAATCTCATGCAGCTCTTCTGTGCTGACATTCAGTACATCCTTCAGCAATTGATAAGCTTCGCAAATCAACTGCATATCCCCGTACTCGATACCGTTATGAACCATCTTCACATAGTGACCGGCACCATCAGGACCGATATATGTGCAGCATGGATCGCCATTTACTTTTGCAGAAATCGCAGTAAGAATCGGCTCTACCAATTGATAAGCATCCTCTTGACCGCCTGGCATGATCGCCGGGCCTTTCAGCGCGCCTTCCTCGCCACCGGAAACGCCTGTTCCAACAAAACGAATGCCATGGGCTTCAAGCTCTTTGTTGCGGCGCTGTGTATCCGGGAAGAACGCGTTGCCTCCGTCGATCAGGATATCGCCTTTATCAAGCAGCGGGAGCAATTGATTAATTGTAGCGTCTGTAGGACCTCCTGCTTTGACCATGATCAAAATTTTGCGAGGCACTTCGAGCGATTGCACGAATTCCTCCATGCTGTATGTACCTACCAAATTTTTACCCGGAGCTTCTTCAAGAAGCTCTTTTGTTTTTTCGGAAGAACGGTTATAGACCGAAACACTGAAGCCTCTGCTTTCAATATTCAGCGCCAGGTTTTTACCCATGACCGCAAGACCGACAACACCGATTTGTTGTTTTGTTGACATCTCTCTCATACATCCTTCCGACTAATGTTATTTAAATCGTCATCGCGCCAAAACCGCCATCCACTCTTAAGACAGAACCGGTAACGAAGCTTGAAGCCTGTTCAGAGGCCAGGAAAACCGCAGCGCCTTGAAGCTCTTCCGCTTCGCCGAAACGATTCATCGGCGTGTGCCGCATAATCGACTCGATTCGATCCGGGGACAAAATCTTACGATTCTGCTCCGCTGGGAAAAAGCCTGGAATAATTGCATTGACACGAACCCGGCTAGGGGCAAATTCGCGCGCCAAATTTTGTGTAAGATTGTTGACGGCCGCCTTGGAGGCAGAATACGTGAATACACGGGATAAAGGCGGATCTGAAGAAACGGACGAAATGTTGATGATGCTTCCGCCTTTTCCTTGATCGACCATATGCTTCCCGAATACCTGGCAGGCTAGCACGACGCTTTTCAAATTTACTTCCATAATAGAATCCCATTCTTCCATGGAAATGTCAAAGAAAGGCGTAGCACTGTTCTTACCGGGGCAGTTCATGAGAACATCGACAGAACCGGACCAAGCTAGAACATCTTTCAAAAGCTGCTCCAAATCTTCACGGCTTGTTGCGTCCGCTTGGAAACATTGTGCCTCTCCACCCGCTTCTATGATACGTTCCCGCACCTGTTCACTCTTCTCCTGATTGCGGCCGACTACAGCCACTTTGGCTCCATGTCCGCCGAGTGCTACCGCCATAGTCCCGCCAAGCGTACTATTTCCGCCGATAATGACGGCTGTTTTCCCAGTTAGATCAAATAAATTCATGGTCTTCGTCCTCCTCTTTTATGTATACATAGGTTGTTTATCGTGACGGAGGACTCTGGAGGTTCATCTCTTGAAAAGCGGTAATCGCATCGAATTGATCTTTTAATTGATGATATACGTTCGTGTAAATAGATGTCAATTGCTTATAAATGCGATGATCCGATTCATTCACCTCTAAGAGCCCTGCCTACGCGAATCCAATTATGGGCATAGGACAAATCGTCGATTTCTCCCATGGCCAAAAGTCCAAGCAGTGCGGCACCAATTCCGGAGCTTTCAATGGAGTCAGGAACCGTTACGGAAGTGCCCGTCATGTCAGCAAGCAGCTGCAGCCAAAATGCAGAACGAGCAAAGCCTCCGGATGCGCGAATTTGAGAAGCAGTCCCCATCAAGCCTTCCAGAGAATCCGCAACGGACTTAATGCTGAACATAACGCCTTCCAGTGCGGCGCGAATCATATGCTTCTTCTCATGACCGAGCGTAAGCCCGAAGAACACGCCGCGCGCGTTCGCATTCCAATACGGTGCCCGTTCACCGGAAAGCAGCGGCAGGAACAGCAGACCTCCTGAACCCGCTTCAACCTGCGCGGCAAGCTCAGTCAGCGTATCATAGGGATCGCAGCCTTGAGCGCGCCCCTGCTCGGCTTCAAGCGTAGCCAACTGGTCTCTCACCCAGCGAAATACGATGCCGCCGTTGTTGATGGGACCGCCCACCACCCAGAAACTCTCAGTCAGTGCGTAGCAAAACAGCTTGCCTTCCGGGTCGGTCACAGGCTCGGTGACAACACTTCGCACAGCGCCGCTCGTGCCGATTGTAACCGCGATGACACCAGGCTCGAATGCCCCTACCCCCAAATTTGCCAACACTCCGTCGGAAGCGCCCACGACAAAGGGAGTATCGATGGAAAGCTGCATAGCAGCCGCATATTCTTCGTGAAGACCCTCTACTCGATACGTCGTCGGAACCAGCTCGGACAGCTGCTCCCGAGTCACGCCCGCGAGACTCAACGCTTCCAAATCCCAGTCCATATTTTTTAAATTGAACAAACCTGTCGCGCTCGCCAACGAATGATCGATGAGAAACCGGCCGAACAATTTGGCGAAAACAAATTCCTTAATGCCGATAAATTTATAGGTGCGCTGAACCAGCTCAGGCTCGTGTTCACGAAACCACATCAGTTTAAACAGCGGCGACATCGGATGAATCGGTGTCCCGGTACGAGCATATAGACGTAGGCCATGATCCGTGTTACGAAATCTTTCCGCATAGCTTGCGCTGCGATTGTCCGCCCATGTGATGCAAGGGGTTAACGGATTCAATGCTTCATCGACCGCAATTAAGCTGTGCATAGCCGAGCTGAACGAGACGCAAAGCACTTGCTCCGGTCCGATGCCAAGCTTGCTCATGACGGCTGCGATTCCTTGCACAACGGCATCAAAGATCTGCAGCGGGTCTTGTTCCGCCCTGCCCGGAGCAGGCGTAAATAACGGATACTCAATTGAATTCGAGGCACATACGTTGCCTTGACGGTCAATCAAAAGCGTCTTCGTGCTCGTCGTACCGATATCCGCTGCTAGCACGTAAGGCTTCGCTGCTGAAAGCTCACTCATTTGCTGATATTCCCTTCTGCATTAAAAATAAGATCAAACGGCTCGGTCAGCACTTCAATATCCGGGTGCTTCCTTGCCTCTTCAAGCAAATTAACGGAGATTTCAATTTCGCCAAGGTGTAGCGTGTCCTGAATGCGAACCATTCTGCAAGTCGTATAGTCCAGTATGTTACAGGTTTTCACAGCTGCTTTAATGGCGTAATAATCATTTTCCAATGTCGTTGCCAGCTTTGTCGGCGCACAGACGGTGGAGGTCAATCCATTGGCATAGGTAGCAGCCAAATCAGTCTTATCTACCAGGCGCTGAGTTGTGAAATCGGCAGTCCCTACTCCATTAGCATTCCTTTAGTTTCCGGTGTTAGATCAAGAACAACCATTTTAGACACATCTGGTCCGCCATGTGCATACGGGGTCGGGTATCGACCGGTAATATTCGGATCCATACCGTCGCCACTGATGTTTTTACCGATGTAATCGATGACAAGAACGTCAATTTGGTCGAACAATATCTTAGGCAGGCGAGATTTCGCTTCAATAAGAAGCTGCTCTTCCTTAGCTTCAATTTCTTCTGCAAGAAGCACCTCTACGCGGCATGTTTCGTCGTAAGCATTTTCTACAAAAGCAACCCCGAAGACGATCGGCAGCTTCTCGATCATAATGTTGGCCATAGCAGGTACGTTCTCAGCCATATATTTAAATCCAAGCTGATGACAAGCTTCAGCTCCCTTTTGCTTACCCAATCCGATCGCAATCATCTTCATGATCCCGCTCTCGATGCGTCCGCGGAACGCCGTATGCGGTTTAACACGGTTTAGAACAACGATTGCGTCCGCTTCGGATGCAATTTTGTCTACATAAACAGGCAGTCCGTTCGGCAGCTGGTCAAGCTCCACGACTTCCATGGAGGAACGAATCGGCGCTCCCATCGTCTCTTCGGTAATGCCAAAGTGGCTCAACACCTCAGCTTGGCCTGCTGCTGTTGCTCCGCCATGGCTGCCCATACAAGGAACGATAAACGGATGAGCTCCTCTTGATTTGATCGCATCAATTGTCGTCTTCGTGAATGCTGCGATATTGGCAATACCGCGGCTTCCAACGGCTACCGCGACCTGCTGGCCCGGCTGAATGCGTTCAAGTCCTCCGCTTTGCTCAAGCTTGCGAAGCAGCTCCTGATCAGGATGTTCCAGCTTGGTAGCATCAAAGCGTTGACGAATTCGAACCATTTGCGGAATCGGAATGTCTTTTAATAGCTCTCTTAGAATACTCACGTTACATACCCCTCACTTTTGCCAATTGTTGAACGGATTCGCGGATCATTAATTCAGTTTTCAGCAGGACCTGATCCGCATCAAGCTGCTTTTTTCTATCATCTGAATGATTCGGCGGGCGCCCTCCCGACTGAGCTGCTCGATCGGTCTGCGCACTGTAGTTAACGCCGGAGTGACATAGGCGGCAAATTCCGCATCGTCAAAGCCTAGAATCGAGATGTCTTCCGGAACTCGCAGCCCTGCTTCAGCAGCAGCTTTCATCGCACCAAGGGCCATTTGGTCATTACAGCAAAAGACGGCTGTTGGCCTTACCTCCAATGCAAGAAATTGCTGCATCGCCATGCGGCCGCTCTCGAGATCGTATTTGCCCGGATACCTGTAATCCGGAGAATCCGCGACCCCATGCTGCCTCATTGCTCGCTCAAAGCCTTCCTTTCGGTTTTGCGCAGATTTAAAGCCTGCACGCCCCTCTATCAAAGCAATGCGCGAATGACCTTGTTCCACTAAATAAGAAGCGGCCTGAAAGGCTCCCTGCTCTTCATCCGACAGCACATTCACAACCCCCGCTGCCGCATCAACCGGACGATTGAGCACCACAAGAGGGATCCCCTTCTCTGCCGCGTGATGAATGAATTTCTGATCATCCTCGCTCTGGCTGACAACGATGATGCCGTCAAAATTCCGCCGAGTAATCATTTGAAAATTGTTGTAATCGTCAATCCCTTTGACCACCAAATAATACCGGTCCTGGATGACGCTGTTCACACCGCGTATAGCCTCATAAAAAAAGCTCGCAGAAGTACCCTGACTAAGCGTTGTAAAAAATAAGCCCACATTGTATGACCTGTCCAGCACCAGACTCTTAGCGCTGAAATTGGGCGAGTAGCCCATCTGCTGCGCCATCGTACGGATGCGTTCCTTCGTTTCTTCATTAATTAAAGGACTATCGTTCAAAGCCCTGGAAACCGTCGTGTGAGAAACGCCGACAAGTCGAGCGATATCTTTAATCGTTACGCTCATTCACTCACCTCTGCAATTAGCATATCACAGTTATGCACACGTTAACAATACTATTTTCGCAAGGATTTTTCTCGGTAAGATTAGATTTCCCTTCATGTTTATCTTTCATGAAACACAAAAGAGAGACCGTATTTACATACAGGCTCTCCTTTTATTTCAAAGCTATTTTCATTTTCACATCTCCAACAGCAGCATCTCTTGACGCATCTCGTCAAGCTTGGTTTTACACGCCATAGCCGCTTTCTGATCACCGGCTTGAATGGCATCAAACAACGTAGCCAGCTCATAATCCATTTCTAAACGCAATACGGGAATTCGTTCTTCCGGCCGTTTGGACTTTAATGCTTGCATCACTTCTTCAACCGTGACCGCAGGCTCTTTTTGATAGAGCACCTTATGTTCGATGCCGCTAATTTCCACCATTCGGATGATTTCTCCGAACATGATATTTTCAATCAGAATTTGACGGTCTTTAAATCGTTTGACAACCGCGTGACCTCGTGTATCGCCAATTAGCTTCTCCATCATTTCAGCCAGCTTCTCGTCTTTGAATGAATAGTTGCCTACAATTTTGTACTTTTCGCCGATTCGCTCGAATTTCAGCTTAATCAGCTTCCGTCCGGTACGAATGGATATAATGAATTGCTGTTCACTTTCGTTCCAATACAAAGAATAACCTTCCTGAATAAGCGCTTTGATAAAATTACGGATTAGCCGACGATCAAATCGTAACTCTAGGTTGCAATACTCAACTTCATGACTCTTACTCACGGCAATCCCCTCCATCATTCATTTGGAACATTTTAACTAAATATTCAGACAACTTATCCTCTTACCCTTATCTTATTATGAATTCTATGTTTTAGCAACTTGGTTTATTGACATTTTTTTAAGCCATAACGCACAAAAATATTGACTTCCCTCCATCGTGTTTTCCTCTATTATATGCAGCTCCTGCGCAAATGAAAACGCAAACATTTTTTTAGAAATCGGGACAGATGCACAATCATAAAAAGTGCCCACTCCTTCATCGCTCTGAGCCATACACTATCCGTGTAGTGCAAAACAATCAAACGAAAGGGTGATTGGAATGGGTTATGCAGCAGGTGTAGGTTGTGGAACTGGTGTCGGTTATACTTCCTCCGCAGCAATTCTGGTACTGTTCATTCTGTTAGTTATTATCACTTCAGCATTTGCTTGGTAATTTGAGCAGGTATGGTATAAGGACGATCTGCAAGTACAGCAGAGAGCCCTTCTATTGTTAGAGGCGTATGGATAAGCAAGATGCTGTCTGAAGGAACCGGGACATTCGCACAATCATCATATGGCCCAAACATCCCGGGTCCTGCGCCATATACTAACCGTGTAGTACAAACAAACCAAATCGAAAGGATGATTAGAATGGGTTATGCAGCAGGTGTAGGTTGTGGAACTGGTGTTGGTTACAACTCCGCAGCAGCGATCTTGGTACTGTTCATCTTGTTGGTAATTATCACTAGCGCATTCGCTTGGTAATCTCCCCCAACTGACGAAAGTTGCCTGAGGGATCAGGCAGCTTTTTTGAAGCGTTTGTTCCTACCGGGACAAACGCACATTCGCAGAATTGGCCCATACACATTTACTTGAGCCACATATAATGACCATGTAACACAAACCAAATCGTTGAAAGGGTGATCTACATGTCCGGAGTAGCAGGTGTTGGTTACACATCTTCCGCAGCAATTTTGGTGCTTTTCATCTTGTTGGTTATCATTACAAGCGCATTTGCATTCTAATGAACCCATAGAAGGGGCTGCCGGTCAACGGCGGCCCCTGTTTTTTTTCATACCGGAGAAATGGAAGGAAATGAACCTGCCTAAGCTGCTCACAGCACGCTATCTGTTCATCATGGTTCCATATATTAGCACCATGTAGCGAATGAGCATCAGCAACAACGGCACAATCAGCCAGAGGCCATTTTCAAAAGGCGTAGGAATAAGCGGCATGGAAGAGCGAGTCAAATTGGTGGGGGGCGAGCTGTGGGTAGAAGTCAAAGAGCCTTTTACCGTAACTACACTTCTTCCTAGCTACCAAAAATAAGAGATGTTGGATAGGAGTTACCACCATGATAAAAGTAATGATTACGGATGATGACCCGTTTATCCGAGAAAGCTTAAAGCTGATCATCGGACTTGATCCGGAAATGCAGATCACGGGGACCTACAGCAGCGGGCAAGAAGTACTAGAAGCCCTGCAAACCGGCGTAGAAGCCGACATCATTCTAATGGATATTCGAATGCCTGTGTGCGATGGTGTGCAAGGGACCCACTTGATCAAGCTGTCGTTCCCCCACGTGCGCGTTCTTATTCTGACCACATTCGACGATGACGAATTTATCGTTCAAGCGCTCCGAAACGGAGCAAGCGGGTACCTGCTTAAAAACATTCCGCCGGATCGGATCATCCAAGGCATCAAAAGCGTTCATCAAGGACATGTGTTAATCGATTCCGACATTGCCAAGAAGCTCACGTCACTCCTCACGACGGTAACCCCTTCTGAACCGGCTACCCCTCATTTCTTGACTGAGCGCGGCTTGACTCCCACAGAACAGAACGTTGTCATAAAAATATCTGAAGGCCTCACAAATAAAGAAATCGCCCAGGAATTATTCCTGAGCGAAGGTACGGTAAAAAATTATATTACAGAAATTCTAAGCAAATTATGTCTTCGGGATCGAACCCAAATCGCGATTTACTATTTGAAGCGGCTCCACTCCAGCTAAGTTACTCCGGCTTGGTAACCTGGATATCTTCCATGGTGGAGCTGCCCACCGTGTACCCAAGAGCATCGTTGATATCCACCGTCTTGGTCAGATGTAAGGTTGTCTTATAGAAGTGACCGTTCTCATTAAGCAAATACTCGTAGGTATTTTCCTCAGGCAGAGCATCAATAATGATCGGTGTTGTAGCGTAGGTTGTGTTATTGATCGTGTAGTACCGGTATCCATCTACATAATTCTGTAGAGCTTTCCGCTTCATCTCATCGGGCTCACCCGTGATAATCACTGGCTCCGTGGTATAGGTAATTTGAGGCGACTGTCCCCATTTGGTCTTAAGCTCTTCCTCACTTACGTATAGGTCTCCTGTATACTTCTCCTTGGCTTTACGCAGTCCATCTGTGTTGATGCCCATCCGGTTTAAATCCTTAAGCCTATAATAAGCACGGTCCGTGGCATTGACGAGAACCGGGTACTGTCCGCCTAAATACTCCAGCATCTGGGCGTATGGAAATTGCAGGACAATTTCCGTGTACGTCGCATCTGTGCCTTCCTCAGGCTGCTCCGCATGAATCCGGCTGTTCACATAAATCGTTTTATTGCTTTCTTTCCAATTGACGACAGCTCCCAGGTATTCTCCTAATTCTTTAACCGGCAGGTAGCTCGAATTGTTATAAATTAAAGGCGGATTCGTTAATGCCACTTCTTTACCGTCAACAACAACATGAAAATCTTTTCTCAGGTAAGCGTCTACCCGTTCTAATAAATCCTGCGCGTACACGCCTGCCGTAAAACAAGTGCCCATGATTGAGCCGAGAAGAGCAATCTTTGTCCATTTATGAATCTTCATCGATTTGGCTTCTCCTTTTCTGCTAAGTTTTGATATGTCTGGAAAACATTCGCCATAAATCGTCAATCTCCTGCTTTTTTCTACAAAGACAATAACTGCTTTTGTGACTATTTGCCGTACAACAAGAAAATTGCAGGATACGGAGATATGCTTTATGATGATGAAATACCAAGTATAGGAGAGACATTTCATGAGTTTTAACGGATTTACTGTCTATGATTTTGAAACGTTTATCATTCCCGGTCTGGAAGGACGCATGGAAGCGATACGAGAGCGCATTCAGCCTAAATTTCGTGCTTTAGGAGATTCATTAACCCGTCATCTATCCATCCTTTCCGGGACGGAAATGTTCCTGCATATTGCTAAACACGCTCGCCGCACTGTCAATCCTCCCGTAGATACCTGGATGGCGATTTGCCCGAACAAGAGAGGCTATAAGCAGGTGCCGCATTTTCAAGTAGGTCTCTTTGATGACCGTCTATTCATTTGGCTTGCTTTGATTTATGAACTTCCGAACAAAGATAAGATTGCATCCCGATACCTTCATCAACTAGACAGCCTTCAGAGGGAAATTCCCCAAGACTTCGTGATATCGTTTGACCACATGAAGAAGAATACAACCGATGTTGCTGAGCTCGATGAGACCGGTTGGACCACTGCATTAGCGCGTTTCCGGGATGTAAAGAAAGCGGAGCTGCTCATCGGGCGCAATCTGACTCATGATGACCCTCTTCTAACCAAACCAGAGGAGCTAGAGCATCTGATCAAGCAAACTTTCGAGAATCTAATGCCCGCTTATTTCGCCGCCGTTGATGCCGGAAAAATTTAGGTTATCTTAAGGTTTCTTTAAAGTAATATATATCCTTTCTGCAAAGACTACCTCTTGTAACTCACCAAGTTGTAGAAAGGGGTTTTAGCAAGAATGAAACCAATGAAACTTCCATTATGGAAAAAGCTGGGCGTTAGCTCCGTCGCGCTTACGATGCTGCTATCAGCAGGCTCACTATCAATGGGGAGCCTTCCTGTACATGCAGCAGCAGAAGATACATCCTCTGTACAAGCAGGCAGCGAATCACAGGGTGTGCACAAGCACGGCCATAAGTGGCCGATCATCGAAGAATCGGCTTCGCTCATCGGCGTGAACAAGGAAACGATGGTGAAATCGCTTCAGAACGGCAAGAGCATCGTTGATGTGGCGTCGGAAAAAGGGGTCAGCGAAGCGGACCTGACAGCGAAGCTGATGAAGCTGCGCACGAGTAAAATTGATGTCGCCGTGAAGGAAGGCAAGCTGAGCAGCGAGCAGGGTGAGAAGCTGAAGCAAAGACTTGACCAGCACTTGAAGCAAATTTTGAACGAGAAGAACCTTTTGGAAAAGATGAAGGAACGAGGCGCATGGAAAAAGCACGGGCATGGGCTAAGACCCGACACTGCTCAACTGGCACAATCGCTGGGCATGACTCAGGAAGAGCTGCGGGCTCAGCGCAAAGCCGGCAAATCTTTGGCGGAAATTGCTCAATCCAAAGGAATGTCGAAGGACAAATTAATCGAAACGATTAAAGAGCAGCTGACTCCTTCGATTGAGAAAATGGTTGATAGGAAGAAAGACGGAAAGAAAGAGTAACACCAAATTATAGGCAAGTGAAATAGAAAAAGCCGTACATCCACCTAAGGTGAAGTGTACGGCTTTTCGCGCTAGGCAACTTGACCCGCTGCGCTATGACGATCCAGCAGCACGAAGCGCTGCAGCAGGAGAATGGCGGCTAGACACAGTACGCCGCCGATTAGGAAAGGCAGCGCCCGGTCGATGGCGAACACGGCCCCTCCCAGCAGCGGTCCGGCAATCCGGCCCAGGCTGTCCATAGAGGAGCTTAGGCCGGTTGCCACGCCCTGCCCTACCTTCGTTCGCTGTGTAATCAGCGAAGTCACACAAGGCCGAATCAGCGCGTTTCCAGCGCCGAATACGGAAAGATAGATGGCAGCGGTCACTACGCTGGAAGAAAACAGCAGCAGGATGAAGCCCACTGCGGATAATACCAGACCGATTGCGATAACTCGCTGCTCGGCGCCTTTTTTGACCAGCCTGCGTACAACGCCTCCTGGATCAACGCCCCGACAATACCGCTTGCCAGGAACATCATACCGATGTCGAAGGGAGATGCGCCGATTTTATCCATTTCATAATACTGAAGTGTCGCTTCCAGTCCGGCTAATGTAAAGGTAACAAAGAATGAGAGCACATATAAATACTTCAATGATCCTGCAAACGCCGTCCATCGTGAAGGCTTGCTCTGCCCCGCAGCCAACTTGCGCTTCTCAGCCGTAAGAGACTCTTTCAGCACCAGGAATGCAAACACGAAGGACACCAAGGACAATCCCGCAGCAACGAAGAACGGAAGCGCCAGCCCCCATTTACTAAGGATACCACCTAATGCAGGTCCAAAGATAAAGCCCAGACCAATCGACATGCCAACCATGGCCATTCCCTTTGTCCGATTCTCAGCGGTTGTAATGTCGGCTACGTAGGCGACCGCACATGACGTCGCAGCGCCTGAGAACAGTCCACCTAATATTCTGGACACATACATGAGCCACAGATGATTGTCTGCAAACCCAAATATCAGGAAACTGACGCAGAAGCCTAGCAAACCGACCATGATGATGGGTCTTCGACCAATGCGGTCAGACAGTCCTCCCCAAATCGGGGACATGAAAAATGAGGCCGCCGAGTAGACCGAAAGCAGCAGCGCATTGTGAAACTTATCTCCACCCGCCCCGATAATTACTTCTGGAAGTACAGGAATAATGATGCCAAAACCGATAAATATGGTGATCAGCAGCAAACTTATGATTCCGATTTGTTTATTCACGATGCTTGTCTTCCTCCATATGAAACGTTTTCCATTATCGTACCACACCTTTTTTTCCGATGGAAATGAACATTTGTAGAACAAGGAGCACGACAAGCACAGAACCACTGAGCAGAAACGGGGCGTGATGACCGTACACATCCCACATCCTGCCTGAGACGATCGGTCCTACAATCATGCCAAGGCCTTCAATGGTTAGAAAAAATCCCCAAACGGCCCCCTCTTCTCTGGAGGAATCACAGATGCAATGAGTGCATTCCAAGAAGGAATGATCAGCGCATAGCCTACGCCAAGCATTGCCACAACCACATACAGGAGCCCCATACTCCGAATGTAAGTGAATATTAGTAAGCTAGCCGCACTAATGGCGAACCCCGCGATCAAGAACGACCTGATGCCTACTCTGTCTACTAGCTTACCTATAGGAATTAGGAAAAGAACGGTCACAGCGCCGCCGGCAATAAGGAACAAGCTGTATTGATTAGAGGTTAGCAGCAGAACTTCCTTGGCGTATAAAGTGAGAATCGGCGTTAAAATACCTAACGCAAACGTCTGTGCAAACATCGCCGGGAAAAGCAGTGGAGAAACCTTCAAGGAACGCTTCACTTCATGAAAGTACATCGCCGCCCGTTCTCGCCAATCGGTAGGAGGAGTACCTTGATGCTTATTCTCATTGACGCGGGAACCAGGCTCGGCAGAAAGCCTACTATTGCCAGAGGTCGACTGTTGAGGCTTTCTGGGCAAGAGAAGCGCCACTAATACGACAACAACCATACATCCAATCATGAATTGAAATGCGTGCCTGAAATCATGTCCTTTGATAAATAGATTAATAACAACAGGTCCTAAGCCCACACCTGACAACCAAGCCATATACACTACACTCATCACAGTGGCTTTGGCCTCGTCTCCTGCAACCTCCGTCGTTCCTGTAATGACACTCGGCCAAAGCGGGGCCGTACCGAAGCCTAAACCCGCGCAACCTAGTATGATCCAGATATAATCTGAAGTGAGCGCAATCAGCAAGAGAGAACCGAACGTGATTACGACCCCCAGTTAGCATAACGGTCCGGTACCCCGCCTTATCGATCAGCCATCCTACGGGCGTGCGCAGCACATTATCCCCCACATATTGAGCGGCTAACGTGAAGCCTATGACAAAGGTTGATGCGCCGAGGACTGTTTTCATATACACAGGCAGAATCGTCAGCAGCAAAGCTCCTTTAACAAATTCAACGCCGAACATGATGATCAAAAGCTCCCATACAAAAGGAGAAAACACTGCTTTACGGCTCCACTTTTTCATCCCTTCCATACTCCAAATTCCGCATCCTTTCATGAAACCGTTACGTTGTTTTTGTTAGTTTCTCCTATATTGGCACAAACTATAGGTAACCATGATCTGATTTAGAAAAATTTCACTTGCATGAAATTTCTATTTTGTTATACTCATTTTGTTTGTTGCTATGATCAACAAGCAATTTACAATAGAAGGGAAGCGATAATCAGGTGGATCAAAACCGTACCCCCCTGTTCTCCGCACTGCTCCAGCATGCTGAGAAAAATCCGATTCAGTTCCATATTCCTGGGCACAAAAAAGGAGTCGGCATGGATCCGGAGTTTCGTTCCTTTATCGGGGACAATGCTCTATCCATCGACCTCATTAATATAGCACCGCTGGATGATCTGCATCAGCCGATGGGCGTGATCGAAGAAGCACAAAAACTGGCCGCACAAGCCTATGGGGCCGACCACACCTTCTTCTCTGTGCAAGGTACAAGCGGAGCCATCATGACGATGATCATGACCGTTTGCTCGGAAGGCGATAAAATCATCATACCGCGCAATGTACATAAGTCGGTTTTGGCCGCAATTATTTTCGTCGGCGCCAAGCCCGTGTTCCTAAAGCCCGTTCGCGACAAGAATTTAGGTATCGACCATGGCGTGTCCTCCCGTTCGGTTCGCAGAGCGCTTGAGAAGCATCCTGACGCCAAAGCCGTGCTAGTCATTAACCCTACCTATTATGGGGTTTGCACGAACCTGAAGGAAATTGTAGACATTGTACACGAATATAACATTCCTGTATTGGTTGATGAAGCTCATGGCGTGCTCATTCATTTCCATGAAAAGCTTCCTGTATCCGCTATGCAAGCCGGAGCCGACATGGCTGCCACCAGCGTTCATAAGCTGGGAGGCTCGATGACACAAAGCTCTGTGCTTAACGTTCAGGGCAACCGAGTCAATCCGAAGCGTATCCAGACGATTATCAGTATGCTGACGACCACCTCCACCTCTTACATCTTGCTTGGGTCCTTGGATACGGCACGCCGTCATCTGGCTCTTAATGGACATGCCATGGCGGAGCGCTCCCTGGAGCTCGCACAGTATGCACGGAAGTCCATTAATGAAATTCCTGGTCTGTATTGCTTCGGGGAAGAAATTCTAGGTGATGAAGCTACCTTTAATTACGATCCAACCAAGATTACCGTTCATGTCCGCAAACTAGGCGTAACAGGCTTTGAGGTTGAGAATTGGCTTAGAGACAACTACAACATTGAAGTTGAAATGAGTGATATGTACAACATCCTGTGTCTAGTAACGCCAGGCGACACCCAAGAGAACATCGATATCCTGCTTGAAGCATTGCGCAAGCTCGCAGAGGTTCATCACGGTGCCGATACGATTCATGATGTTGTCATTAAAATCCCTGCAATTCCTCAACTGACACTGACGCCGCGAGACGCGTTCTATGGGGAAACCGAAACGTTACCTTTCAAAGATGCGGCCGACCGCATCATCGCTGAATTCATCTACGTGTATCCGCCAGGGATTCCGATCCTGCTTCCAGGTGAAGTGATCACCCAAGAGCTGATTGATTATATTGTCGAGCACGTCGAAGTCGGACTCCCAGTGAAAGGTCCCGAGGACCGAAGCGTACAAAATGTCAAGGTCATTGTAGAAACTCCAGCCATCTTCTAGCTCATAGGGCCATCAAGGGAAAATATTGTAAAACCGTTTCCATGGTGCTATGATGTTGGTGGGAGGTTCGATATACATGGCTCAAAGCGCTTATATCAAGTTTGTAACAGGCTCCGCTGTCTCCGCCCTTTCATTGGACGAGATCAAGGGAGAAGCTGCTGCATTACAGGGAGCAACTTTCCTTAACCGCCAAGCAATTGGGCTGGGAATATGACGATGCCGGGTTCCCTTACTCCATCGAAACAAAGCCGGAAGGCGAAGGCAAATGGTTCTATCTCAAGGGCACAAATCCGCTTTATAAAAATATTGTAATCGGCATAGGCACTGAGAACACGTCTGAAGTGCAGCACCATTATGTTCAAGTGGTGCTACCGGATAACGCAACTCACGGCGATAAAAGCAAAGGCAATGAATTTTGTAAATACTTAGGTAAGCAATTAAAAGCAGAACTGCACTTGTTTAACGGCAGAATCATGTATTTTAATCCTCGTAAATAAAGGCTAACCAATGGGAAACCCCCTATCAGCGGCGCTGAAAGGGGGTTTTATGTATGGTTCCTATTCTTCTTCTTGAGCTATAATTTCATTGTAAATATTAACGACACGTTCCCATTCCGCTTCATCTTCAATGTTAACGAGGTACGCTTCCTCGCCTTCTTCTTCGACACGGAAGATCACCCCGTCAGCTTCAGGATCATTTCGATCCAGCAAAACCGCATAGGCCTGCTCCTGGGATTGGAAAGTGTACACCATCACCATCTCATGCTCTTTACCGTCCTCATCGGTTACGATAAAAATATCTTCCCCATGCTCATGATCGTGATCACAGTCTGGGCCGTGTACATGATCGTCTTTATGATCGCTCACAGGCAGTACCTCTTTTCATCTCATAATTGGCTTTCCCAATTATCCTATCATTTTCATATGTTGAGGTCAAACGACAGTTTGAGAGCATACGATAGGCGAGGACGATTAATTAGACAGAATTTGCTTTTCTGAGACAACGACATAGCCGGAGCTGTCATCCAGCTGCATTTCAAATTTCACCTTGTAATTTCCATATTCATCAAAGGATACACCGTTAAAAAGAGCTGGCAGCCAGAAAGAACTCCCTGACGGCTTCTTATCGGGTACAAAGGTTCCGACCTCTTGACCGCTAGGCGATTCGATAGAAACGCGCACAGACGAAATCGATGTCGATAGATTATCCACCTGAGCTAAGATCACGAAGCTGTGACTTCCGCCCTTCTTGACCACACTGAACGGTCCTGTGATGTTAAATTCATTATCAATGCTGCTTGCTACGATCATGTGAACATTCGGCTTATAAATCGAAACCGTCTTGTTCGTATTGTCCCATTTCACCATAGCTTCCAGAGACTTCGTCAGCGATCGCAGCGGCAACATGGTCTTTCCGTTTACGATCAGTGGCGGCACATCCGAATCGCTAAACTCCTGTGTTTCATCGTTGATACTTAACCTTGCGATACTGAATCCCTCATAATTCCCCCATATCGAAGAAGCTACCACCGTAGCCGTACTTAGTCCAAAAAACACCAGCATCAACGTGAATATCCGCTGAACCTTCATCCCTCTTAACCTCCAGCATGTTAGTAGTTTCTGTCTGTCTCTTTATACTCTGGTGGAACGTAAGAGTTGCGAAGGAATTTATAATTTAGCAAAAAAAGAGCTGACCCGCCGCGTGTATTCTTCTGAAAATAGCCTATAAGTGCCTACGTGTCCTGCCTCGGAGCTGACCCACAGATCAAACACATCTTGGTGACGAGTCCACATGGCTTCGCTGTGACGGCTGGGAATTGCGGGGTCATCCTTGCTATGGATAAACAAGATCGGTCGGGGATACACCTCATCAACTGCTTGCAAAGCATCCACTTGAGCGGGTCGAATCCCTGTCAACCAAGGAAGGATCGTCAAGATCATTGGTGTAAAAGGAACATTCGGCAACTTGGACCATACCGGCAAATTATCCTGCAGATAAGGTTTTAACTGACTAAATGCACTGTCTGCGACTATACCGCATACGGACGAATCCATAGCGGCGGCTAAGATCGAAGTGCTCCCCCATGGAAAAACCGAGCAAACCAATTTTGCCCGGTTTATGTTCTTTGACCCAGTCGATGGCTCCAAGTAAATCCTGCTTTTCCATGTAGCCAACCGTTGTCATCGTTCCTTCAGATTCACCAGAATTACGAAAATCAAACATCAGCAGGTTGAAGCCTTCCTCAACAAGCGAGCTGCACAGGGCCAAAGCGGGTAATCCCTTCTCCAGTCTATTACCTGCATATCCATGTGAAACGATAATCGTCAGCTTCGCTTCTGGAAGTACGGATGGAAGAAACCAACCGCACAGCTTGACCCCACCGACCCTACTAGGAAACTCGACTGATTCATACATCAAACCATACTTTTCAGGTGAATCATCCACCGCCTTACGGGCTGGATGGGCGAGACGCCAGCCAACTAAGACAGATACGGCTGTGAGTGCGGCAACGACGATCAAGATAAAGCTAGCAGCTATCCATACCATATCTTCTCCTCATCATTTCTATGATTTCATGATTACTAGTTCCTTTTACCTATTAAATATTGTAGAATTACAGTATATGGGAATTGCTAGGAGGAATTGTTGTATGCCTTGTTCAACTGGGCTTGAATTAGAAGCCGAAATCAACGATTTAAAGAAACTGCTGATTTCAACGGCAGCTTCTTATACCTATAATCTTCACCATCCTCAGGTTATTGAGATCAGTCAAAGATTAGACCAGCTTATTGTAAAACTAGTGAAACAACGTGCATCTTCATAGAATAAACTAGTATTCCAGTTCAGTAGTACTAAGGTCTTATTTTTTTAAATTGAACGTACATATATACCCGCCATGGAAGCAGCATACCAAAGGCAAGAATGAAGAACACCGCCCCTGTTTGATAAATCGTGATCCACTCTTCCACATACTCATGTAACGCCAACCTTCCGATGAGCAATACAAACAAAATCCCTAAAAATGCTTTGGAACGCTTCATATACACTTGTCCGTCCTCTAGATACAATCGTGACGTCCGAATTAGCGGATAAGAAAACAGAACAGCCCCGGCAAGGAATGAAATGAGTCCCCACCACAGTGGAATTCGAGTCAAGGGTGCAACAAACATGAGAAATCCCGTGCTCATCCCGATTGGCGGCATAATGATCTTCATTATATTAAGAGGCTTCGCGGCAGACCGCAGACGGACTACCATCACCATTAAAGCCATACCTAGGGATCCAAACAGGGAAAGTGCATGTAGATGGGACCCGAGTGCTAGATTCATTTGAATATCCCTCCACTCTTTTTCTTTCATTATATCACTGCAAGCTCGCTGATCAAAAGTCTTTACAACCTTTTTGCACGCGCTTTACTTAGATTTCACAGAGAATTTACATTTAGGTTGAAATTGCTCAAGAACACGTGCTACATTAAGAAAAGGTGATTTTTGTCGAAAAATGGGAGGCTCATGAATGAGTTGGCAAATTCAAATGGTCGGTACCGGAAGCGCATTTGCGAAAAAATATTATAATACAAGCGCTCTGATTCTAAAGGATCAAGTGAAAGTGCTTATAGATTGCGGTTATTCCACTCCACAAGGATTACATGCACTGGGAGTAACTCCCGACCAATTGGACGGAATCGTAATTTCACATATTCATGCGGATCATGTCTTCGGTTTGGAAGAAATCGGATTCCGCTTATTTTATAATTACAATAAGAAAAGAATGAAGTTATTCCTAACTGAACCCATTGCCCGTGTATTATGGGAAGAAACACTACAGGGAAGTATGTACAATTCGGCGGAGAACTGCGTCCAATTGACGGATTACTTCGACGTGGTCATCCTTAAGGAATATGAAAAAACGACACTGTTCCCCGGTATAGATATTGAAATGATTCCAACCCTGCATGTCCCCAGCAAGAACAGCTATTCTCTATTCATCAATGAACAAACCTTTTACAGTGCAGATCTGCAGTTTAACCGCGAGTTGATTCTAGATGAAATCATTGGAAGACGGAAATGTCATACCCTTCTTCATGATTGTCAGTTAAGCGGCCCGCCGATTATTCATGCTTCCTTACAGCAGCTGCTCACTCTACCTCAAGACGTTCAAGAGAAAATATGGTTAATGCACTATGATGACCGTATGGAGCAGTTTATCGGTCAGACTGGTCATATGTCGTTTATCCTCCAGCAGCAGATTGTAACACTTCCTGAATAATTACATCGCCTCCCAACCATACTAGATAGAGGAGGCGATATAGATGAATCCTTTTGACCAAACATCTTCAGGAATGGAAAATGCAGCACCAGGCAAAGAGCAAGTTGTTGCTGTTAGAAAGAACGGTGACGGCGATATTGTACAATTACAGCTCTCTTCGGGGGCAGTGGTTGACTACAAGCAGGCACAGCAAATGGCCAAAGCAGGCCAAATCGAACATGTCAATGTCTTTAAAGGACGGGACGGGGATGAGCATCTTCGATCAGATGCCGACGGAGATCCTACCAATAATTTGGACAATTTACCAACTTTTTAAATAGAAGCAAGAACCTGTGGAGGAAATCTCTCTCAGGTTCTTTTTTTCGCGTTTTTCCTCTGAAATTCTTGTAATTTTTTCCTAAGTGATGCAGGTATTTTTCAAAAAATAGAGAACTTTACACATGATATACTTGAATCATCATCATTCATACACGGTTACCTATGCACTCAGGAGATGATAATGTTGATCTTGAAATCGATTCTCTACGCGTACGTCTTAATGCTTTGTGTTTATTCCATAGCTAAGCATAACACCATGCATCCATTAATCGTCTTAGCTTTCGGATTTTTGTATATTCTTACCCTTCAAATGAAGCGGCCTAAAAACCTCCTCCCTTGGATCCGGCTGATTGTCCTCTTTGGATTCCACGCGGTTACGCACCAAAGCATGATCATTATCCTGTATTTGCTATCCATGTCCATCGAAATTAATAATCAAGAACAGCAATGGCGCGGTTGGATCCTGTCTTTCTTCTATGCCTTAGGCTATTTCCTGCTTTCCTGGTACGTTCCTACCATGAAATTCGATGATTCCTGGCCTTCTTTCTTAGCCATCAGCATGCTGCATTTTGTGTCTGCCTTCTATCTGACATTATCCACTATGCACAAGACTAAACAGGCTGAAATGTTGAAAATAGAACGCACCCGCCTTACTACACAAGATGCCTTAACTGGGCTTGTTAACTATGAAGAATGCCACCGTCGTCTGGAACAGCTGGTCGCGGATAAAAAGAGCCTTGCCTTCATATTGATCGATTGCAACGATCTCAAGTCCATGAACACCAATAAAGGCTTTCAAGCCGGTAATATTATTTTGAAGCAAATTGCTGATTTACTGAAAATTTTGTTCTCTGATGCTTACATGATATCTAGATATGGCGGAGACGAGTTTTCCATTGTTCTGCCAATTGCCGATCAACAGACAACCCCTTCGCATTACAAGCTTTTGTTAGAATCTGAGCTCCCTAAGCTAACCGGGATACAAATTACATACGGAATATCAACTTTCCCTTATGAAGGACAGACCAAAGACGATCTTGTTCTGCTTGCCGAGCATCAGCTCTCATTGAAAAAACGGGAGGTGTGGCTAAAACGTGAGGAACACATGGTTCGAGCGGAGAAGCTACGAGTCGTAGGAGAGCTAGCTTCCGGGATGGCTCATGAAATCCGTAACCCTCTGACTACCGTTCGGGGATTTTTGCAAATTTCGAAATCGAACGATTACAACATTCGAGATTGGTATTCAATGATTATGGATGAAATCGATCGCATGAGTGAATTAACAGGAGAATTTTTACAGTTTTCAAAACCTCACTCTACCTTGTTTCATATTCGTTCCCTTCAGGAATGCTTGACACGTGTGATTTCGCTTACTGAATCAGAGGCTACACGGCTCGGTCACATCATCCGATATCAAGCTCCGGAGATGGCCATATATATTCTAATGGATCAAGATAAAATGATTCAGCTCATCCTGAATTTAGTAAAAAATGCGTATGAAGCTATTGAGGATAACGGCGTCATCCAATTACATCTAGCTAGTAACGGTTCGAGCGCCATCATGGTAATCGAGGACAATGGCCCGGGGATTCCGAGCGAGATGATGGAAAAAATTTTCCATCCATTTTACACGACGAAAGAGAGCGGCACTGGACTTGGGTTGTCCATCTGCCACAAGATCGTTCAAGAACACGAAGGAACCATTGAGGTTGAAAGCCAGCTAGGCATCGGGACTAGATTCATTCTCACATTCCCCATTGCCGCTGATCAAGAGCAACGGAACCAAGCCGCTTTAAGCTAAAGCGGCTTTTTCATTCTTACATGAAGGATTCCGGCATCATAGAACGGTTCTTCTGAAATAACCTCATAACCCAGTCCCCGATAGAAGCCCTCTGCTTGGCATTGCGCATCTAGCATCGAATAGGAGCAGCCCAATTCCTTCGCCTGCTCTTCCATGGCTAGAACGAGCTTTTTGCCAAGTCCCAAGCCTCTGCTTGATTTCAAAACCGCAATACGCTGGAGCTTGGCGGTATCCGGTTGATATTTATACCAGCGGGCTGTTCCAACAGCTTGACCCTCATGTACAATAAGAAAATGATGGCAGGATTCAGGCGATTGATCTTTCTCATCCATTTCCAAATGCTCCGGTACCTTTTGTTCTTCGACGAATACCTGCATCCGTATATCAAAACAGCGCTTTAATTGCTCTTCACTTTCAACTCTGATGATGTCTAACATCCAGACTTCTTCCTTTCCTAGAACATGCTTAGAGAATAGCGTATTCCGGAAGAGTTGTCCAGACTAGTCTCATTTAGATTCCATGAAATAACTTAGGGAACCGACTGCCGCGCCGAGCATGGCACCGCCTAATACTTCCGTGGGAAGATGGCCCAATCTTTCTTTGAGCTCTTTGCGGCGCCGTTCATGATAGACGCCAGGGTGCTGCTGTGCCAGCTTCTCGACCTGTTGATCCAGATCGTTTACCTCTACAGCGATCTCCCCTGCTGCGCGGCGAATCCCCATCGCATCATACATGACTACGGCTCCGAAGACAGCACTTATTGCGAAGTCCACCGCAGAGATCCCTCTCTTAAAACCAATGTAGGATGCCAAGGATGCTACTCCGGCCGAATGGGAGCTAGGCATACCGCCTGTTTGAATCAACTGTGACCAGTCCCACTCTCTTGTCTTGGCAAATGTCAATGGAACCTTCATAGCCTGTGCCGCACCTATTGCTACCAATGCCGTTACTATCGCTCGATTCATCTATGGATCACCTCTCTCTTAGAATCCGACGCAGATTTAGATTCTATTCACGCTTTTTGCTACAATAGTGAAGTATGATCCTGTACAAAGGGAGTTTTGATGGATGAATATTGCGTTTTTTCTTTTACCTAAGTCCGATGTGATCACAACCACCATGCAAGCCACACTTCGGCAAACCTTAGAACGAATGGAATACCACAGATACACAGCCGTACCTATTTTGTCTGAAAGCGGTCACTATGTGGGGACTGTAACCGAAGGAGACTTGCTTTGGTTTCTAAAAAATGCCGAAGGCATCAGCTTCGACAATGCCCATCGCCATCTTCTCCAGGAAGTGCCGCTGCGTATGAAGAATAGACCCGTACACATTCATGCCGACATGGAAGATTTGATTGAGCTAGCGAAGGTGCAAAACTTTGTACCCGTCGTAGATGATTCCGACAAATTCATTGGCATCGTTCGCCGAAGTGATATTATTGAGTATTGTGCCCAGCAAATGTTTAAATCCCCTTCCGCTGCAGCAGAGCACTAATGATTGCCAAACGCACTAATTGATAAGTCTGTGTGATAAAATAAGCGGTTCCCAGCATAAGGAATGGCAGCATCCCATACAAATATCGATCTACTGGGATAAAGAGCATATGGATGCCAAGAAACACGAATAAACCAACAGCTAAGTAACGTATGGATGTATCCCTGCGGCTGAATAGCAACAAAGCCAGCGATCCAAGATGGACCAAATAATCATGTAACCGCTCCAACAGATGAGCATACCACTGTGGAATTGAAAACGGATACGGGCCCACCCACATTGTTTTATAAAAAGCATGCAGCTTGCCAATCGTCAGCCAGCGAAGCCACAGCAGCGGCTCCGTCTTTAGCCCTTCCTTAATTCGCTCCACTCCTGCTGCAAACTGTTTATCAGGGTCAATATGATTCCAATCGATGGTGCCTCGAAAGTATGGGTCGGTTCCTCCTAAGAATGGGTTACCCGCTTCTCCTTTTGCAATAAATATGAACTCATGAAACGTCACCATGTTGCGAATCCACCAAGGAAGCATAACGATCGCGAATGAAGCCGCTGCCCATAGGGCCGGCTTTATTTGTATTTTCCTTGCTTGACTCCATAGAATTAGGTACGGCACGATCGCCATAGGAAGCGAATTCGGCCGAAACAGCACACAGATCCCTAGAAGGATACCTGCAAGGATATGATCTCTCCTTTTATTATCCTGTATGATGCGAACCTGCATGTAAATTAGGCCTGTGAACGCGGTGAGAAAAGGAACTTCCGTCAGCACTAGAGATGCAGACCATACATAGGAAGGATAAATCGCAGCAAATGCTGCTGCAAGAACCCCGGTCATGGCATTCATCAGTCTGCGTCCAATCAAAAAGATCAAGACAATAGCCCCCAACGCGATTACACAGTTCACAATCCGAACGACCATTAACGCAGGTTCAAGAGGCTCATAGCCTGTGATGCTAAAAATCGCCGCCAGCATCATCGGCCAGCCCGGGGTAACCAACGTATTCGGCTCCGTGTCCCGATAAGCATAAATGCCTTTTTCCAACAATTGAATGGCTGTCTTGGTATATTCGAGCTGATCCCATTCCAGTGGCGTATAATCTGCCTGTAACACGTAATCCAACCGCAGGTACAAAGCAACCCCAAGCAGCAGAATCAAGCCTATCCATGTGCCTTTATTCAAAATTCGGATTCCTCCTTTATTTCGCTAGCATAAATGCTCCGCCAACCAGAAGGAACAAGCCCATCCATTGAGAAGTAGTCAGCGTCTCTTTAAATACGAGAAGTCCGCACAAAGCCCCCAGCACATAAGCAAACGACTGTAGAGGATAGACGCGGCTAAGATCGAATCTGCTGAGTGCATAGAACCAAAGCAGAGTTGCTGCACCATAAAGAAGACAACCGAGCAGCAGATAGGGCTGCACCAGGACAGAGCCAAGGCTATCCCACCCATTCAAAGGCGTCCGAGTCAGCGCCAGCTTCCACAAAATTTGACCAGCCACAAGAAGCATGACATTGATGCCCACCAAAAGTAACGGGGAAATTGCCATTATTCCGCCCCCCCGTTCTTAAGCTGCTCCTGGAGCAAGGATACTTCTTGGACAAGTCTGGTTAGCCTTCGATGCAGCTTCGAAATAACAATCGTCAGATGCATAATGAACACCAGTGAGAACAGCAGACCTACCAGAAAGAGCAGGGATGGTGCGTAGTAAATTCTCACGAAGTGAGACAGCGGATTCAATATGTCGGGAAAGAAGCTAAACAGAACCATTACAGCACCCAGTGTCAGCCATAGCAGTGCATACTGCTCCTGCAGCTTTTGCCTTCTAATGAGCTCCACCGTGATAAACACAAACATCAAACAAAACACAATACCAAATAAATAAATATTCATCGTTATCAGCTCACATTGCGAATTCTTGTTATACAAACCGCCAATGATACTTTCAACATGTAATATAAGGACTTCAGCGGTGTAATCGAAGAACGGCCCGCTTGTCTTGAATGCATCAGGACCGAAGTCTCCATGACACGATATCTTTGTCTTTCCAGCAGCATAATCGCTTCCACTTCCGGATAATCCTCCGGGTAATAATCGGCAAATAATCGAATAATGTCCCGATTTACCGCTCTAAATCCTGAGGTTGGGTCGGTATAGGTCTTGCCGATCATCCACTCAATCATCCATGTGAAGAACCAGATGCCCATTCTGCGGCTCCATGCCGAACGGTATTCGGTTCGTTCCAAGAAACGGGACCCAATGCAGCAGTCCGCTTGACCGGTCATGATGGGCTCCACGATTTTACTCAACTCAGCCGCATCGTGCTGCCCGTCAGCATCCGTTTGAACAGCGATGTCATAGCCCTTCCGGTAGGCGTATAGATAGCCCGTCTGCATCGCCCCGCCAATGCCTAAATTGACAGGCAAATCAATAACAGCCGCTACACCGGTTGCTCTAGCCACTTCAGAAGTGCGGTCTGTGGAACCATCGTTGACTACCAAGATATCTGCTTTATGCACAGCGTGTTTAATCGACCGAACAACCTGCCCGATACTTTCTTCCTCATTGAAAGCCGGAATAATGACAAGCAGCCTCATGTCTTACGATTCCTCCTCCAACTGCCTATTACTATAACAAGGATACCCGGGAATAGATGGAAATAAACACGGATTCACCAAAGTGAAGATCGCTGCAAACGCAAAAAAGAATGGGCTTGTCCCATTCTTTCCTTCGTGAATACTATGTATGATTTCGTAAAGAGAATACAAATTCAATCAGTAGAACAACCGCAAGAAGATATGTATTTCGGCTGCGTTCGCAATCTATAACGACGTCTCTACCACTACCGAAAGCGAATCCTCGGCGTTCATCATGGGCAACACCTGCTCTTCTTCCTGCCCAAAACATATACGATCCTCTTGCTCTTGCCCGCCCAGCCATTGCTGCCATTCCTTCCGTTGAATGCCCAGCTGTTTTAATACCAGATCAATATCAATCTCTCTCACGCTTCCACACCTCGTTTCACAATTTGTTCTCTCTCTCTTCTACCCTATACTTTATCGGTCATTACAGATTCTGTAAATAAGTGCATATTGTCGAAACCTCTAAAAATTAAATTAAAGAGATATAAAGGAAAATTAATCGAAAACATGCCAATTCGACAAAAAGAACCGCACAAGCGGTCCTTTTGTCTTATTGCAATTGATCCGATCCCGAACTTTTACTTAGAACGAACTCACTGGCCCAATCTACCATGCCGTTCATGAGTGTCAGAACAAGGTTGACGGCGTCTTTTTCTGTCATAGAACCGCTAGATTGGTCACTAACGTATTTGGCGGTTTTTTGCTCCAGTTTATCCACCATATCCTTGATTTTAAGCAGCTCGTACGCCAAATCAGACACTTGACCGCCGCCTGAACCACCACTGCTTTTTCCGGATTGCGCAGACTGCTGGGACTGCTGCCCCTGACCTCCGCCCCCTGCCTGCGACTGTTGGTCCTGTCCTGACGCCTGCTGCTGCCCGCCTTTTTGCCCACTACCGCCTTGGGAGTCCTGGGACCCTTGGCCTCCTTGTGATCCTTGTGATCCTTGTGATCCTGAACTTCCCAGGAGCATTTTCTTTACCTGCTCCAGTTCGATCAGTACCATGTCGTTTTGTTTGGTCAACTCGTCCATTTGAAGCTTTAGGTCTTGTGTTTTTATCATGCTACATCGACGCCCCTTTGACTATTTCACAACTCCGCATGCGACTCTTTTGCCTGAGTTACCTGCTGGGTCCGATACCATATCATCAGGCTGTTCATGTATCACCAGGCTAGTGCCGCCCGGTTTGAACAACGAATTAGGCTTGTCCGGAAGAAGGACTACCTCTTTGGAAATGACATCCATCCGTCCGTTACCCTGTGAATCCACCGTCAGATTAGGCAGATCTCCTGCATGTGGACCTTTAGGATTTTTGAAGCCATGCTGCTTATGCAGCGGATTCAAATGTCCTCCCGCCGAAGTAAAGTCAGGAGCTTCGCACACACCCTTTTCATGAATATGAAAGCCATGCACACCTGGCTTAAGCCCAGTGACCTCGAGCTGAATGCGGACACCTTCTGCTACTTGCTGAAGCTTGGCCGTTCCGATTTGCTTGCCTGCTGTCCCAACAATTGCAACATTCACTACACTTGGCGGAGCAGCCGCTTCTGCAGACGCAGCCATGTTAGCGCTTTGGCATCCACTTAAAGTAAACAGCAAAACGCTGGCGGACATGAGTAGTTTTTTGGATTTCATCGTTTAAATGCTCCTTCTGCTTTTCTATGTACTTACAAAAATCTACCCTTATATTGTGCAAGTAAATTCCAGGGTAAACATGTCGCAGGGAGATTTTTTCACAAAAAAATATCCGCAACCGGGTTCGATTGCAGATGAATTCCTCTCAATTACAATATAGTCATTAATCTCGCGATTGTCTGTAGGTTCTCCAGCTTCCTCTTATAAAAATGGTACTCCACCTTCGTTTGCTCCAAAGCGGCTTCTACCTGTAGGACCTTTTTTTGAAGCTCCTTCGTATAGGGCCACATTTCAGCCTGACGCTGCTGTTCGTTCTTTCCGCTTACCAATCCTTCTCCAATAACCTCGCACTCCTTGGACAACAGCTCATGTTTCGCCCACGCAAGCTCAGTCACTGCATCAGCATAAATCGCCTCCGCCTGTTTAAGCAATTCCGGGACAAGCTGCAATTCCAAAATGACCTCGGACCGATTCATTTCGGATTCCTCCTATCGGCTTGACAATAATTCAGATTAGGTTGCTTCGCCTCATATATATTCACAGGAAGATGAAACATGCTCATGTATAAATTATCTGAACATTCACATAATAGGTGTGTACCAAAACAAAGGAGATGATTGAGAATGGCTAGCAACAATACTTTAGTCGTACAACAAGCAAAGGCAGCTCTAGATCAACTGAAGGTTGAAGTCGCTCAGGAAATTGGTGTTCCCCTCTCCCCTAATGGATACAACGGACACCTTGCTACACGTGATGCAGGAGCTGTTGGCGGACACATTACCAAACGCCTCGTGCAAATCGCTGAACAACAGCTGTCCGGATTTCAAAAGTAGGTACTTGTTTTAGTTGTATGCAACATTAGCTAAGGACTGTTTCCTGCCTAAAACAGGGGATGGTCCTTTTTTAAGCTTAACATGAATAAGTCTATGGGTTCCCGATCATAGTAACATGGTATTTATTTAATGAAAGAGAGGCCCTAAGATGCCAAACACGAAACCAACCATAGAAACCGATCGAGATCCCACCACGATCTATGAAGATACTCGCGCGCACGAGCGCCATGGGCTTCGCGTTAATGATAACGAGCCCGTGAATAGCAATGGCCAGCCTGAAGATAAAGTCGATGATATCGGGATATAATTGGAAGAGAAAAGACGCGAGCGCGCTCGCGTCTTTTGTATTCTATAAAACCGGGTCCATTACGAGCTTAAGCAGCTTTTCTCCGACGCTGATGACATGTAGTTAATACATGCATGAACTACATTGCTCCCAGCATGTGTTGCACCATCTGTTTGAGCCGCTCCCATATAGTCAGTTCCTTCTCCTGCTCATCATCCTTGTTAGAATCCTCCAACACTGGAGAATTCAGAGTAGGCACACCCGAATTGTTACGCTCGTGTACCCGAAGAATTGTACCCGCCGATTCTGAAATAGGATCCATGTCCGTTCCCAGCCCAAAGTAAAAAGAACCATCCAACTCTTCGAACGATCGCGCAAACGTTTCTTGAGGAAATCGTACAATCTCCGACCAAGCGGAATCATGGTCCAGTTCGGATACCTTCGCTTGATAGACAAGATTTGTATATACATTCGGTTTCGATTTCACATAGGCGAGAACATAAATATGATTGTCACGGATGAGTATATCCATTGGAACTGCTTCACCATTAGGCAGACCAATACGCCTCGCATCGTTAATGTCCTTAGCGATAAATAACCCTTTGGATTGCCACTGATGATCATTGTAGACCTCACCGCCAATATAAACAATCCGATCACCGACCACCGTAGTTCGAACCATCCTCATATATGGAGGTTTGTTTTCCTTAACATGAACCTCAGGTCCAGGAAACATTTTACTTCCATACACCGTAAGCTCCTCGGTAACCAGCTTATCAGAGCCATGTTTCGTCTGCCCTTTTATTGATAACATTTTATTTTCGTCTGACCACTTATCATTCTTAGGAAGGAGGCTGCCCAATGCATACAAGGTGTCCTTAAATTCGAAGAGCGTATACACACGCTTAGCACCGAATGCATGTAACTCAGCCAACTTGGACCAGCTATTGCCATCATCCTTGGATACAAATACATCCGAAGATTTGGCGCTCGTGCCGACAAAAAGGTTCCCATGATAGGAGGCCATGTCATATACATGGATTGCATTGGGAATATTTCTGAACTTGTTCCACTGGTCTTGATCCAGTCTGTAAAAATTACCGAAGTCCCAGCTGTCTCCCCGCGGGTCATGACCAGGAATATACAACTTGCCTTTGATGATTTTATAGAGATCGATCTGCTCCTCATCCACATATTTATTCATTTTTTTGGTGGAGGCAGCTGCCACCTCTTGCGTATTAAAGCGGCTGGCAGCAGGATCATAATAGACAATAGGAATTGGACCAGCATTAGGCGAGGGCCCCGTATTGCTGCTGTTGCCATAACCTAGATACACTTTTCCATCATATACTTGCATGTCCCACACATTCCGTGCATAAGCCGATTTTGCGAGAGGCTTACCCAGGTCCTCGACATTCAAAGTATTCACGTTCACTGCTGTTTCTGATCCGCTCGCGCTGCTGGCCGACACTGTTGACGAACTGATTCCTGAGCCTACGCATACCGAAATTGGCAGTAGTAATACAGCAGCTATAGATAGGATAAGCTTGATTTCGATACGATTGTTCATGGAGTGTACCTCTCTATTACTTTTGATATCATTGATACGTTGTGTATCAATGATATCACGACAAGTCGAAGATGTATAATCCTCCCAGAGGCCCAAACCGGTACAACCGCACATCTTCCTGATGGCCCAATCAAGCCTCCGCTTCGTTCATATGATGGTGATGTAAGGCAAATCAATCAAGTGAAAGGGTGATTTGAATGGCTTATGCAGCTGAAAGCGCATGTGGAGGCGTTGGTACTACTTCTGCCGCAGCAATTCTGGTTCTATATATTTTGTTGGTGATTATCCTTAGCGCGTTTGCTTGGTAATTCATATATATGAGCTCGTACATCAAGAAGGGGCCTGCTGCATGACGCAGCGGGCCTTTTTTTGACAAAATCTCTTATTTTACACCTCTATCATTCCGGTACGATTGATGATATTTTAAGATATACGAATCAATTTCGAAATTAGCAATTCAGCAGAATGCACCAATATATAGACTTTTAAGATATTAAATATCAACATATAGTTTTGGATTCTGTTTTATAGCTCATTATGAAATTGATTCATACATCAAATAAGGAGTGATCGTGTATGAGAACCGTTTATGAAAACTATAGGGGCTTCAAAATCAGCAAAGAAGATAACACATACAGTGCCATACACAATGAAGTGATATTTAACCAGGGCTTATTAAGCGACGTGTTGGATCATGTTGACCATTACATTGAAATTCATATTGACTCTACAGATAATGGTGATATTTCCCAGCATTAAGTCTGTCTATTCATCCATCCCTGGTATTAATTTAAATACCTCTTCTGATTCACAGGCTTCTCGGATTCATGCTCTCTGGCGGATGCCCAGAACATCACCATACAAAGCGCAAACATAAACCCAAGCAGCAGCATACTCAGCATGACTTCACTGTGCAATTGAAGGTAGATCATCACCGGAATCGTGGACATCAGTATCAAGTACAACAAGATGTGCAGTTTTTTGGAAGTTCGACGCTTCATCTTATCCCCTCCTATGCGGTTATTGATCTATATCTATGGTATTGTCCATCGCCAAGAACCATTCCTCACGCTCGAAATTTACCATAACTTGATTCAATTCGACTCTTCACGACAATTAATCCCCTTTACTCCTCACCTTAATAAGGCTATGATAAAAGTAATCAATTGAACATTTGGGAAGCTTTGATCTCGATTCTGTATGTGGGCGCTTGGAATCGAAGGAGCGAGTAGTGCAACCGACCATCTTTCCTACGGAAGATGGATTTTTTATTTCTGTCTTCCATTATTTATAGACCAAACAATAGGAGACAAGATGAACATGCCGAAAACTACACTTGCTGCCGAAACCATCGTACAACAACTAGCCATTCAACCCGATTTGTTCAAACAATGGAGATTACAAGTCGAAACTGTCACCATGAAAGGACCTGAGCAACCACCTCTTCAAGCGAAAGTGTTTCAGGCCGTTTGAAAAGAAAGACCGTCTCGATTCCTGAACTGTGACCCCCATCGTACAAACAAACCTTGGAGGTACTATTCACACCTAGACGGTCTTTGATATCTTTTTGAGTTCTTGATGCTTCAGCTGAGCAGTACGTATTATTGCTCCTCATTCGGAGCGACCAGCGATTGAATATGTGTAAAATTAACCGGCTCGTAATTCCATCGTTCTACGCTCACGTTGATGTATTGGTTGCTTTCATATTTTTGCCCATGGATGTGTCCATGAATATTGACATAGGGCATGTGTTTATTCATATACATGGGTTCATGCGATAATAGATAAAATCCTTGGTATACAATCGGGTATTCACTGACCTCGTCGAAGCCGACATCAAGCCACCAGCTCCGGAACGGCCCCTGTCATGGTTGCCCAAAATCAATATCTTATATCCATGCAAGCGCTGTACGATGTCCTTCGTCTTCTCACGATTCAAGAACGAGAAATCCCCTAAATGGAACACTTTATCCTCACTACCAACGACAGCGTTCCATGTGTCAATCATAACATGATTCATCTCATGAATATCGGCAAACGGCCGGGATTCAAAATCAATAATGTGACCATGACCGAAATGATGATCCGAGATGATGAATACATTTTGCATGCAGCATGTCTCCTATCCTTTACATTTCCTCGCCGAATCTACATCTACCTTAGCAGGTTACTCACATAAGAGCAAAAACTATTCGTAAACAATCAAACGTCATAGTCGAAAATGCCTATTAATTCGACAAAATTCTACAATAGTAGTATAATAGTCCTTAATCAATCATATCGAGGTGGGATCCTTATGGTCGAAGTATTGTGGAATAGTATCGGTCTATCGTTGCTTGGCTCCATTGTGTTTCTGTCCGTAAAAGAATATCACAGTCATCACTAATATACGTTTGTATGAAAATCTTTTACTATCGGCTGAATAGTAAGGGATTTTTTTATTTGTGTCATGTATACAGGGGTTTCCCCTAAGAATATTGGATAAAAAGGTGAGCATCCTGTATTTAATCATTGGTGATCTGCTTTATTATCTAATCACCTATAATTTTACGATGTGGAAATTCAACCCGATTGGCTTTGACAAGCACATTTATGCTAACCATGTCCTCATCACACTCGGCATCGATTTTATCAATTTTCCTGCTGTCGTCCTCCTATACCTCGGCAATTACCCGGATAGAAAATCAATCACTCTACAAGCAATCTATATAATGTGCTGGTCCGCTTTAAATTCCATCCTTGAATATATTTTCTTTATCGTATCCGGCGTTAGCTATGATAATGGCTGGAATTTTTGGTGGTCCGCATCGTTCAATATCCTCTTGTACACGTTGCTTCGGATTCATCATTTGCGTCCATTATTGGCCTGGCTGATATCCGCTGCCATCCCATTGCTATACTGCTACTTCTTTAAATTACCGTTAAATTCTATGAAGTGAGAAGCTATCCATATGCCATAGAGTACGTTGCGTCAGTCGGAATTTAGATAAATCAAAGAGGAAGACCATGACAGTCCTCCTCTTCTCTCTCATTATGACCAGTTAAGTATCATTCGTGCTAACATAGCCAAATCGGTTATGTCGATCTTGCCGTCATCATTGAGATCGGCAAATTTGCATTGCTCCCAATCTGCGTCGTTCGCGGTTTTTCCATAATACTTAGCAGCTAAAGCTAAGTCGCCTACACTCACTCTACCATCCTGATTCTGGTCTCCAGGAGTTCTTGTGATGACCGAATCATTGAACGCTTGCAGTGCCTCATTCAGTTGCTCTTCAGCTGCCTGGACTTCATCTTCAGTAGCAGCAGGGTTGACAGCTACCGCCACAGCGCTATCGATTGCTGTTTGTAGAGAGGCTTTTGAACCGCTAGGGTACTGTCCGGCATTCGAACCTTCGACTGCTGCATCATGGATTTGCTCCGCCTCGCTTATCCGTGCATGAAGGGCCGTCTTATCTACAAACATAATCGCTATGTCATGAGACGTGTCATCAACTTGAGTCTCTGCTCCAAGTTCATCGGCAATGACAATGCTAGTGATTCCAATCGAAGTTGTCGACGATTCTGTTAACGGCTTCGCCTTCCAATGGAGCTTCATCAAGCCGCCTAAGGGTATCGCACCTTCGCCCATTCCGGCAGCAATGATACGCAGCTCACCTTTCGTTTCTTTTTTATCTACGATAATGAATCCGTCTTTGATGGATTCAGCGGAGACGAATTCCACCTTTTCCGGATCAAAAATTACAGTAAGATCTTGAGCATAGACACGGCCGGTGACGTTATTAAGTTCATAGGTCATATCGAATGAATTACCCGCAATCACGCTGTCCATCCCGGTTAATGAGGCTTGAGGTCCCTTTGCACTAGCCGATACCAATACAGGAATGACTCCGGTTTCAGCTGTGGAACCGTCGGCTGTCCGAGTAATTTCCAGAATCAGATTAACGGTCGTCTCTTCATCCGGAGGGATGATGGTTCCGTTCGTTTGGATGACAGCCGGATTGCTCGAACTCTTAATGGTTACCGTAAACCCTTCAGGTACGGCCGGAAGAGTTAAAGCAGCGGCATTGTTATCGGGTGCTGCGATGGATGCGATACCGTTAGCAACCTCCTGCGCGCTGACTACCTCGCCGCCGCCAAGCTCAGGCACAATCAAGCTGTCCAGTCTAAGACCGCTGCTGCCGTTTGATTCTAGTGTAATTGTGTTTGCTCCTCTGTGAAGCGTAACGTCCTTGCCTACAAGAGAGTAATTGATATAAGGCACACCTTTGGCGTCATTGCCATTTGATGTTGTAGGGAAGGCAATTCCATCGTCCACTACCGTATCATTGACCGTAAGCTTCATGACTTTGGAATCTACCGCGCCATTGCTATATCTAAACGAGATCGGATAGGTTCCCGTTGCCGTTGCTACCACCTGGAATGTGACGCTGTCTCCAGCAGCATGTTGGTAATTCACATAGCCGATGCCTGTAAAACCGTCATAATCATCGGGGTTAGAGCTGGTGAACATAGTAGAGCCTAATAAGGTTGCATTCTCCGCTTCATACTTATCGGAAGCAGCCTCTCCGGAAGGAAGCGGCAATTCCGTGGTGTTGGATACTGGTACTCCAAAATTCGGCACATCCCCGTCCCATGTGATCTTCTGCATTCTTACATCACGTTCGTTCGGAACCTGGTTCAAACTACTAACGGAATGATAGACAAACCAATCTTCCGTTCCATCAACTGATGGAAAGAATCCATTATGTCCAGTTGATACTACACCATCTGCGATGGAACCGGTAAATACGGGCCCTGTCTTGATCCAGGAAGCCGGGTTCAGCAAATCATCGTTCTGATTCGCAGTCAATAAACCCAAGCAGTAATAATTCGTTTGGTAGAAGCTTCCTGAAAATGTCACATAGACCTTACCATTTCTAATTAAAGCGATCGGACCTTCATCGACGGGTTGACCACGTCTTTCCCATTCCTCTGTCGGCTCGGAGATCATGACTCTTGCGGAATCAATCGTCCACGGATTGCTCATATGTGCGATATATATTCTTTGAATATCGCTAGGCGTTCTTGTCGCATCATATTTCCCAGACCAAAGCATATACAAATCCCCGTTGACTTCGAATACATCTCCATCAATGGCATTTTCGTTCGCAGCGTCACTGACCTGTCCTTTGTAAGTCCAAGTACCCGTCATAGGATCGGTGTCTGCACATTCAAGGACATGCATCCTTCTGCCTGTGTCACCGGATCTGGTGCTGTTGTAGTAAATGTACCATTTACCGCCCAACTGATTGATTTCTCCTGCCCAGACGTCATTTTCCGCTGCTGGCATGGTAAAAACAACTTTTTGTTCTCCATAAGAAATCCCAGCCATACTTTGTGATCTTCTGAGGGTAATTCTATTGTTCTTGCCCGCACCTTCGGTAACTATCATGTAATAGTAACCATCATCCGCCATAAGCACATAAGGATCTCCTCCTCTGTTGATCTTAATCGGATTGTTGAAGGTAGTCTGTGGATAAGCTATGGCTACCGTATACTCGTTTGAACCTACACCGGAGCCATCCTTCGATACTGCCTTAACCGTGACAGTTCCTTTCGAAACGGCTGTCAGAAGTCCATTGGCATCAATCGTCGCACTACCCGTCCCATTCGTAACGGACCAGTTTACCGATGCATCCGTCGCATCTGAAGGTGATACATCCGCGACCATCTGCAGAGTTCCGCCTTTGGATGGTATGATCGATTCAGCGTCCCCGCTGCTCACTGATATGGAGCTTACAGGAATAACTCCAGCCCCGTTCTGACCGGAAATTTGTACAGTAAACTCATTGGACACGACCTCCGAACCATCCTTAGCGGCAGCCAACACGGTTACTGTTCCATCATCCTTAGCTGTCAAAAGTCCGGTAGGGCTTATCGTGGCCCTGGTCGATGGGCTTACTTTGTCGCTTCCTGCTCCATCATACACTTTCCAATTTACCAAACGCTCTACAGCAGCATCGGCGGGAAACACGTTTGCCTCCAGCTGCAACGATCCTTCTTTTGTATGTATCATCGAAACACCGCTTTGGCTGCTTACTTGTATGGATGACACACTTGGCATATAGTCAATATAATCAAAATTTGCGTATGCACTGGTTGCTTTGCTGTTTTTATTGCCTGTCGCGACCATTCTAATGGTATGCTGACCTGGCGTTATATTTCCGCTGTCATACATCGTTAGTTTGTATGTAACTGAGCTTTTGTATAAGTCAACCTCTTTGACAAAGGTGCCGTCTAGGTAGACATCCGCGATCCCAGCGCCAGGTCCCATCCTTGTTCCAAGTATGACTCTGCTAAAAAAACCGGTGTATTCCGTATAATTGCCGGCAACATTATGGGCAGAAAGAGTAGCGTTATAGTCGCCCTGACCATTAGTCAGTGTCCAGTTCCCCGAAATCGCCGAATAGGTGATATTTGGGTCTCTTTCATCTAATCTGACGAATTTATCAATGGTTATGGTGTAGGTATTGAGGGTCGAAGTACCGTCAGTCAGGCTAACCGTCAGTTTGTTTTTTCCGGGAACGAGAGACTTTGTCCCCAAGTCTGCTGGATTCACTGTAATTCCGGAAGATGATGTGCCAGCAGTCACCGTTGTCGAATTCAACGAATAATCCACTGTCGCTGTATAGCTTGTAGTGTTAGGGTCGAATGCAGGACTCAGTGTTATACCGCTCAAGGAAAGTGAATCTAATACAGGAGCCTGCGCAGCATGCACAACTTGCAAAAATGAACCGGAAATACTCAGCATGCTGATACTTAACATCATGACAAGCAAAACGGTCGATATCCTTCTCATTATCGCTTTCCCTCTAGACATAAATCCCTCCATGTACTCTTGAATATTCCCATCACCTGCGAGAAACCATTCCGTATCCATGACTTTCGAATGAATTTTTTCCTCCTTCCTTCATTAACTTTATCAGATTGAAAGCGTTCTTAAATGTTCATTTGTACTATGTCCATTTGTTTGTTTGTAGTATGATGGAACATGCAGCTCAGCACTTCACTTATGATTAAGGGGAGGGAACAATTCAGTTGATGGATGAATATACACACGAGTTTGCACACCATATCTACCATACACCCACTCAGCTCGAGCGACACTCCGGGATCATTCCTATTCGCACCGGCTATAACGAAGCTAAACCTAATTATAAAATTGGGCCCAGCAGTATTTTTTATTATAGCTTTCACTTTGTATTGAGCGGTTCCGTAAACTTTATTTATGAGAATCATCATTTGCAGCTTCAGCAAGGTGATCTATTCCTGCTGTTTCCTCACAGAACTCACCAATACTTCATCTCACCTGAAGCTAGCGAGACTCTTCGAATGTTTTGGATCGCCGTTGACGGCAAAATGCTCCCGTTACTTACCCACCGGCTCGGTGTTACGCCGCAAACGCCTTACGTGAAATCAATATTTGATTCGGATTTCCATCCTTGTCTTTTCAACTTAGCAGAGACATGGGAAAAACAATCGAAAAGCGATGACCTCATTTTACTTGCGCAACTAATTTCCCTCTTTAATCAACTGATCCAAATGTCCACAATCAAAACCCAGAAATATTCTGCCGATCATTGGCTGAACATGAGTCTGGAATATATACACCTATATTATACGGAAGGGATTACGGTGAAAGACATCGCCGATTATTTAGGCATTCATCGTGTCCATTTCTCGAACATGTTCTTTAAAAAGATGAAAGTCCGCCCGCAGCTGTACATGAAGAAAATGCTGATGGAAAAGGCGCTTACCATGATCAAAGATACATCCCAGCCCATCACTCAAATTGCCTTGACGCTTGGCTTTTCAGACATCTATTCGTTCACCCATTCTTTTAAAAATTATTTTGGAAAAGCCCCTAGTGATTTCCGAAAATGATCAAGAGGATGCCCCAGCCATTTTCATGGCTTGTGAGGCACCTTCCGCATAACAGAATTGGTCTAATTGATGATTTTACTGGCCATAACTGCTAAGTCAGTGATATCGATGAGACCGTCATGATTTAAATCCGCCTTCATGTACATGCTCCAATTTGGATCATTGGAAGTTTTTCCATAGAACGAAGCCATAATGGCTAGATCCCCAATACTGAACGAATCATCTTCGTTCAAATCTCCCGGATTCTTTGTATGGACGGAGGCGAGGAACTCTTGCAGCGCTGTGTACAGCTTATCTTCCGCTTGATCGATCTCGACTTGAGAAGATTGAGCATCATCCGCTGCTGCTTGCGCCCCAAGAATGGTATTCTGCAGAGCAGCTTTGGAGCCCGCCGGATACTGGCCAGCACCGTTTCCTTCTACTGCTGCATCATAAGTTTGCTGCGCTTTAGCTAGCAAAGATAGAAGTGATGTTTTATTCACATACTGAATCAGTACCGTATGCGAAACAGGACTCAGCGGAATTTCATCACCTGTACCACCCGCGATTACGGCATTCGACAGGGAGATTTCGGTCTGTGCGTTGCTTGTAAGAGACTTCGCTTTCCAATTCAGGACAAGCAGCCCTTCACTTGGCGAAGAGGCTTCCTCATTCTCCTCAATTCGAGCTAAAAGAACACGAATTTGACCCGTTGATTCCCGCTGATCTACAATTTCCACCCCAGCTTTGGCGGAATTGACGGAAAGCAGCTCTACCTTTTTGGGATCATAGGTGAAGGTCAAATCCTGCGCGTAGACGCTTTGCGTGACAGATTTCAGATCGTAGATGAGATCAAACGATACTCCGGAATTAACTTGGTCCGCTCCCTGCAATACCGCTTCAACCGATTCTGGTGCCCCATTCAATTTGAAATGAACCTTGTAGGTCAGCTTCGTTACTCCATCCTCGGCTGTCACCGTAATGTCTGCTTCTCCAGGCAAGCCTGAAGCCTGAATGATTTCAACCTCCGCATGAGGATCGTTGGCTGCTGCGGATACGACCGGCACATTTGTCGTCCCTTCCGGAAGCTCCAGTGTGTAGGTCCGTACATCTGCGCTGAATCCGTCTATCTGCTGCCCATCCACCATGATTTCACTTAGTGAAGCATCATCGTTCTCTGAATTCGCATCTCGAAGAGCCTTGACGGTCACGGTAAACCATTTGGTTAACCGTTCGTTGCCGCTTTGAATCGATGCTATCAGCGCTACCGTTACATCCGGCTCTCCTGGGCAGGGCAGCACGACATTCCCATGAAAGTCCACAACGGAAGAGTCAGAACTAGCCCACGTTATCATAACGTCAGGGATGCCTGGCACGAAGTTGGGCAAGGTTAAGTTCTTGGTAACTGCGCTCGTATCGCCCAAATCAAGAGCTTCCGCAGCCTGTAGTACCTTTACTTCATTATCGTTCATGGCCTTGACGAGAAGCATAAATTCTTTCGTTTGGCTTTCTTCGCCTTTGGTCAGGATGGCCGTGAGCTTGACACTTTCATCCGGCTGTCCGACGCCAGGCCGATGTACGATACCCGTGCTGCTTACTACGCTGTCGTTGGTACTCTCCCAGATCATAGTTGAACCAAATCGGCCTGACTTCGGCAGATAGACATTATTTGTTACCGTTGCGGAATCACCAAGATGAAGCTCCGCTGTGTCAGCCCGCACGTCTCCCTTATTACCATGAGCCACAACAACTACAGAAAATGACTTGGTCAAGGAGGAAGCTCCACTTGTTATGGTAGCAATCAGTGTTACTTCTGCATCCGGCTGATCCTGACCCGGGCGGCTCACTTGACCAGTCCCGCTCAGCACTGCCGGGTTTGCACTCTCCCAAGTAATGGAAGTTCCATGCTCGCCGCGAATGGGAAGCAGGATATCATCTGCAACGGCAGTGACGTGTGTTATTTGAAGATGCGCTGCGTCCATGTCAACGGCTTCTGCACGGGTAAGCGGGAGAACAAGTATGTGAAACATTTTCACAGCAAATGAATCGCCCTTTCCAATTGTTGCCGTTAGGTCAACCGCAGCACTTGATTCACCTGGATTAGGTCTGGATAGAAGCTCACCTGCAGCACTTAGGATCTCTGGATTAGAGCTCTGCCACGAAATGATTGTCTGCTGAGCACCTGATGTAGGCAAGCTCAAATCATAGGAGACTGCTGAGGTATCCCCCAGGTTCAGTTCTTCCTTTGCTGCTTTGACAGCTCTCGTGTTGCTCTCTCCCGCCGATGAATCATGCTCGATGGTAATATCATCAAAGGAACCGCGGAAATAACCGGGCTCTGCTCCGCCGGCGTCAAAGCCGAGTAAGATTTGATCAACGAATTTCCCGTTTGCTACCTCTCCAATATTAGCCGAGACGTAATTCCACTGGTCTTCGATAATAAAACCGCCTGCACCTTGAACGTTCGGATGGAGAGTCACGCCATGCTGGTCTTTTGCCCCCAGATCATGTAAGTAGGTACCATCTGTGAACAAAATATCTAACGCGACGTACTTGCTTGTTGTGCGTTCAAGAGACGGCAGGACGTCTGATTCTTTCTCTGGGAAGACCCAGTAGGAAAGAGTTGTAGAAGGTCTGATCATCAGCTCTGCATCAAAAATTTGGTTGTACGCATGTGCCTCCGCACTATTCAGAGCATCACCGGAAAACAGCAGCGCTCCCGCTCCATTATGTGCTGCCGATCCTTTTTTGGATTCCATTCCGCCGATTCCACAGCAGAACTCGCCGACATTTTTGGTAAGCGGCAGCACTCTGTAGGTATCAGCTGGACCTGCTGTATCCTTCGGCGAAATGTCCCCAGACTCAAAGCCGGTTTCAAAGTCCACTCCCGCTTCATAGGTTGAATCTGCTGCCGTCATAGCTAACACCGTAATTGGAAACTGTTTGGTCTCTCGTTCTGAGCCCTTCTGCACCGTTGCCGTTAAGGTCAATTGCTCATTAGGTTCGCCTAGCCCCGGACGTCTCAGCAGCTTGCCTGCGTTATTCATCACAGAGGGCTTGGAACTGACCCACGTAATCGTGGTGCCCTTCTTGAAGTTAACGGGAAGCGTTACTCCATGGGATAAGGCACTGGTATCACCTAAATCTAAAGAGTCAATGGCTGTTTTTACCGAAGAAGCATCATCAAGTGCTGGAGCATACAGCTTCCAATCGGCTAATTGAGTATTAACACGCTCCCCGCTATTCGACAGGATGAATAGACGATAGTAGGCGTACTCGGCCACCTTTTCATCCGCAATGGTGTATTCTTTGGTTTGAAACCGCGCACTAAAGGATTGATTAGTCTGCTCATCCAATACCGTCCAATTGCTTCCATCATTCGAGCCTTCAACCCGCCAATTTTGCGGATCTCGCGTCTGCGCATCGTTGGCTGATACCATCGCATACTTTTGAACAGCTTGCGTGTCTCCGTATTTGAATTGAAGCTGCACCCACACATTTGTTGGCTGCGCGCCAAGCCATTTGGTATTCGGGCTACTGTCAAACAATTTGTCGGCCGTTTCACTTGGCGGATTTTCTTTGTTAAAGGTCACGATCAGATGATCAGCAGTCGCTACATTCACAAGATCGTCTGTTGCTGCTTGAGCGGACAAAATCGGTATTAAGCAAACCAGCAGCGCAAAGCATGACGGCAGGAGAATTTTCAGGAAAATTCTTCTAATGAGGGGCCCTCTCATTGGTTCAACGCCCCCCTTCACGTCCATCGCTTCCTCACGATGACTTGCCGAATTAAGCGATGCCAACAAAGCATCTTCATAAATGCTTGCCAGGTCTTTGGCAGGCATGGAGGGTTGAATGCGTCGATGTCCGTGTCCGCTATCGCTGTCCATGTCTGTCAACTCCTCTGCCACCTTTTCCACTGCAGCTTCACTTCGAGCAGGGTTACTGCATGCCGGGGCGTCTGTGGTTGCTGCTGCCAAGCTGCCAAGCTGTCAGTCTGCACAGATTTAGAAACGTTAAGCGGTTCCGGAGGAGTGGTTGCCCAGCTCGTATTTGGCGTCGTTCCCAGTGTAAAGTCAAGCACAGCCCCGTTGTGAATACGCTTGTAGGGCAGCCAGGTACTATCGTAGTTTTCCCCATCCAGCTTCAGGTTTTGGATATATTTAGCATCCTCTGATGCTCCATGGCCAACGATCTTGATTTGGTTACAGCCATTCACATGAATGATCGTTTCTTCAAACATGGGCGCGCTGAGCGAAAAGCCTCCTACACCCGGAATAGACGGATACATGCCCAGTGCAGCGAGTACATACCAGGCCGAACCCGCGCCTAAGTCATTGTTTCCAATCATACCGGCGGGACCGTCATGGAACAATTCAACCATTCCCTTGCGCACAATCTCCTGTGTTTTCCAAGGCTCTCCGGCAAAATTATAAGCCCACGGGACGCCGTAGCTCGCCTGATTACCTAAGAAGGAGTGCGGCTCCTGCGAACCGGCATTTAATTCTTGGAAGAAGAAATCCAGCCTGTCTCTGGCCGCATCTAATCCGCCCATTTTTTCAAACAATCCCTTGTAATCAAAAGGCAACACCCATGTATATTGAGCCGAGTTCGCCTCTTGAAAGCCGTGCTCGGAGGCTGGATCAAAGTTGCTTTCAAAGCTTCCGTCAGTATGACGGGACTGGACATAGCCGTCTTTAAAAGAGTCCTTCCAGCTTTGTGAGCGTTCAAGGTACCTGCTGTAGGTCTCCTCGTCGCCCAGTGCTTTAGCAAGCTGCGCAATAGCAAAATCCGCATTATTATACTCGATCGTGTAGCCGGTCACCCAACCGCCGCGTTCGATCGGGATAAAACCTAGCTTTACATAGTCATCCAGATTAAATCGCCCGTTCAGCGGAGACGGTGTAGAGGCATGGTAATCCATCACTTGCAAGGCTTCTTGGGCATTAAAATGTTTCGCACCAAACGCATACATATTCGCAATCGTAATCGAGGCAGGATCCCCGTTCATCACATTCGTCTCGGAATTGGCGATACTCCATTTCGGCAGAAAGCCGCTTCGGCTTTTGGCATCATCGACTAGTGATTGAGCAAAATCAGCGCCGAGCTCAGGGAACAGAAGAGCAATCAGCTGCATCTGTGTTCGATACACATCCCACCCGGAGAAAGTAGAGTAATGCGTGTACTTGCCATTCGTGTTATAGATCTTTTGGTCAAACCCTCTATAATCCCCGTCCACATCACTGTACACATTCGGATGAATTAATGAATGATACAAGAAGGAATAGAACATCCGTTTGTGCTTTTCCGTTCCTCCGGAAACCTCAATTTTCCCCAGTGCCGCTTTCCATTTGGCTTGTGCCGTCTGCTTCACAGCATCGAAGTTCCAGCCAGGATTCTCGGTTGTTAGATTCAGCTTGGCATGATCGATATCCGTATAGGAAAGCGCAACCTTGACATACACCTGCTGCTGCTCGGTCGTATCGAACCGGACATAGGCGCCAACCTTGCGATTGTCGGGCACATCGGATTGCTCGGACACACTTCCTTTCGAGATATCTGAGCCCTTATAAGTCCCTACCTCAGTGAAAGGCACATTAAACTCTGCAGCAAAATAAACCGTATAATTGTTGGTGTTCTCAGCTAAAGTACCGCTGCCCTTCGTTCCGCAAAATCCACCTGCATTGACAGAACCGGTTACAATCCCGCTGCTTGCATCAATGTTAACGCTGGCATCCCGCACCCCGTACCGTTAATCCCTGTGTTGATTAGCATCATAGCCTGAGTGGATGCGGGGTACGTAAACTTGCCGATACTGGTCCGTTCCGTTGCCGTAAATTCACTCTTGATGTCGTATTTGTCAAGCAGCACACTGTAATAACCCGGTGTTGCAACTTCATTTGCACGTTGAAAGCGAGACGCATAATCCTCAAAATGAGTCGCCGGCGATTTGTTTAATTTCCCGACCACCGGCAAAATCGGCACATTCTGCCCGATATCACATCCAGGTCCATCGATATGGGTTAAGCTAAAACCGGATATCGAGGTGCGGTCATAATCATAGCCCGAGCCCAAAGGGGCCTTCCCCGTACCCAAATCGTTATAGCCGGTATCCGGGCTCCATTGGATCATCCCGAAGGGCACCACTGCCCCGGAAATGTATTACCGCGGTTGCCGCCGAACCCGATAATATCCAGCTTATTGTTCTGCGAGCCTAGCAGGGGGTCTGCATACAGGGTGGGATCAAAGTCTGCATTTCGAATTTGCAGCTCATCAAAAAAAGCTTTGTAGCTGCCAGCCCTTCCTACACGCTCATAGGTAACAAGGATCCGCTTAATGGTTTTGCCTGACACAGCAGAGCCGATCTTAGATGTCACAAAATTCCATGTATCTAATGTTAGTGCACCATCCTCCCCCTGCTCCTTCGCTTGAAGCTGAACCCCGTGTTGGTCCAAAGCGTCATAGTTGTGCAGATAAGTGCCGTCTTCAAACGCAAGATCTACAGCCACAGACCTGCTGTTCTCCTCACTTTGCGGATAGACCCAGTACGACAAAGTTGTATCGTCGTTAACGTCGATATTCACATCAAACACTTTATTGTACACAGCAGCATGATTAACACTTGTGCTTATACCGCTAAAAAGCAGTGATTGCGCGCCGGACTGCCTTTTCTCATTCGTGATCTGGGATTGAACATCATTTACATTCTCGCTTGCTTCTGACTCATTAACCCAAGCGGGCAATGTACCGTCCTTGCTTTCTAGTCCCGAATAAAAGCTCGGCGCTTTTGCCTCTGCCGTTTGAATGAACAAAGCTGGCAAGGAAACTCCGCTAGCCAGCGTGCAGCAAAGCAGTATACTGCACCATGTCTTCATAGTTGTTCGGATCATTCCATCAACCTCCATTTCCCCTATATGGATGATGCTAGGACTATACAATTGAACTGCTCGATAAGCATTCCTCCTTTAGTGAAGAGACGGTCGGTCTACAGCACATTGAGCAAAAGCAGGGCCAGACGCATTTGCTGACATCTGACCCTCCGCTCTTCTTTTTCAGTTACAACGCGAAATTGAAAGCGTTTTACAAAATCAATTTTACTCAATTGTGAAGTGTCCTTTTAATGAGGTAATTCTATCTTTTGTTCTGTTTTTATATACAGATGGGTTGGTTCTATCCATTACAAAGTTTAATAAGTCACCATTTCCAGGTGCTGTTCAGGTCAAAGATGTGTAGATAGTGTAAATACTTGGCTAGGCGTGTAAGAAAACCATATATCTGAGTCTTTTAACGCGGATACTCATACAAATACAGGAACAATCAGACATAAAAATAGACCACTGTTGCCAGTGATCTGCAATAATTAGTAGTTATTCGATACCATAAATCACTATAGCCCCCGCTTGGGCCCGCTTGGGGGACCCTTTGCTAAAACAAATCATGGAGATCCTGCGTGGGAGTCTCTGTGTTCCCTTTCAAAAAATATTCATGTTGGCTAAGCTTCAGCAGTGCCTCTTTGTCGGGCAGCCATACCCACTCGTCAATTTCCGTTTGGCAACGATGAGCTCGAAACGCAGCGAGCTTCGCTTCCAAATGATCACGAACATCGACTTGAATAACATCCTTACGGGTATACCCAAACCGCGCCGGATGTTTCATCGCATCACCGAACGTAATGAAATATAACTTACTACGATGTCCTGTCCGCCTCATAGCGGCAGTCGTTGCTTTTCCGATCGCGCAGTGATCTGGATGTCCGCCCAGTTTTTCGTGAAAAGTAAGCACTACATCAGGATCAATATCGTGGATGAGAGCTGCTACCCGTGCAATCAGGTTCTCCTCATCCGCAAACTCCACCGTCTTGTCACGGATATCAAAGAAAAGAAGCTCTCGAATGCCAAGGCACATACAGGCTTGCCTTAGCTCCAACTCACGTGCAGCAGGCATTGATTCCCGATTGAGATAAGGCGGATTACCCATGCGTCGTCCCATCTCACCTCGTGTTGCGCTAACCAGCGTAATCTCGACCCCTTCACTTGCATATTTTGCGAGAGTACCCCCACAGATAAACGACTCGTCGTCAGGATGGGCAAGAATCGCAAGAATCTTTCGCGTGTCTGTATCTGTCCTATTCATTCCGGAAACGGCTCCTTTCCTAAGTGAAGGGCAACATTCATCCGACCTCTATCGTCATAGCCGGCCAACAAAAGCCGGTTCTCAGCTACCTCATAATGCGTGAGCGCTTCCATTCGCAGCCAGCCATGCCCGTCGAATCGAAGAGCCACACGAAAGGGACCTTCCCCGCTATAAACGAATGAGTAACATGAACCTTAAAATTACGTTGTAACCGTCAAGTCCATTTGAGCATTTTTCGATAAATAAGTTTGAACAGTTTTAGCTGAAAATGGTCTGTCGATGCTTCAACCGATAGCTGTCCCCTTGGAGCTGGATGATTTCACTTTTATGCAGAATTCTGTCCAGGATTGCTGTGGTGATGGCAGGATCGCCTAGTAGCTCTCCCCAATCATCCGGACCCTTATTGGAGGTCAAGATGATCGAGGATTGCCCATATAACTTGTTTATAAACTGAAAGAATAAGTTGGCTTCATAACGGTCCATGGCCATAAACATCAAGTCATCCATGATCACAAGTTGGGATCGGTATAGCCGTTTGAGCTTGGACCCAGAGACCCTTGATATGGTCTCCGTTTTCAATAATTGAATGAGACCGTCCATCGTAATAAAACTGACCCGGTACCCTTTTTTCAATGCTTCCACGCCAAGACCTATGGCCAAATGGGTTTTTCCCACGCCCGGCGGCCCCAGAAAAATTAGATTGTAGTTTTGCTCGAGCCAAAGTAGCTCTCTTAGTTGGTTAAACTGCCGTCTGCTGAGCGACTGCTGCTCCTCTAGCATGAAGTCGTCGAGCCTCTTAATCTCCGGAAACAGAGCCCAGCGAAACCGTTTGGCGAGTTGCTTTTCTTCGCGGCGGTTCATTTCGTACTGCAGGAGCCATTGCAAGAATTGGCGGCAGGTCCATTCCTTGGAGTCCGCTTCCATTAATGTTTGCTCGATGACCTGAGCCGCTTCCGTTAGATTGAGATTTCGTAGTGCTTGTCTAAGTTCTACAGTCACTTCATTCATCGCTGTCCCCCCGTAAGAATGGCCTTGTAGGCGTCGAACTCCCGAATTTGGGGCTTGACTTTACGCTTGGACTGATCTTGATCGCTTAGCAGTTTTAGAGGAGCTTCTGAGGGAATTTCCGGTGGTCTCGGCCTCTTGTAATGCTCCACTGCATCAGCAAAGTCGGTTGCCCGATACAAACGGTGTTTGATACAGTAACCCAAAGCCTTCGTTACAGCATCCGGCTCTGCGGGCTCCAAAGCACGCTGAATGAGCTGTAATTGGTCCCTAATGTACCGGGGCTTACGGTTGTAAATCTCGTTTAGGAAGGGGCTAGCCGCTGTTGGGTCTGGGAATGCTTCCGCTACGGTTTGGATGTAGGCTGCAATGCCCTTCGTTCGATCTCGTTTGTGATTGGTGTTCTGAACGAGTTGTCCATTGCCTGTGGCCAGTGGATGTTCGGCCAATAGTTGCCCGCTGTCCAGATCTCGAATCGCTAGGCGCCCCATTTCCGTAACCTGAATACTCACTTGCTTGTCTGTCCCGTCATAGGTTCCAAGCGGAACTGAATACCGGTTTCCTTCATACCAAATGGTGTTGTCCTTCCGAACGGTCCTTGTTATACTTGGTGGTAGCGAGTTTATTTTTGTGTGGACCGGGCGGAGGTGCTCTTTTTCAAGAGCATAGACTTCGGCCGGTATTTTTTTAGTGGTGTGATGGATCTTGGCATTTCCCGTGCGATGGAGCCAAGCTACACAGTCTTCATTGAGCCTGTCTAGGTTAGCGAAGAGGCGATGCCTTGCGAAGTTTCGCTTTACATACTTGACTACATTTTCGATGCGGCCTTTACTTTCAGGATCTTGTTTCCTGCACATTCGGATTCGAAAATCCCGCTGCTTAACATAACTTGCAAACTCATGCGTGAATAACAAATCTCCATGATTCTCGCTGGTAAGAAGCAGATGGTCCTGGTCGTAAACAATCTCCTGCGGGATCCCACCGAAGAATGCGAACGCTTCCTCATGCATATCCACCACATCCTTCGTAGTAAAGGGACGGTCCAACCACTGTACATATTTATGCCTGGAATGGGACAAGACGAATCCCATGAACCACAACCGCACCAAATTTCCCTGAAGATTCCGGAGCTTTGTTTCCCCGAAGTCTACTTGTAGCTGATAACCCGGAGGAGGATCTTGTACAGCCTCGTATTGTCTGGCTTGCATGACTTTGGGGATGTTGTACTTTTTCCGAAGGTCCCTTACGTAGTTTCGCACTGTTCCCTCTGAAATGTTCTGCACCTGAAACCGTTCCTTGAGCCAGTCGTGAATTTGAGCAGCCGACAGGTCGGGATATTCCCGCAACCATTGTAGAATGGACGATTCATATCCATCTAACTTCTTTTGTCTAGTCTCCAGTTGTTCCAAATATTTACTAAATTCATCTGGATTCATTTCCAAGAACTTGTACACCGTATTTCTGGATACCTCTAGCTTTCGTGCAATTTGTGTGATCTTTAAGCCCTGCTCCTTCATTCCGAGTATGGAGAAGTACATATGCCACCTCTCTAAGCGCCTCATATCTCTTCCTCACCCTAATCTTTATGATCTAAGATGATTTTAATAGGGTGGGGTATGAGATGGAAAGAGTGTTCATTCTTATTTGTTGTTTTCTGTTGACTCCATTTTACCGGTTACATACGTACAAATACGAATGATGTTGCCTCGCTATGGATATACACATCCGCCCCGATGAAGCCCCTTAGCTCTGCCTCTACCTTTGATTTACTTATTTTGATCATCTACAACTATTCTCCCTCATGACTAAAAATATTGAAATTGAAGGTCACTCAAGCGTTCAATTTACATAAATCTATTATAGACATTAACGTTTCACGATTTACAATCAACTGTATCGTCAGCACTAAACTGTACAATTTTATAAGCATACTTCTATAGCAGAATCTAATGTCAGTATGATTAAAATTACTCACTTTCCAGCCAATTAAACTTTAGAATCTCGCATTTTAATATCTCTCTTGCCCATACTTCAACTTCTCTTTTAGAGTAAATATTGGTTGTGGAAGTATAAATAACCTTGGATTCTTTACTAATCTCAACTTCAAATACAAACTCATCAAGTGATGGAGAATATATCTTATTTGCAACAATAGTAAAGTGAATGTTATTTACAACAACCTGAGAAGTCCATTCATCCATCCCAGCACCTCATATCACTTAAAATTGTTGATTTACTTAATCTCGTTCCCTTAATGATACAATTAGTCAAATAGATTCACTCCTTTTTACAGGAATGTATGTTCTGTTTTTATTATATTGCAATGGATAAGTATAATGCAACGAAAAAAGACACATACCAAATACCTTGGATGTGTCGCATAAAAAAGAAAAAAAACCTTGATTTACAAGGTTTTTTTGTATGACCTGTAGTGGGCTCGAACCACTGACCCCCACCCTGTCAAGATGGTGCTCTCCCAGCTGAGCTAACAAGTCGTATCGTAGACAATAACAATATATCAAGCTTCAGTTTTATTGTCAACGATCAATTCCATATGTACTGCCCGTCTCCCCTCTCACACATACATAGGACCAAATCCAGGTACAGACCGGTAGCGACCATAAGAATGGCGCATGCATGATATAGCTTTCGACTGGTACGCCTAGTATGGTCCCGCAAAGAACGCCTAGCAAATTCCAAGGAACCATAGCTGCAAAAATCAGACTAGTGTCGGCCACGATACGTGTGAGTTGATGTCGCGGAAAGGTTTGCTCCCATCTTGGAAGCAAGCTGCGTCCTGTCATCATGATGGGGAGCGTTTGATTGCAAGAAATCAAGCACAGCAATAAACCGAATATCGATGTGCGCATTGTCGCTCCAAGCAAGGTGGGCTTCGTCCCTAGCAGTTTTTCCATAAACAGTTGCAGCACTTTGTTTTCTTCAAGGATTCCGTTGAAAGCTCCCGCCATCAAAATCAGAACCATGAGTTCGATCATGCTGGAGAAGCCTTTGGTCTCAAGGCTATGGAATCTATCCGAGCTATATCCGTTCCACAGATACTGAAACCATGTTGTCCATGTAATATGTTGAAATAGACTGCCTATGGTAACAGCTGAAAGTATAGAAAGCATGAATCCGTTCCTGGTGCCAAGCCGCAGAGCTATAGACAACAATAGAATAGCTGCGGGAACAAGCAGCCACGGACTGTATATGAAGCCTTCACCGAATTGCTGCTGAAAACCGGCGATACCAGCATGGTGCCAGCTTCCCTCCCAATCTTCCCAAGCAAAACATACAACAGCTACCAAAATACCCGCCACCGTAGTCGGCAGCATAGCCTTCCACTGCTCTTTCCCCTTCACTCCGGTTGAAGCTCCTGTCAGCTGCCTTGCGCTTGAGAACGGCGATGTGCGGTCTCCGACAAAAGCCCCTGAGACGAGTGCTCCAGCAAGCATCGACAAAGGAATGTGTAAGTAGCCTCCAAGTCCCATCAGCGGGATCCCGACCGAACTAAGTGTACCGGTAGAGGTGCCTAGCAGCATAGAAATAACAGCAGAAAGCACAAATGCAAATGTCACAAAATATCGGGGATCTATGAAATGGATGCCGCTGTCAATCATATAAGGAATCGTTCCACTGGCCGTCCAGGCCGGAATCAGAAGACCGACTAATGCAAGGATCCACACCACTTCTCTGGTATGCTTCATTCCAGCAAGCATGCTCCCGGTTAAAGTTTTGGCAGATAGGCCAGCTTTCCAGGAAAATCCCAGGAGTGCAATAAGCCCCAGAGCGAATCCAAAGGCCAAAGGAATATTCAACAAATACGCTGCGGCCAATCCTGTAATCGTTGTCATGACGATGAAGATAAACTGCCTGGTTGATAGCATCCGCATGTCCATGCCCTACTTCATGTCAAAATGATGCTTGCAGCATGCTGCGAATTGCTTCTTTGCTTGCTTCAATAGCTTGTTTCAATGGCTCTGTCTCTCCACGAAACGGATGAACCGTTCCAAAGGTATGATCACCGCTTGGAACTTGAATCCACTGCGTCCTCGTATGCTTGGCTGCAAGGCTAGCTGAGCCGTTCCGACGTTTATCCCCATCTTCCGTCCCCTGGATGAGATAAACAGGGAATTTGGCGTTTGCGATCCGACCCAATATATCAAATCGCTCATGCTCTTTTTCCATGTCTTCCAAAATTTCCAGATCCAAAGGCATCATCTGCTTAGTACGGCCATTTAGCGTGTAGCTGCGCCTTTCTCTCTCATTTCGGCCTTATTTTCTTCGCTGAGCAGGTCTACATCCACAATTCCATTCCAGCTAATAACACCGGCGATGCTCGCTTCTGGATGATCCAACGCATGAATGAGACAAACAGCCCCTCCGCGGCTATGACCGAGAAAAATAAACGGCTTACTTCTATTAGCGGGCTTGAAGCTATCATTGATATGAAAATGAACCGGCAGTTGCTCCGCTTGCATGATGTTTGTTTGAAATTCATCAGATGCAACCAGCCTTTGAATTGCGTTCAAATCTTCCAAGTCTTTGGAGTACGTTGCTTTTGCAAATTTTTCAAGCTCCGTAAATTCAAGCAGATCGTCTCCCACCCCATTATGCGAGAAATTTATAGCAACAACGTCCACATCTGAGGCTAAAGCCTCTGCCGCATGCGGGAACATCCCCCAATCTTTAAAACCCTTGTAACCATGACAGACAATCAAAGTTCCTAGAGATTCGGCGCTTGATGCAGGATAAAAATCCGCCCGTATCATCCGATCTTTAGACATCTCCAACTGAAAAGACTTCTTTTCCCCATTCGGCGCTACCTTCTTTCTTTTAACTACTTGTATAACGCTTGTGCATACAACTGCTATTTTAACACAAAATTTTATGGTAAAAGAGGCTTCTGCTTGTGCAACATTTCCAATCATCGTCCGTCTGTAGCAATAGAGGTGATAAGAATGATAAAAAAGATGGAGTTTACTAGGAGTAATGATGTTCGCGCTTGTTTGTACGTTTTGTCAGAGTGTGTTTGCCTTTACGGATATTGAAGGCGATCCGGCTCAGAGCAAAATCGAAGCCTTGCAAAAAGAAGGAATTGTTAGCGGGATCGATGACGATTTATTCAATCCCAAAGGGCATGTGACCATCGCCCAAGGTGTTCATCTAATTGTGCAGGGGCTTCACTTGAATATCGATAACATTCGATTTATCAAAGAACCGAAGGCCAGTGACTACTACTCTCATGTACCGGACAATGCCTGGTACGCCCCTTCCATGATTATTGCGGCGCATAACGGGATTGAGCTAAACCGCGATTTGATGCCGGATGACGAGATGACTCGGGAGCAATTTGCAGCAAATTTGTATCAGGCGATTCAGCATACCGGAACCTATGTTACGAACAAAATGTGGATCATCATGAAAGATGAGAACGCTTTTTCAGAAGGAACCATGAATGCAGTCCAGGATTTGGTGAAAATGAAGGTGATCGAACTTGACAATGGAGCCTTTCACCCCAAAACTCCCATTACCCGCTCTGAAGCAGCTGAAATGCTCTATAATGCGATTGAATTTGTAAATAGCCATAAACAGCCCGTCCAAGAGCAGTCCGTTACCTTTACATCTACACCTGTGAATGATGACGTGAACAAAATTGTCGTGTCCCGAGGCACCAAGCCTCATGCTGGGTACAAAATCGAAATAACAGGCATTGATTTCCAGACTGACGGCACTGCGGTAATCCGTTACCATCTGACCGATCCCGATCCCCTTGCTCTGTATGCTCAGGTGATAACCGAACCTACGGCCGAGACGTATGTTGCCTCCTCTTATACCATTACGCTGAAGCAAGAATAAGCATGCTATAGATGTGAAAAAGAAGACAAGTCCTTAGGGATTTGTCTTTTTTTATCATAAATTCGACATGTTTAGTAAAAACTTCACTAGAATGCTTCAACACTCACTACACCTCACTCAGGAGGCATATTTCGATGTTTCGATTCCAATCTTTCGGCTTTACAGCAGCACGTACAGGCATATGTCTGTTCATGACTTTGACTTCGGCGTACGGAGGACAGACATTGAATGCCGAAGCTTCTACGGAACAGATCAATCCGAACCAGATTCACATGATTGTCAAAACCTCACCACAATCGCTCTATCAATCCGAAGAAAGCTGGACGGATAAAAAAATAGTTCGCGATCTGGATGAGGCCAAGACATCGCCTTCTTACGATGCGGCGCTTTTGCCCGATACGGTCATTTCCTATGAATCCCAAACAGGTCAAACCAGGCAGTGGGCCGTAACACCGGAAGGTGATGTTGTGGATCCTATTCACAAACAAACCATGATGGTATCATCCCGAACCAAAGAAGAGTTAAAGCAGCATACGCTAGCTCTACGGGCAAAGCATTACGGAGAGATGCTGCCATGGAAAGAAGCAAGCATGGCGCTTCCCAAATACAGCAAATTCGAAATCATAGATTTGGAAAGCGGACTTCGCTTTCAGGGGCAGCGCCGCGCCGGCAGCAGTCATGCGGATGTACAACCGCTGACCAAGACGGACTCCGCGACGCTCAAGCAAATCTACGGCGGCCATTGGAGCTGGGACCGCAGAGCGGTCCTAGTGAGGCTTGACGGCCGCACGATAGCCGGCTCCATGCACGGCATGCCGCATGGAGGCGATGGCATTCCCGGAAATGACTTCAAGGGTCATTTCTGTATTCATTTTTTGGGGAGCGAGACTCATGGCTCCCATTCCATTGACCCTGCGCACCAGGTCATGGTGCACAAAGCCGCCGGCTTGCTCAGCGAGTACATGAGCAAGCTAACGCCTTGGCAGCTGATCGACGTGTGGATCGCTGCTGCCAACCAAGGCGACCTGCACCTACTGCAGGCCGCCACGGGGCAAGAGCAGGCGGTGCATGTTCGCAGCATGCGCCGCCTGTCCAAATTCCAGGAGCAGGATACTTCCGGGCTCCTGGAATTCGAAACCAAGGTCGAAGTGGCGGCTACGCCAGAGCGTTCGAGCAAGCTTCAAACAAGGCGAATCCTCTTTCGCCTGGAAAGAGTTTCGCCTGAGTCGCGCTGGTATATCCGCAGCGCCCAAATGAATAAATAAGCGGCACGTATAGGCGCCATTCTCAGAGAAGGCGCCTTGTTTATTCCCCTATTTCTTGCATTTCCAGCTCACTTGACCGCCAATCCGCTCCAGATTCGAATCCAAAATCATCTTAGATGATTTACAATGAACAAAAATAAAAACCTTCGCTGTCCTTAGCAAAGGTTTCTTTCGTATGGGCCCAGAGGGACTCGAACCCCCGACCAATCGGTTATGAGCCGACCGCTCTAACCAACTGAGCTATAGGCCCTCATACTTGATAATTGGTTGCGGGGGCAGGATTTGAACCTGCGGCCTTCGGGTTATGAGCCCGACGAGCTACCGGGCTGCTCCACCCCGCGTCGTTAGTGCCGCTAACAGCGACAAAAATAAATATACACTACACGCAAGTGTGAAGTCAAGCACTATTTCTCTATTAATCCACATGCAATCCGTTCCGTTATTGTGTGCTGTACCTCACACCAAACCGCCCTTTTTTCGATTTATACACTTCAACTTCCTGCGGACACTCGTATCCATAAATCCACCAGTCTTCCTCCATTCTTTTTGCGAGGCAGCCGGCTTGAAATTTAGAATCATATAGCTTTGCCCAATATACCCAATTCATCTCATAATCACTCCGTTTATTCTTCGTCTGTATTCCTATCTTAACCATTAAGGTGCTCAGATATGAGCCAAGCTCTTTTTCCATCCGTACAGTTTTAGAAAAAGCAGGAAAGCGGTATAATAGTACACAGACCAAGCAAGCGACAAGGAGGTATGTTCCATGTATTGCGGTATTGCCATTTTTCCGTCCAAAGAAATCCAAGACGCTGCCAATAGTTTTAGAAAACGGTACGATCCCCACTACAATCTGATCCAGCCCCATTTGACGATCAAGGAAAAAGAACAGTGGAATGAAGATCAACTTGCTGCTGCTGCCGCACATCTAGAGCAAATCACGAAATCGATTCAACCGTTCGAGATACACTTCAACCGATTTTCATCGTTTTACCCAGTAAATAATGTCATTTACTTGGCTCTGTCCGATACTACGGAAATGATCAAGCTTCATAACACGATATGTACCGATGTGTGCAGGGAGTCGGAAAAGCCGTACGCTTATAACCCCCACCTTACGATCGGTCAGGAGCTGGGCGCAGACGAGCTGCATGATGTACTTTCAAGCCTGAAAAACAGGAAAGTGAATCTCACATCAAAGGTTGACCGGGTACATCTCCTATTTCAAACCGATAATGAAGCGTGGACGGTCCATCAGACTTTTTTACTACGCGGCTAAGGAATTACTTAAACATGAAAAAGCCTCAAGCGCTGATCACACAGTGCTTGAGGCTTTTGTGTTACTTTCAAAAAATAGATGTAGAGACATAACATCGAATGAAAAGTTAGATTCCTAATAATTGCTGCTTGCCTCAATTTCATTAAATGAAAGGCATAATTTCAAATTACTGCTTAAATTCCGTAAGGAAACGCTTGGCAGTATCTCCCGCTGCTGTCGTAAATACTTCGTAAATTTTAACCGTTAGCGGGAAGTCAAGCTGTCCTGAATTGACATTCAAAGAAATCGTATTCGTGCCGTTATATAGACGATTGGTTCCGGCTAACGCTTCGGTTGTGCTGCCTACGCGATTGCCATCATTATCATATAAGTCAAATTGCAGCTTAGAAGTGTTGGCATCAACTGTTACAGCCTTATCCTGTTCAATATCCAAATCCAGCTTCAGCTTGTAGTTATACAAGAAGGATGTTGGCTGGAACAACGCAGTGATCGACCAGTCTCGAATGTTCACATTATATGGATACATTTTGAGCACAGAATCATCGGACTCTTCTTTTTGAACCGGAACCTTGGCTGTAGCTAACAGAGATTTATACGTCGTATCCGCGGTGGTTTGCGTGCTGTACAAGTTCATTTTCAAGCCTTCACCTGTTTCGGAAGCTGGAAGCGAGAACGCATAACTAACGATGTAAGAAGCTTTAGGTACGACTGCAGAAGCGGTGTTCGCCTGCCTAGTTCCAATATAAGAATATCCATCCTTGCTGATCAACTCGGTCTGAATGTTCGGAATCGGCAGCGGACGGTCGCTGTTGTTCGTTACTTTGAACTTCGCGACTGCCGTATTGAAGGCATCGTCATCGTTACCCGAGATATGCAGCTCCTCTAGTGAGATTTCCACATTGGAAGGAATAAATTTGTTCGTCGAATCCAGTCTCACAGGGGTACCGAGGGTATAGCTAGGTGCAGGAATCACCCCTTGTGTTGCCGCGCCGGCAGGGAGCAAGATGTTGATACGGCCTACACGGTAGGATTCTTCACCCGCTGCAGTGGCAAACTTCTCTGGAGTTACGACATTCAAGCTTGTGAACTCCGTATCCAGATCCGTCGGAATGACGACGTGAACGTATTTCTTTTCACCAGCCTCTAAAGTGACCGAAGACTCCGCTCTGCTTCCGGAATACACACTGCTCTCGGTTTTGCCGTCAATGGCGAAATTAGGAACGTTTTGACGCTCATCCGTAGGGTTTTCCGCTTGGATTTGAACGACTGTCGATACACCCTTCGCGGTAATCTCCTTATGAATATCGATAGGTCTGAATACGATAGAAGAATGGAGAGAAGGAAGCGTAAACGGCTCTCCCCATTTCAAGATCGCACCTTGATTCGTAATTGTGCTGTCCACACCGTTCCAAACCATGGAAGGATCCAGCGGCAGAGTGAGCAGCGTTGTTTCTTTTTTCGGATATACCTCCAAATCCACATCGACCCAGCTGATGTCTGTGAGTGTAACATCATCAATGCGATCTACGGTGGACAAATAGCTGAGCTCTTGTTCACTTTTGCCTTTGACTGCCTTTGGATTTTTAGAGCTAGGCTCCAGCGTATACTCGACTCCGTCAGCCGTACGAACGCGCAGTTCAAAATCCGGTACACGGGTCAATTTGGAGCCCGTGTTTTTCAAACGAATTACTGCACCCAGCTTGGTGGAATCCGATTCATGTTCGTTAAGCAAGCTTTTCAATTCAACCTCGATGGAGCCTGAGAGCGGATAACTTGCAACAGCCTGTGCAGCTATCGGAGCCTCTGAGGCTGCAGGTTCCGATGCCCATGCCGGATAGGCAGCAGATGTGAGTAATGCGGCAGATAGTACCAGAGTCGTTAGCGATTTTTTCATTGTCTTATTCACTTTGTATTCCTCCTGAACGTAAATGCGTTTCAATTCCGATCGTTAGTTTGCAACTTGAACCTTATCTTTATCTTTCAACTGATGCTGACCTGAGGTGATTAAGATTTCTCCCTCTTTCACACCGGAGATAATTTCTTGATTCGTCTCATTTAAGCGGCCCAGTTCCACTTTTCTTTTTTCCGCGATATCCCCATTCAAAATATACACGAAGTTATCTCCGCCTTCACGGACAATACTCAGCGTAGGTACAACAGGTACGATCTGCTCATCTTCCTTCGTCAGTTGGATTTGAGCTTTAGAGCCAGGCTTGATCTTACCGTCAGGATTCGGAATTTCCAGCTCTAGGTCATACGCTTTGGTTTGACCGTTAATAACGTCTGACAAATACGTGATCGGAGCCGTCGTCTTATCGAGCACATCCGGTATGTAGAAGGTAAGCTCCGTTTTGCCTCTAACAAGGCTAGCAGATGCTTCAGTTAATTGAGATTTAATTTTCACCGGATTGATCTGCTGAACTTCACCAGCGCGATAGCCTGCTGTTACACTTTGGCCCACTTCCACGTTCAAGTCCGTTAAAATTCCTGAAGTCGGTGCTTTTACTTCCAAATTATCCAAAGCTCTTTCGATGCTGCGCTTATTCACTTCCGCCGATTCCAGCTGTGTCTCCGCTTGAGCCAACGTGTTGGTCTCTTGTAAAGCCTTCAGCTGCCTATGCAAGCTGTCAAGGCTGCGCTTTACTTTATCCAGCGCATTTTCCGCCGCATCCAGGTCGGATTTGGACGCCTGCCCCTGATCGTACAGATTGCGGGTTTTGTTGTACGCTTTTTCCGCATCGCTGACCGTCGTTTCCATCGTCGTAATGTTATCTTTCATATCGGCTACATTGTTAGCCGAGCTTTTCTGTGCGGAAGAAAGCCCCTCTTGTGCACCCTTGAGTGAAACGGCATTTAAATCCTTCTGGATCAAGGTGTCGGTCGGGTCAAGACGGAACAGAACATCCCCTTCTCTACCTTCTCTCCACGTTTCTTTAGAATCTCAATGACTTCCCCTTGACCTTTGGTCACAACATCCAATTGAACCGAAGACACGACATCCCCTACCTGCTCAATCGGATCACCGATTTTCTCTTTGGTGATTTTTGCCGTCTTCACGGTCTTAACCATATCTGCTTGCGCTGCACTTGTTGCAGCTGGGTTAGCCGCTTGTGGAGCGGAACAGCCCGCGGCAATCGCCGCGCTCAGCGCGACGACCCGATAAGTTTGGTGCTTTGTTTTAAAGACAACAACTGACGTTTCATGTTTCAATTCTCCTTTTCCCAGTAAGCTTATTGCATAGACGTTGCAGCATTATCCGCTTGAATGGCATCCATTTTTGCTTTCCGTTTGGCCAACTTTCTCTCTTTTCTGCTAAAGATAAGCTCATACACGATAGGCACAATCACTAACGTCAGCAGTGTTGACGTTGTAAGACCTCCGATCACGACGACAGCCAGACCCTTGGAAATAATGGTACCCTTCGAAAGTCCAAGAGCGAGTGGCATAAGCGCTAAAATCGTAGCGCCAGCTGTCATAATAATAGGCCGCAGTCTGGTCATGCCTGCTTCAATGAGAGAATCCCGAACCGAATAATTCAATTCTCTTAGCTGCTGAACGCGGTCTACCAATACAATCGCATTCGTTACGACGATACCAATGAGCATCAGGAATCCGATCAAGGAGGTTACGTTTACGGATTCACCTGTAACAAGAAGTCCTAGTAGTCCTCCAATCGCAGCAAGTGGTAGGGAGAACAGAATCGTCAGCGGAGCACTAGCGTTTCCAAACGCTAACACCATCACCAGATATACAATGAAAATGGAAGCCCCCATCGCCATGAACATTTCCATAAAGCTTTTATTAATATCATCAGATACGCCTTTCACTTCTCTGCTTACACCTGACGGCAGCTCGATTTTGGCCAGCTCTGCTGAAACCTTCTTACTGACGCCGCCTTTATCGACATTGTCGATTTTGGCCGTTACATTCAACACCTGTTCCTGGCTCTCGCGGCTGATGCCGGTCGGCGCATCAATCTGTTTCACTTTCGCCACTTCGTTCAGCTGAACCGTTTGACCGGTTGACGTCTTCATCAGGAAGGCGCCCATCTTTTCAACAGAATCCTTATAAATCGGATCCAGCATCACCTTCGTTTCGTAAGTAACATTATTAAACTTCATATCCCCAAGCTTCTCTTCGCTAATCCAACTGTTTACCGTTTGAAGGATTTGACCTGCAGTGAGCCCATAGAGTCTAGCTTTGTTTTGATCAACCGTAATCTCTACCTCAGTTTTGGAATCGCTCAGACTGTCTTTAACGTCTGTTAGCTCCGGGAACTCTTTCATCTTCTCTTTAACCAGCTCAGCCGCTTGCTTGAGGTAGAGTTGATCGTCTCCTTTAAGCGAGTAAGAGAAGTCTGCTCCGCTTGAGCCTCCGCCACCCATCGTGATGAGCTCCATATTCACATCTGAGCCGGTAGGCAGCAGCTTCATGATCTCTTCCTTATATTTCTTTACAGCTTCCTTCGCATCAATGGAATCGTTAAATTCCGTAAACATGGTTGCGCGGTATGCAAATTTATCATTACTTCCCAAGTTGTAGCCTACAAGCGCTTCGTTATATTTGAAGACCGGATTACCTTTATCATCCTTCGCCGCTTTCAGCATAGCTTCAATTTCCATGGACTTCTGATTCATCATATCGAGTGATGTTTCACGCGGCAGCTTTAATTGAACGTAAGCTTGACGATCAGTTTCACTATCCGGCATGAATGACATAGCTAAATGCGGAACGATTAATACGATCGACAGCACGAAAATCAGCCCGGCAATTAACAATGTTTTAATTCGGTTGTTCAAAGACCAAACCAGCGCTTTCTTGTAGCGCATAGCCATGGGACCAACATGATTCTCATCATGTGTAGTAATTTTCTTGCTTTTCAGAACCAAAATCTTTGCCAGCATCGGAATTACGGTTAGTGCTACAAGCAGTGAAGACATTAATGCACAGACCAGCGTGATGGCAAAAGGACGGAATACTTCTCCGACTACGCCGCTAACAAAGGCAATCGGGCCAAATACACCGACGGTTGTAATCGTTGAAGATGTAATAGCTGCCGATACTTGCTGAGTAGCTAACTTGATCACGGACTCATTTCGTTCGTGCGCTTTTTGTAATTGGCTGTATATATTCTCAATAACGACGATACTATCGTCAACGACCCGGCCGACGGCAATCGCCATCCCTCCAAGTGTCATAATATTGAGGGAAATACCTAGAGGCGCCATTAACAGTAAGGTCACAAGAATGGATAAAGGAATGGACACGAGTACGATTAACGTCATACGAATATTTCGCAGGAAAATCAGAATCATCAAGGAAGCTAGAACGGCCCCCATTCCACCCTCTTGCACCATACCATGAACCGATTCCTTAATGGAGGTAGCGCCATTCAAAACAATATGAAATTTAACGCCTGGAATGGATTTCTCCCAATCCTTCATGAGCTTATCTGCACTATCGGCAAACTCAACGGCATTAGCTGCTTTTGTCTTGTAAAGCAATACACCGATCGCCGGTTTATCGTCCAATCTTGCCATAAACTTCGATTCGCTGATTGCTTCCACTTTAGCGACCTGCTTTAACAGCAGGGTATCGCCTGTTTTTGTCATGATCTTCAGATTATCCAAATTGTAGATGGTGTCCATATCGCCCTTTACCCGCACCATCTGCGAATTCCCATTAAAATCAACTGTACCTGCCGGACTGGACACCAGCGATGCTTTTATCATGTTAGAAACATCGGAAGGAGTCATACCGTAATTGTTAATAGCTGCTGCATCCAGCTTAATGGAGAGGACTGCATCCTGATTCCCGACGGAGTCTACGTGGTCAATCCCTTTTAAACCGTTGAAGCCCGGCAGAATCGTGTCTTTATACACTTTGTCGAGCTCTGTCTGATTCATCCCTTCCTCGCCGTATACCGCCATGTAATACACCGGCTCCGACGCAAAACCTGCTGTCAGCACCCGAGGCTTCTCCGCGCTATCCGGTAATTGAACATTGGAGACCAGACTTTCGACGTCCTGCTTGACATCCTCAGGATCCTTGCTCTGCTCAAGCTCTATGATGATCTGTGAATAGTTGTCCTGCGAGCTCGAGGTCAGGTTTTTTAACCCATCCAACCCCGCGACCGCTTTTTCGAGCGGCTTGGTAATTTCCTCAAGAACATCCTTAGGCGGCGCCGTGTATGTAGTACTTACGATCACAACAGGAAACGTAATATCCGGCATGCTTTCGACCTTTAACGTCGTAGTTGCGTATGTCCCCCCTACTAGCAGCAGAATCATAATAATGAAGATCGCTGCTATATTTTTCATCGAAAACTCTGTAAATTTGATCATTCTCACTACTCCCCTATCCCACAAACTGTAACCAACAAAACAAGCGGGCATTGCTTACTTTCATCATAAACGGTAAATCTTAACAAAAAATAAACCAGGTTTGAAAATTTTATGTTTTTTTACTTACCGCTAAATGGTTTTACTCCCCCCACTTTCTCTTCTATAGTAAAGTTTGACTGTGTTTCCCGGAATTCCTACTTCAAACAAACTTCAAAAATTTCCAATTCAGACAGCATTGCTTTCATTATATATGCCAAGTGAAAGAATGACAGGTGAAATAGGTCATATGTGCAGTCATAAATTGAGTCATGCGCAGAGTCGACTTGTTATGACTCCATGTGACTATACGGCATGGAACCTGCAGTGGTTCCAACAAGAATAAAGCGAAGCCCCTTATGGGCTCCGCTGACTTTGTTGATAAAGAAGGGTGCATTCCGAGCTTTAGTAGATTTTCTCCGATCGCTACGCTTCTCCGAAAACTACTGAGCCCTCCATATACCTTTATCAACAGTCTGAACGAAGTCCCCATAGGCTCCGCTCGTATTGCAAGATAATAGGTATTAGTCCGTTGTTACAAACCAGTCGATATCTTGGGAGCCCAGCAGCCTTCTTTGACCATCCAGCTCATCGTACAGGCTCAGCTTGTACTTTTTAAGGAAGGTAGATTTATAAATCAAATCCTCATCCGTCATGCTAATTTCAAAGTTCTCATGCTTGCCCAGCTTCAACTTCGTCCCAGCCGTATCAGGCGTGTCCCCGTCGACGGGATCAATTTCCTTTGCTTCAAAGGACTTTTCAAAGCCTTTTCTTCCCTTACCGTCTTCAAATACCAGCACCAACTTATGCCCTTCCATATTCGTTTCAATCAGCAAATCTTTTTGAATCTCATAATTAAAGCCGAGTGTAAACGTACTGTTATCAATCTGCGTCGAGATGTGGTCCAGCGTGATCGTATACGGATACAAGGTTAAGCCTTTCAAAGTAGATTTAGCGTCCTTCAGCTCATCCGGCAGCCAGAATGAAACTGGGTTTACGTAGGAGTCCGGCTTTTTGTCCCCAACGGTCAATTCTCCTTCGGTTATCGCGTCGCCGATCATCAAATTCATATTCTCCGTAGAGAATCCCTTCGGGATTTTTGCGGACACGTTAATCAGTGCTTTGCCGCTCGGACTCACTTTATTTGTAATCTCAGCTACATCCGCTGGGAAAATCGTACCGTCCGGCGCCCGGAAATGCGCCACAATTTTGGAAACATTCGTATAACGTTTCTCGGCGTTCGTCGCTTCCAGTTGGGCTGTGAATAGACTGCCCGTATTGCCTCCATACGTTTGAATGCTGCGAATTTTATAATTCGTCCTGTGACCAGCTGATGTCGTTGCGTACGATTCTCCCATTCCAATGTAAGGGATTGCTTGAAGCTCAGCTTGGGATGAGAACTCTAGTACATCGGTCAAATCAGCACTGCCGGTATCCGTTCCGGATGAAGTCGAATCGCCGTCCGCATCCTTCTCCTGCAGGACAAGCTTAATTTGAGAAAATTCATAAGTGTACGGGATTTTTGCTGCGATTTGCAAATTAACGCTTGAGCCAGCCGCAAGCCCAATGACCTTGGCCGTTTGAACTAGGTTTGCTTCAACCTTCACGGCATCGTCGAGCAAAAAATAACCCGTCAATGCCGGAATAGGCAATGAATCATCACCCTTGTTGCTAAGCGTTAAATCAGCTGTAACGATATCTTGATCTTCCCACGGCAGCCGATGAAGGCCGTTCAGGGCAGCATAATACACCCCGGACTTATCTGTGAATGAATATTCCTTACCAAGGGAGCCTTCCTCCTGTGAGGCAACAGCCGGAAGCTGAAACGCAGCGATTGCAATGTTCATTTTCAAATCTGCTATTGCCTCTGCTAGGGTGAGCTGCCAACCATCAGGAGCTACCGCTACGGGAATGGACCCTGACAATTGAATCTCTTTACTTTCTTTAGGGTTAATAGTCAGATTCTTCGTTCCCTTAGCCTCTAACGGATAAAGCAGTCCCTCTGGGGTACGTATAGAGAATAAATAGGAAGGAATTGTAACGGAATGTGACCCTGAATTCTCTAGAGTTAGATAGACCGTCGGAACATAATATTTCTCATTCTTGTTACTGACAAACTTCTTAATGGAGGCAGTCACATCATTGCCGCCTACGGAGATGATGCTGGAGCCGTCAGCCGGTGTAATATCCGTGTATCCATCCGGAACCTCAACCTCACCAAGAACGCGTTCAAAGTTGGACTGGCTGAAGTCCCATTTGATGAATTGGACGATCAAATCCTGTAAGTTCGTATCCGAATTGACCGTAGCATAGAACGTTAAATCCTCAGATGACTTTGGCGAGACCCGGTTTTTGTCCTTATCGGCAGGAAGCAGTCGAGCAGAGAATTGATTGCCTGTTTTGCTTTTAAGACGTACCCAGTAGTCGATAAATTGCAGCTCATTGCTGCTGTCATTATGAATCGTAATGGTAAAAGTAGCTAATTTGCCGCTTGCTTCCGGCAAGACGTGAATTTGTTTCAACTCGAAGTAACTGCTGTCTGAAATGGACACCGTTCCAACCGACGAAACAACCGGCGCAGACTGGCTGTCAGCCCACGCGTTGTTCATCGGACCAAGAACTAAAGTTGCAGATAAAGCCATAGCAGCTAATCGAGTGTAACGGAACCTGCTGTTCATGATCTTGAAGTCCTCCTTTGTAACGAGTAAGTCTGGTTTGGTGTATTAGCCTGCCGCACCAGCAGGTGCTGGAGGTGTGATCGGTCCATTCGGGTTATCCTTGATTTGTTTCAGCATGGTATCCCCTTGGGTTTGCCACTCTTTCAGACCCTCCCGCGCAGTAATCTTGCCGTTAAGCACATTAAGGAACTGCTGGCGGCCTAGATCCTGTACTTGATAGATATTCGGGTTGTTCTGGTAGATCTTCGTATTCGGATCGATCGGAGCCGGAATCACTTTATAGAATGCTTCCATGTGGAAATCTTCTCCGTCCTTCGGCTTCAAATATTTGGATCGGGATACGAGTTGATAGGAGCTGTGGGATTTCAGCTTCGCCCAGTCATCGCCATTGACGAATTTAATAAAATTCCAAGCATCTTCCGGATTTTGCGCTTTTGCATTAATGGCCATAATGCCGTTCATATAGATCGAACCGCCGACACCCTTAGCTTCCGGATGAGAAGGGACCGTTACAACATCCCAGTCAATCGGTGTAAAGCCCTTATAATTGGCCGCGTTTTTGTTGGCATTTACCAGCTGTTGGATCTGCCCGTAATTAATGATTCCCATCGCAAGTCGTCCGGACATAAAATCATCGTAGGCGAACGGATTTTCTTGATCATACTGACGATTCATTTGCTTTTGAGGGTCAACTACCTCCGGGAACACATGCTGTTTCTGAAGTTCTGCCATTTTGGACCAAACCTTCTCCCACTGATCCGTGTCCACCGTCATTTTTTCTGCATTGTCATCAAACATCTTCAATTGAAGCGGAGCCGTATACATCTGCATGCCGTAAAACAAATCCATCTGAGATTGCGTATAGAAGTTGAAGCCGTTAATGGTTTTATCTCCATCCTCTTTATATACCCGTTTGGCTAGATCGAAGACTTCATCCCATGTCATATCGTCCTTAGGGAAATCTACGCCGGCATCGGAGAAAATCTTCTTATTGTAAATGAGTGCCGAGGAACTGAAATTTGGTGCGAGCGCGTACAGCTTTCCTCCACCAACGTTTTTAATGCCGTCAATCACAGCGGGAACGATTCCGGTCGTATCAAATTTATCCTTCGTTACGAGTGGATCTAACTGGGTAAGCAGATTGCTATCGATGACATCGGGGAGCTGTTCGTAGCCCATCATGACCACATCGGGAGGGTTATCTCCCTGCATGACCTCTTTGAGTTTCTCAAGAGGGTCTGGCATTTTCTCCCCGGGAGCCGGGGCTTTATATCGAACCATATCATCCATCGTTGGAATGATCTCGATCTTAACATTGGGATTCGCAAATTCATAAATTTCCGTAAACTGCTGCCGCAGATATTCTTCATCGTAGCCATAGCTGGTTGCAATTTTTAATACACGCTCGGTTTTATTATCCTCTGTGGTGCCTTTACTGCACGCAACAGCCAGCGGTGCTGTCATGACAAGTGTCAGTGATACCGCAAGCAGTTTTCGATTGATGGTTTTCATCTACAATTCCCTCCAACTTATGAGTCCCTTATTATTGTTCATTAAGCTTTCTAGGCGCTTTGATGGTTATGGTCTCTCCGTCAAACTCCATGGTCGCTTTTCCCTTAATTTGCAGTGCTTCCAGATACGCTTTCGGTACCTGAAGCCGACCGACACGGTCAAGGACCACGTACTCCTCATGAGCCCTCTGACTTAGAGCAGACTGTCCGGTGTTAGTACCATCCCATGAGGCAATAAGCGGATTACGCGCTATAAACTCCGTACTCGTCATGCCGTCCCTAATCGCAACAACTCGATTTACCTTACCAGCTACAGACATATCATGGGTAACGATAACAATCGTAACGCCCAGTTCTTCGTTTAACTTTCGAAAGATGGATAAAATCATATCAGCCGTCTTTGTGTCCACCGAGCCTGTCGGCTCATCGGCTAGCAGCAGCTTGGGCCGGTTCGCCAGTGAAATGGCAATCGCTACGCGCTGCTGCTCACCACCGGACAACTGCTGCAGCTTGTTGTTCATCCTGTGGCCGAGTCCGACCCATTCAAGCAGCTGTTTGGCATACTCACGGTCATACTTACCGCTGAGCATCATCGGCATCTCCACATTCTCTAGAGCCGTCAAGTATGAGACGAGATTGCGGGCATTATTTTGCCAAATAAAACCTACGGTATTTCGCTTGTATTCGACCAGCTGCTGATCGGTGATCTTAAGCAAATCCCAGTCTCCCACCATAACCTGCCCGGCAGAAGGTCGATCGAGGCCTCCAAGAATATTCAGCAGCGTAGACTTCCCGCTCCCGCTGTTTCCGATAATCGCCATTAGCTCGCCGGTTTCCACCTGGATATTCAGCCCTTGCAGTGCGACCACTTCGATTTCATCCGTTTTATAGATTTTGACTAAGCCTTCGCAAGTGATCATCTCTTATTTCTCCTCTCCCAGCTTCACAGCTTGATGCACGCGCAGCCTGCGGATATGCATGAACAGTAGTCCTGCTCCAGTTGCCATCATAACGGCTACGACCAGATAGAGCTGGATCGTGTCTTTGGAATCGAAGACAACCCGGAACGGCGGTACTTGACGCTGAATATTTTCTGAGGTTTGCAAGAACGGCAAAAAGAAATAACTGGTCAACTTGCCGATGCCGATACCGAGTGCGATGGAAAGCCCCGCCGTAAAGCCTTGCTCGAGCAGCAGCATCCCTGTCAATTGTTTCCGTGAAAGTCCCATAGCCCGTAAAACACCGAACTGTACGACTCTGCTGGAGAGATTAAAGAACCAATACAAGATATAACCGATCAATGAGACGATAACCGACACCAGGAATCCCAAGCTGAGAATTCCGAACACGCCGCCACGGGCAGGATGCTTTTTCTGTGAAATGAGTTCATTACGTACATCTTTTACGGATACCAAATCAATATGTTTCGCCTGTAACTGATTGATAAGGGGCGCTACTTTAGCATCCGGCTTCATCTTCAGCCATACCTCATAGGGCATAATTGAAGCTTGATCGTACAAATATTCCAGATTCGTGATGAAGAACGGGGTCTGATCTGGATATTGGCTGGGCCAGTAAGGCAAAATGCCGACGATCACAAATTCAAGGGGCTGCTGTTGAATGGTAATCGATAGCAAATCTCCCTCTTTAAGCGAATATTTTTTAGCATAATTCGAAGGAATAATGACAGCTTGTTCATAGGAACCAAGCAAATTCAGATAAGAATTAATATGCGCCGGAAACAAATCAGGTCGATACCAGGCTACTTTAGCAAAATCGACGTTGTCGATCCCCATCACTAGTCCTTGACCGGTCGACTTTCCCGAAACCACGACATTCGCTTTGGTCTGCAGAACTCGAGCTGCGGCTTCTACACCATCCAGCTCACGAAATACTTGAAACGGCGGCTCAATATACCGGATCTTCGTCGGTATTTGCTCTCCTGGATTGGAACCAGGCTGTCCGCCTCCCGCTCCACCTGCGCTACCACCCTGTCCTTGGCCAGAACCGCCCGATGTGCTGCCGCCACCTTGCGAGGATCCGGCGTTTGGATTATCGGTAGGCAGATCGTCTGATACGCCCTCCCATACCGCTTGCAGCACAACATCGGTGCCGTATTGATAGAGCGTCCGCTCTGTTGAGTTCAAATCGATCGTCCGTGCAGCCGAAGAATTGTAAATTCCAAGGCCGAGGGTAAGAACGAGCAGAAGCATAAGCGGATAATAGGAGCTTGCGGACCGGGATAGCTGAGCAAGTGTCAGGTATAACGGAACAGGCAGGAATCTGCGTCCAAGCCAGCCGAACAAACGCAGCAGCCAAGGGAAAATCCGTAGAAAGAATAATCCAAGAGAAAATATCGATAACGCAGGCACAAAGAACAGCAGCGGATGCACTTGAAGCTGGTCCGTCGTCAAACCTGTTTGCACTGAAAGCAATTGACGCTGGTCAAATAAATAGAAACCATAGGCTACTACGCCTAGCAGAACAATATCCAAAAACCATCGCTGCCAGAATGGTCGGCGGTCGCTTCTGGCCAGCTGCTGCTTGTAATTAACAATGGATGACCTGGCAAACATCACAGCAGGAATCACGCTGGACATGATAGCGATAACAACGGCAAGCAGTCCGTAGGTCATCGCCTCAACCGTAAACCCAACCGGAATCGACTGTCTGTCGACGAAGGTCAGGAATCCACTGGAGGAACCAATGCTCTTGGCCATAAACCAGCCTATCGCTGGACCGACTACCAAAGCCAATGCGCCAAGCAGTAATCCTTCCAGCAAATATATGCCTGTAATTTGCCTTGTCGAACCCCCACGACTCCGGAGTACGGCAATTACGCTTCGTTGTCGTTCCAGCGATTGTCTGGCATTCATGACAATGTAGTAAAACACCATGGCAATCATTGGAGCTGCTAGGGTAAAGAGTAAAATTTGCATCTGCAGGCTTTGTGATTTGAACTCAGCCAAGATTGGCTGAAAGGATAGATCTACTTTCGTATCCTTCAGCTTTTGATACAAGTTGATATCGAGCCGCTCTAGACGATTGCCTAGAGGTGACAATTGACTCGTCTGAATGTCGCTTAAATCAAATGCGTAATACCAATTGGCCAGTTGGAGGGGCAGCTTTTTATCCGTAAGGAGGGTCTTTGTAAACAAGTCATCACTTACAATTAGAGAGTTTACTATTCCTTCCAATCCTTGAAACCAGTAAGGATCGTTCTCGTTTTTGGGCTTAAAGGCGCCGACGATTTTTACAGTAAGAAGTGAACTTCCATTACTCCCCGATGCCGAATAGCGGAATTCGTCACCCACGTGCAGATCGTTTCGGTACATAGCCTCTTCCAGTACAACAGCAGGAATCATGCCGTTATCCAGGTGGTCGGGAGCCATATTCCCCATCGTCCACTCCACATGATCGTTGAGCGACTCCAACGTGGAGATCGTCATCTGCCTGCGCTTGCTGGGATCTACTTTTTTAGGATCAACGGGTGATAAGTTCGAACCTTTAATGGAGTAGCTTCTGGCATAAGCCTCAACGGGAAACCCGATATCCTTCGGAATTTGCTCCTGTATATACACATTGACGTCCTTGAGTTCATCCATCCCTACACGATCGGAGCCGACTGCTTGATAACGCATCAGCAGGGAGCCTGCCGGAAGCCCGCTGCTTTTCTCCTGGAGCGACTTCGCGACAACACGTTTCAACGATCCATCGGCATACATCGGAATACTCGTCGTAAACGCAACCGCCATGACAAGCCCCAGCCACGTGCTGAGCGTCAACCACCTCGTATTCCACATTTTTCGAAACAAGAAACGCAGCATCGGCATAGACATTATCGACCCACTACTTTCTGTCCGGCAGTGAGACCCTTCACAATCTCCACTTCCGTCGATGTTTGCTGTCCGATTTCCACGTCAACTTCACGTTTGTTCCCTTGATCATCCACGACCTGCACATAGTTGCGGCCTGCATAAGACCTTAATGCCGAAAGAGGGATGGTGAGTGCATTCTCTTTGCGGTCCGTAATCACAGTAACACTCAGCTGAAGTCCCCTGCCCAGACCAGGCGGAAAATCATCCAATTCTACAACAAGATAGTTATCGATCGAGTCTTGCTCACTACCGGAACCTCCAGGATAGAAGCCGCCTCCATTCCCGTTATCCGATTGTGGAACAGGTAGAGACTTCACCTTCCCCTTAAACTGTCCTGCGGTATTGATATCGACAATCGCTTCCATTCCTACAGCGAGCTTCTTGGCATCATCTGCACTTACGCTTGCCGCCACAGTCAACTGGCTTAAATCAGCAATCGTTGCGACCGACTCATCCGTCTTCACTGTGTCGCCTTTCTTCGAGGTTACACTGACTATCGTGCCGCTAAACGGCGCAAGCAATTTCGCCTTGCTCACTTGCGACTCCAGCTTCGCCAGATCCTCCCGCTTCAGTTCAAAATCAATCTTCGCCTGCTCGACTGCCTCGGGCGTCATTTCGTCCGCCTTGCGCAGTGTTTCTATCATCGTCAGCTCGTCGCGCCTGGTTTCAAGTCTTTTGCGTTTCAAATCGCTCTCCAAGTCCGACACGTCCAGCTCCGCGATCGGTTGTCCAGCCTCAACGGGATCACCGCTATTCACAAGCACGGCATTGATACGTTTTGCAACCATTTCCTCGGGGAAGAACAGCTTTTCTTCCTTTAAAGCCATCAATCGTCCGCTTCCTCTGACTTTGGTCTCGAGTGTTCCCGATTTCACTTCATATTCGGGCTTCTTAGATAATTTGGGCGGATTGATCGTCGGAAGCACTTCCTCCTCCTGCTCCTTCGGCAAAAGCGAGCAGCCGGATGTAAGCAGTAAGGATGAACAAAGCACGATGGCGGCAATCGGCTTTATGGCTTGATTACGTGACGAACTTTCCGTCAACCATTTCATAAACATGATCGGCAACCTCCAGAATCGTAGGGTCATGAGTAGTCATACAGATTGTAATTTGTTCAGTTTGAATAATGCTACGAAAAACAGACATGATTTGTGCCCCCATTTGCGAATCCAGCTCCGCTGTCGGTTCATCCGCCAAGATAAGCGAAGGCTTATGGGCAATGGCTTTCGCAATCGCTACACGCTGCTGTTCTCCCCCGACAACTCAAAGGGACGATGATGCATCCTTCTGGATAAGCCTACCAAGTCCAGACAATGCTCGACCCGCTTTTTCCATTCGGAGCGAGGGGTTCCTGCCATTCGCAGTGCCAGCTCAACATTCTCCCAAGCTGACAATAACGGCATAAGCGCAAACGATTGGAATATAAAGCCAATCTCTTTACGTCGAATCATGGTTCGCTCATCGTCGCGCAGTGTGTGAAACGGCTTTCCCTGAAAATAAATCTCGCCTTCATTCGGCTGATCGAGTCCGCCAATTAGGTTTAGCAGCGTCGTTTTGCCGGAACCGGAGCGGCCTTTCAGCATCACAAGCTGTATGGGTAGAAGCTTCATCTCAATTCCTTTCAATACGTGCAGCTGCTGCCCGCCAACTTGAAATGAACGCTCTACTCCCCTCACCGTTAACAAAGGATCTATCGCGTCGTTCGGGAAATCATCCCCGGTTTCAGTAAGCGGACTATGTACGGATTTGCTGCGAAACCAACTTACCATGCGCGTAATCCTCCCTTTCCATAAGTAACTGTATGATGAAATAGACGGAGCAGCGTTTTAAAAAGTTTCATGAAACTGAAAATTTGCTGAAAATCTACGAACCTTGCAGTTCGGTGTATGTTTCTATTGAAATATACTAGAATTTGGATTATTTTACAAACTACTTCGCCAGAACCCAGAGATGAATTCTGAAAAAAAGCTGTCTCATGTTACAATAGAAAAGGAAATAGTCTTCCATTCGAATAAGAATTTATGATGCAAATCAACACGAATGGCGGATTTCGAGCAAATAAAGGAGTGGCTTTATGCAAATACAAACAATAGTGGATTATTTCAAAAAGGAACGGGAGCGGCATTTGGAGGAGTTAAAGCAATTCTTACGGATTCCAAGCATTAGTGCCGTGACGGATCATAAGGGAGACATTCTTCACTGTGCTGAATGGGTGGCGGAGTCGCTGCGTCAAGCAGGTATGGAGAACGTGGAGATTATGCCTACGGAGGGCCACCCTGTTGTGTATGCGGACTGGCTTCATGCTCCTGATGCTCCGACTGTTCTGATATACGGACACTATGATGTCCAACCTGCGGATCCGCTGGAGCTGTGGGAAATGGAGCCGTTTGAGCCAGTTATTAAAGATGGTAAATTATTTGGGCGAGGCAGCACAGACGACAAAGGACAGCTCATGCTGCATGTCAAAGCCGTGGAGGCTTTCATGCAAACAGAGGGCAAGCTGCCTGTGAATGTGAAGTTCTGCATTGAAGGCGAAGAAGAAATTGCCAGCAAGCATTTGCCTGCTTTCGTTGAAACCCATACTGACAAGCTTGCAGCTGATCTCATCACGCTTTCGGATACTCAGATGCATGGACCGGGTCAGCCTACTTTAATGTATGGACTGCGAGGACTTGCGGGTATTGAGCTCTCTGTTCAAGGCGCGAATAGCGATCTTCATTCTGGATTGTATGGCGGAGCTGTTCAAAATCCGATTCATGCGCTCTCTGAGCTTCTCGCCTCCTTTCATGATGCCGAAGGCAGAGTGGCTGTGGAAGGCTTCTATGACGAAGTCATTCCTTTATCGCAACAAGAACGGGAGGCCTTTAAGAAAGTCGAGCCCGATGAGGAGAAAATTCGTAAAGACTTGCAGGTCAAAGATCTCTACGGGGAAAAAGGGTATTCGTTCTATGAGCAAACGACATCCCGGCCGACGCTAGAGATCACTTCCGTCAGCGGTGGCTTTCAAGGAGAAGGCATCAAACCGATCATCCCGAATCTGGCTACTGCCAAAATCGCCTGCCGCCTTGTTGCCGCGCAGGTACCTGATCATGTCATGGATGCTATTGAAGATCATGTGGTTAAGCATACACCTGCAGGTGTCCAAGTATCCGTGAAGCGATCGTTATGGGGGAACCCGTTCATTACGCCTATCGATCACCCGGTCATGGTTTCCGCTGCAAAAGCGTACGAAGAAACCTATGGCGCCTATCCGGTATATACGCGAAGCGGCGGTTCCATTCCAATTGTGGAAGTATTCGGACGGCTTCTGGAGGCGCCAGTCGTCATGCTAGGTTTTGGACTGCCCGGAGAAAACCTGCACGCTCCGAATGAACATTTCCATTTGGAGAATTGGGATAAAGGCCTAGAGACCATATCTCGCTTTTGGCTAAAGATCGCCCAGTCTAATGAATAAATAAGGGGAACTGGAACAACATGACTAACATAGATATCAACAAGTTAACGATCCGGGATGCAAATCTTGAAGATTTAGCGGAAATCGTTCGTATCTACAATTCAACGGTTGCAGGCCGAATGGTTACTGCGGACACAGAGCCTGTTCCCGTCTCAAGCAGAGAACGATGGTTCCACGAGCATTCACCTGACTTCCGTCCTCTCTGGGTACTGGAACAGAGTGGAAAGATTTGCGGTTGGTTATGTTTTCAATCGTTTTACGGAAGACCTGCTTATCAGGCAACCGCCGAGGTTAGCATTTATCTCGACGAGGCCTGCCGCGGGCAAGGAATCGGACGTTTTTTGCTGCAGCAGGCTATCGACGCTTGTCCGAAACTGAACATAAAGACGCTGCTCGGCTTTATATTCGGCCACAATGACCCTAGCTTGAAGCTGTTCAAAAGCTTCGGCTTCGATAATTGGGCCCAGCTGCCAAGAATCGCCGAGTTGGATGGCATCGAGCGGGATCTCATCATTGTCGGCAAGCGGGTGCTGGAGTAGGGTAAGAACTACCGTGCAAGAAGATGTCTATGAAAGCTGTTCGTAACTTTGAATCCAAATGGCAGCTTCGTGACGAACAGGGAAATTTAACATTCGTATAGAAAAACGCTTATTGAGGCCTTTTACCTTTGGCCACCAATAAGCGTTTTTTATAGAGTAGCCCTACAAGATTACACGTACTTTGCTAAATGCTCTCTCAAGCTGTCCCCTACAGGCACCATAGGCAGACGAAGCGTATCCGATTCGATGAGTCCCCTCTGAGCGAGCATCCATTTTAGCGGCGCAGGATTCGGCTCTGCAAACAGCAATCGAATCAGAGGCGATAGCTGTTCGAATTGCTGTTTGCTCTCAGTAATGCGACCCTCTTCGAAATCCTTGAGCAAATCTACAAAACGTTCTGTCTCCATATTCGCCGTAGCACTCATGGCACCTTTCGCTCCGCAGCATAGTGCTGCAAATAACAGCGCATCATCTCCGCAAAGAACCGGTTTAGATCCCAAGCGGGATAACTCGGAAACCAGATGAATAGAAGGAGTACTATCTTTCATGCCAATGACACCATCCAAATCCAGGATCGATCTAACCGTATCCAGCTCAAGTGTCACGCCTGTTCGATGTGGAATTTCATATAGAATGACCGGTAGACCTACCTCCGCAACACGGCGGAAATGCTCAATAATTCCTTTTTGGCTAGGGCGGTTGTAGTAGGGAACCACCACAAGAGCAGCATCTGCGCCAAGCTCAGCAGCATGCTCCGTCTTTTTGACGGTAGCCATCGTATCGTTCGTCCCCGTTCCAACAATAATCGGAACATCAACCGCTGCAGCCTGCCTGGCCGTTTGCGCCGTCGTGAACATAAGCGCCATCTCATCACTAGACAAACCTGGCGACTCGCCCGTTGTACCACCCACAACTAGGCCATTGATTTCATCTTCAAACAAGTGATAGGTCAAATTATAGAATGAAGCAACGTCTAGTTCATATTCCTCGTCAAATGGTGTAATAACCGGTACATATAAGCCTTTAAGATCATTTTCCGTCAGCATCCTGCATTCCTCCATCTATCATCCTTCGGGCGTGAGCGTCCGAGCTTTCATTATGTTGTAGTTACACTGTAGCATGGAAGCTATCATCACAGTTAGCTATAAATAATAATAGAGGTCATCAAAAATATTAATAATAAGCGTTCTAACTTCAAATCCCGATTGCAACATTTACATGCTTCCAAGTAACATTCGAACGTTATTTAATACCTTGACACGGATAATCGTATCGCGTACACTCATTTTATACCGATCAGTACAGAAAGGAATTAGATTATGGTAAGACCACGGGAATTTGATGAACATACAGCATTGACTGCCGCCATGATGGTTTTTTGGGAGAAAGGCTATGAAGCTACGTCCCTCACCGATTTAACGCGTGCCATGGGTATTCAACGTCCGAGCCTATACGCCACGTTCGGCGGAAAAGAATCGTTGTTTCAAGCTGCTTTAACGCTTTATGCCGAGCGCAGTCTCATCTTCATTCGTCAAAAACTTCAAAACGCTCCCTCAGCTAGATCCGCCATCCTTCTCTATCTACAGGGGATTGCTGACAGCGGCGATGGGCGTAAGCCTGAGCTGGGCTGCATGTGTGTGAACACAATTGTTGAATTAGCCCCACATCATCAACCATTTACCCAGTTCACAAGAGAGTACCAGCAACAGCTGACTGCATTGATTCAGTCAGTTGTGGAGAATGGCATACATACAGGAGAATTCTCACAAAATTTAGATGCCTCTTCCATAGCAGGCGCCATTGTTATCGCGGCCGTGGGCCTAGCAGTCACGATGAAATCGTGCCCAGACCATTCAGTCGTTGAACAGGCCATACATCAAATCATCAAAATGCTCGATTAATTTTTTTCGTAGTTTTGTACTGATCGGTACATTATATGATTGTGAGGTACTTACATGACAAAGCAAGTTGCTTTAATTACTGGAGCCTACAAAGGAATAGGGCTTGAGATTGGACGGCAGTTGGGCCGATTGGGCTTTATCGTACTTCTCGGAGCTCGAAATAAGAACAAGTCGGAGACAGCAGCTCTTTTGCTGCAAGAGGAGAACATAGAAGCGCACGGTGTTGAACTGGATGTGACCAATAGTGTGCATATCGAAGCAGTTGCGAAAAGAATAGAAGCTGAATATGGAAAGCTTGATGTTCTTGTCAATAATGCAGGTGTATATACAGATCATCTTGAAAACTATCTCGATGCGATTCGAGCCAGCTTTGAAGTGAATCTTTTCGGCCCTCAAGCGCTAACGGAGGCTCTGCTCCCTTGGATTAAAGCAAGCCCCGCAGGCAGAATTGTGAATCAATCCAGTATTCTAGGATCACTCGGAACATTGCTGTCCAATCCCATGTACGGTGAAAGATCTGCTCCTGCTTACACAACATCTAAAGCCGCGATGAATGCCTGGACCGTACAGTTATCTATCTCTCTACGCGACACCATGATTAAGGTCAATGCCTGTCATCCGGGTTGGGTAAAAACGGATATGGGCGGCTCTAGCGCTCCGATGGAGATCAGCGAGGGTGCAGAAAGTGCAGTTTGGCTAGCTACGCTTCCCCCAGATGGGCCCACAGGCGGCTTCTTCCACAAAAGAGATCAGCTTCCATGGTAACCAGTTACAAATGTGAAAACCTGAGCTTATTTCAATTTTACAGCTAGACCTAAGACAAATAAAAAAGGAAAGCACGGATTTTCACACCGTACTTTCCTTAGTAACTCAAGATTTATGCTCTTACATCAATATTTTGTCCTAAATGCGGTGTCGCAGATGCAGCAGCTGAAATTTTCTGTTGTGACTTAGCAAAATCCTGCAGCATCACGTTCGCTTGCGCCGTTTGCGCATCGTTTGTCTTGCTCAGCAGCTTAATTCCTACTGCTTGCTTAACAGCGTCCCCGCTTCCGATTGCGGATAGCATGGCATTTACACTCATGAAGAATCCTCCTCTCATCGTTCGGCAGCTGGCTGGCGTTCGACCTCAAGCCGATTAGCCCCTTTAGCTTTGCGTCTGGTGCTTTCACACCATTTGCCATTTCGCAGATGTAAGGCATTGCCAATACATACATTAAGTATAGGTACTTCGCCCTGATCCGTCAATCCATACACGTCAATTTCCTACAGAATTCGACCGAATTATACGCCGAAAGCAGCAGGATTCGCTCTCCAGGAACGCAAAAGCTCCATGTCTTCGGACTTAATTTTGCCTTGCTCAAGCGCTACTTCCAACAAGGAAGTGTAGTTGGAAAGCGTATGAAGCGGCATACCCGCTTCTTGGAATGCATTAACGGCTTTATCCAACTCGTAGGAGAAAATCGCTAGGACTCCGAGCGCTGTTGCGCCCGCTTCGTTAACGGCAATTGCTGCCTTCAGCGAGCTGCCTCCAGTCGAAATCAAGTCCTCAATGACGATGACTTTTTGTCCGGGCTTTACGGAGCCTTCAATCAAATTCTCTTTACCGTGACCTTTCGCTTTATCACGAATATAGATCATCGGAAGACCAAGCTTTTGAGCAACCCAGGCTGCGTGAGGAATGCCTGCTGTTGCTGTACCGGCAACGACTTCTGCTTCTGGGAACTTCTCCTTAATGAGCGCCGCAAATCCATCGGCAATGAGTTCGCGAATCGCCGGATAAGACATCGTCAACCGGTTATCGCAATAGATCGGGGACTTCAAACCAGAAGTCCAGGTGAAAGGCTGATGCGGTCTAAGCGCTACAGCCTCGATTTCTAAAAGTGAAGAAGCGATTTGCTTCGCAATCGTCGTAAGCTGACTCATGGGTTCCGTATCCATCCCTTCGTTTTTTCAGGTACTGGCTGATGTAGACTTACACGACTGAGTCGATGATCGACTCGATCGCCGCGCGGGGATCGGCAGCGCCGGTAATCGGACGGCCGATCACCACAAAGTCGGTGCCCTGCGCGAAAGCCTCCGCCGGCGTCATGACGCGCGACTGGTCGCCGATATCCGCGCCCGCAGGGCGGATACCAGGCGTCACGGTGACGAAACCGTCACCGCACGCCGCCTTGATCTGCGTCACCTCAAGCGGTGACGCGACGACGCCCTGCAGCCCTGCCGCTTGCGCCAGGCGGGCATATTGAATGACGGCCTGCTCAACCGAGCCCGGCAGGCCGATCTCTTCATTCAGCACCTGCTGGCTGGTGCTGGTCAGCTGCGTGACGCCGATAACAATCGGGCGTCCGGCTCCCGGGCGAGGGCCTTGTCCACGCCCTCGAGCGCAGCTTCCATCATGCGCTTGCCTCCGGCCGCATGAACGTTAAACACATCCGCGCCAAGGCGCGTAATGCTCTCCGCACCGCCCTTAACGGTGTTGGGGATGTCGTGCATTTTCAGATCAAGAAATACCTTATAGCCTCTATCCTTCAGACCGGCTACAAAGCCTGGACCTGCAGCGTAAAACAGCTGCATGCCCACCTTCATATAGCAAGGGATGCCCTCGAGCTGCTTAAGCAGCTCGGAGGCACCCTCCGCAGAAGGATAATCTAGCGCGACCATGATGCGGCCGGCAACGTCGGTTCGCGTCAGTGTACTCATCCTATTTCACGCTCCCTTACGCATACACAGGCATTGCGCGGGATGAGAAGTTGATGGACTCGAGCATATTGACTAGCGCGCGAACTGTATCCAGAGAAGTCATACAAACGACGCCATTCTCTACCGCTTCACGGCGGATACGGAAGCCGTCACGTTCCGGCGTTTTGCCTTTGGTGAGTGTATTCACGACAAACTGCGCTTCGCCGCTGCGAATCAGATCAAGAATGTTAGGTGAGCCTTCGCTCAGCTTGTTCACGGTAGTTACCGGAAGTCCGGCTTCGTGAATCGCCTTCGCCGTTCCACCTGTTGCGATCAATTTGTAACCAAGACGGTAGAAGCCTTTCAGAATCTCAATCGCTTCTTCCTTATCCTTGTCAGCCACCGTTACTACTACAGAACCTGCCGGAGGAATTTTCATACCCGCACCGATCAGACCTTTGTACAGCGCTTTTGCAAAGTTGGTATCGCGGCCCATAACTTCGCCAGTGGACTTCATTTCAGGTCCAAGCGTCGTATCTACGCGGCGCAGCTTCGCAAAGGAGAACACCGGTACTTTTACGGATACGTAATGATCTTCCGGCCACAAGCCGCTTTGGTAACCCATATCAGCAAGCTTTTGTCCCATAATCACGCGTGTTGCTACGTTAGCCATCGGGATGTTCGTGACCTTACTCAAGAATGGAACCGTACGGGAAGAACGCGGATTCACTTCGATCACGTACACTTCATCGTTGAAGATAACGAATTGGATATTCACCAGTCCGACAACCTTCAGCTCCAAGCCAATTTTTGTCGTAATATCTATGATTTTTTGCTTGATTTCAGCAGAGATGCTCTGAGGCGGATAGACCGCGATCGAGTCACCGGAGTGAACCCCTGCGCGCTCTACATGTTCCATAATGCCAGGGATCAGGACCGTTTCTTTATCGCAGATTGCGTCAACCTCTACCTCTTTACCCAGCATATAACGGTCAATCAGAACCGGATGCTCAGGATTGATTTTCACAGCGTATTCCATGTAGCTCAGCAGCTCTTGGTCAGAATACACGATCTCCATCGCACGGCCGCCCAGTACGTAAGAAGGACGAACCAGAACCGGGTAACCGAATTGGGAAGCTACACCAACAGCCTGATCGACGGAAGTCACTGTGCCGCCTGGCGGTTGTGCGATGGCCAGCTTGCTGAGCAGCGCTTCAAATTTCTTGCGGTCCTCTGCGGTATCAATGCTCTCCAGATCGGAACCCAGAATGCGAACTCCTGCATTTGCAAGAGGTGCTGCTAGATTGATCGCGGTTTGACCACCGAATTGTACGATAACGCCGATTGGTTTTTCGCGCTCGATGACGTTCATAACATCCTCGAAGAACAAGGGTTCAAAGTACAAACGATCGGATGTATTAAAATCTGTTGAGACGGTCTCAGGGTTGTTGTTGATGATAACCGCTTCATAGCCTGCAGCTTGAATCGCCCATACGGCATGTACCGTAGAGTAGTCGAACTCAATTCCTTGACCGATACGGATCGGACCGGAGCCTAATACAACGACTTTCTCTTTGCTTGTTTCCGTTACTTCATCCTCTTGCTCGTAGGTTGAGTAGTAGTAAGGCGTAGATGCTTCGAACTCGGCTGCGCAAGTATCAACCATTTTGTAAACAGGCTTGATGTTCTGCTGCAAACGATGAGCCCGAATTTCCGCTTCTTTTGTGAAAGTCACAGCACCTGCAGCTGTGCGGATTTCTGCGATGGCGCGGTCTGTGAAGCCTTTGCGCTTCGCTTCAAGCAGGAACTCTGCATTCAGGTCGGACTTCACAATCTCAGCCTCGTACTTGATCATGCCATCCAGCTTGTTCAGGAACCACCAGTCGATTTTGGTTAAAACCTGCAGCTGCTCTACTGTATAGCCTCTGCGATAAGCTTCAGCCAGGAGGAACAGACGCTCGTCATCCGGCTTCTGCAGTCGGAATTCCAAGGTTTCTTGATCCAACAGATCTGTTTCTTTCAAGAACAGGCGGTGTGCGCCGATTTCTAAGGAACGAATGGCTTTATGAATGGACTCTTCGAAGGTACGTCCAATCGCCATAACTTCGCCTGTCGCCTTCATTTGCGTACCAAGCTTACGGTTGGCAGCAGTGAATTTATCGAAAGGCCAACGCGGGATTTTCGATACGATGTAATCCAGTGTAGGCTCAAAGCAAGCGTAAGTTTGTCCTGTTACTGGGTTTACGAGTTCATCCAGTGTATAGCCGATCGCGATTTTCGCTGCCATTTTGGCAATCGGATAACCGGTTGCTTTGGAAGCAAGCGCGGAGGAACGGCTTACACGAGGGTTAACTTCAATGACGTAATATTGGAAACTGTGCGGATCCAGTGCGTATTGTACGTTACAACCGCCCTCAATATTTAAGGCGCGGATAATTTTTAGTGAAGCGGAGCGCAGCATTTGATATTCACGGTCCGACAACGTTTGGCTAGGCGCCACAACGATACTGTCACCGGTATGTACGCCTACAGGATCGAAGTTCTCCATGTTACATACCACGATACAATTGTCGTTAGCATCACGCATAACTTCATACTCGACTTCTTTCATACCCGCAATGGAGCGTTCAACCAGACATTGACCGATCGGGCTGTAACGAATACCGGAAGCGACGATGTCCGTCAGCTCTTCCATGGTGTTACAGATACCGCCGCCTGTACCGCCTAGTGTATAAGCAGGACGTACGATGATAGGGAAGCCGATTTCCTGAGCAAATTCTACGGCTTGAGCCACAGTCGTCACGATTACGCTGTCCGGTACCGGCTGCTCCAGCTCTCTCATGAGATCACGGAACAGGTCGCGGTCTTCTGCTTTCTCGATGGCAGTCAGCTGTGTACCTAGCAATTTGACGTTCTCGCTTTCCAATACTCCAGCGCGTGCAAGCTCAACCGCCATGTTGAGGCCCGTTTGGCCACCCAATGTTGGCAGCAAGCCGTCCGGACGCTCTTGACGGATGATTTGTGTTACGAATTCAAGTGTAATAGGTTCAATGTATACTTTATCGGCCATATTCGTATCTGTCATGATTGTAGCCGGGTTGCTGTTGATCAAGATAACTTCCATGCCTTCTTCTTTCAGAGCCTGGCAAGCTTGTGTTCCTGCATAGTCAAACTCGGCAGCCTGACCGATGACGATCGGGCCGGAACCGATAACGAGAATTTTTTTGAGTGTATTATTTTTTGGCATACTGAAGTTCCCCCTTTTCCTCTGTCTGTGCTGCTTGAGCTTTCCAATTCGCTAGCATTTGCGCTTGACGTGGCTGCTGCGGATGATCCTGCTTGTGTTTGCGGATCATGTCGATAAAATCATCGAACAAGTAGCTGGAATCAAATGGACCCGGCGCCGCTTCTGGATGGTACTGTACGGAGAACGCGGGATAATTTTTATGCTTCAACCCTTCGATGGTACGGTCGTTATTGTTAATGTGCGTCACTTCAAGATCGGTTCCTTGAATGGAATCATCTTTTACGGTGTAGCCATGGTTTTGCGATGTGATGTAGCAGCGACCGGAAATCAGATCTTTGACCGGATGGTTGCCGCCGCGGTGACCGAATTTCAGTTTTTCCGTATCAGCACCGCAAGCTAGTGCGAATAGCTGATGGCCCAGGCAAATACCGAAAATCGGGAATTCGCCGAGAAGCTCTTTAATCATACCCACTGCATGGGAGACATCCTTTGGATCCCCAGGGCCGTTGGACAGCAGAATGCCGTCCGGAGCCAATCTGCGGATTTGTTCAGCAGTCGCATCTTGTGGCACGACGACAACATCGCAATCCCGTTTGCTAAGATCGCGGATAATGCCGCTCTTCGCTCCGAAGTCAACGAGTACAACACGCTCTTTGTGGCCTGGTGCACCGAAGACACTCTTCGTGGAGACGCGGGACACTTGGTCAGTCATAAGCGGAGTAGCTTTCAGCTGCTCCATCAATTCTGCAACCGATTTATTAGAGGTTGTCAGCATAGCCTTCATAACCCCGTGATGACGGATTTTGCGCGTAAGCATACGTGTATCGATACCACTGATGCCGATGATGCCGTATTCCTTCAGCAGGCTGCCCAGCGTATACTGCGCTCTCCAGTTACTAGGAATTTCTTCATGCTCACGCACTACGAAGCCGTGAATAAATGGACGAACAGACTCAAAATCATCGCGGATCACACCGTAGTTCCCGATCAGCGGGTACGTCATGGTCACGATTTGTCCACAGTAAGATGGATCGGAGAGAACCTCTTGATAACCTGTAATCCCTGTATTGAACACTACTTCGCCGACAGAATCGCCTTCGCCACCGAACGATTTACCTGTAAAAAGCGTGCCGTCTTCCAGCAATAATCTTGCTTGCATGTACTTTCAGCTCCTTCGCTATAGTCAACCGGCTCCTGGGAACCGAAGATGTGTCTGATTTGTATAAATAATTATCATTCTGTATAAATATACACGAATTTTCATTCGCCGTATAGCCCATTATGACCAGACGATATTCCCGGAAGCAATCGTCGTTACTGGCCAGCCCTGCAGCTTCCAACCGATAAACGGCGTATTCTTGCTCTTCGATACAATCTCTTCTTTTAGAACTTCTTGTTCCGTTTCCAAATCAACAATGGTAATGTCAGCAGCGCTGCCGGCATGGAGTGTTCCGTAAGGAAGACCAAATACATCAGCAGGCTTGGCAGTCATTCTGTCTACCAGGAACCCGAGCGTCCATTTTCCAGTCACAACAAACTTGCTGTACAGCAGAGGGAACGCCGTTTCAAACCCTAGAATGCCGAAAGGCGCAAGCTGCATTCCCTTCTCTTTCTCTTCCTCACTGTGCGGCGCATGATCCGTTACGATCATGTCGATCGTACCGTCCTCAAGCCCTTCGATCACGGCTTGTACATCGCGAGGCGTGCGAAGCGGAGGGTTCATTTTCCAGTTAGCATCCATACCAGGAATATCTTCATCCGACAGCACCAAGTGATGTGGACAAACCTCAGCGGTTACCTTGATCCCGAACTGCTTAGCATGACGGATGAGGCGAACAGATTGTTCGGTACTCACGTGACACACATGATAATGAACGCCCGTCGCTTCAGCCAGCAGCACATCGCGTCCTACGTGAATGGCCTCGGATTCGTTCGGAATTCCTTTCAAACCGTGCTTTTTGGCAAACGCCCCCTCAGTTACCGCTGCTCCTTCGACAAGTGTGTTGTCTTCGCAGTGTGCGATAATCGGCATGCCCAGCGATGCGGCAAGCGCCATTGCATCCTTCATCATCTGAGCGCTTTGGACACCCACGCCATCATCCGTGTAGCCAACGACACCCGCTTCTTTCAGCGCTGCAAAATCCGTCAACTCACGGCCGAGCTCATTCTTGGTAATACAGCCGTAAGGTATAACTCGCACGACACCTTCTGTTTCTGCTTTATCTTTTATGTAATTTACGGTATCAACCGTATCAATAACCGGTCTAGTGTTCGGCATGCAAGCAATCGTCGTAAATCCGCCTCTTGCTGCCGAACGGGTACCTGTAGCAATGGTTTCCTTGTGTTCGAATCCTGGTTCACGCAGGTGAACGTGCATATCGATGAACCCGGGAGCCACCAGTTTGCCTGACGCATCAAGAACGGTATGTCCCTCTGTGTTTGGCTGAGCGTCTGTTTCTGCATTTAGTACTTGAACAATTTTGTCACCTTCAACGAAGATGTGCTGTTTCGTCTGTACATTATCGGCACTCACTGTAAAACCGTTCACAATCCAAATTCCCATAATCTTTGATTGCCCCCTGTTCTATGATAAAGCCCGCTCGATGACCGCCATGCGGATCGGCACGCCGTTTGCGATTTGAGTGAAAATCTTCGACTTCTCATGTTCAACCAGTTCATCGTCCAGCTCAACATTACGGTTAACCGGCGCCGGATGCATGATGATAGCGTGAGGAGCCATTTTGCTTGCGCGTTCAACTGTCAGACCGTATTGTTCTCTGTACTCTTCTGCGGATTTGATCATCCCTTTATCATGCCGCTCAAGCTGCACACGAAGCATCATAACGACATCTGCTTTGAGCGCTTCGTCGAAGGATACATAAGGAGCAAACTCGGCAAGCTCTGGCGCTTGCATATTATCCGGAGCACACAGCTGAACCTTAGCTCCTAACGCTTGAAGTCCCCACAGATTCGATCTTGCTACTCTGCTGTGCAGGATATCGCCAACGATAGATATTGTCAGCCCTTTGATTTCACCAAAATGCTTGCGCATCGTATAGAAATCAAGCAGCGCTTGCGTCGGATGCTCGTTGTTGCCGTCGCCCGCATTAATGAGCGGAACTTTGATCTTCTCAGCCAGTTCTTGAAGTACCCCGATCGGCTTCAATCGAATGACTCCGGCATCGATCCCCATCGACTCTAGCGTGCGTACCGTGTCGTAGATCGATTCCCCTTTTTGCACACTGGACTCAGCCGCCGAGAAATTCAGCACCTCTGCTCCCAGTCTCTTTTGCGCTAGCTCGAAGGAAAATCTAGTTCTGGTGCTGTTTTCAAAAAAGAGGTTGGCTACAAATTTCCCTTGGAGCTGATTGGCTATTTTAATCGGATACTGCTCCCAGTATGCTGCGCGATCCAATATGCTCGTAATCTCCTGCGCGCTTAGCCCTTTCAAGCCCAAGAAATGCTTCGTTGCCTGTACTCCAGCGATACTCATTCTTGTTTCCCCCTCTGTTGAAATATAAGCACTTGATCATTCTCGTCGATTTCTGTCAGTAGAACTTCGATCTTTTCACTTTTGGAAGTTGGAACATTCTTCCCTACAAAGTCAGGTCGAATCGGCAGTTCTCTATGCCCGCGGTCAATGAGAACCGCCAATTGAATCATCTGCGGTCTGCCAAGGTCGATCAAGGCATCCATCGCAGCTCTCACGGTACGGCCCGTAAAGAGTACATCATCGAATAAGATCACTTTCCGATCCTGGATTTGCAGGTTGCCGCCTTCTTGGATGTCTTCGACCGCTTTGACCTTAATCCTGTCGTCGCGGTAAGATGTGATGTCGATTTCTCCTACCGGTACCGGGACACCCTCGATCTCGAGGATTCGCTCCGCTACTCGCTTAGCCAAGTAGATCCCTCTAGTTCGTATTCCGATCAGTGTACAGTTCTCTACACCTTTATTCTTTTCCAGGATCTCATGGGCAATCCGTGTGAGGGCTCTGCGAATTCCCATTTCGTCCATAATACTGTGTTCGGTGGTCTCGTCCATCCTTACAGCCTCCCTCTCGATTTGCACAGGTACCCCCGGTTCCGAGCAACCAAAAAACTCCTCGCCATTGTTCGGCAAGGAGTTACATGTGCACGCGAATAAAGACTAGGTCGTGAGGGTGCACCTCACCCCCAAGATTACACATACGGAGAATACCCTCTCATTCGTATGGCTGTCTTCATATTACGGTTACCTTGCCAGCCTCTCTGGACTGTTTTTAAAGGTACATATTTAATTTAAAAAAATTATCCCATTTTCGACAAGAGAAGTCAAGATATAATTTAAGAATAAACTTCCTATTCCTTATTCTTCTCGTCGGATGAACAAGAATGCCTAAAACCTTCCAAAACGGACAAAATATCATATAGCTGCATACGTTGCTCGTTACTGAGTCCATGCAGCAAGTTTTCCGAAAGTTCATTAAATACTTGACGTGCTTTCCGCATTTGCGGAGGAGCTGATTCTGTCAATTGAAGAAGGGTTGCTCTTCGGTCCGTAGGGTCTGGAGTTCGAATCAACACCCCCTCCTTCTCTAATGCATCGACGAACTGTGTAACCGTCATCGGCTTAATGCCCATTTTCGCTGCCAAATCGTTCATCCGAATTTGCCCTGCGTCCGCTATCATCGACAATAAACGTAAGCGAGGTCCTGTTAAGTAGGAAGGAACACCAGACTCTGAGAAGCCAGTTTCAAAGCCTTGCCGAAAGTAGTGTGCAGAGCGAAAAATAGCCTGAATCAGTTCGGCGGCATGGATCGGCCTGTCTGCTGGTGAGTTTGTCGGTTTCATGGCAAATCCTCCTTGACGTCTTGGAAAGAGTTAAGTAAACTAAAATCACCCGAATTTAATAAGTATACTTATTATAAGTATACATTATAATTGCATTGGATGCAAAGGAGGACATTCATGTTTACCTTGTTTAGGCTCTTGAAGCCTTATCGCCTTCCACTGATTGCAGTAATTGTTCTGATGCTGCTGCAATCCTTGGCTCAGCTGTATCTCCCTACACTGCTATCCGATATTGTCGATACCGGTGTCGTGAAAGGCGATGTACCCTTTATTCTCAAGTATGGTCTGTACATGCTTTGCGTCGCTTTGGGAGCTACCGTCTGTGTGGTGATCGCAAGCTATTTGCTCGCTCGTTCCGCTACAGGCTTCGGGAGAGACCTGCGTTCAAAAATGTTTACCCATGTAGAAAGCTTCTCCCTAGGTGAATTCGATAAACTAAGCACCTCTTCACTCATTACACGCACAACGAACGATATTGCTCAGGTACAGCAGGTAATTGTGATGATGCGAATGTTCATCGGAGCGCCCACCATGTTAATCGGCGGGGTTATCATGGCCATTTACAAAGATGCCCAATTGTCCATTGTGCTCATCTCCATCATCCCGATATTAGCCTTTGCAATTTTTGCTATCATGCGCAAAGGAATTCCTCTGTTTAAATCTCTCCAGGTCAAAATCGACAAGATCAACCTAGTGCTGCGAGAGAATTTGACTGGAATCCGTGTCATACGCGCCTTCAACCGAACCGGACATGAGCAGGCCAAATTCGAAAAGGCTAACCTTGATTACACCCAAACTGCCATTAAAGTCAATGTAATCATGTCAACCATGATGCCTCTCATGATGCTGGTATTCAATCTAGGTGTGGTCGTGATTCTATGGTACGGCGGTATTCGAATCGACCATAATCAAATCGAGATCGGAGATCTGATGGCCTTCATTCAATATGCCATGCAAATTATGTTCTCCATGTTCATGATGACCATGATTTTCGTCATGATTCCACGCGCATCGGCTTCCTCCGTTCGTATTAATGAAGTATTTGCCACCACGTCTTCCATTTCTGTTAACGCAGGTGCAACGAATTCATCTTTTGGGTCCTCAGCTGGGAAAGGTGCAGTTGAATTTCGCCATGTTACCTTTAGTTATCCAGGGGCTGAACAAGCAGCGATTCGGGATATTTCCTTCCGGGCAGAGCCAGGTCAGGTAACTGCGATCATAGGCGGTACAGGTGCAGGCAAATCAACACTCATCAATCTGCTCTTACGTTTTTACGATACTACCGAGGGTTCGATTGAGGTTGGCGGAGTTCCACTGAATAAGCTTGACCTCGCCCAGCTTCGAGAACATATTGGTTATGTGCCTCAAAAGGCACTTCTCTTCTCAGGAACTGTTGCTGATAATATCCGTTTTGGCAAGCAAGATGCCACAGAAGATGAAATTCGTCACGCCGCACAAATCGCCCAGGCGTCCGATTTTATTGGCGAAATGAAAGACGGCTACCAATCCGTTCTTGCTCAGGGAGGTACTAACTTATCCGGAGGTCAAAAGCAGCGTCTATCTATCGCTCGTGCTTTAGCGCGCAAGCCCGATATTTTTGTATTTGATGATAGCTTCTCTGCTCTTGATTTTAAGACAGACGCTAAACTTCGGGCTGCGCTAAAAGCTGAGATACAAGAAGCAACTATGATCATCGTGGCTCAGCGCGTCAGCACCATCATGGATGCAGATCAGATCATTGTGCTGGATGAGGGCAGCATTATGGGAATCGGCACGCATCAAGAACTGCTGAAGACGTGCTCGGTATATCAGGAAATCGTCGCTTCCCAGCTGTCAGAGGAGGAGATTGCATGAGCGAAAAGCAGAACAAACCGTCTCCTAGCGTTCATCCCGGACATTTTGGCCGTGGAGGCATGGGAGCGATGGGAAGACCCGTACAAAAAGCGAAAAACTTTAAGGGGACTCTAAAGCGATTAATCAGCTTCATGCTTCCCTTCCGTCTCTCATTAACGCTTGTCTTGATCACTGCTGTATTGAGTACGGTATTCAGCATTGTTGCTCCGAAATTAATGGGCAACGCCACAACCGTTTTGTTTGAAGGTTCCATGGCTAAACTAAAAAAACTTCCCGGGGCAGCTATCGATTTTAACGCCATTCTGCGTATTTCTGTTATACTCGCTGTACTTTATGTATTAAGCGCCATATTGAGCTACATCCAACAAAGGATCATGGTCGGTGTTACCCAGAAGATTGTATTCAATCTACGCAAGCAGATCAGTGATAAATTGGCTCGTGTTCCTCTTTCCTTCTTCGATTCTCGCAGCCACGGAGATACCATGAGTAGGGCCACCAATGATGTGGATACGATCAGCTCTACCCTGCAGCAAAGCTTAACTCAGCTTATCACATCGCTAGTTACACTGCTCGGTATCGTCATCATGATGCTGACCATCAGTCCTCTTCTGACTCTAGCTGCTATTATTGTACTGCCTTTGAGCATCCTCGGAACGAAAATGATTGCCTCCAGATCGCAGAATTACTTTAAAGGACAGCAGCAGGCACTCGGTCAGCTAAACGGTCACATTGAAGAAATGTATACCGGACATACCATTGTCAAAGCTTTCGGACATGAGCGCAAATCGATCGAACAATTTAACGAAATCAATGAACGTCTCTATCATTCGGGATGGAAAGCTCAATTCATTTCCGGCTTAATCTTCCCTCTGATGTCCTTCATCAACAATATCGGTTATGTGCTTGTCAGTGTCATCGGCGGCATTATGGTAACCCACGGAGCTGTAAAAATCGGCGATATTCAAGCCTTCATTCAATATTCCGGACAATTCGGAATGCCGATCACCCAAGTTGCGAACATTGCCAACGTCATTCAATCGACCATCGCTGCTGCTGAACGGATTTTCGAGCTGCTTGATGAACCTGAAGAATTACAGGAGCCGGCACAGAGAAAGCTTTCTCAGCAAGCACGGGGTCACGTGCAGTTCGAGCATGTTGCATTTTCATATAAACCTGAGGAACCGCTCATTCAGGATATGAACATCCATGTGAAGCAAGGTCAAACTGTTGCCATTGTAGGTCCAACCGGCGCGGGTAAAACGACAATCGTAAACCTGCTTATGCGATTCTATGAATTGGGCGGCGGTCGTATACTCATCGACGGAATTGACGCCAAGACGATGAGCAGAAGCGAGCTGCGCGGGCTGTTCGGCATGGTTTTACAGGATACCTGGCTGTTTGGCGGCACCATCCGTGACAATATCGCCTATGGTCGAGATGGAGCAACGGAGGATGAGATCGTGAGCGCTGCCAAGGCGGCCTATGCGGACCATTTTATACGCACCTTGCCTGATGGCTACGATACGATATTGAACGAAGAAGCATCTAATCTTTCCCACGGGCAAAAGCAGCTGCTTACAATCGCTCGAGCTGTCCTCGCCGACCCGGCCATCCTCATCCTTGACGAGGCAACCAGCAGCGTGGATACGAGAACTGAGGCTTCCATACAACGGGCTATGCACAGTTTGATGAATGGGCGAACCAGCTTTGTGATTGCTCATCGACTCTCCACCATCCGCGATGCTGACCTCATTCTTGTGATGAATCACGGTTCCGTAGTCGAGCAAGGAACGCACGAACAGCTGCTCGAAAGAGACGGCTTCTACGCGGACCTATATAATAGTCAATTCGCCCAAAAGGTCTCAATGGACCCTTCTTGATCGACAAACAGCAGCAAGGCTCTACTCAGAGTCTTGCTTGTTTTTTCATTCGCGGGTCTTTTGCGAACTACATCCACAGACCGAAGAGTCTCTGTTTGCTACTGTGTAGAATGAGAATATCGAACATGACCTTAAAGGAGAGATAAGTACTCATGACTCCATCACAAGGCAATTCATTCCGAGACTCTTACAGCTATAGGAATAGGAATATGAATCCACCATCTGTATCGAAGCGTGCAAGTTTCTGGACTGGCTCAGTGACGATTCCTCTTTGGTTTGATCTATTCGGCTGGTTCTATTTCACTCGCGATATTCGTACCAACTACAGCTCCGTTCTATGTGAGCATAAATCGTTTACAACAATACGCAGTGTCTCCGCGCATTGCAAAAAAGCATCACAAATCTGAGGAATTCAATACTGGCCGATTAACCTATTCAAGCTTTTTCTTATAGAAGGGTGTTCGAGTTTTACCGCATTACGCCACCCTTCTGTTCGCTTGTTTTCGACAAAATCATCGAAACGCATTGGCTCAAACGCGTCCTTTCTGATAATATAGGAGAGTCAATCTAATTACATAAGGAGATGTAACCATGTCAGAAATGAATACGCTAGAGATTATTCAATTTATTAAAGAAAGCACAAAGAAGACTCCTGTGAAAGTATATGTAAAAGGGAACCTTGAAGACGTTAATTTCGGTGAAGGCAGCCAAGCCTTTATTTCCGGAGGAAGCGGCGTCGTATTCGGAGAGTGGAGCGTAATCAGCCCAGTTTTGGAAGCAAACAAAGCTTTGATCGAAGATTATGTGGTGGAAGCGGACCGACGCAATTCGGCCATTCCTATGCTCGATTTGAAAGGCATCAACGCCCGCATTGAGCCAGGCGCAGTCATTCGCGATAAAGTACATATCGGTAACAATGCTGTCATTATGATGGGCGCTTTGATCAATATCGGCGCATCTGTAGGCGACGGAACGATGATCGATATGAACGCCGTACTTGGCGGCCGCGCGCAAGTAGGTAAAATGTGTCACATCGGAGCAGGCGCTGTTGTAGCAGGCGTTATCGAGCCTCCTTCAGCTCAACCGTGCGTGATTGAAGATGACGTTCTTATAGGCGCAAACGCAGTTATCCTGGAAGGTGTGCGCATCGGTAAAGGCTCCGTTGTCGCAGCTGGCGCTGTTGTTACTCAGGACGTTGAAGAATACACAGTCGTTGCCGGAGCTCCTGCACGAGTGATTAAGAAAGTGGACGACAAAACCAAATCAAAAACAGAAATTCTCCAGGATCTTCGCACTCTGTAATTAACTTTGGAGGGAAAACCCATGGCAAGCCCTTTCGTAGAGCTGCGACGTCAGCTGCATCAAATTCCCGAGCCCGGCTTTCAGGAATTCAAAACGCAGCAATTGCTTCTTGATTACCTGGACAAGCTTCCGCAGGATCGAATGACGATTCGCACTTGGCGTACAGGCATACTCGTCCATATTGCCGGAACGAATCCGAAGCGGCGCTTCGGTTACCGCGCCGACATGGACGGATTGCCGATTCCGGAAGAGACGTCTCTGCCATTCCCTTCCCTGCATCCGGGGTATATGCATGCATGCGGGCATGATCTGCACATGTCTATCGGTATGGGCATCGCGGCGAACTTTGCCCATGAACCCATGGAAGATGACTTGATTGTCATCTTCCAACCGGCGGAAGAGGGTCCTGGAGGTGCTCTTCCCATGCTCGCAGCCGAGGAACTCCAAGACTGGAAGCCGGATCAGATCGTTGCGCTGCATATCGCTCCGGAATATCCGGTGGGTACAATTGCAACAAAACCAGAAATCCTGTTTGCTAACACTTCCGAGCTATTCATTGACCTGCTAGGAAAAGGTGGACACGCCGCCTATCCTCATCTAGCCAATGATATGATTGTAGTCGGATCGCAAATGGTCGGTCAGTTGCATACGATCGTTGCGCGAAATGTGAATCCGCTAGATTCCGCGGTGATTACAATCGGCCGCATGGAAGCTGGGACGAAACAAAACATTATCGCAGAAAAGGCACGCCTGGAAGGAACGATACGTACGCTTTCCGCAGATTCCATGGCGAAGGTCAAGAAGCGCATCGAGTCCGTCGCTGCGGGGATCGAGCAATCATTCGACTGTCAGGTATCCATCGATTACGGCTCCAATTACCGACAGGTATACAATGATCCTGCATTGACACTTGAATTCATGGATTGGCTGCGCGGCAGCGAATCCATGAGATTGATAGAATGCACAGAAGCTATGACCGGTGAAGACTTCGGGTACTTCCTGGAGCAAATCCCCGGATTCATGTTCTGGCTCGGCGTTGAAACGCCGTACGGCCTCCACCATGCCAAATTACAACCGGACGAACAGGCAATTGATCTTGCCATCGATACAGTAGCGGCTTATCTTCGTTACAAATCCGGTCAATAAAACCTAACAAAGAACCTCCGAATCGCGTTCCTGCTTTCAACGCATTCGGAGGTTCTTTGTTATCCATGGTTCTATATAAGCTTATTAACAAACCGTTCCAACCTGTCCAGCGATTGCTCCAAAACTTCATGTGAATAGGCATAAGAAATGCGGATGTATCCTTCGCCGAATGTCGTAAATGCATCGCCTGGAACAACAGCAACATGCTCTTCTTGAAGCAGCCTCATTGCAAACTGTTCAGAAGGTAGGCCGAATCGGGTGATGGAAGGAAATAAGTAAAAGGCGCCGTCCGGTTTATCCAGTTCAAAGCCCATTTGAGTCAGACGATCATACACATAATCTCTGCGAGCCACATAGGCCTCACGCATAGGTAGCGCATCATCAAACCCATTCGTTAGAGCCTCCAACGCAGCGTACTGGCTGACAGAACTCGCACAGGACACGTTATATTGGTGAACCTTCACCATATGCTGTGTAATGGCTGCTGGAGCAAAAGTAAACCCGATTCTCCAGCCTGTCATTGCGTGGGACTTGGATAATCCGTTTATGACAATGGTCTTTTCTCGCATGCTGCGAATTGTAGCAATGGAATGATGCTTTTGTCCATAGACCAGCTCGCTGTAAATCTCATCGGATAATACGAAGATATCTTTGTTTTCCAGCAACGCTGCCAGATCCGCAAGCTCTTGATCAGAAAGAACTTGCCCCGTTGGATTGGAGGGGTAGCACAGTATGACGCAGCGTGTTTTAGGCGTTATATGCGGTTCAAGCAGTTCTGCGGTAAGCTTCAGATTATTGCTGCGCGTATCGACATAGACAGGTATCCCACCGGCAAGTCGAATCAGAGGTTCATAGCCGGGATAGATTGGCGCCGGAAGAATCACCTCAGCTCCAGGCGTCAGAATCGTCCTGAGCGTAATATCGACAGCTTCACTAGCTCCGACAGTGACAAGAATTTCGTCTGCCGCGCTATAACGCTGTCCATATTTACGGCCTACGAATGCGGAAGCAGCCTGTCTCAATTCGATGATTCCGGGATTGGCGGTATACACCGTCTTATTTTCATCTAATGCTCTTTGACCCGCTTCAATAATGTGCCTCGGTGTCGGGAAATCCGGCTGACCAATGGTCAGTGTCAAGGCTCCAGGGATCGTACTGACTAGATTGGAAATTTTACGAATGCCCGATATTTGAATATCCCTGACCTCAGGGTTTATTAAATGCTCCATCGTTGTTTCTCCACCTCTTTTAGCTCCTTGCCAAGACAATACCCTATGTCGTTCTCAATGAAAGCAGCAGTGAATTCATATCTTCAGGCAGAGGCGCTTCAAATTGAAGCTGTTCCCCTGTACGAGGATGAATAAAGCCGAGCACTGCCGCGTGAAGCGCTTGTCCCTCCATGAGCATGCCTTTGCTTTTTCCATACATAGGATCCCCGACAAGCGGTTGACCAATAAATTTCATATGTACGCGAATCTGATGGGTCCTTCCTGTCTCCAGCTTCAGTTCAACTAAAGTGAAGTCACCGAACCGTTCTAAAACGACAAAATGAGTTACCGCGTGCTTGCTGTTTTTGTCTGTCACCGTGTACATCTTCCGATCATGAGAATCCCGACCAATCGGAGCATCAATCGTTCCATGCTCATGCTCAATATTCCCATGCACCAGAGCTAGATATTTACGATTTACCGTGTGATCCTTCAATTGCTCCGCCAAAGAAGCGTGAGCTTTATCATTCTTGGCAGCCATAATAAGTCCCGAGGTATCCTTGTCAATACGATGCACAATACCGGGACGCAGCTCACCATTAATGCCTGACAAATCCTTGCAGTGGTACAGGAGCGCATTGACCAATGTCCCTGAATAGTGTCCCGGTGCCGGGTGTACAACAAGACCTCTCGGCTTGTTAATGACGATGACATCCGAGTCTTCGTAAACAACTTCTAGAGGAATGGGCTCACCCGTCAATTCGACAGCCTTTGGCTCCGGAATGGTTAAGATAATATGGTCCCCTTCAGCAAGCTTGTAGTTCGCTTTAACCGTTCTACCGTTGACCGTAGCATGTCCATCCTTGACCCATTGCTGTACTTGAGTACGAGAAACTTCTTCCTCCAATGATTCAGTAATAAACTTGTCGATACGCTCGTGATCGAATTCAGCCGAGACCACCCATTCGGCCGGTTCCGAGGCCAGGGACTCATTCGAGATCAGGTTTTTGCTCATGTTCTGCTCCTTTTTTCTCTTTTCTCCAAGCCAGTAAAGAATCAAGGAATATAAGGATAACACCGATTACAATGGCTGAATCCGCTATATTAAAGATTGGATAGATATAGTAAATGGCTTTTCCAAACAAGGTAAAGTCAAAAGTAAACTGCAAGAAATCCACAACCTCACCAAACAAAGCGCGGTCCAGGAAGTTACCCAAAGCTCCGCCTAACAGCAGGCTAAGCGCAAATGACAGCATTACCTTGCCTTCGCGAATCGTGCGGCGGATGTACCACAGAATCCCAACTACCACGATCAAGGTAATCAGAATAAAGAACCATCTTTGATTTTGCAGGATACCGAATGCCGCTCCGCGGTTTCTGTGTGAAGTAATGACAAAAAACTGACCGATGACGGAGCGTTCCTCGTGAAGCGGAATATGTTTAACAATCATCCATTTCGCAGCTTGGTCTAGTAAGAAAACAATAAGCGCATATACATAGTATTTCACGGATTTCAACGGACTTCCCTCCTATGCTTTTCCTTAAGTAGAATGACTTCAAGCTTATTCTGAGGACTTGCCGTGATTTGAAACAATTACCTCACTAAAAAAGATCATTGCTCGGAATGATAACGATTATGGAACACCTGTAAGAAGGGAGCTGCAATCATGAATCATCTTACCGAACAGCAACTAAGAGAGTTGAAACTGCAACTTTTGGAAGAAAAGCTCTATCTGGAACGGCACTTTGACCGAAACGATAATTACGGCTTATCCCAATCCTTCATTGAAAATACGGGCGAACTCTCCATGTATGACAATCATCCGGGTGACATTGGTACTGAAATTTACGAGAGAGGCAAAGATATCTCATTAAATGAGCATGCCGAGTTCCATCTCCGTCAAGTCAATGAAGCTCTCGATCGAATGGAAAAAGGAAACTACGGTATTTGTATCTTGAGCCAAAAGCCGATTCCTTTTGAAAGGCTTCAGGCTATTCCCACTACACTTTACAGCATTGATCACGTGCCTGACCCACATGAATCCGAACGCAGACCTGTAGAAGAAAAGTTCCTCCAGCCTCCATTTGGGCGTACAAGCTTGGATGAACTAGACACTCAAAACGGATTCGATGGAGAAGACGCTTGGCAAATCGTGGAAAGCTGGGGTACGTCGAACACGCCCGCTTTCGCTGAAGATCCGAATGTTGACGACTACAAAGACATGTATATCGAAGCTGATGAACATGAAGGCTTTGTAGAATCCTTTGAAAGCTTCATAGCAACTGACATGTATGGCGAACACGTTAATATTGTTAGAAACAAAGCGTACCGCGACTATATGAGCAGCGGCGAAGGAGATCACTCTTTGGAGCCGGAAAGCGAGTTTGATCTCGATAAATAAAGGAGACAGGCTAAACGAGCGACCCCCACGAGGGAAAATAACTCGTTTGCCTGTTTGCTCCAATTACTCGTGGTAATGTGCAGTAACTACATCATTGCATCGGACACAGAGTGTCGGATGCTCTTTACTTTGTCCTACTTCAGGTGTAACTATCCAGCAGCGTTCGCATTTCTCTCCTTCTGCGACAGCAATTTGAATAACCGTATCCTTCAAATAGGTGACACCTTCTGGCTTAGGTTCCGTTGGCAAGTGAACCTTCACTGCGGAAACAATAAACAATTGATCCAGCTGCTCGAACCCGCTTAACAGATTGTATACCTCTTCACTAGGATATAGATGCACAGCAGCTCCAAGAGAATTACCAATCACTTTTTGCTGTCTAGCCTCTTCCAAAGCTTTAAGAACCTCATCTCGCACATCCAGGAAACTGTTCCATTTTTGCTCCAATTTATCGTCGTAAAGGGTAGTTTGAACCTCAGGCAGCTCAGCAATTTGCACGGTCGGAAGCGTAATGCCCGGGATATATTTCCACACTTCATCAGCCGTATGAGGCAGAATTGGTGAGATCAGCTTTGTAATTGCAGTCAGCACCTCATATAAGACGGTTTGCGACGCTTTACGTGACGCGTCTTCCGGCGCATTCGCATAAAGTCGGTCTTTAATAATGTCCAGATAAAAAGAGCTCATCTCAACGGCACAGAAATGATGAATCGTTTGATAAACAACGTGGAACTCATAGTTTTCATACGCTTGGACGACCTTGCTGATCATACGGTTCAAACGAATCAATGCATAACGGTCCAGCTCAGATAGATTTTCTGCAGCAACTCGATCCGTAGCAGGATCGAAGTGGCTTAAGTTCCCCAGTAAGAAACGCAGCGTGTTGCGAATTTTCCGATATACTTCAGATGTTTGATTCAAGATGTTATCGGAGATTCTATGGTCGGATTGGTAATCGACAGACGAAACCCATAAGCGTAGAATATCCGCTCCAAGCTTGTTACTCACCTGATTCGGGTCGATCGTGTTGCCGATCGATTTGGACATTTTGCGTCCTTCGCCGTCCAGTGTAAATCCGTGACTGAGAATACCCTTGTAAGGAGCTTCCCCTTTCACGGCAACACCCGTAATGAGAGAAGAGTTGAACCAGCCACGGTATTGGTCAGAGCCTTCCAAGTACAAGTCAGCTGGCCACTGCAGCTCTGGACGAGCTTCCAATACACCGGCATGACTGGAGCCCGAGTCAAACCATACGTCCATAATATCCGTTTCTTTGCGGAAATGATCGCCACCGCACTTAGGACAAACTGTACCCTGCGGCAGAAGCTCGCTCTCGTCTTTGATAAACCAAGCATCGGAGCCTTCCTTGGCAAAAAGCTGCGCCACATGCTCAATGGTTTGTTCGTTCACGAGCGGTTCATTACAGCTGCGGCAATAGAAGATCGGAATGGGAACTCCCCACACTCGCTGACGGGAAATACACCAGTCTCCGCGTTCAGCGATCATGTTGTGCAATCTCACCTCACCCCAAGTTGGCGTCCATTTCACTTCCTTGATTTCATCCAGCATCTCTTGTCTGAATTTATCAATCGAAGCAAACCACTGCTCTGTGGCACGGTAAATGACAGGTTTCTTCGTACGCCAGTCATGCGCGTATTGATGCTTGATTTCTCCGACTTTCAGTAGCAGGCCTGATTCTTGGAGCTTCTCAATAATGACTTTGTTTCCCTTTTCGTAGAATAAGCCCTCGAAGCCAGGAGCTTCCGCTGTAAAATGACCTTGATCGTCTACGGGACAAAGCACACCGATGTTGTAGCGTTGACCGATGGCGAAGTCGTCTTCACCGTGTCCAGGTGCTGTATGGACGCAGCCAGTACCGGCTTCCAGCGTTACGTGCTCGCCAACCATGACCAGCGACTCTCTATCGTAGAATGGATGCTGGCAAGTCACATACTCCAGTTCACTGCCTTTCACTGTCGACAATACTTCTACGTCCGTCCAACCGATCTCTTTCGCCGCTGTTTCCAGAAGCCCTTGTGCAAGCACGTATTTCTTGCCGTCCACTTGCACGACAGCGTAATCGAACTCCGGATGCAAGCTGATACCCAGGTTGGCAGGAAGCGTCCAAGGCGTAGTCGTCCAAATGACGATGGCTGCATCCTGTGGAAGCTTGCCCTTGCCATCCTTCACAGGAAAAGCAACATAAATGGAGGAAGATGTTTTTTCTTTATACTCAATTTCCGCCTCAGCCAGCGCACTTTCTGACGAAGGAGACCAGTATACCGGCTTTAGCCCTTTGTAAATATATCCTTTTTGCACCATTTGGCCGAATACGCGAATTTGATGTGCTTCATACTCAGGCTGCAGCGTAATGTATGGATGATTCCAGTCACCACGGATTCCTAACCGTTGAAATTGGCTCTTTTGTTTCTCTACCGATGCCATCGCGTACTCCGCGCAATATTTGCGGAATTCATGAACAGACATTTTTTTGCGGTCCACTTTGCCACTGTTTGTGATCGCTTGCTCGATTGGAAGACCGTGAGTATCCCAACCCGGCACATAAGGGGAATCATACCCTTGCAGCGTTTTGAAGCGGACGATAATGTCTTTCAGCACTTTATTCAGTGCATGCCCAATATGAATATCACCATTGGCATATGGAGGACCGTCATGGAGAATAAATTTGGGTTTGCCTTTGCGACTTTCTTGAACCAACGCGTAGATATCCTCCGCTGCCCACTTTTCCTGCATTTTCGGCTCTGCCTGAGGCAAGTTCCCACGCATTGGAAAATCTGTTTTGAGTAGATTTAATGTTTTGCCGTAATCCATTTGCTCCACTTCCTTCTACAGTCATTAAAAATAAAAAAGCCCTCATCCCAAAAGGGACGAGAAGCTTATCTCGCGGTACCACCCTCGTTAAAAAGCAAGGTCCATTCGCATCATATGCATCATGAACTAACGCCTTTTCACTCGACCATGGATAACGGCATGACCCGATACTCTCTACTGAATTCAAGAGATGCTCCTGGGGGATATTCGGTACGCTGCAGAGGTTAGGCTTCCACCAAATCCCTAACTCGCTAACACTGCCATTGTCGTCCTACTCGTTCCAGTCATCGTTTTACTGCGATACAATTTACATGGAGTATAACGAATTCGCCCGGCATAGTCAATATGGCGAGCGCTGAAGCTGATTTACTCATCTCCTTGATCCATCTGCATGCTGTTCCAGCCCTCTGTATTTAAGAGCTCTAGTTGAGCCTCCAACAGTGTCCGGAACCTCGTGCGATAAATGGAGGCTTGCTTCTTCAATTCTTCAATTTCAAGGGCAACTTTGCGTGAACGCCCTAGAGATTCGTTAATAATGCGGTCGGCATTCTTCTCCGCTTCCTTCAGAATCAACTGGGCTTCTTTCTTGGCGTTATTCTTCACCTCATCGGCTGCTTCCTGCGCCACGATGATGGTTTTGCTTAACGTTTCCTCGATATTGGCAAAGTGATCCAAACGCTCCTGTAAGGCAATCGTCTGGTTTTGCAAATCTTTGTTTTCACGAATCAAAGCCTCATAATCCTTGATGACTTGATCCAAAAATTCATTAACCGAGTCCTCATCGTATCCGCGGAATGATCGGGAAAATTCCTTGTTATGTATGTCCAATGGCGTAAGTGGCATTGGTGCACCTCCCTGTATGCATAGGCTAAGCCTTATTCAAAGAAACATTCGCTGTATTCATGACGGAATCATGTATCCTGTCCACAAATACTGCATCCTGAATGTTTATTTCGACAGAAAACAAGAAATTCCTGCATAGCCGTTGGAGAAAATGACCAAATTCATGCATACCTGCCGATTATTACGCGAATTCTGCCTTTTTTTGTAACGCCTTCCACTTCAAGAACCTTAAAACGTCCAAAGCCCTGTAAAGAAATCATATCGCCTTCCTTGAGCGGCTTACTTGGGTCCTCTTCGGTTTTCCAGTTAACCCTGCAGCGTCCCGCCTGAATAGGAATGAGCACCTTGGCACGGCTAAGCCGAAAAACATCGCTGACAATACCATCCATCCGCATGGAAGCAACGGACAAATGTAGCTCCTCAAGTCGGGTTGAAGCAACCTGCAGCTTGTCCAGTGAAAGCAGCTCTGTCTGAACATGGACACGATGCACCTGAGATAAATTCATGTGCAGATAGCTGGCCGCCTCGTCTGCGACCAAGCAATGGCAGCCACCCTCTATAACATGAATATCGCCAATCTTGTCCCGCTTCATGCCGAGACCAAGAATGGCGCCCATGTAATCCCCATGCTCCAATGTGAGAAACTTACCGTCCCCCGACGAAATGGCCAGCACCGAGATATTCATTTCTTCATCATCTAAATGACGGTAATCAGGAGCGATTACAGCTCGTTTACGCTCCGCATCCGGATATCCGCCCTCGAGCCGGCAATGAACATCCGGATGACGGTTCACCAGGGTTGTAAGAATGAAAGTCTGTCTCGGGTCCAAAAAGTCAGTACGCTTGACTGCATGCTGCTCCGCCGAGCGCTCGACCCACTCCCAGGCTCGATCAACAAAATGATGTTCGTCCGGGTGAAAATGCGTGTACAGCTCTTTTTGAATCATAGGAACAATCTCACGATAAACGCAATCACTTGATACAACCCTTCCACAACGAAGTTAAGCGCAAGCAAAGCGACAATCGGGGAAAGATCGATAAATCCGATCGTTGGAATTATTTTACGGAAAGGACGTAGGTACGGTTCAACCACCTTGCCCAAAAGGTCACCGATAAAGCTTTCGCGCGCATTCGGAAACCAAGAGAGCAGGATATAACCGATAATCATAAAATAATAAATTTCTTTCAGGTAATGCAGTGCGACATAAATTTGAGTAAGCAATTGCGCAGTCACCTCGAGAGTCAGGATATGCGTCTATTCCTCGCTAACCATTTCCGAAATGTGCCCATGAATATCCACAGAATCCGGTGTGCACAGGAAAATATTCGTACCAAGCTTAGAGATAGACCCATTTAAAGCATATACCGTTCCGCTCAGGAAATCCACTATACGGACGGCTTGATCCGGACGAACACGTTGAAGATTCACCACAACCGCCTTTCTCGAACGTAGGTGGTCGGCAATATCCTGCGTTTCATCGTAAGTCCGCGGCTCACTGAGCACCACTCGCGTATTCTTCTGGGAATGGATGCTCACTACGTTTGCCTTATTTTTATTACGAGCTTCGTAAGGATTGGTTTCAGGTTCTTCCGTCTGTTCAACGATTCGTTCACGCTCTACGATTTCTTCCTCTTCCTGAAGGCCAAGAAAATTCATAAACTTATTCATTACGCCCATTAGTATCCCTCCTTATGTATGAGAGTCTTCTTTCACCAAAACACTGCCAAGGCGAATCATCGTAGCCCCTTCTTCTATCGCAACTTCAAAGTCACCAGACATCCCCATGGAAAGGTGCTTTACCTCATAAGGGAAAATGTCGCGGCCATTGAGAAGGTCCCTCAGCTCTCTAAGTTTGCGAAAATATGGCCTTGCCGCTTCTGCATCAACATCGTATGGAGCCATGGTCATGAGACCCTTAATATGGATATGCTTCATCTGGGCGCTTATCTCTGATCCGAAATCAAACAGCTCCTCAGGCGCCATCCCGTACTTGCTTTCTTCTCCAGATACATTCACCTGAAGCAAGCATTTCAACTGTAGGCCCTTAGCCGCTGCTTGCTTGTCCAGCTCTTTAGCAAGGGACAGACGATCAAGCGAATGGATGTAATCAAATTTACCGATGACATCCTTCACTTTATTCGTCTGCAAATGACCGATAAAATGCCAGGTTCCACGATCGTGGAGAGCCTCCCACTTGGGCTTAACATCCTGCCAGCGATTCTCACCGATGTGCAGAATGCCTTCATCCAGAACGGCCCTGGTTGTCTCAAGTGAAACATATTTGGTTACGGCTATTAGTTCAACATCCTGCCTGCTTCTGCCTGAACGCTCGCAAGCTGCCTGTATGCGTGTCTGAACCTCAAGTATCTGATCTCTTAGTGCCATTGATACTTTTGTCACCTCAATTCAAGCCATCTCTTGAATCGCCTTCATCCTTAAGTCCGATCCAAGCGATCATTCTCCCGGTTGCACCGCCTTCTTTTCGGTGGGAAAAGAATAGGTCAGTTCTGCAACTCGTACACAACTGTGTTACTTCGATATGAGACGACAATATTCCTGCTTGATTAATCAAAATTCGGTTTAATTCTTGCAAATTCAACATATATTTTCCATTCTCTTTACTTATCAAAACAAGTGCTGCTGCCTCTGAAGACACCTTTGTCTCTTCTAAGCAAGCCTTCACCCTCTGTGCCACCGTCTCATCCACCTCGTAGCAGCATACACCAATGGAAGGTCCGATCACAGCTCGAATGTCAGCTGGCTTGCTACCAAAAGTATGTGTCATTGAGGATATTGTAGCCATGGAAATCTTTAACACAGTGCCCTTCCAACCTGCATGTGCCAGGCCGGCTGCTTTATTGACCGGATCGTAGAAAAATAACGGCACACAATCCGCATACTGTGTACATAATATCGCACCAGGCACATTCGTAATCATAGCGTCTTTGGCCTGAATCGCATGCTCACGAGAATCCTTGCCCTTACCTGCTTCCTCAGCCGTCACGACCTGCACATCACAGCCGTGGACCTGTTCCGCGAACGTGAATTGTTCAAAAGGCTGATCAATAGCGTCAGCAATCAATCTACGGTTCATCACGACGTGCTGCTCATTATCCATGACATGTAGTCCACAGTTTAAGGTGCCAAAAGGCGCTTCGCTGATTCCGCCAAGGCGTGAAGTAAATCCGGCTGTCAATTTAGGAAAATGCCGCGTCCACGCTTCCAATTCCAAAAGAGTCAGTTGACCCTTTCGTTCTCTAATGACGAACGGTTCCACGCTTCTTTCCACTCCCTTATCCATTCTTTTCTATACTTTAGCACAAAATGAAAAGACACACGATCATTGCTTTGGCTTTCCGTGATTACGGATCGCACTCTGCTCGTGTGCCCATGCTTAGGCCCGGAATTGATTGTTATATTCGTAGCTCTGCTCGTTCTCATCGTTTTGCCGGTAAGGCCGGGTATCCTCCAGCTTCACGAGTACTACGTCAGCCCCGATTTTGACGATATGCTTCCATGGGATAATCACATCCGTCGCCGTGCCGAATATCCCAAAGAAGCGGCCTTGATTAGGAACAACAATCGATTCAATCCGGCCGTGTCGTAAATCCAATTCCAAATCGCTGATCTGCCCGAGCTTTTTCCCGTCCACGATATTAATTACGTCTTTTGTCTGAAAATCAGATATTTTCATGAGGCCAACACCTCGCGTTCGCAAAGTTTTTCGACTTTGTACTAGTATATGTGGAGATCGGGCAAAATGTCCTGAAAAACCAAAAAAGACCATCACGGCCCGTCCAAGGGGCCGATCCGATCTTTAGGTAGGTTGGTTAGGTCTTAACGTGTTTTTGCATTTGTGAGATCGCTGATTTTTCCAATCTGGACACCTGCGCTTGCGAGATGCCGATTTCGTCGGCTACCTCCATCTGCGTTTTGCCTTCAAAAAAGCGCATGGATAGGATCATCTTCTCTCTGGCGTTCAGCTTGCGCATGGCTTCTCGAAGAGCAATCCCTTCAATCCAAGACATGTCTTTGTTGCGCTCGTCGCTGATTTGATCCATGACATAGATCGGATCACCGCCGTCGTGATAAATCGGTTCGAACAGCGATACGGGGTCTTGAATAGCATCAAGCGCAAAGACAACATCTTCTTTAGGAACATTAAGTGCTTCAGAAATTTCGTAGATCGTCGGTTCGCGTGAATTCTGATTGGTCAAGCTGTCTCGAACCTGCAAAGCTTTGTAAGCAATATCCCGAAGCGACCGCGAAACGCGGATCGGGTTATTATCGCGCAGGTAACGGCGGATTTCGCCAATAATCATAGGCACCGCATACGTTGAAAATTTGACGTTTTGGCTGAGATCAAAATTATCGATTGCTTTCATCAATCCGATGCAGCCTACCTGGAAGAGGTCGTCCACAAACTCTCCTCGATTATTGAACCGCTGAATCACACTGAGAACCAATCGGAGGTTCCCGTTCACTAATTTCTCTCTTGCCGTGCGTTCCTGTTTCGTCTGCAGCTCAGCGAAGAGCTCCCGCATTTCCACATTACTCAAAACAGGCAGTTTGGCGGTATCAACACCACATATCTCGACTTTATTTCGGGTCACCGTGATTACCTCCCAAGGAGAAACATTAATGTTAATTATCCCCGAGGGCGGTCGATTTATTCTTCCATAGTCCGTCGATCAGCTACTTGACAAACTAGATACGACTCGCTCCCACTTGCCACTGCTGATTAAAATTTCATTTTGCCGACAAAAAATTTTTTTTCAAAAATAAGAAGAGAGGCTGCCCTCTCTTCCTTTACACCATTTTATTAAATTCCTTACGCAGCCGTTTAATGATCCGCTTTTCCAGCCTTGATATGTAAGACTGAGAAATACCTAATAAATCGGCGACATCCTTCTGCGTCTTCTCCTCGCCATCCTGAAGCCCAAATCGAAGCTCCATAATAATCCGCTCACGTTCCGTTAGCTTATCCAGTGCTTTATGCAGCAGCTTCCGGTCCACTTGCTCCTCGATATTGCGGTAAATCGTATCATTTTCCGTCCCCAGTACATCGGAAAGCAAAAGCTCATTGCCATCCCAGTCGATATTGAGCGGCTCATCGAATGAAACTTCGGTCCGAATCTTACTATTTCTGCGCAAATACATAAGGATTTCATTCTCAATGCAGCGAGATGCATAGGTCGCCAGTTTAATCTTCTTCTCCGGATCGAATGTATTCACTGCTTTAATGAGGCCGATTGCACCAATGGAAACGAGGTCTTCAATGTTGATACCCGTATTCTCAAATTTTCTTGCTATATAGACAACCAAACGCAGATTCCGTTCAATCAGCATCGCTCGAACAGCCGCATCCCCGGATGGTAATTTTTCCAACAAATATTCTTCTTCTTCTCTAGTTAACGGGGGCGGCAGCGCTTCACTTCCGCCTATGTAATAGATTTCCTCGCCTTTGAGGCCAAGCTTCATCAAAATCTTGTAATATACAATTTGCAAGAGCAATTTCCACTTCAAGAGCATGTTAGTTTCCTCCTAAGAGTTTTGCGTAAGAAGCCTTGCAACTCCGGCAAAACTGATCGTAAGCATACTTGTAAGATTCGCAGTAACAAACTTATCCAGACGAACGTCAATGAATGCGGCATTACCCGGCTGCAACAAGTGTGGGATGGATGATCGCCTGATACGATCCGTCGCTGCAAAGCTTGCCTCCATCCAAACCGATTAACACCTTAGAGGCTTCGATATGCTTGTCGTTATGATGTATCACCACCTTATCAGGCTTAATGGCCAGCATGAATTGTGTGTTGCGGTTTACCCCCCGATATGGCACCAGACGCAGTCGATCCTGCCAAATGAATTCCTCGCTTCCCAAACCGCTAATAATCTGGTCTACATCTGCAGAACGAATCCGCTTCAGCCATTCCTCAGGTAGCACCTCCCCCACTCCGATACTTCCATAACCATGACAGGAGTTCTGGTCAGAGGATCGTACAGCTGATTGCCCGTATCGATCAAACCTCTGCAAGAGGCCGTAAAGTCACCAACATAGATCGTTACGTCTGCTAGAAACGTTGTTAGCTCTTCTCGTTGTTTGGTACTGCTGAATACGGTACGATACCACCACACCATGATCACAGCCAAAATCAAGATTACAGCCAAGCTGCTCATTTGGATTCGGAAAGCAACGCCTCCTGCATGCGTAAATAACAAGCCATCCATAACTTCGGACGAAGAAGACAATATATAATGAATCCCAAAGATACCGCCCGCTACAGCAAAATTGACCAATAGAAAGGAACCCGTATTCCTTAAAAAATTTTGTAAGCTTCCAAATCCAAAAGCTGTCATAATCATACCGACACAAAACATACATTTCACAGAAAATGTAAAAAGCACGGAGAGATCGGGAACGAACATCAGTACGACATAGGAAGCGCCAATGCTGGCGGAGAGCGCGATTCTCCACCATTTAAAAGCCATTTTACGAGATTTGGCTGTTACAATCAGCATAGCTGCATCCATAAAAAAGTTTAAGAGGAAAATGAGATCCGCATAAACAACAATGACCGCCTCACCTCCCAGACGAATGCATTTCACACAGGTATCCTCTAAGGTTCTAGACCAGTATATAGTAATCATATTTCAAAGTCTGTCTAAACTTGCTAGTTGACAGCAACTTTTTTTGTCATTTGACGCTGCCAGCTGCAGGCTAGAAATAACCTGCATACAGCAAAAAACCGAAGCTTTGTGCATCTGCACAGCTTCGGTTCTTTGGTATGCCTCATGTAATTATTTGTCGGTATTACGTCCTCGGTTACGTAGGAACGTTGGTATATCCAATTGATCGTTAGAAGGCTGAGAGCCAAACGGTCTCAAATTATTCAACCGATTATCCGATCCGCTGTCAGAGGTTCCCCCGGTTGAGGGTCTTTTGGTTTGCGCGTGGGTTGGAGCTGCTTTGTGCTCGAATCCGGTAGCAATAACCGTCACCAGAATCTCGTCTTTCAGCTTCTCGTCAATAACGGCTCCGAAAATCATATTGACTTCAATATCGGATGCAGATGCAACAATATCAGCTGCTTCGTTAACTTCATAGAGACTTAGACTTACGCCACCCGTAATATTCATGAGCACACCTCGTGCTCCTTCGATTGATGTTTCCAAGAGCGGACTCGAGATCGCCTTCTTAGCAGCTTCTGCAGCACGGTTCTCACCAGTTGCTACACCGATACCCATCAATGCAGATCCTCGCTCTGTCATGATCGTCTTGACGTCAGCGAAGTCCAGATTGATCAGACCAGGAATTGCAATCAAGTCGGAGATACCCTGCACCCCTTGACGGAGCACGTTATCCGCTTCACGGAAAGCTTCCAGCATCGGTGTTTTTTTGTCTACGATTTCTAGAAGTCGATCGTTCGGAATAATAATAAGTGTATCTACTTTTTCTTTCAAAGCAGCAATACCTTGCTCAGCTTGAAGGGAACGCTTACGACCTTCGAAGGTGAACGGACGGGTAACTACACCAACGGTCAAAGCGCCGACTTCTTTTGCAATTTCCGCAATAACCGGTGCAGCACCAGTGCCAGTTCCGCCACCCATTCCTGCGGTGACAAACACCATATCTGCGCCGCGAAGCGTATTCAGAATCAGTTCTCTTGATTCTTCTGCCGCTTTCTTACCAACATCCGGGTTGGCGCCAGCGCCAAGTCCTCGAGTCAGCTTATCGCCGATTTGCAGCTTGTGTTCAGATTTGGCTAGGTGCAACGCTTGCGCATCTGTATTCACCGTAATGAATTCAACGCCTCGAAGCCCGTTTTCAATCATTCGGTTCACAGCGTTGCTGCCGCCGCCGCCTACTCCAATTACTTTTATTTGAGCCAACTGGTCCATATCCATGTCGAATTCAAACATGTGAGCCTTATCCCCCTAACTATACTTTCACTAGCATCCCTAAATAAACTCGCTAAAAAAATTCTTTACCCGTTCCATAAAACCGGGCTTTGTCGTTGTTGTGGTGGTACTGGAGGATTTTTTGCCTGCCGCCTTCGTAACCAACTTCTTAGCGAATCCTGATCCCGACGTACGGTTCCTCATGTACTTGGAAACGAACTGTATGATCCCTACACCACTGGTAAAGGAAGGGTCCCGTACACCGATAAAGTCTGGTACTGCAATGCGGACAGACGTTGCGAGTTCGGCTTGTGCGACGGCTAACATCCCTGGCATACATACGGTCCCGCCAGTCAGCACATATCCGCCGGAGGGATCTGAATAACCAAGTCTGTGCACTTCTGCACGAATCAGTTGGAAGATTTCCTGCACGCGAGGCTCAATAATATTAGCAAGATCCACTTGCGAGAACTCTTTCTCCACGTTGCTTCCGATCCTCGTTACTCTGAATACTTGATCGTCAGCGGAGTCATCGACAGAAGCGCATCCGTACTTCAGTTTGATTTTTTCCGCATATTCAAGCTGCGTACGAAGTCCAATTGCTATATCATTGCTGACAAACTCTCCGCCGATTGAAATCGTAGAAGTAGCAGCAAGATTTCCATTCTCGAAGATCGCGATGGTGGTTGCTCCAGCACCGATATCTACAAGCACGGTTCCAATGGATTTCTCATCCTTGGATAAGGCAAGCTGTCCAGATGCAAGCGACATCAGGATGAGACCTGCCACTTTCAGTTCCGATTTTTCCACAACACGGACTAAATTATGTATCCCTGTTTTGGCGCCGGTAATAATGGTTGCTTCTACTTCGAGACGCACACCGATCATACCGCGCGGATCATTAATGCCTTCTTGACCGTCAACTAAGTACTGTTTGGGTACAACACCAATGATTTCACGCTCGGGAGGTAGGGCGATTACTCTGGCTGCCTGAATCACTCGTTCAATATCCTCTTCCCCGATTTCACGGTCTTCATTAGAAACAGCCACAACTCCGTGGCTCGACTGAAGAGCGATATGATTGCCGGATATTCCCACGTAAACTTCAGATATTTCTACGCCAACCATTCGTTCAGCATGATCAACCGCACTGCGAATGGAATTCACAGTTTGATCGATATCGACGATGGCACCTTTGCGAATACCTTCAGAATCGGCAGATCCCACACCTATTATATTAATGGTTCCGTTTACGACTTCCCCAATAATAGCACGAACCTTGGATGTACCGATGTCCAAACTAACAATGATGTCATTGTTGCTCAATCCCTTGGCACCTCCTGTAACTTAACTAATAAATGTAAGATAAAACACATACTTTTGTACTTATTCAACACAACTGCCATATTCCCTCTTTTTTCTACATTTTTTTTACTACTCTGCAAAGATTCCATTTTTTCACAAGTAATTCAAACTGGCAGACAGCATTGTGATTGCATATACTTCGTCGTTTCACGCTGGATTGTGAGGGTAGAGAAACACCTTTTGGGCGTGATTCTAAAAGTAACCATAAAACTAATTTTAACATTATTTCTATTGATTGAGTAGTCTCTTTGCGTGTTTTTTGTCAGGAATCACGCGTATTTCCCTTAGGGGTAGATTGTGGTGTCGTTTTGGGAGTGGGAGATTCCCCGGCGGCCTTCGTACTTCCTCCGCCTGTTTGGGATTTCCCCGAGTTCTGATTGTTCTCAGTGTCAAACGGAGCATGGTCATCGACTTCAAGCATCCTAATCATGCCGCTTGTAATGTTCTCCTCCTCCAAGCTTGCTATATATGCAGGCAGCTTGTCAATTTTCTCTGGAAGGTAAGTGATCGTTGTATAGACTTCAAAGTCCGAACGCGTATACAGCTTAATCTTATCCGGATACGACTCCGAAGGATCAGGCTTGATTTCCGAGATATCGGCCAAGGCGCCAACGGGGATATCCCCCAAAACCTTGCACAACGCAGCTTTGTTCGGGTCATCGTCCGACCAGCCTGTCAGAATCGGTTTGTCGAGCGGAAATGCCCCATCCTTCAAGGTGACAACCGCTCCGTCAGCCAGAACGGCCTCTTTCGTACCGTCTGCAGTAATTTGGAACGCTACCTTAGGATACTCCTGAACCTGGATATGAATGCTGCCCGGAAAATGTTTGACCACCTGGGCGCTCTTCACCATCGGCAGCTTCTTGATCCTCTGTTCAATCGCTCTGGAGCTTGTTGCAAAAAAACGGTCTCCCGCAACAATTCCAGCTGCTTGTCCAATAGAATCAGTTGGGATTAGCTCATTACCCTCGATTTGAATATCACTAATACGACTTAGAGAAGATTGAAAGAAGAGAATGATAAGTACAGTGATGAAGAAAATAAACAAGAAACTAAGCAGCTTACGGTTTGAACGAGATCGAGGTCTCGGATTTGGAATAACAGGTACTTTACGTTCTTCAGGCAAGATAGGCACCACCTAAGAGTTTGATAAAGCAGCGTTGTATTGGATCGAGCTTATCGGAGCTGATGACCTTGAGGAAACGTCCTCCTCGCATGAAACCGCATATCCCCTCCTGCAAGCAGGAAGGGATCGGCGGATTGCTGTAACAATAAGCATTATTCGCTCGGAACAGGCGCCTGACGGTGCACGTTGGCTCCTAACCGCGTAAGCATATTCTCAATTCTATCATATCCTCTATCAATATGATGAATCTGCTCAACAATCGTCGTGCCATGCGCAACCAGACCGGCAATAACCAATGCGGCACCGGCTCGCAAATCGGTCGCCTCTACTGTCGCGCCGTAAAGCCTCGGCACGCCTCGAATAAAGGCGGAGCTCATATCCACACGGATGTCAGCCCCCATGCGGGACAATTCATCTACGTGCTTAAATCTACCTTCAAATATCGTTTCTTTCATCACGCTAAGTCCATCTGCTAGAGATAGCAGAACCATGACTTGAGACTGCAAGTCGGTCGGAAAGGCCGGATGTGGCGATGTCACAATCCGCTCTACCGCTTTCGGTCTTCCCGGACAGCTTACATGTATTATATCACCGTCGCAAGCTATTTGAATACCTGCGCGCTTCAAGACATGAATGACGGAAGTCAAGTGTGCCGGATTCACTCTTTCCAGCGTAATACTTCCCCGCGTCGCGGCAGCCGCGACCATGAACGTACCGGCGACGATCCGATCTGGAATAATACGATAATGGCATGGAGTCAGCGATGTTACACCGCGAATCGTAATGGCATCGGTGCCGGCACCGATAATATCCGCTCCCATAGCATTGAGGAAGTTTTGCAAATCCTGAATTTCCGGCTCTCTGGCGGCATTATAAATCGTCGTTATGCCTTCGGCCATTACAGCAGCCATCATAATGTTTTCCGTAGCGCCGACGCTTGGGAAATCAAGCACAATTTCGCTTCCCTTTAACGTTTCGGCCGTACAAACGATCATGTTATTGGATTCTTCGATTTGAGCGCCGAGTGCTTGCAAGCCTTTGAGATGCAAGTCAATTTTGCGCTCGCCAATCGCGCATCCGCCCGGCTGGTACACGGTCACGCTGCCGAATCTGGCTAGTAGCGGACCCATCAGAAAGATGGAGGAACGCATCTGTCCCATCAAATCTTCAGGGATATGAGAGGAATGAGCTGTGGATGTAAGAACGGTTACGGTATCGTCCTGCTGCTCCGCCCGGCATCCTAGTGCGCGGAGAATCTTGAGCATCGTTTCGATATCGAGCAATTTCGGAACATTCGTAATCGTATGAGTACCGCTAGCTAAGATGCTGGCTGCTAAGATAGGTAATGCGGCGTTTTTAGCGCCGTGTATCTGGATGGCTCCCGAGAGAGGTCTTCCACCTTCGATAACGAGCTTCTCCAAAATTCCACCTCCGATTTACCTCTCACCCACCACCAGAACTTCAGGCACCAGCGATATACCGTACGTATCAAGTACGATTTGCTGCACCTCTTGAATGAGGGTGAGGACGTCCTCGGCTGTCGCATTCCCGGTATTTACAATGAAATTGGCATGAAGCATGGAAATTTCCGCGCCTCCGACTCGCTTGCCTTTGAGTCCCGCTTCTTCAATCAGCTTGGCGGCAAAGCCGCCTGCCGGATTGCGAAACACACTTCCGGCGCAGGCTAATTGCAGCGGTTGCGTTCGCAGACGCCGATCCCGGTATGCTGCCATAGCTCCCGCAATTTCTTTGCGGTCGCCTTCCTGCAGTTCGAAGACGGCCTCTGTTACAATGCCGGGCAGCGTATGAAGAACCGAATGTCTATAGGCGTACTGCAAATCTTCTAGCTGCATCCTTACCAATTCCCCTGTATCCAGGATGACTTCAGCCTGCTTGAGTATGCGTGACACGTCCGATCCATGAGCCCCCGCATTCATGTAAACGGCGCCTCCCACAGAGCCGGGGATCCCTCCCGCAAACTCAAGTCCGGTTAATCCTTCTTTGGCAGCCAGAATAGACAGCTTAATGAACGAATACGATGCGCCAGCATATACGGTAGTGCCTTCAAAACGGAGCGTTTCCAGCGCGCTGCCTAATTTGATGACAACTCCGCGGATGCCTTTATCTCTCACAAGCAGATTCGAACCTCGGCCGATAACAGTCCATGGAATGCCATGCTGCTGTAAAGTTCGAATTGCAGCGGCAATCTGTTCTTTATCTTGCGGAATAATGAGCACATCTGCTGGTCCTCCAATTTTCCAAGTGGTAAACGGAGCCAGCCGTTCATTCGTTCTAATTTCCGTAATTCCTGCTGCTTTCAAATCAGAAATTAACTGCTGCATGGGAAACCTCCTTCACAGAACTTAGGGCGGAATACAAGATTCCGAATTATACGAGTGAGGCCGAATGCGGCCGATATTCGGTGAAACACCGCGTATAATGCCTTTGGGTTTCTGTCACGGTTATAGTGTAGTTTATGTAAAATCGAAAGAGAGTGTGACAATTGCCTATCCATATTCATCAAAGTTATGTACGCGAGCTGCTGGATTCGATTAAGTGGACAATCATGTCAACCGCGTTTGCTTCCTTACGTGACTTCATGGCTTCCATATAGGTTTCACGCTGTTCGTAAAGAGCGGTAACTCGTTCCGCCAGCGTTGTCGCCGTCAGCTGTTCTTCGAACAGGACGTCAGCATAGCCCGCTTTCTGGAAGGAATCCGCATTAAGCAACTGATCCCCCTGCTGGCTTGCAAAGTAAGCGGAATCAAGAGCATCGGCTTTCCAAGCATCAGAAATTCATAAATCGAGGTAGCGCCTGCGCGGGACACCACCAGATCCGCCATCGCCATAATATCCGGAAGCTCCTCGGTAATGTATTCAAACTGGCGATAACCCCTCTTACCAACAAGAGCGTTATCTACATGGCCTTTGCCGCAAATATGAACGATTTGGAAGCGCTCGAGCAATGTGTCAAGTTCGCTGCGCACAGCTTGGTTAATCGCTTGCGAGCCTAAGCTCCCGCCCATAACAAGCACGACCGGCTTTTGCTTATGAAAATCACAAAGCTGCAGGGCTTTTGAAGCCTTACCGCCTGATATTTGATCGCGAATCGGAAGTCCGGTCAGCACAGCCTTATCCGCTTGAACATGCTTCATGGATTCCGGGAATGTGACACACACTTTGTCGGCAAAAGGGATCGACAACTTGTTGGCAAGCCCAGGCGTCATATCCGATTCATGGATGATGACGGGAATTCGGTTCATTCGGCTGCCAAAAACGACCGGTACGGAAACGAACCCGCCCTTCGAAAAGACGATGGCGGGCTTCAGTTGGCGCAGCAGTCTATACGACTGGTACACGCCTTTTAAGACTTTGAATGGATCTTTTATATTTTTAAGATCAAAATATCTGCGAAGCTTTCCAGAGGAGATCGGATAAAAAGGAATGCCTTCCTTTTCAATAATATCCTTCTCGATCCCAGCGGCCGAGCCGATATATCGGATATCCCACCCCATGCGCTTCAGCTTGCTGATCAGCGCTAGGTTAGGGGTAACATGGCCGGCAGAACCTCCTCCGGTAAAGACGATCGTTTTCATGCTAGATCACCTCGAATAGCGGGATATGTTAAGCAGAATGCCGATGGAAGTCAGCATGAGCGTAAGTGATGAACCTCCTGCGCTTATTAGCGGCAGAGTAATACCTGTTACCGGGAACATGCCGATGACAACCCCGATGTTGATGATAACTTGTACGGCAATCATGCCGATGATACCTACCGCAATCAAGCTCGCGAATGAATCCGGCGCTGTGATGGCCGCTCTCATTCCTCTCCAAACTAGGATGGTAAAGAGCAGTAGAACCAACGAACCTCCGATAAAACCAAGCTCTTCAGAAATAATGGAAAAAATAAAATCCGTTTGAGGCTCCGGTAAATAGCTGTATTTCTGTCTGCTCATGCCTAGCCCTAGACCAACTAAGCCTCCGGGACCAATCGCATATAGCGATTGAATCGATTGATAGCCCGCTCCGAGCGGATCCTTCCAGGGGTCAAGGAATGCGGTAATCCGCTGCAAGCGGTAAGGAGCTGCAATAATCAGACCAACGAATCCAGCTACACCAACCATGGCTAAATAGGACAAGTGCAGAATCCTAGCGCCAGATGTGAAAATAATCAGCAAGGAGGCACCGACCAGCACGACCCCGGTTCCAAGGTCAGGCTGCAGCATGATGAAGCCAAATGCTAGCCCCATAATACCAAGTGGAGGCAGCAGCCCTTTTGTAAATTGCGTAATTTGCGACTGCTGATCCGACAGCATTTTGGACAAGAAAAGGATCATCCCGATTTTCATAAATTCCGATGGCTGTATCCCGAATGCTCCGATCCCCAGCCAACTTCGCGCCCCGCCACGTACAACCCCGATACCGGGTATCAATACGATAACAAGCATACCGAAGCAAACAAGAAGAGCGACCTTGGCATATTTTTTCCAAATGGGATAATCCACGTTCATCGTGAAAAACATCGCGACGATCCCTAGCACGGCAAAGAGCAGCTGCCGCTTCAAATAATAAAACGAATCGCCAAATTCCCGTAAAGCAAGAACCGCACTGGCACTGTACACCATAATAACGCCGATTGTCAATAACAACAAGGTAGGAACGATAATCCATATGTCCGGAGCGGACCGTGCTTTACCCATCACAAACACCTCTTACGCGTTGTAGTGGGCTTATCCCGTTTGCGCAGGTGGATAGGCCCTACTTAAAGGTTATGCACGGACTCCTTAAACATGCGTCCCCTGTCCTCATAAGATGGGAACATATCCCAACTTGCGCAGGCAGGCGATAGCAACACGATGTCGCCGGGCTCGCTTAACTCCGCAGCAAGCCGCACCGCTTGTGATACAGCGTCCGCCGCATCCTTAGCAGTATCGACGGTTTTCACCTTGCTAATCCCCGCCAATTCAGCTACACGGTTGATTTTCTCACGCGTTTGCCCTAGGGTGACAACACCTTTGATCCGTTCACGGAACGTTGGAAGCAGCTCCATATAATCCGAACCGCGGTCCAGGCCTCCAGCAATGAGCACAATGCCCTGCTCGAAGGCTTCAATAGATTTCACCGATGCGGCAGGATTTGTAGCTTTTGAATTATTATAATAAGTCACACCATGAAGCTCGCGCACGAATTCCAGACGATGCTCAACACCTCGAAATTGCTTTAATACGGCCGCAATCGAATCCAGCTTCACGCCTGCCGTTATAGCCGCCGCTGCAGCTGCCAGCGCATTTTCAATGTTGTAGCTTCCGGGAATCCCCATTTCCTTAGCATGCATAATCGTATGCACATGTCCTAGTCCGTCTGCATAGACCAGCGCATCGTTTTCCGCGTTCAAATAGACACCGTGAGGAAGCGTTTCTTTCATGGAAAAAGGCAGCAGCTTCGCGCGCAGCGATGGCAGCAGCTCCCTGCAAACCGCATCATCCCAATTCAAGATCGCCGTATCATCCTCCGTCTGATTCGCAAACAGCTTCGCCTTCGAGTGGATATAATCCTCCATTGTGCCGTGATAATCTAAATGGGTTTCGTACAGGTTCAATAATAAGGCGATTCGGGGTCTGAACGCACTTGTGCCCTTCAGCTGGAAGCTACTCAGCTCCACAACGAGCCAGTCGGACTCCGTGACTTCAGGCGCTGCCTCTGTTAAAGCGCGGCCAATATTTCCCGCTACAACAGGAGATAACCCTCCCTCAGCCAGCATAAGGCCGATTAATGTTGTTGTCGTCGTTTTTCCATTGGACCCGGTAATACCGATAATAGGAGCGTGGCTGAAATGGTAAGCAACCTCTACTTCTGTAACGACTTCAATGCCCAGCTCCTCGGCTTTCTGAATCGGCCCTACCGAATAAGGGATGCCCGGGTTCTTGACAACGAGGGCCACTCCAGGATGAACCAGTGTGTCCGGATGATGCCCGCATACAACAGAAATACCCAGAGCCTCCAATTCGTCGGCTTCAGGGCATGCAAATCGATCCTTCTTATCATTGACCTGGACGATGGCTCCCATCTGATGAAAAAGCTTAGCCGCAGCAACTCCGCTGCGAGCCAAGCCCAGAATAACCACTTCTAGTCCACGATAGTCACGCGGATGTCTCATTCTCTATAACACCTCATTCATATATAATCCAAGCGCGGCAAGCACTAAACCGACAGCCCAGAATGTGATAACGACACGCCATTCCGACCAGCCAACCAGTTCAAAATGGTGGTGAATCGGCGCCATTTTGAATACACGCTTCTTCCTAGTCTTGAAGGAGACGACCTGGATGACAACAGAAAGAATTTCCACAAGAAATACACCGCCTATGATGGCCAGCAGGAGCTCAGCTTTGGTCAGAATGGCTACAGCCACAAGTCCTCCGCCGATACCAAGCGACCCTGTGTCCCCCATGAACACTTTGGCAGGATGCGCATTGAAGACCAGAAAGCCAAGCACAGCTCCTACCATTGCCGCTGAAAAGATAGCCGCTTCCGGCTGCGTATTGCTCATCGCAATGACCGTATAGGCGCCAAACGCAATAGCGCTTGTACCTGCCAGCAAGCCATCAAGCCCGTCTGTAAAGTTAACGGCATTGGATGCGCCCAGCATGAGAATGGTCATAAGCGGAAAATACAGCCATCCCAGATTAAACTTAAAATCGATAAATGGGATAAATAATTCCGTGCTGTGACCTTCTTTGACAAGCAAAAAGCATACGATCGCTGAAATCAGCAGCTGACCAAACAGCTTTTGCTTCGCTGTCAAACCAAGTGATCGTTTGAAAATGATTTTAATATAGTCGTCCAGGAACCCGACAAGTCCATAGCCAAGTGAAGCGATCAGCAGAATCAGCAGATCCACCGTTTTGTCCGCAAAGCGCAGCGAAGCCAGCGCCAATGCGAGCAAAATAATGGTGCCACCCATGGTTGGGGTACCTTGTTTTTTCAGATGACCTTGCGGACCGTCTGTCCGGATCTGTTGGCCGAATTTCATGCGCCGCAGGATCGGAATAAAGAGCGGTCCCATGATGAGGGCCAGCACAAAGGCTACGCCCATCGTCAATAATATTGCGTTTTCCAATTTCGGTTCCTCCTGCTCGCTCGACACCATAATGGTAGATATCCTCTATAGGCAAGCGATATGCTTGTTTGTTACGGTGATTCTGCTAAAAGCCGGTTCACGACCTGCTCCAGCCGCATGCCTCTCGAGCCTTTGACCAGCACGAGATCCTCAGGATTAGCTAGCACGGCAAGCTCTGCGGACAACTGCTCCTTATCATCGTAAGCGCGGACGGCGCCGGACGGATACGCCTTGGCGGCTTCCTCCGCGATCAGGCTGCCCAGACGGCCGAAGGTGAACACGCCGTCAATTCGTTCCGGCGCGAGCAGCCTGCCGATCTCGCGGTGGTAGTGCTCTTCGTGCTCGCCCAGCTCCAGCATATCGCCGAGCACGACATACTTGCGGCCGAACCCGCTCAGCTGTTCGGTCAGCTGCAAGGCAGCCCGCATCGAGGCCGGGCTGGCATTGTACGCATCGTTAAGCACCGTGAGCCCCGTGGCTCCGGTCAGCTTTTCGATGCGCATGCTTGTCATTTGCAGCGACGCAAGTCCCGCTGCAACGGCACTCGGCGAAACGCCGAAGGCTTCGCCGACGGCAACAGCGGCGAGCGCGTTGATGACGTTGTGCTCGCCCAGCAGCGGGATGAACAGCTCCGGATACTCCGGACGGTTCATCCGGAAGTAAGCGCCATCCGCCTCCATGCGGATGCCGGTAGGCTGCAGCTCCGCGTCGGCGCTACGGCCGAAGCGGACACAGCGCAGGCCCTGCGGAAGCGAGGCCTCCTGTATAGCCATCTCGATCAGAGGCTCATCGGCGTTATAAATGAACAGCGCCCCTTCCGGCATTCCTGAGATGATTTCAACTTTAGCCCTGGCGATCTCTTCTCTGGACCCAAGCTGAAGCAGATGCGATTCACCGATCATCGTGATGATTGCAGCTTCAGGCTCGGCGAGCTTGGAGAGCAGCTCAATCTCACCGCGTCCGCTCATTCCCATCTCTACGACGGCAAATTCGGTCTCTTCCCCTAATTGCAGCAGGGTTAGCGGGAGTCCGATATGATTGTTGAAATTCCCCTTAGTCTTATGAACGTTATAAGTACTGCCAAGAACGGCAGCGACCAAATCCTTCGTTGTGGTTTTGCCGTTGCTGCCAGTAATCCCGACAATGCGCACGGGGAGCTGTCTCCGATAGGCGTTGGCCAGCTTTTGCAAAGCGGTCAGCGTGTCTTTGACGCGAATGATAGGCATCCCTTCCGGCGGGTGCGGCCGGTCGTGCTGCCAGATCGCTGCAGCTGCTCCTCTTTCATAGGCTTCTGCCGCATACGCGTGTCCATCGAATCGTTCCCCGACTAACGGTACGAACAAGGTTCCCGGCTCAATGGACCTGGTATCCGTGGAAACCCCATGGATTCGAACGCCCGGCTGTATATTCGTCGCTTCCGACACAGCCTGCGCTCCAAGCATTTCATATATTTCGGCAAGTGAACGGCTTATCATCGGCTTCTTCCCCTTATCGCAGCCTTAGCCACCAAACGATCGTCAAAATCATGCTTGACTCCCATGATATCCTGATACGTTTCGTGGCCTTTTCCTGCTATCAATACTACATCGCCCGGGCCTGCCAGTTCAATAGCCTTTTGAATGGCGGCCTTACGATCTACGATCAGTTCATATTTATTTTGCGGAACCCCAGCTTCTTCAAGACCTGGAACAATATCCTGCAGAATAGCATCTGGATCCTCAGTTCGGGGATTATCCGAGGTTACGAATAAGTAATCGCTGTAGGCTGCAGTCACTTTGCCCATCAGCGGTCTCTTCGTACGATCCCGATCCCCGCCACATCCAAACACAGTGATGATCCTTCCCTCTGCGAATTCTTTAATCGTAGATAAAGCATTCTCAAGTCCATCAGGCGTATGCGCATAATCGACAAGGACGAGATAATCCTGCCCTTCACTCACAGGCTCCATTCGCCCTTCTACAACAGCCACACCTTCTAAACTATTCCGAATTTGTTCGAGTGCGACGCCTTCGGCCAAAGTTGAGGCAATCGCCCCTAAAGCATTGTATACATTGAACTTGCCGACCAACTTCATTCGGAACCAGGCTTCTCCAACAAATGAAACCAACTTGAACTCCGTACCCTGCGATGTCACTCTAATTTGTTCTGCGCGGACATCACACGGAGTGTCAATGCCATAAGTTATTACTTGTGCAGCCGTTATGCTTTTGAAATAATCGGACGCCGGGTCATCCCCGTTCAATACGGCAAATTGGCGTTCATCGGGATTGGCACTGAAGCTGTTGCCCAGTCTAGAAAACAGCAGCCCCTTTGCAGCCCGGTAATTGTCCATCGTTTTATGATAGTCCAAATGATCCTGTGTCAAATTCGTAAAAATACCGGTGCGGAAATGAACTCCCTTCACCCGCCCCATATCCAGACCGTTGGAGGTGACCTCCATGACGCAATAATCCGTTTTGCAATCTGCCATCTTGCGGAGAATCCGTTGCAGCTCCACAGCTTCCTGCGTATTCGTCGACTTATTTTCAACATATTCATCACCGACTTTAATGTGGATATTCCCCATCAGTCCAGTTGTGAAGCCTTGATCACTTAATATCTTTTCAATTAGATAAGTCGAAGTCGTCTTGCCGTTTGTGCCCGTAATCCCGATTACTTTCATGGATTTGCTTGCATAGCGATAAAAATGGGCGGACAAAGCTGCCATCGCGTATCGTGCATCCTTGACGACAATCTGCGGAACAGATAGATCCAGTACTCGTTCTGTGACAAGCGCAGCTGCCCCCAGCTCTACAGCTTTGGGGGCGAAATCGTGACCGTCTGCAATTAATCCGGGTATACAAAAGAATACATCACCCGGGTTTACTTTACGGGAGTCGGCTTCCATGCCGGTAATCTCCCTCTCTGCATCTCCATGTATATGAGCAATGAGCAGTGCGGAAGCAAGCTCTTTCAAATTCACTGGCTAACCCTCCCGTTCCTTAGAAACATGCAATCTTTTCTATTATGGACAATTTTATGCGCCGGGAAAAGCAAAACATGTCTCCGCCTGCATCTTTTTTCAGAAAAAGTGAACATTTTATTGCTGCGGCGGCTCGCTGTCGGACAAGAATATCCGAATGGTAGAGCCCTGCTCCACCCTAGCACCAGGCTTCGGCGCTTGACTCATGACGTATTTGCCATTACCGGACTTAGCTAGTTTAAAGTTCATATTTAAATCCTCGTAGAGATCCTCCACGGTAGCTCCAATCAAATTAGGTACTTCTACAATCGGTGTTTCACCATATCGATAATCTCTTTCCAGCTGATCCTTGCTCGGCTCCACCTTCATGTATCGAAGCGCATCCGCCATGATGTTTTTTACGAGAGGTGCTGCAATGAGTCCCCCAAACTGAATCCCCTTCGGATCATCAACAGCTGCGTAAACAACGATTTTCGGATTATCAGCAGGAGCGAACCCGATAAAGGAAACGATATGCTCATCCGGTGAATAGCGCCCGTTCACGACCTTTTGCGCTGTTCCTGTTTTACCGCCTACACGGTATCCGTCAATAAATGCATTACGCCCGGTTCCTTTGGCGACGACACTCTCAAGCGCTTCCCTGACTTGCTTCGAGGTACTCTCGGAAATGACATTTCTCACAAGCTCCGGTTCAACAACATCTACAACCTCACCTGTCTCCGGATTCGAGAAGGATTTGGCCACATGCGGCTTGAACAGCTTTCCTCCGTTGATGGCTGCTGACACTGCTGTGACTTGTTGAATCGGTGTTACCGAGACACCTTGACCGAAGGCGGTAGTCGCCAGCTCTACTGGACCTACCTGAGAAGGCTTAAACATGATACCGTTCTCTTCCCCTCCAAGATCAATCCCTGTTTTCTTACCAAAGCCGAACTTGGATATGTAATCAAATAAAGTTTCCTTTACCTAAGCGCTGTCCCATGACAACGAAGCCAGGGTTACAGGAATTCTCGACGACTTGCAGGAATGTCTCGCTCCCGTGTCCCCCCCGTTTCCAGCAGCGGAGTCTTGCTCCTCCTACCTCAATGAATCCAGGGTCAAAAAATTGCTCGTTCTTTAAATCTACCTTTTTCTCTTCTAGCGCCGCTGCCAATGTAATGATTTTGAACGTAGAACCTGGTTCGTACGTTTTCCAAATCGGCAGATTGCGATTATATGTCTCTGAAGCGTAATTTTTGTAGTTACCCGGCTCATAGGTGGGTCTGCTGCCCATGGCCAAGATTTCGCCATTGTTCGGGTCCATCATGATAGCCAGAACATTTTGAGCCTGATACTGTACCATCGTTTGATCCAGTTCTCTCTCGAGGATAGATTGAAGATGGCTATCGATCGTAAGCTGCATATTCAAGCCGTCCTTGGGCTTCACATACTCATCGGTTGTCCCTTTCAGCTGTCTGCCCGCCGCATCAGCCATATAAGAAATACTTCCTGGAATGCCGTTTAAGTACTTATCGTACTTGGCTTCCACTCCCGTCAAGCCTTCATTGTAAGAATTGGTAAAGCCAAGAATGTGAGCTGCGAGCGATCCGTAAGGATAAAATCTTTTGTTATCTTCAGCTACCACGATGCCAGGCAGCTTCAAATTACGAATTTCCTGCGCCTTTTCAACGGTAATTTTACGACCAGTCGGTTTAATCTCGTTAATTCTTGTCCGTTTGGTCATTTGCTTGTAAATTTCGTCTTCGTTGCCTTGAAGTACCTCTGCCAATTTGGCAGCTTCTGCTCTCGCATCTTGCAGCTGTACGGGTATGGCCATGACCGATGGTGTGCTCACATTATAGGTAAGCGTTACGCCGTTTCGGTCCATAATTTCCCCTCGCTTCGGGGCAAAAGGAATGTCCCTTCTCCAGCTGTTCTCGGCTTTCTCCGCGAGATCCGGTCCTATCCATAATTGAACATAGGCAAGACGCAGGATGAGCGCAAAGAAAATGAATGTTCCAATAATAAGCGCAGTGAACAATCTGCGACGAACGGTAACGTTTGATACACGCATGTGCGTTCGCTCCCCTTTCCCAACAAGTCAAGATCGTTTCATATCAAGACTATTCGGGACAAACAGGGGTTAGAACAAGCCTTCTCTACTCAGCAGGCTTGGCACTCTTCTCTTTAGAGGCCGAATCCGATTTACTGCTGTTGTCTTTTGCGTTCGTTTTTGCTTTTGCTGCATTAGACGGAGTCGGAGTCGGGGAAGCGGCTGCTGTTTCACTGAGCGGCTGCAGCTGTAGGGTCACGGATCGGGAGTCCCCTTCACCGGATACGCTCTGATCGACAACGTAACCTTCACCAGTCGTTTGACAATCGAGTCTTAGGAACGAACAGGCCTCCAGCGCATCACGCAGTGATCTCCCTTTAAAGTTAGGAACCGGCAGTTCATCATAAGGCTGCACAGACACATAGATTCGTTGGGCGGTCGTGATTTCAGTTCCAGCCTTCGGAAATTGTTCGATCACTTGATTTCCGCTGCCAAATACATCAAGCTTCAAGTTCAATTCCTTCGCTTTATCCTGCGCAGATTGGAGGGTCGATTCGACCAAATCAGGCATAGTCAATGTGTTCGCTTGTTTGGTCTCCACCTTTGGTTGCTTATTCGAAGCCACCCCCATATATTGCAAGGACTGTGTGACGATATCTTTGAAAGCAGGTCCCAATACTTGTCCGCCCAAGTGGTAGTTGCCGCCGAGGTCCGGTTGGTCTGCAATTAAGGTGAGCAAGATCTTCGGATCTTCCACCGGAGCATAACCGATGAAGGATACGAGCCATTGATCCGTAGCATAAGTCCGATCTCCAGGTAGGACTACGTTCGCTGTACCTGTTTTACCGGCTACCCGGTACCCGTCAATATAAGCCAGCTTACCTGTACCGATATTCTGATCTGATACGACCTGCTCCAAGTATTCTCCAACCTGTTTGGCCGTTTGCGGTGTTACTACCTGACGCACTTCTTTGGGCTCAAAGGATTGAATAACCTGGTTTGTCTTCGGATCCAAGATATCTTTAACAATGTGGGGCCACATCATCATGCCGCCGTTGGCAATCGCTCCATATGCTGCGGTCTGTTGAATAGCCGTTACCACTACTTTACCTTGTCCATACGTAGCCGTCGCATACTCGGTAGGGTATTTCATATCAATTAAGCCTGACACTTCTCCAGGCATATCGATATTCGTTTTCTCATCAAAGCCGAACTTGTTAATATAGCTTCTAAGTTTATCCTCACCGAGCATCTCATAGCCCAACTTAACAAATGCAACGTTACTGGAACGTTTTAAGCCTTCGAGATAGGTGATTTTGCCCCATCCGACACGGTTATGGTCATGAAGCTCTCGATCCTCTACCCGAATAGCCCCGGATTGGTATTTGTCCTCCGGTTTGAACAATCCTTCTTGAACAGTAGCCGCTAAAGTGACAATTTTAAAGGTCGAGCCCGGCTCATAACGTGAAGCTACGGCATTATTCTTAAAATCCTCCTGATTGTCGATGGTCCAGTATGAATTCGGATTAAACGTAGGGACATTGGCCATACCAAGAATTTCCATGGTATGAGGATCGACAGCAATAGCCGTCAAGCTTTTTGGATGCCATTCCTCATTGACTTTTGCAAGCGCGCTTTCGATGTAATATTGGATGTTCTTGTCAATCGTTAGCCTTACATTCTTGCCGTCCTCCGCCGGTTTATAGGTAACTTTGGCATCAGGCAGCTCTACCCCTTTGGCGTCTGTCTCATAATTCATCATCCCCGGCACACCTTTAAGAATATCATCCATGGAGAGTTCCAATCCTAAAGCAGCTTTGCCTTCTTTGTTGGTATAACCAAGTATGTGCGAGGCGAGAGTTTCACCGGGATAGTACCTTTTCTTATCTTCAGAAATATAAATCCCTATATTTTCCTTGGATTTCACATCCAACTTATTCTGTATAGAGGCGATTAATTCCTTGACCTGATCGGCCTTGTCCTTGCTGATCTTCCAGCCTTCGTTTTTAATCTCAACGTTGACTAAAAATGTGCCGTCATTCCGCTTTTTGGTGCCTTTTTCTCGGATTTTGGCTTCTAGCTCGTCTCTTGTTTCATCGGAATCTTTTAAAATATCAGCAAGTCCTTGCGTTATGTCTTCTAAATCATGATAGGAATTAATAATTTCAGGATTCAAAGAAACGGTGTACGCGGTCGCGTCTACGGCGAGCACCTTATCGTTCCTGTCCAGGATCGAACCTCTGACGGGAGCAAGAACTTTATCTTCCTCCCACAATTCTTTCGCCTTGCTTGTCAACCAAGACGCTTCTACTACTTGAATCCAATAGACCTTTGCGATAAGCACAACAAAAAGAAGGGTGAAGAACCCTCCGATCAGTAATGAGCGCATTTTAATTTTTTTAGTCATGATCAAACTCCTGCCCTGTTAAGGATTAAAGGCTACTTTCGTCTTCTTATCCGTGGATGTTTTTGGCTTTGCAGCAGCGGTCGCCGTATGTGATTTCATCCACTCCTCTTGAGGTTTCAACCCGAGACGCTCTGCTTCCTTCTTTAAACGGTCAGGACTTTGCAGCGCCTCGGACTGCTGCTTTAAAGCACTGTTTTCCGCTTCAATCTGGCGAACCTGCTTTTGCATCTGAAGAATGCTTGCATTCATTTGGTAAATCGCCGCGTAACGCCATACAATGACTCCGGCAACAATCACACAAAGCACAACCGTAAATAGATACAACATTTTCTCCTGTACGGGCAAAGATTTGCTGCGGTACACGATTTTTGTCGTTTCCTTCATCTTCACTTTAGTCTCTTGACGTGGGCGTTTTTGGTCCAGGGCTAAATTCCCTTGAATATAGGAAGGCATCTATCATGTTCCCCCTTTATATTTATAGTTTCTCTGCTATTCTTAACTTGGCGGATCTTGCTCGCTGATTATGTTCCAGTTCTTGATCCCCGGGCACAATCGGCTTACGATTGACCAGCTTTACAATGCCTTTGTTTCCGCAAACGCATAGCGGGAAGTCAGGCGGACACGTGCATTTTTCAATGTATTTATGAAAGGTTTGCTTGCAAATTCGATCTTCCAGTGAGTGAAAGGTAATGACTGCTACTCTCCCTTGCGGTGCCAAGCAGCGAATGGATTGCTCGAGCGCATCTTCGAAGGCTCCTAACTCGTCATTCACGGCAATGCGAAGCGCTTGAAAGCTCCTTTTCGCCGGATGTCCGCCGGTCCTTCTAGCGGCTGCAGGGATGCCCTCTTTGATTAATTCAACAAGTTCACCGGTTGTTTCGATGGTGTGGTCAGCTCTTGCTTTGGCAATGCCTGCAGCAATGCGGCGGGAGAATTTCTCTTCACCATACTCAAACAGAATCTTTGCTATGCGTTCTTCCGGCCACTCGTTGATGATCACCTTCGCGGTGAGCTCACTCGTTCGATCCATCCTCATATCCAGTTCAGCGTCTTGATGATAGCTAAAGCCACGTTCTGCTTCATCCAATTGAGGAGATGATACGCCAAGATCGAAGAGGATTCCGTCTACTTGCGGCCGCCCGTCTTTCATAGCTTGGGGAATGGTTCTGAGCACCTGCTCCAGATACCGAAAATTACTCTTTACGATCTGCACGCGATCCAAGTAGGGAGCCAGGACTGTCTTGGCATTGTTCAAGGCAATGTCATCTTGATCGAAGGCAATCAGAAGCCCGTTTGGGCCTAATTGCGAAGCAATCAGAGAGCTGTGCCCCGCTCCGCCCATCGTGCAATCTACGTAAATACCATCGGGTTTTATATGTAATCCTTCTACCGACTCTTCCTTAAGTACTGTCACATGATGAAACACTTGTTGTCCTCCTAGCGTGTTGACTCAAAAAATCGTATGCTTACACTCTTTTATAGATCAAAATTAAAGTCTACGAGCTTCTCTGCAATTTCATTAAACGACTGCTCCGACTCATTGGAATAGCTTTCCCACATTTGCTTGCTCCAAATCTCAACACGATTGGATACACCAATCACGACACAATCCTTTTCAAGCTTTGCATGCTCAATCAGATTACTTGGGATGTTAGCCCTGCCTTGCTTGTCAAGATCACATTCCGTAGCACCTGAAAAGAAAAACCTTGTAAACGCTCTTGCATCCGATTTCATGAGTGGAAGTGCTTTGAGCTTCTGCTCCAGCACGATCCATTCGCTTCTCGGATACACGAACAAACATTGATCCAAGCCGCGGGTGATGACAAAGGACTCGCCGAGCGCCTCGCGAAATTTGGCCGGTATGATCATTCGGCCTTTTTCGTCTATGCTATGTTGGTATTCCCCCATGAACATAGCATGGCGCCCCCCTTTCCCTCCACTTTGTACCACTTTCCACCACTTTTATAGAATATTTCGCCAAACAAACAAAAAATCCTGCTCCAAGAACAGGATTTCTGAAAATTTTTTCATATTTTTCATATCATTTTGGTTCTACTTGGACTCATTTTCTTCCGATTCATGCAGTTTAGCGGCATTTTGTTCTTTGATCTCACTTCTTATGCTGGCAAGCTGACGTTTTTTTCGTCTCCGGTTCCACCATATGGGCAGCAGAATGACTGCTAGAATGACAACCACTGGCAGTGCGGCCGCTAGGAAAATTAAGATCCCTTGCAGGACTGCCGCCAAAATATTCAAACTGGAATACCACGCTTTCCCGATCCTCTCGCTTAACGACAACTCATTAGGATCCGAAAGCAGCGGCTTATTGCCTGTTTGTTGATACATGCGGAGCTCGATGGTGGAATAAGCGACATTTTGATCCAAATACCGCATTCGTCCTTTTATTTGCTCGATTTCCTCCTGAACCTTCGATAGCTCGTTGGAAAACGCAAGCAAGTCATCCGTCTTGGACGCTTTCTCCATGAAACTAAGCAACCTAGTCTCCACCATCTGTTTGGCTTTTAAACGGGACTCCAAATCCACATACTCTTCTGTAACGTCCTGTCCTTGCACGTTCCGCTGGAGAGAGGGACTTATGGACTCTAGACCGTCCAATAGGGAGACAAAACCCTTGGCCGGAACTTTGATCGTAAATGTCCCCCCTCGTTCTGAAGTGCCTGCATTCTCGGAGAATTGTAAAATGTACCCACCGCTTAAAGCCACTAGATCCCTGAGCTTGGTCTCTGACTGAACATAGTCTGTCACAGGCATGACCAGATTTGCATGATAGATCAGTTTCCGGTTAAAGCCTTCTTCCCCTTCATTTTGCGCGGCCGGCACAACAGACGTCTGTGATGGACTCGTAGTGGTGTTGCTCTCTGATGAAGTCGATGCCAGTGCTTTATCCTCTGCTGATGCCAACGGACTCCTGTCCCCCATTTGTTGACTTTGCCCCGTAACCTTTGCAGGTTCTGCAGCAGCCGAAGCAGATTGCGCTTCCGCTTTAGGCGCGCCCGCGGATTTTGCTGTACTGTTCTCTCCTGAAGAGCCACAGCCGCTTAAGATGGCAGCTACCAACAGTGTCGTTAAGCATAACCCGCTCATCCTTCTTTTCCACCCAGTACCTTTGTGACACCATAATGCGACGGTTTCTCTTTCTGTTTGAATGCGCATTCTCATCAACCCCTCTTTTCCATTAATAGGTCGTTCAACCTCTAAACGGAAAAAGATCGAAAAAGTTGCACGATTTCAAATTCAGCAACTTTCGATGATGAACACCCGTTATATGGGGAGAAGGAGGTGGCCGATGCGATCTACAATGATGCTTCTCGCCATTCTTGTTGTTATGATCACGCTTTTAATAGGATGCAAAAGCAATACCGTAGACTCAGAACCTTTACAACCAATAACGTTAAAGCAGCTGTACCCAGGCGACATCCAGAATGTCGATCAAATTGACATCCGGAGCGGATCAACAGGCGAATTAAAAAGCTATACGAATCAAAAAATGATTCACGCCTGGATAGACGCTGTAAGCGAACTAGAATTACAACCGGATCCGAATCAAGAAGGCCGCACGGGGTTTCAGTACAGCGTCACATTGTATGAACACAAAGAATCAAAGCTCTCATTTCTTACGAATTCCATCCACGGACATTACTATTTGGACAACAAAGCATTTACAGACCTCATCAAGCAGCTCTTTGAAAGTACACCTCAATGATACACTCTAAACTAAGCGATAAAAAAGAAAGCCGGAGGGACACGTTGTCCACTCCGGCTCTATGTATCGGATTAATGCTCCGCCCAGCTATCCAAGTACGATTTTTGTTCTTCCGTCAAAGAATCAATGCTTGTGCCCAAGGATTCAAGCTTATATCTTGCAACCTGTTCATCCAGTTCGTAAGGCACGTTAACAACTTTGCTGCCGATATTGTTATACTGTTCGTTCACATATTTCAAAGACATCGCTTGCAGCGCGAAGGTCATATCCATGATTTCTGCAGGGTGGCCATCACCAGCTGCAAGGTTAACCAAGCGTCCTTCCGCCAAGACATAAATTTTACGACCATCTGTCAATTCATACTCTTCAATGTTACGGCGTACCGTACGCTTAGAGACGGATTGCGCTTCCAGCTCCGGTTTGTTCACTTCCACATCAAAGTGCCCTGCGTTGGATAAGATAGCCCCGTCTTTCATGACTTTGTAGTGTTCACCGCGGATCACATCACGGTTTCCAGTAACCGTTACGAAGAAATCGCCTTGCTTGGCAGCTTCGACCATCGGCATAACGGCAAAGCCGTCCATGTAAGCCTCAACCGCTTTGATTGCATCTATTTCCGTAACAATGACATTGGCACCAAGTCCTTTAGCACGCATAGCAACACCTTTGCCGCACCATCCGTAACCGACAACTACAACGGTTTTTCCTGCTACAACTAGGTTTGTCGTTCTGTTGATGCCGTCCCAAACGGATTGACCCGTTCCATAACGGTTATCGAACAAATATTTACAAAAAGCGTCGTTCACCGCAAGCATCGGGAATTGCAGCTCGCCTTCTTTTTCCATAGCTTTCAAACGCAGAATGCCGGTTGTTGTCTCTTCCGCTCCGCCTCTTACATTCTCAAGAAGGTCCTTACGCTCGGAGTGCAGAATCGTCACTAGATCTCCACCGTCGTCGATAATAAGGTCCGGCTTGGACTCTAACGATTTGATCAAAAGTGATTTGTATTCTTCTGGACTTGGATTGTACTTGGCAAATACGGTGATTCCGTCTTCTGCCAATGCTGCACAGACATCATCCTGAGTAGATAGAGGATTACTGCCTGTAATTGTCACCTCGGCGCCGCCCGCTTGAACGACTTTGGCCAGGTAAGCTGTTTTCGCTTCCAAGTGCAAGGAGATCGTCACTTTCAAGCCTTTGAACGGCTGCTCCTTCTCAAATTGCTCACGAATACGGTTTAAAACCGGCATATGAGCCTTCACCCAGTCGATCTTCAAGTGACCTTCCGGAGCGAGCTTGATATCAGTTACAATGCTCTTCTCTACTGAATTCATCCTAACATCCTCCTGTATTTTACAAATAATAAATGCGATGTTGTCCATCTACCGGTATGGGAGTTTCGACTAATTGCTTCAACCAACCATTCCCGTATCGATTCATATAGGCACAACCATTATACACTCTTTCCTGCGGCTTGGCTAACGGCCTGATCGTAAGCTGAATGCGGTCAAGGTGACGCAGTGTAGATTCGAATTGCGCCTTGTGGCCGTCTGCAGCTTTTTGTTCGAGATATTCGATCTGATTCAGAATTTTGGCCAGATTCGATTCTCCGAGCAGTTTCACACCAGCATTAATAGCAGCCAAAGAGTCTACCAAGGGTCCGTAGCTCGCTTTGAACTCTTCCTTCACCACTTCAAATCTTTCCCCAAGACGCATCGTATCCTGCTTGCTCAGCCAAGACTGCTTCTTCTCTTCAAACCGGTTCAGCACGTCGTCAAAGCTCAGATCGTATCTGACCATATGTTTATGTACGGTTCCTTCGATCAAAGTAAACTCCAACCGCGGCGCCACAATCGGAAGCTTCATCCCAAACATTTCAAAGGCACTTGCTGTCAGCCCCCAATACGCTATTTCCCCGGGACCCAGCACCGTTGCCAGCACAGGAAACAGATATTCCTGCATGAGCGGCCGGGTCATCACGTTATTGCTAAGCCGCTGCGGATGCGTAACCGATATATCAAGCAGCTGCTCGCGAGAATAGGAGACTGATTTCTTTTTATCCGTAAAAAGTCCATCCTCCCGCTGCAGAAGCAGCCGGCCCCCTTTTTCAAAAACAAATAGATTCGCGCCATTCTCTGTAATATCTGCTTGCGGCTCATATCCGCATTCACGTACCCGCTTCCGTCCTTGCATGAGTGCATCGCTTAAAGCTTCATTGCGAGCGATCAACTGCTCGAACATGGCTGATTCGACACCTCTCAGAGGTGGGTCATCTGCATCAAGCAGAACAAGCCCGTATTCGCCAAATAACCACGCCATCCATCTGGCGAAAGCATCGGACAATGTGGAGGAAGGTAGTGCCGCGTTCTTCAACTTAGCCAGCAGCTCCGCTTTGAATTCGGTATCTATCAGCGAATCCTCTAAAGCCTGCAGCGCAGCTATCCATACATGCTCCTTCAAAGGCAATCTACTAATAGAGGTTCGTTGGCCTGTCGGATGTTCTACCTTGATTTTCTCGACGGTCTGGGCGCTTGTGAGTGAATAGATATGATTTACCTCATCAAAGTCATGATCTTCTCCGGCGATCCAAAAGACAGGAACTATCGGACGGCTCAGTTTACCGCTCCATTCGCGAGCCAATTGAATAATCGTAATTGCTTTATACAGCACAAGCAGCGGTCCTCCAAATAGACCTGCTTGCTGACCGCCTACAACAACCAATGATTCAGACTTCGATAAATCCTGTATCTTTTGCAGCGCTTGCTGCGTATTCCCGATTCTCTCGTTATAAGAGGTTAGCACGGCTGCTAATTGATGCCGGTCCGCACGAAGAGCTGAGGATTGTTCCGTAACCCAAGCAGCACGGGTCAACCAATCCTCAGTCCGTTTATAATGAAAATGAAATAAATGATTCGCCGTGCCTGAATCTTGTATATAGTCCTCGGCAAGCGCCTGATTTTTTTTCCAATGAAAAGCTTCCATCTGCATACCGTTATCCCCTTTCCGTAATGCAATTGTACACCCCTGCTTGTGATGAAGTCAAAACTGTATTTTATTCAATTACATTTAATACAGAGAAAAACCGCTCCAATCGGAGCGGTCAGTTTACTCTTAATACAAATGGCAAGCTACCAGGTGACCCGGTTCAACCTCTTTGACAGGCGGCATCGAAGCCGCGCATTGCGGCATCGCTTGCGGACAGCGTGTCCGGAACGGGCATCCGCTCGGCGGATTCAACGGACTTGGAACGTCGCCTTCCAAGATAATGCGCTCACGTGTTCGCTCTACTTCCGGGTCCGGAATCGGAATCGCGGAAAGCAGCGATTGTGTATAAGGATGGAGCGGCTTCGCATATAAATCATCGGAGGTCGTGACCTCAACTAAGATTACCCAAATACATGACACCGATCCGATCGGATATATGCTTAACCATCGCAAGGTCATGGGCAATGAACAAATAGGTAAGACCATGCTCTTTTTGTAGTCTTTTGAACAAGTTAACAACCTGCGCTTGAACAGACACGTCCAATGCTGAAATCGGCTCATCGGCAATAATAAATTGCGGCTCAATTGCCAGCGCACGCGCGATACCGATCCGCTGACGCTGACCGCCGGAGAATTCATGCGGGAATCGGTTGGCATGCTCTTCATTCAAGCCGACAGCTTTTAGCAGTTCAATCACTCGTTCTCTACGCTTCGTTCCCGAATAGAGACCATGGATATCAATGCCTTCCGCAATAATATTCCCAACTGTCATTCTAGGATTAAGGGAAGCATAGGGATCTTGGAACACCATCTGCATATTCCGGTTAAATTCCCGCAGTTTTTTCCCTTTCAGCTTGTGAACATTCTCACCGTTAAAGATGACTTCGCCTTCCGTAACATCATACAAATTAATGATGGTTCTGCCGGCTGTAGACTTCCCGCAACCCGACTCCCCAACAAGACCAAACGTTTCACCGCGGTATATTTCAATGGAGAAATTATCAACAGCCTTTAGTACACGGCCGCCTCCAACCTGGAAATGCTTTTTCATATTGCGAATCTGTAAAATGGGTTGTTTAGACATGCTGGTGACCTCCTATCTGAACAGGACGCTCAACCTTTGGTGCATCTGGATGCAGAAGCCAGCAAGCCGCGCTGTGCGTCTCCGAAAGCGGAGTGTGCTCAGGATCCTCTTCCAAGCAAGCCTTCATGGCGTATGGACATCTTGCCGCAAATGCACACCCCTTAGGAGGAGCGAACAAATCCGGAGGAGTCCCTGGAATAGGGATCAACTCTTCGTCACTATTTGTATCCAGACGAGGAACAGAGCGAAGAAGTCCCCACGTATACGGATGCTGAGGGTCGTAGAAAATTTCATCTACAGTTCCCTGTTCGACAATTTTACCGGCATACATAACCACGACTCGCTGCGCCATATCTGCGACAACACCAAGATCATGCGTGATAACAATAATAGAAGATTCCGTTTTTTCGGAAATGGACTTCATCAAGTCGATGATTTGCGCTTGAATCGTCACATCGAGTGCCGTAGTCGGTTCATCTGCAATCAGCAGCTTCGGCGAGCAAGCCAAAGCGATCGCGATCATGACACGCTGACGCATACCGCCGGACAGCTCATGCGGATACTGATGTATCCGCCCTTCCGGACTATTGATTCCTACCAACTTTAACAGCTCAATCGCTTTCTGTACGGCCGCCTTCTTTTTCAAGCCGCGATGCTTGATCAATCCTTCTGTAATTTGTTCGCCAATCTTCATCGTCGGATTCAACGATGTCATCGGATCCTGGAAAATCATCCCCATCTCGGAACCACGAATCTTCTCCATCTGTCGGTTAGACAGTTTAACAATATCCGTTTTACCTTCGAATAGGATAGAACCACTCTTTATATAACTAGGCGGAGTAGGAATTAAACGCATCAAGGTTTGAGCGGTTACGGATTTCCCGCAGCCGGATTCACCAACGATCGCCAAGACCTCGCCTTTATTTAAATGAAAGGTTACGCCGCGTACGGCTTGCACTTCACCCGCATAAGTACGGAAGGAAACCTTAAGATCTTTAACATCAAGCAATCTATCGCCCTTGTTCATCACGATTCACCCCTTATTACTTGCGCATCTTTGGATCAAGCGCATCGCGCAAGCCATCGCCAAGCAAGTTAAAACTCATCAAAACCAAACTGAATATAATACCAGGATAAATAAGTCGGTATGGGTACAGTCTCATAGAATTGGCCCCATCCTGCAGCAAGTTACCCAATGAAGCCATTGGCGGGCGAATACCCAATCCAATGAAGCTCAGAAAAGCCTCAACAAAAATTGCATTCGGTACAACGAATGTAATTTGAATGATAATGATTCCTAGCGCATTCGGAATGAGATGGCGAAGAATGATTCTCCATGGACTTGCACCCAAAGTACGGGAAGCCATGACGAACTCTTGCTCTTTCATAATCAGCATTTGCCCGCGGACAAGTCTCGCCATCGGAACCCAGCCTGTTATGGAATAAGCTAGAATGATGGTAGGTATACCGGGTCCAATGACCATGATCATCAAAATCGCGATCAAAAGGAATGGAATCGACCAAACGATCTCAATGATTCGCTGCATAGCGTCATCAATTTTACCGCCGTAATAGGCAGAAATGCCGCCGTACAGCACACCAACTACCAAGTCAATGAGCGCAGCTGCTATCCCGATAAATAATGAGATTCGAGTACCCCACCAGACCCGCGTCCAAATGTCGCGTCCAAACGCATCTGTTCCCATCCAGTGAGCGGCGGACGGCTTCAAGCTCTTATCCTTCAATACCTGAGTTTGGTAATCATAATGCGACAGAAACGGTGCAAGAATTGAAATCACTACAAGTAAAACTAGTATAATTAAGCCAGCCATTGCCAGTCTGTTTTTCTTAAGTCGTCTCCATGCATCCTGCCAGTAATTCAATGACGGCCGGACGATGGCCTCGCTTTTCAACTCAGTAAGTGAAACAGGAGCAAATCTGCCTTCGATGTCTTTCTTGTGGGTTGTTTGTTCCACGGCTTATTTCCCACCTTTCCCAATACGAATGCGAGGGTCAATGAAACCATAAAGAATATCGGTAATCAAAATTACGATAATCAGAATTGCCGAATAAAAAATGGTCAAACCAGAAATCATGGTATAGTCATTTGAATAAACGGAAGTTACAAAATGCTTTCCAAGACCAGGAACTGCAAACACTTGCTCAACAACAAGCGTACCTGTGATTACGTTTACAAAAATTGGTCCCAAGATGGTTACAACCGGCAAAATCGCATTTCTAATCGTATGCTTGCCGATCACCGCAAGACTGGACAAACCTTTGGCTTTAGCTGTCTTAATATAATCTTGATTTAATACATCAAGCATGGAAGTACGCATCAATCTAGCCAAAATAGCAATCGTACCAAATGCGAGTGCTACCGAAGGCATGATCCGGTTTAAAGGTCCATCCCATAGAGCAGCTGGAAGCCATCCCAATTTAACCCCTACATAATAAGAGAGCAGCGGTCCAAGTACGAAAGATGGAATGGATACGCCTAAAATAGCGATAAACATGGCTGTATAATCCCCAAGCTTGTTATGCTTCAACGCTGCGATGACACCCAGAGTTAGACCTACAACAATGGCAATAACAATGGAGTAAACACCAAGTTCCAACGACGCTGGGAATGCTTGCTTAATAATATCCGTAACCGTCTGAGCTGGGAATTGGAAAGAAAATCCAAGATCACCATGAAGCAGATTTTTTAAAAATGTCACATACTGCTCCCACATCGGTTTATCTAAGCCATATTGCTTGAGCAGCATCTCCCTTGTTGCTTTCGGGATTTTTTCAGAGCCTTCGCCTAACGGATCCCCCGGCAAGTTTTTCATAAGTACGAACGTAAAGCTAGCAATCAGCCATAACGTAATAAGTGCGTACAAGAGACGGCGAAGAATAAACTTAAACATATTGCCCCTCCTTGGGATAAAAATTCAGAAGGGGCCATCCTCACCAGGTGCGAACGACCCCTTCAACCTATCTTCTTATTTCACACTTGCCCATTTCAACTCAAACTCTGTACCGTATGCCGGCAAGAACATTCCTTGAATGCTATCTCTCTTCACGTATGGACGAGCACGGAAGTAGATCGGAGCAACACCCGGATCTTCCATCAGTATTTTCTCAGCAGCAACCATGAATTGAGCGCGCTTAGCTGGATCAGTTTCCGTTTGAGCCGCTTTTACGTTTTTATCGTATTCAGCATTGCTATAGTCGCCTTCGTCAAACTCTCCGCCAGTTACCCACATATCCAAGAATGTCATCGGATCGTTGTAATCCGCTCCCCATAGGGAAAGAACGATGTCGAAGTCATGCTTCGAAGAGTTTTCGATACGTAATTTATGCGGAACAGGGTTAGCTTCTGCTTCGTAGCCAAGATTTTGCTTCCATTGAGCAAGAATGAACTCATCGGATTTTTTCGCAACATCCGTATCATCGGAAAGAAGCTTCAATTTAGGCAGTTCTGTCAGACCAACTTCTTGCAATCCTTCTGCAAGCAATTTTTTTGCTTGTTCCGGATCAAATTTATATTGAGTTTCGCCAGCTGTTTTACGGAATTCGCCGCCTGCTCCATCGGAAGTACCTTCAGGAATCAAACCGTTCGAAGCAATAGAACCATCCATCAGAACAGTATCAACGAATGCTTGACGATCGATCGCCATTCCTAGAGCCATACGGATCTTCTTGTTAGCAAGAGCCGGAACTTTCTTTTCTTGGAACTGCAAGTAAGAGTTCGTAAGCTCTTTCTTCAAAATAAGATCAGGTTTTCCTTTATACAATTGAGATTGCTCACCGTTGATTTTCGCAAAATCGACTGCCTTCGACTCATATAGGTTCAAGCCTGTGTTTGTATCTTTCACAACATTAATCGTTGCTTTAGTGATCTTTACATTAGCAGCATCCCAGTACTTGTCGTTCTTCTCAAGCACCAGAGTCTGGTCATGATCCCACTTAGTCAATTTGAAAGGTCCAGCGCCGATTACGTTCGTTGCTTCCGCACCGTACTTGTCGCCTTGGGAAGTTACGAAGTCTTCTCTTTGCGGGAAGAATACCGGGAAGGATAGAAGCTGTGTAAAGAATGCGATAGGCTTGGACAGCGTAATCTCAAGCTGCTTATCACTAATAGCTTTTACGCCTAGATTATCCAGTGCAGCTTTAATCTCTGCATCCGTCTTGGCTTTCGTGACTTCTTCGCCGCCCTTTAATCCAAGCAACCATGAAGCTGTATTGAGCTGCTGTTGTTGGATTCAGCGTTCTTTTGAAGGAGTAAACGAAATCTTGAGCTTTAACCGGTTGTCCATCCGACCATACAGCATTATCGCGAAGGTCAAACGTGTAAGTCAGACCGTCAGCAGAAATTTTAGGGAAATCCTTCGCAAGACCCGGAACCGGCTTGCCGTCTTTATCTGTACGATACAAACCTTCGTTGAAGGCATTGATGATTGTAAACGCTGCTTCCGCTGTACCTTTGGAGCTATCTAGTACAGGTGGATCTGCAACGACGGACAGCTTCAATTCTTGACTAGCAGCCGGTGTGCCTGCAGCTTCGCTTCCTGGGGATGCAGCCGGAGCTTCTTCTTTTTTTGTACAACCGATAGCAACGCTACCTACCAAACTAAGTGCAACCGCTGTGGTAACCCACTTTTTCGCTTTCATAAAACTCCTCCTTTAAAATTATGTATATCTATTTATGGTCAGGTGATATGTTATTATCTGTTACATTAACCTTACACCTTTATCCCAAAAATATAGTGAATCTCTATTTCTACCCGAACAAATCTAACATAAATCTCTGGTAAAAAAATTTACTAGAGTATACGCAATAAATGATGGCGAAAATCAATTTGATTCACCACTTTATTTACCAATGTTAAATTAATAATCAAAAAAAGAGCTTCACGGTTTTTAATTATACAACCATTGGTTAATAAAATCTACACGAAATTCAATGTTATTTTCTACAATTCTCAAAAAAATATTACAAACAATTTACAACCTCACCTAAAACACCTTATTAAAAATCACTTTTGCGATCCCCGCTCAGCACCTTATCAATGGCATAGGACAGTTCTCTGTATACATCCGGTACCATTTGGCGCAATTGTGTTTTCACGAACATTTCGCCTTGATTCGAAGCCACATACTTGGGCGGAATCCTGTTAAGCGTGATAGCCATAATATCATCAAGCAGTCTATCATCACATTCCTTCAATTGAGCTTGCGTCTGTTGAAGTTCCTTCAAGCATTGCTGAACCAGATCCTCGATTAAATTATGAACCATATATTCGTCTTCCCTTCATTCTCTTTATCATGATTAAGTTACATATATATAGTTCTTCCCTATATTCAGAAGAAACAACAGTATGTACAGCATGGATAGCCCTAAAAATCCAAATCTCCAAACCACTCTACTAACCTTAAGCAGATCCGTTTTCCCTTTTAAGCGGGTTTGATAGCCTCCAATTGTTCCGAATGCAATCAGCAGCACGAGCATAATGAGCCAAAAACCAAAGGAAGTCTGAAAGAGTTGATTCCACATGAAGGCTACGGAACCGATAAGGAAACAAGTCGTAATATCCATCGTCAGTCTTGTTGTTTTTTTCTTATCCTTCATAATAAAATACACGACAAACCAGATGACAACAAACGTCAAAAACGGTGCAATCGCGAATAACGCGTATATTTTCGACAACACGTCAGTCAGAGTACTCATTGTTCGATCACCTCTTATTCAAGAGCTTTTACAAGCCTGTGAATGGTCCGATGGGTAGGAATACTGATCTGCCACTGCTCTGCAATTCGAAGCAAACTGCCGTTCAAGCTGTCAATCTCCGTTCTCTTGGAGTTCATTATATCTTGTAGCATAGAAGAATGATTTAAAGAAGTTGATCTGCATACTTGCAGCAGCGTCTCCCACAGCTGTTCATCGATCGGCGTCCCGTTTGCCTTGGCAACAGCAGCTCCCTCGATATATAGTTCTCGCATAAGTGAAATGGACCACTCGGAGTCCAGCAAATCCCCATTCCGAACCTTCATTACAGCTGTGAGCGGATTAATGACACAGTTCATGATGAACTTATTCCACACCTGTGTTAGGATGTCTTTCGACAAAATTGTCTGAAATCCTGCTTGGTTAAACAGGTTTACCAGCACTTTTTGCCTGACAAGCAGATTTTGTCCGTTTTCCGGCCGTGCGTTACCTATACGAGTCAAGCCGCGTCCGGTGTGAAGCACCTCGTTCAAGCCCTCTTTTTTCCTGCCTCTGTAGTAACGGCCAAGAGCACTCTATCCGCTCCAACGACATGCTCCAATTTTTCTCTATGACCGATCCCGTTCTGAAAGCATACAACAACGGCATCAGGAGGCAATTGTTTGCCTAGATACTGTAGTAGGTCGTCATCAAGCGCATATTGTTTTACCATCATCAATACGTAATCGCAATCCTTGATAGGGGCATCTTGCTCCACCTCATTTTCAAATGAAACAAATGTAAGGTTCCGTTTTCCCTTTAGGTAGTGACCGTCGAGCCGAATACCTTGCTTACGAAGAGCATCCGCTTGCTCATCTGTACGAGTCATTACAACGATTTCCTCACAGAACTCAGCTAGGCCCGCTGCAAACAACATGCCAAGCGCACCGGCTCCAATCACTCTTATCTTCATTGTCGTTATCCTCCGAGCTTCTTCTATGGTCCTATTATAATAAAATAACCCCACAAAGTGGAGCATTGGCTTGGAAGCTGAGTCAATTGCTAAACCGGGAACCCACATAATTAGGACGAGAAAAAAGCCCTAACCAATGGCATCTGCCAGTAGTTAGAGCTTCACAGTTACATCTCAACAAGAATTAGGATCCTTTCTTACTCGACTCTTTCCAAGTTTCCATTCGCGTCCATCTTGAACCGCGGCTTATCTTCTTCTTCCTCTTCTACGAGGAACGCCATCTTACGAGCACGATCCATGATTTGAATGAGAGCTTTGTAATCGTCATTGACAACGCGGTAATCCGTTGCCACTTCATTCACTTGCTTGTTCAGTTTATCATTTTCTCTGCTTAGACGCTCCATTTCTTCCTCTTTATCCTGAAGCTCTTTTTCTAAATTTTTAATATGGCGATTCATATCCTGATACGTACTTTTCCATTGTCTAAGAAAGCGAATTACAGCGTCGATCGAAAGTGTTTCTTCCGTGATTTCCGCTTTACTGGAGACAGTCGGCAAGTCATGTGGATCCAGCATGGCAATCGTAGGACTTGAAATACTGCTTACTGCTGCATGTTTTTTAAGCTGTGTACGTTTTTGTCTTTGTGCCTTCGCTATTTGAATGGCTGCTTCATATTTCTTTCGGACGAAGCTATTCCATCTGAATCCGCACGCAGCCGCTGTCCGGCCGATCCGCTCGCCCACTTCCTCGAATGCGGATAGCTGCGTACTTCCTTCCCGAATGTGACGAAGTGTTACCTCCGCCAAAATCAAATCGTCTTCATCGCTCCAAGCATCTTGTCTGATTGCTGACATAAGGTCAATCCTCCTAACGTAGTGTGCAGATGCATCTATACCGTAACCGGACGAATCAAGCTTCTTAATTGCCGCGCCTATACGGTAATGAATAAGAGAGAATCAATTCGCAAGAGAGGTATCATTGATTCGTGCCATTATTACTATATCTATGCCCATACTAGAGTTCATAGAATCTATTTGATACTAAATGGTATTGCCATTTTTTTTAAGGCTCATACATTGGATCTGCCCAAAATGCCATACTAGACATAGACGATGAAATGTTTTTAAATTCGTCACGGTTTGACGGTTTACACTGCTTCCATCAAAAGGTATAATGTGATGTAGTTAAAAGTGCAACGAGGAACGAGAGGGGGATATAACGTAGATGGATCGCATGTTTCGGGTTCTTGGATTTTGGACTTTGGTCATTGCCTTGATGAGTTTAGCTGGAGATATGATTCCAATGTCTCTGCTTTTCTTTTTCCAAACAGCCGTTTTCGTGATTCTAGGCTATATGCGCTTAGCTGAGCGTACTTACATACTGCTGTTTTGGGGATATATGATTATTTCCTTCGGCGGATTTACGTACTGGTCTTTCTTTAAAATGAGCGTTTAACAAAAAAAGCGGTTCGAATGATTACTCATTCGGACCGTTTTTTTTATGAGCTGTCCATACCTTAAATAGCTCGCTCATTTGATCGCTAAGCAACAACTGCCGGATAGTCCGGTTTCGTCTCGAAATATCGCTGAAAGGATTCGGATCGTTGTGCTCCTGCAATTTTTGTAGAATCCCTTGCTGGACAAGAAACTCTCTTTGCGTTTGGAGCCGAATGTCTTGAAAGCCAGCCTTCTCTGCGGCTTGAATGCATTGACTAAAATTAACATGTGACGTGATATCCTGCTGCCCAAGTCCATGCAAGAAATCTCCAGAAGCTTGATGCTTCCTATAGCAGAGAAGAGTCCCTTGATGGCGATGTGAAGCCAACAATTCGTCCTGAAGATCTCCATAATCGATGACTATGCATTCCCCGTTGCCCATCCTATCATAAAGTGCAGTAAGCCAAGAGGAAGCGTCAAGATTTAGCTCCATGATTTGGCCCTGTGTTAATTGAACCTTCTGTTCATCTAATAAGTCTAATATTCGCTTATCCTGAACCGGAAGCCATATCTCCTCAAATGACTGCTTATCTTCACACCATCGAATGAAGCTTTGCAGGAAATGACCGTCTAGGTATTGGAGGCGATGAACAGGAAACGCGTCCAACAGCTCATTGGCGATCACAAACATATAATCGACGGATGGGCTCTCTTCCCATTCTTCAAGAAAAAGAACCTTATCTCGGTGCTGCACTAGCTCTTCCATCTGCAGTCCGCGATGAAAGTTGCTGGATTCGATCATAACGTAGACTAGCTGATCATAAAGATCTGGCGCTATTCGTTTCATCTCTTCAAGCAGGTGAGAAGCCATTCGGCCGTTCCCTCCCCCCATTCTACAATAGAGATTATTCTTGAAGCCGAAACATTACCCCGCACTTGATGTACGATATAAGCGGCCAGCATCTCCCCCATAATAGTTCCTATCGAAGAACTGGTATAGAAATCGCCATCTTTTCCTATCTTTACATCCTTGTTTTTGTAATAGCCAAATGGCTCATGATATAGACATAATTCCATGTATGCTCGAAAATCTATAGCCTTCCTACTGCTGCCCTCTATGGCCGCTTTCACTGCTTTCACAACTTCAGTATGCCCTAAATCCGTATTCAATCGCATTCCTCCTATCCCGACACACGAGTGGTACATTTGCATTACTTACATACAGACAAATAGTGAACAAACATTTATAATGGAAAAGGACTTACGGAAGGAGATAATTAAGAAATGTTAAACAAATGGATGACATTAACGGTAATTACAGCACTAAGCCTCACATCATTAACCGGCTGCACAGACAACACCAAAATAAAGGAAGCCGTTGAGCTTTCCTTAACGAAACAAAAAGAGATGAAGTCTTATTCCTTTGATGGAAGCGCAGCACTTGAGCTTAGCGATGCATGGATGGCTTCCCCCAATCCGTTAACCAACGGAATATTAGGCCTCTTTCGTGAGTGCACGATTAATTGGAAAGGAGCAAGCAGTGCAGAGCCTCTTCAACTAGAGACCGACATTAACATTACACCTAAGGGCTCAACATCACCCATTGCCATTCCAATTCTTATTAAAGATAACAAATTGTATTTTAACTTACCAGCTATAAATACTTCGCCGGATGAGTACTATGCGATAGATCTTCAGCAAATGAGCCAAAATAGCAGTTCTCCACTTAAGCTTGACAATCTGAAAAACACGTCCGAATTAACCACAACACTTGGTACCAGCATGTTTCAAAGTATTGATCCTAAATGGTACTCGGAAGCTAAGGAGCCTGTTACACTTAAGGATGGCACTAGCGCACGTTCCATCACTGTAGATATTACAGATAAAAACGAGAAAGAACTGAACACCTCCTTGCAGGCTAAATGGCCAGACATGGTCAGCACCCTTCAAAACAACGGACTTCTAACTGCCGAGAAAGCCGACAAGCTGAAAACCATGCCATCAGGCTTACAAGTAAAAGCACCTGGCAAGCTATCCGTTGCCATCGATGATCAAGGATTTATTCGTGATGAGGTATTGGACTTACAGCTATCCATTCCTGCTGCGGACGGTAAAGCGACAGACAATAAAATTACTCTTCATCAAACCTACGACGGCATTAACCAACCTCCAGCTTTCACAAAGGAAACACCCGCTCATGTAAAAAGCTTTGATGATATCTTAAAGCTATTGAACAAAACAAAGAAATAAGAACCAAACAAAGAAATGACGACCATCAACTAAAAATACTTGCCCCTCTCTCCCCCGGGTAAGTATTTTTTTGTGCTTCATTTAATAGAAATATGATAATCTGTACATAGGAGGAGAACCGGCTGAAATGAGATATTGGTATAAACCTGCAATCGTCATCTTGTCCGCCCTGCTTATATGGAGTTCACATCTGCAGAGCCTAACTGTTTTCGCTGAAGAGGACAACCATCAACCTGAGGATACGAAGGAACTGCTGCAAAAAGGGCTAACCATTTACGAGGTCGATCGCGAAATCGAGCGATTAAATCAAAAAGATGGCCAAATTACGAATCAAATCGGACAAAATGAAGCCGATATCGCCGCTCAAAAGCAGCACGTCCAGGTTACGAAGGAGCATGCCGGCAAGGTGCTTAGAGCCTATTATATGGGTGATCGCGATACAATTTGGACCCTGCTATTCTCAGTAACTTCCATAAGCGATGCGATCCGAATGTTTGAATATATACAAATGATTATTTCGAATGATCATCGATCACTGGCAGCATACTCGGATTCATACGACCAGCTTAAACAGCTGCAGTCCAAGCTGGCGGAATCCCATGTACAGCTGCAAGAGACCAAAGAAAAATGGCTCCAGCAGCGGCAGCGGCTTGTACAGCTTCAGGAAGAATTGGACAAACAACTGGCTGTAACTGCTCAAGCTAATGTCATCCAACAGCAAATTCAATCCTTGAACGATCAGTGGAAAGCGCAAGGACTTCCATTGTTTCGTCAATATTTTAATCAGCTATCTGTTGCATTCTCGGAACTGCCACAGTATATTATGCAAAATAATGCCGATAATAAGTATTTGAACTTATCTTCCCTTAATAACCCGTTGATCACGATAAGCGACGACGATTTCAATCAGTATTTGCATCAAAGAAACGAACAGTTAAAAGACCTAACATTCGAATTTAAGGATGACGGGATTACGGCATCAGGCAAAACAGATGGCATGACCCTGCAGCTTCAAGGTCAATTTGCCATTGTGCAGGGCGTGGGTATGAATGAAGTTCATTTCATCATTGATCGCATTGATTTTAACGGCTTTGAGCTCCCCGATACAACGATTGAAGATATGATGAAGGAGTTCAAACTTGGCTTTGTGCCGAAAAAGCTTGTGAATTACCTCGATGTTGTTGACGTCGAAACCAAAGACAAGAAAGTGATCGTCAAGCTCAAGCTTTCTTTCTAAAAAAGCGAGGACATACATAATGGAAACCAAAATCGCACTGCTCATGGATCTTCCGGAAGGCAAGCTTCCAGGATTTTATGCTCAAATTGTGAAAGCACTTGCCGGAAAGACACAATTATTCGATCGCGACAAAGAGATGCTCATCGTATCAACTATCGAGGAGGAGCGGTCGGTTCTGAGCGTGATGGAGCAATATAACGTGAAGACTGAACGTATGGAGCTCCTTTACCTGCCGGATCACGCGGAACTAACCGACCAGTTTGAGGACTACGGATTTATTAGCCGATCGGAGCATCCTTACCTGTATAAAAAGCTCGCACAGCTTGTTCGAATTGAAGCTATTTCACCGCAATCAGAGCGGAAACTGGCCTTGCTTCAGCTCGATGAGCATTTGCTAGCGTGCTATGAAGAGGGGCAAACGGAGATCTTTGCATTCGATCGGCAATTGCAAGAGCTTGTAGCCGGAATCGCCAAAGCTTACAAGTGTGAGGCTCAATTTTTGTTATAGTAAGCTAGTCTTTACAATAAAAAAGAGATGCGCGCTCCTAGTTTATGGAGTCACGCTTCTCTTTTTTTGTGAGAATAACGTTATAGGAGATCAGCAGCCAATTGCGCGAGATGCGAACGTTCTCCGCGTTCAAGGGTAATATGTCCGCTGATATTCTCTTGTTTGAAGCGTTCTACGACATAAGTAAGACCGTTGCTAGAGGCATCGAGGTAAGGATGGTCAATTTGATCAGGATCGCCGAGCAGTACGATTTTACTGCCTTCACCCACACGAGAAACGATCGTCTTCACCTCGTGCTTGGATAGGTTTTGCGCTTCATCAATGATGATAAATTGTCCCGGTATGGAGCGCCCGCGAATATAAGTCAATGCTTCAACTTGAATGCTTCCCAGACCAGCTAGTATTTTTTCAATGTCTCCCGTTTTCTTCGTATCGAACAAGAATTCCAGGTTGTCGTAAATCGGCTGCATCCAGGGGCGCAGTTTTTCATCTTTTTCGCCAGGCAGGTACCCGATATCTTTACCCATAGGGACTACCGGACGTGCGATCAGCAGCTTTTTATATTTGCGCTCATCTTCAATTTTCATGAGTCCTGCCGCTAATGTCAGCAGCGTTTTACCCGTTCCAGCTTTACCTGTCAGGGTGACCAATGGGATTTCATCATTCAACAGCAGCTCCAGAGCCATTCGCTGTTGAGCGTTACGGGCGGCAATGCCCCATACAGGATCATTACTCATGAAGAGCGGCTCCAGCTTCTTCCCTTCCGCATTCACTTTTAGGAGAGCGGATTTCGAGGTACCTAATTCATCTTTGAGAATAACATATTCATGAGGATTCAGCGGATACCCCAGATTTAATGACTGAGTGCTCAAAAATCTGTACGTATAAAACTCATCTATGATGGACGGATGCACATGTAAAGTTACATAACCGGTGTACATATCTGTTTGTGCGACAATTCGATCCGTTAAATAATCCTCTGCAGTCAAGCCAAGCACATCAGCTTTAATTCGAACCAGTGTGTCCTTGGTGACAATAACCACAGGCTTCGGCTGGTCATTCTCCTGCTCTTCCAAATGATAATTGAGTGCAACCGCAAGAATACGGTTATCATTCGTCAGCTCGGCAAATGTTTCCTGAAGCTTGGCGAAGCTGCGATGGTTCAGCTCAACCTTAATACTTCCTCCATGTTCAAGTGTAATGCCTTCGGACAACGTCCCCTTCGATCGTAATCCATCGAGCAATCGGGATACGTGTCTTGCATTTCGTCCTATTTCGTCGGCGTTCCGTTTCTTCGAATCGATTTCCTCCAACACCACGGCGGGTATGACTACTTCATTATCATCAAAAGCAAACAATGCGTTAGGGTCCTGAAGCAGTACATTTGTATCCAGCACGTAAATTTTTTTCATAGGTGTGTTCCCTCCCGGATTTGGCGTTAGATCTTGTGCGATAGGAATCAAATTTTTGATTCATACGAATCCATACATTCCTCTGGATAGGGAACAAACGCGCATTGATTCATACGAATCAAATTTATTCCTGCTTCTAGGGTGCCATAGTGGTATATGAATGAGATTCATACATACAAACAAGCTTGGCAGGACAAACTAAACGCAAGAATCAAGGAAAAGAAAGGGTCGATGATGGTGAAACGTACTGGCCTGATATTGCTGCTGCTCTTCCTTGCTGCCGGCTGCAGCCAAGCGCCGAAACAGGGTAATTCTTCTGCGAATGCCAATCAGAATCAAGTCAAAGTGCAGCAAATCGCTCCGCAGAAGCTAGAAATAAAAAACTCTAAAGAAGTGGCCGATCGACTAGAGCATATCGCTACCAGTATTCCGCAGGTAGAGAGCGCTCATTGTGTAGTTTTCGGCAATACAGCAGTTGTCGGAATCAATCTAAAAAAAGATATGGACCGCTCCAGAGTAGGAACTGTCAAGTATTCTGTCGCTGAGGCACTTCGAAAAGATCCTTACGGCGTGAACGCCATCGTTACTGCAGACATGGACTTGGACCAACGGTTGCGTAATATTCGTCAAAATATTCGAGACGGTAAGCCTGTGACCGGCTTCGCGGAACAGATGGCTGATATTATGGGACGGATCATGCCGCAGCTCCCAAGAGATATCAGAGAAAATATCCCAGATAACCCAAGACCAACTGACGCGAATCAGGTCGGAAATCCTAACCTATAATATGACAAATCATGATGAGATAACAAAAAGCCTGACTGCACAAAGCATGTCTAGGCTTTTTCATCGCATCAAAAACTTGACCGTCGAGCTTGTCAGCAGCCCGCTTGTCATAAGTTTTCTCATATTCAGGTTCAGTTACAATTCGAGCGCCATAAAACATAGCGTCATGAACCGACTCAATGTCGACATCGACACAAGCCAGCTTGAAAGGAACATCCTCCAAGGAGTCTGTTACTACGCGCGCACTCCCGTTGATGGCATGGACAGAGCCAGCCCCGATAAAGCTCAAGGAGACGTGCGGGTTCTTCTGAAGATTGGACACGATCCGGGACCGTGCATCAACAGCAAATCGCAAAGTTCCAGGGTCTTTGGCATAAACCCAAGAAATTGCATGAACACTTGGATAGCCAGAATCTGCATCAAGGGTGTTCAGAATTAAAAATTTCTCTTTTTGCAGGACTACAAATAGCTGCTCCGGTAAAGTTGAGATCATTTCTGGCATGATGTTTGCGCCTCCTACAAGGTAGTAGCATACCAACCTTACAATATCAGTATATCATAAGGAAACCTACGTGTTCCACCATTAGAAATCTATTTTTGCTCCGCGTGAATGCTTTTTCAGGTGGATATACCCTATTGTATCTCCAAACTGGAAAAGTTATGTCGCAGAACAGGCGCTATTGGTTATATTTTGGATTGGAATTAATATCCTCGAGTAACTTTTCTGCGGCCTCGCGGTCAAAGACTTGCTGTTTACTAATCCCTTCTTGTTCATAGGTGATTGTGATTTTCAGCGTATCTTCAAGCGTTTCCATTCCGCTCACTGCGTGGTCTTCATTTAGCACTACCGCGAAAAAATCCAACGTGTCCTTTGCAGCTTGGTCATCGGGTCTGGCTTCTACGACGATGTGCATTTGCAGCCAATTAAATAATGCGTCTTGCAGCTTCATTAGATCCCGTCCTCTCTCAGCAACATAACCGCATACCCTTTGTTTAACCATTCCAACCACTTGTGCAGCCAGATGCTTTGCACGGATGCAGCAGATGAGTTCTCTAGCAATGTTTCAACCAAGCTTTGCGTCACTTTCGTATCCAGCATTCGATCTAGAAATGCCTCGGCACAGTGAGAAAGCGTCAACAGGTTACCATCAAATACAATACATCCCTCTTCAGATAGCTTCAGTGCCTCCCATTCTGATCCACATGCATCTTCATCATCACTGAGCAGCAGATCAGCCTTAAACAAAGGGAGCAGCCTAGCATGCTGCAAACTTGCCTTATGTCGAAAATCCTCTAACTCTTCAAGCTGTATACAGCAAATTCGGTCTGCCCCGATCGTAACAGGCTCCTTCAGCTTGACAGGGGTAAGCCAGTACTGAACCATTTGCTCCCTCCTTACACGCGGATTATCAAGAAGGTCTCTTGCCAGTGCGCCTCTCGACAAAATAACGCACACGAACAAGAAGCATCAACAATACAGCAACGGCTAAGCTAAGAATAATCGGGAGCCCTGCCACCTGAAACACCAACAGCATGATCGAGCCGATCGCGATCAGTACATAGACGAGCAGCGTTTTGAGGACAGGCAGCTTCCGAGTACGGAATACTTTATTGTAAACGTAGGACATGAAGATAAAGATTAATAGATATGTAATGTAGATATGGTTTCCAAACCATCCGGTCAACCACTGCATCCGTGCGCACCTCCAAAATAAAATAATTCCTAATAGGGAAAGGGAAATGCCGGCAAAAGCTGCGCTTTTTCCGCATTTCCCTCTTTTCATGACATGTTTACACGTTCGTTTCAGCCATTTTACGATGCTTCTCGGCACGCTCACGCTCTGATTTATTCAAAATCTTTTTACGCAAACGAACGGACTTCGGCGTAATTTCACAATACTCATCATCATTACAGTATTCAAGCGCCTGCTCCAAAGAATAAATGCGAGGTGTTTTCATTTTCACCGTTTCTTCTTTGTTCGCAGAACGGATATTATTGACCGCTTTTTCTTTACAAATGTTCACGATAATATCGTTATCACGTGTGTGCTCGCCAACGATCATGCCCTCATAAACCTCTGTTTGCGGATGTACGAACAGGATTCCGCGATCTTCAACGGACAGAATTCCGTACAACGTGGATACGCCCGTTTCACTGGAAACCAACACACCTTCATGACGTCCGCCAACTCCAGCCCCCATGTAAGGACCGTAGCTGTCAAACGCATGGTTCATAACTCCATAGCCGCGAGTCAGCGTCAAGAAATACGTTCTATATCCGATTAATCCACGTGCCGGGATAAGGAATTCAAGGCGAACATTACCGCTGCCGTTATTGATCATATTGACCATCTCAGCTTTGCGTGTTCCCAGACTCTCCATAACGGAGCCCATGCTTTCTTCCGGAACGTCGATGATCAAACGCTCAATCGGCTCCATCTTTTGTCCGTCAATCTCACGGATGATAACTTCCGGCTTGGATACCTGAAGCTCGTAACCTTCACGGCGCATATTCTCAATCAGAATACCTAGGTGAAGCTCACCGCGGCCAGATACGATAAATGCATCCGGGCTATCCGTATCTTCTACGCGCAAGCTCACATCAGTTTCAAGCTCTTTGTACAGACGCTCACGAAGCTTGCGGGAAGTGACCCATTTCCCTTCACGGCCTGCGAATGGGCTGTTGTTAACAAGGAATGTCATTTGCAGCGTCGGCTCATCAATCTTAAGCACCGGCAGCGCCTCAGGATTGGCAGGATCTGCGATCGTTTCTCCGATATTGATGTCTTTAATACCGGCTATCGCAATAATATCGCCAGCGCCCGCTTCCTCGATTTCTACACGCTTAAGTCCAGAGAAGCCAAACAGCTTTTCAATTCTTGCCTGCTTCATACCGCCCTCGCGCGTCATCACCGCAACACTTTGTCCTTGACGGATTTTACCGCGGTTCACACGGCCAACACCAATACGTCCTAGATACTCGTTATAATCCATCAAAGTAACAAGGAATTGCAGCGGCTGTTCGACATCCTCGGTAGGAGAAGGAATATGCGTGACAACCGTTTCATAGATAGCTTCCATGTTCGCATCTTGCTTATCAGGATCCAAGCTCGAAGTTCCTTGAAGCGCCGAAGCGTATACAACGTGGAAATCCAACTGTTCATCCGTTGCGCCAAGCTCGATAAAGAGATCCAGGACCTCATCCACAACCTCTGCTGGACGTGCGTTTGGACGGTCGATTTTGTTTACAACGACAACAGGTGACAAATTGGATTCTAATGCTTTACGAAGCACAAACTTCGTCTGCGGCATCGTACCTTCAAAGGCATCGACGACAAGAAGTACACCGTCTACCATCTTCATGATCCGTTCTACCTCACCGCCAAAGTCGGCATGCCCCGGTGTATCAACAATGTTAATCAAATAATCCTTATAGTTAATGGCCGTATTCTTAGCCAAAATTGTAATTCCGCGCTCTCTCTCTAAATCGTTGGAATCCATCGCTCTTTCCTGTACGGCTTCGTTCTCACGGAACGTACCGGATTGCTGCAGAAGCTTATCTACCAGCGTCGTCTTCCCGTGGTCAACGTGTGCGATAATCGCAATGTTGCGGATCTTCTCTCTTGCGTGCATGAATGTCAAACCCTCTCTATCCTTTAATTTTCGTCTCTGATCTCATAAAAAGAAGCGTCGGACGAAAGCGCCGACGCTTGACATTTAACCTTATTATATGCAATAAAGCGACATTATGCAAGATATTTGCCTTGTAATTCTGCAAAACAACTGATTATGTAGCATTTACCTGTTACCAAGATCTCGGTTTGCGTGAAATGATTAGTACACCAGCTGCGATCAATAGCAGGGCAATCACATAGATGCCCAATTTCACCAATAATGTAATGGCAAAACATATGGTTGCTACTATACCTAAAACCATAGCTGCGATCCACACTCCGCGGTCGCTGTTTCGATCGAACAGATGAAATTCATATAGGCCGATGGCTACACCAAGAATAAATCCCGGCCATAAATAACTCGTCGCATGCCAACCGAAGATATTGCAATAAAAGAACATCAGGGCATAGGTAGTTAAGATGCCGCCCGGCACCAACACGCCCGCAGGAAGAGAACGGTTAAAATATAACACATGAAACAAAAGCCCCGGTATAAGCAGCACGACCGGCCATAAGAATGCAAATACAAAGTGAATGACGCCGATCTTACCAAGAATCAGTACGACTGCCAGGCCAATCAGCAGCAGCCCGATGGAATAGCTGTTTCTCGCCATCCGACTTCCCCTCCTCCAGCGCGATAAGTGAGATTTGTTTCGACACTTGTCTACAATAGTTTATCTCACTTTTTTCCAAAACGCTAGGTGAGCAGGGCAATATTCCCTGTCACCTTCGATTGCGCCGCTTCGCATCCAGCAAGCGGCTCATCGCGTCCGGCGGCGCAGAGCGCTCCGCCGCCGGTGGAGCGCTCTGCGCCGCGCCCTCCTGCTGCGGCGGCCCGGCTCCAGGCCGCTGCTGCGCAGCAGCGGCCCCAGGCGCCAGCGGCGCGCTCGCCGAAGGCGGCGCCGCTGGCGCGGAGGCGGCGGGCTTCGCCACCGCCGCAGGGCGATGCAGCTTGCGCGAAGCAAGCTGCTGTCGCTCCCGGAGACGCGCAAGCGGCGTCTCCGCCAGGGCATCGCCGACGACGGCACACGTCGGCGGCGGGTTCACGGGCGCGCGGGCATCGCGCGCGCCCGGCGGCACAGCCGGGCCTGCTGCGCGGGCCCGAGCTGCTGCTGCCGTCCGGCGAAGGAGCCCGGACGGCCAGCTTATGCGGCGCGCTGCGATATCGAGCAGCAGCAGCGCAAGTGCTGCCATCAGCAGGCATTCGCTGATGGGCTTCTCTTGCCTCTGCCCTGCGGGTTCGAAGGCGAATACCTCTTCCGGATGCTCCAGAGACAGCATCCGGCCACCGGTTAAGTCTGCCAGCTGCTTCAGCTTCGTAAGCCCTTGTCCGTCTGTAATCCGGTACTCAGGGGAATAAGGAACAACAACCCCCGTCGTTGCGCTGCCGACAACCTGCGGCTCGCCTCCATGTCCATTATCAGTATCAAGCAGCTTGGTTTGCAGAAGATAGACGCCAGACTTATCCACAGGCATCCTGGTTGAATAAGTTCCAGGTGCAGTCGGTATGAAGCTGAGTTCCTTCGTTTGCAGCGATGCATCGGTTGCCACAGCTTGGAGATCCCCATGGAAACGAGGGTCCCCTACCTCAGCCTCCAACGAAGCTTCATTACCTGACACGTGCGTCGTCAAGGTAAGCGGGGAAGACTGGAATTGCGGAAATGTCCATTTGATCAAACCGGTAAGAAAGGCAGGAAATCTCTGCCACGCAACCCAATCAGACGACCAACCGCCCGTCACATCACTTGTCCACGCAGCTGATCTTCCAGTGCCATACTGCCACGTTGCCAGAATCGGATCCGGCTCAGCGCTTGATAAGACAACCTCTGCCGTCTCTTTTGGCGTTGTTGCTATATAGCCCTTTAGCCCAGGAACTCCGCTCCCAAACAGATTGCCCCATTCCGCGCCCCCTGTAAAAGAGGGGACAAATGGCTGATTCACCACATAGGTTCTTGAGATGAGAACAGCCTCCCGGCTAAAAATGGCGGGAATCGTTGTTTCATCCACAGCAGCGTAATATCTGCCCTTTGCTAGCTCAGCTAGCAGCTTGAGCAAGGTCTGGTCTGCATCTGTCCCGATGGCTACCGTTGACATCGTCACATTTTGCTGCTGCATGCTTTGTGCCAGCGCTTGGTAGCTCTGATTTGTCGAGGATTGCCCGTCCGTCAGCAGAATGATATGCTTCCGCTGTGCGTCCACATTCTTTAACTGTGTATAAGCCTCAGCGACAGCTGAATAAATTTCAGTTCCTCCGTCAGCCGGAATTGAATTGATTTTACCGATAATCTCGTCTTTATTTGCCAGCTGCTGCGGCTTCACATACCATACCGGTGAGGAGTCAAAACCTAGTACGCCAAGCGTATCCTTATCCCTTAGCAAATCGACGGTGCGAGAAGCGGCCTCTTGAGCCAACTTCATTTTATCGCCGGACATGCTTCCTGATTTATCGATGACTAGCACGATCCCGAGGGAAGGAATTTCTCTTTTCCCCCGCAAATCCATATACACCGGCAGCGCACGCTCAATCGGCGTTTGAAAATACCCGCCTAGTCCATAGCTGTCCTCCCCGCCAAGCATCACGAGTCCGACACTGTAGTCACGCACCGCCCGCTCGATCATGTCCATTTTCGCCTGAGGAATTCTTGTAGCCGGCACATTGTTCAGTACAATGCTGTCATAGCCTGCGTAAACGACTAGCTCATTAGAAAGTAGCTCCGGTTGAATGGTTTCATAAGGAACCAGCGCGGATTGAAGAGCTGCCTCTATATTGCGTGAGTTCCCCTCTGTTCCCTCCACAATTAGTACCTTAGGCGGACCTTCCACTTGACTAAAGGCATAGTCAGTATTATTGACGGACAGCTCGTCACCCTCCGTATACAGCTCCGCCTTGTACGAATGAAAACCGGGCTCCTTGGCCAATGTCTTGATAGCAAAGCGGTTCTCCCCCTTTTCCAGCTCAACATCCTGTTCGGTCATTTCATGATGATCTTCATAGATGCGCAGCTTTGCGCCTCCCGTGAATGTAGAGCGAATCCTAACTTCCACAGTATAGCCTTCGGCTTGGAACAGCTTATCGGGTATTTGAAGCGACTCCACTGCCGCATCCTTGCGCTCCCGCTGCGGGATCGGAACGACATCCACAGGTACTCCGAGATCCTTCAGGAGGTTGCCCTGCCGCAGCATATCGCCTACATTCTCCTCCCCCGTCACTGAGCAGAACGATACGTTTGCCTCCCTCTGTATGGAGCATCCCGGCCCCCAACTGCAAGCCTTCCGCAATGTTGCTGAATTGAGTATTCATCTTTGTCGTAAAATTGAAGTCTTCCAAGGAACGATTCGAAACTGCTGTCTCCAGCGCCGCATCCAATCCAATGGATACCACGCCTGTTACATCTTCGGCGGCTTTTGTTTGCGCAGCACTTTGAATCCAGCTCGCTAGTGTACTTTGAGCTTTTACACTATCCGATCGATCGACGGCAAACACAACACTGCGATTGTGCTGCCAAGTAAAAACCTGAGTCCCTGCTAGACAGCATATGAGCAGCAAAAGCAGGAAAAAACGCAATGTGAAGACAATGTATTTACGTACCCCGTATAAGCGAGGTGCTCGCTTCCATACCAACCATGTATACAAGAGTAGAAGCACAAGAAGCAGCAGCAGCCAAGGTCTTTCCCAATTAATACCCACGCCTATACACCTCCCATTCCACGAGAAGAAGCGCTAGAATAAAGGCTGTGATCCACGTCATCATCGACGCATTCGATGCTGACTCCTTATCACTTGAAGTAAGAAGGGACGGGCTGTCAGCTCCTACCGCTGGGCCTACATGCTCACTGTCAGTAACTAGCTTCAGATCTACGGTTGTCCCAATGCGGGATTCCCGTGGGTCTAGAATCGACTCAAGCAACCTCGATTGGATGACTGCTCCTGAGCGATCATATTCAACAAACTTGTACAAGCCTGGTATAGCGGGGACTTTTTGTACAGAGGACAGTCCATTTACTGTTTTTCCAATAGGATGTACTTCCTCTGAATCTGACATCGCCCGGTCATCACTCGTTACAGCCGAGACACCTGCATGCTGTTCATTCTTCGATTTACTTGGGCTAGAGGATCGTCGTGTTTCCAAAATTTCAGATGCATCTGTTACTTGCCCCGCATTCCTAGTTTCATCCGTTGCAGACAGCCGCTGCCCCTCCGGTCTATGCATTTCGGGGGATGATACCCTCTGCCACTCAGCTTTAACCGATTCCGGAGATATGGCCATTTCCAATTGCTCTGATGCCGTCCTGCGTCCCAGATTACCTCCCGCTTGATTCGTCAGCCATGAAACAGCATTCTGGATAAGAATCGGAAATTCCGCGCGCAGCGGCAGATCCGATTGTTCTAGAGAAAAGGCAAACAACAGCCTTGAAACCCCCATTTGTTCCCCAGCTAGAAGAAGCGGCTGATTACGCGTTGAAATAATTGCTTTTGCCCAAGTTAGGTCGGTAGAAGAAGTGTTCAAAACAGCATGTCCTATCTTGGACACATGGACATCCTGCCATTGCAGGAGGCGAGTAACGGGGTGGTCCGTCAACTGAAAAGGAGGTTCTGCAGAGGCTGAGTTCAGAGCACCTTGTGTATCATCAGCAGGCGGAATGGAAAGCACAGGCTCCTCACGAATCATCTTGCCCCACTCATTTCCGGCAATCTCGCTATCCATGACTCCGTTTAGAATAATAAGATCCTGATCCCTCCCGCTTGGCAACGAATACGTCCCGTCAGCCCCCCGTTGGCTTTTGATTACATCCACTTTTGCCAAGGACAGCGCTTTTTCAAGAAACAAATTATCCTTTCCCACATATAACGCACGCCTGCGTTCTCTATATTCGGCAAACGCATACGCAATATTGTCCATCTCTAAAGCATCATTCGAATCGATTTGCAGCTGATAATACGAAGCCGGCGATAGATGATTCCAATACATGGACTGCTGCTCGCCTGCCTGAAGCATAACCTGCTGAATGACAGGTGCCTTTGTTTCTGCATATAAGGCTGCGCGAAAGCTTACAGGCTCAGCGCCCCAATTTTTATAAACGGCAACAGCTTGCTCCTCATCACCTTCAGAGGAATGATTGACACCAAATTGCAGAATACTCACATTCCCAGCAGAGTTCGATGTGTCCAGCTTTTCAACGGTAACCGGAACCGAGAACACAATGCCTTCTGCTGATTCTGTCCATTCACAGTCTGAATAAACGCGAACCTCCGCATTTTTCTCATCCCGAGTCAGCGCAGAAGCAAGAGAAAGCGTCTCCATATAAGCTGCATGGCCGTAGCTCGGATCAACTTCACTTAGCGCTTCCTCCAGCAATTTCAAATCGGACTGATTTTGCAATGCAATATGGGGCTGATCTTTAATGACAAGTAATGAATAGGTGCTATAGGCTGCATGCTCTTTGGCAAATGACAGAATTTGACGCTTCGCCTGTTCCATCCGCGTCGATACTCCCGTTAACGCCTGCATACTGCCTGATGCGTCCAAAACAAACCAAACATGCGGTTTTGCCGCAGCGTGGTCCCAAGCAGGCACGAATGGCTTCATCAGGGCTCCTACCATGAGCAAAGCAGCTAACAGCTGCAGCCACAACAAAAGCTGCTTTTGCAGTCGCTGCCAGGGACGATTGGCTTCCAGCTGCTGCAGCGCACGCTTCCATAGCAATTGGCTGGGCACTTCCTTATCGAGATAGTGTCGTTTTAACAAATACAAGCCGGCAATGATCGGCAACGCCGATAAAAACCAAAGCGCGTTCAAGGACGCGAAGTGCAAAGGAATCCCCCTTTCTCATTGAAGTCGCACAATGATCTACTCTATTTAACGAATCAGACCGCTGCTCTGTAATTCATTCCACAACCAAGCAACAGGGTCGGTATCCGTTACCGCTAGAAAGCAAGCGATCCCGTGCTCATGGCAAAATGCTTTCAGATCTAGGGTATGCTCCTCTACAGCCAGACGGTATGACTGCAGCACTCTCTCGGTCATGGCAACCTCCTTGGACTGTCCTGATTCGCTGTCAATCAATTTTAATTCTCCGGTTAAGGAAGGAGTTATTTCTTCAGGTGTCAGAATTTGCACAACGACCACTTCTTGCCGAGCTGCGAGAAGATACTTCAAAGACTCCTTCACGCCCGCTTCATACATAAAGTCTGAAAAGAGCCAAGTCATGCCTGGTTGTCTGTACAGCTGGCCCGAATACTTGAAAACGGCTCCTATGTCTCCCTCTCCATTCGTTTCTACTGTTTCAAGAAATTCGAATAATCGCGGAACGCTCCCCTTACCTCGCAGCTGCTTGACTTGCCCCGTTATCGTATCTACAAATGTGGAGACGGACACCCGGTCGTACCTGCTGAGTGAAATATATCCAATGGCGGCAGCGAGTTGCCGGGCATAGTCCCATTTGGTCAGCGGCGCCTGTGAAGAATATGAATAGGAATAGCCTCCAAAATCCATAGATTTGGAAGCATCCAGCCATACATGCACATGCAGCTCCTGTTCATCCATAAAAAGCTTGATAAACGGTCTACCCGTCCTCCCATAAACATGCCAGTCCAGTCGGCGCGGATCGTCCCCCGGGGTATACAACCGATAATCCGCAAATTCCATCGATGTCCCCCTGTCAGTAGAACGTCTTTTTCCTTGCATTGCGCCTCGAATTCTGTTTTTGGAGGCTATACTGAGCTGCTCGAGCCGATGGAGCATAGGAGCATCTAACAGCGGAGTCCGGGATTCAGACTTCATCGGCTATTCTCCAAATGTTCGATAATGGTACCAATAATAGAATCCGGGGATATATCCATCGCTTGTCCTTCAAAGTTAAGCATCAGCCGATGACGCAGCGCAGGGTACGCAACAGCTGCAATATCCTGCTTGGAAACGTGGTATCTGCCGGCCAGGAACGCCCTGATCTTGGACACAGCGATCATAGCCTGCACGCCTCTCGGACCTGAACCAAAGCGGACATATTGCTTCACCATCGCCGGTGACTCACTCTCCTGAGGATGCGTACACATCAGCAGTTGAACAGCGTAATCCAACGTGTCCTCGGCAACGACTACTCCCTTTAATCCTGTCTGAATGTCTGTAAGAAGAGCGCCATCTATTATTTTCTCTGCTTGCTCCACAATCGCCAAGGTTGTACGAAGCACGATTTGTTTAAGCTCCTCCTTCGTGGGATAACTGACTGCGATTTTGAGTAAAAATCGGTCAAGCTGCGCTTCAGGCAGCGGGTAGGTCCCTTCCTGTTCCAACGGATTTTGCGTAGCCAGCACAAAAAATGGAGACGGCAGGCGATAGGTCTCTGAACCAACCGTCACTGTTTTCTCCTGCATCGCTTCCAACAAAGCACTCTGTGTCTTCGGTGTTGCCCGATTGATTTCATCCGCGAGGATGACATGGCCGAACAACGGTCCTTTTTGAAACCGATAGGAATTATCTCCCTGTGCTCCAAATTGAATCACATTCGTTCCGGTGATATCGGCAGGCATGAGATCAGGCGTAAATTGAATTCTGGAAAAGCTCAGGTCAACCGTATCCGCTACCGTTTTGACGAGCATGGTTTTACCTAAACCGGGAATTCCTTCAAGCAGTGCATGACCGCCTGCCAGCAAACACCAGAGAAGCTGCTCCACGACTTCCTGCTGGCCGACGATCACTCGTCCTATTTCCTCACGTATGCCTGCTATTGCTCTGCTCCAATCCTCAAGCTGTTGCTTTGATTCCAGCATTATCTGTGCACTCCTTTCGTTAAATAATAAATTGCTTATCCATTTTCCAAACTGTTATCGTTGTGGCTGTATCTCCAAAAATAATCCCGAACTAAACTTTGCACTTGCTGCGGCAAGTCGGAACGATTCATCGACTGGGATGCTTCTGCTTCATACTCCGCATAGACGTCCTCGTAAGGCCTCGATGCTCCGTCCATTGCGGGAGCGGATTCCCCAGCGCTTATTTGGCTTCCATGTCCGCCGCTGCTCAATGGGCCCCCATCTACGTACGTGCTGCCCGAACCGCTCCGCTCCCGCGGCGTCGAGACGAGCCCGCGAGTGCCTGCGCCGAAGCCGCCCTGCGTCCCGCCTGCTCCACTCGCTTGCGCTCCTGCTCCCGCGCCTGCTCCGCCCGCTTGCGCTCCTACTCCCGCGCCTGCTCCGCCTGCTTGCGCTCCCGTTCCCGCACCTACTCCGCCTGCTTGCGCTCCCGCGCCTGCTCCGCCTGCTTGCGCTCCTGCTCCCGCGCCTGCTCCACTCGCTTGCGCTCCTGCTCCCGCGCCTGCTCCGCCCGCTTGCGCTCCTACTCCCGCGCCTGCTCCGCCTGCTTGCGCTCCCGTTCCCGCACCTACTCCGCCTGCTTGCGCTCCCGCGCCTGCTCCGCCTGCTTGCGCTCCTGCTCCCGCGCCTGCTCCGCCCGCTTGCGCTCCCGCTCCTGCTCCACTCGCTTGCGCTCCTGCTCCCGCGCCTGCTACGCCCGCTTGCGCTCCTGCTCCGCCTGCTTGCGCTCCCGCTCCCGCGCCTGCTGCAAGCCGCTCGGCTAAGCCGCCCGCGTCCCAGGCAGCGCCAGGCTGACCGCCGCTTGCCGCGAGCTCGCGTGCCTCCGGCAGTGCGTTGGCGGCCATCTTCGCGGCGAGAGCTGCCGCTTGCGACTGCTCCTGAGCGAGCGCTTCTGCATCAGCGCCCGCTGTGGCTAATGCTGCGCCGAGCTCCTCCAGCGCAGCATCAGCCTTTCCGCTGCCACGCAGCGCAGCGGCAGCTTGCTTGAGCTGCGTGCGCAGCTGCTGCTCCTCTTCCTGCGTCGGCGCGGCAGCTGCTGAAGCAAGCCGTTCCAGCTCGCTGGCAAGCTGCTGCTTTTGCTGCGGTGTCATTCTTGCAATCCGTTCGCCTGCTTGGCTAACTGCCGAGCGAATTCGATCGGATTGCCGCGACTGAAACGCTTGCCCGATTTGTCGCAGTGCCTCTGTACGCTGCCACGATTCAGCCCACTGCTTACTCTGCAGCTGCTTCTTCTCGAGCTTAGCGATACTTGCATCCAGCTTTTTCATCGCCTGCTCCATCTCATGAAGCGCCTCAATTGAAAGCTTCGTATGGTCAAGCTTATCTTGCAATATCTGCAAAGCTTCTCCTATTTCTTTGGATTCCAATAAATCCGATGGTTTTTTATTCCAGTCTTCCTTCCACGCTTCCACCTGCTTACTTTGCTTCTCCATCCATTCCTGCTGCTTGTGCCGATTGGCCAAGTAAGTATCCATTTGATTAGGAATAAAGAGCATCAGAACAAATGCTGCTAATAACGACGACGCCGAAACCCAATGAATAGCTCCAATTCGCACTTTCAAGCGGCTCTTTAAATCCTTGCTGACAAAGCTACTTACCGCTTGTTCAGCATCCTCACGAAGCAGCACCGCGAAAACGGTGGTTTGATCTTCGCTTTGGAGCGCCGTAAGCACCCTGTCATCCAAGCCGTTCCTATCCAGCCATTTCGCAGCTGCAGCATCTCCAGGACGATTCCGATAAAACCATATACAACCCATCCCGAGAAATGCAGTACAGCTCGCACAAGCCCATATTCGGTAATCCGTAATGGGGAAGATACGAGCCATGACCATCCACGCGCATGCAGCCAACAAACCTAAACTTAGACTTGTGAGTCCATATTGAACGCCCAAGTTCATCCATAATCTACGTTTCACAGGACGCAAGTGAGCCCGAAGTGTTAAATTTGGCATAGGAATACGCTCCTTTCTCCCCTAATACTGGATTACTTATTTCTTCTTCGTGATAGGCCGCAAGTGACGAATGCTGAGCCACAAGAGCAGCACCGATATAATCGCGTATGCCGCAAAGAAAATGTGCCACATTTGCAGCCAAGAATGTTTTTGGAAAAATTGTCCTGCAGCCTCAGGCACCATTAAGCTTATCAATACAGCCATCGGATTTACGCTCAGAAAATATGAGAGCACCTCTTCATTCATACCGTTCCGTGACAATTGAGCGAAGAATAAGCCTGCTAAGGCTGTAAATCCGTAAGCAAACAAAACAAATCCATAAGTTGTAATGACCGAGATCACAGTCTTTTTGAACATCGTAGAAAAGAATACGCCTACCGTTCCGAGTACGATCATGGTAAAGATATAGAACAAGAACACAGACAACAGCTGCCACGGAGAGACGCCGCCATATAGGAACACGATGCTGTACAATGGCATTGAAGCAAGGACAGTCAACAGCATAAAGCTCAGTGAAGAGAACAGCTTGCTAAGAATAATCGTCGAAGAGCTTTGCTGCGTTGTAAGCAAAATGTTGAGCGTCTGCTTCTCCCGCTCGCCGCTAATTACTCCAGCCGTAAGTCCCGGTGTCATAAATGAGATCAGTACAAGCTGTGCCCCGCTTAAAAAGTAAAACAGCTCACTGCTTGTTCTCGTGCTCAAAACGCCTCCCGATAACTGCCCCATGTTGATATAAGCAAAACCTAACGCCAGAACACTAAGAACAAACAGATAAACCAAAATCGAAATCGGTGAACGCACGGTACGCATGCGAAGTCTGAATTCTTTCTCCATGACCGGATTAATCATATTGATTCTGCGCTGCATCGTGCGCTCCGCCTCCTTTTGTAATTTCCAGAAATACATCCTCGAGATTCGTCATAGCCTCACTGAAAGACACGATCTGAAAGCTCATCTGCAAGCATTGTGCCAGCAAAGCCGCCTGCTCTTCATCCGAGCCTCCAAAGTGAACGTGAACTCCTTTTTCATCGGTAATCACCATCGTAACCTGGGGCTGTCCCTTCAAAAATTGGGCACATTCCTCCTGCCGCTGTAGAACGCGAATATGTAAAACACGGTTCGCCTTCATTCGGTTTTGGATGTCTGCGACCTTTCCCTTAGCAATCAGCTTGCCATATTCAATCACACCAATTTCATCGACCATTTCGGCGAGCTCCGGCAAAATATGAGAGGAGATGAGGATCGTCTTGCCCATCAGCTTCAGCTCTTTCAGAATCTCCCGCATCTCAATGCGCGCTCTTGGATCTAATCCCGATGCAGGCTCATCTAGAATCAGCAGTTCAGGCTGATGAACCAGACAACGAGCCAGACAAAGACGCTGCTTCATCCCACGGGACAATGAATCCACATAAAAATCCGCTTTATCCGTCAGGTTAACAAGCTCGAGAAGCTGCGGGATTAGCTTAAGACGCTCCGCACGAGGAATTCCATAGCTCGCTCCATAGAAATCCAGGTACTCCGTCGTTTTGAAATTATCATAAACGCCAAAGAAGTCGGGCATGTAGCCGATCAGCTTCCGCACTTCCTTTGGCTTTTCCGTTACATCGTAACCTCCCACCTTAGCGATCCCAGAAGTAGGACTTAGGAGAGTTGCCAGAATGGACATCGTTGTTGACTTCCCTGCACCATTAGGTCCTACAAAACCAAACACTGTCCCTTGGCCAATGTCCATCGTTAACGAATCCAGAGCGGTAAAGCTGCCGTATCTTTTGGTCAAATTCGTGATTTCTATCATGACTGTACCGTCCCTTCCAGAGAAATGGCAGGTATGCGGAAGTTTACATTCGGTTGAACCGTCGACACCTTTAAGCGGATGATCTGTTCCTCACCTGCAAAAGGCGCAAATTTGTCTTCGTTCCATTGGAGCTCCGGTTGTGTCGGTAACGATTCCCATGCCTGAGACTTACGATTCCAAATTTCCACTTTCACATCCTGATTGACTTCTGTTTGCAAACTCAGCTTCTGATATACAGCTCCGGATATTTGGGGAAACGAATAGGTTAGCGTCATGTCTCCGCTGCCGATCTGCATGTAAGGCCCATTTTGAAACATGATGGCATTCATGGTCGTATGGTTATCCGTTATCTGTGGAACGAGAGCGCTGCTTGGTACTACGATTTTGCCATCAGGGGTCACAAAGTTCATGTTCATTTCTTGGGTTATTAGTGTGAATCGGTCCGTCGGAATTTGGTCTCCGTTTGTTAAAGATAGTTTCTCTCCATCCTTGGACCATCCGATGACCATCGGTTCAAATGCCCCTGCTGCATTCGTTTTTACATTCAAATATGAACTTAGCATCGATCGCTGCTGATAGTAGATATCTTCTGATGCAGAACCGCCTTGGTACGGGAAAACCACATTAGCCGCGTCCTGTGCATAGGAAATGTTGGCCGCTCCTGCCGTAGTGAAGGCTGCTTTGGCACCGGCTTTTAATTCCCCGATCCGGATCACATTCTGATTCATGATGACGGCAACGTCCGACATGTCCCATTTCGTCTGATTTATAATCTCGCCTTCCGCACCATTTATGGACAAAGAACGAAGTGTATACTCAAGCCTGCCTGTTTCAAGAGGGGCGTCCGTATCGATCTGCATTTTACTCACCGAAGAATACGGTACATCCTGTATACGAACCCGAGAGTTTCCGTCCCTTTGCTCAATGACCAGCTCATTGCGACCTGTCGTAGTACGGCTTGAATTGCCATCCACTGCTCTAAAGGGACTTACGTGTGTATGCCCCGGCAGCTGCAGCTCAAGGCTTCCGCCTTTCGGCAAAAATACAGATAAAAGCGCCTTCTCCGTTCCCATGCCTGTGCCGTCCAGCTCCAGAGTTTGAAACAATTGCGCCATCGTGCTGCCTCTGCTTGAAGAGCCGATTTGAAAGATACCCGCACTTACAGCAACGGCTAATACCGGAATCATCACCCAAGCCCATTCCCTGCGGTCCATTCTCTTCAATACTACATACAAGATGGGGCCAATAATTACAGAGTAGACCAGCATAACCCAAGCCAATATGGATAGTCTAGGCGGCTTCAAGGATTGGAAAAATTCTAAAGCGCGACTCAGATCCCAATAGGGACCAGGTCCGAACTTCATTTGATTCTGATTCGCTTGATAGGTTAGTTCGAATGGTTCTTTTAAAATTTGTTCCCAAAGCCTTGGGTTTCCGTTCCAGGATGCCATTGGGTTCAAGGCCAGATCATAGGCGGCATACATCACTTCCCCTCTGCCTACCGCAATGTCAGCAAATAATGGCACTTGATCTTGGGTTGCCGCTATCACGTTCGCATCCTGTTTAACTGCTGCCTTCGAGATGGTGAACGAATCCGTCAATGAAAGTTCTTTATCCCCCAGCTTTTCCAAAGCTTCAAGCACACGAATACTCTCTGTATGCTCATAGGTAACAGGTGAAATATCAACGAATGGCGCAGCTGTTTTCGGATAACCGGCTCCACCGGCAAGAAGCAAGTATCCTCCGCGGCGGACCCAACCTTGGATAGCAGAGACCTGCTCTTGCGAAAGAACATCAGAGGCAAAATTATTGAGCACCATCACATCGAAATTGTCTAAAGCCAGTGCTATATTCGGCACATCACTGCCCTTCAAATGTACGATATTCGTCTTTTTACCGTTTTGACTTAACAGCGCAAGGAAGTTCATCGTATCCACATCTTCGGCAAGAACACCTACTTGAACGGTATCTGCCGGAATTGTCGTTGTCTCCAAATAGGATGTACCTTCCAGTGGTATTGGCTTGCCATCCTCCAGCGAATCCCGATAAAGTAAGATTGCATTATTCCCTTTGGAGTAATCCATACCAGGTAACAACATGGTCACAGTCTTCGTGCTGCCGCGTGGCAAGTCAACATGCTGCACAAACATGCTGTCCTTGTTACCATCCATGCCGGCTGATTGAAAGGCAAGGTCTCCTGATACGTCTTCTCCCGAGTTGTTCAGAGTAACCTGGACAGGAAGCCAACGTCCCAATTTGACACCAGATCCAAACACTTGTTCCGTTTGTATCTGAATGGTCCCTGAAGGTTCAGCAGCGGCATGTCTCGCAGTACCTGGCGCGAGCTGCAAACAAGCTGCAACAGCTAACCATGCGGTGCAGACTTTTAGTATGACATTTCTCTTTATACTTAATATCCTCACTCTATAGACTCCCTTCATAACCACTAACTATCTATCCTTCTAGACGGATTCATTTCCAAAATGTTTCAATTCAACGAGCACAATTGATCATATTCAACAGTTATTGCCCTGCAAACAAACAAAAAACCGTCTAGATGCATGGCAACATGCAACGATAGACGGTTTTCTTCCATGAACTAAGCTTCGCTTGATTTTCTGCCCGATCTGACCAGCTTGACCAATAATCCGGCAGCGATCACGACAATCGTCGTAGCAATCGGGATGATCGTATGTAAATACTCGTTATGATAGAGGAATAGATCAATCATTTTATCATCCTGTACAAACATCTCACCGGACGTGTAGCCCAGTATTCCAGCTCCAATGTAGACGAGAATCGGAAATTTATGCAGCAGGTTCATGACCAAGGTGCTGCCCCAAATGATGATCGGGATGCTGAGACCAATTCCTAATATGATGACAGTCATATTGCCTTGTCCCTTTGCTGCTATCGCAAGGACATTGTCTAAGCTCATGACGAAATCGGCTACAATGATGGTCCAAATAGCTTTACCCAGCGTAGAAGCTTCCTTTACATTTGAGTGGCTGTCGTCGTCAGTAAGCAGCTTGACCGCAATCCACAATAACAGAATCGAGCCCCCCGCTTGAATATAAGGGATGCTGAGAACGCTCACGGCCACCACGGTAAGCACCAACCTTAGTGCGATAGCACCAAATGCGCCCCACCACACCGCTTTATTCCTTTGTTCCACAGGCAGATTTTTACTTGCAAGCGCAATGACCACCGCATTGTCTCCGCTAAGCACAATATTAATTAGCATAATTTGCAAGAACAAGAGCAACTGATCCCACACGTTTATTTCCTCCGATCATTCATTTGTAATCGTTCACGTTTAGAATAAATGCTGTGTTGCTATCGCTTTATCCTCATACACAATGCGAATCGTTTCCGTTTGCATGACCGCTTGTTCGATCAATCCCGGCAAAAATTCCATACTGCTCTCGATCTTCTCAATAACCCTGATATTCGGATTCGTGCTTGGTGAGGGCGGAAGAAATAACGTGCAGCAATCCTCATACGGTAGGATCGAGATCGGAAACGTACCGATCGACTCTGCAATGCGGACAATCTCCTTCTTGTCCATCATCATTAAGGGCTGGAGAATCGGCAGCGTCACTACTCGACCTATGGCATTCAAGCTTGGCAGAGTTTGACTAGCCACTTGTCCCAGACTTTCACCGGTGACAAGGGCCGACAAGCCCTCTCTCTCGGCAACTTTTTCCGCGATCCGATACATGGCCCTTCGCAGCAGCGTAACGAATAAATTATCCTTATACACACCATGGATGGATGTCTGAATGTCTGTAAAAGACACCAAATGGAGCTTGATGGAGTGTGTATAGCCTGAGAGCTGTCGAGCTAAATCAATTACCTTTTCTTTTGCTCTTTCGCTCGTATAGGGATAGCTGTGAAAATGAATCGCCTCCAGCTCCAAGCCTTTACGCATGGCAAGCCATCCGGCAACAGGACTGTCGATACCGCCGGAAAGCAGCAGCAGAGCTCTACCTCCTGTCCCAAGCGGAAATCCACCCGCACCCTCTTCTACTTCGGCGTACAGCAGCGCTTTTTCTTCACGCAGCTCAACTCGAAGCTCAACTTCCGGGTCGTGCACGTCCACAGTAAGGCCGTGGCTAGCTTGGAGCACGTAGCCGCCAACTAGATAATTCATTTTCTGAGAATCATAAGGAAAAGATTTATTGACTCTACGCACACTCACTTTAAAAGTAGCTGGCTGTTTGCGTAAATGTTTCATGATCGTTAATGCCGTTTCTTGAATGGCTTCAAGCTCCAGAGGAGCCGTAAAAGCCGGACTGAATGAGGCCAGTCCAAACACCTTCTGCAGCTTGATGGCAGCATCCTCATAGGATGCATCTCCTAGCTCCACATATACGCGTCCATACTCCGGAATATACCTCAAACTTGTAAATTCGGACAACGCTTTGCGAATTTGGGATAGCACGCTCTTTTCAAACTTCCTCCGATTTCTGCCTTTCAATGTTAGCTCACCTAAGCGCAGAATCATACAATCCGGTTTCATAGACGTTTCTCCCTTCTTGATGTTGACTTCTGAGCAGCAGGGACCAGCATTTTCACAGCCAAGGAAAGATGATCAAGAAAGTAGTCCGCTTCGCCTTCTGTGAGATCAAACCCATAACTAATTCTGATTCCGCTTTGTGCTTGCTGACGGTCGTATCCCATAGCCAGGAGCACTGAGCTCGGCTCCGAACGATTTGATGAGCAAGCAGATTTCGTAGATATATAAATCCCGCTTTTTTCCAATGCATGTACAAGAACCTCCGCTTTCAAGCCGGGACATGTCACATGTACAATATGAGGAGCCATTTTCTTGTCATCAGACGTACCAGTAAGATTCACACCAGAGATACGGGCTATGCCGGCTGCCAAGCGGTTACGAATTCGATAAGCGTGTTCGAGCCGCTCCTGCATGAGCTCCATAGAAAGTCGCATCGCCTTAGCCATACCTACGATGAGAGGAAGATTTTCCGTACCCGATCGCAAGCCGCGTTCTTGGCCGCCTCCAGCTAACAAGGGCTGGAGCTGGATCCCTTTTTCTGCAAAACAGTAAGCCTGCTCCCTTGGGGCCTCTAAATTTGTGAGCGGAGATGCTGCACAGATCTATCCCCCACTCTCCTAAAGAAATAGGAAGCTTCGTCATCCCTTGCACAGCGTCGACATGATAGATGATCCTAGGATAAGCTTTCAGATATCTCCCTATCTCGGCAATGGGCTGCACAGCCCCTGTCTCATTATTGACGAACATAGTGCTGACCACTATGGTTTCCTCACACAACGCTTCTACTAACGAGTCCATACTTATCGTTCCGGCCGAATCAACCGGCAGGTACGTCACTCGAAATCCTTCAGCTTCGAGCTGCCGAAAAACCCCAAGCACAGAAGGGTGTTCGATTTGAGTCGTTATGAGATGATTGCCGCGATGTCGGTACTGGTAAGCAGCTCCTTTAATCGCTAGGTTGTTGCTTTCCGTACCGCAAGAAGTGCAAATAAGCTCTTCGGCAGATACTTTGAGCAGCTGTGCCATCGATTCTTTTGCTTGCTGCAGCAATCGTTCCGCTTGGACACCGAGTCCATGAATCGAAGACGGATTCCCGTAATAGGTGCTCATCACTTCCGCTACAGCCGTGATTACGTCCTCATATGGCGGGGTTGTAGCCGCGTAATCCAAATAAAGCATGTTGATAAAAATCCCTTTCTTTGGGCAATGATATTCCCTTATCATTAAAGCTTATATTGGAGCATAACTCAAGCCTTTCTATGATTCGTTTCCCCACAGACAAACAGGCCGTCATTCGCTAAAGTAGCGAACATCGGCCTGTTCCTTTGGACATCATGTGGAAAACGTCTGTTTATATCCGAGAACTTTACTGATATAGGTTTGAGTTTCTTTGGGAAGCAAGTGAAGCTTATTCGCCAGATCCTGGTCCGTACGGATGCCCACGCGGTCAATTCGTCCGGGACCGGCATTATAGGCAGCTAAAGCAACTCCCTCATTGCCGTTATATTTGTTAATTAAATTACTTAAGAAGTGAGTTCCTGCATCCACATTTTGCTGAGGATCAAAGGCATTCGTCACTCCAAAGCCGGCTCCCGTTCCGTCCATAAGCTGCATGAGCCCCTTAGCTCCCGCGGAGGAAACGGCTTGATGATTAAAGTCGGACTCTTGTTGAATAACTCCTTTAATAAGCGCCGGATCCACGCCATAGCGACGGCTTGCTGCTTCGATGATACTGTCATATTGGGAACCGCTGTCTGACTCCGCAGATGCAGTTGTTGAAAGCGGCGTATATGCTCGATTTAAAGCGTACATAGAACTGGGAATCCCATTTCCCGTATCAGCCGCCATACCCGTGAGTCCAGACAAAACATCTTGACTGTCCGTCGTACCTCCGGCTTGTCCCATCAGAGCTTGAAGCAGCTCACTGAAATCTCCTGAGTCATCAGTTGAGCTTGTGGAGCTGGTATCACCTGAAATTAGCGACATCTTACTCAACAGCTGAAGTTGAAGGAGTTCTTTCATCACTCTGGGATCAATGCTGCTAGTGTTCATCATGCTTCCCTCACTTTTATATGGATAAGTGCTTTCATTGTACACGTTTTGTGACTTAACGACCATCCCCAAATTTAAGTAATAGCACCCATGCTCGACTTAGCCTCTAACCATTCAAGAGAAGCTGTCCCCTAATTCTTGATAATGCTGAATGAAAAACTAAGGAGCATTTGGTGAACAGCTACTAAAGCCAGAGTGGCCCAACCTGTAGCAACAAAATTAAAGAACAGCCCCACTAGGAGCTGCCCCATTTATTAAGAAATATTTTGTTGAAGAAGTTCATCCTGCTCCATCTGTCTGCGGACGGTCACCCTGGAAATTCGCAAATGATCGGTTTCTTCCACGATAAAAATCAGTTCATTCCCATAAGCAACTTGCTGATTCTTACTTGGAGGGATCTCGATTTGAGAGTAGATCCATCCTCCAATGGTGTCATAATCATCCGATACAATGTCAACTCCGAAATAATCATTCACTTCATCAATTAGCAGGAGACCATCGATAGAAAACGTGCGTTCATCCTTCATTTCGATACTCGGACGTTCTTCGTCGAATTCGTCCTGAATCTCACCAACAATCTCTTCCATAATATCCTCAAGCGTAACTAGGCCAGAGGTACCGCCGTATTCATCAATCAGTAGAGCCATTTGGCTCTTACGCTTCTGCATCATCTTCAGCAAATCGCTGATATGAATGGAATCTGGAACCGTCGTAATCGGACGAATGAGCTTCTTAATCCCTTTCAGATTAGCGTCAGGCTTGAGCAAGTCTTTGATATGAACAAACCCTACAATGTTATCCTTATCCGGGTCACAGACAGGATATCGGGTCCGCATTTCCTTTATGGCAATGCCCAGGTTCTCCGAGAAAGACAGGCCGGCATATAAACATTCCATTTCGGTTCTTGGAATCATAATTTCTTTGGCCGTAGTTTCAGCAAAATCGAATATATTATCAACAAGCGTTAGCTCCGTGTTATCGATTAATCCGCTTTTGTGACTCTCCTTCATGAGTACACGAATTTCTTCTTCCGTATGCGCAAGTTCATGCTCGGTCGTCGGCTCAATTCCTGCGCGGCGAAGCATCCAGTTCGAAATTCCGTTCAGTAACCAAATAAAGGGATACATAATCTTGTAAAAAATGATCATCGGCACGGATGACAGCAGGGTGATATCCTCTGCTTTCCGTATCGCATACGTTTTAGGGAATTGTTCTCCCAATGTGATATGGAGCGTAGTCATCAAAGAAAAAGCAATGATAAAAGTAATCGTATGAAAAACGGAATCAGGCAAACCAAGCGGGCTAAACATCGGCTCTAAAATTTTGGCAAAGGTTGGTTCGCCGACATAACCAAGGCCAAGTGAAGTCAATGTAATACCGAGTTGGCAAGCAGACAAATATGAATCAAGCTTATGAATGATACCTTTGGCAAACTTGGCGTTCCGGTTGCCATCCTCAGCAAGTGATTCAATACGGCTTCCTCTGACTTTCACCATCGCAAACTCGACAGCAACAAAAAAACCGTTAAGCAAAACAAGAAACAGCATTACCGCAAAACTAAGTATCGTTGCCGGTAAAGGATCGTCCAATACCTTACCTATCCCCTCAATCAGGTTCGGAGGAGTATAGGTGCACCTCCCTTTGAAGTCAATTTTGAAATATCACTTTTCATTATATAATAATACTCTAAGCATTCAAAGAAGTGAATATGTCTCCTGATGCCAAAAAGTACGAGCAATCGAGAGGAAAATGTCTAAAATGATGCTTGAACGGTCGATTACCCCTTAATAACCATGATCTACACGGAATACTAAGATTTTTTACATACAACAAGCCCAAGCTGAGGTTCGGCTTGGGCTTTGTCTTGTCAAGCATAAAATGGTACGAGTACAAAATAAGCGAATACTGCAAGAAGTCCAAGCGCAATTGACCAACTGCCAAGGGCTTTGTTTCCCAGAGAAAAAGCATAAATTCCAAGTATAACACCTGATATACCGAGAACCACAGGCCAAACAAAAAGCGATAGCAAAGCGATCAACAGCGCCGTATAACCGACTGCTTTGTTACGGGTGACAGCTTGCACCATTTCTTCCATCTCTTCATCGGATACATCTTCTGTTTGAATGGACCTAGTGGAAGATCGAGTGAAAGAATCACCGTAAGGTATTCTCCGTGCTGAAGGTGCGAGCTCGGCGGCATATTCCTCGTGCTCTTTCAATCCGCCTTCTACCCGAAGCTGTTCCCTTTGAAAGCGTGCTTTGGTCTCTGGCTTCAATTCATCATCTTTTGTCATAATTGCCTCCGCTTAACCTGAAGCGTTACCCGTTTTTCTTCGCCTTAAAGGTATGACAGCAAGTATTGGCGACGCGATTTGCAACATCCTGGTGCTCGGTGTCAAAGGATTCGCTCGCAAACTCCGAACCGTAGTCCGCATTAGCGTGCTTGTCGACTTCGATCATAATGGAATTAGCGCTGCACAAGTTGCCCTGCGCCCAGTATTCGCAGTTCGCAACTGAACATTTAACATCTGGCATTGTCGAATCACCCCCTTAACAATTTGCCCGTCAAGAAGGCGATGTATGCCCTATTTCAGCTTGTCAGATAACACCAGAAACATCGCGTGCGACCATAACAGAGGCAGTGCCGGCTCCCCCCACTTCGTCACCCATTCCGAATATGCTTCTGGCGCACGGAGCGAGTCTTGTACTTGTTCAGGCAATCTTCCAAGCGAGTCAGCCTTAGATACGATCCAGTCCAGGCAGCGCTTAGCTTCCTCTCTCTCTCCGTTCTCCGCTTTCACAAGGCCATACCAGGCCGTTAATAGGATCCATTCTCCCCCGCCATAGTATCTATCGTCTTCATACCGCCCAATCCCCTCATGAAGCAGCTTCTCTTCAATCAATTCAACGGTTTTTTTCATAAGCGGATCCGAAAGCGAGAAGAGTCGGAAAGGGAAGGCCAGCCAGAGCAGGCTTGCATCCACACCAGGCAGAACCGGCTGCCAAACTTCATTCAAGCATTGGATGGATTTAACGAAATGCCCATCTGATGTACCGTGCTCTATGAGGAAGCTTCGAATAGATTCAGCTTTTTCCAATAAGGGTGGTCTTTCCATCAACTCGCCCATTGCTTTCAAGCCCCCATACACACAAGCTAAGGTTGCAGGATGGACGAAGTCCGGATACTCTTCCCAGCAATCAAAATTCGGATAATGCCAGAATGTCATGAGATAATCGATAGACAACTCCACGCTGTCGCGGAATTCATCAAGCAACTCACGCTTTCCAGTTAAGCTAATATGTTCAGATAAACCCCAAAGCCAGGCTCCATAGCCATCAAGCTGAAAATGCCCCCACTCCGAATGGTCATCTCTTCCATCCAAATGATATCTGGTTCCAAGAAATTCACTTCGGTCTATCCATATTTGATGCTCATGTTTATGTATTAATTGGTTTACGTACTCTCTTTTATCCTTCAAGGCCTTGTGTACCCATCTGTAAAACTGCTCTGCACTTTCCCTCTCCCCTTTGACATCCATAGCATTGGCGATAAACGTGCCATCCCGCAGCCAGCTGTAGCTATATGGGGAAAATAAGGGAGAAGCTACATAGCCGCCCCTTGGATGTTGATTAAGCTTGATAATTTGGATGCTTGCTTCAACTAATTGCTGCTCGTTCATGTCAGCCACACTCCTATCTGAAAAGAAAAGAGATGCTCACTTGTATGTGGCATCTCTTGTTAGTTTATGAATGGGTTGAAAAAGTTATTAAATTTTCTCGCCTTGCATACGACGCTGAGTAATATAATCTGTCTCATAGTAAGACAAATCTTCGCGCAATTCTTCAAAAACCTTTGAAAGCTCAATCGTCAAATCGCGAACCTCGCGGGAAGGCTTCTTGCGGAAACGAATCGCATCTTGCCCTGTGTAAGCATAGCGTCCATCCTCCGAGTAGCACTCGTTTTTCGGGTAGAAGAAGTTGTTCACACAAGTGTGGTACACTTCGTAAAGAACTTTTTCAGAAAAATCAACGTTAAACGTAGGGCGGCGCAAGCTCACTCCTAGCTTTTCATAGGCCACTTCACAAAAAACAAGCAAGTGACGGGTATCTTGCAAATATCCACGATAGAATTCATCCATAGCAGGATCGTTTTCCACGTTTAACTGCTGCAGAGAATGTTGATTGAGAAATAATTCCATCTTAGCAGTTGCTTCTTTTAATTTCGTACGGGTAGACTCGCAAATATTTTTTACATTAAAAACAGCCATACGTGTAGACCTCCTCTAATTGCATTATTCCTATCCTACCATAAACTGACCGGAAAAAGGTATATGTAAAACACCACCTATCATGTATAAAACTCCTGCCCAAGCCGAACTCTATTCACTAGAAGCAAACACAAGCAGGCAAAGGAGGCGGAGTGACACATGTGGCGTTATATTTGTTCCTTATTTGTTGTACTGGGTCTGGGTTTATTTGTATTCGCCGACAGACCGAAGAACGGAAGCAATCCCGGACCAGAAGTCTATAGTGTAAAATATGAAACTAGCAGCAAACAAACCTTATTAAATCAGGATGTAAAGCTGACAGACGATCTATGCAGAAGTCAATGTTCGCTGGATTATGATAAGATGATTACTCAAATTGAAGGTGGAAGTCCTGTTGAGCAAGTTTTTTCGGCAATGAGAAGCAATCATGAGAAAATGGACATTCTAATTTGGACACAAAAGAATCAAGCACTTGACCAAGGGATCCACTTTGGCGACATTCAATCCTCCTATGAAGAACAAGCTAAGAATTACTTAAAAGAAGCTAAAGCTTATGTAGACAAAGGCAATCGATATCAATCTCCACCGTTTGGGGAGGGCAGTATGACCTTCTTCGTACTAGGTGTTCCTTCCTCAAGCGGAAAGGGCTCAATTGTCGGTGTAATTCACCAGGACGTCCTGCATCAAGTCGCCGACCATCAGCGAAAAAACCTTCGACTTGAGCCTTATCCAAGCGAAAATCGTTGGAAAGTTGAATCCGTCGATACCGATACGCTGAAGGATAAAGTCGTCGATCACCCGGAAGATAATCAAGGTACAAGCCATTACCATCAGAATGAGGTCGTTGTGCGCTTCAAAAGTACACCAACAGAGGCTCAATTAAACCAAATGAAAAAGGAAATCGGAGCTGACGATGTTCGTAAATTAGGCTATACGTACGTATTTAATGCAGGGAAGATGGAAGCCAAGCAATTGATGAATTATTTTACAAAATGGGACGTTTCTTATGTTGAGCCTCATTTCCTTTATTTAACCAATGACTATAATGATACGGATACAGCTTCTACGCAGGACATGAATCCTGTGAACAGCAACAATTTTTCACCTAATGATAATTTGTACAGCCGCTATCAATGGAATCTCCCGCTCATTGAGACCGTTCAAGGCTGGAAACTCAACCGCGGCGCCAAAGATGTAACGGTAGCTGTCGTAGACACGGGCGTAGATTTGCAGCATCCCGATCTTCGCGACCAATTGCTGCCCGGATACAATGTCATCAGCGGGACGGACTCGCCGCAGGATGATGTCGGTCACGGAACTCACGTAGCAGGCGTGATTGCAGCGCTTGTTAACAACAATCTTGGTGTAGCAGGAATGACCTGGTACAATAAGGTTCTGCCAGTCAAAGTACTGGATCAGACAGGTGCAGGAAGCACCTATTCGGTAGCTCAAGGCATCATTTGGGCAGCCGATCACGGTGCTAAGGTTATGAATCTCAGTCTGGGAAACTACGCGGATTCCGAGTTCCTGCATGATGCGATCCGCTATGCCTTTGATAAAGATGTTGCCCTGATTGCGGCAAGCGGTAATGACAACACCGAGCGTCCTGGCTACCCCGCCGCCTATCCTGAGGTATTCGCCGTAGCGGCTACCGACTCTGAGAACAATAAAGCGCCTTTCTCCAACTATGGAGACTACATTGATGTAGCTGCACCAGGAGTGAGTATCGCCAGTACGTACCCGAACAATCAATATGCCGCATTATCCGGCACTTCCATGGCCAGTCCGCACGTCACCGCATTAGCGGCACTAGTACGGTCAGCCAATCCTCTGTTAACGAATACAGAGGTGTATGAAGTCATCAGGCAATCGGCTCGGGATCTAGGAGACCAAGGCAAAGATAAATATTTCGGATATGGCCTTATTGATGTTGCAAAAGCCATTCAAGCTGCCCAGGAGGCCAAAAGCTCTCTCAGCTACTGGCCAGAAAAATACTTCGCGGGGCATCGACCAAATTCAAAGCAAATACGCTCAATAATAAAAAAGCCGATTTCACCTTTACTCTGACTCAGAGTTAAACGGTGATTTCGGCTTTATTTTCTATTAAATATAACTATCAAGCTAAAACGCAAATACCCGCATAGCCGAAGCCATGCGGATAACCGACCGTTATGAAAAGTTTGCCGTAAGCCGGGTTCTGTACTTCGTGTGGTCGTATCGGGCGTCTGTCCCCTGCCACGTTAGAAGCGACAATCATCTATCTAGGCCGTACATTGCTGCACGGCTCAAGCGACCAACCCGAACGCGCCTCGGGCTAAGGCTGCCGCTGCGAAAGCGGCTTGCGTTCCACTAGGTCTTGCTCCAAGTGGGGTTTACCAGGTCCTATGTCACCATAGCACCTCGTGGTCTCTTACACCACGGTTCCACCCTTGCCTGTGCGCTCAAAGCGAAGCCTTGAGGCCATCGGCGGTCCATTTCTGTGGCACTATCCTTCAACTCGCGTTGACTGGACGTTATCCAGCACCCTGCCCTATGGAGCCCGGACTTTCCTCTCGCGGCGGGTTCCCCCTGCCGCCAGCGATTGTCTGTCAAACTTTTCGGCGCATTTGCTAGTATACAAGGATTATCGAAATAATACAACCCGCTTTTGCATGTCAATTATAGGACGAATTTCCTGATGGTTCGCGATGGTCCGCGATGGTCCGCGATGGTCCGCTCAAGCTCCCCGTACGCGGTGAGACGTCACATGACTATCGTTAGCCACATGATGGTCCTTTCAACGGACGAAATTGGTCACCTAGCCCTACAGGAATTGAAACGGTTCCGTATTCACTTGGGATGCCTGAACCTGCGTATCTGTTTTGAGAAGCTGTTCCGCGAGATAATCGGCCACGCCGCGCTTCATGATCTTCTCGACATTATGCCCAACGTCGATGATGCATAGACCCGCCGCCAGCGCATCATGCGCGGTGTGGTAATCGATGTCGCCGGTGACAAGCACATCGGCGCCGGCAAACAAGGCGTGCCGCATGTAGCGGCCGCCAGAACCGCCCAGAACGGCCGCTTTGCGAATCGGCCGCTCCAAGTCACCGACGACGCGCACAGCCGGCACGTCGAAGGCCTTCTTCGCGAGCTCTACCAGCTCGCGGAGGGGCATTGGCGCCGGGAGCTTGCCGGCGCGTCCGAGCCCGAACACTCTACCCTTGAGGTCCATCGGGTAGAGGTCGTAGGCCACCTCCTCGTAGGGGTGGGCCTTCAGCATAGCTTGAACCGCCTTTCGCTGCACGCTGGCGGTTACGATCGTTTCCACGCGCACCTCGTCTACGCGTTCCAGCTTGCCCGCTTCCCCGATATACGGGTGCGTCCCTTCCTGCGGCAGGAACGTCCCCGTCCCGGGGATGTTAAAGCTGCAGTGGCTATACTGCCCGATCCACCCGCTCCCGCGGCGAATAGGGCATCCAGCACCTGCTGGTGATGCGTCTTCGGCACGAAGACGACGAGCTTTTGCAGCTTTTCGGTATGTACGTCCTCCAAATGTGTCAAATCCGTTAATCCCAGTGCAGAAGCCATCATGTCATTAATGCCGCCTTCCGCCACATCCAGATTCGTATGAGCGATATAAACCGCAATATCGTGCTTAATCAGCTTCTCATAAAGTCTTCCAGACGGAGTATCCGTCTGCAGGTTAGCAAGCGGCCGGAATATGATGGCATGATGTGCAATAATAAGATCTGCCCCTTCACGGATCGCCTCCTCTACAACTTCATCCGTAACATCAAGCGCTACGAGTACTTTGCGGATCTCTTTCTGCAAAGAGCCGAGCTGCAAACCGATCTTATCATCGGGCATCGCATAATGCTTGGGTGCCAGCTGTTCAAATAATTGAATCACCGTTTGACCTTTCGCAAGCAATCGAGCACCTCCCTGATCTCTTTGATCTCATTTCCAATCGCTAAGGCCTTCGCCTTGGATGCTTCCGCTGTAGAATGCGCTAGTTGAGCTTGAATCATGTCTAGCTTTTGAAGCTCACTTTCCCATTTACGGATCAAAACCTCGGAAGCCTCTTCTACTAGATAAGGACCCATGAGCAATAGTCTTTGTTTCGTTAGAGTTACCTTTTCGTCCAAGACTCGGCTTTGATACAAATCCGGATCTTCCGAAGACTTTTGCGGTACTGCTGTTAAAATCTCATAAATCTTCCCATCCTCTTCCAGGATGGTCTCCGAGGTTAATCTCCAACCATTCTCATCAAGCCAACGGCGCACCTGATCTTCACCTACGTTAGGCTGCAAAATCAATAAGCTCACATTGGCAAGCTTATTCTTACCTGCATCCAGGATGGAAGCCATCAAACTTCCGCCCATGCCGGCGATTGTAATAACATCTACCTCTCCCGGCTCGATGACGGCAAGACCGTCTCCCAATCGAACACTGATTACTTTGGAAAGGCCGCACTCCAATACTTGTCTGGAAGCCGCATCAAAAGGGCCGGGATTCACTTCACCCGCCACTCCGAACGTGATTCTGCCATCCTTAGCCAAGTAAGTAGGAAGCAGCGCATGGTCTGAGCCGATATCGGCAATCCTGGAGCCATTAGGTACCCTGTCTGCAATCATTTGAAGCCTATTCGATAATTTGACTATCATTTACATTACCCACTCTACCCATTTTTTACGTAACAAATAAAGCGCTAATCCAGCAGAAACCAGTTTGCCCGTAAACATGAGCTGGACTACCTTCGCGCTGATGTCGGAATCAACCAAGAATGTCATCGCCTCCGGTGCAAACCACACCAATACGCCAACCAACATCATCACACCTGCGGATTGCTTATTTGTATGATGTGCAAGCCAAGCAATCCATATAAGTATGATACTAACCGGAATCCAGCTGATTTCAAGCGCAAGTATACCAGGCTGATCCAACTGCCTAAGAAGCAGCCAGCCATACGTGCCTGTTAATCCTATCCAACCGCAAAATTGAAAAATACCCATACGTCCTGCAATACCAGAGATCAGCCAAACCAAACTACAGAACGCTAGATAACCTACATATGCATAAGGCGATTGTATATCATGAATATGTAACAAGTACACACCAATCATCAGCATCACAATGGAAGCAGCTCCACTAAGCAAGTAACTGATTGCAGGCGCTTTCTTGTTTTGCCGGAATGCCAATATGTAACAAAATACGACAAAAACAGTGGAAATTCCAATTTGCATTGGCATTCCAAAAGAGTTAAAATTAAGAGCAGATAAGGCAACAGCGGCTAACACTGCCATTGTGACCATCCAGATTTTCCAGTTACTGTTTGTAACAGAGGAAGCGGAAATACCCATAACCGATTTCGGTTTAGAGGCCCCTTCTTCCAAATACAGGTTCATGAGAAAATCACAATAATGCTCGGGCAGCAATTTACTTCTGCGCCAATGTTCAATTTCTTTTACAATCAGTTTTCTTTTTCGGAATCCATGAATGAGCTCACCTTCCCTAGCTTGTATATCGGCGGAATAGGCTCTAGGATTTAGTGGAATTTTCACGGCAAATAGAAAAACCCCGCCGTTAATGGCAGGGCCTTCATACAGCGTTTTATGCTATTCCAAGAAATCTTTTAATCGCTTGCTTCGGCTTGGATGTCTTAATTTACGCAGTGCCTTGGCTTCGATTTGACGAATCCTCTCACGAGTAACGCCAAATACTTTACCTACTTCTTCTAAAGTTCTAGTCCGGCCATCGTCCAACCCAAAGCGAAGACGAAGCACATTCTCTTCTCTTTCTGTTAGCGTGTCCAGTACATCTTCCAGTTGTTCTTTCAGAAGCTCATATGCCGCTGCATCAGCTGGTGCCAATGCCTCCTGATCTTCAATAAAGTCACCCAAGTGAGAATCGTCTTCTTCACCGATTGGTGTTTCGAGCGATACCGGCTCTTGAGCAATCTTCATAATCTCACGAACTTTGTCCGTACTGAGATCCATCTCTTTCGCGATCTCTTCCGGAGTAGGTTCACGCCCCAACTCTTGCAAAAGCTGCCGAGATACGCGGATCAGCTTATTTATGGTTTCCACCATATGTACTGGAATCCGGATTGTTCTTGCTTGGTCCGCAATCGCCCTCGTAATCGCTTGACGAATCCACCATGTCGCATAGGTACTAAACTTATAACCTTTGGTGTGGTCAAACTTTTCAACGGCTTTAATTAAGCCCATATTGCCCTCTTGAATCAAGTCAAGGAACAGCATTCCTCTGCCTACGTATCGTTTAGCAATACTAACGACCAGCCTTAGGTTCGCTTCTGCCAACCTTCTCTTGGCTTCCTCATCGCCGTTCTCAATACGCTTAGCCAAATCAACTTCATCTTCTGCAGACAAAAGCGGTACCCGTCCGATTTCCTTCAAATACATCCGCACAGGGTCGTTAATTTTAATCCCGGGCGGCAGCGCCAGGTCATCATCAAAATTAAACTCATCATGCTCCTGATCTTCTGGATTAATGGACTCATCATCTGATTCGTTGCCTACATCAATTCCCAGCTCTGAGAGCTGTTCGAAAAATTCGTCGATTTGTTCCGGATCCTGATCAAAGGGAGCGAGCTTTTCCATAATATCTTTGTAAGTAAGAGATGAGCGCTTTTTCCCCTGCTCAATGAGCTGATCCTTCACCTGATCCAAGGTTAATTCTGTCTCTAATTCGGTACGTTGATCATTCGCCATAGTACGGACTCCCTCCTCCCTAGCTTTGAGTAAATCATGTTGACTTCAATTGCTGTTCTAGGGCTATAATCTCGATTGCAATTTGTGCAGCTCTCAGGTGTTCTCCGTTCCGTTCAGCTCGGAGTCTTTCTTCTTTTTTACGCTCAACTTCTTCTTGCATTGGAACTTTGCGGATTTGGCGAATATAGTCGTCAATCACCTGATCATTCATTCCATGCCCCGCTCCCATCATAACGATGGAGCTGGCTAAGCTCTCCAACTTTTCGTCCTGCAGCATGGCGATATATCGGCTTGCATCGGGCTCAGCGTTCTGAGCATAGTAAGCGTATAAATAAGCAGCTAAACCTGCATGAGCTTCGACATTAAAATTGTCGCCTAACTGAGACTCCACATGTGCGCATACTTCGCGGTCATGCATCATCACGGCAAGAAGCAGACGTTCCGCATTGTGGTAGGCCGGCATCAAAGCCGGTGTACGGGCGGGTGTTCGTTCCGCTGTTCTCCCATTATTCATAACATTATTCCACAGAAATGGTTTATTATCCCCCTCGTCTTTCTTTTTTCCTTTTGGAGCAGGATCTCATGGAGATCAAGCTTCATGGACTCGTAAGACGAATCTGGGAATTCGGAAGCCAACTGTTTCAAATAATGTTCTCTTTCCACCTGAGAAGGAACATCGGCAATCATTTTGACTGCGGATTGCAGATAACGAAGGCGGTCACCGTCCTCGTGCAGCTTAAAATTTTTACGAATATATAGAAGCTTATATTTCATCGATGGTACGGCAGGTTCAACAATCTCCCGTACGAATCGGTCAAAACCATATGTGCTCACGTATTCGTCTGGATCCTTACCATCCGGCAGCATCGCTACCGTCACTCTGCACTTCGCTTCTTCCAGAATCGGAATGCTTTTGAAAGCAGCTGATTGTCCAGCCGAATCGCCATCATAGCATACGACAACGTTATCGGCGCTACGGTTTAATATAGCCGCATGCTCTTTCGTCAATGCTGTACCCATGGTTGCCACACCATTTACAATTCCGGCATCCCACGCTTTAATGACATCTACATATCCTTCAAACAAAACTGCCTGCCCCAGCTTGCGCATATTAGGTCTTGCCAGGTGTAAGTTATACATAGTTCGGCTCTTATTAAAAAGCATGGTTTCGGGACTGTTCAAATACTTGGGTGAAGCCTCTCCCATCGCTCTGCCGCCTAAAGCAATAACCCTGCCGTTGGCATCGCAAATCGGAAACATCACGCGGTCACGAAATTTGTCTACGTAACCTCCGCCTTCTTGCCTGGCCGAGATCAAACCGCCTCGCTCCATCAATGGCAGTGAAAACCCTCGTTTTTCAAGCTGTTGCACCAGAGTATCCCACATGGCAGGCGCATAACCAATCTGAAAGGTATCGATCAGTTTATCGGAAATCCCTCTGGCCTGAAGGTAATCCTTTGCCGTTTTGCCTTGCTTGGTATTACTTAAGATGTAATGATAAAACTTCGCTGTAAAATCATAAGCCTTCAGAAGACTAGATTTTTCAAGCTGTTGTTCCGTCAATTCTTCAGAGGCTTCATCCCAAGTCACCGGTATGTCTGCTTCCTCTGCAAGTCTTGTGACAGCTTCAGAAAAGCTGAGTCCTTCGAGTTCCATTAGGAAGCGAAACACATTGCCACCGGCACCGCAACCAAAGCAACGGTAAATCTGCTTTTCGGGAGTCACAGTGAAGGATGGGCTTTTTTCGGAATGAAAAGGACACAGCCCTTTCATGTAATGCCCTTGCTTGCTTAGATGAACATGCCTGCCGATCACTTCTACAATATCAGTTCGCTTGAGGACAGTATCGATGACCTCATCAGGTATGCGTCCGTTCCTCATTCTTATTTCCACCTACAATTCAGGTAGCTTTCGACTTATTGTAATTCGCTACTTGTTTTCATTTTCCTGCATAATTTAATAAAACTTTTGTCAGACTGTGTAGAAATTGTTGTCGATCCGCGTCTGTAAACGGTTTTGGTCCCTTACTGTGCTTGCCACTTCTACGCTGTTTGGCGGATTCATGGCGGCGATCAAGCAAGAAATCAATCGTCGAATTCGTATACTCCTGTCCACGATTACCAAGTGCAATCGCCCCTTTGGCAAGTCCAAGTGCAGCAAGTCCAAAGTCCTGCGTTACCAGAATATCCCCTTCATGAATATGATTGGCAATGTATAAATCGACAGATTGGTCTGAACGGTCTACCTGAACGACTTTGGATTGAGCGCTTGCTTTCATTCGATGATCGTAGGATGCGACCAGTATGACCTGTATACCGTACTGCATAGCGGCTTGCTCGATTTCGGCTTTCACGGGGCAAGCGTCGGCGTCAACGATAATGGATCTTGATCTTAGCATTCCTCAGCCCCCTGTGTGATGTCGAAATCCCACCGTAATATTATATACGATGGACTTACAAAAAATCCTGCTTGTCAGACGATAAAAAACCTTATCGAGCCCTTTCGATATAATCTAGTATCAAGCTGGCCGTTTCCTCTACTGCCCGGTTCGAGACATCAAATACTACACAACCGATCTTCGACATAATTTTGTCCGCGAATTCCAGTTCTTGTTTTATACGTTCCACATTCGCATAGGTTGCATTTTCTGCAAGACCTAGCGTCCGGAGCCTCTCCTGACGGATAATGTTCAATTTATCCGGATCTATTCGAAGTCCGATTACTTTGTTTTTAGGCACTGCATAGAGCCGATCCGGCGGCTGCATCTCGGGTACCAACGGTACATTGGCCACTTTAAAGCTTTTGTGGGCAAGATACATGGAGAGCGGAGTTTTCGACGTTCTGGATACCCCTACAAGGACAATATCCGCCTTTTGAATACCACTGAAATCTCGGCCGTCATCGTATTTTACAGCGAATTCCACAGCCTCAACTTTTTTAAAATAGTCCTCGTCAAGAGGATGAATCATACCCGGCTGTCTGCGTGGCTCCTGATTCAAGGCATTGCCTAATGAAGCCATGACTGGACCTAATAAATCAATGTATGAAATGTCTAGCTTTCCCGCATGCTCGATCAAATATTGCCTCAGCTCCGGTACCACGAGCGTAAACACGACGATACCTCCTTGAGATTGCGCCGTATTTAGCACTTTATCGATGCCTTCGGTTTCCTGTATAAAAGGAACACGCACGATTTCGACCTGGGCCGGATAAAACTGCATGGCTGCTGCTCGCACAACCGATTCCCCGGTCTCTCCTACAGAATCGGAGACGACATATACGCGAGTTGACGATGGATGTTCCAAATGATCCGATACTCCTTTCAGCAAGGACTGCCTATTGTCATTAGTATGTACAACTTACCGGAACAGAACGAAAGCACAAAAAAACTCACCGAGTTCGCAAATTGCGCGGCCGGCGAGACGTTTTACCAAATCATATCAAAGGCAAAGACATGTGTCAAATGAGTGCGATAAATGTCGTTATATGTCGTATTCCTCCATTTGCTCTATGAAGCTGCGAGATTTCCACTGTATGCCGATATGAAAATCCATATAGCTTCTCATACAAATCTTAAGCTCCGTTTTCGTTTCTGGCTTTACTTGAACAGAACCAAGTCGCCGGATATCCATACGGGTGAACAGTCTCAGAAGCTTAAGCGTTCCTTCAGATATAGCAATGGCCTGATTGTCCTTAAATCGGCAGCGGGCACATAAGCATCCTCCAAGTGAAGGACTGAACATGGTGAGCTCCATATGGTTACCGCAAGCAGCACAAGCATCAGTTACGGGTAAATATCCGGCTAATTCAAACATTTTCATTTCATACAGATGAACCACAATTTGCATATCTTTCTCGGATTCGATAGCAGTAAGCCCTGCCTTTAGCTGCTCGAATAAATAGGCACTGCCTTCTTCATCCCCAAGCATCCGATCCGTCATTTCAACCAAATAAGAGGCGTAAGCGGACATGTAAAGGTCTTCTCTCAATTTATGATGAGCTTCGACAATTTCACCATGATTGAGGGTGCCCATCTGTCCGCCAGCTTTGAAAAACACAAAATCGCCGTACGTAAATAGCTGCGTAACGGCGGCATGTCTGCTCTTCACTTTTTTCGCGCCTCTAGCCATTAGGCTTACCTTTCCCAATTCAGGCGTGAAGAGGCTTATGATTTTATTCCCTTCTCCATAGTCCATACTACGGAGAACAATCCCTTGTAAGCTGCGAAGCACTATTCTTCCCCCATAGTACCGCGGGAGATTTAGCTAAGTTCCTGAATATCCAGCGGCTCTTCGTTACTTTGGTCTTCTACCTGAACTTCTGGAGCAGTATCAGCTGCCCCGGCAACCTGTTTGTAAAGCAGGTAGGCATCCACATCACCGGTCATTGAAAAATACTTCCACGAAAAGTCTTTCATGTTCAGCATCCTCCCCATCGATCGTGATGTACTTAGGATGGTACACGAGAGGCTGAACTATGCGAAGCAATAACTGGCACTATTTACTCATTGCGAAAGCCCAAATCACGCAGAACGCGCTCATGATTGCGCCAATCCTTCTTCACCTTTACCCACAGCTCCAGAAACGTCTTGGAGCCGAGGAGCGCTTCCATATCATGTCTCGCTTGCTTGCCGATTTCCTTAAGAAGGCTGCCTTGCTTGCCAATAATAATCCCTTTTTGCGAATCTCTTTCTACGAAAATGACCGCAGAAATTCGCACTAATCCATTCTCCTCGACTCGCATATCTTCAATTTGAACAGCAATTGAATGCGGAATCTCTTCCCTCGTCATATGAAGGATTTTTTCCCTGATCAGCTCGGCGCAAACAAATTGCTCCGGATGATCGGTCACTTGATCGGCAGGATAATATTGAGGTCCCTCCGGCAAATATTTAACAATCTGCTCCAGCAGCGTTGTCACATTACTGCCTTGTAATGCGGAGATCGGAACGATTTCAGCAAAAGGATACAAATCTTTATAATTGACAATGATAGGAAGCAGATCTTCCGGGTGCACTTTATCAATTTTATTCAAAACGAGGATAACCGGCGTTTCCACCCGCTTCAGCTGCTCTATGATGTACCGGTCTCCGCCTCCGATACCTTCGGCTACGTCTACTAAGAAAAGTACGGCATCCACTTCACCAAGAGTACCGTGCGCAACCTTACTCATATAATCCCCGAGCTTTGATGTGGGTTTATGGATTCCCGGGGTATCGAGAAATACAATTTGACCGTTTTCGGACGTATAGACGCCGTGAATTTTGTTACGTGTCGTTTGCGGTTTGTCCGACATAATGGCAATCTTCTGGCCGATAATATGATTCATCAATGTTGATTTGCCGACATTCGGCCGGCCGATGATCGCCACGAATCCTGACTTAAATTCTTTTTTACTCACTCTTGTTCCTCCAATGATTGTAAATCTTTAGGTGTAAACGCTCCGGGAAGCAGCTCAGCCACGGTTGTTTTCAGCATCTCACCCTTCAAATTGCCCAGGTAAACAGGCATATCCGGCCGGCAAAGCTCAACCAACACTTGGCGGCAGACTCCACAAGGAGCAATAGGATCTTCGGTATCTCCAATGACTGCAATAGCATGAAAAGACTTTGGCGAATGGCCGTCAGCTACCGCGCGAAAGAGAGCGGTCCGTTCTGCACAGTTCGTCGGACCATAAGCGGCATTCTCGATGTTGCATCCCATATGAATCTGACCGTCAGCTCCTAGAAGCGCGGCTCCGACTTTAAAATGGGAATAAGGGGTGTACGCTCTATTTCTAGCTTCTGCAGCAGATTGAAGTAATTGTTGAGCATTCATATACATCCCAGCCTTCCTACATAAATTGATAGCATGCAAATGCTAAAATGACGACCGCCGCTCCGATCACAGCTCCCATGAACAGCGGTGCGAATGGACGTGTTTTTTTATCATATAAAATCATAGATATCATGAAAGCTAACAGATAGGCAAGCAGCGCGGCGATTGTGATCCCTGTAAATATAGCAATAACGGTTGACACCGCAAAGGCGATTGCCGACAAAAGACTGGGACGAACAAGCTTTCCTTTGTCAGAGAAGCGTGTCTCGATGACAATCACGGTGAGAACCACAAGCGCAATAAGAACCCATATTGTTCCTGCCGTCACGGGGGTATCTTGCAGCTTCGATCGCCTGAACAAAAGGTCCAGCGGTTCATAGAACACGACCATCCCCACAATCACGGCGAAGCCGGCTGAAACTAATACGGACGCCGCAGCGACGTCCTTGGCTATCTTCGCTAATGGATGGCGGTCTGGCATTGCCAAATCCACTGTTTTTTCAATTGCCGTATTGATCAGCTCTGTCACAATCATCAGTGTTACCGCCAATAAAATAAACAGAATATCTGTTTTAGGCAATCGGCACAATAATGCGGCCAACAGAACAAGAAACGCAACGCAAAAATGGAATTTCATATTGCGCTGCGTGTCTAAAGCATATTTAATTCCTTCATACGCGTAACGGAAGCTCCTGCGCCAATTGCGGAAGCCGCCGGCCATTATCGCATCAAGCCTGCCTTTTGCAGGATCGCCTCTTGCTTGGCAAACATGACTTTTTCTTCTTCTTCTGACTGATGATCATATCCGATCAAATGTAGAAAACCATGAACGAACAAGAATCCGAGCTCTCTATCAACAGAGTGGCCGTATTCCTCGGCTTGCTCAATAGCGCGGGGAACCGAAATAATGATATCACCTAGAGGCTCAATGAACGCCTCCGCGACATCGTCTTCGCCTTCCTCGTCGAGCAGCGAGTCTCCGTCATCCTCATAGTTAATCTCAATCTCATCCTCGCCGAATTCACTCATTGCAAAGGAAAGCACATCCGTCGGTTTGTCCATTCCGCGATACTGCTTATTCAGTTCATGAATAGCATCATCATCAACAAATGTAAGGGCGACTTCGCCCACAGTTACATTCTCCTGCTCACCAGCCAGACGAAGAAGTTCCTCCAGCTTAGCAATAAAGCTAGGTGTTATTTCTCTTATCTCTTGCTCGCTGCTCCACTCAAGTGTTAAATCGCCTGTCATAAGGCACCTCCAATTGAATTGCTGTCAACTGCTTATTAATTTGCCTTTTTGGGCGCTAGTTCGCTTGGGTATTCAATCCTGGAGTGGAAGATACCAAGCAGCGTCTCATTCAGCGTTTTGGCGATCGTATCCAATTCCTTGAGCGTCAGGTCGCACTCGTTAAATTGACCGTCGTCCAACCGGGATTTAATAATTTTATGAACCATCGAATCGATCTGCTCGAGTGTCGGATTTCTAAGTGACCGAACAGCGGCTTCCACACTATCGGCAATTCCGACAATCGCCGCCTCTTTGGACTGTGCTTTAGGACCCGGATAGCGGAAATCCTCTTCCCGATACTCTTTGTCGCTTCCTTCCTCCTCCGCCTGCTTGACTGCTTTGTGGTAGAAGTAATGCAGCAAAGTCGTACCATGATGCTGTTCCGCAATGTCGCGAATCGGTTTCGGCATTTTAAACTCCTTCAGCATCTCCACGCCATCACGAGGATGTGCAATAATGATGGATTTGCTTAGGTTCGGATCGATACGGTCGTGTGGGTTCTCAATGTTCGTCTGATTCTCGATAAAATAGCTTGGCCTTTTGGTTTTCCCGACGTCGTGATAGTAAGAGCCTACCCTGCACAGCAGACCGTCTGCACCGATCGATTCGGCAGCAGCTTCGGACAAATTCCCGACCATAACACTATGATGGTAAGTACCCGGCGTCTCTGTAAGCAGCTTACGGAGAAGCGGATGGTTCGGATTCGACAGCTCCACCAGCTTCAATGGAGACAGAATCCCGAAAGCAGCTTCAAAGAAAGGCAGCAGTCCAATGACGAATACGGCTGTAAGCAGTCCTCCGGCAGCTGCAAACGACAGCGAAAACAAAGCATCCTTCTGCGTCCATTGATCCTCCAGCAGCATAACCGAAGTAATGGTTAACATAGAAAAGAACGAGATCATAAGACCGGCTTTTAATATTGTTGCGCGTTGACTGGCACGCTGGATAGCAAACACAGCGCTAAAACAGATGACCAGACTGACAAGCCCGTATCTAAAATCAAACAACTGCACATGCTCGGTATTAAAAATGATGCTCGCCATTAAGGAAAAAAGAACGGAAGAAATAAAAGCAATCGGCGCATCCAATAATATCGCGATCAAAACGCTTCCAAGAGCGGTTGGAGCCAAGTATCCGATATGTGGGTAGTCCAGGTTTTGACCTAACGATATAATTTTCATCGCAGCTGTATTAATGATAAATATTAGCAGTAGCATCACTAACTGCGAGTTGTTGTATTGGATAGGTAAAACACTCTGCTTCACGAACATCACCATAACAAAGGACAGCAAAATAGACAAAATAACTAATCCCAACTGTGGAAGATGGTTCGCTTTATCTTTCAGCAGCTCCAACGTATCTAGCCTGGCATAGATTTCTTCCGTTATTACGTCGCCTTCATTGACCAGCACTTCATTCTTGTTGATAAAGACCGGCTTTACACTTTCTCTTGCTTGTCCCCTTGCGTCATCGGTGCCTTTTTGGTCATAAAACTTGTTCGGCGTAATGACTGCCCGCGCGATTTCAGTTACCATTTCCCTTGTCGTATTCTTCGTAAGAGGTGAAGTATTGACAAGCTCGGCCACTTTAGCGCGAGCAGGCTGAGCATCCAAAATTTGATCGTTCATTAACTTGGACACGATATCTTTCGTGACTGGAAGCATGGCGGCCAAGTCCTCTTTGGTTAATCTAGGAAGCTTAAAATACGCTTCCTCGGGGAGCTTATACTGCTGCTCCGTTAACCCTTGGCTGATCTGCTCCATCAGCTGATCATTATATTGGCCGCTGGCTTGCAGAGACTTAATGGATTCGCTCTCTAAATCACTGATTAATTGCGGAATTACACGTCTGTATATACTCACTTTGTCATCAAATTTCACTTCTTCATCACTGTTAATCAGAAGAAGCCTGTCAAAAATCGCGTCAATCAGTGCATCGTTCCTAAGGTTTACAACCTGGTAAACCGGCTGTACCCGCTTGGCGGCGTCTTCCTTGGCCTGCTCGGTGGCAACTGCATTCTCGATTTGCCTCGGTGCATATATCGTCTTCTCACTAATCGCTCCAAGCTGTATATCGTAGACCTGTGGGACAAGCTTCGTATACAGAGATCCATAAAACAGTAGAGCCAGGAGGAGAAATAACAAGGCACGCACCCAGTTGCTGTATTTCCATCCGATCAGCCGATAATGAAATTTGCCTTTAATCTGCACTTCATTCTTCATCTCGGAGGTCTCATTCCTCTCTACAAATCAAACATTCTAACTCTTAGTCATTCGCTTCGTTATAGGCAACAATAATCTTTTGAACGAGTGAATGACGTACAACGTCCTGTTCATCAAAGTGGATAAACCCAATTTCAGCAATACTGTTCAAAATTCGCTGCGCTTCAACAAGTCCCGAGGATTTTCCACGCGGCAAATCGATCTGTGTGACATCTCCGGTTATTACCATTTTAGAACCAAAACCAAGTCGCGTGAGAAACATTTTCATTTGTTCCGGCGTCGTATTTTGGGCTTCATCCAGAATAATAAACGAATCATCGAGCGTACGACCTCTCATGTAGGCGAGAGGGGCAATCTCGATCAATCCCCGCTCCAGAGACTTCGCAACCTGCTCGGGACCCAATACGTCGTTAAGAGCATCATACAATGGTCGCAAATACGGGTCAACTTTTTCCTGTAGATCACCTGGCAGAAACCCTAGACTCTCCCCTGCTTCAACAGCAGGACGGGTAAGCACAATTCGCTTCACTTGGCCTTCTTTTAACGCGGCAACCGCCAGCACGACGGCCAAATAGGTCTTACCGGTACCTGCTGGACCGATTCCAAAGACAATGTCTTTCTTTTTAATCGTGGCTACATACTGCCTCTGACCAATAGTTTTCACTCTGATCGGCTTGCCGCGATGAGTTGTTGTAATTTCACCCTTGTACAGCTCGAGCAACTGATCGGCCTTCATTTGCTTGGCCAGCTCGACGGCATACAAAATATCTCGTTCTGTCAACGTGTAGTTATTGCGGATCAATTGAACAAGAACCTCAAAAAGCTGCTGAAGCGAGTTCACTTCGGCAGCAGCCCCTTGAATCGTTATTTCCGCTTCACGCGTATAGATTTGCGCAGTTATTTCCCTTTCGATCAAATGCAGAAACTTGTCTTGCGGTCCAAACAGCGCAAGTCCCTCAGCAGGATTTTTCAATGCAACTTTGACGGTTTGTACGTTTTCTACCAACAGGCCTCATTCTCCTTGTGTGACAATTGGTTGCTCTTCGGTTATATATTCTTCCACTTCGAAATGTACTTCCATATAAACTTTACCATTCTCTGTTTTCTCATGCAAAATTTTTTCACCTACAATGCGCGAATCGCTTCCAGAAGCAGCCAAAAGCCGGGCTCTTGCTTGCTCCAAACCAGCCTTCTTCGCAGTATCCAGATCGATGGGTTCATTGATCATTTGAACCCTCCATAACCTTCTCGGAAAGCCAGCCAACCGGCAGTGTAAATGCGCCTAGCTGAAGCTTCTTCCTGTTCGGGATGATTTCCGATGCCTCATATGGAAGCTTGCCGTAGCCTGTAAGCTGAAGAGCTCTGGTTCCAAAAACCAGATATCTGCGATACGATGACTCGCCCGTATAAGCCTTGTAGCTTTTCGTGAGAGGAGCTTCAATATGTGAGGTATACCAGACAATCCCCTTCACCTTTCCGCTTGCCACGACAACCTGGCTGTTCTCTTCATCGCCGATAATTCCTGAGATCAGCACGTCCCCTTTACGGACATACGTATTCGGCTTAACCATCGGCCGCCCTCTGTCAGAATAGATTTCTGTAACAAGCGCATTCTTAGAGGCTACTAAATTACGCGGATTCATCAGCGGGTTCTTATCCGGTATTGTTGCCTCTACCACTTTAATGACAACATGTGTCCCGCGTATCTCGACCCCTACCCACGCTGCTCGGGGGAGCATGTTTTGAATTTCTCGAGAAAGCTCTTCAGAGCTCTTCATGCGGAATTTCCATTGAAATTTATGTATGCCCTGCTGAGAAGCAGCCTGCATGATCTCCGCTTTGGTAATTTGCTCGTTACCTTCAATACTAATTTGCCATACCATAGACGTAAGCACGTATAAAGCGATGACGAAGGTCAGTAAGCCCCCAATGAATATCTTTCTTCTTCCGAGTTTGTCCAGAAAAAAAGGAAAGCCAAACCGTTCCAGAACATGCAGCTTGCAGCCTGTCCCTTTCAAAATCGGGCGAAGACTGAAGAAATCTTTCACCATGATGCAGAGCTCCATGTTGTTCCGGTCCTTCGGCCGTATGTCCCACATGGAGATTCCTTTCTCCATGATGGGGTTAATTAATCTCTCGCAATCTTTTCCCCGCAGCTCTATGCGAACATACCCCCGGATTCGAGCAATGAACATGGATTGCTTCATCTCAACAGACCTCCCGCTTTCTTCACAAATTCCTGATTAAGGTATATACCTCACATCATCTATAAGACCCTCAATGAATACTTCTTCAGATAAAATAGCTCGGATGACAAGCTCTTTGCCGTACACTTCCAGCTTTCCTTTTGTTAGCTCGAGCCTCAAAGACTCACTGGAAAAATGAAGCACGCCGCGGTGATTTTCCACGTAAAGCTGTACGTTGCCAATCATCGTGATGCGCGGCAAATCCTGTACCACGTCCTGAGGAAGATCGAGGATTTTGGCCGTAAACTGGTTCCATTTGCGGGTCAAGCGACGCATAGCTTGGCAGTACCCCCTCTAATAAGATGATGATGACGGGCAGGAGCAAATAAACTTCTACCAAAATATGCGAAGGGGCTGAGATTTATGTAAGAAACCGGATATGGACATATAAATAACCCCGAAATTTAAAAATCTAACATGTAGAAAAAGCCGCCCTATTCCTCCATGAGGAAGTAGGACGACTCTGTTTGTAAACCTATTTACGGTAAGGCTTTCTAGCCCTGGGAGGACCTAAAATTTCGGCCCATATGAGGCCTTGCGCCAATTGATTTGCTGTAAGATTATCTCTACTCACGTAATTTGAATCATCAGCCTGCGTACTCTGGGCAGCACTAACAGCAGGGATTGCTCCGTAAGGCGATACCGTCTGAGACGAGGGAATGGTTTGCTTCGATTGCTCTTCCGCTCGGGGCATTCTATTACGATCTTCATCGTGTACAGAATTTCTCCAATCCTGCGCACGGTCTATTGTTCTCGTCAAATCCTTTTTCGGTTGTGCTTGCACCGGCTGTCTACCGAGCGCGGATGCCTTGCCTCCTCCGCCAAATGAGGGCATGCCTGCTGGTGTGCTTTGCTTCCTGTCACCCGTTGCAGCTCTTTTGTTCCTCAGTTGGTAAAATAACGTGATTACGATGATTACCACGTACCAATGACCGAAAAGAAAAGATATCCATGACTGCACTCGAGATCAGCTCCTATTCCTTTTCGCCCTTGCCGCTATCGTTCATCTTGCCTAACGAGGATCTCATTTGGGTGTCTGCATCAATATTTTTTAAATTCATGTAATCCATCACACCTAATTGTCCGCTGCGAAGGGCTTCAGCCATCGCCAGGGGTACTTGCGACTCCGACTCCACGACCTTCGCACGCATTTCAATGACCTTGGCCTTCATCTCCTGCTCTGCGGCCACCGCCATCGCTCTGCGTTCCTCAGCCTTTGCCTGGGCGATGCGTTTATCAGCCTCAGCCTGCTCTGTTTGCAAATGAGCGCCAATATTTTTACCGACATCAACATCAGCTATGTCAATAGACAATATTTCGAACGCCGTTCCGGCATCCAACCCTTTACCTAACACAGTACGTGAAATCATATCTGGATTCTCCAAAACATCCTTGTGAGCGTCGCTGCTGCCCACTGTAGTAACGATCCCTTCACCTACACGGGCTATAATCGTTTCCTCTCCTGCTCCTCCAACCAACCGGTCAATGTTAGCTCGCACCGTCACTCTTGCAATAACTTTGACTTCAATACCGTTCTTGGCTACAGCGGATACGGTAGGCGTTTCAATCACACGAGGGTTTACACTCATTTGCACAGCCATCAAGACGTCCCGGCCTGCCAAATCAATCGCGGCAGCACGTTCGAATTCCAGATGGATATTGGCCCGGTGGGCGGCAATCAAGGCATTCACAACACGGTCCACGTTCCCTCCGGCCAAGAAGTGGCTTTCGAGCTGATTGATGCTCAGATTAAGTCCAGCTTTGGTTGCCTTAATCATTGGATTCACTATTCGACTAGGAATAACTCGTCGCAGCCGCATGGCAATGAGTGTAATAATACTGATTCTTACTCCTGAAGCCAATGCAGAAATCCACAGCATAACGGGCACTACACTAAGTAATACCGCTAGCGCAATGATGACAATTGCGGCTAAGAAGAGTAAATATAAACTCGGTTCCAAATTCATGAAATAACCTCCTAAGGATTCACAAGTGGTCTAATCTCTTTTACAACGATTCGATTCCCTTCGACGTATGTCACTTTGATCGGCTTGCCTTTTTCAATAAATTCTCCATCTGTTACAACATCAACACGAGCATCTCCGATGAGCGCTGTCCCTGCCGGTCTAAGCGGGGTTATCGCCGTTCCCTCGGCATCAAGCAAGTATACGCGATCTGGGCTAGAGGTAAAGCCTTGCTCTGACGTTAATTGCTCTCTTAAAATAAAGCGATTCCAGACGCCACGATGATTGAAATACTTCACAGCAAGTGCGATGACGACAACTGAAAGGAGCAGTGCAATGCCCAAGATGATGGCTGCTTCTTTAGGATCCGAGGAAGCCATCAAGACACCACCAAATAAACATATGGCACCAAGTACGCTCAATATCCCGAAGCTGGGTACGACGAGTTCGAGAAGCAGCAGGACGATCCCTAAACCGAAAACAGCTAAATCACCTAGGCTTGCGTAGCCCGCCAAGTAGTAGCCAAGAAAATACATGCCGAATCCCGCTATCCCCGCGGCAGCTAATAACCCGCTGCTCAGAAACAACAGCTCCAGCGCGATTCCTGCAATCCCCACTACAAGCAGCACCGTTGCCGTGACGGGATGAGTTAAAAAAGCGGATAGTTGAGCCAACACACATCATCACTTCCTCTCCACAGCCTGAAATGAGAAACCGCTGCATACCTATTTACGTTGAAGCCTGCAACTTGTTTCAAAAAGAATAAAGAAAAAGACCGAAGAGCATTACCTCTCCGGTCTTATTATTACACGTGTTAAGTTAACGATTGTTGAACCAGCTGATTAATCAATTTACCATCAGCCCGTCCTTTAACCTGTGGCATTAAAGCATTCATCACTTTGCCCATATCCGCTTTGGAAGAAGCACCAACTTGTTGGATGGTCTGCTGTACAATGGCTTTCACTTCTTCCTCAGAAAGCTGTTGCGGCATGTATGCTGAGAGAACGACAAGTTCTGCCTTCAGGTTTTCGGCCAGATCGTCTCTGCCCGCTTTTTCAAATTCTTGGAGGGAATCCTTGCGCTGCTTGATCTCACGAGTTAGAACGTCAAGCACTTCATTGTCATCTAAGGTCCTCTTCAGTTCTATCTCGGAATTCTTGATAGTAGAACGAACCATACGGATTACGGAGAGTTTGAACTTGTCCTGACTCTTCATCGCTTGCTTCATATCTTCGTTCAATCGTTCGCTTAAGCTCATTTCCTGAATTGCCTCCTAGAACTTTCTCTTACGAGCAGCCTCTGACTTCTTCTTGCGCTTAACGCTAGGCTTCTCATAATGTTTGCGTTTCTTTACCTCTGCTAGAACGCCATCTTTAGCGATGGAACGCTTAAAGCGACGAAGTGCAGCATCTATAGTTTCGTTCTTGCGAACTCGAGTTTCTGACACCAGTTTTCCCTCCCTCCGAACAGACCGTCCAAGACAAAGCGGTTCATCAAACTACATTATATGTGATTGACTATAGGGTGTCAATCGTAACCTTTAGACAATTAATTATCTACACCCAAAGGAGCAAGCTTGGCGCCTGCCAACAGATGATAATGGAGATGATGCACAACTTGTCCTGCGTTGCTTCCGCAGTTTGTAACAACACGATAGCCGGAATCGGCTACGTCCAGTTTTTTAGCAATTTCTTGGGCAGCCTTATGAATTTGTCCGATTACTTCCCAATCTGACTCCCCCGCTTCATTGAGAGAAGCAAAATGCTTCTTCGGAATGATGAGAATATGGATAGGAGCAGCAGGCTGGATGTCATGGAAAGCAACGACCCGATCATCCTCATACACCTTAGTCGAAGGAAGCGAGCCTTCTACAATTTTGCAAAAAATACAATCACTCATCCATTCATTAACTCCTCTTCATATTGCTACAACAGCATTAAGTTTAATTTTAACGAATAACAGTGAAAAAATCCAATGCAGAAGCAAATGGCACAAATTACATGACCGCAATAAAAAAAGCGTCCTGAAATATGGCTCATTTCAAGACGCTTTATGCAAATAAAATGTCATTCCTATCAGCTTAGTAATAAGGCAGCAGGGACAATGCCAGCAGACCGGCAAGTGGAAGAACTTGACGCACAAACCGTCTTCTTGGAAAGCCGTAGCCCGGATAGGGGTAAGGATAACCATAGGGATATCCCCCGTATGGGTAGGGCGCGAATGCCCTCATTGCCTCATGGTCGACGTTACCAACCGGAACTGCCAAATAGAGCTGGTCTTCGTCAACATGCTCCACGATTCCGTCAAACATAGCTCCATCGCTCATCGTTACACTTACATATCGGTGCATGTGGTTGAAACATAATGCTTGCGCTTCTTTCTTGTTCATTTCATCCAGCCTCCTTCGTACCTACAACATATTCATGTATAGGCAAAAGGCCACTAACAGACGAGTATCCCAACTAAAATAAATTTTCAGTAGACCGACAGTCTAATTACGCATATAATACATCATAGCGTTGATGTGAACGGAAGAACGGAAGTGATCCCAATGAATCAATTCATGAGAGCCTCGACTCGCAAAAAAAGAGAAACCATGATGGAAACCGCTCTTGCCATGTTTATGGACAAAGGATACGAGAACGTATCCGTAGACGACATTATTGAGGCAACGTCAACATCTAAAGGAACGTTTTACCATTATTTTAAAAGTAAAGACGCCATTATCTCTGCTTTGTACAGTAAACAAATCGAGCTTATTCGTGAATGGGTTTCTCAGCCTCCATCTAAGGTTCAGTCACTTGAAGGGCATATGAATCGACTATTTTTAGACTTAGCGTCCAATATCACAGAGTCTCCCCGGCTTATCCGCAGCTTGCAAGCTGTATCACTCCAGAATGAAGCCGTAAGATCGGAAGAAAATCGGTATTTGCGCATACTATCGGAAAGCTTGCAGCATTGGCTGCCGGATCAGCAAAAAGTTGAACTTCTGATATGCCTGTACACAGGCACACTCACGCAATGGTGCAAGCAGGATGAAGCTAATCTCGTACATTTGATGAAAAATAATTTGGCCTGGCTGTGGGCAGGACTCCGTTCAGAGGATGCCCTGGCACCACTTCGGGTCGAGTCAGTCCCTAAGGAGGAACATATCATGAAAGTTGCCATTATCGGTGGAGGTTTAGCCGGCTTGACTGCTGCCGCCTATTTATCTGAGAATTCGAATATAGAAGGAGTGCTCTTCGAGCGCAGCCCACAATTGGGAGGACGGGCATTCACTTATGAAAAGTCCGGCTTTACGCTTAATTATGGAGCGCATGCCATCTATGGCATTGATCGCCATAAACTGACCTTGATGGAACGTGAGCTGGGCTTATCCTTCAGCTCCAAGCAAGTCGATAAACGCCGCGTCGTGTATGCCAAGCACAATGAATTAACACCTGCTCCACTCGACTTCGTAAACATTCTAAAAACCGATCTGCTAAGTACGATGCAGAAGGTAAGATTTGTCGGAGAAATCGCCGCTATTATCGCCAATATTCATCAGCTAAAAAATTATGACACACTAGGTGACTATCTAGCTGAGTCTGATGCAGACGAGGATGTCAAAGAGCTTTGGGAGCATCTAGTTTGCTCCAACTTCTTCATCGCTCCCGAGGATGCGCGGAAGGTCTCAGGGTCTGTCATCAGCGAGTATTATCACAACTTGTTTCTGTCCAGCAAGCCTGTCAGTTATGTGCTCGGAAGCTGGGCTGTCATCACGAATCAGCTCAAGCAAAAAATAGAAAATTCCGGCCGCTTCCAGATCGCGCTCCAGGAAGGTGTAGACAGTATTCGGTATGCGGATAAGAAGTTTATTCTGCAAACCAAGAGCCGCGAGGAAGCATTTGATAAAATTATTTTCGCCATGCCTGTCCAGCAAGTCGTCAAGCTGCTTAAAGGCACAGCCTGGGAGCCATTTCTTGCTCCTTATGAAGCGAATACGGCTACCGAAGTTATGGTGTACGACATCGGCTTAAAGTCCGTCGTTGCCAGACCTTTCAGCTATATCAGCGATATGGACAACAAACAATTCATTAGCGACGTATCCGCAACAGATCACACGCTCGTCCCCGAAGGCGGACAATTACTGCAAGGTATCGCTTATTTGAGTGACGACTTCGGCAGTGAGGAAGAACGCAAGCAATACCTTGAACGCAAAACACAGCAAATGGAAGCTTTGTTTGATAAGCATTATCCTGGCTGGCGTGAAGAAGTGGCTGTCAAACGCGTTTCCAAGAAAGCCATGGTCTCTAGTGTGAAAAATATAGCATCTAATATATTGCTACCGACCCGCGTTGAAAATGTGCCTTTTTATTTCTGCGGAGACGGCTGCAACGGCAAGGGTGAGCTCGCCGAAAGGGCCTTCTCAAGTGCAAGAAGTGTAGCCCAGTCGATCGTTGAAGAAGTCAATCACGCATTAGTGCATGCCTAAAAAACAAACTGCCCCAACACCAGAGGAGTTTTCCTTGGTATTTGGGGCAGTTTGTTTATTCAACCATCAAGATTTGATGAGAAGCATTTGATCATAATACTGAACGATAGCCAAGTCGAGTTTGACGCTTAATTGATAGACTTCAGAGTCTAAAAACGAGCTGCTAGCCGCAGCCGCATGAAGCCTTTTTCGCAAATCTTCGATGATCCGTTCCAGTCCTACCAGGTTTTGCGTCGATGCATTCATGTTTAGCCCTCCTTTAGTTTTCAGTCCAAGCGCAATATGGTTATTTCGTATTCATCGTTACAGTTCTGCTCTCACGATCCCAAGTTACTTGTCCGCCAAAAGTCTCGCCAACGAATCTTGCCGGCGCTACAGTGAATCCATTGACCAGCCGCGCCGGCTCGTCCAATCGCACTACACGCCCGTTGACCAAGGCAGAAGATTCATCCAACACCAACTCTACGGTTGTTTGTCCTTTACTCGCATGTACCGTTCGCGTTGCCGCATCATAGTCCACAGTTGCTCCAAGTGATTCAAAAATGGCTCTGAGAGGCGCCATTGTCGAACCATTCACGATTACCGGTGCCTGTTCGAAGCGCTGTTCCTTCCCGTCTATTTGGACAGATACTTGGGAGGATATGCGATAAGAACGGCTCTTAATGAATTGACCCGACTTGTTATAAACGTTTACCTCCAGCACCGAGCCTTCCGGAACATCTCCTGCCTTAAGATCTATACCAAAGGGCAAGCTTGTTTGCGATGCTAATAAGGTGCCATTAAGAACGTATTCCACTTTCCCTACATAGGTATCAGGAATTTTCACAAAGGGAATAAGTTTCGTCTTCTTCGAAAAAAGAAACGTATCCGTCGAGAGCTTCGTATACCCCGTTTCATCGACAGGACTGCTGCCCTGGGAGACCTCTGAAAGCAGATAGGGATTGGAGATCATCTGACTGTAAAAGCTCTTAATCTCAGCTGAGTCACTTAAAGAATAATCATTCTTTGCATTGTTCATTTGTTGATCGACATCAAAATAAGTAATCGCTTTTAGCCGCGGATACTCATAGGGCATGATTTCATATAAGCGCTGAAGGTTGAGCTTCGCCCACTCCGTGAAATCTTCATCCGCCGAATGTGAGTAGTGTGGAACGCCCGTCTCGCTCAGCATGAGCGGCTTGCGATCGGAATAAGTTGCATATAAACGTTTCAAACGTTCAATGTGGCTTGTAGCGATCATTGGAGGCAGAGAAGGATCTCCGTTCTCATAGGGCTCGATGTACAAACTCACGCCCACCCAATCCACATAGTCATCGCCAGGATAATAAGGATCAATGTCATCGGCCGGCACATCGCCGGGACTCCACACCATGGCTATATTGGGAGCTTCTTTAGCAAATACATCATGCAGCATACGGAATTTCTCCCTATATTGAGCCGGGTTCCCATGCCATTTTACCCAAGCGCCGTTCATCTCTCCGGCAAATCGCAGAAAAATAGGAATTCCCGAGACTTTCGCCGCTCGGGCCCACTCACGCAGGTACGCTCCGTCTTCGACTGGATCCAGTCCGTCATCCGGTTCCCACGCAATCTGAAGGGCGGAGCCCGCTTCCTTCGCTCTATTCGCATAACCTTCAGGGAAGTCCTGTCCCCAGTGAGAGTATGCCAAGAAGATTGCATGCTTCTTACCATACACTTCTGCTGCTTGAATAAAGTGGTTCCCTACCTCAGGATCCTGCTCTGAGTAAAGTCCGATGTATGCTCCAAATGCCGGCTCAAATTTGGCCAATGTACCGCTTTTAGGAGTAGCCGCTGCTTTCAATCGATATGTATCTCCGGTCTGAGCATAAAGCTCGATCGTCGTTCGGATCTGGTCGGCCCTCTGAAGTTTGACAGCGCCCCAATCCTTACCGGCATTGACCCAATAAGAATTCTCCATTTCGTAATAAACAATCGCTTGTTCATAATCTCCGATCGAATCATAGTAAGCATCTAGTTTGCCGCAAAATAAAGCCGCATTCTCCCAATCACCTGTACCCGCATAATAGTCGGATAAATACTTCCATAGTGGAGCTGCTGCTGCAAGATTGCCTTCCTTGACGAAGGACTCCGCCTTTTGCCAGCGATCCCAAACCTCATCCGCATAAGCGGCTTTCGGAGGGCTGAGCAGAGTTAACGTCAGCGCGAGGCTGACCAATGTAATCGCTCCAAGGCGAATTCTTCGATAATGGAATCCTATCACTATACCCTCCTTCCCCTTCCATTCCATGGAAGGTTTCTATATCCCATTATATAACAAAAAAAATGGTTTCGCGGATACGATTTGTATTATTGAACGGCAAGTTGTTAGCCGTTAAGTTGAACAAGCAGCGGAGGTGTTGTCCCCCGAAAGAAGAATGAAGAACCCAACAGCCCGCTGCTTGTTTACTCACGAATACGATTTATTTGGATGAGCGTACTAATACAGCACGATTGCGTTTACGCTGCTCTTTGGATAATGGCTGCACATAAGCATGGTTCCCTCTTGGCGCAGCGCCTTTTATAAGGCCCGCCTTGAACGTTCTGTTCGCCGCAGGAATAGCAACACGTAATCCATAGGTGGACATCACAACTCCGAGAGGGTTGCTGATCGAACGAAGACCATCTGCCGTTCCTGCAAAGTTCAGCGCAGCGGCGTATCTGTCACTGGCGCGAAGCCAAACCGATCCTGAATCTCCCGGAAGCGATACAGGGCCGTTATTTCCCCGAATGACGGATTGGTTACGGAACAGTAGAGTCCCGAGCGATCCGCCGTAACTGACCCTTACATCTACATTGTTGGATTCTACCGTACCTCTAACGAATCCGGAGGTACGGCCGGACTTCATGACCTGAAGGCCAACCGGATAGCTCAGCAAATGGCCGGGAACTGTAATCAATTGACCCGATGAGCTAATCTGATACCTCGGATTTAACAGACTGTTGGAGGTAGGAATGGAGATGGCTGAATCCTGGTAGTTCACTTGCCCCGGACGGAGAGGAACGAATTGGAAGGCCCTTCCTACCCGATCAACGCCAGACTGCCCGCCGTCAGCCGGACCAGGCTGTAACGTTTCTGAGTAAGCCGTGCTGTTGTCACGAATGAGTACATGGTTATTGCTGAGCATGTAAAGCTGATTGTTTTTAATCACAATCAGTCCAACGGTACCCGTCGCTGCGGGAATTGCCTTCCCTATGCTTACGCCGCCGGGGACAGGACGGACTCGACTTCGATAAGAGGTGCGTTTCACAACTTTCGGTTTGGCCGATTCCGCATGCGACTTGAACGCACCGGATGAGACGATTCGAACAGGTACATTTGCTCCTGCTTTGGCCATGACTTGATTGACATAGTTCATGCCTGTCGGAACAATTTTCTTTTTCGTATAGACCACAATTCCCGCTCCAAGATTCGGCTTGTTCGGGTCGGCATATCCGACACCTACTGCCAGCACATCAGAGCGTTTAAGCAAAGCCATAGAAATCCTGTTCTTGTGCTTGAGAGCCTCATGAAAGGTCGCCATCTGCATTCTCCTCTTCCAGTAAGAATGGTACAGAATATGGCGACCTATTTGACACCAACCGTACTTCTACCTAAGTACGTTTTAAATATGCGTTCATCCTAGTAAATTCGCCTGATATCGAGTCATTTGCTAGAGTTCCTCCATCTCGATTCGGCTCCCTCTTCCTGATGGCTCTGCCGGATGAACGACCAGCTTCCTTGGCAGCCTTGCCCGCAGCTCCGGCACGTGGCTGATGACCCCAACAGCCAGACGATCCATATGCAGCTTCTCTAGAGCGCCGATCACCATTTCCAGGAGCTCCTGATCGAGGGTTCCGAAGCCTTCATCCAGGAAGAAGAATTCAAGTGGATACTCTCCCTTGAGCTGGATTTGCGCAGATAAAGCAAGCGCCAGCGCAAGGGAGGTTAAGAAGGTTTCGCCGCCTGATAAGGTGCTGACCGGACGTTTCACACCGCCGTTGGCATCGTCACGGATGACGAATCCCCCTCCGGAATCCACCTCGATCGCGTAGCGGCGGCGGGTTAGCCCTCCCAGCCGCTCGGAAGCGGCGCGGCTGACCTGCATGAGCTGTTCTTCGGCCAAATACTCGACGAAGGCGTTCGCCTTGAGGACGGCTTGCAGCTTGCCGAGCCGCTCCAGCTGCGCCGCAAGCTCAGCGCGGCGCTCCTCAAGCTCGCGCCAGCGCGCGTGGCGCGCGTCCAGCTCGGCGGCGGCCTGAGCCGCCTTGGCGTGCGCCGTCAGCGCCGCTTCGGCGCCGGCTTTGGCGGCAGCGAGCTCCGCCTGCGCCGCCTCCCACTCGGCCGCGCTCAGCTCGCGGCCCTGCAGCTTCGCTGCGAGCTGCGCCAGCTGCGCGCGCAGCGACTGCTCGCGCTCGCGGTGCGCAGTCGCAAGCGCAGCCCATTCGCGGCGCAGCTCCGGCGCCAGCGCAGCTTCTGCGGCGGCTTCTCGCGTAGCGAAGCCGCTCTCCTCGAGCGCTGCTTGCAGCAAGCGCTCGGCTTGGGCCAGCTGCCGCGCCAGCGCAGCTGCGGCTTCTACGGCGGCGCTAGCGCGCTGCGCCGCCTGCTGCTGCGCCGCAAGCGCAGCTGCGTGCGCTTGCTTGGTCTGCTGCGCGCGCGAGCGCAGCCCCTCGAGCGCGGAGGTCGCCTCCGCGATCTGCTGGGCTGCGGCGCCGCCGGGCGCGCGCTGCGCCAGCTGCCGCGACTTGTCCGCGGCCAGCTGCCCCAGCCCTTGCAGCCGCTCCTGCAGCTGCAAGGCAGTGCGGTCGAACTCCGAGACGCTGCGCTGGAGTTCTTCGGCTTTCACCAGCAGCCCGTCCAGGAACGGGATGCTCTTCTCAATGCGGCCGCGGAGCTCGTCCGCGAGCCTCTCCTTCTCCAGCAGCTGCGCAAGCTGCTGCTCAACGGTCTCCCATGCCAGCGCTTCATAGCGAGCTAGCCACGCTTCCTTCTGCTGCTGAACATTTTGCAGGATTGAAGCATGCTTATTCTCCGCTTCCAGCAGCATCGCGGCAGCCGTCTCGTGCTGCACTTCAGCCTGCACCTGAAGCTGCTCCAGCTGCCTTTGCTCTTTTTGCCAGTTCAGCCAGAGCTGGTCCAACTCCTTAAGCTGTAAGTCGATCGCCTGTGAAGCGTCTTGAATTTGATTCCAGACCAGCTTAGCCTTCTCCGCAGACAAGTGAACAAGCTCACCGGTATCAGTCTCTGAATGGGTGGTTTCCAAAGCAGGAGCTGCTTCCATGTATCCCTTCGAACGCATTCCTCCTGCTGTCGATAATTTAGAATTGACTTGCAGGCTCTCGGATAACTCCCTCATACCGTTATCAATCGAAGTCAAACGTTGTAACTGCTGTGTGAGTGTATACTTACATTGATTCGCCTGCTGCAGCAGCTCCTGAACCTCCTGATATATGAGCTCGGAGGACTGAGACTGAGCTGCTGGCCTACTGCTATGTGAGCTATGGGGCGAAGGATGTTCGGTTGCCCCGCATACCGGACATGCCTCTCCATCCAGAAGCTGGTCCGCAAGCTGTGCTGCAAGCGCATCCCGCTCCTCTTTTTTCCATTCGGTTCTGTAGGAATCGGATGCTGCAGCCAGCTGTTTTTGAAGTAAATCCATGCGGCTTCCCAGCTGGTAGGCTTCCGCCGATAGTCGAACAGCTTGTTCCCCCAGCTGAGCAAGGCGATTGGTCAGCAGCTCGTTCTTTTCCAAAAGTTCCGTTTTCTTTTTCTCCGCAGTTCCGGATTGAGCGGCTTTTTGCAGCTTGTCTCTTTCGCAATCCAAAAGCTGCGTTTCGAGGTCCAGGACAGATTTTTTATCCAAAACAGCCCCCTGAAGCAGCTGCCTTTCGCCCGAGCTGTAATTCAGCTGTTGCAATTGATCCTTCAGCTCGCCTTGCTTAAGCAAAGCCCGCTGCTTGGTTTCTGTATTTTTTTGCAGCTCGGCCTGTGCGTGTTCCAGCTGCTCTAAAGCCTTCTTGCGAGCTGCTTCTTCGTCAGCGATCTGTTTATGTAATTGCTGAAGCTCCTGCTCAAGCAAAAGTGCTTGTTGAAGCTGATCCAGACGCAGCAGAAGCGGTCCTTCCTGATCGGCGAGCTTTTGAAGAGCCTGCTCATTCGCTTCATAAGCCAGTTGGAAGGCTTGATCTGCAGCTTCTAAAGCACCTTGTGAATGCTTTACAGCCGTTTGTGCTTCTTCGGATTCCCTACTCAAGGAATCGGCTTGCTTCAGAAAAGGACGAACGCGCTCTGCCTGCTCCGCTTTTGTAAGCAGCAGTTCTTTTCGCGCAATGTCAGCCTCAATTTCCGTCAATTGAGCCGATTGCTGCAGCAAAAGCTCCCTTTCCTGCTGCCACTGAAACAACTGGCGCCTCTCATCATAGGCAGCTTCCTGCTTTTGCAGCTCCAGCTTCGTTCGCTCTGTCTCCCGCTCCGCCTCAAACAGACGGGTATTGGCCTCAACCAAGGCCTCCTCGGAAGCATCACCCAATCCTTGCTGCTCAGCCAAGACCTGCTTCACTGATACATCCGTCTCTTTGAGTCTGGAACTAACTTTGGCGCTTAGCTGATCACCGTACTGCTCCAAATGGAACAAACGCTGAAGCATTTGCCTGCGGTCTTTTCCCGTCAAGGTAAGGAACTCTGCGAACTTTCCTTGAGGAAGCACCACCGCGCGAGTAAAATCCTGCATGGAAAGACCCAAAATTCGTTGAACCTGCAGATTGACCTCACCTGCTTTGTCGGCAAGCACCACGGTTTCTGCATCCCGAATATGCAGCAGCCTGCTAATCGTACCTTGAATCGACAGCTCCGAACTGCGCTTAAACTGCCGGTCTACCCGGTAACGCTCCGTGCCGGCTGCATTTGTAAGCTCAAACGTAAATGAAACAGACAGTGTCTGCTCCGCGTGATTCATAATCGCCTGCGTGCCCCCGCTGGCCCGCTCCACTTTGCCGTAAAGCGCAAGTGTAATCGCGTCTAGAATGGAGGATTTACCGCTGCCCGTCGGTCCGAAAATCCCGAATACGCCAGCATCGACAAGGCGGCTGAAATCAATGGTTTGCAGCTCCCTATAGCTTTGAAGACCTGATAATTGCAATTGTACCGGACGCATGATCGTGTAACTCCTTCCTAACCTTCATCCCTCACACCCCTCCTAAGCAGCTCGGCTGTACAGATTGGTGAACCCTCTCTTTATCCCGCCGCATCCTGGTCGGCAGCCTCATTTTCCTGCAGCAATTCGAGAAACAAGCGCACAAGCTCGGGCTCAGGCTGTGCCCCTCCGGTTTGTCTTGCATAGAAGCGGCTGAATTGCTCCTCCATAGACATAGCGGAACGCGGAGCGGCCTCCCGTACTTGCTCCATCTCCGGATAGACCGGACGAATGTGAATAAAGCCATCGTACGATTTGCGTAAAGACTGAATCTGCTCCATGGACATAGCTTCGGTCATATGGACTTCAAGATCGATCCATGCAGACGAATCTCTCCCTTCCTCCAGCCACTGATGAACCTGACTGACGCCTTCTTTGGCCTTCCAGTTCACTAGCGGTTTACCCGATCTCAAGAACAGCTCTTGCGGTACCGCTTCTTGTCCCGGCACCAGATCAAGCACGGTTACGGATTTGGCCTGTCCCGCTTCCGAGAAGCTGTAGGCAAGCGGTGAGCCGCAGTAGCGAATCGGGGAAGCAGCCTTGACATTCTGAGGCCTGTGCAAATGTCCAAGAGCCGTATACTGCGCGCCCGCGCACAACGCGGATGTATCCACCGTGTAGGCGCCTCCCACCTGAATCGGTCGTTCGGATTCGGTTTCCATACCTCCCAGTACATAGAGATGGCTCATTATCAGATTCACAGTTCCCGCTTCAAAATGCTCCGCCTGTCTGCTTATAAGTGCGGCTACACGCTCCGAATACTTGCTGCGTAGAGCCTCCTCTTCAGCCGCATCCGAAAGTAATTCCTTCAGTCTTGATTCCGATGGATAGGGCAGCATAATGATTTTAGCCAGTTCGCCGGTTCTGGCAATCCCAATCGACTGGATATCAGTAACAGGCAGACCAACCAACCTGATGCCCTGCTGCGCCGCCAGCGGTGCCGAAGCAGCCAGCCGGTCAGGATGATCATGATTTCCGGAAATGACTGCTACCTGACGCTTTCCACCGTCGGCAAGTCTCGAGAGCCCTTCGTAGAAGAGCTGCTCCGCAGCCGCCGGAGGATTCACGGAGTCATACACATCACCTGCAATCAGAACAAGATCAATTTGTTGATCGTTTACGATGTCAACGAGCTCGTCCATAAAAGCGATTTGCTCCGTGAGCCGGCTCCTGCCCTCCAGGGTCCTGCCAAAATGCCAATCTGCCGTATGCAAAATGCGCATCGTGTCAACTCCATTCGCTACATATCAATGAGTAAAGAGCCGTCAAAGAAATATAAATATTTTCCTGTTACGGGACGCTTCCAAATGTGCTCAACCGCTCTGGCGTAAAGAGTTACCTGCACCTCATAGCGGCTTCTCAGCTCTTCTACGCTGCGGCCTTTCACTGCATCCGTTTTATAATCCACCAGCACTAGTCCATTTTGATCCTCAAATAAACAGTCAATAACCCCTTGAATCAACACCGTCTCGCCTTCCGTGGAGCGGTCCGCAGCGTGATAAACTTCCATCGCAGAGAGCCCGTAGCTGAAAGGCACCTCCCGTTGGACGCGGCCGGCCTGCAGCATACGCCTGCCGATCGGCGTTTCAAAGAAATTCAAAATCGTCGGGATATCCACTACAGCGCACTGCTCTTCCGTCAATAGCTGTTTCTCTAACATATAGGCAAGCTTATCCTGCACGATACTTGCAGTCATCGGCTCTGTGAGCGGTAAATTTTGCATGACGGCATGTACGACCGTACCTCTTTCGGCGGCTGTCAGCTTCTTTTTCTCCATAAACCGCGGTCTTCTTAGCACTGAGGTTCCAGGTAAAACCGAACGTGCAGCCGAGATGACAGGTTGCTCCGTATGATTCAGTTGGACGACAGGCGGCTCCATTTCTTCCGTTAACCGATTCAGCTGGGCGACAGGCAGTTCCATCTCTTCCGTTAACCGATTCAGCTCAGATAGACGTTTCATTTCGGAAACCGTTGTTTTGGAAAACAGCTTAGGAGCTTTAGCGTAGGTATACGTCCATGACAGACGATGATCCAGCCAATTCGACCACTGTCCGGCGCTGTCAACAGGTTTTAAAGCTTGAACAGCTCCCAGCATTTCACGATCTAGCGTATGAAGGCCTTCTTGAAGCTGGCTGCCGGTAATCAGACTCTCTGGCTTCACGATTCGGAAGCGCCAACTGGATGCATCTGATAGGAGGTGGACACCTGATGCAGCTTCACCGATGCCAAGTCTCTCCCTCCATTCCTTCGCATGCGGATGGCGCAGCAGGGCCGGACCTACCCAATCCAAGTAGCACTTGGCTTTGGCAAGCTCATAGTCAGGCAAATAACGCTGCGTCCTTGACAGATTTCTGCCCCATGCACGAAGCAGCTTATCCAGCGATTTTACTGTGCCCAAGAGGTATAGCTTCTCTCTTGCTCTAGTGAGCGCTACATAGAGCACGCGCATTTCTTCCGCTAGGAGCTCCAGCTTCATTCTGCGTTTAATGGCAAGCGAAGGAAGCGTCGGGTAGCTGATTCTAAGTCTAGCATCCACAAATCTCGGACCAAATCCAAGCTCCTTGTGAAGCAAAAAGCTGTCATTCAAATCTCGTTGATTGAACATTTTGGCCATGCCAGCTACGAATACAACCGGGAATTCCAGCCCCTTACTTTTATGAATGGACATGATCCTCACCACGTCCTCCTGCTCGCCAAGCGCGCGAGCCGTGCCTAGATCTCCTCCGCTGTCCTTCATTCTTTCAATAAATCTGAGAAAACGGAAGAGCCCGCGAAGCGAGGTGCTTTCATATTGTCTCGCACGATCATAGAGAGCGCGCAGGTTGGCCTGCCGCTGCAAGCCTCCGGGCAGACCTCCAGCAAAGTCGTAGTAGCCGGTCTGTCTGTAAATACTCCAGATCAGATCTGCCAAGGAGCCCTGTCTGGCTTCACTGCGCCATGCTTCGAGCAGATGGAGAAAGTGTTCCAGCTTTTCTTTAAGCGTAAGCGGTCCTGCTCCCTTTGGCTGCTCATTAAAAGGCTGAGTCCCTTCTTGGGTTGCTTCTTTGCCTGATGCGATTTCCAGCATACTCTGTGCCCAAAATCCTTCACTGGCACGTTCTTCGAGAGTTTCAACTGAATCCTTAGTCGCATCCTGGACTTCCTTTACCGACTCAGCCTCATTTTTTACAAATTGAAGCACTGCCTCATAAAAAGGCACCTGCTTTCCACTTACCCGCACCTGCGCCAATTCATCGGCCGTCAGTTGTACAATTGGCGAACGCAGTACGGCCGCAAGCGGCACGTCCTGATAAGGATTGTCGATGACCTTGAGCAAAGAAATCATGACCTCAACCTCTGTCGCCGAGAAATATCCCGTGCTCAAATCGGCATAAGCAGGAATGCCCATTCCCTTCAGCTCTTCAATAATAACCGGCGCCCATGCCGAGGTAGCTCGAAGTAATATCACAATATCCCGGTACGTGGCCGGACGTGTTCCTCCCGTGCGTTTATCAAACACCTGGAAGGCCTGCCGGTCGCTTCCTTCTCCCACCAGTTCGCGAATCTGACTCGCCATCGCGCGCGCTTCCAGCTGCACCGTCTCCAGCTCCTGCGCATCCTGAACGGGATCGAGAGCTTCTGATGGCGACGAACCCGCTGATGTTTCTGAACTGCTGGATGGTTCCGTATCATTTTCCTCGGGTTCAGATGATTCTTCCGCCTCAGTCATTTTGTCAATGATGAGCATTTCCACAGCGCAATCTGCGGCCGGCGGAGGATACCCTGCTCCGTATACGAGCTCCGCTTGCTCATCGTATTCAATTTCCCCGACCGTTTCGTTCATAACCTGCTTGAACACATAGTTAACGGCATGCACCACCTCACTCCGGCTGCGGAAGTTCCTCGCCAAATCAATCCGGAGGCCTGCTGCTTGCTGCTTCTGTGATTCGAGAACGGCCGATTCTTTACTTGATCTGAATGCTTTATATTTCTCCAAAAAGAGTCCTGGCTCCGCCAAACGAAAGCGATAAATACTCTGCTTCACATCGCCAACCATAAACCGATTACCTGGTTTGGAGTTGGAGATAAGCTCCACAATCGCCTCTTGCACACGATTCGTATCCTGATATTCATCCAGCAGCACTTCAGCAAACTGCTTTCGATAAGCAAGCGCAGCCTCAGAAGGATACAGCTCTCCGGGCATGGACCCGCTTTGGCATAAGATTTGCAAGCAATAATGCTCCAAATCGGCAAAATCAATTAAACCCTTGTCGGCTTTCGCCGCCTGATATCTTGCGCCAAAATCCAGGACGAGATCTACAAGTGTATGAAGCACAGGGGCCAGCTCCGCCAGCTCCTGACCGAACTGCTCCGGCGTCCTGCCGAACAGATCTTCACGGATTTTGCCGATGATATCCTTCGCGCGGTTGCGCAGCTCTTTGACCTCTTCCTGCAGCTCCTTGTCATAATCATCGCCCTTGCAGGCCTTCAGCTTGCCGAAGGAAGCAGCTTGAAATGCCTCGTACATCGACGGCCAAGAAGTAGACGCCGCTTCCCGAAGACTATCCACGAGCAGTAGATCATCCCTCAAATTATCCTGATAAGGCGCAGGGCCACCTGGCATATCTATGACGTCCTGCGCCTGCCTTAGAAGATCAGCTGCGCCTTCCAGCTCCAGCTTCACATCCTGAACAAGGCTTTGTACCCATAAGGAATAATCAGCAGGCGCTGCGCCAGCTGCAACTAATGGCATCGCCTCTTGCATGGCGGCAGCCGCTTCATCCATATTCGGCTCGGCAGAAACGATAGGCTGCGGCCCGAACATAGATGCCATCGATCTCAGCCAATATGACGGCCACGGATGGCTTCTTGACACATCGTAAAGCTTCAAGATCAGCTGCATGATGGCGTCATCGCTGCGCTCCCCGCTGAAGGAATCCATCAAGCGCCAAAATGCACTGTCCTCTACGCTCTCCGAGTAGTACTGCTCGAGCATTTCCTGAAGCAAATCGTACCGCAAAAGCTCCCCTTCAGTCTCATTCGCAATACGGAAACCCGGATCCAGCTTAATTAAGCTGAAATAACGTTGAATGACTTCCAAACAAAATGAGTGCAGCGTGGTAATCGAAGCACGCCCCATCAGGGCAAGCTGCTTACGCAGGTGCTGGGAGTGCGGCTGCTTGGTCAGCTCCTTCTCCAGCGCTTCACGAATGCGGTGTTTCATCTCGGAAGCAGCAGCTTTCGTAAAGGTAGCCACCAGCAAGCGGTCTACATCCACGGGGTTCCATTCATCGGAAATCCGACGGATAATCCGTTCGACCAGCACCGCTGTTTTGCCGGAGCCTGCTGCAGCAGCAACAAGCATGTTTTGGCCGCTTAGCGTAATCGCGTCCCATTGATCGTCCGTCCATGTGCTGCCTTGCGGCTTGGGATACTGTTTTGACATCGGTATGCCTCTCCTTCCTGCAATTGTTTATTTCGGTGCCGTATGCTGCTCCATTTCGGACCACACTTGATCTTTAGGCCGCTGTTTCCATACCTGCTGTTCATTGCCTTCAAATAAAGGATCGTATTGGCATACCGATCGATACGAGCAGTGCATGCAAGCGGTCTTCTTGCCTAATCGGAACGGCGCAATATCTACGTGACCATTCGTAATATCAGTCCCAATGCGGCGCACCTGTTTGCGCACATAGTTGCGAAGAATGTCCCACTGGGCATCCGTAGCCACCGACGAATTCGTATAGAAGCTTCCATCTTTTTTCAATGCGACCGGAATCAGCTGCGAATGGCCTGGTGCATCAATGAGTTGACCATCCATAAGTCCCGCAACGTCTGCGTCGGCCGTAACCAATCCTTTCATCTTAAAACGTTTGCGAAGCTCCTTGTCCACCTCAGCGGGATCTATGGCATTCTTTTGCTGCAGCATCGGATTATGAACGTGAAAATAAAGTACACCGGCGGGCTTAGCTTCGATACCCAGCCACTGCTCGGCGTGTGTAAGGATGACATCCAGATACGTCAGCATCTGAAGAGAAAGGCCGTAATACACTTCGGACAGATGCAATGAGGTCTGGCTTGATTTGTAGTCGATCACGCGCAGCAGGACACCTTGTTCACCATCCGCTCGGTCTACACGGTCAATCCGTCCGATGATTTCCATCGTACAGCCGTTCTCCAGCTGAAACGTTAGCGGTGGCAGTTCTTTGCCCGGTCCAAAATCAATCTCCAATCCGAGCGGTTCAAATTGGCCGTGCCTTGCATGCTCACCCAGCACTGCTGCGGCTCTGCCAACGATTTGCTTCAGTTTCCGCGCAATGTAGGCATATCGGCTTGAACTGAGCAAAATTTCTCCTTGCAATCTCGGGGCAAGCTCATCTACAACCTGTGAAGACCTTTCCATGCATTCCTCTGCCGTGAGCGCTCCCCAATCCAGCTGATCCTGCTGAAGCTTTTGCACAAATTGATTCAATGCAGCATGAAACAGCTGCCCGATATCGGGAGCATCCAGACGGAACACTCGTCTTTCCTGAAGTCTCAGCCCGTGGGATAAGAAGTGCGCAAACGGACAAGCAACGTATTTCTCCATCCGTGACACACTCGCCCTTAAATGCTTGCCGTACAAAAGATGGCTAGTATGGCCAGATAAGCTATGCTCTTTGTTCGTATAAGTTATCGCCTGGATGAGCGCGTTCATCTTGTTCAGCCATTCTGGCTTGACGGCATACCAATTGTAGACGTCCCACCATAGCTCTGGCATCGTCCCGCCTTGCATCCATTGCTTCATGCGCACTGCCAAATAGGAAAGTGCCTGGTTCGGATGTGCCAGGTATTCCAACTGCTCCGCTTCATTAGAATCGGGAGATGGCTCGGCCAGAAGCAACTGCTCGCGAACTTGCGGAAATAAACGACGCAGCTGCTTAATCAGCTCGGACGGCAGCAGGGATTTGCCCTCTTCATCTGCGAGCGGGTAGCTGAGCCACAGTCGATTGGATGGAACAGTCAAGGATGTATACACGATGAACTGTTCGTCCAGCAGCTTTCTCGTACTGCCGTCTGCCATTGGCAAACCGGACATCAGGAGCGATTCCCGCTCCGACTCCGTAAGTACCCCTTTTTCATCCATCTGTGCCGGAATGACTCCATCGTTGACACCAAGTACGTACGCATAGCGAATACCACTCGATCTGGTACGGTCCATGCTGCCGATAAGCACCTGATCCATGGAAGGCGGCACCAACCCAAGCTTCATGCTCTCGGCGCCTGTCTCAATCAGTGCAGCAAACAGCTCCGTCGATACGGAATCGTCTGTCATCGTCTCGACGAGCTGGTCAAGCATATCCATGACACTGTTCCACATTTGCCCATGCTCGCGCGCTTTCTCCGGATGGCCTGACTGAAGCTCCCGAAGACTCCATGCATCGAGCTTGTTCGGGGCCTCTACATCCATCAGCAATCCATACAATGCTTCTACCTGCTGCTGCACGTTTTTGGCCTTTTTGAGCCGCCCAGCAAACGTATGCAAAGGTGTTACCACCCACATCCTCGCCTCATTCAGGCGCTCAAGCTCTGAGGAAACCGCAGCATCCTCAGCTAGGTCAGGCTGTTCCAGATTCATGCGATGCCTGTAAGCCCACGGTTTGCCGTCTGTCCACCGGTAGCCCTGAATGCCAAACGCCAGGACATAATTCTCCAGCTTATCCATTCGTTCCCTAAGGGTAATATCGTCACCCGGCAGAAGAAGATCTGTTTTGACACAGCGGAACACGGCGTCATAGTGCCAGTTGTGCTGAACGATCTCGAGCGCCGATCGAATAAATTCAATGAGGGGATGATGCAGAACCGTTCTTTTCTGATCAAAAAAGTGCGGTATCCCATAATCGGTCAGGACCGCTTTGAGCAAATCGCTATAGCCCTCCATGTTACGGACCATAATGGCAATATCGCGGTAACGGACATGCTTCTCCCTGACGAGATGAAGAATATCCCTTACAGCGCCCTCCACTTCGGCTCTTCGGTTGACTGCTTCCTTGATGACCAGCTGCCCTTCCAGTTGAACACCTTCTTCGGACACAAACTTGCTGTCTGCTCCGCCGATCCGCTTATCGTATGAAGCTTCCAAATGAGCGAGTGCAGGACTCTCTTGGAACCGCGGAAACGTTTCTGGCTGTAACAAGACGACTTCCGCAGGACCGATCCCAAGCTGCCAGATCAATTGCTGCAGCCGAACCATCGTCGTCGCGGTCGGATGAAACAGATCAAGCTCATCGGGTTGATCCTCAGCCTCCAAAGGGCGATCCAGACATAGCGTGATCGTAACGGACTTGCAGACAGCAAACAATTGTCCGACGACCGCAAGCTCTTGCGGTGTAAAACCATGGAAGCCGTCGATCCATACGTCTGCGCTTCGCAAATAAGCCGAATGGGCCGTTTGCTCTGCCAACAGCGTCAAGTAATCCTCTCCATCCAGATACTGCTTGGACAGCTCCGATTCAAACACACGGAAGACTAGGCGAATATCATGGAGCTTATCCGTCAGCAGACCGCTGCCGCCGATAGCCTGCACATTGCTTTTCTCAAATGCTTCGAGCTGATCCGCCGAGACGCGGTATCTTTTTAACTCTGTAAACAACTGATTTAGCCGATCCACAAAGCCTAGCTGCTCCGAGGCGTGTCCGAATACGCGAAGCTGGTGCTTGTAAGTATGTAAAATGCTTGTGAGCAGCATTTGTTTCCCTGTATCGTCGATCGGCTGTCTCGCTGTTCCGCCCTCTTCCTGCATGACGCGCCAAGCCAAGCGGTGAAAGCTGAGTACCTGCGCGCGAATCATGCCGCCAATGCCCGGATCGGACACAATGGCATGCTCAGCCTGGAACGTAGCCTGCTCAGGTACGAGCAGAACTAGCGGTTCGCCTTCCGGATTCGCCAAAAGCTGTTGTTTCATTTCTTCCAGACAGCGCCTGCTCTTTCCGCTTCCGGCCCGCCCGATCACAAATCGTATAGACATGCTGGGCCCTCCTATTTTTCAACATGATATTCCTTTATTCTATCATATTTTTACTAGAAACGAGGCGTACCAGATGCTGCCACAGCACAGATCGGTAAGATATTCAAGTTATTACAATCTTCTGACGAGATTAAAAAAGCCCGGAATTTCCATGACAGAATGACATGGAAACCCAGACTTCGTACTCTCTATTCAATTGTTACTGCTTACTCCGAACCTCGAAAATGGCGAACTTCAAATAATGTCCTTCATCTACGCCGAGAATCCGCGGATGATCCATTCCCGCACCGCGGAATTCAACCAAGCGGAGAATCTTACCGGCATCTGCAGCCGCTGCATGGATCGTCTCCAAAAACAGCTCCGGACGCATGTGATAAGAGCAGCTCGCGGTCACAAGATAACCGCCCTCATTAACCAGCTTCATCCCATGCAGGTTGATATCTTTGTAACCGCGGCATGCGCCTTCAACTGCGCTTTTCGTTTTGGCGAAAGCAGGAGGGTCCAGAATGACCACATCCCATGTCCGACCGCCGCTTGTAACAGGTTTGGAAGTATCGACCTTTGCTTGTCCAGAACCCGCAACAGCCCGCTGCTTGCGATCATCCAATCCCTTCACCTGCTGACGCAAATATTCAAACGCATCCGCTACGACAAACTCCACGCGTTCCTCAAAGCCGTTCAGTTGTACGTTTTGGCGGGCACTCTCGATAGCATGCTCGGAAATGTCGAGGCAGGTTACTTTTTTCGCGCCGTATTTGCAGGCATTTAGCGTAAAGCTTCCTGTATGCGAGAAGCATTCCAAGACCGTAGCCCCATCCCAGAAAGGGAAGGTTACAACTTTTCCATTCGCATTCACCGGCTTCCTCTGAATGGTGCCTGTCTCCTCCGCCACGTCCTGGAGCATTATGCCGCTGCGGCCTCCCCAGCCGAGCATGAGTGGCGCAATTGCGGCACGATTCTCTCTTTGGTCGAAGAAATAGCCTGTTTTTTGCCCTTCTTCAATATCGACTCGGATGTGAAGCCCGTTCTCCAAGATATCTACATGTCTCGGGCATTCGCCGTATAGCAGCCCCTTCATTTGCTGTAATCCTTCCAGCTCACGGATCGGTACATCACTGCGTTCGTAAATACCCGCAGGCTGCATCACCTCGGCAAGTGCTTCTACGATTTGGTTTCGGCAAACATCCATCCCGAGCGTAAGGATTTGCACGACCAGCACATCGGCAAACTTATCCACAATCAGCCCCGGCAAAAAGTCAGCTTCCCCATAAACAAGACGATAAGAATCCGCATCAGGAAGAAACCGGCTTCGGTGCTGCAAGCAGCGGCTGATCCTTTCCACGAAAAACTCCTTCGTCATTGCTTCAAGCGGCCCGTAAGATACGATTCGTACCGTTATCTGCGACGTTTCGTTGATATAGCCGGTACCCAAGTATTGTCCAAGGTGATTATGGACAGGAACAAGCTGACCCGGCTCTGCCGAACCATCGATTCTTTCAATTTCACTGCGGTACACCCATGGATGTCCTTGCTCCAAACGAAATTTTCTTTTTTATGTAAAAAAACTGCTGCCATTTTTCTAATGCCATCCTTTTTGATGCGATCCCGTTCTCACCTGCAAGCTTGTCATGCTCGTCTGCACGGTCACATATATTTGATTGATATGTTTTGGTTGATTCTGAATGAACGATCTTTTAAAAAAGGAGACCACCAACGATGATCATAGCCATCATTCTGCCCGTTCTTGCAGGCTTAGCGATGTTCATGTTCGGGATGAAGCTGATGGAAACAGCGCTTCAGCATTGGGCAGGAGCCCGCTTACAGCAATGGCTGGAGCGGTTCACCCGCACGCCCGTGCACGGGATGGCGACGAGCACAGCTCTAACGGCGGTACTGCAGAGCAGCACCGCCATTACCGTTATTGCCATCGGCCTTGTCAATGCCGGTGTGCTGACCTTCTCGCGTACGCTCGGCATCATCCTCGGCACCAACATCGGCACGTGTCTGACGACCGAGCTAATCGGGCTCAATATCGGCAAGCTTGGCATGCCGATGCTGCTCGTCAGCGCAGGTGTGTGGCTAGTCAGCTGGCTAGCTGGACCACTGCCGATGCTTCCTGCAGAACATGGAACATCTGGGCTCACACCAGCTGTGAACAAAACCAGCTCAACGCGGACTTTCGATCTTGCAGGTCGTACCTCAAGCGGCGGGGGCCTGGAGATCGGACCTCAACGCGTGATGGACGGTGCGGCTATCAGGTCGAATCACACGCCAGGAACTCTGCGAACGAGACATGCAAGCTCAGAAGCGTTAGGCGGCAGGACTTGGTCCCCCGCGGTTCACGGCTGGCTGCGCAGTGTTCGCTACGGCTCACTCGCGGCGGCTGGCTTTGCTCTCGTGCTGCTCGGCATCGAGATCATGCAGACCATCGGGCCTGCCCTTCAGGCCCGCGGCTTGTTCGCTTGGTTTGTTGACCAAGCGCAGAGCAGCCTGCTCTGGGGCGTCCTCGCAGGCGCAGCCGTCACCGCGCTCGTGCACAGCAGCGCAGCTGTCATTGCGATGGCGATGAGCCTTGCCGCCATTCAAAGCATCCCCGTCGAGCTGGGCGTTGCCATCACGCTCGGCGCCAATATCGGCACCTGCGTGACGGCACTCATCGCAGGCGTTAGCGGCTCTCGCGCCGGAAGATTCGTTGCATGGTCGCACATCCTGCTCAATGTTGGCGGCGCCGCGCTTTTTTACCCATTCATCGAGCAGCTTACCAGTCTATCCGCTCTTCTGGCAGACAGCGCGTCTTCACAGATCGCCCGCTCCCAAACTATTTTCAACATCGCTTGCTCACTGCTTGCACTGCCGCTTTGTTATCTTAGTATGTGGAAGCGCCTTGAATCCCGTTCATAATCGCCACACCGGAGCTGGTGCCCAAACGAGTGGCGCCGGCTTCGATCATAGCCACAGCAGTTTGCAAATCTCTAACGCCACCGGATGCTTTCACACCGATGCTTGCGGATACGTTTTGGCGCATAAGACGCACATCCTCCGCAGTCGCGCCGCCAGGACCGAATCCGGTAGATGTTTTAACAAAGTGCGCGCCAGCCTCTTCAGAGAGCTTGCAGGCCATTTTCTTTTGCTCGTCGTTCAAGAAGCCTGTCTCCATGATCACTTTCACGATCGCTTTGCCTTTCACAGCATCTACAACCTTCTTGATATCTTCCCGAACAGCATCATACTGACCTTCTAACAGCAAACCGATCGGAAGCACTGTATCGATCTCAGATGCACCGTTTTCCACCGCTTTAGCCGCTTCAAACGCCTTGACTTCACTCAGACTAGCTCCCAAAGGAAATCCAACTACAGCAGCTACCTTAACTCCTGTCCCTTCCAATGCCTTATGGCAGCGAGCCACCCACTGGCTGTTTACACACACGCTGAAAAAGCCATACTGCGCAGCTTCAGCGCATAGCTTGTCAATAGCCTCTGATGAAGCATCCGGCTTTAGAAGGGTATGATCAATGTAACTTGCGATTTGTTTCGCATTCAGTGTACTCATTTCTGCACCTCATATCCCAATTTATGTAGAGCCTTGCTCAATACCGAATTGTTGTTATCATATCCAGATTCCAGCTGTTTGCGCCAAGCAATGTCCGGATCCAGCCATTCCACACCTCTGATCTCTTCGATCTGAGCTTGTAAATCCCCACCCAGGGCTTCCACTAGATAATAATGAACTTCTTTATCAATGAATCCATATTGTGGATGTGTATATTGATAGGCGATCATCTCAATCGATTCGATGATTTTCCCTTGAATACCGGTCTCTTCTACAATTTCGCGCAGTGCCGTTTCCTCGATGGTTTCCCCCGGCTCCATCTTGCCTTTGGCCAGAGTAATTTTACCGTAACGGTCCTGGATCAATTGAATTTGCAGCTGACCGTCCTGATGACGATACACGACACCGCCTGCTGATATTTCTTTCACTGCCTGTGCCCCCTTCATAAAATCCCCCGTAAACCGAACAAATAGAGGATTCCACCCCACCATAGGGCGGAATGAAATCCTCTCCACAATTACAAATTAGCTGCTTGCGCAGGTTTCGCAGTCTCAGAAACACGTAATATGTTTCCTTTGCTTTCGTTCACGCCTGCTTCCGTCACTTGAACGTGGCAAATTTGGCCGATCAAATCCTCGGAACCTTCAAATACAAGCTGAACATAGTTATCTGAGTAGCCCATCAAAAGACCGCTGTCAGGAGCACCTTTGTAAGAACGCTCTGGAATGACTTCAAGCACTTGTCCCACAAACTTCTGAGCGTAAGCAAGCTGCATCTTTTCGGAAAGATCAATCAGCTCATGAACGCGGGCATTCTTGATCTCTTCGTCAATTTGATCTTCCATCCGCGCAGCAGGCGTACCTGTCCGTTTGGAATAAGGGAACACGTGCATTTCGGAAAATTTCATTTGTTCCATGAATTTGTAGCCGTCACGGAACATTTCCTCGGTCTCGCCGGGGAATCCGACAATCACGTCCGTTGTAATCGCAACATCCGGCATGATGGCATGCAAACGCTCGATCTTCTTGGCAAATTCAGCGGTCGTATATTTTCTACGCATACGCGCTAGAACTTGATCATCCCCCGCTTGCAAAGGAATATGAAGATGGCGGCACATTTTATCTGAAGCCTGGAGCACTTCAATCACTTCATCCGTGATTTGACTTGCTTCGATGGAGCTGATGCGGATTCGGTTCAAGCCTTCCACTTTATCCAGATCCCACAGCAGCTTCGCTAAGCTGTAATCCTCAATATCTTCGCCGTAGCCGCCTGTATGGATTCCTGTCAGAACGATTTCTTTGTAACCTGCAGCAACTAATGCTTTAGCCTGCTTAATCACGCTCTCCGGCTCACGGCTGCGCATAAGTCCGCGGGACCAAGGAATGATGCAGAATGTGCAAAAGTTATTGCACCCTTCTTGAATCTTCAGAAACGCACGAGTGCGGTCAGCAAAATCCGGAACATCCAACTCTTCAAATTGACGAGTCTTCATAATGTTGCGAACAGCATTAATGGGTAGACGTTCTTGCTCAAATTGTTTAACCAGAGGGATAATTTTGTCCCGGTCCTGCGTACCGATGACCATATCAACGCCCGGAATGGCCATAATCTCCGCCGGGGACGTTTGCGCGTAACAGCCTGTTACCGCAACGATGGCTTCAGGGTTGCGACGGATCGCCCTCCGAATCATTTGCCGGCTTTTTTTGTCTCCTGTATTGGTAACGGTACAAGTATTAATGACATACACATCCGCGGTTTGCTCGAAATCAACCTGCTCGTAGCCTTCGTTCTTGAACAGCTGCCAGATCGCTTCCGTATCATAAAAGTTCACTTTACATCCTAATGTATGAAACGCTACTGTTGCCATACTGCATTATCCTCCCATCTCTCCGGTTTCATAGAAAAGGCACGTCAGACCGACAAGCGCTGCGGTCTCCGTGCGTAAAATCCTTGCTCCTAAGGATACGGAACGGAAACCGGCTTCTTCCGCCTGCTTGATTTCCTGTTCCGTAAAACCACCTTCGGGTCCGACGGCTAACAAAACGCGGCTGCCTGGAGCTAGCTTACCTTCGGCTGCTGCCGCTTGAATTGCCGGCTTCAGCTGCTGCCCGTCTTCTTTTTCGTAGCAGATCCAGGCTGCATCCGCTTCTTGAGCCAATGAAAGCAGCTGCTTCCAGCTTAGAACCGAATCCACCTGCGGCACGCGATTCCGATGGGCTTGTTCTGCCGCTTCTTTCGCAATCTTCTGCCAACGGTCGGTTCGCTTTGCTTCTTTCTTCGCATCATATTGAACGACCGTACGCTCCGATAAAAAGGGAAGAAACCGGGCTGCCCCGATCTCAGTCCCTTTTTGAATGACCGTTTCCATCTTATCGCCTTTCGGCAGGCTCTGCGCCACCCATACCTGAACGGAAGGTTCCGCTGTCAACGCCAACTCTTCCACCACTTCAGCCGTTACTTCATGTTTATCCAGTACAGTAATCCGTACGACGGCTTCCCGATCGACTCCATTGCTGCATATGACCTTGTCACCAACTTCAGATCTCATAACGCGAATCAAGTGATGCGCGTCGTCGCCCTCAATGGTCACTTGGTTTGCACCTGCCGGAAATTGACCGGGCGGAAGAAAATAACGCTGCATATGTTAAAAGCCTCTCTATCTGCATGAAATTAATTTTCTATGAAACATCCACAGAACATCATACCTGTTTTTTCGAGGAAAATCTACACTCTTAACGGTCAATTATACGCCAAGCATGGCTGCGATTGGTCTATACATCCAATTTATAATATCGTCAATAAGCATAAAATAAGGATCCAACGTGATCTGACGCAGCGGTCTGATATAAAGAATGAGGAGAAAGACGATAAATGCCCACTGTTCAAAACGCTGCAATCTCATATTTGCCCGTAGCGGTAAAATATCCTGTAGAATCCGGTAACCATCCAGCGGTGGAATGGGAATGAGATTGAAAAGAAACAGACTTAAGTTAGTAATGATCATTCTAATAAAAAATTGATCAATGGCGTCCGAGCTGCCCTTCGACATTGTTCCCTGCCAACCTTGCTGTTGAACCAGTACATATAAAAAAACGCACAAGAACGCAAGAATTAAATTACTAAGAGGTCCTGCTGCAGTAACAATAATCCCCATGAGTCGAGGATTTTTGAAATTGTTTCGGTTAACAGGAACCGGCTTCGCCCAGCCGATCCCCGCTAACAGCATGACAATGGAACCGAATAAATCAAGATGTACCATGGGATTAAGCGAAACCCTACCCATTTGGTACGCTGTTGGATCCCCAAACTTATACGCGCTGTATGCATGTGCAAATTCGTGAATTGTAAAGGAAATCACTAATGCTAAGATAATAAAAGGGAGTGTATTCCAGTCATTAAAAAGTAAGCCCTGCATGCCACCACCTACAGCTTTCTCGCCGTAATGACTACCCAGTCGGAATCGTAATTTTTCTCAACAATCGTAAAGTTCGCCGCAACCAGCGCCTTTTCTACATCGGCTTCCTTGGCGGTGATAATACCTGAAGCTACATAATAACCGCCTGGCTCCAGCGCTTCATAGACATCATTTACGAAAAGCAAAATAATTTCTGCCAAAATATTGGCGACCACCACTTGTACCGGCAGCTTCACACCATGCTCCGAGCCCGTTTCAGTCTCTTGAGCCTTGATCACGCCGAGCAAATCGCTCAATCTCACTGTAATTTTGTTTTCCAGCTGATTCAACTTCGTATTCTCGGTCGCACTGGATACCGCTACAGGATCAAGGTCAACGGCAAGTACATGTCTAGCTCCCAGTTTCGCCGCTGCGATAGATAATATACCTGAACCCGTTCCCACGTCGATCACATCATCACCTGGCTTGACCACTTTCTCAAGCGTTCGCAGGCAAAGTGCTGTCGTTGCGTGCGTGCCCGTTCCGAAGGCCATACCCGGATCAAGCTCCAAAATCAGTTCCTCTGGCGAAGCCGTGTACTCTTCCCAAGTAGGCTTAATGGTCAAGCGGTCTGACACGCGAATCGGTTTGAAATACTGCTTCCAAGCATTCGCCCAGTCCTCATCATCAACCTCACGCAGTTCATAAGTAGGGTTACCCGTATCAATGTCATAGTCACGCAGCTGTTCAATGGAGGCCTTTAGCTGCTCCAGGATCTCTTCCATATCGATACCTTGCGAAAAATATCCTTTAATAACGGCTCGGCCCTCCGGAATATCGTTCAGCGGCAATTCATACCACTGGCCAAGAGAGGTGTCTCTCTCCTTATTAAGCGTTCCTGATTCCTCGATCGATACGCCTCCCGCACCGAGCTCGTGAATAAAGTTCGAAATCATTTCTATTGCTTCTTCTGTCGTATGTACCGTTATTTCATGCCAACGCATTAACAGCGCTCCTCCATTCGTCTACCTAAAAATTTCATAATGATTATTGTACTACAATTCGTTGCACGGGTAAAATGACATGCCCTGTAAGCATCTCATATGGCAAATAAAAAAACACCTGCACCACGATACCAGCTAACACGAAGCCAGCATCTCGTCATGCAGATGTTTCTTGGTTACAGCATCCCTCCGGCGCCTTCGATGACACGGAGAGATTGTTCATACACAGACTCGTCAACGACTGCAGCAAGGACAAAATTAAACCCCGTCACGCCGCCTCCACCGCCATCACTCATTCCGCTTGCAGCCGGATCAGCTGCAACCAGTATGCCTTGGTCCGGTGTGGAGATGTCAGCGGCTTGCGTCAAGCGGCCCAGACTTCCGAAGTCCCCCCCATACGGGTTGTAAACGGACTGCAAACCGTAACCCGGATACCGGCCAAACTCATCAACGCTCACATCAATCGCACGAAGCGCTCGCAGCTTTGTCTGTACAGCAGTAGCCTGCTCTTCCGATCGGAAGTAAGCAATGATATTCTTCTCAGCCATTTACTCTTGTTCCTGTCTGGCGTCAGCAGCGTGTGCGCGCTGCACCGCTTCCATATCGTCACGGTCCGCTATTTCTGAGGAGAATTCCACATCTTCGTTTTTGGCAACCGGCAGCTGATTGTTTTGCTCATTTTGTTTAGTCATGTTCTATGCCTCCTGATTCACATAAAAATTCATTCCTTGTTTAGCTTGCCTTGTGTAAGAATTTTTATGTATCAGCCAAGCAGCAGCTATTCGGTTACTTTGAGGAGTGTTATTAAACCGCCCATTTGACCGTGTATCATTTGACCGGCATTCATTGTATGATCCATGATGTGACAGTGGAACATCCAGGTACCTACTGCATCCGCAGTTAATGCGATATCGTAGGTTTCGCCCGGTCCAATAAGTATCGTATTCATGGATTGAGGCTTCTCGACGGGATGCCCGTCTTTTGCAATCACCTGAAAGTCTATACCATGGAGATGCATGGTATGTACTTCCATCGTATCGATATTTGCTAACCGAATGCGAATCGTTTCCCCTTTTTTCACTTCCATGTCTGGTGTAAACGGATAGCTTCGACCGTTAATCGTGTAATAATCCTGATCGTCTTCATCCGATGTATTCACATGAAAACCGCTTAACATCATCGTATATTCATGATCATATTTAATCTCATTGGCAGACGGTTTTGGATCAATGATCAGCATCCCGTATAGACCGTTACCTAACTGCTTCATATCATCATAATGGGTATGGTACATAAACGTACCGGCATGGCTGGCTGTGAATTCATAGGTAAAGCTCTCACCTGGCTTCACTGGATCTTGCGTCACACCTGGAATACCGTCCATCTCATTGGGCAGATGTAAGCCATGCCAATGAATCGCTGTAGGCTCTGGAAGCTTATTGTCCAGTGTTATTCTTACATGATCGCCCTCTGTCACTCTAAGAACAGGACCTGGCGCTTGTCCGTTATACATCCAGGCGGTTGTAACAACACCTTGAACCGGTGACCAAGGTCCCAATTCAGCAGTTAATTTGAACTCTTTTGTTCCATCCGAAGCTATATGAGGAGTTAGTCCAATGCCATGAAAGACATCCTCCACTTGCTTTTGTTCCTTTTGAAACTGCTCCGTAGCTTTGGAAATGACCTGTACCTGATTCACATCTGTATTCCACTTCACCTTCACATCAAACGCATGTTCAACCGTGTCGGCTGAAACAAAGACGATTCCATTCATCATAACAGGTTCCAAATCAGGCTGATATATGGCGCCGTTTAATACAAGCCCCAAGTGTGACATACTGTGACCTGAAGCTTGAAGTGCGTTCATGTTGTTCATAGCGTGGCTATGCATGGACATGTCCGTATCCTTTTGGGTATCCGGGTAGAAGTTACTATTGATTAAAGCCGCTTGATGCGCCTGATCCCATCGTACCTCGGCTCCCAGCATTTCACCGACACTTCGAAGCGGCAGCATGACTTCGACTAGATCGCTGCTAATCATAGCGCTGCCCTCCACAATCCTGCCATCCACTGTTACTGCATGTTCGCCTTCAGCTGAATCCATATCTTCCATTCCGCCGTGGGCAAATGATAGAGAAGAAGTTTGCAGCATGAAGAATAACGCTAGAGTAGCCCCGCATGCGATTCTTTTGATAGACATTGTTAATCTCCTTTTGTTAGATATATAAATGAAAGAGAACCACCGAAGCTGTTAAGCTTCAATGGTCTCTTATCCGAAGACAATTACTGATTTAAGAAGCTGGCAAGTACGGAAGATGAAATCATCGTCTTTTCATTTTCGATACGAGCTGAGTATGGAAGCTGGACAGTTTTCCCATCAATCACCGCTGAACCGTCGTTGATTTTGACTTGTAGCTTGTGTGAACCTTTCGTCACAGTTACGCTTCTATCGGCGTCGTTCCACTTTACTGCAGCACCATGAGCCTCGGCTTCGTCACGAAGAACGGATAGAGATTTATCGGAATCCTTCCATTCGATCATTTGACTAAATGTAGGTATGCCGCTAATATAACCGACTGAACCTGCTTTTTTATTATCAAAATTCTGACTGATGATCGCATCTACTTGACCTTTTAAAGGCTCTGGCAGAATCATTTCATCGCCTGGATGCTGGAGGTTGCTCATAATATAATTAAATCCATTCAAATTGTCGACCGCTTGTAAACCCGTTGCCTCTGCACCGGAAGGAACAGAAAGAATACGAGAGAGCTTGTGAGTATCAATATTGTACGCCCATACAAAGTTATTCGCATGTAAACCGCTGTCTTCCCCGATAAACAAAGTACGAAGCTCTTCGGAGTAGGACAGGTTGTCTGGGTTGGCAATTAAATCCTCTACCGCCATATTGCCTTTGCTGTCTGCATTCGCGAGATCTTTACCCACAACAAGCCCTTTCATGACCGTAGGTACATAATCACTGTTGATCGCGTGACCATCGCGGTCTTTTTGATCACCGCCTAGGCTAAGCTCATAAGTAACGCCTGCTTTGACTTTTTTAATTTGGATATCGTCCGTAGGATCTGAACCCTTTGCATCTTTTTCCATGGATTTTTCCGCGTAGGACATGGCAATGTAAAACTTATTGTCTTTCGCATTTACAGCAACGCCTTCCATTTTATTAAATTCGGAAGTCGCTCCCAGGATAGCGCCATAACGGCGGGCTTCTAGGAATGCCGCGGCCTTCTCCATGCCTGGCTTCACTTTCAGCCACTCGACTTTACCGCTTGGATACGTTTTGATTTTAGTAAATCCTTCCGTATCCTTGTCAGCTGTTTCAAACAAATCGCTAAATTTCAAACCTTTGTCAATATAAGACTTGATTTCCGCATCTGTCGCATGTCCTATTGGAATCCACTGCAGATTAGCCATTCCTCCGTTGTCATCGCTGACTTGGTTCCACTTAGCAGCATACAACGTACCGGATGAAAGATCCTTGGCCGTATCAGCCACATACATGAATAACATCGTATTTCCACCGTCATCGCCGAAAATAACTGTCTTCATATCAGGGGCAACACGAGCAATCTCATGTGAAAAGCGTCCCATGCTGTAATGCTTTACAACCGTTGTAGTTTGGTCTGCATTTACGGTTACTTCGGGAATGTAGCCATTAGCGTAAGGATTACCTACAGCCTTATCATCTTGATTCCAAGCTTTTGCAAAAGGTCCAATATAGGTTTTCGTCGGATCTGCTTCATACTCACGTGCATCCGCATCGTATTCTTCAGAGCTCAAATGAGTGTTCCATGGAGTTAAGGAGCCGTTACATGGAATCCAGAGACCGTCAACACCACTGAAATCAACTTTCTTCAAATCTGTAGCAGCGAGCTCACCCGTTGATTTGTTTTGGTCAATTGTCGTTAGCGACATCGATGCAGGAACGAGGCCGTAAGCGGATGATCCGGAATTATTGGCAGTTATGTACTCATAGTGTGTCAGCAAAGCAAGCGGGTTGCCGCCCTTAGCTGTCGGCGCTGCTCCCTCAATTTGGAACAGGCTGTTGGAGTCCGGTGCGTCCGATACGAAAGGAACAGGATTACTGGCTACGCTGGTATCCATAATGGGTTTACCACTCTTGTCAATCGCCACACCTGCGATCGTCCCGTTAATGGATTCATCGGATTTAAACAAGGTTTTATAAGTAAGCGGGAAGGATTTCACTGTACCGTCCGTGTACGTAACGTGCAGTGATGCTCCTGAATATACTTGCGCCATTTCTTGCGGAGTGGATGGGGCTGCCATTCCTACGAACTCTACAGATTTAACTTGAACAGACTCAGCAGCATAAGTCGTACTTGGAATCATGCTTGGAGCAAGAATTGCTAGTCCTAAAATTGGAGTCAACACTTTTTTCGAGCTTGTCTTTTGTAACAATTTCATGTTTGACCTCTCCTCAATTCATAGTAATGATTCACTTTTACTAGTTTAAGAGAGAAGTATAAGGGGAATGTTTATGAACGCGCTTTATCTTGTAAAGCTGGTGTTGAGATTTTGTAAATATTCCCCAAACCAACAAAAAAAGCACTTCGATCCTCACTGACAGGTGCTCAACAAGCTCCACTCAGTGATAATTCGAAGTGCTTTATATTCAAATTGCTAATTAGTCACCCAAAAAGGCTTTCTTCATGCGTTCAAAAATAGACTGATTCTGCTCGTGAGTATGCTCGCCGCTTTCCTTCCCGAATTGGCGAAGCAGATCCTTCTGATCTTCGCTCAGGCTCGTCGGTGTAACAACGACAACCTTCACGTGCTGGTCGCCCTGGCCGTAGCCGCGCAGACGCGGTACACCTTTTCCTTTCAAACGGAAATACGTATCTGTTTGCGTGCCAGCAGGGATTTTCAGCTTCACCTTCTCGGTCAACGTCGGGATCTCGATCTCGTCTCCTAACGCCGCCTGGACAAAGGTTAACGGCACCTCGCAGTAAATGTCGTCACCTTCGCGCTCGAAGAATTCATGCGACTTCACGCGAATCACAACATACAGATCACCTGGAGGACCACCACGGGTACCGGCTTCTCCTTCTCCGGATACGCGAAGTTGAGCGCCATCATCCACGCCAGCTGGAATTTTGATATGAATCGTACGCTGCTTCTTCACCTTGCCCGAGCCGTGGCACGTTCCGCATTTATCCTTAATGATGCGGCCCTGTCCGTTACAAGATGAACAGACTCGACGATTCACGATGCGGCCGAAAGCCGTATTTTGCACAACTTCCTGCTGTCCACTGCCATGACAGACGCCGCATGTTTCCGGCTTCGTGCCCGGCTTGGCACCCGAACCGTGACAGGTATCGCAGGACTCGGTACGAGGAATATGGATGTCGGTTTCTTTGCCGAATACCGCTTCCTTGAACTCGATCGTCATTGTGTACTGCAGGTCGTTGCCTCGCTGCGGCGCATTCGGATTGCGTCTGCCTCCGCCTCCTCCACCAAAGAACATGTCGAAGATATCACCAAAGCCGCCGAAGTCCTGACCACCCATGCCGCCCATGCCTTGGTTCGGATCAACGTGTCCGAATTGGTCATACTGGGCCTTTTTCTGGTCATCGCTGAGAACGTCGTAAGCTTCCTTCGCTTCTTTGAACTTATCTTCAGCGTCCGGGGCCTTATTCACATCCGGGTGAAATTGACGTGCTGCTTTGCGGTAAGCTTTTTTGATATCTTCCGCCGAAGCATTCTTGTCGACCCCAAGCACCTCATAATAATCGCGTTTGCTCATCGTTCCACTCCCATGTTTAAGACTACAAAACGGAAAGTCAAAGCAGCGGGGAGTCCCCAACCGGCTTTGACTTCACCCGTTGCCATTACTTCTTGTCGTCTACAACCTCATAATCCGCATCTACCACATTCTCACGGCCTTTAGAACCTTCATTTGCGGCACCAGCACCTGCCCCAGCGTCAGCTCCGCCTTGTTCAGCCGATGCTTGCTCGTAGAGCTTCACGGAAAGCTGTTGAATCACTTCAGTCAGCTCTTCTGTTGCTTTTTTGATCTCATCAAGGTCATTGCCGGCAAGTGCTGCGGTTACTTTTTCTTTTGCAGCATTGGCTTTGTCGATTTCGCCTTGATCTACCTTGTCGCCAAGGTCTTTGATCGTTTTGTCAACGGAGTACACCAGTTGATCTGCGTTGTTGCGCGCTTCGACCAACTCTTTACGCTTACGGTCTTCTTCCGCGTGCGCTTCCGCATCCTTCATCATTTTTTCAACTTCATCGTCGCTCAGACCGCTGGAAGAAGTGATCGTGATTTTTTGGCTTTTGCCTGTGCCTTTATCCAAAGCGGACACGTTTACGATACCGTTGGCATCAATATCGAAGCTGACTTCGATTTGCGGGATACCACGCGGAGCAGGAGGAATATCTCCCAGCATGAAACGGCCCAGTGTTTTGTTATCCGCAGCCATAGAACGCTCGCCTTGAAGGACGTGAATTTCTACGCTCGTTTGGTTATCCGCATAAGTGGAGAAGACTTGAGATTTTGTTGTAGGGATCGTCGTGTTGCGTTCGATCATTTTCGTGAACACGCCGCCAGCTGTCTCGATACCTAGGGACAGAGGAGTTACGTCCAGAAGAACGACGTCCTTCACGTCACCTGTCAATACGCCCGCTTGAACAGCTGCACCTAGAGCAACAACTTCGTCAGGGTTAACGCCTTTGTGAGGCTCTTTGCCGATTAGCTTCTTGATCGCTTCAACGACTGCCGGAATCCGTGTGGAACCGCCGACAAGAACAACTTTGTCGATATCGTTAGGAGTTAGACCCGAATCGCTAAGCGCTTGACGAGTAGGCCCCAAAGTTCTTTCTACTAGTCCAGCGGAAATCTCTTCGAACTTCGCGCGAGTAAGATTCAACTCCAAATGTTGAGGAACGCCGTCCGCAACTGTGATGAACGGAAGGGAAACGGTCGTCGTCAGTACGCCGGAAAGCTCTTTTTTCGCTTTTTCCGCAGCGTCTTTCAAACGTTGAACGGCTGCTTTATCTTTGGAAAGGTCAATGCCTTGTTCTTTTTTGAATTCAGCTACCAAATAATCAATGATCACTTGGTCGAAGTCGTCACCGCCCAGACGGTTATCCCCGCTTGTCGCTTTTACTTCGAAGAAGCCGTCGCCGAGCTCAAGGATGGATACGTCGAACGTACCGCCGCCAAGGTCGTATACGAGGATCGTTTGATCTTCGGATTTTTCCAAGCCGTATGCAAGAGCTGCAGCAGTAGGCTCGTTAACGATACGAAGAACTTCAAGACCCGCGATTTTACCAGCGTCTTTCGTCGCTTGACGTTGGCTGTCATTGAAGTAAGCAGGAACGGTAATAACCGCTTGTGTAACAGTTGTTCCCAGGTAAGCTTCCGCGTCAGCTTTCAGCTTTTGCAGAATGATTGCGGAAATCTCCTGAGGCGTATACTCCTTACCGTCAATGTTTTCTTTGTGGTTCGTACCCATAAAACGCTTGATGGAAATAACCGTTTTGTCCGGGTTTGTGATTGCTTGACGTTTTGCCGTTTCGCCGACAACGCGCTCCCCGTCTTTCTTAAAGCCAACAACGGATGGAGTTGTACGGTTTCCTTCGGCGTTAGGGATAACGACGGCTTCGCCGCCTTCCATAACGGCTACGCAAGAGTTTGTTGTACCTAAGTCAATACCAATAACTTTACTCACGAGAAATGCCTCCTTTGTATAGGTAAAATAAGGTTGGGCCCCTATTCAAATCAAATCTTACATCTATCTATGCGAATCGAAAGCTAAGCTTCGATTATACGCTCACTTTAACCATCGCTGGTCGAATCACTTTCTCTTTCAGCATATAGCCTTTTTGCAGCTCTTCCACGACGATTCCTTCTTCATATTCATCCGTTTCAACCTGCATAACCGCTTGATGAATTTCCGGATTAAACGGCTGGCCGACCGATTCGATCGGCTTCAGGCCTTCTTGGGTCAATACCTGATCCAATTGACGGAACGTCATGTCTATGCCTTTTGCCAAAGAATCGAAATCCTTCGTTTCCTTGCTGGATGAAAGAGCGCGGTCAAAATTATCCACGATTGGCAGCAGCTGCTCAATCAATTTAAGCGAAGCATACTTCGCGAAGTCTTCTTTCTCAGCTCTAGCGCGACGGCGAAAATTATCGAAGTCCGCTTGAACGCGTAAAAAACGCTGGTAATTTTCTTCGGATTGGGCGCGCAGCTGCTCTAGCTCACCGGACGCTGCTTCAACTTGCTCCTCTTGTGGTGCATCTACATGGTTATCTGCTGCTTCAGCATCATTCGCGTATGTAGCGTTCACATCTTGTTCCGCTTGTTTTTCCCCTGTACTCAATGTCCTTCACCTCCTTAATATGCGTTCTTCTACGCTAAAGTCTGCCCATCTTTATGTTTCTTCAAAAGGTGGCTTCATTTTAATAACGGTATGGATTCGCAGGATCGCGGAAGCCACTTCCCCCGCCGCTTGAAGTGCATGTATTTTCACTTCAGTTGGATCCATGATCCCCGCATCGAGAAAATCCGTCACCTTGCCTGAATCGCAATCGATACCTAGGCTGTCTGATTCCATGGCAGCCTGGGCTGCCTTCAGCTCCTCAACCTTTTCGAGCGGATTAAAGCCCGCATTAATCACAATCTGCGCAAGCGGCTTGCGCAGCGCACCGATGACGGCGTCGACACCGAACGCCTCCATGCCCTTCATCGTCTCGCGCCGGCGCTCGAGATCGCGCGCAACAGCCAGCTCGGCTGCGCCGCCGCCGGGCAGATAGCCGCCGCGGACGGCCGCCTGGACGGCGGACGCGGCGTCCCTCGCGATGCGCGAGCGCTCGAGCGCAGCCTCGCTTGTCGCAGCGCCGACGAGAATCGTCACGCGCTGCTCGCCGCCTCCGCGGCTGACGCGCACGCGCTCCAGCCGCTCGTCGTACGCGGCGTAGCCGGCGCTGCCGAGCGCGGGAGCCAGCTCGCGCGCGCTCTTGCGCAGCGCCGTGCGCCTCACCGGCCGCGCGCCGGTGTGCTCGCTCAGCTGCAGCAGATCCCTCCGGGATACGCGCTGCAGCACGAGAATGCCGTGGTCGGAGCAGAACTGCTCCGCCTCAGGGTCAACCCCGCGGTCGGCCGCGATGAGGCCGACCCCCAGCTCCAGCAGCTTCGGCAGGCTGCTGCGGAACTGCTCTCTCAGCTCCTGATAGCGCTGATAGCCCGCTTCCGTCACCAGCGATTCCTCGCTGACGTTCTCCGGTTCGAGCGCGTCCATCAGAACCAGGACGCCAATATCGCGCATTTCTGTATCCATATGCGCATTCATCGGCTTTTGACTCACAATGATACCGGGCCACACTTCGCTCAGAGAGCCTTCGCAGGCCATGACGCTGTCTGCCAATCGGAAGCCCTCTTCATGCAGCTTGGCCTCTCCGACTCCTGCAGCCGCCGCAATAATAAGTCTGGCTAGCTCACGCTGTTCTCGTCCAGCTGTGACAGCAATTCGCAGCATAGCTGTATCCTGCAGTCCAGCAATCTCTCTCGTGCGTTCACGAAATCGTTCAACGGCCAGCTCAATTCCTTGCTGCATGCCGCTTACGACCTTGGCTACAGGAACTCCACGGGTAACCTGCGTGACGCCTTCGCTAATGAGTGCGCCCGCCAGCACGGTGGCTGTCGTCGTTCCATCCCCAATCTGGTGCTGCTGACTCTTAGCCACCTGAATCATGAGCCTGGCAGCCGGGTGTGTGACATCCATCTTTTCCAAAATGGTGACTCCGTCATTTGTGATAATGACTTCACCCTGCGATCCTACCAGCATCGTATCAAGCCCTTTAGGGCCAAGTGTTCCTTCCACTGCTGAACAGATCGCACGAACAGCCGATGCATTATTCATTAGGGTAGAAAAACGCTCTTCTCCATCGGTGTGGACTTGCTTGCTCCCACTCATGATCTGCAAGCACCTTCCTTTATTTCGCTTCATCAGCGGAAAATCGTCATCTATTTACCATACCATCTGCCGAGAACGACCTCAAGGTGCTTGGATAAATGGTTCAACAGATTAATGACCCGGCCGTATTCCATTCGGGTCGGTCCAAGAATGCCAATCGTCCCAAGAGGCTGATCTCCAATGGAGTAAGAAGCTGTAATTAAACTGCAATTGCTAATTGCCTCAAGCGTGTTTTCCGTACCGATCTTCACGGCAATGCCTTCATTAGAAGGTGTAAATAATTTAATCAATGTTGGCGCTTCTTCGAGCAGATCCAAAATGCTTTTTACTTTAACAACATCTTTGAACTCAGGTTGGGTCAGCATGTTCGTGGTCCCGCTTAAGAAAACCCGATCCTTCTCGTCATTCTGAAGCACGCTTTCCACAACAGATAACAGTTCTTCATAGCCGCTTACGTAGTTGCTGAGTTCTTGTGAGATTTCATTATATAGCTTCGACTTGAACTGAAGCAGAGGCACATTTTTCAACCTATTGTTCAGCAAGTTTACAATTTTCTCAATTTCGAGCATGGAGACCCCTTCCGGGATCGAGACCGTCTTATTCTCCACATGACCGGTATTCGTTACGATGATCGCAACTGCAGTCGTATCGGTCAGAGGAACAATCTGCAAATGCTTTAAAGTCGTACTGAACACTTCAGGTCCCAGCACGATCGAGGTGTAATTGGTAAGACTGGAAAGCACCCCAGCAACATGCTGAATGACATCTTCCATCTCTTGGATGCGCTGAGCGAACATTATTTTCATGGTATTCAGCTCATGATCCGTCAAGGTACCGTGTTGAAGCAAATGATCAACGTAGTAACGATAGCCTTTGTGCGAAGGGATTCGGCCCGCTGAAGTATGCGGCTGTTCCAGAAATCCCATTTCTTCAAGGTCTGACATTTCATTACGAATCGTAGCCGGACTGAAACCGACATTGCCTCGTTTGGAAATGCTTCTTGAACCGATAGGCTCTGCTGAGCGTACATAATCATCAATGATCGTGCTGAGAATCATACGTTGGCGTTCCGATAACATCCAAATCCCTCCTCGCTTATCGCTCTTTCTCGGTGTCGTTAGCACTCATACTCAGTGAGTGCTAAATCCTAATACAAAAAAATAACAGACCCTAAGGTCTGTTGTCAAGTCAATCCAAGCGTTTCAGGACAGCAATCTCATCGCAGCAGTACTGCTTTTTACAATGAATACAATCCCTCCACACCTTCTCTGGAAAAATGTCCTTAGGCACGACGGTAAAGCCGTTCTTCTGAAAAAAAGCAACCTCATAGGTCAACGCCATCACCTTGACGATTTGCTGCTTCCGCGCCTCTTCGACCAGGAAATCCACCAACTTACCGCCGATTCCTTGTCCTTTATAGCCTTGTGTAATACCCAGTGAACGAATTTCGACCAAATCAGGACCCAGTCGTGTTAAAGAGCCGCATCCTATTAATACGTTGTCAAACTCCGCCACGACAAATGTTTCGATCTGCTCCTCGAGCATTTCTCTCGTCCTTGGGAGCATAATCCCTTGCCGCGCATATCCTTGTATAATGTCATACAGCTTCTCAATATCGTCAGTAGAAGCTTTTCTTACGGTTACTGTTGCCGTCATCCTCATTCCCACCATTCCCCAACAAAATGCACAAAACCCACGCGAGCGTGAGCGGCTGTGCGCTGTTAGGTACGCTTGTGGATTCATGTATAAATATACAACATCATGTATATTTGCACAACTATTATTTTTTATCCCACTAGGATAGGAATGACGCGAATACTTCATTGCCCAGAAGAATTCCTTCCTTGGAAAGACGATAGCCGTCCTCCTCCGTGCGTTCGAGCAGCTTCGCATTCAGCCATTTCGTCAGAGCTTGCTCAAAGTGCTCTTCTATCTTCGAACCGAACTGCTGAGAGAAATCGGCGTTGTTTACACCTTTCAGCATTCTGAGTCCTACCATCATGAAATCTTCCATTGCCTCCTGTCGCGTCACTTCAAACTGTTCCATTACAGGAAGTCCTGACTTGGTCGCATCGATATAAGGCTGAATCCCCTTGATATTCATATGCCGCTGGCCGCGCATATAACCGTGGGCCCCAGCTCCTAGCCCGTAATAGCTGTGGTTGAGCCAATACTTCGAGTTGTGACGGCTTTCAAAGCCCGGCTTTGCGAAATTACTAATCTCATACTGCCCATAGCCGGCCTCCATGAGAGTCTGCATGATCAGCAGATACATGTCGACTTCCTCCTCCTCACTTGGGAGAGGGAGCTGGTTCCTTTGGAATAACGTATGAAACAGCGTGTTTTCTTCCACTTTCAGGCTATAGATCGAGTAGTGCTGTAAGTCCAAGGCGAGAGCTTCTTGAAGTGTAGCCTTCATGATCTCTACTGTCTGTTTCGGCAGTCCGAACATCAAATCGATGGACAGATTGCGAAACCCCAACTTCTTAGCATTCTCAAGACTGCGGTATACATCATCCGTGTTATGAATGCGCCCGATCGCCGCTAACAGCTCGTTATTGAACGACTGCACGCCAAAGCTGATGCGATTGACGCCGCCTTCTTTCATCGCGGCAAGCTTTTCTTCATCCGTTGTTCCCGGATTTGCTTCCATCGAGAACTCCACCTGCTCCGGGTCAACCGGAAAGTAGGTTCGCACCATGTTCAAAAAGCGCTCCATCTGATTCGGAAGGAGGACCGTTGGTGTACCTCCACCTACAAAGATGGTCTCCACCTTCTCGACGGGATATTGCCTGACCGTAAGCTCCATTTCGCGCTCCAGCGCATCCAGATATTCCATAACAGGCTGATCCTTGAGGACATAGGAATTAAAATCGCAGTAATGACATTTATTTGTGCAAAAAGGGATGTGAATGTAAACGGCTGTAGCGGCTGCTTCAGCTCTAGGTGTTTCCTGCATGTTAACGCAACCTCTTTTCTTGCAAGGATTAACGACTTCGTATAAAACTTATATTTTCTTATCTACTGAAAAAAAGCCAAGGGACAGAGTCAACTGTCCCCGGCTTGACTTTCATTACTCGTCGATTTTCAGCACGGCCATGAACGCTTCCTGCGGCACCTCTACGCTGCCGACCTGCTTCATGCGCTTCTTCCCTTCCTTCTGCTTATCCAGCAGCTTTCTCTTCCGGGAAATATCACCGCCGTAGCATTTGGCCAATACGTTCTTACGCATGGCTTTTACCGTTTCCCTCGCAATAATTTTTTGCCCGATTGCCGCCTGAATCGGCACCTCGAACATTTGGCGCGGGATCAATTCTTTCAATTTATCGCAGATCACCTTACCGCGGTTATAAGCACCGTCTCTATGCACGATGAAGGACAAGGCATCGACCTGTTCGGCGTTCAGCAGGATGTCCATCTTCACCAGATTAGACTTTTTGTAACCGGTCAATTCATAATCAAAGGAAGCATAGCCCTTGGTTCTGGATTTCAATTGATCGAAGAAATCGTATACGATCTCTGACAATGGAATATCGTAGGTCAATGTGACACGGTTGGAGTCCAAGTACTCCATGTTGATATACTCGCCGCGCTTCCCTTGGCAAAGCTCCATAATGGTTCCAACGAAATCGTTAGGCACAATAACAGAAGCTTTCACATAAGGCTCTTCTACAAACTCAATCTTCTGCTGATCCGGGTAATTGGACGGGTTGTCAATGTCAATGACTTCTCCGTTTGTTTGCGTTACCCGGTAAATAACGCTCGGCGCCGTTGTAATCAGCGGAATGTTGAATTCACGTTCAATACGTTCCTGGATGATCTCCATATGAAGAAGTCCAAGGAAGCCGCATCGGAATCCAAAGCCAAGCGCAGAGGATGTTTCCGGCTCAAAGCGGAGCGACGCATCATTAAGTTCAAGCTTCTGCAGTGCTTCCCGCAAATCATTGTAATCCGACGTTTCGATCGGGTACAGACCGCAGAATACCATCGGATTAATCCGGCGGTAGCCCGGCAGCGGCTCAGCCGCAGGCTTGCTTGCTTCCGTTACTGTATCCCCAACGCGAGTATCGCCGACATTCTTGATACCTGCAACGATGAAGCCTACATCACCAACATCGAGAGATTCTACGATAGACATGCGCGGCTTGAAGGCGCCGACTTCGATGACCTCGAAGATTTTGTTGGTCGCCATCATTTTGATTTTGCTGCCTGCTCGGATGGAGCCGTCCATAACCCTCACATACACGATAACACCTTTATAAGCGTCATAATGAGAGTCAAAAATAAGCGCCTTGAGCGGGTTGTCCGGATCTCCTTGAGGAGCGGGAACCTTTTGGCACACCTGCTCCAAAATTTCCTTAATCCCGATGCCTGCCTTCGCTGAAGCGAGAACCGCTTCGCTGGCGTCAAGTCCGATTACATCCTCGACTTCTTGCTTCACCCGTTCCGGATCAGCGCTCGGGAGGTCAATTTTATTAATGACCGGTAAGATTTCCAGATTGTTATCAAGCGCCAAATACACATTGGCCAATGTTTGCGCTTCAATACCTTGAGCAGCGTCTACAACCAGCAAAGCGCCTTCACAGGCTGCCAAGCTTCGCGATACCTCATAGGTAAAGTCTACGTGCCCAGGAGTATCAATCAGGTTGAGGATATACTCCTCACCATCCTCCGCGCGGTAATTCAGTCTCACCGCTTGAAGCTTGATGGTAATTCCACGCTCGCGTTCCAGATCCATCTGATCAAGAACTTGCTCCTGCATCTCGCGGGAAGACAGCGCTCCTGTATATTCCAAGATCCGATCGGCAAGCGTCGACTTGCCGTGGTCAATATGAGCAATGATTGAAAAGTTGCGAATTTTCTTTTGTCTGGCTCGAATGTCCGTCATCCTTACGACTAACCCCCAACATGCAAATAATTTTCATTATAGCAGTTGTGAGTTAGGACAGCAATCCGCCCCTATCTATCCTTTTCCAAGAACAGAGTCAAACAGGGAGACAAACAGCTTAATTCCATGATGCGCGGCGATCTGCAGCAGATCGCCCAGCTTGTTGCCCACATGGTTCAAGGAGTTATCGTGGTCGGCAACCGGCCTAGCTGCTTCTTCTGCTTTTTCTTTGGCAGCCGAACCCTTGGCTGCTTCTTTAGAGTTTGCTTCCTTCGACTTTACAGAGCCCTTCGCTGTCGGTGTTGAAGAAGCTGATACCAGGGAGGCTGCTTTATCCTTCGCCTTCCCTGCTGCTTCTTGCACCTGCGCAGAGGTTGCCGAGATAGGACCTTGAATACTTTCCATGCCACTTCTCGCTAAACTCACCCCAAACAACACGCAGAACAACAGCAGCAGGATAAATAGTCCGGCTTTTACATAAAAGTTAGCTACTCTCATCTTTCTTCCTCCCTGGCTTCCTTATTACATTGGGTCTTACGATTTGGCCGGCGCATCTACTTTCTTCGCATTTAAAATGACTTCAGAGATCGCATCCGCAAGCCAGTCTGTCGTCCGATAGCATTCTTCAAGTGTGTTATACGGTCCGCCTACTTCAATTAATAGATTGTTGGGTGAAAAATTTTGATTGTAGACGCCGTTGCCTTCACTGGCTTCCTTCGCATGTATGCCCTTGGAGACTCCCGGATGCTTAGCTTCTAACGCATCATGAATGGCATTCGCCAATTCTTCATTCTTTTTCCAATTCGGATTTTTGCCGCCGATAATGAAATAGACCTGCGCATAATCCTTGCCGTCAATGTTGATCGTCGTGTATTTTCTGGCGGCTGAATCCCTGTGAATATCAAAAAAGTAGTTCAAATCAGGATGGGCAGAGACTGCTTCTTCAAGGGTTTTCAATGAGTATTTGTAGGAAAACGGATATTTAAAGCCTTTCACCGTGCTGGGATATACGGTGTCGTCATGAACAGCGCCAATACCGTCTTTCTCCAGATTTTGCGCTAATCGATTCCCTACCGAAATAATATTGACTTTATCGCTGTAGGACTCGTCCGGATCGGAGACACCTTTTAGCTCGGGTAAAAAAGATTCATTGCTGTGCGTCTGATAAATAAAAGCTATATTTTTCCCTGCTGACTTGGGAGGCGAAGCGGCGGAGACATTAGTAGGCTTTGGACTTAGACTTGGTTCTGGGCCTTGGCTTGGTGCCGGAGTTGCTGCCGCTGAAGTTTCTGCGGATTTATCCGGATCGTTTTCAGCTTGTCCCCCGTCACCATTCTCAAACAGGCTTGCCGGAGGATTCGCATGAAACGGCTCACTTGGGTTCGCAGCGCTGCCCTGCACGAGTACCGTTGTCCTATCTTCATCCATACCCGGAAGCTCGCTCGCAATCAAACTCCGAGGATCTTGGGGATTAATATCCGTCATAAGGCGAAATGCGAAATTAAAGACGTTATGCTGTGAGAAAGTAAACTTACTTTGATTCTTATTTAGATGCGGCACTTCCATGCCAAGCATATCAATAAAAAATTGATTCGTAACAGAAGCGGCTAGACCTTTCATCGAGGACACGGGCGACGTTGTCATGCTCTTTGCTTGCAGGTAGCTGCCAATACCACTAAGAGCGAAGATAGCGAGTGTAGCGGATCCAAGCAGGAAGAATGCCTTCCCCATTGAACCGGCGCTTTGGATCGTCTTGCGAACATGGCTAAGATTGAGTGTGGCGGATGTCCATTTCATAAGTGTTTTCCTCCTAATCTATCTTACTTTACTCTATGAACCGCCCCTCCCAACTAGAACCGATTCGCTAGAAATATTTCTGATAGACAAAAAAATAGAACCTTTCCATAGGTTCTATTTCCAGGAAAAAATGCTTTATTAGTGCGTATATGCCGCTACGTTATCTGCGCTTACCGCGTCGTGAAGAGCTGCATTCAGACCGCTAGCGATAATATTCGCGATATCTTCGATAAATTCGTCAATCTCTTTCGGCGTTACCAGCAGATCGTGCCCAACAGGGTTCAGCACTTCTTTAACAAGCTGCAGACGCTCCTCTTCATGCATGTTGTCCAGCAGCCCGAGAATCTGCCCCGTGTTGCTGGTCTGCTCGCTAAAATGCTTATGCATCATGTCAAATGCATTGTTCACTATGGTCGATGCATAAACAACTGTAGGAACGCCTATGGCGACAACTGGAACTCCCAGCGTCTCTTTGGTCAAGCCTTTCCGCTTATTGCCGATACCAGAGCCCGGATGAATACCCGTATCTGCGATTTGGATCGTTGTGTTAACCCTCTCCATGGATCTGGAAGCTAAAGCATCTATCGCGATGATCAGATCAGGATTCGATTTTTCCACGATCCCTTGTACGATATCGGAGCTTTCAATTCCTGTAGTTCCAAGCACCCCCGGCGCAACTGCACTGACAGCCCGGTACCCCGGAGTTACATCATTCGGATAAAGTTCAAAGTAATGTCTAGTTACCATTATATTCTCAACGACAAGGGGACCGAGCGCATCGGGCGTCACATTCGCATTACCCAGTCCAATAACTAATACCTTGGCATTCTTGCGTATACCGATCGTTCGCAAAAACTCCTCAAACTCCTGAGCAAATTTCGTAGCTACCCGATCCTGCAATTGACTGTCCTTCTGCCTTAGCGCGGGGACTTCAATCGTTATGTAATGGCCCTGCATTTTGCCAAGTGCCTTTGAGCCCTGTTCGTTCAATACATTGATTTTGGTAACTCGGATGCCGTTCTCCCGAGTAGAGTCTGTTTCAATTCCTGGAATGGTCTGCCCGTGGTTGGCAGCTTGGGCCATATCTCTGGCGTCGAGGGCGAGGTCGGTATGTGAAGAGTATTCGCTAAAATCCGTCATCTGATTGTTTCCCCTTTCTCATTCAAGCATCTAGCAATTATTGTGTGGAGAAGTGAAATTCATTATGCAAAAAGTTTGTCCCACGCTAAAATGTCAGGTATTGCATTTTAAATAGGAGCATGGTAGAATACTTAAAGTTGTCAGCAAACATGAAATGGTTCGTTGAACGTGTTTTGTGAAGTAGGAGGTGAATTTCATGCCAAACATTAAATCCGCTATCAAACGAGTTAAAGTTAGCGAAAAGCGCCGTCTTCGCAACGCTTCCCAGAAGTCCGCACTGCGTACTGCTGTGAAAGCTTTCGAAACAGCTGCAAGCACGAATGTAGAAACTGCTCAAGAAGCTCTGGTCAACGCTTCGAAGAAATTGGACAAAGCAGCTTCGAAAGGTTTAATCCATAAAAATGCCGCTAACCGCAAGAAGTCCCGTCTGGCTAAAAAGCTGAACGCTCTTACGGCTCAAGCGTAATCCAGAACATACAAACAAAAATCCAGCCCTCCATCGAGAGCTGGATTTTTTATTCCCCGTTTTATGCAGCTAATTGAAGCAAGAACATTTCTAGTCCCAAAACCTTATCGATGCGTCCGCTCTTCATTTGATAATCGAGATCCGCTAGTCTTGCCAATATAACACTCAGCTTATTTGCCTCATACTTCTTCGCTTGCCCTTCTGCGATTTTAACGGCATACGGATGCAAGCCGATCTGCGATGCCATTTGCTGCTGGGAGTACCCTTGTTTGCCCAGCTCTTTCACTTGAAGCATGATTCGGAACTGTCTGGCAATGAGGGCAGCAATCTTGATAGGCTCTTCTCTTTGCTTCAGCAGCTCCTCCAGAATCACAAAGGCGCGATCCAGGCGCAGGTTGACAATATCCTCGATCAAGATAAATACGTTCTGCTCAGTGCTTCGGGCAACTAACTGATCAATGACCGCCTCTGTAGCCACACCACCGCTTCCTATGTAAAGGGAGATTTTCTCAAGCTCAGCAGATAATACCTGCAGGTTCCCTCCGGTGTATAAAATCAATTGATCGGCGGCTCCAGACGCAAATGTAAAATCAAGCTTTTGGGCTTGTTTGACCACCCAGCTCTGCAACTCCTCTGAGGATAAAGAGAGGAAAGGAATAACGGCCTCCTTCTCTTTCAGTGATTTTACGACTTTCTTACGTTCATCCAGCTTCTCGGCATCGACTGTGAATATGATAACCGAGTGCTCTGCCGGAGATTTCAAGTAGTCAATCAACCGCTCTAGGTCATGCTCCACCTTACTCGTATCCCTGGCACCAGTAAAGAATATCGCGTTCGTCGCAATAATGAACTTCTTGGGTACCATAAAAGGAAGCGTCTCTGCATCTTCCAGAACTGCTGACAAACTCGTTTCACCCAGATCAAATTTACTGACCGCAAATTCCCTATGTTCCGGCTCGATCAAATGATCGGATACATGCTGAATAAACTCTCTCATTCTATATTTTTCAGGACCATAGCACAAGTACACCGGCGCCGTTCGACCTGCTTGTATGTCTTTCCACGCTTTTTTTACGTCCATTTGTCTCACCCTTCGAGCGCATTCTCTTTGTTGAACCATTGTCCATCCTGATAACCTTCAATCATCATCTTACCAACAACAAAGGGATTGCGTCAAAGTCCGAAAACTTTGACACAATCCCTTTGCCGAGCAACTGGAAGAATTTGTACCACGAAAGAGCCGTCTCTCTCCTGGCAGCAGCATCTATTTAAACACCGGCACAAAGGCTCTAGAAACCTTTGGCCGTGTGATAGAACCAGATGTCCGTTCTGATTGATGTCTCTAAGCCAGTATACGCCAAAAATAGTCAGTTGGTGCATACGGAGCCAAGAAAATTATGGAGTTAATTCTTCCTTGGCTGCTGCATCTATAACAAAAGTCTGCTCGTTTTCGCCGCTAACCACACGGTAGGTCAATTTATTATCTTGGGACCATTCAACGAGTGTAATTTGATCGGAGGACTGCCACTTATGAGATGAAGTAAAAACAGCCTTGTGAGTAGTTGCATCACGCACGACAACCTGATCGTTCTCTACAATGGCTTCATATAATCCTGACTCTGAAGTAAAAGGCACCGGAGCAGATAGCGTAAAGGAGCTGATCCCCATTGAAGGTCCAGCTTTGGCCTTAGGCGGCTGCACAGTTTCATCCGGTGTATCCTCCGGATTTGTTTGCGGGTGGGGCGAAGGCTCGCCTACAAGCGCTGGAGCTAGAGTATTCGCTCCTGGAGTAGCTGCTGGTGTCAAAGCTTGATCCTCATCTGAGGACCGTAACGTACTCGGAGCTGCAGATGGAGCTGCTTCCGGTTGACTCGATTGTCCTGGTTGATCCTGCTGTCCCGCCTCGGCAATCCCCTGAACCTTCGGTTGTGCTTGTTCGGGCTTCTTAGATGATTCAGGTGAGGTTTTCGATGATGCGCCTGCTTCCGAGCCTGTATTCGCTTCAATTCTTGGCTTTGCATCCGCATTCGGCTTCGCAGTTTGATCAATTACTGTCCAAGCACCTTCCGGCGATGCTTCAGGTGAAGCCTGTTGCACACCGCCAGCGGGTTGACCCGAATTCTGGGGCTCATGATCTTGTTCAGAAGAAGCTGATGAATCCGTGGCTGCAGCAGCAGCCGGACCGCCGGAATCGTTCTGACTTGCAGCTTTGTCGCTAGCGTCCGAGGACTTGCTCTGCGCTGAAGCTAGTGCATCATATTTGGCGGCACGCGGCTGAAGCAATTCATCGGCTTGTTGATTCACAGAGCCGGAATTCTGAAAAGCAAAGAATCCAATAACTAGCCCTGCCGCGACTACACCACCGGCAAGCTTCCACGAGAAGTACGAGCCGATACGTGATGGATTCTTACTCGAACCAGCTCGTTCAGAAACAACTCTACTAGGAGCCGTCGGTGTTGAATCGGCAATGGAAGCTTCAGCAGCCATGTGAATTTCATTCAATTGCGGCAATATGGAATCTACCAGGCTGAATGGCGGCACTACCTTAGGCAGTTGGCTTAACTCATCTGATAATAATTGAAGACGTTCAAACATTTGAGCGCATTCCAAACAATGCATCAGGTGAACATGCAGTTCCTCTTCCTCCTGTGCATCCAAATCTCCGTCCAGCTGTCTTTGCATCAGTTCCATCACCTCTTGACAATTCATCCCCGAACACCTCCTTTCTGGTAATCTTGAAGTAAATTTTGCAGCTGTGCTCTAGCTCTAAACAAATATGACTTCACCGTATTCAGCGGCAAATTTAATGATTCTGCGATTTCATGATACGAAAAGTCCTGCAAATAGCGAAGAACAACAACAGACCGGTGGTGTTCGGGAAGCTTGTCGATCGCCTCTCGAATATCTTGGGCCAAATAGCCCGACATAATTTCACGTTCAACATTGTGATCTGCTGTAAAAGTCATGTCATGCTCATCAATCGAAACCGTTGGTTTCGCCTTGCGAAATTTATCGATGCAGATATTCGTTACAATGCGCTGCACCCACGTCTTGAACAATGCTTTTTCTTCATAGGAATTAATTTTTGTATAAATGCGAATTAAAGCTTCCTGGGAAGCATCAAGAGCATCCTGTTCGTTATTAAGTATATAATAAGCGGTTCGATAGACGTGAGATTCAATTTCCCGCAATAGGGTAATGAGAGCATCACGGTCACCGGCTTGAGCTGTTCTAACCAGTTCGGGTGCTACCACTGGGATCCCTCCCTCTTGCAATCTTACAGACGGCCATATTGTCCATAAGGTTGCACCATTTAGAATAAAAAACAAGAAATAAAAAGTCACTACCAAGGATAACAAAAATACCTCTATTTGTACAAAATCCTTATATCCATCATAGTCTTCTGATCTATTAGACGCTGAAAATGACAATAAGTTTATCTTAGGTTCATGGAAATATTCAGCCCCTTCCGAGCACAAATATTTTAGGTTACTCTCCATTGTAAAGGTTTTGGTTGCACCGCATAGTACTATGTTTGTCTAGTACCCTATTGAAACATCACGTCTTATTCGTTCCATGACACTCGGTGTTCAAACATCAATTAAAGCCATTTCCGTTTATTTCATGCAAAAAAAGTAAATATTGATAATAAGTTGTCGAAAAGCAAGAGGTGAATCCAACATGTTCAAGCAACTGTTCGGCAAAAACAGGTCTCATGGCAAATCAGCTGCAATGCGGTTGATCGCCACGGCCAATCAGGAACCAAAGATACAGCAGCCTCTGGCCTCACAGCTGCAGGAGAATCTGGAAATCATTCAGACACTCCTGCATCGACCCAGCGATCTGATTATTAGACAATTCAGCTTTGCGGCAGAAGAGCTTACATGCTGTTTAGTCTGCATTGACGGACTTGTCGACTCCGCCTTTATCAATGAACAAATTCTGAAGCCGATGCTTCGTTATGGGGATCAAGCAGTCGGCTCCGTGGAACAATCCTTTTATATCCTCGAGCAATTCGTGCTTACAGCATTTGATATGGAAAAGGCCGAAACGATGGATAATTCCATACAAGCCATTCTTTCCGGGGATACCCTTGTCCTGGTCGACGGTTTGGCGCAAGCTCTCGTAATCAGCAGCAAAGGCTGGAGAACCCGTGCCATAGAAGAGCCGCAGACGGAAGCAATTATTAGAGGCCCCCGCACGGGCTTTACCGAGGATATTCGGACCAATACCGCTCTACTGCGACGCAGAATCAAAGAACCTAATCTTGTCCTGCAAAGCTATCAGTTAGGAGCAAGAGCGCGGCGCGATGTCGTTGTCGCATATAATGCCGCCATCGCCCATCCGGAGCTCGTCAAGGAGGTCGATCGACGGCTTCGGACCGTTGACATCGACGATATCGAAGGCTCCGGATATTTGGAACAATGGATTGCCGACAGCTTCTTGAGCCCGTTTCCTGTCATCCTCAATACCGAGAGGCCCGATAAAGTTTCAGGTGCGATTATGCAAGGTCGCATTGCGATCATGGTGGACGGTGATCCGTTCGCACTCATCGTACCCATTACATTCTCATCGAGCTTGCAATCGCCTGAGGATTACTATCAACATTGGCTGATTACTACATTGACCCGAATGCTGCGAATGATTGCTGCATTTATAGCTACTTTTTTACCGGCGCTCTATATTGCTCTGCTGGAATACCATCATGGTATGATTCCATCCAAGCTTGCTTTTTCCATTGCGGGCGCGCGTGAAGGCGTACCATTTCCTGCCGTTATGGAAGCTTTCATGATGGAAATCACTTTGGAGCTTCTGCGTGAGGCAGGCCTTCGACTTCCTAAACCAATCGGACAAACGATCGGTATCGTTGGCGGTCTTGTCATCGGAGAAGCAGCCGTTGCTGCAGGCATGGTCAGCCCCGTTATGGTTATCGTAGTGGCCGTTACCGCTATTTCATCGTTCGCCCTACCATCTTACGCATTTGCCATATCGCTGCGGGTCATACGCTTCGGCATCATGCTCTCGGCAGCATTCTTCGGTCTATACGGGATCATTCTCGCTTACATCATGATTAATGTTCACATTGTAAATCTGAAGAGCTTTGGTGTGCCGTATTCTACACCTTTTGCTCCTCTCTTCTTCAAAGACTGGAAAGATCTCATAGTAAGATCGCCGCTCATATTCATGAAGGACCGCCCGCAAATGATGCAAACAGAGGATTCGGTGCGATTAAACAAGGGAAACGAGTGAGAATCAATGAAGTCTTTCGAATATGGCGACAGAGAGATTGGACCTATAGAAATGGGTGTTACCGTTTCATCCATGATTATTGGTGTAGGTGTTCTCTCTCTCCCAAGAAACATAGCCAAGCTAACCCTATCCTCTGATGGATGGATTTCAATACTCATAGGCGGCATAATCTCTATGTCGGTAGCATGGGTCCTCGCCAAATTTGCAAGCATGTTTTATAAACAGGGCTTTTTCGCATTCGCCTCTGCCGCAGCGACCAAGCCGGTTGCCTATGTCGTAACGACCAGCCTTGCCTTATACTTTTTAATGTATTCCGGATATGAGGTAAGGTCCATTGCCAATATTGCCAAACAATATCTGTTCGAGCGGACGCCAGTTGAAGTAATCGCACTAACCTTCCTGCTCGTAGTTGTGTATGCTGTTTCCGGAAGCCGAGTGGGGCTTATCCGTCTGAACATTTTATTTTTGCCGTTTGTCATTTTCATTTCGCTCATTGTACTTGTTTTTAGTGCGAGCATTTTTCATTTTAAAGATTTAAAGCCCTATCTGATTTCCGATTGGACGCAAATCGCTCAAGGGATCAAAGGCTCTACGTTTTCACTGCTAGGCTTTGAGGTCGTTTTGTTTTATGTCACGCTTATGAATAACCCTAAGAAAGCCCCTCTTGCGACTGTCATCGGGGTAGCTATACCTACTTTGCTCTATATCGCCATTTATCTGATAAGTGTCGGCGTGTTTACTCATTTTGCGTTGTTTCAGGTTACATATCCAACTATTGAACTGGCGAAAGAAATGCAAATTCCAGGTGAATTCTTCGAACGCTTCGAATCCATCTTCTTTACAATTTGGATTATGGCGGTGTTTACAACGACCTTTATGGCTTATGATTGCGCCATCTACGCGATTCGTTCCATGAACGATAAGCTCAAGCACATCACTTGGGTATTCATCTTGAGCCCTGTCATTTACTTGTCCTGCATGCTCCCGCGAAACATTCAGGAATTTCAAAAAATCGGCACGCTAATAAGCTATACTGGAATAATCGTAGCGATTATCCTTCCGATTTCCATTTACATAGTTGCAAAAATTCGAGGTGTCCAGAGCGATGCTTCATAAAATTATAAGTATCGCTCTAGTCCTGCTCGGAACGACGGTGCTTACCGGATGTTGGGATCGTGTAGAAATCGACCAACGCGGATTTGTCACTGGAGTCGCCATCGATAAAAACCAAAGTAAGGATAAACACAAATATAAGGCTACCTACCAGCTCGTTTCGCCAAGCGGCCTCAAACAGGGCTCGCAAGGCGGAGGAGGCTCGACTTCTAAAGCATATTTCAATCTTTCGACGACTGAAAATTCTATGCCTGCTCTTTCCGCGCGGATGGCTTCCAAGACGAGCCGCTCCCCTTACTTTGAACATTTAAAAATCATTGTCATATCGGAAGAAATCGCTCGGACAAAAGGGTATTTCGGAGACCTTCTGGACTTCTTCCTCCGTAATAGCGAGATGCGGCGCGGCGTCCAAATTATCATTTCATCAGGTAAAGCATCTGACATTCTCAATATCCAACCAGTGAATGAAAATATGCCTGTTGAATACATTACATCCATTGTGAAAAATTTCAGGAAAACCAATTTCATGCTCCCTCAATCCCGTATCGGAGATGTTCATGAATTTTTAGTACGCAAAGAAAGCTATGCTATACAACGTATTAAACTCGAAGATTCAGGGGTCACTTTGGATGGAGCAGCTATATTTGACGGCAGCAGCAATACGTTAGTTGGCATGCTAAGCGGACAAGAAAGCCAAGGATTGAATTTTATTAAGAATGAAACCAAAGGCGGTATCCTTGAATCCAAGCTAAATGAAAGATCTATCGACTTTAACATTGAGCGTATGAACCGTTCCATCAAATTGACAAGCGGTGAAACCCAGCCTTTGACGTTTGACATTTCCATCCAAGTCGAAGGCACCTTGGACAAGTCAGTCCTCGGAATCGACCCGCTTGATGAGGAAGAACTAAAAAAATTACAAGATAACATCCAACAATTACTCGAAAGCAACTGTTATAAAACGATTACCAGACTCCAAAAAGATTTTAAAAAAAGATCCAATGGGCCTGGGGGCTTTTTTGTATGAAAATCACTATGGTCTTTGGAAAAAGATTGAAAACAACTGGGATAAAGGTGAAAATATATTCTCCAAGTCCCAGATTAACGTTCATGCCACCGTACTAATCAGGAGAATCGGCAACATCAATCAAAGTGAGAAGGAGTAAATCGTATGTGGTCAATGTTAGTTGGACGACTTCCTTCCGGTACCGTGTTGTTTTGCGCGTTCCTATCCGTGTTCATTCCTTTCACCATTCACTGGATCCATAATCAGCTTCACAAATATGGTGATCCACCGTGGAAAAGCAAAAAGTAAGGCGAAATAAAATGATGTTAACATTAAAAAAGCAGGAGGCCGTCCTCAATGCGACGTTACCTCCTGCAAGTTACTCAAGCTTAGTCCTGCTGTATAGCTGATGATTGTGAACTTCCATCTGAATTTCCCCAAGAAGATCCGTTCGAAAAAGTTGGATCTTATTCTGTTCAAGCCGGTCTACGACTGAGGGAGATGGATGTCCATAGCTATTCATCGCACCGACGGAAATCACGGCTATACGCGGTTTCCAATAATCCAACCATTCCTGTGTTGTAGACGTCTTACTGCCGTGATGCGCTACCTTTAGAACATCAACCGGACGCTGTTTGTTGTTGGCGGTCAAAGTTAAATCATTATTCAACAAGGATCGTTCAGCACCGCTCTCCATATCACCAGTAAATAACCAACGTGTACCATCCATGTCAAGTATACACACAATGGAACGCTCATTTTGATCCTCTTCAATTCTCACTTGACTACTTTTCTTCTCACTCGGATAAATGATTTGTAATGTCGTTAGCGGATCAATTCGAACAGGCGCAGTTGCCGTTGCTGCCAATAAAGGAATATGCAGCTGCTCCGCCGTTTCAAACAATTCCTTTATTCCTTTGTTTGGTTTGTAGGTGCCATTAAACAAGAAATTGCTAATAGGGATCTGTTTGGCAACCGCTTGTAATCCGCCGCTGTGGTCGGCATCTTCATGGGACAAAATGAGCAGGTCAATGTGATGCACACCCCGCTTCTTCAATAGCGGCACCAACAATTTTTTTCCCACTTCATAAGGGTCCTTGCGATCCTTCCACTCCTCTCCCTTCTTACGGAACGACAACGTGCCGCCTCCGTCGATTAAAATCTGTTTGCCGTAAGGTGTTCGAATCAAAATGCTGTCGCCTTGTCCTACATCCAGAAATTGCACCAGTCCGCTTCGAGAGAAGCGTTCAGGGAGTACCCCATATAAAGCAGGAACAAGAACATAACAGATAGTGAAATCATACCGAGAAAGAGCAGATGCCGCCTTCTGTTCGCCTGCTGATTGACAAGTATCTGGAGAGGACTCTTCGTTAGTTCGAGTAAGCGATGTGCATGCAAAGCGCAATATATGAGGACGAGAAGCCCATAATAGGCAGCGATCCAAATCATGGAGGGGGATGGCCATATGGTTTTGAATTCTCTTAGCATTTGTAAATGATCTGTGACCCAGAACAAGCACTCGTTCAACCAAGAGAGCAGCCAACCGACACAATGTCCAACCGGAATCGAGACTAGGCCGACAACGAGCGCTGTCATACCAAGCGGAAATATCACCATACTGATGATAGGAACAAGACATGCATTCGCTGCCCAAGACAAAAGTGAGAATTGATTAAAATAGTAAATGGAAACGGGAAATGAAATCAGCTGTGAAACTAACGTAATAGAAAGCATATTACGGATTGCTGCCGAACGGATCCATTCTTGACATAGCTCGCTTACCCGCTGAACACCAACAATTAAACCTACCGTTACTAAAAATGAAAGCTGAAAGCTCACGTCCAGCAAATAATAGGGATTCACAACTAGCATAACCCATGCGGAAATCGCTGCAATGTGCAGAGCGTCCTTTATAACCCCTCTTCGAATCGCATACAAAACAATCATGGACATCAGTCCGGCTCTTGTCACAGAAGGAGATGCACCGGTGAGCAGGATATACATAGGAAGCAGGGCGATGCAAACGAGCAAATAGGTCTCCTTGGTCAACCGCAGCTTCTTCATCAACCATATGCATACGCCAAGAAAAACAGCAACATGAAGCCCTGAGATGGCCAAAATATGCGTCAGCCCCAGTTCGGAAAATTGCTGGAACCGATCGGGATCGAGATCATCCTTCATGCCGATCAGCATGCTTTTCATAAAGCCGGCCTGCTTAGGCGGAAATATGGCATCAGCGCGCCGGCTGAGCGAATCTCTCAATTCATCGTTCCATCGAAGTAATGTAACGATTCCAAAGCGCTTAGGCGTCGCCGGCTCCACTCGCGCCTGATCCGCGCCCTTGGCTGTTAGCAGCCAATGAATGCGGTGAAAGCGCAGATAGCGGCGGTAATCGAAGCCGCCGAAGTTACGAGCCGGGGACGGACTGCGCAGCGTCCCCGCGAGTGTGGCGGCGTCGCCCCTGCGCCAGCGCGCCGCCACGTCCTGCTCCGCCTGCTGCATCAGGCGGAGCGAGACCTGCACGCTTTCCCCGCCCAGCGGGAAAGCGTCGCCGCTTTGGAAGCGGATCGCGTCCGCTTCCACGGTAAAGCTGGCCCTGTCGCCGTCTACGGTGACAGGGCTGCCGATTCGGCCGAGCAGCGTGACCTCGCTGCCGTCCAGCAGTTCCTGCTTCGGCTCCAGGCGAAGCAGGGCTGATACGTTGCGCTGGTCGTACCAGTGGTAGAAGCCCAAAGCGGCCCCGACCAGCAGCAGCATACAAAGCGGCTGCCTTGCCGGCAGCCGGAACATGAGCAGTGCTGCAGCAAGGCCAAGCAGCACTACACTCGCCGTGAGCGACAGCCACGGCAGCTCGATATACATGGCTAATACATAGCCAGTTATCCACAGACAACATCCTAGGACAACTGGGCGCTTCATAGGATGACTCCTGATACCGCAACGGGGGTCACCTCATTTTGTACGCTGCTCCTATCTCCCTTACTCCTTAAACTACCTTGGTTGCTCTCGGAGTGTACCTTGAATTCGATCGGTCTATCATGTATGAACAACCCGCCATCACCGTTCCTTTGCTTCTCACTAAATTCCCGCTGCTACTCCGTAACCTACGAACCCACCATCTTTCATTATCAAGTCTGATTTCCATAGCAAGCTTGATCCTTGCGCAAGCCGAGTACGTTCGACTCCCTTTTCACGAAGTTGTTTTTCTTCCTATTCAATAAAAAAACCTCTTACCGCATCAATACTGGATTGATGATGATAAGAGGTGCTTCCTCGATTAGTTCACTACTTCGGTTATAGTTCCTTGCGGAGGCTCATACGCATCCATTCTACGGAACAGAATGCCCCTAGCCTCCATCAAGCTGCTTACCTTCTCACTGTCCTTCGGGTAACCCCTGTGGAACACAATCTCCGTAATGCCGCTGTTCGCGAGCATATTGGCGCAGGTCCAGCACGGCTGATCGGTCACATAGACCGTCGAGCCCTCCCGGTCCTCCCTGTCCGTAAACAAAAGAAGGTTCTGCTCAGCATGAATGGTGCGGATGCAGCGCTGCTTACGAATCACTTCTTCTTTTTCTTCAATCATCTTCAGCTCAATCTCTTCAACCAGCATACAGCCAGCCTCACTGCAGTCGGGCAGCCCCATCGGCGCACCGTTGTAGGCCGTGCCGAGCAGCTTTTTACCTTGAACCAGAACCGCGCCGACATGCCTTCGGCCGCATTGGGATCGGGTTGATGCCATATAAGCGATGTCCATGAAATAAGTATCCCAATCCTTACGCTTGCTCATGCTTTGATCCTATCTCCTTTTATACCTGGCTTGCTTGAATCGCTTGTTCCAGGTCATAAATAATGTCATCAATGCCTTCAGTACCAATGGATAACCGGATCATGCCCGGTGAAACACCTGCCGACAGCTGCTCATCTTCAGCTAACTGCTGATGGGTTGTACTTGCAGGGTGAATGATCAGAGATTTGGAATCACCTACATTCGCAAGATGGGATAGCAGCTTAACGGCATTGATTAGCTTTCGACCAGCCTCAAGACCGCCTTTAATACCAAAGGTTAAAATAGCACCCTGCCCTTTAGGCAGATACTTTTGTGCCAATTCGTAGGAAGGATGGCTCTTGAGCCCGGCATAGCTGACCCACTCAATCGCTTCATGCTTCTCCAGATACTCGGCTACTTGCAGCGCGTTGGAACTGTGACGCTCCATACGCAGATGCAGTGTTTCAAGTCCTTGCAGCAGCATAAAGGAGTTGAATGGCGAAATCGATGCTCCCATATCGCGAAGAAGCTGTACACGAGCTTTAATAATATAAGCGATTGGCCCTACAGCAGCTGTATATACAACTCCATGGTAGCTTGGATCCGGCTCGGTTAAGCCAGGGAATTTGCCGCTTGCCTGCCAATCAAACTTGCCCCCGTCCACGATGACTCCACCGATTGATGTGCCGTGCCCGCCAATAAACTTTGTCGCGGAATGAACGACAATATCAGCCCCATGCTCAATCGGACGAAGAAGAAACGGACTTGGGAATGTGTTGTCTACGATCAGCGGTACTCCATGTTCATGAGCGATTGCGGCAACAGCTTCGATATCAAGCACATCCCCTTTAGGATTGCCAATTGTCTCTGCATAAACTGCTTTAGTCTTCTCTGTAATAGCTGCGCGAAAATTTTCAGGATTGCTCGGATCCACGAATTTCACTTGAATGCCAAGCTTCGGTAATGTCGTAGAGAACAAATTGTACGTACCGCCATACAAGCTTGCTGCAGAAACGATCTCATCTCCAGCTCCGGCGATATTCAGGATGGAGTATGTAATCGCTGCTTGACCTGAAGCCGTAGCCAGTGCGGCAGGCGCACCTTCAAGAGCGGCAATTCTTTTTTCAAATACATCCGTAGTAGGATTCATCAATCTTGTATAGATATTGCCGAATTCCTTCAGTGCAAATAGGTTTGCCGCATGATCCGTATCGCGAAAGCCATAGGAGGTTGTCTGGTACAAAGGAACAGCCCTCGACATTGTAGTGGGATCGATCTCTTGTCCTGCATGCACAGCTAGTGTTTCAATAGAAAGTTGACGCTCATTCGACATTGATTTCATTCCTCTCGAAGGTAATCTTTCCCTCTTATTCTCTCATACTATCAGAAAATTTGAAAGATTCACTACGGCTCGGCAACCATAACGAGCGGCTTCAGCTTTTGCAGCATTTTCTCCCCAATTCCTTTGACATCTGTCAGCTGCTCCACGCGAGCATAACGTCCTATTTTTGAGCGATACTCGATGATTGCCTTCGCTTTGCTTGCTCCAATGCCCGGAAGAGCGTCCAATTGCTCTATCGTTGCTGTATTTAAATCCAAAAGGGACGCGTTTGTGCTTGCTTTAGAAGCGTTCGATGGAGCGGTAGTATCAATTGGATTGGTTGGATTGGCTGGGTTTATAGTATCGGATGGATAGGATGGATTGGATGCGTCGCCAAATTGAGAGGTATTCTGCTGCATGGACGATTCTCCCGAACTGACCCCCTTGGATTCTACCCTATCCTTAGACGCTTGGTCCATATCCATGAATTCAGTTGTATCTTTAGACGATTGGCTACTCTTAGTAGGTTCCGGCGCTCCGTTTGTTTCTATTTGACTTGGATCCAGCAGCATTTGCATTTGTTCGTTGACTGGTATAAACGGCATTTGGAATTGTGAACGGCCACCGCTCACAAACTGCCAGAGCGCAATACCAAATAGTCCGATAGAGATTACAAGCAGCATGAGCAGAATTCCTCTTTTCCCAAAAAAAGCCACAAATTCTCTCCTTTCTCAGCATGATTCATTCCAGGAAAGCATATAGATGAAAAAACATGATATTGCCATTCATAGCTACAGCCCAGTTCTATCCAGTCTCCATTCTAACGGGATTGGAAATCAGGGTGACTGAACTTTTTCCGGGAGGGATTTCTAGATGAAGGCAGGATTCATCGGTACTGGGAGTATGGGAAGTATTCTAATTGAAGCATTTATTCATTCCGGCGCATTTAATCCAGAGCAGATTGTTGCTAGTAATCGTACGATGAGTAAAGTGAGTTGGCTTGCTGAGACATACTCAGGACTGCAGGCCGTCCATTCTAATAGAGAAGTCGTGCAGCAAAGTGATGTGATTTTTCTATGCATTAAGCCTGGAGAGTACAAAAAGGTCATTGATGAGATTAAAGAGGACGTGCTGCCTTCTCAATACGTGGTATCCATCACTAGTCCGGTTCTTATCAAGCATCTGGAAGGATTACTGCCGGCTAAAATCAGTAAAGTCATACCAAGTATCACGAACTACGTGTTAAGCGGGGCTACTTTATGCATTCATGGTAATCGCATGCAGCCTGAGGATAAAGAATGGATTGAAAACTTACTCGCTCATGTTAGCTCGCCCATAAGGGTTTCTGAAAGCTACACGCGTATATCCTCCGATATATCGAGCTGCGGTCCTGCTTTTCTGGCTAATTTCATACAATCGTTTATCGATGCTGCGGTGGAAGTGACGGGAATTTCACGTGAAGAAGCAACCATGCTTGCCAGCGAGATGACACTAGGTACCGGTAAACTGCTGACAACTGGAGGATTTGACCCTATTACCCTACAAAAACGCGTACGCGTTCCTGGAGGCGTTACAGCAGAAGGCTTACGAATTATGGAGCGAGATTTATCGGGGATGTTTGAGAGATTGATACGGGCTACACACGGAAAATTCGAAGAAGATCTCGAGAAGGCTGAGCTGCTCTTCACCTTAAAGCAGTAAGCCTCCCCGATGCTGCGATCTTACTTCCTTCTTCAATTACCAATCAAAGCTCGTTAAAACGATTAACCAACCACAATATTAACGAGCTTGCCTTTGACTACAATTACCTTGCGAACGGCCTTTCCGGCGGTCGCTTCTTTAACTTTATCCAAATTCTGCGCCAGCTCTTGCATAGCTGCTTCGTCCGTATCTTTGGAAATTTTCACGCGATCTACAATTTTACCGTTCACTTGTACGACGATCTCCACTTCGTTGTCAACCGTCCAAGCTTCCTCGTACTCAGGCCATGGTACATAGCTGATGGATTCGGTACCGCCCAGCTTCTCCCACAGCTCTTCCGACAAGTGAGGCGCAATCGGAGACAGCATTTGGACAAAATGCTTCATCGCTTCGAGCGGCAAGCGTTCTGTTTTGTAAGCTTCATTGACAAAAATCATCAATTGGCTGATCGCCGTATTGAACCGTAGACCTTCGTAGTCTTCGGTTATTTTTTTGATGGTGCGGTGCCATGTGCGTTTGAAGGTATCGCTGCCCAGCGTCTCTTCGGCGCTAATTTTCGGATGAACGCTTCCGTTCTCATCGACGAATAATCTCCATACACGGTTCAAGAAACGGAAATTTCCTTCTACCCCTGTTGTATTCCAAGGCTTCGTCGCTTCCAGAGGACCCATGAACATTTCGTACATCCGCAGTGTATCAGCACCGAATTCACGAACGATATCATCCGGGTTCACCACGTTACCGCGGGATTTACTCATTTTCTCCATATTCTCGCCCAGAATCATGCCCTGGTTAACCAGCTTGTGGAAAGGCTCCTTCGTGCTTACAACGCCAAGATCGTACAGCACTTTGTGCCAGAAGCGCGCATAGAGCAAGTGAAGTACGGCATGCTCCGCGCCGCCGATATACAGATCTACAGGCAGCCACTGCTGTTGTTTATCTTGGGAGCACAGCTCCTTATCATTACGTGGATCTATGAAACGCAGGTAGTACCAGCAGCTTCCCGCCCATTGCGGCATCGTGTTCGTTTCACGACGTGCTTTCATTCCTGTTTCCGGATCCACCGTGTTCACCCAATCAGCGACGTTAGCCAGCGGTGACTCTCCTGTACCGGATGGCTTGATTTCATCCACCTGCGGCAGCAGAAGCGGAAGCTGATCCTCAGGCACCGGTTTCATCGTGCCATCTTCCAAATGAAGAATCGGAATCGGTTCTCCCCAATATCGCTGGCGGCTGAACAGCCAGTCTCTCAAGCGGTATGTGACTTTTCCGCGGCCTTTGCCTTGCTTCTCCAGCCATTCGATCATTGTGCTGATCGCTTTTTCGTTATTCAATCCATTCAGGAACTCCGAGTTCACATGAGGTCCGTCACCGGCATAAGCTTCGTTGTCAACGTCTCCGCCTTCCACGACTTGAATGATCGGCAGATCAAATTGCTTGGCAAATTCCCAGTCGCGCTGGTCGTGCCCCGGAACCGCCATAATTGCGCCTGTACCGTAACCTCCAAGCACATAGTCGGCAATCCAGATCGGAGCCTTCGCGCCGTTCACAGGATTAATCGCATACGCACCGGTAAATACTCCTGTTTTATCCTTCGCAAGGTCCGTACGCTCCAGATCGCTTTTACGGGCTGCTTTTTCTTGATATTCCTTGATAGCCGCCTCTTGCTCAGGTGTAGTAATGCTCGCTACGAGCTCATGCTCAGGAGCAAGTACACAATACGTAGCACCGAACAAGGTATCGGGACGAGTCGTAAAGACGGTCAAGCTGCTATCGTGACCATCAATCGCGAACTGCACTTCTGCGCCCTTGGATTTTCCGATCCAGTTACGCTGCATATCCTTAATGCTCTCCGACCAATCGAGCTCTTCCAGGTCTTCGAGCAGACGTTCCGCATATTCCGTGATCTTCAAGATCCATTGGCGCATCGGCTTGCGAATAACTGGATGTCCGCCGCGTTCGCTCACACCGTCGATGACCTCTTCATTTGCCAAGACTGTGCCAAGTGCTGGACACCAGTTAACAGGTACTTCGTCCACGTAGGCAAGACCTTTTTTGTACAATTGGATAAAGATCCATTGGGTCCACTTGTAATATTCAGGATCTGTTGTGCTGACTTCACGGTCCCAATCATACGAAAAACCAAGAGATTTAATCTGGCGCTTAAAAGTTTCGATGTTCTTTTGAGTAAATTCGCGCGGGTCGTTCCCCGTGTCCAGAGCGTACTGCTCAGCCGGCAGTCCGAATGCGTCCCAGCCCATAGGGTGAAGCACGTTATAGCCTCTCATCCGCTTAAAACGGGATACAATGTCCGTCGCTGTATAGCCTTCCGGATGTCCGACATGAAGTCCTGCTCCGGACGGATAAGGGAACATATCTAGTGCATAAAATTTCGGCTTATCCGAGTTTTCCAACACCTTGAACGTTTTCTTCTCATCCCAATACCGCTGCCATTTCGGCTCGATGACCAACGGGTTATACCCTACTTGCTCTCTTGCTTCTTTCACTTCCTGTGACATACTTCTGCATCCTCCCTGTGTCTGCATGCTTTGCAGACCTCACTCTGTGAAACGCTAAAAAACCCCTCATCGCTAGCGGACAACGCTAGGGACGAGAGGTCAGATTCCCGTGGTACCACCCTAGTTAACACCAGACGTACTTCGTCTGTGTTCACTCAAACCCTTAACGCGGGCGAAACGATCCAGTTACCTCCGCATACGGTTGGACCCATCCAACACGTCAGCGAATGTTCACCTTCTTGCTCGGAGGCGAGTTCACGCGTTCTGCACCTTCCGGCTTCCACCTCATTCACCGGTTCTCTGGGAGATGCTGATTCCAGGCTACTATTCCTCGTCAAAGCAATGTTATGATTCTAATTAGGTATGATTATATGTAAAATTATGCAGTGCTGTCAAGTACGCTTCCTGCTATTTCATCGCTGCGAAAAAGGCTCGCTCCGTACGACTTCCCGGGGTCTGCCAAGTGAAGTCAGAGCCCATCTCCACCTTGCTAAAGCCCACTTCGAGCAATTGTTCCTTCAGCCAGTGTAACGAGTAAGCACGCTGCACGTGAATTTCGTCAATGCGGCGGAAGCGATCTGAAGCATCCCTTTCTTGAACAAAGATCGTCAGATCGTGCTCGATTTGCATTCTTTCTTCATCCAGCTCACTTGTCCAAATGTAGGAGACGTCATCTTCGTTTAGGAAGAAGGGCTGTGAATCCGCGTATGCCTTCAATTGCTCGGGTGTATGTACATCAAACAGAAACAGACCGCCTGCCTTCAAGCCCTGATAGGTCATTTTAAAAGCCTGGATGATATCTTCTTCCTCCAGAAGATAGTTGAAGCAATCGCAAAAAGAAAGAGCCGCGTCAGCTGGCTCAGGCAGCTCCCACTCTCTAAGATCCTGCTGCACCCATATAAGTCCGCCTTTGCGGGACACACCGGTAAGCTGCTCCGCCTTTTGCTGTGCAACAGAAAGCATATCATCAGAGAGATCGATGCCCGTGACCTGAAAGCCTTCGTTTGCCAGCGGAATGGCGATACTGCCCGTCCCGCAGCCAAGATCGACAACGGTTTCAGGCTTGAGTCCGAATTTATCCCAACTGTTGCGCGCAAACCGCAGCCACTCCCCATATGGCATCTCTTCCATTAGCCTGTCATACGTATAGGCAAATCCTTCGTAGCTCATGCTAGTCCTGCGTCTCCTCTTGCTTCAAATACGTCCAGTTCTCCTTCTGATAGACGAGTCCTTCTTTCATCAGCTTACCAAGCGCCCGTTTGAAAGCGGATTTGCTGATTCCAAAGCGCTGCAGAATCGTATCTGCAGGAGTTTGGTCGGAGTAAGGCATAGCGCCTCCCTGACGTTCCTTCAATACGGCAAGAATACGTTCAGCATCCTCGTCGCGTCCCTTCTCCTTGGGAAGCCTCATCGATAAATTCACGCGTCCGTCCTCTTCGCGAACAAAGACGACCCGAGCCTCGATCTCCTCGCCGACCCTCAGCAGCCTTGTCCGCTCTGGCGTTGCGATCATGCCGATGACACCATAACCTAAAACTCCGGCATCGCAGATGACGAATGTACCCATTTGCAAGGGCTTGTATACTCGTGCTCTGACGTACTGATTCTTCCAGGTCGAAGGAGCTCTTACACAAAGGGGAGCCAAATCTTCCTCGGTAGCCAGCTTGGCAATCAACCGTCCCTGACGGTCATGAGCCAGCGTAGCATATACTTTGTCCCCTACCTCCGGGCGAAGTGTTTCCAGCTCCGGGACATTACGATAAGGGAGGAGCAGATTGCGTCCGAGCCCCATTTCCAAAAAATACCCGAATCTGGGATGAATATCGACCACTTCAAGTAAGGCCACTTCGCCAAGCAGCAGCTGAGGTCGTTTCATCGTAGCCATCAACCGATCCTGCGTATCGTGAAACAAGAACACTTCCACACGGTCTCCTGGCTTAATCTGGCGATTGGATTCTGCATAAGGCAGCAGCACATCTTGTTGGCCGTCCGTCAGAAAAAATCCGTTAGGCGGAACCTCTCTGGCAACCTCAAGGTTGACCAGCGTCCCAGCATTCATGTTCATACCCGCTCCACAACCTTAGCATCCGACCATAGTCTCTCAATGTTATAATACTCGCGGTCATCGCGGTGGAATACGTGAAGGACAACATCTCCCAGATCCAGCAGCACCCATCTTGCGGTATCGACCCCTTCGTATCCGCGGATACGGACACCGTGCTCTTGCGCTTTTTTCTTGCTTCCGTTGCGATTGCCTGAACTTGTGTTTCCGAGTTACCGTGACAGATGACGAAATAATCGGCAACAAGAGAAATTCCCTGCAAATTCAGTGTCACCAGATTCATTGCTTTTTTATCTTCTGCGGCTTCTACCACAAGTGTCATAACGGCTTCCGGGGTTAGACTCATTCCATCATCCTCCTGTTAATTATCTGATACTTGCATAAGCAAATCATTGCGCGTTAATACCGTTAATGGATAAATCCGTTTTCCTTTCGAAAGCAAAAAGCCGATCGTGGAATCGAACCCGGCAATTAATGCTTTCTCAAGACTATGTTCAGCGATTTCACGAATATTATGCACACCTGGAAAATCCCGTCCCGGCTCCATATAGTCAGCAAGACAGACCACTTTATCAAGGAGCGTCATGCTTTCCCTGCCCGAGGTGTGGTACCGGATGGCATCAAGAATTTCTTCATCGTGAATATCAAACTCTTTTTGAGCGATAAAGGCGCCGGCATGCGAATGCCATAGCTCTTTATCATAGTCCAGCAGATCCTGCGGAAGTCCATTTTCCTTGATAATATTAGCTTGCTCCTGAATAGGCCAATACTTGCAATAATCATGCAGAATAGCCGCTAAATCCGCCTTCACTGGGTCAGCACAATAGCGCTCGGCCAGTCGGACCGACGTTTCCATCACGCCAAGCGTGTGGAGCCATCTCTTTTCAGGCATCTGCTCTTTGACCTTCTCCATGATTTGTTCACGGCTACGATTCATACAATCCGTTCGCCTCCATGTATTGATGCACGGCTTCTGGCACGAGGTAGCGCACAGAGCCTCCGGCTTTTCTCTCTTCGCGAATCATTGTGGATGAGATGTCCACAAGAGGCATCGTAACCAGCGTTACTCGTGCGCGGATATGTTCAGGCAATGCGTCCAGGTTGAGCTGGTAACCGGGTCTGCCTAATCCGATGAAACGGATTTGTTTGACGATATCATCAATGCGGAACCACTTGGGTAAATACTCCACCATATCCGCTCCGATAATATAGGCAAATTCAACACCTGGATACTGCTCGCAAAGCAGTTCAATCGTATCAATACTATAAGATACGCCACCCTTGTTTATTTCAACATCAATCGGACGAAACAAAGGGTTCCCTTCCGCTGCCCTGCATACCATCTCCCAACGCTGCCCGGTCGTTGCTTTCGGCGCATTCGGCTTATGCGGCGGCACATTAGCCGGCATCAGCCAAACCTCATCCAGTCCTGCTCCCACCCTCGCCCGTTCCGCGGCAATCAGATGCCCTGTGTGAATCGGGTCGAAGGTGCCTCCCATGATTCCGACCAGCATGCTCCCACCTCTTAATTTGGCAACTCTATTTTCTTCTGGTCGCGTGATTCCTTGTATAGAACAACGATCTTACCGATGACTTGCACAAGCTCCGCTCCCGATTTTTGCGATAATTCTTCGCCGACTTCATTGCGGTCTTCACCGCTGTTATTAAGGACGGTAACCTTAATTAATTCTCTAACTTCCAAGGCTTCTTCAATATGACGGATCAGGTGATCGTTTACGCCGCCTTTACCTACTTGAAAGATCGGATCGATGTGATGCGCCATAGAACGTAAATATCTCTTTTGTTTGCCAGTTAACATGTTGTGTCCCTCTATTCTTATTCAGCTAATGACTGCTCTACAACCTGTCTCATTGCAGAGACGGGGGCAGTCACGCCAGTCCAATATTCAAACGCGTAAGCGCCTTGATAAATAAACATGCCGAGTCCCCCATGAATACGGGCACCGTTCTTCTCCGCTTCCTGCAGGAAACGCGTGATACGCGGATTGTAGATCAAATCGCTGCAGAGATGACGAGATGAGATCCACTCAACAGGCATCGGCACGTCGCCGACATGCGGGTGCATTCCTGATGAAGTGGTGTTGACGATGATGTCAGCCTCGCTGACTGCATCGCGCAATTCGTTTAGGCCCATCCCCCTTGTGCTTGTGTAAGCTCCAATGGCCTCTGCTAGGTCAATTGCTTTTTCTTTCGTCCGATTGGCGATACAGATTTCCGCAGGGGCCTCTTTCGCTAAAGCGTAAGCCACACCTCTTGCGGCTCCTCCTGCGCCAAGCAGAACGATTCGTTTGCCGCGGATGTCTATGCCTGTTTCTTCTTTTAAAGAACGCACATAGCCGATTCCGTCCGTATTATAGCCGATCAGCTTACCGTTCTCATTGACGATCGTGTTCACAGCACCGATGACGCGCGCTCCTTCATCGATTTCGTCCAAATACTGCATAACTTCAACCTTATGCGGGATCGTCACGTTGACTCCGCGAAATCCGAGCGCGCGAATCCCCCGTACGGCATCCCCCAGAGCAGGCGGCTCAACATGAAAAGCAGCGTAGGCATGATTAAGCCCCGCTACTTGAAACGCCTGATTCAGCATGACCGGCGAACGTGAATGCCTTACTGGATCCCCAAAAACACCAAATAATATGGTATGACTGTCTAAAGCCCGGTTCTTCTCCATGATATCCCCCTCATAAGCTGCTTAGATGAGCGATTCACGCGAAATGACCTTAATTCCCTTAGGCGCGTGAACGGCCAATTCTGCCCCCGCCTCACTATTAACCTTGATCCAGCCTAATCCGGAGATGAGCACATCCATCCTTTTTCCTCTCGGAATGCGGATGGCATGCTTAACCAGCTTAGGAAGCTCGTCCACATCGCTTTTGCTTGGCGGCGCCAGCATGTCTCCTTTATGATTCTCATACAGCTCGTCGGCTTTTTCCAACTTGGTCCGATGAATCTGTATCGCATTGGAGATATAGCACGTGAAGGACTGGTGCTCGCCTTTCACAAAATCAAACCGCGCGAGTGCCCCAAAGAAAAGCGTTTGACTTTCATTCAGTTGGAAAACAACCGGCTTGATCGGCCGATCCGGCATGACTTTGGATAGGTCTCTCTTCGTAACAACCTCGGTCATCCGATGCGGGTATACGATACCCGGTGTATCAATAATAAACTTCCCGTCATCCAGCGGGATTTTGACCAAATCCAGTGTAGTTCCCGGATACTGCGAGGTCGTAAGCTCAGCGTCCAAGTCGCTGTAATCACTAATCAAGCGGTTGATCAGCGTCGATTTGCCCACATTCGTAGCTCCGACTACGTAGATATCACGGTTGCCTCTGTGCTGCTGAACCGCTTCGATCACACGGTCAAAGCCGATGTTCTTCTTTGCGCTGCAAAGTACGATTTCTACGACTCGAAGACTGTGCTCCTTGGCTTGCCGCTGCACCCAGTTTACGATCTTGTTCGGATTCGTTACCTTCGGCAGTAAATCTACTTTATTCACGACCAGCACAATAGGGTTATTGCCGACAAATCGGGATAAACCGCTGATCATGCTTCCTTCAAAGTCGAAAAGATCCACAATATTCACGACAAGCGCATTCTTTTGTCCAATTGTGCCTAAAAGCTTTAAAAAGTCGTCCTGGTGTAGCGTCATACTGGAAGCTTCATTATAATGTTTAATTCGGTAGCAGCGCTGACATATGACAGGGTCTTTTTGAAGCGCCCCCTCGGGGGTATATCCCAGCTTGCTGGAATCTTCAAATTGCAGACCAACGCCGCAGCCTGCGCAGTACATCTTGTCTTGTTGACTCATGAATCCTCCTACGATTCTTTCTTCATCATAGATAAAGCTAGCTTCTCAATCCGGCGGTTAATTTTTGTGAAAAAGCCTTCATCCGTAACCGAAATAGGCTTGACCAGAATGGTATACAACCCCATCCGATTGCCGCCGAGCACATCCGTTAGCATCTGGTCGCCGATCACAGCGGTCTGTCTAGCGCTCGTCCCGAGCAGCTTCATGGCCTTATGGAACGAAGCATTGGTTGGCTTCTTAGCCCGATAAATAAATGGAATTCCGATCGGTTCGGCAAATTTCGACACGCGGCCTCGGTGGTTATTTGAAACAATGACCACTTTTAACCCTTTCTGCTGAACTTTTTTCAACCATTCCAGCAGCTCAGGAGTCGCATGCGGGTCTTTGGCTCCGACAAGCGTATTATCTAAATCTGTTATAATGCCCCGGACTCCGAAGCTCCAGAGGTTCTCGATATCAATATCATAAATCGTGTGCACGGATTGTCTAGGCACAAGCTTATTGAGCAAACCAATTACCTCCAAAATGTTCCTTAAGCATATAGGAGCAACTATACCATAGTGCCCCGTTTGTTGCAAAAAGAATAGTAGACGAAATGCCCGTCCTTATTGGCTTGGCAAAGGCAGCCAACGCAGCACGGATTGGATTTTTTGATCCCAATATCCCCATTCATGCTCCCCCTGCTCCTCTTCATATGTATAGTCAAGATCCAAGGTCCGGCAATAGTCCCTAAACCTGACGTTATCCTTATAGAGGAAATCTTCCGTTCCGCAGCACTGATAAATTCGGGGAGCTGTTGTCTTAGCGTCACTGAGTTGCTTGGCCAAATGGAATAAATCGCTCTCACTGCCCTCCAACTTGCTTGTGTCTCCGAATATGAGCGACATGTCCGCTTTTCGCTCAGGATCATCGGCCAACCGGGCGATATCCACGACTCCTGACAAGCTTGCGCCTGCAGCAAACCGCTCCGGATGAGACAGCACGAGCTTTAGCGCGCCATAGCCACCCATGGACAAGCCGGCAGCATAATTGAACTCTCGATCGGAGGAAAGCGGAAAGAATGACTGCGCCAATCTTGGAAGCTCCTCGCTGATAAAGCTCCAATACTTATAGCCTGATTGCATATCTGTATAAAAGCTTCTGTTTACCGCAGGCATCACAACCGCTAGTCCTAACTCCGAAGCATAACGTTCGATCGAGGTACGACGCATCCATATGGTATGATCGTCAGAAAGACCGTGAAGCAAATATAAGGTTGGATGTTTGTCGCCGTGAACCTTAGATTTCAAGCCGATCTGACTCTGGCTGAGCTGGGGTAGGATCACATACATGGAAGCGGAGACCCCTAAAGTTTCCGAATAAAAGTGACAATCTATAAACGCCATAATTTCTTTTCTCCCTTCAGTTGAAAACCACCCGCATGCGGGTGGTTTTCTCAACATGATAAATTTGAGGTTACTTCATTATTTATTTCATATGCTCTTTAATTCTTGCAATGGATTGCTGCACAAGCAGATAATCCGACTCCTCCATGCGTTCCGTACTATATTTAGCCCGTTCGAACTGCAGCTGCAAGGTAGATAGATCGTTCTTGATCCATTTGCTTATCTCCGACCATGCGCTCACGGTTTCGCGCAGCGTCTGATGCTCCAATCTAGCAAAGCCTTTACGGCGGCTGTAACGTTGAAGCTTTTCAAACTCCAAGATGATTTTTTGATTAAAATCTACCGCTTCGCGTTTCGTTCGCCGAACATATCTCGGCAGTGTGAAGCCCCTGCGAATCACAACGAATACGGCAGCGCCTAATATCGCAGCTCCAAAGACAATAGCAGTTATCCACAACCAATGTATGTGGGTATTAGCTGCATCTGCATCGACTTCTTCCGCATCCGCTGCAAAGGCTGCGACATCCACTGGATCCGGCTCGTTATCCGGATATACATTAGGCAGACGGAAACCGGATGTCGGCTCAAATGAAATCCAGCCGTAACCTGCGAAGTAAATCTCCACCCAAGAGTGGGCATCTGAATTCCTTACCGTATAGGTACCGGCGCCATCAACGTCGACCTCCTCAAAATAGCGGCTCCCTGCTCCGTATTGGAGGATATCGTCCGGGATCGGAGACGAGCCTGAGGAATAACCTTTTACCCATCTTGAGGGCAATCCGATGGAACGGGCCATCACAGCCATGGCGGTCGAATAGTAATCACAATAGCCTTGCTTGATTTCGAACAAGAACCGATCTGTGAAATCTTTACTTTGCGCTTTGCTTTCATCCGGCGTGTTCGTATAAGGGAACGTTTCACTTAAATACTTTTCGATCAGCTTCGCCTTGTCGTAGGAGTTCGCACCTGACTTGGTGATGTCAACAGCTAGCTGCTTTACTCTCTCCGGGAGCTCATCGGGCAGCTGCAGGTATTCACTCCACTCGGGCTTACTTTTGTAATCCTCATTTACCTTACGAAGACCTTCCTCATCAATAACAGCTTCTTGGGTTACGATTTGATATTCTTTCGGATAGTTCTTCTCACCCACAAACCTCAGTTCCGCCTGACGGGGTGACCAAAGTAAGAGTTGGAACGGATTCTCTCCTTTATTCACTTCCGTAATTTTCTGTATCGGATATCCCCCGAACAGCACCGGAAACTGCTCTTCCTTCTCCATGACAACGTGTTGGGTGACTTCCTTGGTTTGCAGCAAAGATACATCAAACCTGGGATCCTGGTGTAATTCGGTTACGCTTACGAAGTTCAATGGAACCTTTTTCTCCGCTTCACTCTTGACCCACCCGGTCCCTGTGTAGAGCGCCCGGGTTTCGCCTCGAAAATAGGTTCTTTTGGACGTCTCGACTGTCATTACCGGCGAATAATCATACTTAAAGCCTCCTCCAAGTGCTGTATCATCACGGCTATAGCCTGATGAGGTATCCGATGTCGGAGACTCGACACTAACACCTTTGCCCAAGAGGGGGACAGACTCCCCACGGCTCATTTTCCAAGCGGTATAAGGATCCCTCAGTATCGGGTTAATTGAAGGGGTAACAGCGCCAATAAATACTGTCAATGCTATGATGCTCACAAGGGGAACGCCGACGGTTGAGGGGTATTCGCTGATCGTTTCCCAAATAGCAGGAGCGCGGTTCTTCAGTTCCATGAAATGCCGCAGCACCATCAGGGATAGCCCGCAGAACAGCACCATGGCTGCTTGAGGCCAGAGCACATAGACACTGAACGAATCTCTAATCGCAAAGAACAATACGCTGATTACGATCAGAATAAAAATTCTCAATTTGGTCCGCATGAACCAAAGCGCAAACAAAAAAATGAGCCATGCCGACAAACTGAACCAAATATACGGCTCGATTGGATTTAGGTTGGCCGTGATCCAGGATAGCAAAGCCTCTGCTGTCCGGCCTCTCAAAGCGATATAGTGATAATGGAGATAAAGTCCATGTATGAGAAGAATAAGTACGATTTGTACCGCTCCGCTCAGCCATTTGTTCAAGCCTGTACATACACGCAGCAGCCCTGCAATCAACAAGGTTCCACTAACGAGCATGACCGTCTCATTCAGCCAAATCACTTCTTCTTTATGGATCCAGATTACAAATTGATATAAAAACACGCCTAATAGGATCGTATGGAGTCGCAGCGGCCAATCCTTCACAAGGAAACGAACCAACCATCTTTCACGCATATCGTTTCGCTCCCCCCAATACGTTAGGCAGTTCATCCAATTGTCTGATTTCTTCTGCCGCGTAACCGTGTGAGCGCACCTGCTTCAACCAATCGCTGGCCCCAGAAGGAGCACCTGACGGATGAATCCACATATGGCATGGGTTCATTTGCAAACGCTCAATCTCATGGAGCAGCTGCAGAATGGAAGAACCGTTCTGCGGAGAAACGAGAACAAAGAAACAACCGGCCGGCAGCTGCCGGGCCCTGTCTTTGATGATGCTGCTGAGTGAATGAAAACCGTCGGCCTCTGCGCTTACCAGGTGGCTCATCACTTGCCGATAGTGATTGTGGCTTTGCTGGGGTTCCATGTATACAGCTTCTTTTCCGACCGACACGAGTCCCAAAGCCAAATTCCGGGACGATGCGTATCGGAACAAGGAAGCCGTTACAGACACGGCTAGCTCGAACTCTTCAGCATTTCGGTATGCTCGAGAGGAACGATCCAGTAAAAGAATGGTTTTGGGCAGTGACTCCCGTTCGAATTCTTTGGATTTCCAAGTCCCTGTTTTAGCCGTAGCCCCCCAATGAATTCGGGATAATCTATCACCATAGATATACTCTCTTACGCCGTTAATCTGAGTTGTCTCCCTGTGAGCGCGAGTTGAGGCAGAATTATGTTGAAGCCCCTTCATCATTTGGTGGAACTGCGTCCATTCACGAATCGCTGCAGTTTGTGGGTAGACGACAAATTGTTCCCTCAGCTCGATTCGGCCTTTGTGCTGAAAAAAACCGAAAATATCCTCAGTCGAGCATTCTGTATAGCCAAAACGGTACAAGCCCCTTCGCAAAGGCGGCGTAGAATAAAGGACCTCCCCTTTACGCTTCCAGTCCGGTACGAACGTCCCTTCAAATACAGACTCTTCTCCGTTTTGCCTAATGAGCTGATCACGAATGACCATGTAAGCGATAGGCCAGACTCCCGGAATTTGAACTTCAATGGTGACCTTAAGTGAGTGTCCCGCTTGCAGCTCAGCCGACTGTTGAGCAGCTCCCGCAAGCTTGCGGACACCTCGGGTTCTCTTAACTCCGCTCCAATTACCAAGCAGCAAATAGATGGCCAAAATCAATACAATGAAAAATAGCATGGCAGCGAGCTTACCGCCTTGAAACAAAAGGAAAAATAAACTGCAAATTACGCAGGACGTTATGGCCCAGAATCCGGCGGGGTAGCTCGAGCGATCCAATAACCGTTTCATGAACTGTCTGTTCATGCGGCTCACTTCTCCAATCGCACCGGAACGCGTACCTGTTCAAAAATAGCTTGCAGAACAGACGCGACGGTTGCTCCATCCATGCGCGCCTCGGATTGCAGAATAATTCTGTGTCCGAGTACAAATGGAGCTAAATATTTGATATCATCCGGGATCACATAGCTTCGGCCTTTCAAAAATGCGTAAGCTTTACACGCAGCAACTAAGGATAAAGTTGCTCTGGGACTTGCTCCAAGATAAACCGATTTATGCTCCCTTGTTTTCCTCGATATAGTAACCAGATAGTCCGCAACCGCATCATCCATATGCACCGCTCTTACTTGGTCCTGCATGTCCGAAACCTGCTCGGCAGTAGCCGCGGGTTCGAGAGATTCAATGGGATGGGCCTTACTCTGAGAGGAAATCATCTGTTTCTCAGCCGTTTCACTTGGATAGCCTAGACTCAGCTTCATCATAAAGCGATCCAGTTGAGCTTCGGGCAGCGTGTAGGTTCCCTCGAAGTCGATGGGGTTTTGGGTAGCTAGCAGCAGGAACGGGGAGGGCAGCTCGTGTATATCACCATCAACGGTGATATGCTTCTCTTCCATTGCCTCTAAAAGGGCGGATTGCGTCTTCGTTGTGGCTCGGTTGATCTCATCCACCAGGAGAACGTTGGTCATCACCGGACCTGGACGGAATAAAAACTTCTCCTCTTTGGGATGATAGATGGAAACACCTGTTATATCCGAAGGCAATAAATCCGGATTGCATTGGATTCTTCTGAATTGGCCTTCAATTGATTTTGCCAGCGCTTTGATAAGCACGGTTTTTCCGGTTCCGGGGACATCCTCGAGCAAGACATGACCGGCTGCCAGCAAGGCCGTGAGAAGTAATTCAATTTCATCTGTCTTCCCAAGTATGCACGACTCCAGATTGGCCTTAAGCTTAGCTAATACATCAACGTACTGACTTGTGGCAGTATCCATGTCTGATCCTCCTTAGAGCTTTCCGTTAGGAAAGCTATCTTCGTAAGCTTGTGCTGAGCTTTCCGTTAGGAAAGCTATCTTCGTAAGCTTGTGCTGAGCTTTCCGTTAGGAAAGCTTTCTTCGTAAGCTTGTGCTGAGCTTTCTGTTAGGAAAGCTATCTTCGTAAGCTTGTGCTGAGCTTTCCGTTAGGAAAGCTTTCTTCGTAAGCTTGTGCTGAGCTTTCTGGAAGAAAGCTTTCTTCGTAAGCGTTTGCTTTTCTTCCTCAAAATCGGCGAAATTTGCCTGAAAATCCAGACAAAATGGCTTAAATCTAGTTTACAGGATTCCACTTCCTGCGTACACTTGTAAAATCTCTAAATTTATTTGTAAAATATAACCATTCTTTGGTTAGACGTCAAACAAGCCCCTACGGTTTAACCGCAGGGGCTTATCTTCTTGGGCATATAGCTGCTACTATTATCCTTTCGGTTTGACGATTATGGCTGCCAAAAAAGAAAAAATAATCGCGGCAGATATACCAGCGCTGGTCACTTTAAATATCCCGGTAATAATACCGATCCATCCGTCCTTATGAAGCTCTTCCAAAGCACCGTGAACAAGAGCGTTGCCGAAGCTTGTGATCGGTACTGTCGCTCCTGCACCGGCAAATTCAATAAATGGCTCGTAGAGCCCGCAGCCATCAGCTATAGCACCTAATACAACGAGCGTGCTCATGGTATGTGCTGGTGTCAGCTTGCCCACATCCATGAGAAGCTGTCCGATTACGCAGATGGCTCCCCCAATAATAAACGCCCACAGAAAGTTCATCCGTCTACCCCTCCATCTCTATAGAAACGGCGTGTGCGATACATGGAATACTTTCACCCTGTTGAAAGGAAAGAGGTGACAATAGTGCCCCTGTTGCAACGACAAGAATCTTCTTCAGCTCGCCTTTCCTCATGCGCTTAAGCAAATGACCATAGGTCACAGTCGCGGAACATCCGCAACCGCTGCCGCCCGATTGTACCATTTGCTTTTCGCGATCGAAAATAAGTAAGCCGCAATCGTCGAACTTCGTTTGTTCAATTGGAAAATGATGCTTTTCAAACAATTCTTTCGCAATACTTAAACCTACGGCTGCTAAGTCCCCTGTAACGATAAGATCATAGTATCCCGGGTCCCTGCCAAGGTCACGGCAATGCGCTTGAATGGTATCAACAGCAGCCGGAGCCATCGCCGCGCCCATATTAAAAGGGTCTTTAATGCCCATATCAACAATTCGTCCAATTGTTGCTGATGTTACGACCGGACCGTCGCCTTCTTTCCCAAGAATGGCGACCCCTGCTCCCGTGACCGTGTACTGTGCGGTCGGCGGCTTCTGGGAGCCGTATTCCGTGGGATAACGAAACTGCTTTTCCGCTGTGCAATTATGGCTGCAGGTACCTGCCATGACATAATGGGCTGAGCCGGAATTCATAAGCTGGCTGGCTAAAGCCAGTCCTTCCATAGAGGTGGAGCAGGCGCCAAAAATGCCGATATACGGCATGGCGAGAGTTCGTGCGGCAAATGTATTGGAGATGATCTGATTCATGAGGTCGCCGCCGATATAGAATTGGATTTGACCGCCTGTTAATCCTGCATGGTCAAGGGCTCTTTGCGCGGCTTCCTCCAGCAAGGCCTTTTCGGCCTTTTCCCATGTTTTTTGGCCGACCATCAAATCACTGTGAACAATATCGAAGTCATCTGCGATAGGACCTTGTCCTTCATCAGGTCCAACAACAGTCGCCGTAGATAAAATGACGGGTTTATTTTCAAATATCCAGCTCTGATGTCCCTTCAGCATGATTTAACCCCCCATTCCAAAAATGAGGTGTACGATGCCGACGAAAAAAGCAGCGACTGTGCCAAATACAATAACGGACCCTGCTAGCTTGAACATATTGCCGCCGATGCCAAGCACGACGCCTTCCGCACGGTGCTCAATAGCTGCTGAGCACAGCGAATTAGCGAATCCGGTAACAGGAACACCCGTACCCGCTCCTGCCCATTGTGCAATCTTATCGTAGACACCAAAGCAAGTTAGGACGACTGAAATAAAAATAAGCACCGCAACCGTTGGATTGCCTGCCGTCTTCTCTGTGAATCCGAACCAATGAATAAAAGCTTTCATCAAGCATTCTCCGATTAGACAGATAAAGCCGCCGACCAGAAAGGCGCGAATACAATTTTTTAAAACCGGTCTAGGCGGTTCCTTTTCCTTCGCCAGCTTTTGATACTCTTGCTGCGTCATGGTCATATTCTTTTTCTTGTTGTTCGCCATATAAGCCCTCCTGCTGTCATGATCAGCTTAGCTTTTCAGTTGAGTTTCAACCAATCCGATCGCTTGCTTAAGTTCCTCCGAGCACTGTTCGTACATAGTCTTAGCCTTTTCATTTTGGGTTGTCAGTGAAAATAGCTCGAGATCTGCTTGGCATTTTTTCAGTGTAGCCAGCAGCATTGGTTTTTGACTCGGCTCCGGCACCTTCAGCTTATCGTCGTACAAATCAACTGTAAGCAAGCCGTCCGAATCGACCTGCCCTAGAAATACATTTTCGGTGGTTACGCCTATTTTATCCAACTCCGTATGAAGCCATCCTCTGCTTTTTCCGGCGGTTGCGAGCGGCTCGTCCGCAATAGTACCATCAGAAATAACAGCTTGAGCCGGCTTCTCGGTAGTCAGCTTCATACCCATATGTTTCGGTGTGAGCGGCTGCATGTCACTTTTCAGCAAAACACTGAGATCACCGTTCGATTCCAGCATGGCAAATTCAACATCCGCCACTCGAAAAATGCTCTTGGTGCGCAGCTGCTCAAGCAGTTCGTCCGCTGTATATCTTTCTTTCTTCAAGTTATCCTCGAGGATTTTACCATCCTTGATCATGACCGTTCCCTTGCCTTCAAACCACATCCGAATGGTTTTACTCTTTAACGATAAAAACTCTATGGAAAGAGGAACAACGAACCAGACACCCATAGCAAGCAAACCAAGGCCGAAGTGAGCTTCTATGTCTGTAGATGCGAAGCCTGCCAAATCACCAATGGCAATCCCGGTTACATACTCGAAAAAAGTAAGCTGGGAGATTTGCTTTTTACCAAGAATCCTAGTGAATATGAATAATGTGACTAATGCCGTAAGAGATCGGATGATTATATGTATCCATTCAGGCACATGTCGTTCCTCCTTTAGATTTCTATTCAATCAAATGTCATTATGTGCGAACAATAAATATTCTATGAGCAAACATAAATGTATGTATTTACCAAATATTAATCCACTTGATTGGGTATCTTATTGTCTCAGGAGGTGATAAAAGTGACCGTAGCAGCACAAGTGAAAACATGTTTGGCATCGCTAAAAAGCGCACAAGCCAGCTTAGAAACTTTCGCACTCAGCACGCAAAATCAAGAGGCTAAGCAGCTTTTTGAGAGTGCAGCCCAATCCACCCAGCAAATCGTCGATCAAGTGTCTTCCCGAGTACAACAGCTGGAAAATGAAGAGCCTCAATATAAAGGCTTTTAATCATATGGATGGACGAAAAAAGCGCACCCAAGCATCCGCTTGCCGTGCGCTTTTTTTTACTGCAGACAGAGGAATAGAAACAAACAAAGCAGTACGTACAAAAGTAAAATGAACAAGGTCAAATCTTCCCTTGTCATAAGCCTCTCTCCTTCATCGTATACGTATTCTACTGCAGCGGCTGCCCGGAGGCTTTTCGTAGCTCGTTAGCAAGTCTGTGAAATTCAGCACGTGCTTCTGGATCTTGTGTTGCATTGTAGGCCGCCGAAAGAAAAGCAATGATCACATTTGCATCCTGCACACTTAACATGGGAGCATTCCCTCCTGTCACAATGTCTGTGTACTGCTCCTGCACGCTGTCGATGACATCCTGCCACGTTTTTCCCCATGAAGCCAGGTATTCGATGGGATCGGTGTGAGTTGTCCCGCCCAGCCATCTGGATACTTCATCATGCGACCACAGCGTACCCGTACCATCTGCTTTGGCGGGTATGACTCCCAGACTTCGTTGGCTCAGGAAATAAGCGGCGCGCTGACACCATCGATCAAAAGAGCGGTTAAATTCATCTTGACTATTTGCCGAGCACAGCTCCAAATGAATAAAACGCGGGTTAGCCTGTGAGCCAGCTCCGTATGCCATATAATCGGGGTTTGCCACTTGTATAATTTCATTCGGATCGATAAATTCATGGACAAAAGCGTTTTGAAAGGTTGATGCTTCGTAGGCTCTTTCACTGCGTGCCGTATCGTTGGGATTCGCCGTTTGATGCATAACTACACCTTCCCACTCGCCAATACCGTTCCGATAAGGAATTTGCGGCAGCCCTGGTATCCAATCCACAATAACGGGATATAAGTTTGCCAAGCCCTTCCACCTCCGTCCCTTTCGCAGCCCCTCCCGTACCCGCTGTAGTCCATCGTATTCACTACAGAACCTTTCCGTGCAAATGCCTACAATAGAAAAAAGATAAAAGCGTCCTTCCATTGCGGAAGAACGCTCAGAGTTGTTACGCTGGATCCCTTACTAGCCATAGTAGGCTTTCTCAGACCGCTCGCTATTTATCCGTTTTTAATCAAGGGTGTATAGGAGTAATCACGGATCGTTCGAATAATTCGAAGCGAAATCAAGTTAGTTGTAGTCGTGTCCTTTGGCTTAAAGGTCATCGTTACATAATCCTTAATTTCCATGTCATAGCCAGCTTCTTGGAAAGCTTCAAGAAAATCACCAATTGTAGGCTTCTGTCCTTTAGGACAATAAATGAGAAATTCTCTATTGTTCGCCCCAAATCGATCCGTATACTCAACGGTGGAGTAATATCTGTCTTTTAGCATGCTGTTTCCCTCCTGATTGTATAAAGAACCATCTTTTCCGCCGTTATTTCATTGTAAGGCATACGAACCTATTTTTTTAGTGACATTTGCTGCCAACTTACACTTGTGCTCCTTTGGCTTGCGCTAGCGGTTTTCCACTCCTCAGATAAGACATGAGGGTGCCGATCAACATGAGTACGGCCATCAGCCAAAATACGCCATGCAGCCCGTGGATGAACCCGCTTAATGCGGAACTCCCGCCTTCCATTCCGACCTGCGTACCGGAGAATATCGCCAGCATCGCTTCATGCGGAATCGTATTGGTGATAATGGGCATGGAGAAAGCAATGCTGAGCATCATCCCCATGTTAATCGTTAACGAACGAATCCCCGATGCTTCACCGCGGTATTTCGGTCCCGCTGCGTTCATCACACTGCTCGTATTGGGAGAATTAAACAATCCCGAGCCGACGCTGATTAGCGTCATCCAAAGCGCCAAATGCCAATACGGTGTATCCAGCCATGTATCCATTGCCAACCCGACTAGACCCAGCATACTAATAAGAAGTCCGAGCGTTGCCGGCATTCTTTCGCCGAACCTGTCACCCAGCCAGCCAGCAACAGGAGAAACGAAGAGCATACCCACGGCCAGAGGAATCGTCAGAATACCGGCCTCCAGCGCATCATAATAAAGAGCTCCTTGAAAGTAAAAAATAAGCATGAACATAACGGCCATTCTTGCAATTCCGTTCAGCATCGCTGAAATCATTCCCATGGAGAAGGTTCGGTTAGCAAACAACGGCAAATGTAAAAGGGCTGAAGGGTGTTTCTTTTCCACAGATAGGAAGATCGGGAATGCGATTAAAAAGCAGATGCCGGCAATCCATACGACCGGAGATGCCCAGCTTTGAATCGGTCCCCATGTCAGTGCCAGCAGCAGCCCTGTCACACTTAGCGTGTAGGTCAATAGACCCCAGCGGTCCAGCTTTTTCACTTTCTGCTCCGAGCTTTTGGCGTCAGACATGCCCATAGCCCAATACCCCCATGCAACTGCGATCAGCCCGAACGGCACATTAAACCAGAATGTCCATTCCCATCCAAAGGTTTCTGTTAACCAGCCACCTAAGACAGGGCCGATAATTTGACCGATAGCCACAACCATGATATTCACGCCTAATGCGCGGCCCAATTCCTTCACAGGAAACACATCAGCCACGATAGCCGTACTATTGGCCATAACCATGGCTCCGCCAATCCCTTGCAATATACGCATTAGGATCAGAATACCTGCATTGGATGCAAAACCCGCCAGCAGTGATACGATTGTAAAAAGGATCATGCCCCACATATAAATCCGTTTGCGCCCAAACCGATCGGCCATACTGCCTGCTAGCAGCACGACAACCGTCTGTGCAACCATATAGGAAAGCATAATCCACATTGCTTGCAAGACCCCTGTTTGAAGACCCTTGATTAAATCAGGCAGTGCAATAATTAAGGTACTGAAATTCAGAGCCGACAGCAGTGAGCCTAGACTCGTAACAGACAGCACCCACCATTTTTTACTGGTATTCATCGTTGCTTCCATCTCCTATTTAACTTGATTGAGCAGATCCCTCACGTTATCTAACCTTTGCTCAAAGCTGCCCTTCAGCTTTTCCAAACTGGACACCTTTTGCTGGATTGAATCTACCAACGATTGCAGCAGTACAGAGCTTTGGAGCAAAATGCTGCGCTTGTCCTCATCGGAATCAATTTCCCGATATTGCAGCTTTAACTCGTTTAAGCTGTTCTCCGCCTCAAGAATCGCGGATATTTCCTGCAGAGAAACTCCCAGAACGCGCTTAATACGCAGGATATGGTCCAGACGCTCTACGATCTCCTGTGAATATTGCCTGTGACCTCCGTCTGTGCGAGGAATCGGGGGAATCAATCCGATCTCTTCATAATAATGAAGCGTTCTGGAAGTAACCTGAAATTTGGCAGCCACTTCTTCAACCGAATACACCATTTGATCCATTACATCCTTTACCTCCTTTCCAAAACCATAGTTGCCATATTATATCACAGTTTACGTCAACGTTAGGTATTGAGAAAAAAAGAGAAGCGATTCGCTCCTCTTATCACGTTATTTTATACCTTAAACCGTTCAAAGGTTCCCTTTACTTTTTGCATAGTTTCCGTTAATTCAGCTGCCTTGGCGGACACCTGCCCGAACATCTCCAGCTGAGTTTCTACGCTGGCGAGCACTTCTTCGGAGCCAGCCGCGGTCTGCTCCGTAATGGCAGATGCTGATTCAATAAATTGAATCATGGATTCCTTCTGAATGTTTAAGCTCTGAGTCATACCGCGCATGGTAATAATCAGCTGATTCATTTCGGTCAGCGTCTCTTCAATTTCACGAAAAGCGGCTCCCGTGTGCTCTACACTGACAAATTGCGCCTCTAAGGCACTATGAGAGGTCAGCATGACCTGCTTGGTCATTTCAGCGGATTGGATAACATTATCAAGAATACCTCGAATTCGGTCGGAGGCCTCAGTGGACTGCTCCGACAGCTTGCGCACCTCCGCTGCGACTACGGCAAAGCCACGTCCATGTTCACCGGCTCGAGCCGCTTCAATCGATGCATTAAGCGCTAGCAGTCCTGTTTGCTTCGAAATTCCCTGGATTAAATCGGACATCTGAAGAATGCCGCCGATCTCCGAAATCAGGGTATGCAGATTACCTGAGACGCTCTGAGATATATATCTGAATATTTGTTCATACTGCTTTGAAGTTCATGGACGGCGTCAGCCCCTGTCTGCTGTCTGGTTCGGATGGTGCTGCCCATTTTCTCGAGATTCAAAGCTTGTAAATCCGTATCCCGTATGGAATCAGCCATAAGGTGAATCGTCGTCATTCCTTCTTCAACACCTGAGGCTTGTTTAGCGGAAGCCTCTGCAATTTCATGAATGGCATGATTAATTTCCTTCGCCACAGCCGAAGTTCGCCCGGATGCATCGCTGATCTCAAGTGTATGGGCAAAGCTCGTGTGTGCCGCTTGTTTCACATCAGAGACGATACTATGGATGGTGGTTACGAATTGATTAAACGACGCAGCCAACACACCGATTTCATCACGGGATTTGACGGGCAATCGCTTCGTCAGGTCCCCGCTGCCCTGGCTTATGGTCACCATGGTTTGCTCTAGCTCTCTTAGACGAGCGAATTGCAGGTACACCACTACGTAGACCAATATGCCAGTAATTACTACGCTTGCGATGACTGCAATTAGAGAAGTCTTGAAAATCGAGCTCAGAGATGTCTGAGACAATCCGACCAATAGCGTCTGTCCGTTGGATAGGGCTGTCACGTAGTAACGGGCACTCCATTGACCATACGCGTCACTAAGAGAAGCCACCTCCTGCTGGCCGGCATGCGCTGCTATAAAGCTGCTTAACGTACTGCTAAGTGTAAATCCCTCATCACTAGAAAAAACACTTTTACCATCCTTGTCCAAAATCGCGGAATATAGCAGCTCGTTGCCCATCTTCGTGTGCATGCTAGTAAGAAAATGCTTGGCACCAATGTCCTCCTCCAGCTTGGTCAGCTTCTCCCCGTCTCTTCCGACCTGTACGATACGGGACTTGCTCCAACCGGACACCCCCACATATTTATATACCTTAGGGTCTACAGTTCTAGGCTGGGCAGGCTGCGATATCACTTTATCCTTACCCTTGAGAAGCTCTGTAAATTCGTACGCTTGTGAATTAGGATCTGAGCCAAAGCTAAAATCAATTTTTTCCCCCGCATTAGTAAGTGTTACTTTTCCAGAAGCGTCGGTAATCCAAAACTCATCAATTCCAGACCGCTTTGCAAGCTCGGTGATCAAGGGAAATGTCAGCTTCTGTGTATCCATCATATAAGCGGCTAACACAGCTTGTCCCTGCATTTCATGCTCCATCACCTCTTCAGCTGTCTTCCTCGCTGTGAGAGCGCTTTCTAAGCCGATCCGAACAGCCTCCACAGTGGCAAGCCCCTTCTGATTTGAACTCTCTTCCACCTTCACGTACAAATAATACGCGGTTGCCGACATCAGAAAGGCAATCATGATGATAATAGGGATCACGATTTTGGCGCGGATCGAAATGGACCGTTTGTTCCGATTGTTGGCTAACATCCGAAGAACCACCCTTCAACAAAATATGTATGTATTCGACAAACTTATTTGAATTATATGTCACACTTTCACATTTCGACAATAGAAATTTACTTCTTCAGACCTAATCTGCCATATGATTCCATGGTCAATTGTGTTCAAATGACAAGAACCCAGGTAAACCAAGCTCAATCCATTGATTGGGCAGGCTTCCTGGATCCTTGTGTAGGCTGCTTATTTCTTTTTGATAATCTGGCGATATAAACGTAAATACCGTCCCGTCATTTTCTTATTGGTAAATCGTTTGAGTACATAGGCCCTTAATTTATGAGGAGAGGGGTATCGACCCTTTTTAACCTTGTGAACCATTTCATCGATGGTGCGGCAGATTAGATTCGGAAAGCCAGACATAACTTCGGGAACCGCCCCCTCCGTAGCGCCACAACAGGTGTGCCGCAGGCCATGGCTTCGATCATGACGAGACCGAACGGCTCCTCCCAAAGTGTCGGGAACAGTAGACATGAAGCATTTTTAAGTAAATACTGCTTTTTCCTGCCGCCGACAGCACCAACATATCGAATGCGAGGGTTTCGCTTGATACGAGGTGCAAGCAATTTGTTGAAATAGCGACGGTCCTTGATGGGCCCCGCGATCAACAATCGATGTCCGGTTCTTTCCGCGATTTTGATCGCTTCCAGCACCCCTTTTTCGGGGATCAGCCTCCCGATAAACAGCAGAAACCCTTTTTTCTCCTTACTAAATTGGTAGTCTCTTGGACTGATTCCGTTATAAACGAAGTAACCTCTATTCTTCCCCATAATGGTCCTAGCACGCCGGCTGACATAGACGGGATGCTTAACACGCTGTTTAACAGGCAAATGCAAGGTACAGATGGTCGGTATCTTCAACTTTCTGCGCCCCAAAGTCGAAGTAAAGGTATGATCGTGGATGATATCCACATGCCGTGGCATTCTTTTCAACACGAACCTGGCTATTCCCCGATCTCTCAAATTCTTTTTATAAGGAATTAGCTTCGCGCTGCTTCGACTGCCGCGGGAGGCAAATAAATAAACATCATGTCCACGGCGAACCAGATTTTCCGTAAGCTCATGCACTACTTTCTCCGTCCCGCCTTGATTAGTCGGGGGCAGCGGGCGGGCGTCCGGGTAGTTTGATATGACCTGGACGATTCTTAGGCGTCTCATCCTTCCTATCACTCCATTTCCGGCAGCTGAGTCGATTGTATCTCTCTATCGTACAGAATATGCGATCGAGAAATGAATGGAACGGATCGGATCGTGTTCCACTGAAAATAGACAGAAGCTGGGGGACATCTAAACTGGTTAAAAGAGGTCGTAGGAAGATGAAGCGTTTTCAGTTATGATAGCTGTGCAGATCAAATCACGCATTCGGACTATTACTACTTCATACAGAGAGGAATCTGCCGCTATGTCTAAACAAAAGAACAAAATGCTCCGTAAGTTGGCTTTGATGGGCGCCTGTGCGGTCGTATCATTCACTTGCGTTTCCGGCTTGGCACTTGCGCGGGATAGCCAATATACAAAGAACGGAACTGGTCCTTTATACTGGAGCACTTATGAATATCAATATACCCACAACGCACCGATGGACGAGCAGGAATGGAAGAAGAACATCGACTGGATTGCAAAAGATTACAAAGCCTACGGCTACGATATGATCGCTTCGGATGGTTGGATTGAAGGTGCTCAGCAAACAAATGAAAACGGATACATTCTTTCCCACAACGATAGCTGGGAGCATGACTGGGCATATTGGTCCAATTACATCCACAATAAAGGCATGAAGCTTGGTGTCTATTACAATCCTTTGTGGGTGACAAGAAGCGCTGCAAACGATCCAAGCAAAACAGTCATAGGCACGAATATAAAGGTTCAAGATATCGCCAGCTCGAAGGATACCTTTAACGATGATCTTTACTGGGTGGATGTGACCAAGCCGGGAGCTAAGGAATACATTCAGGGCTATGTGAATTATTTCAAGCAGCTTGGCGTCACTTACTTGCGGATCGACTTTCTTTCCTGGTATGAGTCCGGAACGGATAAGGGCAAGAAGATCGGTGTGAACCATGGCTCTGACAATTACCAAACAGCGCTCAAATGGATGAAGGAAGCCGCGGGCGACGACATGGAGCTTAGCCTCGTGATGCCTCACCTGAACAATCATGCCGCAGGCGAGCTTCCTAACGGTGATATGGTCCGGATTAATGAGGATCTGGCACACGGCGGTTGGGAGAACCTGAGCGGTCAAAGGCAGAACTGGATGAACGGCTGGTCACAGTGGGCGAACCCGTTCCAAGGCTTCACCGGCTTCTCAGATATCGCAGGCCGCGGGTCAGGGATGATCCTCGATGGAGATTTTATTCGGATGAATACGTTCAAAACAGATGATGAACGGCGCAGCATCATTAACTTGTTTACCATGGCGGGATCGCCGATTGCTATCACGGACCAATATTCAACAATCGGAAATACTGGCAGCTTCTACAAGAACGAGAACATGCTGAATCTGCATAACCAAGGATTTGTAGGCAAACCTTATTATCGGAACGGTAACTCCTTCAGCAGCGACCCGAATTCGCGGGATTCCGAGAAATGGTTGGGCCAACTGGCTGACGGTTCCTGGATTGTTGGCTTATTCAATCGATCCGATGCTTCGGCCGTACGCTCGGTTGACTATGTCAAAGACCTTGGCCTAAGCGGCACGGCGCTGACAACCGACATGTGGTCGGGCAAAGATCTTGGCACCATGTCCGCCTACAGCCCGCAGCTTGCCAAGCATGCATCGAGTGTGATCAAGATTGAGCCTGTAGGTTCGACCGTTACGTATCAATCCGAAGTTGCTACATGGGTTGGAGGCGCGCATTTCAACAATGACCATACCGGCTATCAGGGCTTCGGCTTTGTAGACGGTTTAGGAAACCCCGGGGCTAAGGTTGTATACGCAATTGAAGCTCCCCAGGATGGAACTTATGCGGTAAGCTACCGCTATGCGAATGCTACAGGCGCTGACTCTACCTTACAAATAAGCGCTGAAGATTTGAATGGCAGCAAGGTGCAGCAAGCCAAGCAAGTATCGTTCCCATCCTCGAAGGATTGGAATACTTGGATGAATCAAACTAGCACGATTAAGCTTAAAGCAGGAGTCAACCTGGTTACCTTAGAGCGGACATCATCCGACCAAGGAGCCATTAATCTTGATTCGTTAAGCATGGCAAAAAAGCAAGGCACCTCCTATCCGGATGTGGAAGTTCGAAACGGAGACTTTGAAACCGGCACTCTAGCCGGTTGGACAGAATGGCACCCTGCAGGGCAGGAAGCTAAATATGGTGTGGATACCTACGATAACTATAAGGGAACTTACAAGCTATATTTATGGGATACAAAGGCCTATAAGCAAAGTGTGCACCAAGTCGTTTCCGGTCTTGATAACGGTTACTACACGGTATCCGCATGGGTGAAGGAAACGGTCTATGGTCAAACACCAACTATCGTAAGAATGGAAGTTGCCGATTATGGCGGTAATCCCGTCTATCAGCCCATTTCACCTTCTTCCTCCTATCGTCAAGTTCAATCCAAGGTCCATGTAACAAACGGACAATTAAATATCGGTTTTTATGTCAACTCACCTGGACTAACCTCGCTGCAAATTGATAATGTGAAGATCGAACGCACATCTTAATCGAAATGCCAAAACAGCCACTCTGCCCGGCTTCGGGCGGAATGGCTGTTTTGCTTTTCATTTATAATTGGGACTTTATTTTACAAATTAATTCGGACAGACTCGCTTGCTCTTCTGGTGTCAATGCCTTGGTTATTCGCTGCACCAAGCAATCAATGTGACGCGGAAAGCTGTTCATCAACTGATTGGCTTTGTCTGTGGGGGATATAATAAAGCTTCTACGATCACTCGGGTCCATTCTTCGATCTATGTAGCCCTTGTCCTCCAGACTGTCAAGAAGCCTTGTCAACGTACTTAAACTAATAGCAGGTACTTGCTGGGCAATCTCCTTCACTACAACAGGACCTCTCGTTCCGAGCACGAACAGCACATTGAATTCATGGCGGGAGAGCTCTGCGCTGCAGGCAAAGCTGTATTGATACTGCTGAAGGGATTGCCCTACGCTAATAAGAAATTCCCGAATGATTTCCGACTGCTGTTGTTCCGTGCGAAGTGACATGTAGAGTACCTGCCTTTCCCTATGATGAATCCAAAGTACTAAAAGTTCCATAAGAAGTCAATGGGGTTACCCATGAAATCCACCCGCAACTGCAAAAAAAGCCTTCATTCGAAGGCTTTTTTTAAGTATTTATTATCGTAAGTATAAGGCTAACGGTTGAATATTTTGCTCTCTGATGCATGCCACGACAAGACCCGCAATCTGGATGGCGCCTAATTCTTGAAAATGTGTATTATCCTCAGCACCGCGGGGAAAATTCGGAAATTCACCAGGCCAAGCCCATAAGAACAATGACTTCGATTCCTCTGCTCCGAGCTGTTCATATAACACTTTGCTCTTAGCAGCGAGATCGAGCAGGATCACCTGCTGTTCTTCAGCGAGCTCTTTCATCGCCGTAATATAATCGCCATGCGTATCACGCAAGGACCCGTCCTCGTCGAAGAAGCGCCGGTGAACAGGTGTAATCAGAATCGGGATAGCCTCGCGTATTCTTGCCGCGTCAATATATTTCTGCAGATGCTCTTTATACGTCGTGTATGGGGAAGTATGACGCTCTTCGTCCATTTTCTGATCGTTATGACCAAATTGAATGAATAAATAGTCACCTTTGCGAATTTGGGAAGCGATGACATCTAAACGTCCTTCATGGATAAAGCTTTTGGAGCTTCTTCCCGATACCGCATAATTGGCCACAGCTGCGTCAGCTTTGAAGTAATAAGGCAGCATCTGCCCCCAGCCCGCATAGGGATATCCGTCAGCAGGCTGGTCGGTGACCGTCGAATCGCCTGCAAGATAGAGCGTCGACACCTGAACGGCAGGAGCTATGTGCATGGCGTTAACCCTGGGCGCCGCGCCCGAGAAGGCTAATCGCAGCTTGCCGTCGCTGACATGAACTGTAAAAGAAAGAACGGCAAACTCACCTTCATTCGTTTGCAAATCCTTCGCGATCAGTCTGCCTTCGCCCGCTTTCAGCGTTGTCCGTGTCCCTATTATCTGATCACCGATGGTCATCTCGACTCGGTAATTCCCGCTTGGCACAGCTACTTGAAACACAGCTCCGGCCGGGATGCAAAAGGATCTCCTAAGAGGCCCGGGTACACCTCGATCCCGTGAATAAACATTCACGGGATTCAGGAATCCATAGCCGGATTCCTCTGTATATACGGTTGAGTCCAAGACCTGTGTGTAGCCTTCTGCTACAACTCCGGGCCCAAAGTCAAATTTAAGCTCGTTTCCCATATTTCGTCCGCCTACCAATCCTTGCGGTTAATCAGGGAGGAAAGGAAGATTAGCGCCAAGCCTTGTCCCCAGCCCTGAATGCGTTTGTGAGGCACGCCGCGGTAGCCATCGATATCTTTCATGACAGCTGTCCCTGCAGATACATTCAACACAGTGCCGTCTTCCGAGATGTTTGCCAGTATTCCTTGTATTGATTTGTTAATGTATTTGTTATACAAGCCTCCGCATCCGATCAACGCAGCCGCAATACCAGCAGAGCCTGATGTCTCCAGATAAGACGTCGGATCTGTCGTTACGGTATGCCACAAGCCGCTCTCATCCTGCAAGCGAACCAAAGCTGCCAATTGATCGCGCAGTGAGCCTTCAATGATCATGAAGGAAGGATGGGTCACCGGGATGATACCGAGCGCTCTTGCCATAGTAATGGATGCCCATGAATTGCCGCGGCACCAGAAAATGCCGGACATATGATTCTGGGCAATATGATCCCAGCCGTGATAGTACAAATTCGTCGTCATATCCTGCAAATAATTCTCATGCCCGTGGTACTGCTTGAGTCCATCTTCAAAATAATCCTCTCGACCCAGCAACGCTCCGATTCTCAAGAGAAAATAGCCTGCCATGAACATCGTATCCACCCATGCCTGCTGAGGGAAGTTATACGATTCCGAGTTTACGGTATGCTGGAAGATACCCTCGGCAAATCGCTCTGCATCATGCTTAAGAAATTCAGCCATCTGTGTCGCGATTTCGATATATCGATCCTCGCCTGTAGCTTTATAGAGCGTGAGCAGCGAGTGACCGATAGAAATCCCGTTAACGGACAGCTTCGGCAGCCCATCCTCCAGCTTTTCATCCACCCATTCTTTGAGCATTTGCAAATACTCTTCATTTCCAGTAGCTTCATAAGCTTCTGTGACACCGTAGAAGGCAACGCCACCCGGCCAGTCCCAGTTATAATCCATACGGAATGTACGTCTGACTACTTTATCAATAACCTCTCGAATTTCTTGCGGATCAAATTGTAATGCTGGCATCTCCGTCTCTCCTCTCATCTCTCTTTACCCTTTCAACCCGCTGGTGCTGATCCCTTCAACAATGTACTTCTGGAATGCCACGAATACGATGAAAATGGGAAGCAGCGAAAGCGTCGACATCGCGAACATACCGCCCCAGTTGTTCAGAGCATCGTTATCCAAGAACAGCTTGAGTGCCAAGGACATTGGATACAGCTTAGGATCGTTCAAATATAACAGCGGCGTATAGAAATCATCCCATCTCCAATAGAAGGAGAATATGGCGCTGGTTACTAGTGCAGGAACAATTAGCGGAATGATAATTTTATAAAAGATGGTGTACTTACTGCAGCCGTCCATCTTGGCGGCCTCATCCAGCTCTCCCGGAATGGTGCGGATAAACTGCATGATCAAGAAGATAAAGAAAGGAATTCCGAAAAATTGAGGTACAATAATCGGTTTGAATGTCGACAGCCAGCCCAGCTTAGAGAACATTACGTATTGCGAAATAATCGTAACGTCCTGCGGCAGGAGCATCGTCAGCATGACCGCACCGAACCAGAATTTGCTGCCAAAAAACTTAACCCGGGCAAATCCGTACCCTACGGCTGCCGAAGAAGCGACGGCACCAATGGTGGAGATAATCACGATAATGAATGAATTCTTCATGAATGTGCCAAATGTCGTACCTGCGAAGCCTTGCCAGCCTTTGGCATAGTTACTCCAGGTAAAGGTGCTTGGAATCAAGCTGCTGGCTGTTGAATATATTTCGTCATTCGGCTTTAACGAGCTGGCAATTAACCAAAGGATTGGGTACATAGCGGCAATAGCCAGCGCGCACACGAATACGTGATAGACTACGGTTTTTATACTTCTGGATCCATTCAACATATGCTCGCCTCCTAGTTCTCGTAATGAACCCAATACTTGGATGTTTTGAAAATAATAAGTGTGATGACCCCGATAATCAGGAGCATAACCCAAGCCATAGCGGATGCGTATCCCATCTCAAAGAATACAAATGCGCGGTGGAATAGATACAAGGAGTAAAGCAATGTATGTCCAAGCGGTCCGCCCTCACCGTTCGAAATAATGTACGCAGGAGTGAACGTGAGAAAGCCCGAAATCGTTTGCAAGATCAGATTGAACAAAATGATTGGACTTAACATCGGCAAAGTGATATTGAAAAACTTTCGAATGGGACCCGCGCCGTCCACGCTTGCCGCTTCATAATACGAAGCCGGAATATTTTTCAGACCTGCCAGGAAAATCAACATGGAGGATCCGAACTGCCAGACGGAAAGCAAAATGAGTGTTGAAAGAGCTGTTGCAGGGTAGCCAATCCAAGATATATCTGTATGAATGCCGATTATTGCAAGCAAAGCGTTAAGCAAACCTTTATCTCCAAAAATTTGTCTCCACATGATCGAGACCGCTACACTGCCTCCAATAAGAGACGGAAGGTAGTAGATAGCGCGGTAAACAGCAACTCCTCGAGCAGCCACATTCAGCAGCATCGCGACCAAAAGTGCGATAATTAATCTTGCTGGAACTGAAGTAAATACGTACAGTAATGTAACCTTAAGTGACTGAATGATTTTGTCATCTTCCGTAAACATTTTTTGATAATTAGCGAACCCTACCCATCTTGGCGTGGAAAGCAAATCATAGTCTGTAAATGAAAAATATAACGATGAGAGGATTGGATATACGGTAAAAATGAGAAACCCGACGATAAAAGGCAAAATAAATATATAACCGACTACATGATCATTCTCTTTAAGAAACGATTTCATAAAATCACTCCCATCCTCTAAGCTGCTTCTCTTTGTATAATAGGTCGTATGAAGTAAGAAGGACGGCTGTGACGGCCGTCCTCCTCCACACTCTCCGATCCAATCTTGTAATTACTTTTTGTTCTTAGCCAAGATTGCATTCGCTTCTTTTTGGAATTTCGCTGCGCCTTCTTCAACTGTAATTTTGTTGAACAGCATTTGATCCTGCACGTCTTTGAGCAATTTGCTCACTTCTGCTGCACCGGCTGGATCTGGAGGATCCATTTGGCTGCTGTTCTTCTCAGCCCATGCAATGTAATCGTATACTTGCACTTCTTCCGGCTTGAGCGTCGGCTTCATCGCTTCCTTCACTTTGCTTGAAAGCGGAATACCGCGGTCGCCTTTAATGACTTTGTTGGCTTCCGGATCATTCAGCAACCAGCTGATGAACTTAGCGGCTTCTTCTTTTTTGCTTCGAGCTCTTGGAAATGGACAACAGCATACTTGGCTTCATGTACAAGCCGTCCTTCGTATTAGGACCTGGAAGTCCGCCAATCGCAAGAGGTTTCTTTGCTGCAGCTTGCAGCGGGATGAATTGATTGGACCATGCCATCGTCATGAAACCGGTGCCTAGCGCAACCGGATTTTCTTCCGGTGTTCCTTTGGAAAGGGCGACTTTATCAAGCGTATCCATATAGCCCGCATCGTACCATTTTTTGTATTGCGTCCAGAAATCAATAAAATATTTGTTGTCGGTGTAACCTAATGCGGTACCGTCGTTATTAAAGTAGTGTTGTCCTTGTGTACGCAGATAGTAAGGGAAGAATACATCGTATCGCATGTGGTCCATAATCTTGCCTTGACCCTTCATGGTTTGAGCGATTTGTCCCAAATCCGTCCAAGTCCACTTTGTTGGATCCAGGTTAACGCCGGCTTTTTTCAGCATGTCTTCATCAAAGATCGTACCCGTTGCATTTACGCCTGTCGGCATGCCGTACAGCTTACCGTTCAGCTCGCCCGTCTTAACAGCCGCTTCGGCCATTGCGCTTGTATCAATAACCCCGCTCTTCGTGAACTGATTCAAGTCTTCGAGCTGGTCCTTACCGCCATATTGGGAGAGATAGGAGATATCCATTTGGATAATATCAGGAAGCTGATTCGCAGCTGCTTGAGGTGCTAACTTCTTCCAGTAGTCGTCAAAGCCGGAATATTCCGCATCGATTTTCACGTTTGGATGCTGCTGCTCATACATTTCGATCAGCTTCAAAGTATAGTCATGTCTGGACTGACCGCCCCACCATGAGAATCTTAGCTTCACGTCGCCCTTAGCCGCTGCTGTTGCTGCAGGTGCTGTACTTCCGGAAGCACCTGGCGTTGAAGAATTATTGCTTTGGCCTCCGCTGCTGCAACCTACGGCCGAAATTAACATCGCTGCTGAAATTAAAGTTGTAAATACTTTACGTTTCATGTATCGCGTTCCCCCTCTAGAGCAATTCGTTTGTACACCCTTATTATCAACAAAATCGGACATCATTTGAATGCAATAATCCGCCATGTTTGTTCAAAAAACAGTGATGTTCAATTTGCGGATTTTTTTGTACTCCGTCGGAGCGCAGCCTGCAATCTTCTTAAAAACTTGGCTAAAGTATTGAGGATTGTCCCCAAATCCGAGCTGCTCAGCCAATTCAAAGATTTTGACATCATCCTGGGTTTTGATTACATCCATTGCTTTGTGCACCCGCAATGTCACCACATAATTGGAGAACTTTTCGCCGGTCTCTTTTTTAAACAGTTTCCCTAAGTAGTCCGAGTTCATATACAGCATTTGATGGGCCACCCATGTCAAGGAAAGCTCGGGGTTGCCCAGCTGCTCATTTACAATTTCGATCACTTTTTGAATAATGACCGAATACTTTGTCCGGTTCCGCTCGTAATTCATGTCCGTAATCTCCATGGCGATTTCCTTCAGCATGGTCATACAATGTTGAAGCGTTTCCATTTGGACAAAACGTACGGTTTGCGACATGTACTCGTTCATCCGTTCCTCCGAGCACAGCCTTGCCATGGAGATAAAAGCCTGCAAGACATAAGACTTCGTCGTCTGAATATCCATTCTTGAGCTGACGAGCTGCTCAAAGAACAGATCGAGCTCAGCCTTTGCCTCATTCCAGTTCCCAGCCCTGATATGCAGCAGTATTTTATCCTCGTCATAGACAAATCTTTCGTAGCGCTGCTCCGATGCTTCCGGCACGTCGCGCACCGTTATAAGTCCCGCTTCTCCTAGATAAAACCTGTGACCTAGACAATCCAGCGCTTGGAGATACAGCCTCCTGGATTCATCAATGTCCCCCGCCTCGCTAATTGCTACTGTTGCATCCATTTTGTAGTACTGCTTAAACACTTTTCGGATATCCCTCACCTGCTGATGCAGCAATTCAGCATGGACAGCATCCTCGATAACGATAAGCACCTGATCGCCGACTGTTGAGCTTAAAAGCGGCTCATGCAGCAAGTCCTCCGCGATATTCTTCACTGCAAAAAGATGCTCATATTCAAATGTTCCGTCCAAATGAATCAGGATAAATCTGACTTTCTTACCGTTCAGCTGCAGACCGAACAGTTGGCTGTAATATTCCCAATCACGGGCTCCATACGATTTATTCATCACAAATTCTTTCAGGAACTGCGCCTTGACATGCGGGAGCACCTTCTGCAGGCTTTCCTTCATGGTTTGTATAAAAACTTCCTTACTCTCCTCCTGCTTGAGCTCGGATACGATCTCCTGCAGCGCGGAAACGATTGTATTCTCGTTGCACGGCTTCAGCAAATAATGCTTCACGCCGTATTGCATGGCTTTTTTGGCATATTCGAATTCGTCAAAGCCCGAAAGCATCATGAGCCGGATCTGAGGATGCGTCTCCTTCACCTTCGCTACCAATTCCAGCCCGTTCATGCCAGGCATGCGTATATCGCTGATAATGATGTCAGGCGGGTGCTCGCACACGAACGCGTACGCTTCCACGCCGTTGCGGGCTGTCCCCATTAATTCGGTTCCCGCCGAGGACCAATCCACAATGGAAGAAATACCCTCAAGAATCATTCTTTCATCATCTACTAACAGCACTTTATACATGAGTTACCCTCTCCTCATCCATGGAATTCGAACGGTGACGCGTGTCCCGCCTTCCGCTTTGTTCTCAATCCTTACACCGCAATCGTCTCCAAATGCGATTCGAATCCGCTCATCAATATTTTTCAAGCCGACCCCTGTTCCTTTGGATTGCCTTTCGCCCTTCATGATCTGATCCAGATACTCGATGTCGATTCCCGGCCCGTTATCTTCCACCATGATGTCCAGCCGGCTGCCGTCTTCGCGTGCGGCTATCGATATCAAGCATGGATCCAACATTTCTTCAAGCGCATATTTGATAGCATTCTCCAGTAAGGGCTGCAGGGTCAGCTTAGGGATTAAGCCGCTCCGAAACTCGCCTGGAACCTGCATGTGAAAGTCAAGCCGTTCTTCAAACCTGACCTTCTGAATCGTAATATAATGCTGAACCAGATCAAGCTCTGCACCGATCGTAATCAAGTCCTGCTTCATACTGATGGAAGAACGAAGCAAGTGCCCCAGAGCCTCAACCATTTGAGATACCTGCTTCTGACCGTTCATCTTAGAGATCCAGTTGATGGACTCCAAGGTATTATAGAGAAAATGCGGATTGATTTGCGCTTGCAGCGAACGGAACTCTGTTTCACGGATAACCAGCTGCTTCGTGTAATTTTCTTTGATCAGCTCTTGAATCCGCACAAGCATCATTCTGTAGCTTCGGTATAGAAGTCCTACTTCGTCCATTTGTATATCCGGGGGGCGTCTTCAATTGATATTCAGAATTTTCCAAATCTCCAATTTGAAGTCCCTTCATGTTCGCAATTAAGATCTCAATCGGACGCGTAATGCTTCTAGCCATCGCCATCCCGAATCCGGCAACGAGAAGAAAGCTGATCACAAACGCCGCGATCATCGCATTTTTCATCAAAATGATATTATGAAAGATCGTTTGAAACGGAATGGTATTAAAATAGGTCCAATCCATATAATCGGAATGAAAATGAGAGACAAAATAGTTCGACCCGTCTTGATTGACAATACGAAACCCCTTTTTTGTGGAAAAATCCAGCTGATAAATTGCAGGATTCAAGCTGACATTACGAGGAAACACGACCTTATTCCCTGCCATAATCAGCATTTCCCCATCTCTCGTAATAGCTTCCCCTGCGTGGCTCTCCACGATTTTCTCCAAATTTACTCTTAGAATCAGTACACCTAGCTCTTGCATATCCAGATTGTTGTAGGAGCGAATTTGTCTTGAGGCAATCAAGCTACTGTCCTCCTCGTCAGGAAACACCCAGCCCAAGCTTCCTGCTTCGGTGTCCGCCGCCTCAAGCACCTGATGCTGCCGCGCAGCTGAGAGCGTTATCAAATTACCGCTGGAATATTGGTCACCCTGCATATCAATAAGGTCTGCGGATACAATGTAGGACTCGGTATTGATGTACTGCACAAGCTTGTCCACTAATCTCTGCCTAGATTGGATCCGGTCGTATTCAGAGGTACTGTTATTCATCACTGTCGATCCTGCTGGATTTGCGTATCTGCCATGACATTGAACGTAATTTTATCCACTTTGCTTAATTCATTTTCAATTAATGTGGAGGAGAGGTTGAGGACCTGGCCCGACTTCTGGTAAATCTGCTCATCGTAAATCGAATAAGCAATTTGCAGGCCGGCGAGAGAAATCGTAGAGGTTAACAGCATACTAACCGAAATCAAGAGAAACAGCTTTGTCTTGATTCGCCACGCCTTCATTTCTATAAATTTGTTTGCTAGCCAGTACCTCATGGGTCACTACACCACTTTCATGCCGAAGTTAGGAATGCAAATGTACATACCTGTTCATTCACGTATATTTACGTTCATTATATCTGGTATTATAGCACATACATGTTGTTAGCTGACTATACAGCTGTCAAAATATGCAAGGATAAACGACTTCGTCGACCTGATTGGACGAGCGCGTTTGTCAAGGTCGATGCGAAGCAAACGTATAAAACTTATACTTTCTTATCTACAAAAAAAGGACATACGCTTTGGCATCTCCTCGAGCCAATTCGTATATCCTTTCTTCCCTTCCAACAGCATATACATGAGAAATTATCGTTTTACCAGATCTTCGCGAATCGGTGTGAACACATCAAGCAACGCAGCATCTTCTAGTGCTGTCACTCCATGCTTGGCCCCGCTAGGTATGTAAATGGATTGTCCCTGCTGTACAACCGTCGCCACTCCGTCAATGCGGAACTCAATTCTGCCTTTTAGACAGTATGACATTTGCTCGTGAACATGGCTGTGCTCGTAGCCCTCGGCACCCGGTTGAAAGTGGACCTCCATCATCATGAGTCCGCCCTCCGCTTTCAAGATGCAACGCTTAACCCCCGGTTCTGCTGCTTCCCACACACCTATATTAGACATGTTTGCTTGCTCCTCTCCAATGGAACTTTAGTTTGTTCCCATTATAGCGGAATCCTTTCAAAAAAAACAAATTTGAACGTAGACAAACGAATTAGAACAGTTCATTCGACTTCAGTGAGCGGATTTAGCACGTTCCTTTCCTTTATCCGCTTCACCGGCATTTTTGTTTGCCGCCTCGCGGTCTTGCCTCATCTCTTCAACGGACTTCAGTTTGAGGCGCGCCGCCCCTTTTTGTAATCTCTGGTCGGAATTAGATCGCCGGAAGCAAGGCGGCTCTTTGCTTCCGCAATGGCGCTTCCGTACTGCGGCAGCCATTTCTCCTGTGCGACGAGCATCTCATCAACCATCTGCCAGATCTCCTTGGGATTGCACACCGCACCTACGAGTGGGTCCATCATAAATGCCTGTCGCAGCAGCATGTCATCGCCGCGCACCGCAGCTTCCACCGCCAACCGCTGTACAGAAATGCTCACGTTGCATACTGCCGCCGGTCCGAGAGGAAGCTCCCCGATTCGCGGCATCGAAATTCCGTTGCGGTCTACATACCCGGGTGCTTCAATAATGGCATCGCTCGGCAAATTGGCAATCACGCCGTGATTCACCACATTGAAATGCCCACGGTATATACGGCCTGTTTCCAAAGCCTCCAGGATATAAGAACCATGCTCATGGCTTCGCTGGTCCTGCTTGTATGTAAGGGCCGGATCTTGGAGCCAGTTCGGAAAATCAGTTTCAAACCAATTGCGTCCTTCCGTGCAAACCCGTAAGTAGCCTCCGGTTTCCCCGTTTATCCAGCTCCCTAAGTCGATCCAATCTGCAATTTCCTCCGGGCGTTTGCGGTACCAGGGCACATATTCACTTAAATGTCCATTGGACTCCGTACTGTAGTAGCCGAAGCGGCGCAGCATGTCAATTCGAACCTTCTCCGTACGGCTGAAATCGGGATGCTTCTCAAAGGCCTCCAGCAATTTACCGGTCATGTCCTCACCCTGATGGCGGATCTGAATATACCAGGTTTGATGATTGATACCGGCGCATATAATATCCACTTCGTCTTGCTTCAGTCCAAACGCTTCTGCGATCTGCCAATGTCCTCCCTGAACGCCATGGCATAAGCCAATCGTTCGAATGCCCCCGTACTGATTGCACGCCCAAGTGAGCATAGCCATCGGGTTGGCATAGTTTAGCAGCAGTACATCAGGTGCGGCTACCTCTCGGATATCATGGCAAATTTGCAGCATTTCTGCGATGCCGCGCTGACCGTACATGATTCCGCCGGCACAGAGCGTGTCTCCGACACATTGGTCAACGCCGTACTTCAGCGGTATATCCACATCCATGGCAAAAGCCTCCAGGCCTCCCACCCGAATGGTACAAATCACATACTTCGCATCCTGAAGCGCTTCCCTCCGGTCGGTCGTCGCTTGAATTTGAATGGACAACCCATTTTCCGTGATATCCCGTTGGCAAAGCTCTCGTACCATTTCGAGATTATGTCCATTAATGTCTGTAAAAGAAACTTGAATATCATGGAACTCAGGAACTGAAAGCAAATCTCTCAGCAGTCCTCTAGTAAATCCAATGCTTCCAGCACCGATAAATGCAACTTTGAATGGCATGCTACTCATCCCTCTCTAACAGCTACTTGGTATCAACCTTACAAGTGCCATTGTAGCAAAGGAGGTTAGGGAAGCGTTATCAAATTCCTCACTTGATTCGATGCATCATGTCAAAAATTCTCACTTTCACTCCAACATCTTATGTGTATTCAAAGATAATCTGTATGCGAGTGGTGTCAAATTCGTATACGCTTTAAACAGCATGTGAAAATATTGACGGCTGCCGATTCCGATATAATCACAAATTTCCGTAATGGGCACATCGGTTTCCAGAAGCAGCATCTTGGCCTTCTCCATACGGATAGAAGTCACGTATTCCATGATTGTAGTTCCCGTCTGTTTTTTAAAAATCCGTTGTAAATAACCAGGGTGAAGGTTAACTGCTGCGGCAACATCTTTAACATGAAGTTCACGGTCATAATTTTGCTGAAGAAACTCAATACTCTGTCTCACATATACCTCCTGCTGGCCAAGGCTGCTACTCCGCCCCTCCTCCCGGAGACGTGAAATGCGAATGAGCAGCTGCGTGATGAGCAGCTGCACCAACGTTTCATTTCGGCCATCCGGCTTATCGAGCTCCAATACAAGGCTCTTGAGCACGTGGTATACCTCATCGGGATCCTTAAGCATCAAGTAGGAGGCTGTTTCATAAAGCAGAGAAGATAGTACAGGATCCTCATCCGCCCATTTCTTCATAGATGGAAAAAATCCCGTCGCTTCCGAAAGCCGGAACTCTACGTTCAGCATTCGGCAAGGCATCCCCTCATCCACCATTAACCGGTGGGGGACGTTCGCATCTAATATGATAAAATCGCCTTTCTTTAAGCTCAAACGAATACAGTTTCCAACATCTATTTGAATATCTACGCCGCAGGTCCCTTGAATTGCATACATAATTTCTGTCGCATCGTGCTGGTGGTACTGCATATGAAATCCGTTCCATTGTTTAAAATAGTACGCAACAACGTGAGGATGACATTCCCGCTCCAGCATAGCCTGTTGAAAAAGCGTACCGCCCATTTTCTTGTCCCTCGTCTCATCGCAATCTCGATACAATTAGCATACTACGAAGGTGTGTCTTTTGTAATGTTCCAGCTATTTCCGCTCTATTGCATCCTGCTTAACACTTTGAAAAGAATGGACAGCATCTCGTCGATTTCCTCCGTTGTTACTGTAAGGGCCGGCATCAAACGGATGGTCGATGGACCAGGTGCATTCACGAGCAGACCTTCTTGAAGACAAGCGGCCACCAGCTCCGCCCCTTTGCTAAACGGTAAATCAAACGCAAGCAACAGACCCTTGCCGCGAATGTGAAGGAGGCCATGCCGGCTTGCAGACTCCTGCAATTTGCCAAGCAAATAATCGCCCATCTCCTGGGCCTGCGTCGATAGATCGCTCTGAATGATCTCACTCACGACTGCATAGCCTGCAGCCATGGCAAGCGGCTGTCCTGAGTATGTGCCGCCCTGGTCCCCCGCTTCAAACAAATCGAACTCTGTCTTGGTCAGCATCGCCGAGAGCGGAAATCCGCCTCCGATTCCTTTGGCTAGTGTCATGATATCCGCTTCTACACCGTAGTGCTCATAGGCAAACAGCTTGCCCGTACGTCCAAGACCGGTTTGAATTTCATCAAAGATAAGCAGAATACCGCGTTCGTCACAAAATCTCCGAAGTTGACGAACATACTCAATATCGGCTTCATGGACGCCGCCCTCCCCTTGGATCAGCTCCAGCATTATGGCGCATGTATTCGAATTTACCACATCCAAGATGGCCGCTAGATCATTGAAAGGCACATGTCGAAACCCAGGTACCTTCGGAGCAAAGAGCAGCTCCCACCGAGCCTTGCCCGTTGCCGACATCATCGCAAGCGTGCGTCCGTGAAAGCTGTTGGTGGTCGTTACGATCTCGTAAGCCCCACCAAGCTTGAGAGCCCCGTATTTTCTGGCGAGCTTAACTGCACTCTCATTGGCCTCTGCGCCGCTGCTGGCGAAAAAAACTTTGTCGTAGCAGGAATGGTCCGTAAGCAGCTTGGCGAACTGAAGCATCGGTTTATTGTAAAAGGCAGGGCTTGTGTTCACCAAGGTCGCTGCCTGCAGGCTGAGGGCCTCTTGCAGAACAGCTGGAGAATGTCCGAGACAAGTAACCGCCCATCCCCCGACAAAATCCAGATATTGGCGTCCGTTCGTGTCCCACACATACATGCCTTCTCCGCGCTCGAGGATCATCTCAGGACGGTTAGCCGTGAATAAAATTGAAGCCTTAGCCATCTTCAGCTCTTCGTTACATTGCAATTGCAATTGGGGATTCATGCCATCACCTCATTCAGATAATGTATGATTATAATTATTCATGTATATTTATACAACTATTTTTTTGAAAATAAAAAATGGAATGGCCTCTACTCGCCATCCCACTGGTCCCTGCTTATTCCAAGTCACTTACGTCTTTTCTTGATCTTCTTGATCGAATGCATGTTCAATATTATCTACAATTTCTTCAACGGCTTGGCTGATCATATCTGTCGCCGTCACATCCTCTTCACCCGGCTTAGTCGGGATCGTATCCTGACATACATGCTCAAAATAGTTGGGCTCGCTCATTGTGATCATCCTTCCATGGCAACTGAAGTCATTTCTTCCATTTATGGTTTGAAGACATACATGATTTTATGCAGGAAGCCAGATACTACTCGAAATTACCTCTTGAAACTTCCGTTTAATTGGAGTAACTTAAACCTATATGAACCTAAATCTACATAATCAAACCTAAAGGAGAGATACTTAATTATGGAAATGGATATTCGACATGCCTCACACCCAAGAGAAGTTAAAGCCTACGACACTACCCGCTTGCGTGAGGAGTTTCTCATCAATACTTTGTTTGCTGCAAATGAAGTAAAGACCGTTTACTCGCACGTGGACCGCTTCATCGTAGGCGGGATCGTACCTGTGGACCGCCCTCTGCAATTGGAAGCTAACAAGAAAGACATGGCGGCTGATTATTTCTTGGAACGCCGTGAGATCGGTATCATCAACATTGGCGGTAAAGGTTCTATAAGTGTAGACGGTACCGTATACAACATGGATACGAAGGACGGCCTTTATATCGGAAAAGGCTCTCAAGAAATTATTTTCTCAAGCGAGAACAGCGCAGAGCCTGCTAAATTTTATTTCAACTCTACCCCGGCACATGCGACACATCCAACGGTCAAAATTGCCATCAGCGAAGCATCTCCGAATCATCTGGGAAGCATCACAAACTCCAACGAGCGCACGATCTACCGCTACATTCATACAGGCGGCGTACAGAGCTGCCAGCTAGTCATGGGCATGACGCTTCTCAAGCCGGGCAATATGTGGAATACGATGCCTTCCCATACGCATAACCGCCGTTCCGAGGTTTACTTGTACTTCGACATGCCGGAAGATGGCGTAGTCTTCCATATGATGGGTGAGCCGCAAGAGACCCGCCATATCGTGATGCGCAACGAACAGGCTGTCATTTCCCCAAGCTGGTCCATTCACAGCGGTGTAGGAACAAGCAACTATACGTTCATTTGGGGCATGGCCGGCGAAAATCAAATCTTCGAGGATATGGACCCCGTAGCCATGAAGGATTTAAAATAATCGGTAAAAAACTTCTTTAGAAACGGATGAATACCGATGAATCCACTACGCAGATATGAAATCATTATGGAAGCGCTGCTGGCGCAGCAGGAAGTAACGGTAAACGAGCTGAGCGAACAGCTGGAGGTTACCGGGAAGACCATCCGCGAAGACTTGGCGAAGCTGGAGGAAAAAGGGCTGCTGGTCCGCATTCATGGCGGAGCGATGCTCGCTCAGAGTGATCAGCACGGCATCCTATCCTCTAAAGAGCCGATTATCAAGCATGCGGATGAAAAAGTGGAAATCGCGGAGCTGGCGTTGAAGCATATCCAGCCCCGCGATATCATCGCCTTGGACGGCGGCAGCACGACCCTTGAGATTGCGCGGAGATTGGAGAATCAACCGTTAACGGTTGTCACCAACGATGTATACATCATCTCCGAGCTTGTCCGCAAGGACGAAATCCGCCTTGTCGTGCCCGGCGGCACACGAATTCGCAACATGCTCGCCGGCCCGGAGGCTTCTGAATACGTCAGCAAGCTGAACATTCAGAAGTCCTTCATTTCCGCGACAGGCGTGCATCTTCAATATGGTTTTACCATCTACACCAGTGAGCTGGTTGAATATAAACGGGCTTTAATCAACTCCAGCCATACCGTATACGGCGTGGTTGACCACTATAAATTCGGACAATGCGCCTTGCGAACGTTCGCGGAGTTATCAGAAATCTCTATGATTATTACGGATCGTCAGCTTCCATCCGAGACGGCCGAACAGTTCCGCGATAAGGGCATTCAATTGGAATACGAATAAGAACATGCTGGGGGATATGAACATGAGTTTATTTGATTTATCGGGCAAAACCGCTGTCGTCACCGGCGCTTCAGGCGGATTAGGCCAAGCGATGGCTATCGGGCTAGCTGAAGCAGGTGCGCAGGTTGTAGCGGTCTCTTCCTCGGAAAGCGTTCAAACTGTCGAAGCCATTCGTGCGTTGGGCTGCAAAGCCGAGCTCATCGCCGCCGACCTGAGCAAAGAGGAGATTTTGGAGGATGTCGTGAAGCAAGCGGCCGGTTTTTACGGCGGCATCGATATCTTAGTTAACAATGCCGGTATTATCCGCCGGAATCCTGCAGCTGACCACAGCCGTCAGGATTGGCATGATGTGATCGACCTGAACCTGAACTCCGCTTTCTTCCTGTGCCAGCTGGCAGGGCGCCACATGATTGAACGCGGCAGCGGTAAAATTATTAATATCGCCTCCATGCTCACGTACCAAGGCGGTATTAACGTGCCTGGCTACACAGCGAGCAAGCATGCCATTGCAGGGATCACGAAAGCTCTTGCCAACGAGTGGGCCAGCAAAGGTGTACAAATCAATGCCATTGCACCTGGCTATATGACTACGAATAATACGGCGCCTATCTTGAAGGACGAGAAGCGCACTCAATCCATTACTGAGCGCATTCCGGCAGGACGTTGGGGCTCACCTGACGACCTGAAAGGTCCTGTCGTCTTCCTTGCTTCGTCGGCATCCGATTATATGAACGGACACGTGCTGTGCGTGGACGGCGGATGGATGGCGAGATAGATGGGACTTGGCACTCTAGCGCATACCGTTGGCAGACTGCCTCTCGCAGAACTCACCGCCAAGCTTAGCGGCCGAGGTGTAGACTTTGTACAGCTTGCGCTTAGCAAAGCGATCAGCGATATCGATACCGGCTTGGGAAGGCTTAGTCCCGCCCTAGCCAACCATATCGGCGAGCAGTTCCACCGCGCCGGAATCCGGATCGGCGTTCTGGGCTGCTATATCAACCCGGTTCACCCAGATCCGCAGCAGCGAAGACTTGAAATCGACAGATTTAAAGAGCACATTCGTTATGCGCGGGATTTCGGCACGTCGATCGTGGCAACAGAAACCGGCGATCTGAAGACTTATATAGGTGTGGACGAGCAAAAGTATGAGGAAATCGGTTGGAGGATCCTTCGCGAGACCGTCGAAGAACTGGCAGAGGAAGCGGATAAGCGAGGCGTTTTTATCGGACTGGAGCCGGTATACACCCATACGCTATCCAGTACAGAGAAAATGGTCCGCATCCTTGAAGAAGTGCCGACGGGCAATTTGGGCGTCGTATTCGACCCGGTAAATCTCCTTCCACCTTCATCGATGGAGAATCAGGATGAGTTTCTGGATGAAGCCTTTGCCGCATTCGGCAGCCGCATTGTACTGGCTCACCTGAAGGATGTCCGTCTGCATGACGGCAAGCTGGAACAGGTTCGTTCCGGGTTAGGTCAATTTCAGACTTCATCTTTCCTGGAAAAGCTGCATCTGCAGAAGCCGCTGATTGATATTTCGCTAGAGCAGCTCACCGATGAAACATTGGATGAAACGTTCCGTTATGTACGCGGTTTGATGCACGCATAAACAAATAAGCCATCCCTTTCTTTTCGTAGGGATGGCTTGAGTTTGTTGATAAAGACGGTCCATTGCGAACTTCAGTAGCTTTTCTCCGATTACTGTTGACATTTTGTTATTCGATTGAAATAAAAGCTTCTAAGGTGATAACAAAACTGTCAAAGGCAACCGCTACACTTCTCCGAAAACTACTGAGCCCTCCATTACACTTTATCAACAATATGAATCCATCCCTTTCTTTTCGTAGGGATGGATTCTTTGTTTATGCTTACTTTGTTTTAGACTGAAGCAGCTCAACAAGCTGCTGACCGACGTTGTGATCGCCGCCCTGGAAGCCTCCGCCCTGCGGCCTTCCCTGGCCTCGCTGCGACTGGCCTCCGGAGCCGCTTTGTCCGCTGCTCTGGCCATCGGCAGGCGCAGCTGGCGATGCCGCCGGCGTCCCTTCGGTGCCCGGTGATGGTGCAGGTCGGCCTGCACGCTTTCCGCCGTTTGTGCCCGCTTGTGCATTGGAGTCTGCATTGCCATTCGTATTGACATTGCTTCTTTCATCGCCGCTGCCACCGCCATTGCCTTGGCCGCCGCCCTGCCTCATCGGTCTTTTGGATGCCGCATCTTGTAGATATGTTTTCTGCGCATCCGTTAGGCTGCCGGTAAGCTTGGTCTGGTTATCGGAAGTAAGCTCCTTATTTGAAACGGCTTCCTGCACGATTGGCAGCATCTGATCCGCCTGCTCCTTTGTAATCGCAAGACCATCCTGTTTATCCATCATGATCAGTGACTGGAAGGTCATCATCATTTGAAACTGCTTTTGATTGGCGCCGCCCTTGGCTCCCTGCTGAGCCTGCGCTCCATTCTGCGCCGTCCCAGCTTGTTTATCCTGCATCTGTGTCTGCGATTGCGCTTGTCCCGCTGCCGGATCAGCCTTCGTACCCGACGCACAGCCGCTAAGCAGCAGGCTCACAAGCAATATGCTGCCGTACAATTGTTTGCGTCTCATTGAAGCTTTCTTTTTCTGTATAAGTGTAAGCTCTCCAGTCATTTCTCCACTCCGCCTTTCCGATTGCAGTGATTGGTGTACAAGTATGTACAAGAACCATCCTAGCAGGCAAATGTGAACAGAGCTGAAAAGCAAGCTTAATCCCACATAAATTTTTGCTTAAAATGAATGAGGTTACAGCTGCAGGAAAAATTGAACCGCCTTATCATCAAAGCCCGGCAAATGCTCATGACCAAAATCAGGAAACACCTCAAGTTTCTTAGGTGCTTTAATTTTATTATAAGCTGCAAACTGAGTGGACGGCGGACAGATCGTGTCGCTTAAGCCGACAGCCATCATCACCTCGCCTTGGATACGGCCGGCTAAATGCTGAATATCGATATAACCTAGACGATAGAAGGTCTCCTGCTCCCGCTCATGCTGGGGGTCGTGCCTGCGAAAATAGTTTTTCAGCTCCGCATAAGCGTCCTTAGCCAAATCCATCTCCCACACTCGCAAGTAATCACTTAAGAACGGATATACAGGTGCTAAGCGTTTAATTCTCGGCTCCAAGGCCGCACAAGCAATCGTGATCGCTCCTCCTTGAGAACCGCCCATTGCGCCGACCCGATTCGGATCAACCTCCGGCATCCCCATTGCAAGGGAGGCAAGCTGTGCCGCATCCAGGAAGATATGACGGAACAGCAATTGATCAGGTGCATCATCCAATCCCCTAATGATATGTCCGTTTAATGTCGTCCCCTTCACGCCGCCTGTATCTTCCGATTGTCCACCCTGCCCTCGGCAGTCCATGGAGAATACAGAAAACCCAAGTGAGACATACGCCAGCTTGCTGCTCAATCACCTGAATCCCCGGAGTAACCATGAAATTGGACAATAGCCGGATGCGGTCCTTCAGCAAACTTCGGACGCAAATATTTGGCGTGAATACGTGCACCGCGTACACCTGTAAAGTACAACTCAAAGCAGTCTGCATAAGGTACTTGAAAAGCGCTCGGCCGCAGCTCCAGCTGTGGATCGACGCCCTTCATTTCGGCTATCGCACGCTCCCAGTAAGCATCAAAATCATCGGGACGCGGGTTGCGTCCTTCATAAGCAAGCAGCTGCTCCATGGGCATATCAACTAAAGGCATAATAGTTCCTCTTTTCTACAAAAAATCGATTCCATGATAAAAATAACGGCTGTAATCAGGTTGAATACCATTAATAAGCGCTTTTGAGAAATTTTCGTTTGGCTCCTTAAGCTCCAAGCGGTTTCCGCGCAAGGAGATATATTCAACAGACCATTCGCTCCCTGCATCTTTAGAGCGGCTTAGATGGAAAACTGGCTTGCGCTGCTCCATTTTCGCCATAAATGAAGTCAGTTCCGTAATACCCAAGCCCTCTGCTACCGCCTTGTCTATGCATTCCATAACGACCGCATTACCGGCACCACTCGTTGTCAGCGTCCACCGATCCTCATGCTCTTCCCTTTTAAACGGCTGTTCGATATGAACAGCAAGGAATATATTACCATAGCTTCCGTATAAACTTCCTGCTGCCTCCAGCCAGTCTCCCTTTGGCAAACAGCCGACAACTTGCCCACGATACGTAGCCGGTGCTGTAAATAAAGCCGCAGCACAATTTTGATAATACAGAACCTCAGTAAATCCGCTTTGGTGCCTCAGATCCTCGGGGGCATTCATCTCAGCCGCCAGGAAGAAGTACGCCCGATTCACGCTTCGGTCGCCTAATAATGGAAAGGTAACACTAAAACGATGCTGCTCATTATCAAATTCTTCGGCGCGCTCCCAAATCCCTCCAACCGCATAATCCCTTGTCAGATATACATAGCTGTGCAGAGGCTCTCCTGCTTCAGCAGCCGGACGCGGTACTTTGCACTTAATCTCCACAGGTTCTGTTCGATGCAAAGCCAGTTCCCTCGCCGATTGCGGCGCTTCATAAAAGAGGAACCCGGCAAACTCCGTGCGAGGCATTTCCTCGGGGAGCTCGAAATCTCCGAACTGTACGTAGTCCATCAATACGTTCTGGTCCTTTGGCAAATCGTGCCACCACGCTCTCGAATGAGCCCCTACCCATGCGCCGCGCAGATAGTAAGTTGCTCTCACATCCCACAGATAGTCGAGCATACGTGTCAAAGCTGTTCGAATCACGGAATCCTCCGTCAGCTCCCAAGCACAGGTGAATGCCTGGACCCAATGCCAGAACCACGGCAAGCAGCCGTATTCCGACATACCAACTTGGGAAAGCCGCGCCAACGTATCCTGCAGGCTTTGTTGTCCGTCTTCAAGCAGCTCACGGTCGTCGAACAGCTGACCAAATAGTAACTTTGCAGCTGTATATTTTGCTTCATGATGGTGATAATGCTCCATCCTCTTCCGGTAAAAGTTGCTCTGATAGACATATTGCAGCCCCTGCTCGAATGCCCCTCGCAAGACATCGTGAAAACCGGTGCCATACCTTTTATAAAAATAGACCATTAAACTTCCCATAAGCTCGACGGGCAGCGTGTTCTTCGGCGCCTCCTTGGGAATGGGATCCAGATGGAGCGGCCAATGTCCGAATGTCGGACTCGACGGATTCCGATCCTGAAGTTTAAAGATCTCTAGCATCATTTTAGCGGCTTTGTCCTTAGCTGCCTCTCGATCGAATGCTACTTCGATCTCCTTGTCCTCGGCAGCTGCATATAAATAGGAAGCGTAATAAAAGTTGTCGCGGATGTCGTTGTGAAACCAGAGTCCGCTTTCTAATACAGGTAGTTGAAACGCTTTATGAGCAATCTTGTGCATAAGCTCTTGTCGTCTTTCTGTGTATGCAGTTATGATCTTTCTCTCCCTCCGATCCGTTTCAATTCCCGGAATTGAAACGTTTAAATCCATAGTAAAACGAGAGTGGCGAAGCCGTCAACATGTACACAAATCATCATTCCCAAAAAATAGTTCTTGAAAGTATTGGCAAGTTCTTATAAAATATTTTACCGTCGGTTAAATTGATAGATTGATATCATGTACGTTTATTCGGGAGGGATGGAAGCTGATCCAGATTGTTGATTTACAAAAGATATATGACCATGTTCCTGGACAAATCCCAGCCATTTCACATATTAACTTGAACATTGATCAAGGCGAGATTTTCGGTATTATCGGACACTCCGGCGCCGGCAAAAGCACACTGCTTCGCTGTATCAATCTCCTGGAGCGGCCTACCTCGGGAAGTGTAAGCATCGGCGGGCAAGAAATGACGGCGCTAGATTCGCGCCAGCTTCAGGTTAAAAGGCGTAAGATCGGGATGATTTTTCAGCACTTCAACCTTCTGACCTCCGCTACAGTCGCGGAGAATATCGCCTTTCCGCTGCGGCTCTCCGGGCTGTCGAAAGCACAAATTCAGTCGCGCATCGATGAGCTGCTGGAATTGGTCGGACTTCAAGATCACGCCCATAAATATCCATCCCAGCTCTCCGGCGGACAAAAGCAGCGTGTAGGCATCGCCCGTGCGCTTGCCAATCATCCTGATATTCTACTCTGTGATGAGGCTACCTCTGCACTTGACCCGCAGACAACACATGCCATTCTTAATCTGCTGCTTGATATTAATCGCAAGCTCGGGATTACGATTGTGCTGATTACCCATGAAATGCAGGTGATTCGGGCGATTTGCGACCGGGTTGCCGTAATGGAGAAAGGCCGTATTGTAGAGATGGGACAAGTACTCGAGGTATTTCTCAAGCCGCAGCATGCCGTCACGAAGGAATTTATCGGTCAGCTGTCCGATATGGATGCTGGCAGTGAGCAGCCTGAGGCAGCGTCGAAAGCCTCTACTGGAACCCGAGTGCGAATTACCTACATCGGAAGCAAGACATACGAGCCTATCCTGTTTGAAACTGTCAAAGCGACTCAAGTATCCTTTGTCATTTTGCAAGGTACCATTTCTTCCATGAAGCATATACCCTACGGACAGCTCGTTGTTGAATTAAAAGGCGATGCCCAGGAAGTCGATTCCGTCATTGCCGAGCTGAGACAAAAAGGAATCGACGTGGAGGTGATGTCAGCATGACATGGCAGATCGAGTGGAGCGAAATCGGCAAAGCAACGAGTGATACTTTGATCATGCTCGGCTGGTCCACCCTTTTCACCGTCATCATTGGCTTGGCGCTAGGTATTATCCTGTTCCTGACGGCCAAAGGCCAGCTCTTGCAAAACAAGCCGCTGTATGCCGTACTTTCGCTTGTGGTCAATATTCTGCGTTCCGTACCTTTTGTGATCCTCATGATCAGTGTATTCCCGCTGACCAAGCTGCTGGTACACACGACCATCGGTGTCAAAGGAGCCATCCCGCCGCTTGTCATTGCTGCAGCTCCCTTTCTCGCCCGATTAGTGGAATCGGCTTTACGCGAAATCGACGGCGGCGTGATCGAAGCCGCACAGTCCATGGGAGCAACCCCATGGCAAATCGTCTGGCGTGTACTGCTGCCTGAGGCTCGTCCGGCGCTACTGTCTGCTGTCACCGTAACCGCCGTAACCTTGTTATCCTATTCGGCGATGTCCGGTGTTGTAGGCGGAGGCGGATTAGGCGACTTGGCCCTTCGATACGGATACATGCGTTTCCGTACAGACATTATGATAGTGACCGTTGTCTTCCTGGTCATCATGGTACAGCTTCTGCAAACGGTTGGCGACCGCCTGGTGCGCCGCTTCAACCGCAAGTAGAGTTTATTTTATAGAAAAACTAGAGAAACCAATCAGGAGGGAAAGAACACCATGAAAAAACTGTCTGTAACACTCCTCGCAGGTGTCATGATGCTAACCATGGCAGCGTGCGGGCAAAAGCAAGAAACCCCGTCGGCATCGCCGGCAGCAACTGCTGCTGCAACAGCAGCCGCAGCTAAAGAAGTCACATTGAAAGTCGGCGCGTCTTCAGTGCCGCACGCAGAGATTTTGAAATCCATCCAGCCTGCTCTTCAAGCAGAGGGCGTTAAGCTGGAAATCGTTGAATTCAACGATTACGTGCAGCCGAATGTGCAAGTATTCGAAAAGCAGCTGGATGCCAACTTCTTTCAGCATCAGCCTTACTTAGACCAATTCAACAAAGAAAAAGGCGAAAACCTGGTCAAAGTAACCGGCGTACACATTGAGCCGTTCGGCGCATACTCCCACAAGATTAAATCGGTTGACGAGCTGAAAGACGGCGCATCTGTCGCTATTCCGAACGACCCATCCAATGCAGGTAGAGCCCTAGCCCTCATGGAGAAAAATAGCCTCATCAAGCTGAAAGATGGCGTAGGCCTCAGCGGAACAATCGCCGATATTACGGAAAACAAGAAAAACCTGCAAATCAAAGAAATGGATCCCGCTATGCTGCCACGTACCATTGATGAATTCGATCTGGCTTTGATCAACACCAACTACGCGCTTCAAGCGAACCTGATGCCGACGAAAGACGCTCTGTTCATCGAGGACAAAGAATCTCCTTATGTGAACATTCTGGTCTCCCGTCCGGATAACAAAGACTCCGAGGCGATGCAAAAGCTGGCAAAAGCATTGAATTCACCTGATGTGAAGAAATTTATCGAAGATAAATATAAAGGCGCGATTGTGCCTGCGTTTTAATCCGAAAGAATCTACCTAAGTTTAGGAGCAGATTCTAGTAAAAACAGCGGTTGCTCCGACTACGAAATAATAGTCGGGACAGCCGCTGTTTTTTTGAATTAGTGTTCTTAATTAACCACCAGATCATGTGTAATTATTCAGAAGTTACTGCCTAACCATTACTGCCTCATCTAGAACATTGCCTAGATTTCCTCCATGCTTGCCACAATAGTAAGCATATACTAGCTATAAACCAAATAACAAAGTCTTCGCTCTTAAAATAATTCAAAAAATTATTTATCGATTGAGTTGGGTTAACAATGAATTTGTAGATGGTATCTACAGCTGCCCAACTCAACAAAAGGATAATAATTACAGGAATGATTTTATTAAAAGTCACCTTATAAATAGCTTCTAATCGTTTCAACGGTATTACAATTATGCATATAATAAAAGCCAAGGTTCCGAGTGGTAACAGGTATTCCATTAAATCAACATCACGTCCTTCAACTCTGAACAAGTAGTCCATAAACGAAACGTAGTTCCCCTCACACTAAGCTTCTTTCCGCCTCAGTCCAACAAGCTAATCTTTCTCCCTGTCCGGGCACTTTCGATGGCGCCGAACACCATCAGCATGCTCTGCAGGTTGTCTCTGCAGTCCGTCTCGGCACGTCGCCCTTCGGATAAGGCGGTGAACATTTCCTCCAAGCAGCCATGATGGAACGATTGCTCCTGCGGCCTCACTTCCGCAGCAACCCGAACATATTCGCGTAAGAATTTGCCGCCCTGATCACCAGGCGCGACAACCTCGGCATAAGGCTCCCCTTGACCATCCCATAGTATGGTTCCTTTCTCACCCGTTACACGCCATGAAGCTTCCCACGAAGTCGGCGCGCCTTCCGCACACCAGGAGCCGCGATAGCAGAATATGGAGCCGTCCGACATCTCAAAGATACAGATGGCAGCAGCATTACCAGCGTACCAAGACCCGGCAGGATTAAATTCCTGACAATACACCGACACAGGATCCGCTCCCAGAATGAGGCGCGCCTGATCAAATGTATGGATGGCCATATCCAGCAGCAGCGGGCTGTCCATCGCATCGCGAAAGCCGCCGAAATGGGGCCCTATAAAAAAGTCTGCGCCTGCATAACCGGCTTTGCCAATCGTGCCCGCCTCAATCATTTCCCGCAGCGCTCTGACTCGGGCATCAAAACGACGATTCTGCATCACGGCATGCATGCGCCCCGTTTCATCTGAGATGCGAATCACTTCCTTGCATTCCTCCAACGTTTCAGCCAAGGGCTTCTCGGTGAATACTGCGCAGCCCAGCCTCATCGCAGTCGTACTAACAGCATGATGACTCGCAGGGATGGTAATATCATAGACAAGATTGGCTCCTGTCTCTTCAATAGCCTGCTTCACTTCCGTAAAAACACGGCAGGCTAGTCCGTGCTTCTCTCGCATCGCTTCCGCAGATTCCAGCCGGATATCCACAAGAGCCACAATTTCGGCATCCTCCCGCTTGCTTGTATATTCAATCCATGTGTTTGCCATTCCTCCGCATCCGATTACGGCTATCTTATATGTCGACATGAATCATTCCTCCTATACTAAAGCTAACTATACTAAATTGAAACCGCTACCGCAACATTTGCACAACCACTTGCTTTTCCTACTTTTTCGCAACATTCAATGAACTTGTATGTCTAGACAAAAAGAACCGTGCAGGGCTCTTAAAGGGCTTCGAGTCCCCTCTGCTCCTGCAACGGTTCTTTACAAAAACGCTGGATTAATGGCGATCCACGAGCGACATAATCATCGTTACTGCTTCCGCTCTTGTCGCATTATCGAATGGCACGAACATATTATTGTCACGACCATGAATCAAGCCTTCACTAACTGCAGACGCCACTAGCGGGTTCGCCCAATCCGGAATATCATCCGTATCTGCAAATGAGGATTTAGAGCCTTCCTCGGCTTGAATGCCGGCAGCGCGCATGACCATAACCGCCATTTCAGCACGGGAAATCAATTGATTAGGACGGAACGTGTTGTCATCATAGCCGGACACAATGCCCGCATTAACTGCTTCTGATACCAAAGATCGACCCCAATTAGGAATGCTGTCCACATCTGTAAAATTGAGGGTCACACCGCCATTTGCAGGAACATCAACAGCGCGGAGCAGCATCGCTGTAAATTCTGCTCTTGTTACTTGTCCTTCTGGATGGAAGGTGCCATCTTCGTATCCATTTACAATGCCAAGGCCGGCTGCTTTTTCAATTGCCTTTTGAGCCCAATGCCCGATAATATCGCTGAACGTAATCGTCTTTTCAATAACGGAAGGCTTGACGCTTAGCTTCACATTTGGCGTATAGTCTGTTGCTTTCAACTGGCTGTCAACATTTTTCACACTCGTAAGCTGAATATCCGCGTCTCCGTTTTTGATGCTTTCGAACGTTAACACAGCAAGCTCAACCGTGCCGTTCTCACCGGATTTCGGTCCTACTTTCGTATGCGCAAAAGTAACTTTGCCGTCCTTGACAATTGCAGGTACGGAAAAGCCCGTCATAGAGCTGACCGCTTTTTTGAATTTCAGCAGCTTCGTATCATATGTGACATTAATTTCGTAGCTGTATAAATCAACCAAATCATCTCCTTTTACCGTCACGCGAAAATCATGCCCTGTGTTCGTCTGGTTTTCACTGACTGACATCGAATAGGTAGGCGATTCTGCAGCCATGATGGCAGCAGGGAACAACGATAGGCACAAGAGTAGAGTCAAGCATAGAAGCGTTAATTTTTTCATCATATGTAGATTCGTCCTTTCCGTTCAAATAATCAATTTCTTAACTTACAGATACTCTTTGTATCATCACATGCATAGCTCTTCCTACATTTCTTCATTTCGAATAATAAGGCATTTGCGATCCTATCGCAGCTGCGTGAAACCGAATCCCCTCCTTGTACAATTTCATAAGAAGTACACATAACAAGCACCAAGCATAAAGCTAAAGCGATCGCTACATCTAAGCGGGCCCACTAAGAAGACCCCATAGATGAACGCGCTTACAAATCCGCCAATTATATACGCCAAAGAATCTCAGACTCCAAGGCTATGAAACCGAGTGTACCAACTTGTACATCTTTAGCACGATACAAATCGTATCACATTTATAATAAAAATACAACAACTTCTGCAATCCGATGCAATTGAGATAAACGGCTTACCCCTTCCTTTAATGACCAGTACGTTTATAACAAATATAAGCCGAATTATGGAGTGAAACTTATAAATTCTGGCAAAAGAAAAACCGCAGACTCTCTACATTCGCAGAAGGTCTCCGGTTTCGCAATGGCTCAATGGCTAGGCTTCAGCCTTCAGCGGTAAGTGCAGCTCTATGGTCGTGCCCTTTCCCTGCTCACTTTGAATATGCATCGTTCCGTTATGATTGGATACAATGCGCTTGCTGATTAGAAAGCCAAGTCCTGTCCCAGTTGATTTGGTCGTAAAAAACGGTTCTCCAATCTTCTTCAGCATTTCTTCGGGAATACCTGTTCCAGTATCCATAAACTTAACAATTACAGTTTCACGGTCCTCCTGCATGCTGATCGAGAGTGTTCCTCCGCCAGGCATAGCATCAATTGCATTTTTGCCTAAATTGAGAAAAACCTGCTTCAGTTGGTTCTCATCTGCCATTAAATCGGGGCTCGAATCACCAAGATCCATTTCAATTTGCACATTTTGCATATTGGCTTCCCCTGTAATCAGGTAAGCTACTTCCTCAAGCTTGCTTCTAAGATTAGTAGCCTTGAACGAAGCTGCCTGAGGCTTAGCAAGAACAAGCATTTCGCTCACGATACCTTCGATGCGGGAAACCTCGCTCATGGTGACTTCATAATATTTGGCTTGCGCCGGGGAGCCCGAGCTGAACAGCAGTTGGAGAAAGCCTTTGATAGCAGTCAGCGGATTGCGGATTTCATGCGCCACTCCGGCGGACAACTGCCCGATGGCAGACAGCTTTTCAGAATTTCTAACAAATTCCTCCGCCACTTTGGATTCGGTAATATCCGTAAGCATGACAAAATAGCCGGTGATTTCCGCTCCTTCCAGCATCGGTACCAGTGTAAAACAAACAGGAATGGCGTGCCCCTTCTTATGCCGGAGTGTTGCTTCTACGTCCCGCTTAATGTCTGCAGTCAACACTTCATCCAACAATTGCTGGGCAAATTCATGCTGCTCCTCATTCCAAAGAAACAATCTGGATTTCCCAAGCAGCTCGTTCTCTTTGTAGCCTGTCATCGCCTCATAAGCGGGATTCACCGCCACAAAGCAATGATTCATATCAAACACACTAATGCCGATAGGATTGTATTTGATGAGCGATTCCTGCCGATGCCTGATCCGGCCTGTCTCAAGAATGCTTTCTATCAAGAAAAAAACAACGGCCATCATCGTGATTTGAATGATGCAGGCAATGAAAAGAAAATTCGCATAGTGAAAAAATTCATGAAAGGCGTCTTTTCCATACTTAATGAGAAAGAGAGCTATGATAAAAAGCATTTCAACCCCAATAATGACAACAGACAGCAACTGCGTAATCCTGAAGCGCTTCTTCTGCGGAAACTTATCAAATCGCATGCACAGCAGCATCGGAATCGCCGAATAAATGAGAATTCCAGCAAGACTCGCTACCAAATCGTGAGGGTTTTCCCAGGCAAAGAATTGATAGCCCGAGAGCAAAGCGATGGCCAGCAGTCCAGCTCTTCGCTTTCCATACAAGATCGATACGATGATAGGCACACATTGAAAATTTTCCGGATGACCCAAGATATGAACAGGCATCAACTGGCATAAAATCCCGGCAGCCCCACCGTAGAGTCCCAATATCCAGCTTCGCCAAGGCAGCTGGCTGAACGATTTTCCGAATGCCCATATTTGATACAATGTAATCGGCAATATGATAATACCAAACTGAACGACATACTCACTCAACAACTAGACACACACTTCTCTCTTAAAGATTAAGTAGTATAAGTCTTTCGTCATCGAAGTAATGTAATCCTGCCTTGGTCAGAAAGAAGTCCGTTCACGGTTTCATCATCCTCTGGATAATAAATTCGTACCAAGACCAAGGAAGCAGCGATTTGCCCCACAGATGCAAACGTATTCCCCGCCCAAGCGGATACCTTAGTGATGGATTAGAAGTTCTCGCGATTTGAGCGATTTTTTCCGCTACCTCCTGCGGATCAGCTGAGGCTGCAGCAACCTTTTGGGACACTCCCATAACCAGGTCCAGCATCTTGCGATACGGGGATAGCTCTGACACGCTTACGTTTCGAAAGCCTTTCTCCCATATGTTCGTTTTGTAAGCGCCAGGCTCGACGAGCACAACACGGACTCCAAACGGCTTCATCTCCAGTCGCAGAGCTTCACTAAAGCCTTCCACCGCAAATTTGGAGGTGCTGTAAGGCGCATAGCCGGGCAGTGCGACTTGTCCGCTAATACTGCTGACATTGATGATCGTGCCAGAGCCTCGCTCACGCATATAGGGAAGAACCGCTTTCGTTACTGCGATTAGTCCAAACACATTCGTCTCCAGTTGCTCTCTCCAGACCCTCATCGGTACGTCTTCTACGAAGCCGCCGGCGGCAAAGCCTGCGTTATTGACAAGAAGATCCATTCGCCCATATTCCTTAGCGACCTGACGAATCGCTTGCTCAACGCCCGAATGATCATGAACATCCATCTGGATGACACTTATTTGCTTGGAAAGCTCCGCTTCCCTGGCCCGTTCGAGCAAGGCTGCTTGTTTACTTGTGTCTCTCATTGCGGCAATCACCCTAAATCCGCAGCCGGCCAACGATATAGAAGTTAGTAAACCAAATCCGCTGGAAGCACCTGTCACCACGGCAACCGGTTGTGTGTTTGTCAAAGTCAGCACCTCTTTCTTGCCACTACAGCTTATATTTACGTAAAAGCGGTATACCGATTCCATCAAGCACCTTTTGCAAAAAGCTCCAACCCATCCTGCGATAAAAAGGTAAATGGGCATCATAAACCGCGCTGTATTCGATATCAGCAAAAGCTCCTCGATTTCGCTTGAACTGAGCTGCACCTGAGCTCTCATGCAGCAAATGCCCATTCTGCCTGGCAATGTCCAGGAGCATGGCTGACAGCATACGGTACAGTCCAATTCGTTGGTCTTTGGACGTATCATAACCGAAGATTGGGGTCGTCATTACACCGTTGCGGCAGAAATAGCCAAGCACAGCATCAATGACTCCAGTTCCTCTGTGTCTTAGAGCCTCGAAATGTAAAACATGCTCCCGCAAAGCATGGGACAAAAATGGGATTCCAAATTGCGGATTGTAATAGGAGTATTTATCCAAGTAAAGCGCCTGATAAAGCTGCGCAATCCTCGGAATATCGGCATCCGTCAGCTGATCATGCCGCAGCACTTCATAATCATGCGCAGCAATCAAGGCATAGTCGCGTTTGACCAGCCATCTCGCTTTGGCATTCATTGTACTTGGGTCCGATGGCCTTAAAAAGTAAATCTGCCTGCTCGGCACAAAACGGAAGCCGATTGCCCTCAAGTCTAACATAAGCTGCTGGTTCGTCGTACGATTCAATGATCGGAATATCAAGGTATGAGAAGGAAATGACTGCAGGATTAGCGCAACCGACGACATGACCTGGTCTCGCGTTAGCTCAGGGTATAAATTCGTAGAAACGAGCCAATTGTTCACATGTACCGCTTGATTGAAACGAGAGGCTCGGAGCATAGCCCCCATCCCGGCGAGCAATCCCTTAAGCAGTCTTTCTGTTAGAGGCGAGCGCAGCAGGTAAAGCTCTTCCTTTGCATAGCTGACATAATGCGTATAAGGCGAGGTTACGTAGGAACTCTCATATTCCTCGTGATTGACAGTAACAGGCAGTATGTGGCTTTCGTCAAGCTGAAGCGCATACAGGGAGGTTTGCACGTTTGGAATCATATACTCCGTCCCGTGGTCAAAAAAAGGAAACATGAAGCGCTTGGCATAGGAGCCGTCAACCGTTTGCGGCCACTCCATCTTACCAAAGTCATGTTTATTAAACAGCCTAGCTTGGGTCGGCATGCTTAAATCTCCTCTCTACCCTTCGCAGCTTCGTGACTCCCGGTGTAAATTGGTACTTGGAAAATTCGACTTGCGGTAACCGGCATTCCAATCGCTGGCACAGTGCTTGCAAGTGAACAAGAATAGCCGTTTGAATGTCCTCTTGTTGTTCTTCTGCAGCATCTAATTGGATCTCCAAACGATCAGGCGCATGAAGGATGGCGTGGTAGGCGCTCACATGCTCAGATGCATAGACGACACAGCGGGATATAAAATCCGGAAAGACCGCAACCAGACGACTCGAATCTGAACTTGTTGAAGGGAAATAATACATATCGTCACAGCGTCCTTCAATATGCTCGATGGCTGTAAACGGAGAGCCGCACGGGCATGCCTCTGTTTGTTCCGTCAAAATATCATTTAATCGATACCTGACGATCGGCTGAGTAATTCGGCTAAAGTCCGTAATGACCGGCACGAACTTACCGAGGCCACGGTCTATATATTCTTTCTCCACATAGACGATATCCTCGTTCAGATGCAGGGTACCCTGCTCGCAGGATGCCGCTAGGAATCCTTCCGTACACTGATACACCTGATGAATCTGCTGCTCGAAAGCATCACCGATCAAACGACGGTCAAGGGGATCAAGCACTTCCGCAACCGAAACGACCCGCTTCGGCTCAATTTTAAGCTGGCCCTGCCGCTTAAAATCGGCCAGCTGGCGAAGCATGGAAGGGGGCCGACAAGTAAGGTCGGCAGCTGTTTGTGGAGTGCTTCCATATGCTTCTCGATCGGATCAAGCAAATCGTAAAAAAGAAACTGCAGCCTGCGGCTTCCTACAGATTGGTAGAGATTACTGTTGGCTCTTAAGAAGAAAGCGATCCGATGACGGCCCAGCAGAGATCCGGGTAATATTTTGGCGAGCACGGTCCCCGCCCATGCTAAGCGTTCCCGCCGGCCAACCAGAAAAAGCCCCCGATTACCGGAGGTACCGGAGGACAATCCTACGGTCACGGATCCGATCGTCGGCGAGAATTCTCGTGTGCGTTCCGCTTCCAATGCCGTTTGGAAGGCGTGCTCTTTTGAAATGCCCGCTGTATTGAGCTGCTGAAAATGCTGCATCATGACATCCTTATAAATGGATGGGAAATCTCTCCAGCTCTCCAGTGGAATATCGTTCCAGAGCTCTCTATAAAACTCGGAGGACCGACGTACCTTCCGCAGATGCTTTAGCACTTTCTTTTCCTGCCATGCCTCCAGCTCCTCTCGGCTTTTCCACCTTCGGAATCGACGCGTCATGACGTAATGATAAATGAGCAGCGGCAGGTCACGAAGCTTTACCATTCTGCGCCTCCTTGGATCCAGTTCTCCCAAACCTCGGGGCAGTGTGAAGGCACAATCCGAAGCTCGGGATGCTGTCTATGCAGCGCAACCAGCTTATTGAAGCTGTTCGCATATTGCTTAAAGCTTGGCGTAATAAGTCCGGTCAAAGGATGCGGCGGACGATTCTCCCGGTATGCCCGGCTTGACCAAGCCGCATCCGCGCAAAGCAGGTAATTATGCGAGTGGGTTGACAGCAGCAAGCCGATCTGGCCATCGGCATGACCCGGTAGGTCAACCGCCAACAGGCTGCCGTCGCCCAGCACATCCATCGCATACGGGAATGGATAGCCTTGCGGCAGCTTCACCTGCCGGGCTCTATCTATGATGCGGGAACGTTCAGCGAAGTCATCCGGCAGCAGCCTAGGCAAAAAGGCTCGACGCAAGGCAGCAAGACCCTTTAGATGCTTCACTTGTTCATACGCCTCGGGAAGATAGATATAGGCTGCATGAGGGAAATCCCTCAAGCCTGCGATATGATCGGCATGAAAATGAGAGATGATGACGGCTTTCACCTGCTCCGGCTCTATCCCCGCAGCTCGGAGCTGCTTGGCGGCGCTGTCTGCATCAGAATAATGAACCGGCGTGAGCATTCGGTACAACCGGTTCGGCAATTGATCCGTCTCAGCGAAAAACCGCTCGCTGTAGCCGGTGTCCCATAGCAAGATGCCTGCTGAAGGGTGTTCTATGCAAGCAAACAGCGCAGGAATCCTGCAGCTGCGCAGTGAGCCCCCGCGTATGGTGACCCATTCCGGGTGTGTGCAGTAGCCCGCAGCAAAAGTGCGGAGCTTGACTTGACGCTTTGCCAGCTGTTTACTTTCCATGCTGCTCCCTCCACCATGCTGCAAATTCATCCATCCCTTGATCTAGAGTAACTCGAGGTGAATACCCCAAATCCTGCCGCGCTAAGCCAATATCCAGCGTCTGGCTTCTACCCAGCATGCCCACTACAGCACGCGTCAGCATCGGCTCCTTCTCTCCCGGCAGCACTTTCGCAGCCAGCTCCATTGCTGCTGCGGCCGCGTAAGCCGCAGCGAAAGGGATCGGCTTTGCCTTTAGCCGCATTCCAAGCTTGTCAAATAAGGCCGAGACCGCTTCCGAGAAAACGGCCGGCTCGCCGTTCGTTATGTTATACGTGCGGCCGAGCACATGGGGCGGCGCACTTTGACAGAGGAGCAATGCGTCTACGACGTTGTCCACGTAGGTGAGGTCGACAATGGCTCTCCCCTTGTCGATCATAGGCACTCCGGTTCTCACATTTGCCTCGATCAATCGAGGCAGAATCGACGTATCACCGGGTCCGAATATCGCCCGCGGACGAATCATTACCGCAGGCAGGCCTGCCGCCGCAGCGCGCTCTACTGCGGCCTCAGCCAGCCGCTTCGTTGCGGCATAAGCGCTCGCTTGGCGCGCGGGAAGCACGTCGCTTTCCTTCACGCCAAGCCGGTCCGATGCGCCGAAATATACACTCGGCGTAGAAACATGAATGAGCCGTCCCACCTCATGCTGCCGGCATCCGGCTAGCACATGCTCCGTTCCGGCTGCATTCGTCTCGTAAAAGCTGCGGTAAGCTCCCCAGGCAGCAGACAACGCGCCGCAATGAAACACGGCGTCCTGTCCGGCGCATGCAGCTAGCACATGCTCCTGGCTGCGAAGATCGGCTTGCAGGAATCGCGCGCCGATCTTCGCCAGCATATGACCCGCTTCTACGTTTCTGCCTAGCGCTGTGACGTCCCATCCTGCCTCAATAAGACGCTGCGTCAGCCGTCCTCCGAGAAAGCCTGTTGCTCCCGTCACTAATGCTTTCATATCTCATCACCGTTCCATTCCAAATCGACGGTCGAGGCTTCTACCAGCGAAATGCCAAGCTTAGAAGCCACTTGCCTCATATGAATTAACATCGGCAGCTGCTCAACAAAGGGACGCAGGTCCTTCCAATGGAAGACTGCATCCTTCGTTGTCACCCACTTTTGCAGCCATCTTGGAATTTCCCGCAGAGCTGCCCGCCCGGACAGACCGTAGAGAAGCATCGGCAGGCTTAGCATTTTCTTTGCATGAGGGGAAGGTTGTAGAACCTCCCCTTCCCATCCATCAAGGCTCAGCACAGCTTCAGCAAAGCCCGGCTGATCCGCCAGCAAATGAACGCCGCTAGTTGTTCTCGGGTTGCATTCGATCGGATATAACCGGCCATCGGCCGTTTCGATAAAGTCAAACGCGATTTGTCCGGTAAATGCTATCCGCCAAACAAATGACTTTACCCATTCCAGAGATGCCGGGTGATCGAGCGGTTCAAAATAAACACTTGCGCCGCCTTGGACAGCATACTGAGATGTGTAGGTTGCATGAGCGTATAACCGTCCTTCACGAACGATACTATAGGTACATATTTGACGGCCTTCGATGTATTGTTGGACAATCCACGGGTAATCCTGAGGATCTGGCTGAGGAGTCGCGGTCCGCTTCATCTTGCCTGTGTCCAAGATTCGAATCTTCGCTGCGAATCTGGAATACTCAGGCTTCAAGATCACTCTATCGCCAAAAATCCCCCGCTCCGCCTCCTCGTGTCCCTGGTTATCTAAAAATGTTTCCCAATCAGCTTCTGAATTCAATCGAATCGTCGCCGGCGCTAGAAAGCCGAGCTCCTTCACTGTCTGGATAAAGCTCCATTTGCTATGCAACACACGAAGCTGTGGCAGCGTAACTGTGAATACCTCGCATAAGCGGCTTAACTTCTCGTAGCCCGATGCGGCGTAAAACGTTTCTTCGCAGGTGGGGACGAGCAGATCTATATGCTCACTCACAATGATTTCTTCTAAAGCATCTATAAAGCCTGACGGATCCACAGCTGGACTCGGAACGCGATAACAACGCTTCACCGAGCTGCTCTTTCGGCAAAGATGCCTTGGCAGGCTCTCCGCGGCTATCACCTCGCAGCCTGCCTTAGCAAGAGCGCGAACTAGCTCCAGTGCTGCTGGAGCACGGCCTCCTGTCACAAGGACTTTGCGGATGCGCGTGCCGCTAACTCCCGACTTAGTAGACAAGGTCGATGCCTCCCAGCGAGAACCCTGCTGATGTGCCGAGCAGCAGAACACGCTCACCGCGGCGAATGCGCCCCTGCCGGATCGCTTCGTGCAAACCCATCGGAATAGAGGCTGCAATCGTATTGCCATGATCCGGCGTAATATACATGAGCTGTTCCTCGGATATACCGAGCTTACGTCTAAGCAGCCTCATGGCCATTGCACTTCCCTGGTGAGGAATGACCACCTGATAATCCTTGATGCTGGCTCCGCTTGCCGTCATCAAATCCTTAAGAAAATCCGGCAGGAGACGGGATGCCATGCGGAAAATCGCTTCCCCGTTCATATCGAACAGAAAATCCGCTTCCGTGCTTTTGCTGTATTCACTAGCGTGCTTGGCGCTGCCGCCTCCCCTAATTTCGGAGTAACGGGCGCCGCTGCTGTACGTCTTCATAGAGGCGCTGAGGATTCGGGATGCGGCATCTGGCGCAGAGCGCTCGATCACCGCCGCTGCGGCACCATCGCCGAATAGCGCTGCGCTTTCCTTTTGCTCCCAATTTAATCCCTTGGACGCCACTTCGGTAGAAACCACGAGGACTCTAGCATAGCGGCCCGCGTGAATCATATAGGACATGACATCAAGAGCGGCAACAAAGCTAAGGCATGTGGAATTTATATCAAAAGAAGGTACTCCCGAGTCTTCTTGCCCCATCGCCCTTTGAATCAGCGACGCCGTACAGGGAATGGGCTGCTCCATCGTGCCGCTGGCACAGACCAGACAGTCGATGTCAGCAAAAGTGAGATCAGCTTCCGCCAGCGCGCGCTCTGCCGCTTTTGCTCCCATTTCCGATGCCGTTTCGTTATCTATAAAATGCCGCGTTATCACATTGGTCTTCTTGCGCACCCAGCCGGGCCGCAGCTGCAGCTGCGCATCCATTTGCTCATCGGTGATTTGTTGGCCTGGCAAATATTTACCGGTTCCAGCGACTCTTACTTGAAGTGCCATGGTGTCAACCGCCTTTACAAGTGTATTCTTAGCATATATTGTAAGGAATCGATGACAGCTGATATAGTACTAAGTTCATCTAGTACCTTTCGACAAATCCACGCAGCAATCCTTTGTAAAATGACTGAAAACTACGGAGTCCTCCATGAATCTTTATCAAATGTCTCGCACCACAATATGGAGCCTCGAAACGAAAAAACCGCCGTTACAGCATGGAAATTCCCATGTTGTAAGGCGGAATCGGTCATGGAGCCTAACGAGGCTTTGCTTCTATCCTTCAGTCTCCTTAGGCATCCAGATCCGGTAATTGCCGCTCAATGCCAGCATACTGAATAAATACAGACAGTTATCATAATACCTTCTGGCTCCGGTTCGAACCGGCGTGTTCCAGAATAAGTCAACGTTCTCTTTGGCATGTGGCCCATCTGTGGCCAAAGAGGCCATTGCGTTGGTAGCAATCAACCCGACAGGGTGAAGCGACTTTTCTTCAAAGGGCTCACCCGTTATCGTGTATCTTCGATAATCATCCGGGCTCTTATCGGCAAAGAAGCGCTGGATGTTGTCGATAATGGTCTGATGCCAATCGGATCGGCCGTACCACTCAGCATCCAATCCTATGTTGGCTGCCACGCGGTATGAATCGCTAAAGAAGTGACCGTACCCACGGTCATTATTCGGCGTTCCGTCATAATGCGCGTATTCCGGTGCCAGCCCCGTTTCCGGATGGCAAGAGATGGGCAGATATCGGCGGCTTGCTTCCGCAGCCTGCTTCCAGAAATCGCGGTCCTCCGGATAGGCCCATAGAGCGAACAGTTCATAAAAATGCGGCAGATGATAGGATGGATCGGAATATTCAACCTCCGGCACAAATTTGATCAGCTTGTTGTCCGGATTCCACATCGGATAGCCATCATTATGTTCCCCTTTGTGAATGCAGTCGCGGAGTAAGTCCTTCGCCTGTGTGCTGTAATTGTATGGCTCATCCCCGTCTCCCCAGCGATGGGACGCAAAGAACAGCGCCATAGCGAAGTATTCCTCGCCGTCCGGTGCGGGACCGTAAGCTCGCTTAGAGCCGTCCAGGTTGCAGGACCAGGCAAAATAACCGGCATGTCTACCTTCGGTCATATACATGTTCGTCTTGGCCCATTTCCAGACACGGTCAAATTCGTCTTTACGATCCAGCTGCACAGCCATCATCATCGCATAAGACATGCCCTCGGTTCTCACATCATCGTTTCCTGTATCCATGAAATAGGCCCCGGCATCGCCGGCGTCATAAAAAATTTTCGTATCCTCATCGCCATAAAAAATCTGCTGAAATGCATCCTCAACACGCTGTTTGACTTCTTCTTCGCTATATCCGTACTCTACAAACAGATTCCGGTATACACCGGTTTCGACTGCTCCTTGTGTCAAATTCTTCATATGGGCTCCTCCTAAGTATCAACCATTTTGAAACGAAGGTTTGTTTATTGCACGGACTGCCGAAAATTTATTCACGCTTCCAGCTCGTGGAATGGCGCCGTATGGCGGTCGCCAATGATCAAGTCATGACCTGACAGCTTCCGTAATCCGGTAAAAGGATGACTTCGGGGCTTGATTCACATCAAACAGCAGCGGCCAATTCTTCCGACCTTGAACCGGAAAATAATCCAGCCATGTATATTCGTCTCCTGCCCCCCAGAATGTAACAGCTGTTAAAACGCTGCTGTAGGCTTTGAACACTTCAAAGATTTGGTCGTAACGCTCTGTTTGAAGCTGCAGCATTTCTTCAGTGGGCTCGGTCAGATCCTTTCGCTTGTCGTCAAATCGAAACACCGATACATCAAGCTCCGTAATTTGCAGCTGCAAGCCTAATGAAGCATACCGTTCAAAAGCTTCCTTGATCTCCTCTATTGAAGGATCATAAATATTCCAGTGGCCTTGAAGCCCAATGCCATGGATCGGCACACCTTGGTCCAGCAAGGATTTGACGAGTTTATAGATCTTTTCACGTTTAACGGGGTTCGTTTCGTTATAGTCATTGTAAAACAGAATCGCGTCGGGATCTCGCTTCATGGGCAAATTCAAAAGCCTTGGCGATGTAATCCTCGCCGATCAACTCAAGCCACTTCGATGAACGAAGGTAACCATCGTGGCTGTCCTCTATGGCTTCATTTACCACATCCCAGGCATAAACCTTCCCTTTGTAGCGCCTGACGACACGGTCAATATGTTCCTTCATACGGGTGAGCAGCAGCTCTCTGGAAGCAGGCTCTCCGTCCGGTCCCGTAAATACCCAGTCGGGTGTCTGATTGTGCCAAACAAGCGTATGACCGCGCACTTTTTTGCCATGTTGTGCAGCAAATTCTATGATCGTATCCGCATCTTCAAAGGTGTAATGCTCGGGACCCGGATGAATCTCAATAAATTTCATTTGATTCTCTGCCGTTAAGCTATTGTAATGCTTTGTGATCAAATCCTTCTGCGACACAAGTGTCTTGGGATTGACCGCTGCACCGATATCGAAATATCGTGAGAAAGCTTGGAATAAAGAAGACACATGGGTTTCCTGGAATGTCATCTGTCATACTCCTTTTCCATCAATATAACCAAATAGGTTGGTAACGCTTCCAATTACATTGAAACATTTCATCTCACTCATCAAAATCATATCAATAGCCGCTTCGTTAAAAAACCTCTCTAACTATATGAAATACCTGAAAAAATTTAGATATGAGGATAAACAACTTTCAAATGAAAAAGACACAACTCCGAATTGGAATTGTGCCTGGTGCTGCTTTTACATGGCATTTTTATAGTTCATCTTATTTTCAAACATGGAATAACGGTCCTTTAAGAGCTTCTTATTAAACCGATAGGAGAACACAACAACCAGGTAGGTGACCGCAATTAAAGAAAACATAATGACAATATGTATAGCACTGACTTCACTTTGGATATAGTAGACCGTCGAGATAATAAGCGCAGTAAGAGCAGCTATCATTAAGCTGGAAACGATAAAAAACAATTTGTTAAGCGGCGGTGAAGAATAGATATTAGGAATCATATACCCAAATTTCTTACGGTCAATAATGTAAGCCAGAATGGAAATGACAACGGAAACCGCCAAAAGATTCAAATTCCTATGATATCCATTTTGAAGAAGTTCGCTGACAAAATTCGCAACAAACTCTAGCCCCGCTCCCACCAATGCAGAGATAATTCCAATCAACATACTATACCAAATGGAGATTCGAAATACTACTGCAAGTGAGATGACCCAGAAGATCAGTACGGAAGTCAAGCTGAGCACCGGAAAGTGCCAGTAAGTATTAAAATACCCGGAGTAGACAGCCAAAACGAGTGCAACCAATGAAATCTTTAAGAATGTCCTTTCAAACCGAAACAATGCGCCCGCTAAAATCAGTCCCGCCAAAAATTCGATAAAAGAAAAAAAGATGTTGATGAGTACCTGCTGCATGTGAATCCTGCTCCTCTGTCAAATAACTAGTACTTTAGTGATATTATATATCATACTTCGACATTATACGACATAAATATTCATTGTTTTATTTACCAGTTGACAGACAGAGCAGATCACCTTGACAGCAAGCCAAAATTCTATTGCTCCATAATTTTATACTGATACTCCCAACCAAGAAGCTCTTTAGCTCTCGCGCTTGAGAGCAGCGAAATCCGACCGTCCAGCGGTGTGCGGATGTCTTTCACGCCAGGCAAATATTTGTCAACCAGCTCTTGGGTCGGACGGTTCGAGGAAGAATCGTCTGCCGCCAAATTCATGACGACTGCGCCTAACCCATCCTTCTCAATGGCCAATCTGCAAGCGCTGGCAACATCCCTAGCGTCAATGTACGACCATAAGATCCGCAGTCTCGCATCAGTATCGTCGAAATTGGCTTTAATAGGGGCATAGCTCTCCGGCCATAAAATATTGCCCAAGCGGAAGCTCACGACCTGCATACCGGTGCGGCGGTGGAAGGCTTCAGCAGTCACCTCATTGACGACTTTGGACAAGCCGTAGCTGTCTTCCGGAAGTTGGGGATGGTTCTCGTCAATCGGTAGATAAGCAGGTTCAAAAAACTCACTGGCAAAACAAATACCGTATGAAGACTCACTGGAAGCGCTAACTACTTTCTTGATGCCTAGATTTGCCGCAGCCTCCAAAATATTATATGTACTCATTGTATTGTTGCGGAAGCACACTTCATTAGGAACCATGTACGCTTCCGGTATCGCTGCAAAATGAACAATTCCCGCTACCTCTTGACGGTTCCCCGTACTAAACATCGACAGCGCGTTATGCACTTGTCCTAAATCTGTAAGGTCGGTAATGATGGTTCGGCAGATTTTCTCATCAGGCGCCTTCACATCCAAATTAATAACTTCATAATTATGCTCTACAAAATGCTTAAGAATCCATTTGCCGGCTCTACCACTTCCGCCGGTTACTATAACGCGTGGCTTTGACACGTGTATTCCTCCCTAGATGATCTTTATGAACGCGCGTACACGAACAGTATATCAAGCCTCTTGGTGACAATCAAGCTCTCTACTATGAGAAAAGACACACACGAAAGAGAGTCCGCTTCTATTCTCAGAAGCCGCTCTCTTCTCATGTGTGCCGTGCTTACATCATCTGCTTATTTCTTATTCGCTTTAGCCCATTCATCCAGCTGTCTTTGTTTTTCAGCGATAATTTTATCCATACCTGCCGCTTTCATCTTGCTTACGAACTCAGGAACGTATTTTTCTGGATCAATAGTTCCTGTGTAGAGCCCGCCGGTAAATTGGGTCATAACGTTATTTGTCGCTGCAATTTCATTCTTTACTTTTTCCGGATCAAACACGAAGCCGAGAGCAATTGATTTTTGTGCACTGGAGTTGAATTCTTTATATTTATCCCAAATCTTAGGATCCTCTGTCTTCCAAATGTAGGAGTTCAGCTGATTACCGAACATCCAAGGCAGGTTCAGGTTATAGCCTACTGTTGCGGCATCCACGCCTTGCGGATAGTCAATAATGTTGTCACCGGCTTTTACATAGTGCTTACCTTCAAGACCCCAATCGAGCATATTCAGCAGCGTTTTATCCGTATAGAGCAGGTTGAGGAACATCATGGCTCTCTCAGGATCCTTCGATGTATTCGGAATCGCGAACATGGCGCTTGTCGTATCACCTGTTGTCGTATAAGGTTTCGTCAATTCGGCGGTAACCATCGGCATACCGGTATTGCGTGTCTCCTGCATATCAAAGCCAGGCTTCATGGACTCACCGTAGGAGAAGGCTTTACCCGCTTTCACAGCCAGGAATTCACTGTCCTTGTTGGTCGCTCCGTCTTTGTTAATGTAACCGGCTTGATACCATTTGTGCATCAGCTTCACCGTATCCATGAACTTCTGCGTTTCAAACATATCGATAACCTTCAGTTCATTGCTTTCGCGATCAAGTACCCCTGGGCCATCGCCAAGCATATCGAACATGCCGTAGCCCAAGATAGCGCTTGCAGGAGAACGGTCATTTTTTACTTGCAGCGGAACGATATTCGGCTCATTTTCCTTGATTGTTTTATAAATTGGCTCCAAATCCTTTAGTTCCTTAATAGCAGACAAATCAATATGATACTTGTCGACTAAGTCTTTTCTCATGACGACGCCCTTCGTTGCCGCAAATTCTTTATTGGCCACTACGCCATAGGACTTCCCGTTCAACTTGCCGCCTTCCACATAGGCAGGATCAAGCACGCTTTTGATACCTTGCCCATACTTATCGATAAGGTCATCGAGCGGAATAATTTGACCTTTCGCCACTTCTTGACCCAATCCGTACCAGGATGCCGTAAACATGAGGTCGAATTGCTCACCGGAAGCGAACATCAGATTTTTCTTATTTTCCCAAGCGCCCCAGTCGATCGGACGGATTTCAATGGTAGCATTGATCTTCTCGGTCAAATATTTACTCATTTCGTCTTGAACGGCCTGCAGATCCTTAGGCACAACGCCGGACGGGAAAATCATAACCAGTTTGTATGGCTTTAAATCTTTAGCTGATGACGCGCCCTTAGCATCTGAGGTTGCTGCCGCTTCTTTAGTCGGAGCAGTTGTCCCAGCAGATGTTTCCTCCTTGGGAGCGCTGGAGCACGCGGTAATGGCCAGTGAGAAAACCAGTGCAGTTGATGCAAGTGTAAATAGTTTCTTTTTAAACATACAAACCCCTCCATGAATGGTAATGTTATTTATGATAAACCGAGCCTATCGGTATTACCCTTTGACAGCGCCTACAGTTAAACCCTTGACAAAGTATTTTTGAAAAAAAGGATATGCCAGTACAATGGGGCCGATCCCAATGATCGCCATGGCCATTCGAACCGTCTCTGTAGGCAGAGTCGCCATAAGCTGAGCTGCATTAGTATTGCGCGAATTTTGTGCCAGAAACTGAATGTTAAGCAAAATTTTATTCAGCAGGTACTGCAAGCTGTATAGCTTGGAGTTGGATAAGAAGACAAGACTGTTAAACCAGTCGTTCCAGTAAGCCAGTGTATTGAATAAACCAACCGTTGCCAGTACCGGTGTGGAAAGCGGGATCACGATCTGTACAAAAATCTTGCTCTCGCTAGCCCCGTCCATATAGGCGGATTCTATAATCGCCATCGGAATGGAGGTTGCAAAAAACGTTCGCATAATGAGGACGAAGAACCCGTTTAACAACAGCCCGGGTATCACCAGACTCCATACGGTATCCTTCAGCGGGATTAGTTTAGTAAACACCAGATACCATGGCACCAATCCGCCGTTAAAGAGCATCGTAAAGAATACGAAGAACGTGAGCCCGTTTTTGTATGGAAAATCTTTACGGGATATCGGGTAAGCAAGCAGCGCCGTCAGGAGTAATCCCCCAAGTGTTCCTACCACAGTAATGAAAATAGTAACGCCGTAAGCCCGAATGATGGTCATAGAATCGAGGAACAAGTAACGATACGCCTCAAAGCTGATTTTTTGCGGAAGAAAGGAGTAACCGTTTTGCGCGATTGTTGTTTCATCTGTGATGGATACCATGAACACAAGAATGATCGGCAGTATGGTGGAGCATGCAATGAAGATGAATAATACGTGCAGCAGCCAGTGTGTTTTGTTGGAACTTGCCATATTCGTTTCCTCCCTAGAACAACGCCTGATCGCGGTTGAATTTGCGTACGACGGCATTGGAAACCAGTACTAAGATGAAGCCTACGAGCGACTGATACAGCCCCGCTGCTGACGACATCCCCAGATCACCGAGCTGCAGAAGTCCGCGATACACATACGTATCAATGACGTTCGTAACCGGAAGCAGCATGCCTGAGTCGAGCGGAACCTGGTAGAACAAACCGAAGTCTGCGTAGAAGATACGACCGATGGAGAGAAGCACCAGCGTTGTAATGACAGGCATTAACAGCGGAATGGTAATATGCCGAACCTGCTGCCACTTGCTCGCTCCGTCAATAACTGCTGCTTCATAATACTCACTGTCGATGCCGACAATAGCCGCAATGTAAATCACGCAGGAGTAGCCTACACCTTTCCAGGTGTTCACGATAATGAGAATCCAAGGCCAATACTTCGGTTCGTTATACCACGAAATCGGATCCAAACCGAACATCGGGAGGACGACTTTATTTAAAAATCCGTATTCAGAGCTCAGCAAGCTATACACCAAGTAAGCGACAATAACCGCCGATAAAAAGTAAGGAAGAAGCAGTGCGCTCTGGTAAAACTTCTTGGCCAGCTGCTTTCTCACTTCATTGAGAAGAATCGCTAATGTGACCGAGCAAACCAGTGTGATGACAATAAAAGCCGCATTGTAGAGTATGGTGTTTCTTGTGATAACGAAAGCGTCGGATGTATTGAACAAATATTCGAAGTTTTTCAAACCGACCCAATCACTGTTCCAAATCCCTTTGGCATAATTAATATTCTTGAATGCAATCATCGTGCCGAACATCGGCAGATAGTTGTTAAGCAGCAGGTATATGATCCCTGGCAAAGCCATGAGCCATAGTGACTTATACCTGTTCATCTGTCTCCAGAATGTGCGCTTATTTGTCAGTTGTTTCGCAGCCATGATGTTCCGTTGCCCTCCAGTTCCTTCTGTATTTTTCTTATTCTGCAGCTCCTTCTCTCTATAGCTTCATTATAGGTCTGTAGATAGCCCTCCCCTACCAATTCTGTGACCTCAAATGATACGATTATGACAAAAAACGAAAAAAGGACTTTCCTCGCACGGGAGTGCGGGAAAGTCCTAAGTCTAGTATCACTATGAGGTAGTGGATCGAGGCTTAGTTAATAAATTTTACAGCTTGGAGCATTCTCTCCAGCATGACGGTTGCTTCAGCGCGTGTCGCAGCATCGCCCGGACGCAGGTTGCCCTGATCGTCACCTTCTAGAATGCCGGCTTGTACAGCGCTATTGACGGAAGAAGCTGCCCACGATGAAATCGAATCTGCATCGGCGAACACCTTGGACTTACCGGAAGTTGTAATGGCCGGATCGACAAATTTCATGGCTCTCGTAAAGATAGCGGCCAATTGCTCCCGGGTAATCGAATCTTGCGGGCCAAATTGATCGCCATACCCTTCGATAAGCCCTGCAGAAACAGCGATATTAACGTCCTTAGCGAACCAGTCATTAGCGCTCACGTCCGTAAAGCTTGTTGAAGCCTCGCTTGTACGATCGGAAAGACCCAGCGCTCTCACCATGAGGCTCGTGAACTGCGCGCGCGTCATTAGGGATTGCGGTTCAAAGCTAGTGTCGGTCATACCATTCACTAGCAAGTGGGAAGCCATTTTGGAAATGGAAGCTTCCGCCCAGAACCCTTGGGTATCGGCAAAATCCTTCTTGCCCGATATCACAGCGTAAGAGCTATTGCCCGGACGTTGAATGACGGCCGCATAGCCTGATTCATCCTTGGTGAAATATGTAGGCACCGGCATGAAGCTGCCGTCCTCATTCACTTTTACAGCTGCAGTATGCGCATCGTCAACCGTCATACCTGCATGCAGGGAACGGGCGACATATACATTACCGAAGCTTTCAATTTCATGCTTGTTATCGCTTGCATCCACCGATTCAATCTTAAAATCAACCGGTCCTCCCAGTAAGGTCAGCCCATTCTTGACGGCGTTATCTTTGGCTTTCTCCATGCCGGAGCCCGTCACTTGGGAAATTGAAAACTCGATCGCTTGACCTTTGTTTCCCTCCAATGCCTTAAGCGGCAGGCGGTAGTCGCCGTACTGTGTGGCAATAATAATGGAGGCTGCATCCCCGCCTTGTTTGCCAATAGCTTGCATGACATCATCAGGGATGGATACGGACAAGGTGCTTACCTCATCTGTCTCGGGTACCATAACAATGAATGTCTTGGAAGACGCGTCTCCCTTCTGAATGCTTTCCAGGGCTTTGCTGCTGTCAAGAGTAAACTTAGCTGTACCGGCCGTGTGGGAGGTAGGTTTAACAGCTGCTGAAATGTCGGTACTCACCTTATTTGTATCAAGAGTCGGAATGAGGCGTGATTTGGAGGGTGTTGTCGATTCTTGAGGTGCCCCCCACCTCCTCCACTGCCTGTATGTTGGGAACCTGACTTTTTCACTTCAAAGGTTGCTGTCTTAACCTGGGTACCTTGCCCGACAGCTATGGTGTACATACCAGTTGGCCACTTCAAATCGTCAGCAGGAACGGTGAATGTATCCTGGAATGTTCCATTCACAACCTTTTGCACATCGAAAAAAAGATCGATTTGATTAGGTCCTACAATTTTGATTGTGACTTCCGTCAATGATGATGTACCTGAAATTTGAAATGCGCTTCCTTTTGTAACGCTACCAGGGGCCTGTATGCTGAGAGCTGCCTCCCCCTGCGAAGCAGGGGTAGCATAAACAGCCGAGGCAGTTGACAGCAGCATACATGCGGACATCGTAATACTCGCCAGTATTTGTTTTGGCACGGCAACGATCCTCATCTTTCTTGTCAAATTAGTTCTGAATCCATAACGGATCAGCTAGATTCGTACCAACGTTGGTGATACTGCCGATATCGTATGAATCAACCACGAACACACCAAGCTTATAGTTGCCTCCGGTTACATTGAAATACGTTGACAATTCCTGTTCTCCAGCACCTACGCCTACGGCATTAATACCTACCGGCGTTGTTCCGTCCATCAACATGAATATCACAACCTTGTGGCTAATGCCGACACCAGAAACAGTTGGAGACACTTTCACTGAAGCTGTTACACCGTTCTGATTACTGAAGGATTGTTGCGTCAAAATGAATGGCTGCAAGTCGGGAACGTTATCAATTAGATCGTTTCCTTCCAACGTCTGGGAGTTGGCGATTATGGTCATCGAAGCCGAATTACTGCCGTTCTCAACTCGCAACTGATAAGATCCATTCGGCACTTCAAAATAATAACGAACTTTGGAGGTGTCTCCTGGAGTGCTAATGACCCCATATGTTGCTCCCTGAACCGTCTGCTTTTCTTCATCGTAGACCGCAGCTAAGACATCACCGCTAGTGTTGGTCAAGCTGACCGTTGTTCCTGCTTTCATGGAGCTATCTAAAGCAATATCACCTGTAATATAGTGCTTGTGCGAATAATCCTGACCTTGTCGCTGGATATTAGCCTTAAAGAACGCTGTGCCTCCTGGAACATAAGGTACCGTCCATGTCAGGTTGGGGTCGGCTCCCCATTCGGTATTGTTCGAGGCGTCCTTGCGAATAGCCTTGAATTCATAAGTCACCGAAGCTTTCAAATCCATATTCAACTGCCAAAATCCGTTGCCCTGATAAGTGGCCGGAACGGCATGGTCCGGATTCCAATCTCCAATCGAGCCGCTGTTGCCGACGATATATACCTTGGCATTCACCGGATCAGCCTCAGGATCATAGACATTCATGGATACGCTCTGAACAGGCAGTTCGCCGAGAGTCATGACCGTCATGAAAGGGGCTAGCATTTGTGTTGCTGACCCATCCGCCTTCACAATGTCCTGCAAGCGAAGCAGAGTGAAAACATCGTAGTCATACGTTTTTAATACATCGGAGATGGTCAGGTAATTCTCTGCATTTCCGATGGAGAGGGCGTTCTCCCCTTCGAGTACAATCCCTCTTTCTTTGGCAAGCTCAGATACCTGCGCAACCAAATCTTGAGGTTTACTGTAGTTAGGAGCATCACCATAGCCGTTGGCTGCATTAGTCATTTCCAGACAAGTAAACGTTAGGTCAACGTTGTTAGCTTGATAAAGATCCAGCATTTTCGCATAATCGTACAAGCCCGTTGCTTGTTCAGCGGAATGAGGCGCTGCCGGATTGCTGTACTGCCAGTGAATTCCGGGCATTTTGGCGCTTAAGTCCACACCAAACGTACCATCCAGATCTTGATGAGCTTTTGTAATAATATCGGTAAAGTGAGTTTCCAAAGTGCCTTGATACCAGCTCAGAAAGTCCACGCCGTACGTTTTGGCGTAATCCCCGCTGGAGTAAAACGTATCTCCATTAGCAGGTGGCTGCACCCCGGAGAAATCAGCAAGCGATGTACCCCATGCTGTATTGAGCTGGGCAATGTTGCCGTACTTGGCTTGCATGCTGGCTTGGAAATCGGCAATCGCTGACTCCGAGTACGCCTGGAACAATCCTCGGGATGGATAATTCCATTTTTGTGTATCGTTAAAATTATAGCTCGGATATCTCAGTTCTCCTGCCGGACCCATGCCGATATGGAACTTATCAATCGATGATTTGAATGATGCCATTTCCTGAGCAAACGATTTAAATGCACCGTCATACAGGTTCACTGCATCTTTATACCAAGGGGCTATGTATTCGTTGTCATAATATCCGGATTCGGATTTAAACTCCATTTGCTCCTTGCCGCCGAGGGACCAAACCCAATTAGGAAGCGGATAATAGCAGGTATCTCCTACGTTCGTTCCGCACTGATGAAAGGAAAAGATCGGAGCAATCTTCAAGCCTGCATCGGAAATATGTGTGAATAAAGTCTTATAATAACTCCAGTCATACTGGCCTTGCTGCGGCTCGAAATGATTCCACCACATATCGACTTCAACGCCGTAAACACCGCTGTCTTTTAGTGTCTTCATTTGCTTGTCAAAAGCGGGCCAATCCGTAACATCCGTTAAATTCAGCATGACAACAATCTTCGTATTGCCGCTTATTTCCGCTGCATTCGAAACTGGCGTAATTAGAGTGCTGCCAAGTAATAATAGCAAAGCAAGGATAAATGACATGACAATCTTGTACGATTTCGTACGATGGATATGAGGAACGAACAACAGTTTCAACTCCCTTTTACATTTTCAAATTCCGTCTGTTACTTGCCTGCACTAAGTATTCAATATTGTTTGTACGCTTCACTCCTTTGATATGGATAAATGAAACCCATAGTTGCAAACTGAAGTCATTTGATGTGAAGGTCGTTTATGTTGCGATTGTGCAATCGTTTGCTCAAATATGTAAAACATCATCCTGATTCTCAGTCTGAAACCTGATTTCACCGATTAATCACGCACAATCACAACTTGTAAACGCTTCACTCATAATGACATCATACACCAATAAAAGGATTTTGTAAAAACGTTTGCACAACTTTTTTTAATATAAATTGATTAACATCTATTACACCAAATGAACCACACACTTAGACGCAAAAAGGCCGCCTCAAGAGCGGCTCAAACTGTTGATCAAGGGAAGCGAAGGGCTCAGTTGTTTTCGTAGAGGCGTACAGGGCGCCTTTGACAGTTTTGTTATCGCCTTAGAAGCTCATCGTTCAATCGAATAACAAAATGTCAAAATGCGCTCGGAGAAAAGCTACTTCTTCCGGTACTCCTGTGGAGTAACCCCGTACACTCGCTTGAACATCCTAGCAAAATAAGAGAAATTCCCGTAGCCGAGATTAACGGCAATCTGGCTGACAGGCTGGTCTGTGCTAAGCAGCAGCTCCGACGCTTGTTTCATCCTCTCCTGAAGGATGTAATCAGATAAGGACATATCGGTTTCCGCCCGGAACAGCCTGGAAATGTATGCAGGATTCAAGAATACATGCTCCGCAAGATCCTCTCTTGAGAAGTCCACCTCTAGATTCGCCGCAATATAGTCCTTCATCTTTTGCACAATCGAATTTGGCGGACGTTTGGAGAAGAGCAGGTTCATGACGGAACCGATCATTTGCTTCATCCATTGCTCCAAATGCGATAAGGATCTCGTAACCAGGGACAGCTCGGCCATCGCGCCGTCTTTGTACAGCATTTGCACCTGCAGCCCTTTGCGGTGAAGAACATAGTAGACAACCTGCAAAAAACTGTGATAATAAGCTTCCAGCGTTTCAATGGTTACTTTCTGCTCATGGAACTCCATCATTTGCCGTTCAACGAGCTCATGAAGCTTTTCCCGGTCTCCCTTTTCAAACCAATCCGCCCATTCAATTAATGAGAAGCTTTGCAGCCCGTGATGATGACTGCTTCCGTATTCCCTATAGAGCAGTACTTGATTGGTCTGAATAACATTCTTATGTTCCCATTCCAGAAGCAGATGGTACGATTTCATCATATCCACAAGCGGCACGGATTCGCCGACATAACACGAGAGCACACAGTACAAGTATTCCCGGCAAGCCTTCATATAGCGGCTGCATGCATCAAGCAGCTCCTGCTCCTGCTCTTGGTCAGGATCCATCACAACATTGTAAAGCAATACAATCATATTGCCTTTATGATCCTCTACGACATGCCCGCTTCTGGTTCCGATCAGAATTTCCTCGGCCGCATTGCGCAGAGCAAAGCTCATAATTTCCTCATCTCTTGCAGTAAATAGCTTTTCCCATTGCTCGACACTAATCAGAATAAGCCTTATATCCGTATGCGTTGCCAGCGGAATCTGAAGCTCCTCAATGGCTGCCTCCAGCGTCTGATGGCTCAGAAGTAAGCGCTGACAGAGAATGTCCTGCCAAAACCGCTCGATGAGGGCTGTTTTCTTTTGTTCCCACATCAGCTGATATTTTTTCAACTGGTCGGCCGTTTCTTTCTGCTCGCGTCTCTCGTTAATGCTATCGAGCGCCCCATGCAAAATTTGTTCCAGATCGCTAAAAATAACCGGCTTCAGCAAATAATCATAGCTTCCAAGCTGAATAGCCTTCTGAGCAAAGGAAAAATCCGCGTGGCACGTCAGAAAAATGACAATGATTTCGGGATAGTGAATTTTAATCCACTCCACCAGCTCGAGTCCCGTTTCGTCGGGCATTTCAATATCACAAATGATCACATCCACCGGTGTTGTTTGCAGCCTCTCCTTCGCCATCGTTGCATGGTAGGCTTCATATACGTCGTGAATGCCAAGCTGCTGCCAATTCACACCTGATAGAATTCCCTTCACCGCAAAAATCTCATCATCCACGATCAATGCTGTATACATGTTCATCCCTCACTCTTCCATACTCAGACGCGGCAGTCTCAATGTAACAATTGCACCGCTTGGCTCGGCATTCTCCATAGCAATACCCGTCTCAGCTTTGTAATACAGCTTGCACCTGCGAATCACGTTCCACAGTCCCACATGCTCGCTGCCTTCCATTTCGAAATAGCTCCTGGACTGCATCAATTGAAGCTTATCGAGAGGGATACCCTTCCCGTTGTCGCTGACCCTGACCGTAATATAGCTGCTATCGTTCGGGTCGGGCTTTACTTCAATGTGAACCTGGAACACTTTGCCTTGATTGAAAGAGAAGCCGTGAATCATGGCATTCTCCACTAGCGGCTGAATCGTCGAAGGCGGAATTCGGCAGGCCTCGAGCTCTTTGGCCAGATGGATATCAACAGCCAGATGCTCGGGAAACCTGACCTGCTGTACGGCCAGATAGCTGCGGATATGATCCAGTTCTTCCTGCATCGTAATTGATGTCAAGTGCGTGCGGATGGCAAAACGAAAATATTTGACCAAATGAATGGACATCTGCTGGATTAACTCGTAGCTTTTCGTCTGGGCCAAATTATACACGATGTTTAAGGAATTCATGAAAAAGTGCGGATGAATCTGCGCCTGAAGATGCTTCAGCTCCGCTTTCTTCGTACGCAGCTGCTCCTCGTAGATATCGATTTTCAGCACCTCAATCTGTGAGGCCATGTTATTAAAGGTTTCTGCAATAATCATGAACTCTACTAATTTATGATCATTCAACCGCGCTGACAGGTCTCCGGAGTAAATTCTTCTCATCCCTTTAATCAGCTGCCCGATCGGTTTCAACAAAAATCTTTGCAGGAACAGCAAATATAATAACAACATAGCCAAGGCAAGAACAGGCACATAGTAATTGATTCTTTGGAAAAAAGTAAGACCCTCGAGCAGGTTTCGCTCCGGAATCATCACAGACAAATACATATTCGCATTGCGCGAGGACTGGACGACAAGCAAATAATTCTCCCACAAACGGACGATCTGATAAGGCTCCTCTTCTTTCAATAAATCAACGTTCCAGTCTTTGGCGTGAAGCTTATCAGCGAATTCCTTGTCATTAATCGTATTCAGAATGGCGCCTTCTTTGGAAAGAAACAAAGCTTGTCCACTTTCACCCAGATGCAGCAAATTCAGTGGAATCATCAGCCGGTTAATATCCACCCATGCACCGATGAACGACTCGTAGCCGGTATCCACAACCCGAACCAGCGAATATTGATCATCTTGGTGTATCAGCACCCAGGATTTAAGCAAGGGACTGCGGCTATCCTTGTCCTTCATCAATTCAATCAAGCGGCTTTTGATCGATTCTTTCCGCTCGTTGTTCATATAAGGCTGCGGAGCGGTGAGCAGCTCGTCATAACGGGAGCTGTAGGCAAACAGCACATCGGCATCCTTGTAATAATTCGTATTCACATACATCGCGTTCAGTGTACGAATCTTGGCGTAGTAGGATTCCGGGTTATCCGGATCGAATGCGCTCAGTGAAATCAAATCGTTATCCTGATTTGCCGTCCGGTACAAGTACTTATCCAATTCTTCCAACACCTGATCGATTTGATTCATATACATGGTGAGCATGTTTTTATTGGACTGAGCTACCTGGGAATGCACAACCTTCATGGCGTACATGTTATTCCATATCAATAGAACGACGAGTGGAACCGTTACCATAGCAAAACCGAGGATGAGCCGTGATCGAAGTGTTCCCTTTTTCATGGAAGGTCTCGATACCTCCTTTTCTCTCCGAGATTTCAACAACAGAACTAGTATTTCCTTCTTTTTATGCGTGATCTTCTTTGTTATAGTAAATCTAACAGGAGGGATCTTCGTGAATATTCTATTTAACATATTCCGCTGCACATTTACAGTAATTACAGCTTCCGCTCTTTTGATCTCATGCAGCCAAGATCATCCTACTTCTATCGATACAGCTTCGCCGCAACCATCAAGCGAACCTGCACAGGTCCTCTCTCTGGCTCGCTCCGACCTCCCGCCTTACCAGATGGTCATGATCTTCCCTTCGGGCAACGTTCCCAAAGATCTTCCTGACGTTGAACAAGCGATTAATGATTACTTACTAAAGAAAATAAATGCAACGATAGAAATCAGACCTATCGATTGGTCGGTGTGGCAGGATAAAACGAACTTAATGTTCACATCCAACGAACAGTTTGATTTAATGTTCACTTCTTCCTGGTATTATCTCGGACAAGAGGTGACCAAGCAGCAAATCATACCTTTGGACAAATTGCTCAAGGAGTACGGGCAAGGCATTACAAGCACTTTGGAACCTGCCTATCTCGAGAGCGGACGCGTCAAAGGCAGCATATACGGGGTCGTTACGAATAAAGAATTCGCCTCCACCAAAGGTATCGTCATGCGAAAGGACCTTGTAGACAAGTATCATATCGATTTATCACCGATACATTCCCTGGAAGACTTCAGCACCGTTTTGAAAACCATTAAGGACAACGAGCCTGATCTCATTCCTCTACAGGTCAAATATGACCGTTCACCGCTGACTGTCCTGCTCGGATATGGCGAGTTTGATATGCTCGACACCACAGGCGGCCCTGGAGTGCTGCGACGGGACAGTGATGATCTTAAAGTGATCAATATGTATGAGACGGAGGAATACGCACATTATGCCAAATTGATGCACGAATGGTTCCAGGCGGGCTATATCAACAAGGATGGCTCTATAACGAGACAGGATGAATTCGAAGCCGTGAAGGCCGGCAAAGCTTTCGCTTATGCGGAATCCATGAAACCTGGATTTGATGCACAGGAATCAAGAAATACCGGCTATCCTATGGTGACCGTCGAGCTCACGAAGCCTTATACAACGACAGGCGATACAACTAGTGCCATGTTCGCAATTCCGAGAACCTCTAAAGACCCGGCACGGGCTATGATGTTTCTAAACCTGCTGTACTCGGACCCCTACTTACTAAATTTGCTGGATTGGGGTATTGAAGGCAAGCATTATGTGAAAAAGTCGGACACCATCATCGACTATCCTCCAGGCGAGACTGCCAAGTCAATCGGCTATAACTTGAATTTACCTTGGATGTTCGGTAATGAATTCAATTCCTACATTTGGGCAAGTGACGATCCCAAGCTGTGGGATAAGTACAGAAGCTTCAATCAAAACGCGGAAATCTCCAAAGCGTTAGGCTTTGTGTTTGACCCCAGCGGAGTAAAGAACGAGGTCATCGCCTGCAATAACGTGCTCCTGCAATACACTGGAGCTATCAACGCCGGAGAGTTCGAACCGTCGCAAATCCTTCCAACCTTTATAAAAGCATTACATACGGCAGGTGCCGACAAGATCATTTCTGAAAAGCAGAGACAACTGGATGAATGGGCGGCCAGCCGTAACCGTCCTCCAACGCAGATGCGTTAAACCGATCCATACTGGATCAAGCCTAAACGCCAGTAGCTTCATCCAAATAGCTACAAAAAAGCAGTCCTTACGATCGAGTTCATCGATCTAGGGGACTGCTATTTTTCATTTTCCTAACATTTGCAACAGACTGGATCGCAGCAATAGTAGCTGTAGCTGCTGTAGCTGCTGTAGCTGCTGTAGCTGCTGTAGCTGCTGTATCTGCAGTAGGCGCGGTAGCTGTAGCTGCTGTAGCAGTAGCAACAGCTACCGCCTCCGTTGTCAGAGGCTATCCCTGACGGTATTGCTGCGGGGTCACCCCCGTCGCTCGTAGAAAAGCACGATGAAACTGGCTCGTGCTGGAAAACCCTAAATCGGCGCTGATACCCCCGATCGACACTTCCGTGCGGCGCAGCCTGCGCATCGCTTCTTGGATCCGCAAGGAGAGCAAATATTGATAAGGCGTGGTGCCCGTAGCTTTACGAAAGGAGCGGATGAAATGAAACCGGCTCTGCAGTGCCTGTGCAGCCAATTCGTCCACACAGATGGCTTGTTCATAGCAATCGTGAAGATACTCAAGCGTTCGCAGCATGTGCGGGTCCGTAATCCCCTCCGGCAGCGCGGATTGTGCAGGCTCTGACCTGCTTATCCCTAGCCAGTCGCCGAGGAAGGCGAGGACATCGTGCTCCACCTGCTGCACAGCCAAAGGATCTGAAAGCGTTTGACCTTGCATTAGAGAGAGCATCCAATGTTGAAAGCGGCTGACGAGCGCAGGCGGATTGAACGCTTGCAGAACATCTTGTTGTGCACCTGCTATAAATGGAGGATGAATCGCCGTCATGCCTCCAAGGCCTCTTTCCTGTACTTTAAGAATGATGACAGAGGCCTGCTCCCCGAGATGAAAATGATGCTTCATCCCCGGCGGTTGGATCAGACCGCTGCCCTGCCCTAACGCATAGCTGCGCGCTTCCTGAGTAAAATGACAAACACCTTTCACAGGAAGTGTGATCTGCATCCAATTCTCGTGTGTATGTGGAACATTTTTGAATTCATTACTGCCCTGCCACAATTCAATCCAAGCTGTTTCCGCTTTTACCTGCATCGTTATCACCTGCCCCCATTATAGCAAAAATTGCTCATTTCGCAGCAATTTTCACAACGACCTTGTACACTCCCATTGGGTATACTTGTAAAAAATGAAAGGGGGAGATCTTATGTCTCAAACTCAAACTGCGGCCATTCAGTCTCAGCGCTATTCGGCCGTATCCATTCTTGCAGGCGTCAGCTTTGCCCACTTGCTGAACGATGCGATGCAGACAGCCGTTCCATCGGCCTTTCCGCTTTTTCAAGCCTCCATGCATCTCAGCTTTACCAAAATCGGCTGGGTTGCCTTCATGCTCAACATCACAGCCTCCTTGCTGCAGCCGTTGATCGGCTATATGTCGGACCGCAGGCCAATGCCAGGCCTGTTGCCCCTAGGCATGGTGTTTTCACTCGTCGGCCTCCTTGGCTTTGCTTACACACAAGCCTTCTGGATGCTTCTCGTATCAGCCGCCTTGATCGGCGTCGGTTCGTCCGTGCTGCATCCTGAATCCTCTCGCGTAGCGCGCCTAGCAGCGGGGAAGGGACGCGGCCTAGCACAGTCCGTATTTCAGGTCGGCGGCAACACCGGCCAAGCACTTGCACCGCTGCTTGTTGCCTTCATCATCATGCCGCATGGGCCAAAGGGCTTCCTGTGGTTCACCATTGCAGCTGTGATCGGCATTGCTGTACAACTGATCATAAGCAGATGGTATGCAGATCAATTAGCCTACAGCTCGGCTAAACGCTCGACAAGTGCCGCAGCTGTTGTTGAACGTGCGCGTTCGCCGCATACGACAAAATTTATTGTCGGAGCCATGGCTGTCTTAATTGCCCTGCTCTTCTCCAAATTCGTCTATATTGCCAGTATGACAGGCTTTTATTCCTTTTATTTTATCGAGCATTACAACCTCCCAATATCACGCGCACAGCTGTGTTTGTTTGCACTTCAGTTCGCGGGGATGGTCGGTACCTTGCTCGGGGGCCGCTGGCGGATCGTTTTGGCCGTAAAACGATGATCTGGATCTCGATCGCGGGGACCGCTCCGTTTTCGCTGCTGCTGCCTTTTGTCTCGTCTGGAGTTGCTTTCGTATTGTGCTGCGCCATAGGTTTAATCCTCATGTCAGGCTTCTCCGTCATTATCGTCTATGCGCAGGAGCTGATGCCGAATCATGTCGGCACGGTGTCCGGATTGTTCTTCGGCTTGGCATTCGGCATGGCCGGTCTTGGCTCCGTGCTGCTTGGATGGATCAGCGATATGACCAGCGTCACTTTCGCAATCAAGCTATGCGCATTCCTTCCGCTGCTGGGACTTTGCGCCTTCTTCCTGCCCCGTGACGCCAGGCTGATGCAGCAGAAGGAAGCCTCATAAGAGCAGCGCACAGTGTACTGCAAAGGCAAAAGACAGCCTATGCACACGATAGGCTGTCTCTCTATTAATTAACCCACTGAATGACTTCTTCCTTGCAGCGTCTTGTCTTCGCACGAGGCTCCCTCACCCGGTAGCCAAAGGCAACCATGCAAGCTACGCCATAATTGCCCTTTAGAATCCCTTCCTCACGAAGCAACTGCTCGACTTTCTCCTTGTCGAAGCCTTCGATCGGGCAGGAATCAACGCCAATTTGGGCTGCAGCCGTCATCATATTGCCAAGTGCAATGTAGGTTTGGCGGCTTCCCCACTCAAACATAGCTCTTTCGTTGCCAAGTAGATCGAAATCGGATTCAAGGAATTTGGCAAACATGCTTTCTTTGCCCTTTTGCACTTCTTCGGGAAGCTGCTGCACATCCTGCATCATATGCCGGATATGAGTGGAATCAGCGGTCAAATCCTCCTTGGTTCTGGAGAGCATGATGATGAAATGGCTGGAGGTCGGCAGCTGCTTCTGCGCTCCCCAAGAGATAGGAAGAAGCTTCTCACGGATCACCGGATTTTGCAGCACCACAAATTTCCAAGGCTCAAAGCCAAAGGAGCTTGGAGACAAGCGTCCTGTTTCCAAAATAAACGCGAAATCCGCATCGCTGATTTTTTTCGCCGGATCGAATTCCTTGCACGCATGTCTGAATTGGAACGCGCTTATAATTTGTTCCTGTACATTTGCCATAAGTGTATAACCTTCTTTCATTCATAATCGTGTCCGATGAATGTTCATCGCGACATCTATTTACGATTATAAAGAGTATGACACAAAATGGAAGTACGCACATTTATGTAATGTAGTATCAAAATTTATACCGTTAAGTAATTCACTCATACCCTGCAAGTCGCAATAACTCATCAGCGTCCTGGCATTGTAACGCTCTCGCTAACGATAGGATCGCTTCCCTCGTTGGCGTTCTTTCACCGACTTCCATGGCATTTAGCAGTGAGTAACTAACGCCGGATTTATCGCTCAATTTTCGCTGCGACATCTCACGCTCTTTTCTGAGCTCCTGTAGACGTTCTCCGAATGTCATACAGCTTCACCTCCCGACTTGATGATTGTTTTACTCATGTGTCCAGCTTCATCAGATTACCTCGCTGCTCTTCTCATAAACCGCGCGGCATCGCGCTCAAAACCGAACTGCTCATACAGCTCATGAGCGTCCTTCGTACCAAGTAAACCGGTCAGTCCTTGTAATTCTTCACAATGAATAATTTCCTGCACGAGCGCCTTTCCGATCCCTTGTCCCCGATATTGCTCATCTACATACACATCCGCCAAATAATACATGGTTGCATAGTCTGTAACGATCCTTGCAAATGCAATTTGCTTGTCCTCATGATATACACCGAAGCACATGGAGTTTTCAATAGATTTCTCAATCGTACCGAGTGCTCTTTCCCCCGCCCAATAGCTTCTGCGTAAGAAGGATGCAATCGCATCGATCTGAAGGAGCGACTTATCGGAGCTGATCACATATTCTCTAAACATTCTATTCATAAACGATATTCCTTTCTATTGCGCATTGAGCTTGGGGTATTTCCCGGGCAACCGCAGAAACCGCTAAATCTCGCCCCAAGGTGACAGGATTAGCGCATCACTTCACGCTGCTCCCGATACTCCTGAGGCGTCACACCCTCCATCTCCTTAAATACGCGGCTGAAATGCTTGGTATTCTCAAAGCCGGACTTCTCGCTGATCTCATAAACCTTCAGGTCGGTAGTCTCAAGCAGCTCCTTCGCCTTGTCAATCCGTAATTTCTTAAGGTAGTTAACGAAGCTGTCTCCTGTGTACTCCTTAAATGCCTGGCTGAAATAAGAGTAGTTCAGGGATACATAGTTGGATACGATGGTCATATTCAAATCCTTGTGGTAATTTTCCTGCATGAAGAGAACTGCTTTTTTCATTTCCTTATGATCGATACTGAACGATTTCACCGTGGACACATATTCATTCAATCGATAGAGCAGACCTTCAATACTGTGAAAATAATCATGAAAAAAATGAAAATGGTGAATATCTCCGACCTTTTTGAACAGACGAAGAATTTCTACCGATTCCCCTCCGTAGATGTGAAACACTCTATCAAAAATATGCTCGTTACATGCTTGACTGAGCGCCTCCAAATAGCTGATGTCGTACCGGGACACCGTCTTCATATCCAGCAGTTCCAGGAGGAGCGTTTTCATTTCCTTATTTCTGCCGGTACCTAGCATATTGGCGATTTTTTTAATGGTTTCCATCGGGACGGCAAAATCTTTGCTTTTCTGTCCAATATTTTCGTACCTGATAATGCCGGGCCCCGATTGCAGGAACGTATATTTGAGAGCAAGAAGTGCCTCCTCGTACGCCGTATGCAGCCAATTCGAGCCTGACCCATAGGAACTCAGCCCCATACTATAAGCAAAATAACCCGAGCCAGCAATACGTTCCGCCAAAAATTGAAACAGCTCCCGGTGCTTCGCGATGAGAACAAGCTGATTTTCTTTATCAAATGTAAATGCTCTGGGATACCGGAAGGGCTCCGGTACATTGCTGAGCTCAGCTTGGATACGTGCGGACAGCTCCGTGTGGCCCATTCCTTCAATAGAGCCCTTGTACTTCAAGATTCCCAATTGAAAGCCGCCACTAAGCCACAGCATATCAATCTGCTGGAGCTTCTGATGGAGCTCGATATCAGCCAGATGCGGGTGATTGAGCAAATAATGAAACTGACTTTCTTGAAAAGCTTCCTGCTGCTGCATGGAATTGGTCAATTGCTGATCCACTTGTTCCTTCTGCTGCAGGTCTTTTTCAATCCGCAGCAGCGTGCGCGACAATTCATCCCGGATAATCGGCTTCAGCAAATAATCCTTCACATCGCAGCGAATCGCTTCCTTGGCATATTGAAAATCATCATGACCGCTTAGTATGACGACAGCCGGTTTGGGATCAAACTCCTGAATGTGGTTGATTAACGCGATCCCGTCCATGATCGGCATACGTATATCTGTGATGACCACGTCGATATCCGAGCCGATCAGCTTATCCAGCGCTTCCTGACCGTCTTCGGCAAAGCTGAATTCATACAATCCGGGGAATTCCCGTTCGATCATCGCTTTAAGGCCCAGCCGAATGTTCTTTTCATCGTCAACGATAAGCACTTTTCTCATCTGCAGACATTCCTCCGGATAATATGAGATAAGGCAGCTTGATCCTCACTTGCGTGTAAGCTCCTTCTTTACTTTCCACCTTGATTCCGTTCTCGTTACCATAATACATGGTAATTCGTTGCATGACATTACGCAGGCCGATTCCGTTACCCTCCCGATCATTTGAAGAGGAGTGACCGTATTTTTGATCAAAAACGGTGTCCTCCATCGTCATTCGCTCATGCAGCTCCCTCAGCCTCCGCTCCGTCATACCGGCTCCATCGTCCTCAACCTCAATGAGCATGTAATCTTCGCTCACCCAAGCCCGAATCCAGATCACAAGTCCATCCCGCCGGGTTCGATCGGTGACCATCCCATGCTTAACTGCGTTCTCGACTAGCGGCTGCAAAGACATTTTCAGCACCTCCTGCTCGAGATAGCCCTCCGGTATATCCAGCTTCAGCTTGATTTTATCATCATAGCGAATATTCATAATGGCAATATAGTTCTGAATGTGCTGAATCTCATCACGGAGCCGAACATGATCACTCGACCACTTCAAACTATAGCGCATCATAGCGCCTAGCGAGGTTAACGCATCAGATATCGTAAACTGCCCTTCTACCTCCGCCATCATTTTCAAGTTTTCAAGTGTATTGTATAAGAAATGGGCATCGATCTGGTTCTTCAGCGAGTTTAACTCCGCCTCTTTCGTTGCCGCTTGTTTATTTACAGCTTCGACGATCAGCTCGTTCATCTTCTTCATCATTTGCCGAAAATGGTGCGCCAGCTCCCCCACTTCCCCGCCTGCGTCGATATCAATTTGTACATTGAGATCGCCTCTGCGCACTTTTTTCATAGAATCTCTCAAGATATGCAGCTTCTTCAAAATCAAAGACTGCAGAAAATAAGTGATCACTGACATGAGCGCAATGAGAATAATGGCTGCTGCAATGAACAAATTTCGTGTCTTTTGAATGCGAGTAACCGAATCCTTCAATGACACAATGTTGAGCAAGTAGGCATCCAGAGGCTTAATTGACGTTGATAGCACGAGATACGGTGTGTCTCCGGCGGTAAATGTAAAATCCGAGCCATCCTCTTTGGAGTGGCTTACCCATTCCTCGCGCAATCGGTCCAGATCCATATGCCCCAAAAACGGACTATCCGCCGCTCCAAAAATACGCATATCCCGATCTATGACAAGCATTTGTGATTGGCCGTCTTGTATATGGCTGAAGGTCTTCTGAAAAAATTTATCGATTAACATATCGACTTCCAAAATACCCACGTGCTTACCGCTCGGCGATATTTCCCTAAGCAGAGAGACATAGGTTGACGTCGCTTCATTTTCCGTATCATAACGATTCATAATATCTTTCTCGTCTTTTAACACTTCCCACCACACAATCCCTTTGCGGGCGAGCACATCCTGATACCAGGCTCTTGAGGAGATGCGGTTTTCATTAAAGATAACAGGCCATATTTCCTTCATATTCGCATTATCCGTGTACAGCCGGACATTAGCGATATTAGGGTTATTGAACATAAGCCGCTGCAAGTTCGGAAAGATGTTCAGATTGAAATCAACAAGCTCGGAAACATCCAGCTCTCTTGGATTTGTCAAATAATCAATGACTTGTCTGTCAACGATGGCTAGCTGCGCCGCCCGCCCCATGATTTCAACGTTATTCAAGATGCTGGACTTTTCGCTTTCCAGTGCGTACTGATTATTTTTAAGCGTATCCTGAATCGTATTCTTATAAAATTCGTTAAATAAATACCATGCGAATAGGATGATCGGGATTAAGATGATGATGATATAAGCGGAGATTAGCTTGGTTTGTATCGAAACCCGATCTGTCATTTCTGCGAGCTGTTTTCTACCTTTACGCAAGACTTTGATCATGATGGCACATCCAGCCTTTCCATTCTCTGTAATCCTATCATAATACAAATTCAGACGGATGCGCATAAAATCTGATGCGAAAAACCCGAGCACCCGTGTTAGCGGGCTCTCGGGCTTACAGCTGTACAGCAAGGAATTATTTCGAGAATTCGGCGATCTTCTTGTTATTGGCTTCAAACGCTTGCTCTTGATAATCTCTGACCTTAGCAAAGCCGGCAGCATCACGGTCTTTTTGGTATTTATCAAAAATTTGGTCAAATTCGCTGTCGGACTTGGCAAGCAGCAGCTTAGGCAGGGCTTTGCCCCATAGTTGACCGATCTTCGTATGCGCCATTCCTTCCTCAGAGGTCCCGGTAGGATTGATATTATCATATTGAGAGAAGCTCTTCGTTTTGCCCTTGGTCCACTCTTCCGGCTGTTTGATCGGCTCTACGCTTGGCGGAGCCCACTGCAGATTCATGTTGGTATCCATCAGCATCCAGAATGTGAAGGAGGAGCCGTATTTTTTATCAAATGCAGAGCGGTCTTTGTTCATCAAATCCAGCACTTCCGGCTTGAATTGATCTTTGCCGTTAATCGTATCGTAGCTGACGCCCTTCTCGCCAAGGTACAGATCTTTGTTGCCTTCTTCACTGATCAAGTAGCTCAGGAATTTAATCGCTCTAGCTTTATCTTTGACATCTTTGGAAATCAGCGTTACCGTCCAACCGGAGATCCCAGGTCCTGCCAGGGTCGGAGCGTCTTTCTTGGAGTTTGCAGGTCCGTCAACAGCAATGTAGACCTTGTTCGGATCCTTTTGATAGAGCGAGATGTTCTGGTTCGCCATATCGGAACGCTGGTACAGCATCGCGAAATAACGGCCTTGCGCAATTTTTTCTTCCATTTGAGGACGCTTGTCGATAAAGATATCCTTAGCCAGAAGCCCCATTTCATTCGCTTTGCGGAATGTTTTGAGCCAGCTTACAAATTCAGGATCTGTGGAACGGTCGTATAGCTTGCCGTCTTTTTCGTATGGGATGGACAGGAAGTTTTGCAGCATCGACGAGTTCTGGTCACCGGCCAGCAGGGAATAGTTACCCACCTCGTTAAATTCGTGAAGCCCCAGCGGAATGAGCGGTTGTCCGTTGACTTCAGGGAACTTCTCTTTAGCTGCTTTAAGCGCAGCCAAGAAACCTTCTTGTGTGCTCATATCCGGTTTGCCGAGCGCTTCGTACATATCCTTGCGTACCATAAATGTCTGATTAGAAACGAAGTTTTCACCGTATTTCTTGTAATCCTGCGGAGAAGAGGACGCATTCGGATAGCCGTAGAAGTTGCCATCCTTTTGTGTATACCAGGATGTCTTAGCCGGGTCTGCGACTTTGAAGAAGTACGGGTCGTACTGCTTGGCAAGCTCATTCAGCGGAAGTACCATTTTGCCTTCGATCATCTTTTTCACGGCATCCTCATACCAGCCGAGTGTAATGAAATCAGGCAGCTTACCGGAAGCAATCATGGTGTTCAGCTTTTCATTTTCATTGCCTGCAGGAACGATAAAATTGATGTTTACGCCGGTTTTCTTCGTAATGTATTGAGATGTAGCGTCTACGCCCCATTTGTTCGGAAACCAGGAGAAATTCAGATACCAGTCGAAGGTAATCGGCTTCGTATCGGATTTCCAGCCGGGCTCATCCGCGTTGACCGCGGGGGCTGCCGTTTGTGCCGCAGGATCCGCCGCTTTGGAAGGTTCTGCACTGCTGGGAGCGCTGCCGCTGCCGCTGGTCGAACAAGCCGTAATGGAGAAGGCTGTAACCAACGCTAACAGCGTAGTTAAAGTTTTACGTGGTTTTCTCATGTACTTTACCCCTTTTCTGAATCATAATGGTATGTTCAATCTCTGTCAAAAACAAAGACTTTCACCCTGCTGAACGGATCAGCCCTTCACCGAGCCAATCATGAAACCTTTTACAAAATACTTCTGCATGAACGGATACACCAGTACGATCGGCACGGTCGTGACAACCATCGTAGCAAGCTTAATCGATTGCGAGGATACGGTTCTCGCTAAATCGCCAGTAGCTGCAGCAGCAATCTGATTGGAGCTTGACTGCGCCACAACGCGGTAGAGGTAAGTTTGAATCGGCTGCAAATCGGTGTTATTAATGTAGATCATGCCGGTAAAATAATCGTTCCATTGATAAACGCCGTGAAATAATGCAATCGTAGCAACCACGGGCATGGATACCGGTAAGATGATTTGGTAAAAAATCTTGAAATCATTCGCACCGTCAATCTTAGCCGCTTCCTCCAATGCATCGGGAATTTCCCGGAAGAAGGATACAAAGATAATGAGATCGAAGAAGCTGAACATGGCAGGAATAATATAGACCCAGAAGCTGTCAAGCATCCCTAAATCCCGAATCAATAAAAAAGTAGGAATGAGTCCCCCGCTGAAAAACAACGTAATGGTGCCGATCATCATGTATACCTTGCGGCCGATGAGCTCTCTGCGAGAAAAAGCATAAGCCACCATGGCGGTAAAGAGCACGTGAATGACCGTACCAACAAACGTCTTAGCGACTGTCACACCCATGGCCATCATAATGCCGTCATTGGCAAATACAGCCGTATAACTATCTATGCTAAACATCCTAGGCCACCAGTAAATACCGCCTCTCATGGCGTCATTGCCGTCATTGAACGAATTGACGAGCACATACCAGATTGGATATAACGTGGCGAAGCAGATTACAAGCATGAGTAGATTATTAAACTGATCGAACAACGCCTCTTGAAGGGTTTTGCGTTTAAGTGAGAACATGTCTGTCCACCTCCTTTAAAATAATGAAGTGTTATTCAATCGTTTGGTAATCGAGTTGGCTGATAACAGTAGAATGAGCGAGATGATCGATTTAATCAGCCCTACTGCCGTGGCGTAGGAATAACGGCTTTGACTGATACCGACTTGATACACGTAGACATCAATTACGCTGCTTGCGCTTTCATTCAGCTGATTTTTGAGTACGAGGATTTGATCAAAATTGGAATTCAGAATCCCGCTGACAGCGAGAATAAACAAAATCGTAATCGTCCCTTTAATAGAAGGAAGCGTCACGTAGAACATTTTCTGAAAACGTCCTGCCCCGTCAATCGTTGCTGCCTCATACATTTCTGGAGATACGCCCGTAATGGCGGCCAAGTAGATAATCGCTGACCAGCCCAGCTCCTTCCATATATCGGAGGTAACGACGATGCCCCAGAAGTATTTCGGCTCGGCCAGATAAGAAATCGGCTCCTTAATGACCTTCAAGGCAATGAGCAAATCATTGATAATCCCGACGTCAGCCAGCCAAGTAGCCAGAATCCCGCCAAGGATAACCCAGGAGAGAAAGTGCGGCAGGTAAGAAATTGTTTGGACGAATTTTTTGTATCGTACCGATCTTAGCTCGTTCAAAAACAAGGCAAACGCGATTGGCAGCGGAAAACCGATTATCAGCTTGAGCAGGCTCATCCCGAGCGTGTTTTTTATGACGGAAACTAAATTTTCATCCTCAAAGAATTCCTTGAAGTGCTCCAAACCTGACCATGGAGCCTCCGAAACCGGCCTGATGATATCAAAATCTTTGAATGCAATGATAATTCCGTACATCGGAGCGTAGTTAAAGATGAGCATCCACACGATCCCAATAAGCGCCATAGCCTGTAAGTATCGCTGTGAATACAGCCTCTTAAACAGCTTAGAGGATGTGCGCTTCGCTGTTTGCGACTCTTGCTGTACCAGGGGGATATCACTATTTGTGTTCAATCTCGCTGCACCTCCAAAACCTTCACTATTGTGTAAGCATTTTCATATTGTCAATTGTATGCCTTTTCCTTTTGTCATGTAAGGCTTCAAATTTTAGCTGTGGTCACCATTTTTCAGGTTTCTTGCCGCAAGTATAATCGACATGAGCTTGTTTCACGAATGCAAAATGAGGTCTGCCGCTATCGAAAACGGAGACCTCATTGGATTGAACGCTATTTGGTTTTACTTCCAACTTATTTAGACGCTAATTTGCGGCTGGCAGGACGCAGCGCCCACGAAGCCATGACCAGCACCAGGAAGACGAGCGGCTGGATGATGACGAAGAGACTTTCTCCCGAGAAAGCATGAGACGCTGCTGCGCCGGCAAGATCAAAGAAAAATCCGGCGTACGCCCACTCCTTCAAACGCGGAAAACGCGGAACCAGAATCGCGATGACTCCCAGCAATTTACATATACCTAACATAGTTAACACATAGACTGGATAACCAAGGTGCTGCAGCGTTTCTACCTGCTGTGCGCCGTGTGTTGTGAACAAGTAGCCTCCCATAACGAAGCTCGCCGGCCCCAGAATGGTGGTCACCCAGTAGGCTATGGTTTTTATTTTTTGTTTGTTTGCTGGCATGTGGATTTCCCCTTCTCACTAAAATCGAATTCTTGTTATATATGGATTTTAGCATAGTGGGTTCAGGCACATTTCTTTTCAATTGCTATTTCTCTTGCCATCGATCCTGTTCAGCTGCTGCCGCGAACACCTTATCGAACCCTGCTTTGGAGCGCAGTGTCAGCATCTCCGGAGACTCTGTGGGAGCCGCCGAAGATAAGATCTCCTGTGCGACCACTCCTTGGTAACCGATTGAATGAAGTCCATGAAGAAAGCCTGCCAGATCAATCACTCCCTCGCCAGGGTACACTCGTCCATTATCCAACGCCTCTTCGACGGGAACATCTGGCGCATCATTGATATGGACATGTACGATTTGATCGGCATGAAGCTTCAGGATATCAGCAGTTGTTAAACCATTAGTATACCAGTGATACGAATCGTACAGTAAACCGACATTTCTCTCCCCGATCGCCTCGATCCAATCCAGTGTCTCTTCCACAGTCCAAATAAACGGATTCGCCCATTGCGTTCGCAAGTGATGAGGACCTACAAACTCTAAACCCAGCTTCATACCATAGGAAGCTAAAAGTTGAGCGCATACACGCAAACGCCTCGTGGCTAGCGCCATAAAATGCGCCGCCTTCAGATCCGTTGAAGGCAAAATGTAGGTACAGCATGCCCTGCAGCCCAGCTGTGACGCTGCCTCAGCTGCTGCCGTCAGCTTGCTTAGCCCTTCACGGAACGTCTCTTCCGCCCCTCGCCATTCGACCGGCAGGCCAATGGCGCCTATGACAATGTTGTGCCTCAACAGCAGTTCTCTAGCCCCTTCGATTCCGTGGCGCTCTATGAGTCCAAGGGCATCCAGGTCGACAGCTTGAAAGCCGTACTCGGCTGCCAGTTCAATCATTCGCTCGTCACTATGAATGGACCCGAGACCCGCGCGGGTTAATCCTTTGAGCATTGCGATCCCTCCTACGATTCTGCATTCCAATTCAGCTTGACTTCATTCCCTGTCCGAGAAGATTCATAAATCGCATCCAGCACCAAATTGTTTGTATATCCGGTAAGCGCGGATGTGATCGGCTGCTTGCCTTCCTTGATGCACTCCAGGAAATGCCGGCTAAGCCTTATGCGTTCGCCTTCATCGTGTTCCGGTCGGGATAAATCCGTATCAATCGCACGATCGAACTTTTCCGTCAGAAGCTTACCACTAGCTCCTCTATAGCTTGCCCCGCCTTCCGAGCCCATAAGATGTACAAACGGCGTATTGTCGGTGTCCATGTGAACGGCCCAGCTCACCTCGAGAGACAGTGTGCTGCCATTGTCCATTTTAATCAGCGCGGTAGCCAGATCTTCTACATCGTATACGCCGTTCCAGTCCGGCTTGCCCCAATTTCCAATCCCTTTACGCTTGGGACCAAACTCTGCGTAAGTTGAGCCGTATACCGATACGGGCTTGGGATTGCCCATCAAGTAAAGCGCCAGATCAAGCATATGCACACCAATATCAATTAACGGGCCGCCGCCCGATTGATCCATCCGTGTAAACCATGTTCCCCAACCGGGTATCCCTTTGCGGCGGAACCAACCCGCTTTAGCGTTATAGATATGACCAAGCTCACCGCGATCAATCTGCTCCTTGATTTGCATCGGCACGGCTTCCCAGCGCATTTGATGTCCGATCATAACGACTTGATTCGAAGCCTTGCTTGCTTCATAAATTTGGCGCGCCGCTTCGGAATTGATACCCATCGGCTTTTCGAGCAGCACATGCTTGCCCGCTTGAATCGCTTGTAACGCGAGTGGAGCATGGAATTGATTCGGTACTCCGATAATGACGGCATCCACGTCAGCGCTTTCAATTAGCTGCTCAGGCGTAGCCATGACTTGGGCAATGCCGTTGGCTTTAGCTCTAGACTCAGCAAGAGGCAGGTAAGCGTCCGTGATCGCGGTGATTTCACATTGATCAGCCAGCTTGGAAAATTGTTCAATATGTACACCACCAATATTACCTGCGCCGATGATGCCAATTCGTACTTTTTGATTTGCTGCCATTCTTATTTCCTCCCTGTTCTGTGTCTACGATTCACATTCTCAGTGCATACCGGGATGTGCTCGTTTCAATCTGGCCCGAGATGCACTTCTGATATTTATGGTAGAATAAAAGGAAGAAAAAAGCGTACCTTGTTTTTCGAAAAATGTCCCATTTTTTCGGAGGAGCCGAGCAATCTATGACCTACTTTCCCGCTTATTTGAAAACGTACCCAAATATGAACACAGCTTCACCCTTGCATATAAGCTTGAATCGGCTGGAGCGGGGATATTTTGCACACCGCCATGATTTTTGGAATTTTCCTATGTGATTGAAGGTCATGGGGCTGAGACCATTAACGGTGTCAAGCATCTCATGTCTCCCGGAACCTTTACCTTCGTGCTTCCCTACCAGGTACACGAACTGTTCACAGATCCGGGCAGTACCTTAGTGCTGTATAACTGCATGTTCAGTATGGATCTGCTGATGGAGCCGGGGGCCGATGAAGGCTTGTCGGGGCTATTCAATGAGATCAACCCGCTCCCTCCTTTTGTACAACTCGGCCCGCACGAGCAGATCCGCATGGTCAAGCTGCTGGAAGATATGTTCGAAGAATATCTGGGAGACGAGTCTTGGCGCAGAACCATGCTGCAAGTGAAGCTGAAGGAAATCTTGGTCCGGTTTGACCGGGTGCGACAAACAGGCCAGCAACAACGGACTGAAGCGGCATATCCAATGCCCAAGCTTACCTCCATCTGGCCGATCATTCATTACATACATCGAAATTATCAGGAAGAATTATCGCTTTCCGAGTTGGCCGAACAATTCTCCATGAGTGTGTCTCGAATCAGCGAAGTAATTAAACAAACGACAGGTCAAAGCTTTGTCTATTTTCTTCATGATCTACGGCTGCGTCATGCTTGCAGCTTGCTTGCTTCCACCGATATGAGCGTGGCCGAAATCGCGCTAGAAGTAGGCTATGGCTCCTACAAAACGTTTTCGCGTATTTTTCGGGAAATCAAAGGCGTTGTCCCCAAGGACTATCGGAAGCAAAAGAGGGACGATTCTACGTCCCTCAGGCATTCTATAAAGCAGGGTTGATTCCATGGCCCTTTGTCATACCAATGTTTTCACTGAGCTCCGTGCGATCAATGAGACTGGCACGTACCATCTCATATTGGGCGGAGCCTCTTTCCGTCCGGTTTCCATCTGGAGCCACCTAGCCGCAGCTTCGCACATTCCGTTCTTATCGACCTTCATCGTTGTCAGCGGCGGTTCAGAGGATGCCGACATGTCCAACCCGTCAAAACCGATAACGGAAATATCCTCCGGCACCCGGATCTGACGAGTTTGCAGCTCTGTCATGAGCAGTAGTGCAATTCGATCATTTCCGCACAAGAAGGCCGTTGGAAGGTGCCCGCACGTATCCAGAAAATGCCTGATTTCTTCCTCTGTGTGGTGAAATCCTTTCGACTCCAGCAAACAGCACGATTCATCTACCATTACGCTCTGTTCGCTAAGAGCTTTCCAAAAGCCGAACCAACGCTCCTCATGACTAGTCGTCAGATGAACCGGACCGATAAAGCCGATTCTCCGGTGACATTGATCAAGCAGGTACTGGGCCGCCGTATAGGCCCCCTCTACATTAGCTGAAGTAACAGCCGGTCCGGGAACGCTGCGATAGAAAGAATCGAACATAAGCAAGCTACTCCACTTCTGTTGGACCAGCCTTGCGTACTCCTCCCTCACAATTCCGAAGAGAATAACGCGATCAAAGTTAATGGAGTGAGTCAGCTCGGGTAGGAACAGGCTCTGTTCCATCTGTAGGCTGATTCTTTGGATAACAGCGCTGAAGCCTTGGTCCCTAAGCTTTTGCTCCAATCCCCATATCAAATCATGATAAAACAAAAAGTGCTCATTATCTTCATAGCTCATAATTCGCTCCGGCACAAGAATCAATACCGCGCTATGCTCTTGCTTGCCGGTTAAGTCCTGTCCGATGTGCTTGTCATAGCCGAGCTCTTCTGCAGCTTGCAGCACCTGCTGCCTCAACTCTTCGCTCACGCCTTTTCGGTTCGAAAGCGCTAAGGAAACGGCATTCTTCGATATGCCCAAGTACTGAGCAATGTCCTGCATAGAGACTTTTTTGGGCCTCGCCATGTTGTTCAAATCCTTCCACCTATGCTACAATTATTGTAACTTGACATTATTCATTTTATCAAGTTTTGTCAAGTAACCATATGACTCTGGAGGGAACATCCTTGAAATTAGCGATTGGCATTGATATAGGCGGAACAAAGACAGCAATTGGAATCGTTGATGAGCAGGGCACCATAGCTGCTAAACACACGATCAAGACCGATTTAAGCATCTCTCCTCCCCAAATGGTGGAGCAGATAGCAGCTGCAGTGAAAGAACTGCTGCACCAACATTCGATTGAAGATTCATCCATACTCGGCATCGGTATTGGCGCACCTGGACCGCTTGATCCTGCAGGAGGCCGGATCACATGCCCTCCTAACCTGCCAGGCTGGCAGGATTTCCCGCTTGTGAAGGAGCTCGAGCGGCATCTGCCCTATCCGATCCGTATGGAAAATGATGCAACCGCAGCTACACTTGCGGAAAAATGGATCGGAGCCGCGAAGGATAGCCATCATTTTGTGTTCGTCACGATCAGCACGGGGATTGGTTCGGGCATCTACTTGCACGGCAAGCTTTTGACAGGAGCTAGCGGGAATGCCGGCGACGCCGGGCATATGGTCATTGATCCTTCTGCCGGCCGCTGTGTATGCGGACAGCTTGGCTGCTGGGAATGGGTAGCGTCAGGTACCGCCATCGCCAGACAGGCTTCTGAGTTCCTTGGCAGAACCGTCACTTCCAAAGAAGTGTTTGATCTTGCCAATGAAGGTGACCAAAATATGGTTGAATTAGTAGACAAATTGTATCAATATATAGGCATGGGCTGTGTATCGCTGATTAACATTCTCGATCCCGATACCATCGTTATTGGCGGAGGTGTCTCACAAGTTGGAGAACCGCTATTTCAAGCTGTCAGATCCTATGTATCAGCACATGCGCTTAACCCAGGCGGACGCCATACACGAATCGTTCCGGCTCAGCTGCAAACAGATGCAGGACTTGTCGGAGCAGCAGCGCTTGTTCATGTGAACTATTAATTACATATTGGAGGAACTATCGATGCAACCCATTTTTTTGAAGCCTGTTTTTAAAGACCGTATTTGGGGAGGTACGAAGCTTCGCGACCTGTACGGCTATGAGATCCCTTCCGAGCAAACAGGTGAGTGCTGGGCCGTATCCGCCCATCCGAATGGTCAGAGCGTAGTCGTAAATGGCGAATACGCTGGAACGATGCTAGGAGATCTATGGGAGAAACATCCCAAGCTGTTCGGCTCCAACGCCGCTAAATTCCCGCTGCTGACCAAAATCCTCGATGCTTCGGACGATCTATCCGTTCAAGTTCATCCTGAGGACGCTTATGCGATGGCGAACGAGAACGGCGAGCTAGGCAAAACAGAATGCTGGTACATTGTGGACGCTGAGCCCGGCGCGGAAATCATTTATGGGCATAAAGCCGCGACGAAAGAGCAGCTCACAACGATGATTCAACAGGGCCAATGGGACGAGCTGCTGGAGCGTGTTCCGGTGAAGGCCGGCGATTTCTTCTATGTGCCGAGCGGAACCATCCATGCCCTGGGCAAAGGCATTGTTGTGCTGGAGACACAACAAAGCTCCGATACAACCTACCGGGTTTATGATTACGACCGCCGGGATGCCGAAGGCAACCTCCGCGAGCTGCACCTGGACAAAGCGATTGAGGTCACGACTGTTCCTCACGCTTCGGCAACCACCGAGTACCGCACAGATTCAGTTGGACAGACGCAGGTTGTCACCTATGTGTCCAATTCCTTCTTTACAGTTCAGAAATGGAACGTGGACGGACCTTCTTCATTTGAAGCGCCTGCCAAGTTCACCATCTTCAGCGTGCTGTCCGGTGAAGGCAAATTGATAGCCGGTCAAGTTTCATATGAACTGACAAAAGGCGATCACTTCCTATTACCTCTTGGATTTGAAGCTTTCCAATTAGACGGAACGCTTGAGCTTATCGTTTCTCACGAATAAATATGAAATGCGCAGCGCGGATGCGGGCTACTAACCCCAGCCAATGCTGCGCATTTTTAAATGCTGGTTACTGACAGATGAAAGTATCGTTCAGATAGCATACAAGCTGTCCCTTCTGAATATCTTGTTCATGACTTTATCTTGCCGAATAGGAGAGCATGAACATGCATACCATCTTCAGCTTTATGTTTCTTGGCTTGTCGCTCGCGGCTCCAATCGGCCCCATTAATGCCGCGCAGCTGGACAAAGGAATAAGGAAGGGCTTTACACATGCTTGGCTGCTTGGCTTAGGGGCCATGTGTGCGGATGCCCTGCTCATGCTTTTGATTTATTTCGGTGTTATTCATTTTCTAACTACGCCGTTCATGAAGACATTTCTATGGTTATTTGGGTGCTTTGTTCTCATGTATGCCGGAATTGAAAGTTTACTGAAAGCCGGAAAAATGACCACGTTGAGTACTCAAAGTGATGAAACGCCGCTGAAATCGTTTGTTGTCGGTTTTGCTATGGCGATATCAAGCCCTTTAACCATACTTTTCTGGTTAGGGATCTACGGATCGGTTTTGGCTGATATGACCACAGATCTGAACAAACCTGACATATTCCTTCATACAGCAGCTATGTTCCTAGGCATCTTGATTTGGGACATGATCATGTCTTCTCTAGCCAGTACATTTCGAAGGTTTTTGACACCGAAAGCATTAACGATCATTTCAATCGTATCGGGGATGTCTTTGATTACATTTGGCCTCCATTTCGGCAAAGAAGCATTTCTTTTGATCATTAGTTAGCTTTACACCTCATCTTTGCTCTTTTTTGGATGAAGCTTGGAACTGCTCCTCGGAGTGAATTCCAGGCTTATTACCATTGCATTATTTTTGCGAACAAGCTCTACGATGAAGGTCAGAACGCCAATGATCCCTATAAAAAGAAGACTGATCCAGAATCCTGGACGACTTGTAGGATGAAAACATGTTCCCCCTACTGCAGCAAGGATGAGACCCATTCCTAGAAATCTTTTGATTTTCCCCCAAACCGATAAATCCAGAAGCCTTCCCGAAGATAATAATATAAACAGCCAGTTATAAAGCAGCATGATCCCGGCTGCAGTCGTTATGTACTCAAAAAGCTCTTCCGGCAGCAGTAACGCCATGAAGACTGAGGAGGATATCCCTATTGACGTAAGCCCGATTGCAGGCAGCGGAACCTTACGCTTCCCCTTTGTCTTCCTTGCAAAAATACCGGGAGCATCTTGATCCTCGGCCAAAGTGACCATTATAGTTGTCACTGCAAACAAGGAAGCAACCATGGTAGAGAAGCCGGCAACAATGAGGATTGCATTAAAAATATGCGGGACTAGGGGAATTTGATAGCTGTTTAATGCGATCTGAAACGGACTGTCCTTCCCATTCATCTGATCAATCGGAACCAGAGTTAACACCAGCACCAACGAAGCAATATAGATCAAGGTTAATAGCAAAAGCATGATTTTCCCTGATTTTGGCGCCTCCTGAGGATTCTTCAACCTTGTCGCCATAAGTCCCATGATTTCAATGCCGCCGAAGGCATAGAAGGCATAGATGAACGAGGACCAAGTTCCGAGTCCGCCGCCAGGAAACATCACACGAGAGGTGGCCGGGAACCTAGGCTCGGGAGCATTGCCTTTTAACCAACCGAATAACGCGGCTGCCGCGATAACCAGAAACATAACGATCGCCGATACTTTCACAACAGCAAACACATGCTCAGCTCTTTCAAAAGCCTTGGTACCAAGTAAAATAACGGTTATTCCTAAGATGGCATATCCTGCTGACAACAACCACATAGGCATGTTGGGAAGCCAGACTCTTGTAAATAAAGAAAGTGCAATTAATTGACTGCCCATGATAAGAAGCTCTGAACACCAATACACCCAACCGCTGCTGAAGCCGGCCCACCTGCCATATGCCTTTCTCGCATAAACCTGAAATGAGCCCTTCTGAGGATTCTTAGCCGTCATACGGGATAAAACATCAAAGACAATATAGGTCCCAAATGCCGCAAGTATAAATAGTAGAACGACCGAAGCACCGCCAACTTTTATGGCAATTCCAGAACCAAGAAAGTAGCCTGTTCCAATCGTACAAGCTACTCCAAAGAGTGACAGCTGCCACCATTTCATTGATCCCGTAGCGTTCCCTATCCGCCTCATTCAAACGTCCATCAGGATCGGCAGAATTACCGGTCTTCGGCCTGTCTGCTCGTACAAGAACCGGCCAAGCACCTCTTTGATGTTTATTTTTAGAGTGCTCCATTGGTTCACATTTTCTTGCAGAAGATCATTAATTTTGTTCGTAACCAACTCATTGGCTTTGTCTAATAATCCCTCGGATTCCCTAACATACACAAAGCCCCGCGAAATGATATCAGGACCTGACAGGATTTTATTATCACTAAGTGTCATGACCACGACTAAGATACCATCCTCCGACAAATGCTTCCTGTCCCGCAGCACAATGCTTCCTACATCGCCTATGCCAAAGCCGTCCACAAACGTATTACCCGTCGTAACTTTGCGGCTTTGGACAGCTGCTCCGTTTTCAATATCAAGAACGTCTCCATTATTCAAAATATAGATGTTCTTTGCGGAAACACCTACCGATTCGGCTAACAGACCATGCTGGTAGAGCATCCGGTACTCCCCATGAATGGGGATAAAATACGTTGGCTTCATTAGAGAAAGCATCAGCTTTAGCTCCTCTTGGCTGCCATGGCCCGAGACATGCATGCCTGTGGCGGAACCTGAGCCATAAATCACCTTGGCACCTAAACGAAACAGGTTATCGACGATCCGTGAGACGTTCCGCTCATTACCTGGAATAGGAGTTGCAGAGAGAATCACCGTATCGCCTTGTGATACGCCAAACTGTCGGTATGAGCCATTCGACAAACGGGACAAGGCGGCCATAGGCTCTCCTTGACTTCCTGTGCAAAGGACAGCAACCCTTTCTGGCGTTAACCGATTCACCTCAGCAGGCTCAATTAGCATACCGGGAGGAATTTGTATGTAACCAAGTTCGGTAGCGGTTTGTATGACGTTAATCATGCTTCTGCCTAGCAGCACTAACTTACGGTTCGTCATCTCCGCTGCATCAACAATCTGCTGAAGCCGGTTCACATTGGACGCGAAGGTTGAAATGAAAATTTTATTTTGCGCTTTGCGAAATGCTTCTGCAATATGCTCACCAACTACCCGCTCTGACGGTGTAAAGCCCGGGCGTTCAGCATTGGTGCTTTCTGAAAGCAGGGCAAGAACACCATTCTTGCCGATCTCGGCCATTTTATGCAAATCCGGATACTGCTTATTGACTGGACTGAGATCGAATTTAAAATCCCCCGTATGCACAACAGTACCTTCCGGAGTATGAAATACGACGCCTAGGCAGTCCGGTATACTGTGGTTGGTTTTGAAAAAGGTCGCCCGTACAGCTCCGAGTCTCAAGTCACTGTCGCCGTCGATTAAACTCATCTGAGCCGATACTCCCGCTTCTTTCATCTTGGCCGCGATTAAGCCCAGCGTCAGTCTAGTACCATAAATAGGCATGTTCAATTGTTTTAAAATATAAGGAATACCGCCAATGTGGTCTTCATGCCCATGTGTAACAATCATCCCTCTGACTTTATTTCTATGTTCAAGCAAATACGAAATATCCGGGACAATAAGATCGATGCCTAATAAACTTTCATCAGGAAATTTGGAACCGCAGTCGACAATGACGATATCATCTGCATATTGAATGACATACATATTTTTCCCAATTTCATTAATACCGCCAAGTCCTATGATAGACAGTTTCTTCGACAGTTTCTTTGAGCCACTCATGAAAAAGCCTCCCAGCTGACGATTTTCAATTATTTTGAGCGTTTATGCAGTTATTTATAAGGAAATTTATGAAGTCATTTCTTAGCGCTAAGCACGGATTTATGAAACTCATAATCCTACATGCCAAAGAAGCCTCTTGAAAGATGTTCAGGAGGCTTCTTGTTTACTCAGACGTCTAGATGGTTTCATCCAAATCCGGCTCATAGTAATCAATTTGATCCGGGAACGAATCCCGGGCAATCATTGCAGCTCCGCGGACCGAATCAAACCAAGCCGGTTCCTCCGCATTTTCCAGTTCCGAATCCGATCCCGGTTCCAATTCCATGGGGCTGTCTGCAGATGTTTCTCCAAATGCCGATTTGTCAGCCTTCAAGTGAAGGTCATTGTCGTTGTTTTCCATTGCGCTTGTCGAAGGGGTATTGGTTTCATTCGACAGTTGTTCCGCTAGGTCATGTGGCTCCAAAGATTGTTGTTCACTCATTGAATACTCCCCTTCCTATTCCAAACTATCGGTATTCTCTCCTAGTATTCTCAAATATTGAATCAAGATTCTATTTCAATCTTGGAAGGAAATGGTGAAAGAGCCCAACACCGATGCACGAGCTTGTTCATATGATATAAGGAGTCATAAACCTTCCCCTTGGAAGGAGGTGATTTCTATGTTAGTTACACTTACTGGTTGGATGCTTTACACGATGTGGGTGGTACTCGGGCTTATGGGCATCAAGTTCTTACTGGGTCTATATCGCTCAGTAAAAGCAAGCGAATTGCCTGATGGGCCAGTGCTTGGTTTCTTGCGAGACCTGCTGTACTATGTTTTCCCATTGTACATGCTGGCTGGCATGATGTCTCTCGATCCTACAGGATGGCTTCTTCTCATCGCTTACTATGTTGGAGGCGTTGGGGTTATCGTACACTATCTCAAAGACATCAAGAGCAAACTGTAAGCGCTTATCCTACAATCTAAACATTTACGTTAAACAAAGAAATGATAAAGAACTCTGGTCTGATGCAGACAGAGTTCTATTTGTTTACATCTTCTGGATGAAGGCAAGGATAAACGACTTCGTCGTCCTAAAAGGGCGAGCGCGTTTGTTAAGGTTGCTTATTAACGAAAGAAAAGGATCCCGGCTGGGACCCTTATCTTGTCGGCACATTAGTATCTTTACATAACCAGTTACTCGTTTACCTTTGGTAAATCTGCGTGTAAAACACGGTACGTGTCTTTAGCACATCCCCTCCAGCCTGCTATAACAGGTATGAAAGTCCTCTATGCAACGGTTGTATTTCGCTGAAAGCCTCCAACGGAACCACACCTCTCTGCTTGCCGACAAATATAGAATGCTCACTTTACAAAAAATTTATACATTTATTTTCATATGGAAAATTTTATTTGATGTCTTTACCGCGTTCGCCATGTTAAGATTGCCTCTCGAAAGACCAATACAGGCCAAAGCTTCTGAATGAAGAAGCGCGGGGGAACCATTCTTCTGGGGTAAAGCCGGTTATCCGGCCGGGTGATTGCTCTTTGACCCGAACCCGACAGCTAACCTCGCAGGCCAATAAAGAGAGGATGTTGATCCATGCGTTTTAAAAAATCCCTATTAAGCGGTATTCTTGCAGTTGGGACGATTATTGGTGCTGGCGCGGCTTCCGCGGCCACTTACACAGTGACCGATCATGATACCATGTATCTGATTTCGAAGAGTCAAGGAATTAGCTTGACTTCACTCATTCAAGTCAATCCACAAGTTAAGAATCCAAATAACATCTGGAAGGGCATGGTGCTGAATCTTCCTCAGAAGGCTGTAACCACTGCGCCGCAGACAGCACCTAGCACTCCGGCAGCTTCGACTGCCACATCCGCCTTTGCAAGCCAAGTTGTTACACTTGTCAATCAGGAAAGAGCAAAAGCAGGACTGAAGCCTTTAACGAGCGATACTGCACTTGCGGCAATGGCACTTGATAAAGCAAAGGACATGTACAATAACCATTATTTTGATCATACATCGCCGACGTACGGTTCACCTTTCGATATGATGACCTCTTACGGTATTCGTTACACGTATGCGGGAGAGAATATCGCCATGGGTCAAAAGACTCCGCAGGACGTTATGACTGCTTGGATGAACAGTGCGGGACATCGACAAAATATATTAAGTCCGAACTATACGAAAATCGGTGCAGCCTATTACAATGGCGAATGGGTACAGGAATTTATCGCAAACTAAATATAGCCTACAACCATGCAAAGCAGCCGGCTATTCGGCTGCTTTTTAACTTTTAAATAAAGGTGCTTGAACAGCCTCGCAGCTTTCGGAGAGGTCGTATTCATGATCCGCCTATGTTCCTGCATACATTCATTACAGATGTAATGACTCCAGCTGGAGGAGGAATACGGATGAGCATATTGAAAAAAAGCCCGTTCGCGATCATGTGTATCGTCGGCCTGATCTTCATGGCTGTGTACTTGATCATCGATCAGTCCGAAACAAGCAGCGCGGCCGGTAACGAGATAACGGCCGTCGAGCAGGCCGGCTATTCCATTGAGGTTTCGCTTGGTCGAGCTCCGGCTCAAATCCTTAAGAATAACGAGCTCCAGGTACACATCTCCGATGTACAGGGTAATCCCGTATCCCACGCAACGATTCATTTTCTATTAAAAATGCCGCATATGTTTTGCGGCACATTCGAGGGGACGGCCAGCCAAACAGAACCCGGAGCTTACCAGGGTAACGCTGTCCCTCTCATGGAAGGCGACTGGGAAGCACTCGTCGACATCGAGCTGAATGGTCAGACACTGCACGTCACACACCCGTTCAAAGCTGCCCGTTGACATTTACCACAGCCAGGGGTGAACGGATGGAATCCATCCGTTTGCCGCGAGTCCTCTTAGAATAGCCAGAATACCGATCACGGAAGCCATAAGCTGCCCGAGATAGGTAATTCGGCTGCGGAGCTTGTGCTTCATCATACCGGCGAGCGCCCCTGTCAGCGCTAATGCCGGTAGGGTGGACAAGCCGAATACCAGCATGATCAGCCCCCCATTCAGATAGCTTGCGCTCGCTACTGCATTGATTTCCATCGCGTACGTTAGGCCGCAAGGTATGAAGCCCATAAGGATTCCCGTAACAAATGTAGCCCAGAAGCTGGGGCTTGCCTTTAGCTTGATGAGCTGCGATCTGATCCCAGGTATACGATGCGGTCCCCACTCCGCTATCGGAATCGTATATTTACGGTAGGTCCACAGCAAAATAAAGATGCCTCCCAGCAAGCTGGCCAGCCCCTGCAGACCAGCCAATTCACCCGCGACATCGACAAATGAGCCCGCTCCCCCCATGACAACCCCGAGCAGCGTATACGTTGCAACTCTCCCGCTGTTATACGCGAGAATCGTGACCATCGCACTGCTGCGAGCTTCCATCGTCAAGGAAGACATCGTTCCCCCGCACATCCCGATGCAGTGAGGCGCCCCCATCAGGCCGGTGGCGGCCACGAGCCAGAAACTCATGCTCACACAATCCCTCCTAGCAAATGGTGATCACCGTCTTTTCAATTTCGCCACGAAGCTCTCTGAAGTCTTAACGCATTCGCAACAACAGAGACGGAGCTAAGCGCCATAGCCGTTCCTGCAATCCAAGGCGCCATCCAGCCCATGAACGCAAGCGGAATGGCAAGCACATTATAGAGCAAGGCAAATGCAAGATTTTGCCTGATGTTGCGCATCGTCTTTCGACTGATGACGATCGCGTCAGCCACGCCGCCAAGATCACTGTGCAGCAGATTGACATCCGCGGCTTCCTTTGCAATATCGGTTCCCGTTCCGACAGCGATTCCTATGTCGGCAGCGGCAAGCGCAGGCGCATCGTTCATCCCGTCTCCAACCATAGCAACACTGCTGCCTTTTCGTTGAAAGGAATGAATTAGCTGTACTTTATCCTGCGGCATCATCTCTGCATAAACCCTAGTGATACCGGCCTTTGCAGCGATGGCTTCCGCCGTCGTCCTCTGATCGCCTGTCACCATGATAACCTTGGTACGAAGCTTCTTCAGCCTTCTGATCGCCTGCGGCGATGAGGTTTTCAACGTGTCGGCAATAGCAATGACCCCCGCATGCACACCGTCTATCGAAGCATGAAGAACGGTTTTTCCTTCCGCTTGGAATCGGTCTGCCAGTCTAGCATGAGCTCCGATAACGATACCGTGCTTTTTCATGAACGATTTCGAGCCTACAACGATGTCATGCTGATCCACTTTAGCCACGACACCCGCGCCTACCACTGTCTGAAACGAATCCGCCTCCTTCACGTGAAGGCCTCGTCTGACTGCTTCTTTGACGATCGCTTTGGCAAAAGGATGCTCGGACCCTCTCTCAGCTGCGGCGATCAGGCGAATCAGACGCTGCTCTTGACCCGACTCAGTCACAATATCCGTTACACGGGGCAGACCGTTCGTAAGTGTTCCTGTCTTATCCAGAAGTACGACATCCACCTGTCCTAGCTGCTCCACATGCTTGCCTTCCTTGAACAAGATGCCTGCACTGATAGCTCTACCCGTTCCTACCAGGATGGAGGTTGGTGTTGCCAGACCGAGCGCGCAGGGGCACGCGATCACCAACACAGCCATCGATTTAAACAAAGCGCTCTCATAGTCGCCCGGCATTAACCAAAACGACCAGACACTGAACGTAAGCAATGCCAAGAACAAAACCGCCGGTACAAAAAGACCCGCGATGACATCGACATAACGCTGGATATCGGCCTTAGAGCTTTGAGCTTCTTCCATCATGGCAATCATCTTGGCCAGGGCTGTATGCCGGCCCACTGCCGTTACTTTCATCATCAGCGCAGCGTCTACATTCGTGGATCCTCCGATAAGAGGGTCCAGCTTTCCTTTTTCTGCAGGCACAGATTCCCCCGTAACGAATGATTCGTCAACGGCCGATCGGCCTTCCAGCACTTGTCCATCTACAGGGACTACGGCACCGGGTACAATGAGAAGCGTGTCTCCGATATCCACCTGCTCGATTGGAACGGTCTGGTGCTTCCCGTCACGAACAAGGAGTGCTGTATCCGTATAAAGCTGGCGCAGCTGCCCGAGTGCCTTCATGCTCCGCTGCTTCGCTGAGGCTTCAAGCCATTTGCCTAACAGAACGACCGTGATAATCATCGAGCTGGTTTCAAAATATACGGCATGCGGGTTGGCATCTCCGCTTTTTAAAGCCATCATCGTCATGTAATGACTGTACAGATAAGCGCATGTCGTACTGAGCGCAACCAGAACATCCATGTTGGCACTGCGGCTTTTTAACGCTTGATAGGCCTGAAAATAGAAGGAAGAGCCGATGACAAACTGTACCGGCGTCGCCAATAGCCACTGAAACCACGGCTGCAAAAAAGCTCAGGAATCCAAATCCCCGAGGTAAATTCATAATGGCGAACCATCGCCCATAGAAGCGGTACAGTTAGCAGCGCGGATAGAGCAAGCTTGACACCTAAGGCGGTTATGCCGCTTTGCTTCTTCTCCCCTTGATCCAGAGGCTTCGCGGTATAGCCCAATTGTTCAATACGCTGTACGATATGTTCGCTTGTTGTATCACCTGGATGGATAAGCAGAGCCGCGCGGCCCATCGTTAGATTCACCGATATTTGCCTGACCCCGTCCATTTTGCCTACAGCTTTCTCGATACGCGCCGAACAAGCTGCGCATGTCATGCCTTCTATATGCAAATGGACTTGCTGCAGCGTCGACTCATTGTTCACCTTGTCCGCCTCCCGCATCAAAAGCAATTCCTACTTACAGCTATATGGAGAAAGCAGGCGGAACATGCCATGAAATGAAATAAGACCCGAGAGGGAATTCCCCCTGGGTCTACTACTCCGACTTCGGATTTAAATACCTTTTATCTTTCAGGAACAGCTTCCAGAACCAAATAAATACCGGAACCAGCACCGCTGTGCTAATCACGTACCCAATCAACAGAGAACGGAACATCGCATGATTCGTAAACCCTTGATCTACCGTCAGAATCGGGTACAGGATGTACGGCAAATGCGAAGCGCCGTAGGCGTAGCTGGCTAGAGCATACTGAGTAATTACGGCCACCATGGCTACTCGAGGATATCCATGCTTCCCCTCCTTGCCCGGCCACCATAAGGCAAAATACCCGATAATGAAAGCAACCGCCGACAGTACGAACCACAGCCATTGCTTTTGAAAGTCTTCGACAATCCATCTTGCTTCCGGTGTCATCGCAACTGTAGTCAGTACAGCCATGATCAGCGTTAGCGGTCCCAGCAGAATCGCCATCCGCCGATAGACGCGGTAAGTCTCCTCATCCTGCGACTCCCTCGCATAATCGGCCAAGAATAAAGCGGAGAGAAACAATTCCGTCGCCAAGCCGAAGCCGAGATGCGCATATTCAGTCGGCGATTCGAGCAATCTGGCAAACTCAAGCGCGGCGTTCCATCGACCATCGTGATGAAGCCGCCGAGTGTAATCGGGAGCACACTGACCAGTAATGCAGGAATTAGAAGCCCTGTCACGCCTGAGACAATGCTCAGCACTCTGCTCAGTCGGCGAATGGAGTAAGCGTACACCATGAATGTACTGCGGATGGTAAGCAGGACGAGCGCTAAGCACACGGGCAGCACAAGCAGCGTCCCGAGCGTAAATGTCGCTTTCGGAAAAAATCCGACCAGCGCAACAACCATAAGTACCAAAAAGACATTCGTTACTTTCCACGTAGGCGACAAGAAGCGGTTCGCGATATCGCCTGCTTTCGTATGGGAACCCCTGCCAAAAACGAGAGCCCAATAGCCCGAGCCAAAATCGATAGAACCAAGAATCGAGTAAACGAAAATGAATACCCACAATATCGTAATCGCCAGCGTTACATCACTCATTACCGCTCACGCTCCTTCTCTGAGCAGCTCCGGAACTACAGGATGCCGCTTAAAATAGACCCACATGACCACGGAGGTGATGACCAGCAGCATCGCATAAATCGAAAGAAACAACACGAACAGCATGCCCAGTCCTTCCGCTTTGGTCGCGGCTTCAGCCGTTCGTTGAACATGATAAATCGTCCACGGCTGTCTCCCGGTACAGCTGAAAATCCAACCCGTTTCGATGCCGATCATGGAGAGCGGTCCCGATGTCACCAATACCCAAAGCAGCCAGCGCGGATACTTGCGCTTAAGAAGCAGCCTATAAGCAAGAGGACCGAAGGACAATACGATGAGCAGCGATCCGATGCCGACCATGGCATTAAATAAAGTGTGAATGTAAAGCGGCGGCCACTCGTCTCTCGGGAATTCGTTCAATCCGCGCACGACACCGTCAAAGTGATTCGTCGCAAGAAAGCTTAGCGCCCATGGAATTTCGATACCTCCCCGCACACTTTGGGTTTCTTCGTCTACGTTGCCGCCGATCGCCAGAGGCGCGTAGGTACGCGTTTCGAACAGACCTTCGGCTGCAGCGAGCTTTTCCGGTTGATGATGATGGAGCATCTGAGCCGTTTCATGTCCCCCAATGGCAGTTATAAGGGACATGATCCCTCCCACCAGAAGGGACAGAAACAGACTTTTGCCATGATAACTGCGCTCTTGGTCTGACTTCCTCTTGCTAAGCAGCTTGAACGCGCCAACCGAAGCAACGGCGAATGCCCCTGTCATGTAAGCTGAACTCAGCACATGAAGCGAGGTGATAAAGAAGCTTGGATTCATCACCGCCGCCCAAGGATCGACATCCGTAATTTGCCCATTTACCAGGTTAAAGCCCCGAGGCGTATTCATCCAGGCGTGTACGTTCGTAATCAGTACAGCCGAAGCAGATGCGCCGATCGCGACGAAGATTACACTCACGATCCGCATCCAAGGGTGAAGCCTGTCCGCTGCGTATACATAAATGGACATGAACAGAGCTTCCAGGAAAAATGCCCAAATTTCCACCTGGAAAGGAAGCGCGATAACCTGACCCACGTATTCCATAAATCCCGGCCACAGCAGCGCCAGCATGACACCCACGATCGTACCGGAAGGAATCGCTACACCTAGCAGAATGGCAAATCCTCGCGTCCACCGTTTGGCCATAATCGCAAAATCGGGATCCTTGCTGAATTGAAATAGAAGCTCGGCTAGTACAATGAGAAGAGGAATCCCCACTCCCAGCGTGGCAAAAATAATATGAAACGCCATCGAAGAACCGAACAACGAACGTGCCATCATGACTGTATCCATTCAGAGTCACCTTTTTCCAAAAATTGATCCCTCGTACTTTGTGAAAAAATGGATAAAGTTATGCGCCGTTCAGCATTTTGCTGCATATTTTGTTGTCCGATTTCATCTCTTTGTCATAATTGTGAAGCATTTTGTTGAATCTGCGACTTAAATCTTGTTGTTCGTGAAACAATTTGTGCCTACTGCCATTTTTCTTCTGATTTTTGTCATAAGAGCGTACCGACCCTGCATAGAATTAAAGATCAACAGCCCCGAGGTGATCAACATGGTGAAAGAATCAATGACGCTTGGACAATTCATGATTCGTCCGCAGAAGCCCAGCCGGACCCGTAGACCCGTATTGCTTATCCGCATCCCTGGCGGTAAAAAAACGGCAAAGCTAATTCGTTATGTATTTACTTAAGATTTCCTACAAGTACACATATTTTGCGGAAAAAGCCTAGCAGCCCTATTGGGTAAAATGCTAGGCTTTTTGTCAGTCGTGCGCGCAGCCTCAGATACCCATGCCGCTAAATGCAGCACCATCAGATGATGAATATTCAAGGGATAGACTAGGAGTATGACTCCCCTGATAACTGCTCCTCTGTCTGCTGTTTATTTTCTCCTGTATGCTTGCTGATGTGAAAGTGAATAGCAGGAAACAGACAAGGAGTGTTATCTATGGAAGCTTTATTCGATCCGCAAAAAACAGCCATCGTCGTTATTGATCTTCAACGGTGGATTGGCAGTAACTATGCCCCCCATACCGCCGAACAGGTTGTAAGTCAAGCCGCTGCCATGGTACAAGCTTTTCGGGAGAAAGGCTCGTTTGTCGCTCTGGTACGAGTGTCCACCAAGGATGTGAAGGATATGCCCAAACCATTACTGGATCAACCTCTCCCGCCCATGAACCTCGTGGAAAACTGGGACCAAATTGTACCGGAAATCGGCGTCATGGACACCGATCATGTCGTGACCAAGAGGCAATGGGGTGCCTTCTACGGCACCGACTTGGATTTGCAGCTTCGCCGCCGCGGCATTGATACCATCGTACTGTGCGGCATTGCCTCTGGTATCGGCGTTGACACGACTGCTAGAGAGGCCTTCCATCACGGTTATAAAGTTATCTTCGCCATCGATGCAATGACGGGCTTTACAGCACGTGAGCATGAGCATGTTCGCGATGTCATCTTCCCGCGTCTGGGGCGAATCCGCACAACCGAGCAGATCCTAGCATGCATGAACCAATAGCAATACTCCTAACCATGACAAAAAGCCGGGGCATCTTGTAACGATGCCACCGGCTTTTGCTATACGTTGCTGCTATGATCACTTTATGATCCCAGTTAGATTTCGATATCCACAATCAAGCTGTCTTCTCTACCTACCTCACGGATATAGGCAGCTACTGCCTGATGTTCCGGATTAGGACCATAAGCCTCTAAAGCTGCTCGATCTTCAAAGCGCACGGATAACACAACCTGGTACCCTTTATTTTTTTCAGAGAAATTCAGACCAGCCTGAATGTCTACAATGCCTGTCAGGTGCGGCTTTAAAGCTTTGAATCTATCGGCAACCTCCTGCATTTGTTCCTGTGTCGTAGTCTCTCCGAACTTCACTAATACAATATGGTCAATCATGCTGCAGCCTCTTTTCATGGATAATTTCCGAATCCCTACCATTCTATCATACTTCAGCTTCAAAAAGGTTGATGATACTTTTCATTTCCATTCCTATCCGGTATGCTTCTGAATGAGTTTAATAACCGATCGGAGGACTTGAGATGCCTAAACTTGTATTTTTTCTAGGAGCTGCAGGTGCAGGGAAAACAACCATCGCCAAAGCACTCGCCAAGCTGCGCCGTGCACCTTTTTTCGATATGGACACCCTGCTTAGACCTGCGGCTGAGGCGATCATGACGTTGTCCGGGCTAGATCCGAACGACCGTGATTCCGCCGTGTATAAAACCCGCTGCAGAGATCTGGGCTACCGCATCACGATGGATGCCGCGCTTGAAAATATGGAACTGGGCAATGACGCCTTTGTTGTCGGCCCTTTTACCAAGGAAACGGACGATCCCCTGTGGTTACATAACGAGCTTGCGAGAATTGGAGCCTCCATCCAGAGCGTAGATGTAAAGGTCGTATGGGTAGTCCTTTCAGACGAAGACATGTACCGCCGTCGAATTGAGCACCGTGCTTCCGTGCTGGATCATTGGAAGCTAGCCAATTGGGAGCAATTCCGAACATCCTTGAAACGACGTGAAATCGCATGGACTGGGCTATCCGATTCCTCCGTGTTGGAATTTGATAATTCCGGTCCGCTGTCTGAGGCGAAACTGCAAGAACTAGAACGTATGATTTACTTAAACCACTGCTGAAAAATATCTTTCCTGCTCTCCTTCGCAGGTTCTATTTGTAACAAACATTTCACACTTCGCGGCTGCATATAATGGTTCCTGTGAGGAGGAATGTTATGTACGCGTTAATCAGGTTGGAAGACATCGGCCCCGGAGGCTCCTATGAGTCGGCTGATGATCAAGCCAAGCTGCTGGCCGTAGCTGATTATTTGTCTGCCATGAAGGTCCCGTTTCACGCCGCGGTGATCCCCCGGTTTATCAATCCTGAGCGGCACTATGACTGCTCTATGGCTGGTACGGATCCCATTTCGGTGCGATTTCGCCAGATGCTCATTGACCTGCAAAAACGCGGTGCTTCACTCGGCATCCATGGTTACACGCATCAATATGGCAATGCGATCAGCGGGGTGGGCTATGAATTCTACTATCCAGGCTGTCAACAGGATTGCCCGCAGGACGACCCGGCAGAAGCGTTATCCTCATGGGCGACGATAGAGAGGACATACGCGTATAACCGGTACCAATTAGCGAGCAAGGAGTTCCAAGCCTCCGGTATACAACCCGAATGGTTTGAAACTCCGCATTATACGGCATCCGATACCCAGCGCAAGATTCTGGAGGCCTGCTCCTGTCTGATGTATGAAACCAATCCGGATCAACCGAGCAGCCGTCAGCTCAGCTGGCGCAGCTCCCAATCCCTGATTGGCAAAACTTACTATGTGCCGACACCGCTCGGCTATATAGGAGGTGATTCAATCGATCAAGACATCCAGAAAATGATCAGCGAAGCCGCAAGCTATGGTGAACAAGATCTAGCATCCTTCTTCTATCATCCCTATCTGGAATTCGATTACATTCAGCTTCAACAAGACGCTCCTCCTGCTTATAAGGATAATACCCCGCTCAAAAGGATCATACAGCAGCTTCTCGATATGCAGAGGCAGTTTGTGACCGTCAAGGATGTGATGCGTCTTAACGTCTCCCTTGTACCCCAAGTATTTACATAAACTCTTTCGCTCTTATTTAAAAAAGTTAACATGTTATCCATTCGTTACCCATATAAGACTGTATGCAGGAAAAAATCTACTTATTGGGGGAATGTCTATGGAATGGTATGTAAAGGTTCTTAAGAATTATGTAGGTTTTCAAGGAAGAGCTAGACGCAAGGAATATTGGATGTTCGTCCTCTTTAATTTGATTGCATCCATCATCTTGACAATTTTGGATTCAATCTTAGGACTAAAATCTGTATTCAGCGGATTGTATTCACTTGCTGTTCTGCTCCCGTCACTTGCCGTAAGCGTTCGCCGTCTTCATGATATTGGAAAAACCGGCTGGTGGATCTTGATCGGCTTGATCCCAGTGATCGGAGCCATCATTCTGATCGTGTTTGACTGCATGGATAGCGAGCCTGGGGATAATCAATACGGCCCAAACCCGAAGCTGTAAGATAAAACGAGGGACCCGATACCATTTACGTATCGGGTCCCTTTCTTTGGAGAAGCGTATAGCACTCGGAGAAATCTACTAAAGCTCGAAATGAACTGCTCGGTTTTCTTACTCCAAGAACATCCGTCTGGCTACTTCCGCCAAATCAAGAAGATCGACTTTACCGTCGCCATTGACGTCGGCTTTTTGATACTCGCTCCAATTCGGATCACTGGATGATTTGCCATATGCGGCTGCAACGATAGCCAGATCTCCGACACTGATTCTGTCGTCATGGTTCATGTCACCCGGTTTGGCGACAATCTCAATCTTGACGGCCGCCGATACGGCCCCAAGCTCGGTCTCTACCCCATTCGCGTCCGAAATGGTACTGCTGACACCAATAGAGCCAGATGCGGAGCTAGCCATGTTCTTGGCAGTAAATTGAAGCTTCAGCACATTCGCGTCGCCGGAAACCGCATTGCCTGCACCGATACTTGCAAGCAGCAGACGAACCTTGCCGGTTTGTTCGGTTTTGCCGACAACAGATACCCCGTCCTTCAGCGAAACGGCATCCACGAATTGGTACAAGGATGGATCGTAGGTAACCGTCACATCCTGCGCATACACGCTTTGCGATACACTTACATGGCTAAGACCGAAGGTCAGGTCGAAGCTTTGGCCAGGAGCCACGGTTCCTCCGCCGCTCAATACCGCAGAAGCCTCAGCAGGCTCTGTTTGGTCTGAGGAAGGCACCGGCTGCGGTGTGATCGTAGGTCCCCATACCTCCATCGCATCAGGTCCGCTAGCCTGCGGCACAAAGTGAACGCGGTCTATGGCAAGCTTTCTCGGATTGGTCACACCTGGTTTGAGATGAGTATGGTACACCATGAAGAGCTCTTTGCCATCCGGGGATTCCACAAGAGAATGATGCCCTGCACCCGGAACGACGAGATTCGATTTCATGATTGGATTATACGTATACTTCGTCCATGGGCCCATCGGTGTCGGAGCTGTCGCATAGCCTACGCCGTAATCAGGGCTTTCGAAATGGTTACCCGAATACGTGAGGTAATACGTGCCATTATGCTTGATCATGAACGGTCCTTCATTAATGGAAGCTACAGGCTGTTTTTGGCTGAGCTCCCACTCCTGCGTAGCCCGGAATACGAACTTCAGGGTGTCCTCTTTAATCGTCTTCATGTCGTCATTCAGCTCTGCCGCCCAAATCTCGTTACCTTGATTGAACCGGACAAAATACAAGTACCTTTTCCCGTCGTCATCTGTAAACACATGCGCGTCGATCTCCGGCGTATCCGGATGAATCGGCTGCTTCACATCTTGAACGAAAGGTCCAAGCGGAGAAGCGCTTGTTGCAACGCCAAGTCTTTCATTCGCGACGTAATACATGTAGAACGTTCCGTCCTTCTCAACAACCTCCGGAGCCCAGAACCCGCTTGTGCCCCACACGTCGCCAAGCTTAAGAGCAAGCTCGGATTGTTCCTGCCAGTTGACAAGATCCTTGGACGTGTAGACTTTGAAGCCTTTGGGAGCATTAGGGTCTTGTGATGTATTCGTCCCATATAAGTAATACATGCCGTCATGGTGAAGCACGAACGGATCGGCAATATCGGCCACGATCGAGTTCGTGTAGGTCGGTCCGGTTACCGTGTCCTTGTACGAGCTGATCTTGATATTATCAAACATGGCATCAGCATTCGATGTACGAAGTCCAATGTGACCGGTCGAAAGATGGGAAGACTCCAGCAAATCAAACTTCGGATATGGGGCCAGGTTCAATGGATTGTCATTCACAAACACTTGAAGGTGTGCGCCGTCCGCGACAACTTTCAGGTGATACCATTGTCCCGCCATAATAGGAAGCTTTCTTGAAGCAATCTCCGTCCATGTTCCTTTGGTCATCTGACCAAGCACAGCGGATTGTGTTGCTGCGTTAATACCAACATAGTAGCCGTTAAAGGCGTTAGCACCTTCAGCTTCGTTGTTTGTACGGAAAATCAGCCCGGCTTCATCTCCGCTTGTAATTTGCACATCGCCTTCGAGGACAAAATCGGTAAAGCTTTTGTCTGTAAGAACAGACTTATATCCGGCTCCTTTATTTACCTTATAACTGCCGTCTGTCATGCTCCATGCTCCTCCGTATGTCGTCCAGCCTTGCGCTGCAGAACCAGAGAAATCATTGGTATACAGCACATCAGGAAGCGGGTTCGAGCTTGGCACGGTAACAACAGATTCCGAGTGATAGGTGCCGTCTTCGCTTGCCGCTTCGATCACCGTTCTTCCCGCAGATTTGGCTTCAACAAGTCCAGTGCTTGAAACAGTCGCCACATCAGGATTCGCAGACGTCCAAATCACATCGTCTCCGCTGGCTCCGTTATTGTGGAGCTGAGCATTCTCGCCTACCTGAAGCGTCAATGCTTTCTGATCAAGATCTACTCCTCCATTGATCGGACGAACCGCAAAATACTCAAATTTCGCATCAATCGGATCGTTGTTCGCAACAATGTTATTGGCATAGAGACCGATTTTGATTGAATTCAGATTAGCGGTTACCGGATCGGAAGCTTGGATCCATTGATAGCCGTCCCAATAATAGGTGGTATATACGTTACCGAGCTTCTTGATCTTGAGTGTCATGGTGTCACCGCCCGGATGCGGTGCGTAGTTGCCTGGTTTCTGGTACACACGGTTCAGCTCATAGGCAGTTTCGATGATTTTGCCGTTCGCCCACACATGGCCCAGCTTGACGAAATTGTCTGCGTCCTGCCAGACGAATAGGCCCGCCTGTTGATGATTCAACCCGATCGGCGCCGTTACTTTTGTCACAATTTCAAAATCATTGCTTCCCGGGTCACGCAAGAACACGTTATTTTGACTATTGTTATCTTGGTAGACGTCCGTCGCTGTTGTATGAATCGTCAAGGAACCCGGATTTTTCGTCAAACTCCAATTGGATGCACTCTCCTGGAAAATCGACCAAGCGCTGTCCAACTGATTGCTGTCAAAGGAATCCACCGTAAACTTCGAAAGATCAGGCTCTGCTGGCAGTCCGCGAACCGTCACGGTGCTTGAAGCAATCAAGCTGCCGTTAACTGCGCTCACGACACGAATTTCTGCTGTTCCCACTTGCTTTCCTTCCACTGTCAGCGTCGTGCTCCCCGTTGCAGTATCTGTACTGGCTAAGGAGACGGATGCTATATCAGGATTGCTGGAAACGTAAGTCACCCGTTTGTCAGTGCCTTGCAGCGGCTTCAAAGAAGCTGTCAGTGTCCCTTTTTCCCCGTTTTGCAGAGTTAAGGAAGATTTATCCAACACCAAGCTCGTAACTGGCTTTCCGGTTCCATCATTCTCAAGTGGATCAACGACAATATAGTCGATGCGGGCATCGTTCGTTTTCTTGGTGAAACGAATGGTGTTTCCGCCTGCTTGCAGCTGAACGTCCATGGAAGCAGGAGCAAACACATTTTGCCCGTAGTTTTTATAGCTGATCACTTGTGCAGATCCGCCATTTACGGATACATCCTGCTGGGCCTCGGCACCGCTATTCGAGGCGTTATCCGCCATAGAAATCAGCGTGTAGGTACCCGCTTCTGGAACATTTACCGTAAATTGAACGTAATCGTCACCAGCCTGCTCTAATTGACCGGCCACCTTGCCGCCGGATGCATTAGCTGCTGAGACCGCAGCAGCTGAACCGCCAAGCTCCGCATTTTCAGCTTCCAGCTTCTGTCTTGCGACATTAGGTGTACCCGATGGTTCCTCGGTTAGCGATCCATAAGCAGCAGGAATGCCGAAGTTAGGCGATCCATCTTCATTCCAGGTAAACTTCTGCGCGCGCACGCTTCGGTTCCCCCAACCACCTCCGGAAACCTCATCCGCATGATAAACGATCCAGTCTTCTTTGCCATCCGGTGACTTCGTGAAGGTGTTGTGCCCCGGACCGTAAGCAGTCGGCTGCTTGCTAAACACAGGACCTGATTTGGTCCAGGAGGCAGAATTTAACATATCGCCGTCCGTATTAGTCAGCATGCCTAGGTTATAATCATCGGTCCAGCTGCCGCTTGCCGAGTAGACGATGAAGGTTTTGCCGTCTTTTTGCAGAACCTCAGGTCCTTCATTTATATAAGGCGTGCCGTTGCGCTCCCATGCTTGATCAGGCGTAGATATCTGCACTCTTGGTCCGCTGATGGTCCAAGGATTGCTCATCGGGGCAATGTATATATTTTGCTTTACATTCGTATCGCCTTCCCAACCCGACCAGACAAAATATTTGGAGTTATCGTCTTTCACAAGCACGGTTCCGTCAATCGCCCATTTGTCAGTCGCATCCGAAATTTTGCCTTTCAAGGTATATGTACCTTGCGGATCGTCGGAGTCAGCTTCCAGAACGTACATACGGTGGTGATCATTAGTGCCGTCATCCGCAGCAAAATAGATATACCATTTGCCGTCAATGAACTGAAGCTCAGGCGCCCATACCTCCTTCGAGTACTTCGTACCGCTTGGCGGCGTATACACCGTTACCCGCGGAACCGAACCGATATCTTGCAGCCTCTTGGCTTTCGCTATAAGAATGGAAGCATCCTTATCTGATTTGACGTAGTAATAGTAACCGTCTTTGAATACGATGCTCGGATCCGCAGCGGTAGCCGATACAATCGGATTCTTGAACATCGTACTGGCTGCAACGCTGATTTGGGAGGTTGCCGTGAAGCCTCCGTCTTTGGATGTTGCTGTAATCGTTACACTGCCTTCGTTGTTTCCGGTCACTTTGCCATGTTCATCCACAGAAGCGATTCCCGGATTGCTGGAAGACCATGTAACTTCCTGATTAGCAGCATCAACCGGCGTAAATTCAGGCTGAAGCTGCAGGGATTCATCTACTTTCAAGTTCACCGAAGCCGGCTTGATAGCAATAGATTCAACACTTTTTCCTGAATAAATAGGCAGCATCGCTTGCTTAGGCAGGCCCGGACCCGACCACCTGACATGCAGACTCGAGTTACCAGTACCGTGCACATATTCGACTCGTACAGGCTGAGTTTTGCCACCGATCAGCTCTATACTTCCACTCGCCTCTTCCCGAGTGTTGCTAGCCTTATCCACCACCAGCGTATCTCCTACCCAAACTTTGGCAATGTTGTCGCTGTCGGCGTAAATCGTGTACGCTCCAGTTTCCGAAGGCTGCACCGTTCCTGCCCAACGGACGGAGAAATGATCCTCCGCAATTCCTGCGGACGCATCCGGCGAACCGGTCCCTTTCTCATCGCCCAGATCAAAATCAATGCGCGGCGTAATGGATGTTTTAGCCAAATCCGTGAACTGTTCATCCTTATAATACTGAACCCGGTATACCGGAAGCGTATCATAAGCATCACCGGTAATCGCCTTCACATCATTGACATCCCAAGGATGTCCGTCAGGATAGACAATACCGTGAAACGGTACAGCAGGTTCCGAAGTCGCCGGATTCACATCCGTTCCCCAAGGAAAACGCGTATTATCACGGCCGATTCCAAACTCCCACATAACATAACCAACGCCTTTATTGCCGTAATGCTCTACTATGCCCGGTACAGACTGATTCAAGCGGTTCATCGCTTCATCCGCGAGAACTTGGCGGCTGGCGCCGTATGGCAGCGGATAACTCGCATCATAAGGATGCCAGGTGATAAAATCTGAGAACGGTCCTCCGGAGAAGTTGCCGGCTGTGGAGGAAACCGGAATCTTGGAGCCTGTATCTTTAATCCACATGCGGGCATCATTCATCAGCTGCTTCGTCACGGTATTCATGAGACCGCTTTCACCATTGCTCGGCTCATTGTAAATGTTCCAGAAAGCGATTCTCGGGTCGTCAAGATGAGCATTGACAATGCCCTGAACATAGTCCTTAAGATCCTGTTTGTTGGCGGCATAGTTGGCTTTGATATCATCGCCAGGGCCTTCCATCCAGCGGCTGTTATGTACGCCGTACCGTGGAGGAAGCTGAGGCCCAAGATGCGGGTGGTCGTCCCAACAGTCGTCAAAGAAGACAAGCTCGGTCTTAATCCCGTATTTGTCAGCCAGCTGAAGAAAATCCTCCAGATTGTTCTTCATCAACTCCGGGTCTTTTTTCCACACCAGATTATGCATGAACACACGCACCATATTGATGCCATAAGCATGCGCGTAAGAGAGCTCGCGGTCATTAATGTCGTGGTCGTACTCTTCCCACTGCTGCACCTGATTGACGGCATTCGTAGGTACGAAGACAGCTCCCTTCACCCAGGACCAGTCATAGTCAGGCAGCGTTACAGGACCTGTATCCGTCACACTCAAATTATCGAAGGTCGAATTTACCCAGAACGACCGTACACCGACAGAGCCTGATGTAAACATGGAATCCACGACGCTAACTACATGTTCCCCGTTGATGTATACCTCGATATTGCTTCCCGTTGCCTCTACTTTCATGTGATACGTTTTGTTTTGTTCAATCTTGTATGGAATAGAGGCGAGTTCGGTCCAGCTGTTGTTCATGCGCCCCACTTGCACGATATTATTGACGCCGATACCGGCGTAATAGCCTTTGAGATTATCGGCCCCATTCGTCGGATTCGAGACCCGGAAGATAAGTCCGGCATTATCGGAATTGAGCCCGTCTTTCACTGAAATATCAGCTTCATATGTAAAATTGCTAAAATTGGTGCCGTCTGCTACGGCTTTGTATCCTGCACCTTTGTTCGTGTGCAAAGCGCCGTCGGCAGCGTTCCATGTACCTTCATACGTTGTCCAACCTGTATAGTTGTTGTCACCGAAATCATCTTGAAAAACAGCAGGATTCTCGTCCGCTGCCGATACTAGAACAGGTGGAGATAAAGAAATAGCCATAGAAGCGACTAGCGTGCAAATCCATGCCGAACGCATACGTTTACTGCGAATGACTGAGAGCGGTTTCACTTGGTTTCCTCCCATTTATAGTTGTATGTGAAGCGCGACTGCCCTCCTCTCCTGATTGTATCAACAGTTACATTATGTATCATTAATCTGACTTCGTATTTAGAAAAATCTCGCATTTTTTATACTATTCCGCCATTCATCGGGGACATACAGCTATAAAAATGAAAAAAGAGGGCGGAATCCGCCACTCTTTTCCATATATGTTCCGTTTTGTATCTATCCAATCATAGAAGCAGAATTAAGAAAAGACGCCCGATCAAAGGCGTCTCACCACGCTTACTTTGCTTCTCGCTTCAGAATTTGAACTCCGTAAGGCTTCAAGTCTACCGATCCTGGAACAGATTCACTCGTCAGCAGATTCACATACGTACACGAGTCAAGATTAACCTCAACCACTTCATTGCTAAAATTCAGCAAAAACACATAGTCGTTCGTTCCGTCTGACCTCAACTGTGCAGTAACTCCATTCGGGAGTGCAGATTCGATGACTCGCGCAACGCCAGCTTCATTAACAAGCGCATCCATCATTGCCTGCTGAAACTGTTCGTCGTTCCTGCTTGCGATGTAGTAAGCTTTACCTTTTCCAAGACGATTTACCGTCAAAGCAGGACGTCCTGCATAAAAATCACTTGTGTAGGCGGCAAGCGCCTCAGCTCCCTCTAAATGGATCAGGTCACACAGCTCTCTGGCTTCAAAAGTTCCTTGAATGTGCAGGCTATTGTCCTCGTTCCACTTCACACCGTTCACTTGCCCGTCATGCAGCCCGTCGATTTCTTCAGACCAAATGCCCAGCGTCTTGCGCAGCGGTCCGGGGAAGCCTCCGAGGAAGCACAGATCGTTCTCATCCACGATGCCCGACCAGTAGGTGGCGACAAAGGTACCGCCATTTTCCACAAAACGTTCGATCCGTTCGGCTACACCGGGTCTTACCATATACAGCATAGGTGCCAGCAAGACCTTGTACGAGGAGAAGTCGCACTCCATATCGATGATATCAACCGGAACTCCCCGCTTCCAAAGCGGCTTGTAGAACTGACGCACCGTTTCCTCATACTTGATGCCGATATTACGCGGGCCTTGGGAATCCTTAACCGCCCAGCGATTTTCCCAGTCAAAAATCAGCGCAACTTCCGGGCTAACAGACGTACCCAGCACTTCGCTTAGCTGCTCAAGTGTCTCTCCTACCTCCGTCACATCGCGAAATACGCGGGTATGCTCGTGACCGGCATGGTCAACCACAGCGCCGTGAAGCTTTTCGCTAGAGCCCCTGCTCTTGCGCCATTGGAAATACTGAACCGAATCCGAGCCATGGGCCACAGCTTGTATGGAGGAAAGCAGGTGCATACCCGGCTTTTTCAGCTTGCTGACCTCCTGCCAGTTCGTCAAGCTTGGCGTGCTTTCCATTAGAAGAAACGGCTGGCCCTTTTTCAAAGAACGGAACAAATCATGATTGAGCGCGAACCATGCCGCTAAATCACTCTCATCATCTTTGTCATGCCAAGTCGGATAAGCATCCCAGGAGATAAAATCAAGTACATTGCTAAATTTCCAATAATTAAGCCCCTCGAATCCTTCCATAAAGTTGGTCGTCACCGGCAGCTGCGGGTTCACAGCCTTAAGCGGCCCAATCTCATGATTGCAAAAATCGACCGTTTGATCGGTGACAAACCGCTTCCAGTCCAGATTCATCGCATGTACCATGCTCTCTCCGTGCGGTGCAGGCGATTCGATCTGCGACCAATCGGTAATCGTATGGCTCCAGAAGCTCGTCCACCAGGCATCGTTGAGCACTTCCAAGGAACCGTACTTGTTCTTCAACCAGCCTCGAAAAGCATCCTGGCAAAAATCACAGTGGCAATCTCCGCCATATTCATTGGAGATATGCCAGCCGATGACGGCAGGGTGGGACGAGTACCTTTCGGCCAGCTTGCTGTTCATGATTGTTACTTTCTCACGATACACGGGAGACGTGTAGCAGTGATTGTGCCGCTGCCCGTGAAGATTGCGCACCCGGTTAGGCGCTGCCCGCAGCACCTCGGGGTATTTGGCCGACATCCATGCAGGTCTTGCTCCGCTTGGAGTCGCAAGGAATGCGTAGATGCCGTTTTGCGCGAATCGATCAAGTACATTGTCCAGCCACTCAAATGTAAACCGCCCTTCTTCCGGCTCCAGCGCCGACCAGCCGAAGATCGCAACGGACATGACGTTGCATTTGGCCAGCTTCATGAGCCGGATATCTTCTTCCAAGATGTGCGGATACTTTTGCCATTGGTCGGGATTATAGTCAGCTCCATGCAGGAAGCCTGTCACTTTCGGATGAATAGGTGAGAATTTCTTCACTCGGATAACCACCTTTACGTGTCTAAGTCATGCACCCCTATTGTACCAGTGTGAGCGGTCCGCCGTTACCCGATAAAATATCGATTCTCTGTAGAAATAGGAAGAACATCCGGTCTAATTGCCGGATGTTCTTTCTTCTAGATAAAGCTAGGTCCGTTACGAGCTTCAGTAGCTTTTCTCCGATTGCTGTTGACATATTGTTATTCGATTTAAATAAAAGCTGTAAAGGTGATAACAAAACTGTCAAAGGCAACCGCTTCGCTTCTCCGAAAACTACTGAGCTCTTCACTCCCGCTTTATCAAGAGTTTAATCCGGCTTGTTATACCGAATGGTCTTCCTTTATAACCTTTAAGGTGCGCTTACCATCCCAGCGACAATAAGTCCCAGGTCAGCTTGATCAATAACTCCATCGTTGTTGATATCCGCCGCTTTCACTTCGTCCCATTTTGCATCACCAATGTGGGCATGCAGGGCATAAGTCGCCCAGGCAAGATCTAGTGCATTGACGACCGAATCCCCGTTCAAATCGATCGGCTTATAAGTAACATGAACCGTAGCCGTCACCGGCTGTCCGAAGCCTTCCGCACTTCCCTGTACTGTAAACGTTCCAGGCGAAGCAAAGGTGGAGCTGTCCATCGCTTCCCACTGAACCGGTGTACGGATCGCGGACTGATCGTCTGCGTACACCGCTTTGATAACACTTGGCAGACTCGGAACGTCATGAACGAAAGCATCCACTTCAATCGGATTGATCGTGAGTGGCACCGCGTCCGTCTCCAATTCGCCGATTCGCGTCAGCACCACATCGTCCATGGAACCCCAATTGCCGCTGTTGCCCTTGATATGGAAGCCGATCGTGCACTGTCCGTTCACGACGTTAATATGCGTAATCTGCGGCTGACTCCAAACTGCCCAGCCTGTATTGGTGTAATCGGAAGTCAGCTCCGCTCCGCCAAAATCTTTGGCAAACAGCTGCGCTTCCGACTCCCCGCCCCCGCCTTCTACAGATGCGGATACGGAATATCTGCCGTCAGGAAGACCGGTTATTGTCTGGGAAACGGTAAATTCGAAAGGTGAACCCAGCCAATAATTCAGCGCCTTGGACCCGGCGTGCGTGTTATTGCCATTAATCGTGGCAGCTCCTGAGATGTCTTGAAACACCCAGGCATTCGAATTCGAATCCTCAAATCCGGGGTTTTGCACATAGTTGACAGGCTCATTCGCTGATACGCCGACGCCTCCTGCCACAAGGCTAAAGGCAAGCAGACTCACTGCGAGGATGCCCGATTTACGTTTCATTTTAACTCTAACGCTTCTCATACTTAGACCCTCCCCTATTTCAATTGCAATGCCCGATAGATGATCACGGCTGTTTCCGCTCTACTTGTATCGGCTTGCGGTGCCAAACCGGTACCGTTGCCGCTTACTACGCCGCTTTGAATCAGAGCAGCAATAGCTTGAACTGCATACGGCTGAATGGCCGAAGCATCCTCATAGGACTTCAGGACAGTAGAAGCATCCGTCTGCGGATTCCAGTTCTTACTCAGCTTAAGCGCTCTTGCTGTGAGCACCATCAAGTCTTCCCTGCTGATTGGAGCATTCGGAGCAAACGTACCGTCTTCATATCCAGCAGCAATGCCAAGCTTCTTGGCTGCCCCAACTGCTTCGTAATAGTAGACTCCTTGCTTCACATCTGTAAAATTAGCATCCACCGAGGCGCTTAAACCAAGTGCCCGCATAAGCATGACCAGGAAATCAGCACGTGTAACGGAGGATTGAGGACTAAAGCTCGTCTCGGAAGTTCCATTCGTAATCCCCTTGGAAGCTAGGGATTCGACGGCTTGCTTCGCCCAATCATATCCGGACAAATCGGCAAAGGATCGCTCCACATAAGCTACTGCATAGTTGCTAAAATGATGGGTAGTAAACACAACGCTATTACTCTCGGCATCATATGCTGCGTTCGGAATAGCCTCTGCCTTACCTTTATCATTGATATACCAAACCGTCAGGTGATTGGGATGCTGCAGTTCCTCAGCCGTAGGCGTGTACGGAATAGCTGCGGTCACAGGTGTATCAGCATTGTTCCAGGCAATCGTTTTACCAGATGCTTGTAAGCTCAGGTCAACGACCGGCTTATTACCTAATTGATTCTTCAGTGACTCGCCGAAGGATGCCGTGTTAACTTTACCGATGCGGATCACAACCTGGTCGCTTCCGGACAAGTGCTGGCTAAGCAGCATGTCGGCAGGAACCGTAACCGATCCTAAAGGAGTGTTGATCGTTATGGATTGACCGCTTCCTGCAGCTTGAAGAACACTTGCTGGCAAGCTTTGCGCGTAGCCCTCCGCTCCATCGATCGCGTCTATGCTCAATGTAATCGCACTATTTGAATTCGATCCTGCTTCGATCAACTGCTTCCAATCATCCGCGCTGATGGCGGCCATAGCCATTTTGTTCGCCTGCAGCGTAGGCTTCTGCGTAACCTTGATGGAACCGTTAACCCCTTTTTCTACCTTCTTCTCTGTGCTCGAGCTTGAAGCACCACCTCTTCCTGAACTCTTGTTTCCGCCATTGCTTGCATTCGTCACAGCAATTCGCTTCGATCCTAAAAGAGCAGGCTCAACGAGAGCAGACCCAGGAGTTCCACCCCATTCGGCACTAAGAATGCGGATGTCTCCATACGTCGCATCGGTCACTGACTTGGCTTGAAACGTCAGATTCAAGGTTCCGGTGTCGGTTGACTTACCTCCATCATGAGCCACGATAAAGCGCTGCATGCCGCTTCCAACCGGCTCATTGGCCAGCAGCAGCGTCTTGGCATCTGCGCTCTGAGCTGACACGAAATCCATCGCAGCCGGATCATATTGCAGCTTGAAATCCTGCGCATAGAGAGTATCTACAAGACCGTTATTTCCAACCTGTACCATAAATTGCTGCCCTTTCTTTACACTGTCCGGGGCTGTAATTGTCATTTCCGTCGAATCGGTGTACAGCTCGAAGTCATCGATATTTCCCCAGTTGCCGTTCTTCCCGTCCGCTTGTACACCAATGGTGATTTCGCCGTTGGTCACTTCAATATTCGTAATCTCAGGATGCTTCCACTGAACCCATCCCGTATTCACGATATCGGCCGTCTTTTCTTTACCGCCATAGCCGTTTGCAAAGAGCTTTAGGCTGTTCTCGCCACCCCCGCCTTGCGACCAAGCTTTCAGCGTATAGGTGCCGTTTTTCAGTCCGGTAATCTTTTGAGATACGGTAAACGGCATATCCTGATTCAATGAGTAATGCAGAGCGTACTCACTGTTGTGAGCGTTAGCGCTATCGGATACGACTTTGACGGCATTGCTGTCGCCTTCGATCGTCCAACTGCTGCCGTCCCCCAGCTCAAAGCCCGCATTGCTCACATAATTGGTAGCACCTTGCACCGTAATGACGGCTGTTGCCGGTAAAGCAGCGCCATCGATCGTGCCCTGAAGCGTTACAGTCCCAGGATGCTTCAAATCATCCGTGTTCGGCTGCTGCCATTCAACAGGCAAGCTTCTCACGGAATCGTCCGTAAATTCAACCCTCACTTTGTCTGGTAACAGCAGCGTGCCGCCTACACTCATATGAATATCCACCGGTTGAACCGTCGTAGCGGTTGCAACAAAAGGCTGGCCTGAGGACGAGTCGGATACTCGGTTGAACACATCCAGCGAAGGAAGCGCATTGCCGTTAAAATCGAACATCGCCTGATTCTCCCAGCCGTTGCCCTCGCCGTCTGCGGAGCTCCACTCTGCGCCTTTTACCGGAATCCAGTCAGGCTCCCAGTAAAACACACCTAAGCCCCCGGAGACATGGGCCACGGTGTCCATAACATCATGAACCTCCTGCGCTTGTCCCTGAATGGTCGCTTTGTAGCCGCCAAGCTGTTCTTGGGACGGTCCGAAATTGTTGGAAAATTGATCAGCATCGTCCAGCGTATACGCATACGCATTCTCTGCTACAAGCACTTGCTTATGATATCTAGCGCCAATATCCTCCATGTTCGCTTTCAGCTGCTGCATCGTTCCGTGCCAATATGGATAATAGGAGAAGCCAATGATATCGAAATCAACATTGCGGGCGGTCAATTGATCAAAATTGCGTCGATACAGCGCGTTATCTCCACCGTCAGCCAGATGAATCATGATTTTCGTGCGGAGCGCCGGGTCACCGTTATTCGGATCGTTATCCCGAACGGCCTGCACGCCTTGCTTCACGAGATTCGCCCAGCCGTCATAGCCGCCGCTGCCCGACGTTTGCCCATCGGGCCATACCATGCCGCTGTTCGTCTCGTTTCCGATCTGCACCATATCGGGCATGGCCCCGTTATCGCGCATTCCGCTGACAACGTCCGCCGTATAATCGTAGAGCGCTTGCTGCAGCTGCTCTGTATTTAAGCCAACCCAAGCCGCAGGCTTATTCTGCTTGCTAGGATCCGCCCAAAAGTCGCTGTAATGGAAATCAAGCAGCACCTTAAGCCCTAGATCCTTCGCTCTCTTCGCGATTTCGATGGTTCTCGCTTTATCGTTATTACCGCCACCCAGCGGCTTGCCGTTGGCATCGACAGGGTTGTTCCACACGCGCAGCCGCACCCAGTTGACGCCGTGATCCTTCAGAATCTGCAGCGCGTCCTTCTCCACGCCGTTATCATAGAACTTGCCCCCGCTGATCTCAATCTGCTTCAGCATGGACACATCGGCGCCCTTGATGAAATCCGAGTTCATTCCTTCGATGGGATTGATGTGGATATCGCCGTATACAGGTCCTGCTTCATCAGCCAAGACAGCCGCAGGCAAAGCTGTTCCTACCAGTAAGGAAGCTAAGACACTTGCGAATAGCTTTTTCATGGATTCTCATATCCTTTCGTTTTACAATTTGGAAGCGCTTCCACTTAGGCCAGTTGCCATACCTGCACATGCTGAACCGCCCCAGCCGAGGCATAAGGCGGTTCAACAGTCAGGCTATTTCCAATTACTTTTTCAGAAGCGGATTGGCTTGATTTTGCATCTCAGCAATGATTTTATCAATGCCGGCTTGCTTTAATTTCTCATTAAATACTTTCACACCATGGCTTGCATCATTAGGATCGACCAATCCGTAGAAAATCGGTTTGCCGAACGCATCCATCACGTTGCTGACAGCCGCTACTTCATTTTTCACTTTGGAATCGTCGAATGTGAAGGTTTCAAGCGGGTGGTTGACTGTTACTGTTTGTTTCCAATTATTTGTGAATTTCGCTGTTTCCTCAGCTACAGTGGAATCCAGACGCTCATGCAGCGAGTTCCAACCCCAAGGGCATGTGCCGGCAGGCGGGAAGTCTTTGGAAGCAGGAAGCGGTTTGAACTGATCGTCGCCGATCGCTTCGTAGTGCTTGCCTTTAATACCATAGTTCGTCAGATCGTGAATTTCTGGATCGTAACGCAGCAGGTCAATCGCCATCAGAGCGCGTTCTGCATTTTTGGAACCTGCATGAATCGACATACCGTTGTTGATAAACGGATTCGCAAGGCGCTTCTTATCGCCGCTCAGGTCATACAATTCCATTTTCCAATCCGGATGCGTGGTTTGGAGCTCGGATTTCGCACGCAGCAGCGTTCCCAGGTTCCATTCCAGAGAGGCTAGCTTACCGTCCTTGAAGGCTTGCTGTTTATCAATTTTGGAGGCGATAACGTCGCGAGCCCATGCACCGCTCTTTTGCGTGTCGTACATTTTTTGAGCATAGGTTACGAATTCAGGAGTCTCTACATAGTTAAAAATCGCGCTGGACGGATCCGTAACTTTATATGCAATCGGCAGCTGAGGTACGACATAGGTCCACTCATTCGGTTGAAGCAGCTCTACCGTGTTGAACTCGCTGGCGCCAATACTAGGCGTGTAGCCCTTTTCTTTCTCGGCAATGACCTTCAAGTAATTCGTATAATCGTCATAGGTTTTCAGCTCAGGCAGATTGTATTTCTCTCTCAAGTCTCCGCGGATTCCGATCATGTGATAGCTGTACTCGAAGTTATTTTGCGGAACCATGTAGATCTTGCCGTTTACTTTCGCCTGCTCCCAAGCGACCTTTGGCTCTTCCGCCCATGTCTTTGGCGCATACTTCTTCAGCATGTCCTCGGTCAGTTCCATATAGCCGTTCTTCACGGACTGTTGTGCGTAGTAGGACCAAGTAGCAGAGAATACAAGATCGAAGTCTTCATTAGCCGCGAACATCAGCGGATATTTCTGCTGGTACTCGCCCCAGTCCAAAAGCTTACATCCAGCGTTGCATTGATTTTTTGCTTCATGATCTTGTTGACTTCCGCGTAAACTTCGTCAAAATCTTTCGGTTTGGAGCCAAGCAAGACGGTTTTCAACTTTACTTCTTTGCTGGTATCGATGCCGCCGGAAGCGGAAGCGCTTGCTTGCGGAGCCGCCGATTGGTCCGGCGCAGGACTGGCTGATTCGCTACCCTTGCTGCAGCCTGACAATACACTTGCCACTGTAACGAGCGATACCAATCCAAGCGTTACTAATCTTTTCTTCATGATTTGCATGGTGTGTCTCCCCTTTTATGAAATGAATGAATAAAGCCTTTATGATAACCGGTTTCCCCAGGCAGCATGTTGATAAAGATTCATTATATCATCATTCTGTCCGGCTAACCCGGGGTTACCCTTTCACAGAGCCTACGGTTAAGCCTTGTACAAAATAACGTTGAACGAACGGATACAGGAACACGATCGGACCTGTTACGAGAATGGCGAGCGCCATCTTCAAGCTTTCTCCAGGCAGGTCGGCTACATGCATACCGGAGATCGCCATGACCTTGCGGATACCCTCCAGATTGCCTAGCATTTTATATAGAAGGTACTGGAGCGTGTATAAGGACTCATCCTGTACGAACAAGAGAGAGTTAAACCAATCATTCCAATAATTAAGTGCTGTGAACAATCCAATTGTAGCAAGACCAGGCTTGGCCAGCGGCAGAATCAAGCGGACGAAAATCGTGAAGTCCCCCGCCCCGTCAATCTTCGCCGATTCAGTAATCGCATCAGGAATACTGCGCAGGAAAGTTCGAAGGATGATGATATAGAAGACGTTCAACAGTGGCGGCAGCAGGAGCGACCAGAACGTATTTTTCATATGCAGATAGTTGACCATCAGAATGTACCACGGAACGAGCCCTCCGTTAAATAGAGTGGTGAAGTAGAAGAAGAAAGCAAATCCGTTTCTCCACTCAAAATCCTGACGCTGCAGCACATATGCGGCCATGGCCGATATGAAGAGCCCGATTAAGGTTCCCCCAACTGTTAACGAGATCGTCAGTACATAGGAACTGATAAACTGCTGCGGATGAGCTAGAGCAAACGAGTAGGCACTCAAAGAAAATTCTTTAGGCCAAAGGCGAAAGCCGTCGCTTGTAATCGATGCTTCACTTGTAAAGGAGCCGCTTATAATCAGAATAAAAGGGATCAAGCAGGCCAAGCTAATCAGCCCTACAAATACGTACCCGGTAAGATCCAACAGGCGCTGATCCCAGTGACTTTTTTCACACTCATCGTTTTCATACAATCACCTCGCTAATTTCCTTGCTGTTAAAATAGTGCATTCTCTTTGTCCTTCTTCCGGACGATGTAATTCGTCAGCATGATGGTAACGAAGCACAGAACCGATTGGTAAAAGCCGATTGCTGAGGACATCCCGATTTCATTATTGACAGTGAGAGATCGATACACGAACGTGTCGATGACATCCGTAGATTCATACAGCAAGCCATTATTGCCCACAAGCTGGTAAAAGAGTCCAAAGTCGCCTCTGAAAATGTTCCCGATCGCAAGCAGCACCAGAATGATAATCGTCGGTCTCAGTGAAGGCAGTGTGATGAAGAAAATCCGCTGGAAAACGTTCGCTCCGTCAATCTCGGCAGCCTCATACGTTTCCTTGTCAATGCTTAGGATTGAAGCCATATAGAATACCGCTCCATATCCTACCGCTTTCCAAGCTGAGAAAAAGACCAGAATGTATTTCCAATATTCCGAGGTCGTGTAAATATCCAGCGGCGTCATACCCAGCGATTTCAGTAACGTATTGATCGTACCGTGCTCGTAATTGAAGAGATTATACGCAACCGCTCCCACAACTACCCAGGATAAGAAGTAGGGCAGGAACATTAAGGTTTGCGCTGTTTTCCGGAACAGCTTGCTGCCGACTTCCGCCATCAGAATGGCGACTGCAATTTGCAGCACGTTGTTGATAACAATAAATGCCGCGTTGTAAAGCAGCGTATTCCGTGTTACTTTAAACGCATCCCCCGTAATGAAGAAAAATCGGAAGTTATCGAATCCGACCCAGGGTGAGTGCAGAATGCCGAGGTCGTACCGGTACTGTTTGAAAGCGAGTACAATGCCAGCCATTGGGACGTAACTGAAGAGCAAGAAGTACAGTGTCGCGGGCGCAATCATGAATAACAATGTCCGGTTTGCCCTGACTCTATCCCACAACGTATGTTTCATTTGTCGATCTCCCCCAATTGAATCTTGTTGTTGATGTAATAAGATTATCAGGGATCGAGCCGGCTTTTAACCCGATAAAATATCGATTGTCTGTAAGTTTTTTTGCTAGCGCAGGGTTCAAAATTGAGCTAACCTTACATCAGGGAGGAATGAACGTATGAAACTTCTTTTCATTGAAGATGAGAAATTCACAAGAGACGGCATCCGAAAATCTATCAAGTGGGAGAAGTTGGGGATTACAGAGCTTCGTGAAGCCATTGACGGTTTGGATGCGATGACCATAACCGAACAGTTTCAGCCTGATATCGTGCTTTCCGATATTCGCATGCCCCGCATGGACGGAATTGAATTCGCTTTTCAACTAAGAAAAAAGTATCCGAACTGCAAGATTATTTTCATGAGCGGATACGCAGATAAGGAATATTTAAAGGCTGCGATTTCGTTAAAGGCGATCAGCTACGTGGAAAAGCCCATCGATATCGATGAATTGGACGAAGCCCTACAGCATACAATCGCGATTTGTAAAGAAGAACAGCGCTTACTGGATAATGATGCTGCGGTCAGAGAAAACCTTGCCATCGTCAAGCAGGAAGCCGCTTTACAGCTGATACGAGGAAATCAAGACATCGACGCATTATGGAAGCGTCTCGCTGCTGCCGGATTTCATGCCCCCCCGCACTCGCCTTCTGTTACGATTCTGCTGAAGATCGTGAATGGCGGCACCTTTGCCGAGGTCATGGCACCACTTCTGGAGGAAGGACTTATCTCTCAAGGCTTTCCGTATTTATATGCACAGCGGGACGAGCTCCATATCGTCGTACATATATTCTCCAGCAATCATGAAATGCTTCAGCCGCTTGACGTACAGTCCATAAGCTACAAGCTCGCTTCAAGCTTAAATAAGGAGCAGTACCGCTATTCAATCGCAGCAGGTAATATCGTCCCGCGGCCAGGTCAGCTTCTGGTATCGTATTCCGCTGCAGCAGTCAGATTGCAGGAAGCCTTTTATCAGAAGCCGGGCTCCGTCGTCTTTCATGACAGCTACCAGGCGAGCGCAAACCTGCAGCAGTATCAAGCGGACCCTGACCTGTTTAAGCAGTTTCAGGAGCTGCTTATCGAGAGCAGCCTGGAGCAGGCGGCGCAGCTGCTGAGGAACGTAACCAGCCAGCTTCGCGAACGGCCCCATACGCTGATTGCCAGCGTCAAGGAGTTATACTACAGGCTGATGCTGGAGCTTCATACCTTCGCCGAGTCAAACAACATCGCCCTGTTTCCGGTGTCGGAGCAAGGAAATCTAGCATGGGAGCTCATTCTTGAGTGCCATTTCCTGGAGGATGTGCATGCTGCGGCTGCCGCCAAGCTTACCGAACTTCAGCAAATCCTGGAGGAACGGGGCAGCAGCAGTCTCTCCGCACTTGCTTCTCGAGTCATTAAATACATCCATCAGCATTATATGGAGGACGATCTATCTGTACAAGAAATGAGCGAAGTGCTGCAGCTGACCTCGTCCCATATGATTGCCGCATTTAAGGATTCTACTGGCAAAACGATCAAACAATATGTAACCGAATACCGCATGGAAAAGGCGAAGGACATTCTCAAAACAAACCGTTACAAGGTCTCTGACGTTGCTTCGCGCGTTGGCTTTAAAGACGGTGAGTATTTTGCTAAAATTTTCCGGAAACATACCGGCATGACGCCCTCCGAGTTCCGGGAGCGCAGCCAGCTATGACCTTTTCCATTACCCGATACATTCGCAAATGGCTGTACAATACGAAGCTGCGACACAAAATTTTGTACACCTACCTGCTGCTGATCATTGTTCCATTGGCCTTATATCAATTCATCGCTTCGGACAAGATGTCCCGGATTATGATCAACCATGTAACCTATTCGGCAGAGCAAGGCTTCGACCAGACCTATTCCTTCTTAAGCTACCGGGTACAGCGGATTGCGGAATCAACTAATGTGCTGATTTCCAATGCGGCCGTAACAGATTTGCTGCTAAACACCGTCGACATCCAGAACATCAATCAAGAGCTGCAAAACTATAACAGCCTAAAGCTGATGCTCAAATCCATGCAGGACAGTCTCGATATATCCCGGGTGCTGCTGTATGTACCCAACTCCTTCATTTTTGCCAATGAGGGCGAGAACTTCCTGCCTCTGAATAATTCGGAGGGAGTCCCTGCTTTAATCGGCTAGAGGAAGACCATATGAAATACATATGGTGCTCGCCTTCGGACATGGGACCTAATCATGTGAGCGACAGCTCTTCGCTCTATGTCGTGCGGAGCATTCTCGATCCCAACGATTACCTAAAGACAATCGGACGGCTGCGGATGGATGTACAGAAGGAAGTGCTGCAGACCATGCTTAAGAAGGCGAACGTCGTCAAGAACAGCTCCACGTTCCTGATCGATAACAACCATCAAGTGATTCTCGCGTCCGATATGAAGGCGTTTCCGGATTTCGAGCTGCCTGATTCAACGAGCGATGCGGTGACTGCCCAGTGGCAGAATGACAACAATTATTACCTGTACCGAGCTCTTCCTTCTTCGCAATGGAGCATGGTAACGGTCATTCCGCTGAACGAGGTCGTGCAGCAGAGCCGTCAATTGAGAAACGATTTGCTGTTTATGCTCGTGATCGTAACAGCGGTTACCTACGTCATTGCCTACTTATTCTCCTTTTCTGTCACCAGACGGATTACACAGCTTACGAGAAGGCTTCGAGATGTGCAAAACGGGAACTTCATCGCGCTTGCGCAAACGCAAGGCACCGATGAAATCGGCGAGCTGATCAGCACGTATAACTACATGATCGAACAGATTAGCCGGCTCAACAAGGAGCAGTACAAGCTGGGCCAGGAAGTAAAAAGCGCGGAGTTAAAAGCTCTCCAATCACAGATTAACCCGCACTTCCTGTACAATACGCTGGACCTGATTAACTGGATGGCCGACAGCGGCATGAACGCTGACATCAAGAAGGTTGTCAAAGCGCTCTCCCGCTTCTACAAAGTCAGCCTTAGCAACGGCAAGGATGTCATCACGCTGCGCGAAGAACTGCAGCATGTGACCTTCTACGTTCAGATCCAAAACATCCGGTACGAGAACAAGATCACCTTTGAAAATCTGGTCCCGGACGAATTTATGGATAACCGTATTCCCAAAATCACCCTGCAGCCCATCGTGGAAAACGCGATCCTTCACGGCATTCTCGGCAAGCCCGGCCGGGAGGGCACGATTCGGATAACCGCTTATCTGGAAGCGGATACCATTCATCTGGTCGTCGCCGACGACGGCATCGGCATGGGCGACCAGCAGCTGCAGGATGCCCGCGCGGGCATCAGCAAGAGCCGTCACAGCGGCAGCGGCTATGGCGTTAAGAACGTCACCGAACGCCTGCAGCATCACTTCGGCCCCTCCTTTGGACTTACCTATGAGAGCAAGTGGGGCGAAGGCACCAAGGTGAACATTTCAATCCCGGTTACCCGCGAAGAGGATTGATTGAGGCTGCTCCAAAGGTATATATGAGTATACAAGTAACCGCCACAAAGTAGAGCTTTGGCTTTGAAGCTGATTCAGGTGCTTTACGGTGGGTTGCCTAAATGTATAAAACTCTCTCGTCAAAAAAATTCCGTGCTCACTCTACTCCTTAATACATAAAGGATTAGAGAAACACGGAATTTTTCATTACATGAACAGTGAATGCGAGGCCGGACTCTGACTATGGATTGATCAAAAAATTCCCGCTAGGTAAGCCTTTACTTGCTCTGCCGCTTCCTCCGCGTTACTTGCTTGAATCACAATACGCTCGTGCTCGGTTTGATTCATCGCATGCCCGTAACGAGGATCGTAATAATATTCGAGCAGCAGCCGGACGGCATCCTCAAAGCGGTCCTCTGTCATACTTGTTTCAATCTCTTTCGCAATAGGCGTATGAATGCGGTCCTTGATATGCTGAAATGCCAGGAGCAGCTCATCTTTATACTGCTGTGGCTTGTAATCCTCCAGAATATGGCGAATCCGTTCCTCCATAGGCATTTCGATGATCAGCTGCACACCTGTCTCTTTGGCTTGGACCAAAAATTCAGGGAGAACCGCCTTCCCGATCCGCTTGCTCTCTCCTTCAAGCAGCACATATGGCGAATGCTCGTTCTGAATGAGAGCCGACACAAGCTTGGACTCAAACGTCTTCTGGTTGTTCGCGTGTAAGCCCACTTGTCCAAAGATCGAGCCGCGGTGTCCCGCCATAGCTTCCAAATCAAGAACCGGATACCCCTCTTGCTGAAGCTGCCTCAAAATCTTGGATTTCCCAGCGCCGGTGTAACCCGTCACAACAAGAGCCCGCGGCTTAAGCTGCATCGTTTCTAATGTTTCTACGACCCACTTACGATAAGCCCTGAAACCGCCTATTAACCGGTAGACTCGGATGCCCATCAGCGACAATACCGTGGCCGTCGTCTTGCTCCTCATGCCGCCGCGCCAGCAGAATACAACCTTCGGCTCCTTGATTTGTTCAAATGTCTTAACAAACGTCGGCAGCTTGGCCGAAACAATCTCCAGCCCTCTATCCTTTGCCGCTTGTACACTAATTTGCTTATAGATCGTTCCTATCTCCGCACGCTCCGGATCATCGAATAAAGGAATATTCAAACTACCCGGGATCGTGGAGTCTGCATGTTCCGACCCTGAACGAACATCGATCGAAACCACTTCTTTTTTATGGCGAAGCTCCAGTAATTCTTCAATCGTGATGTCTTGAAACAATGATGATCTCTCCTTTAAATGACAACAATGCGCCCAGGGTGCTCGGACGTAACATCGCCAATGAGACTAGCCTCTACGCCTGCCTGCTGAAGATTTGCCAAGAGCTCCTCCGCTTGCTGTCCTTCAACGGCGATGAGTAAGCCGCCCGAGGTGACTGCATCACATAAGATCCATTGTCCCACCTGATCCAGCGTTTCCGGGAACGTAACGGAATCCTTAACGTGGGCAAAATTATTCTTCGTGCCGCCCGGCACGAATCCTTCCTCTGCCAGCTCACGTACTCTTGGCAATACCGGAACGTTACCTGCCGTAATCCGAACGCCTGCGCCGCTTCCCTTAGCCATCTCCAGCGCATGGCCGATGAGTCCAAACCCGGTCACATCCGTGCATGCATGCACTTCATAAGGCTCCATCGTCTCCGCAGCCGTCTTGTTTAACGTTGCCATGACAGAGGTGACACGCTGGATTTCTGCTTCCGTCAGTTTGTCTTTCTTAATGGAGGTCGTCAAGATGCCTACACCGATCGGTTTCGTCAGAATCAATTTGTCCCCAGGTTTCGCGCCGGCGTTCGTGCGTACCTTTTGCGGATGGACAAGTCCTGTCACGGCTAATCCGAATTTAGGCTCATTATCATCGATGGAATGCCCCCCGACAAGGGTGATACCGGCCTCGTTCATTTTGTCTCCGGCTCCGCGCAGGATGTCCGCCAGCACCTGTTTATCGAGCGTTTTGATCGGAAAAGCAACGATATTCAGCGCGGTTAGGGGCTTGCCGCCCATCGCATATATATCACTGATCGCATTCGCCGCGGCAACTTGTCCGAACGAATACGGATCATCAACAATCGGCGTGAAAAAATCGACGGTTTGGACTAGCGCCAGCTCATCCGTCAATTGATAAACACCCGCGTCATCACTTGTATCAATTCCGACAAGAAGATTGGGATTAGCGACGGCAGGAGGCAGGGAACGAATGACTTGGGACAAGTCACCAGGCCCGATTTTACAACCGCATCCTCCCTTGGTTGAGTAGGAGGTTAGCTTGATTTTTTCAGTTGCAGACATGTAGATCCTTCCTCTCGAAGTTATCGTATTAGGTATGTTTTTTTTAGATCAGCTTGATGTGCTATAATGATAACCGATTTGTAATGCGATTACCTAATGACGGAGGAGCACATGACACATACCGGAAGTTCCAGCACGAAAATGTATCCCGATAACAAAAAAATCGCATTTTTTGTTATCATTTTTCTAATTGTTGCCTTTGTCGGTCTTACCTATGTAAAGTGGTGGCCCTATTATCATAAAGCGTTGGATGCCGCAACTAAGCACACCATCGGATCCTCCATCGTATCCGGTAAAAACCAAGTAGCGCCGGCTCCATCATGGCAGTCCGCTTGGGATTATGCTCTGGCCTACTATAAATCAGTTTGGAAAGCAGCGGTTTTAGGCATTTTGCTCGGTTCTCTTGTTCAAGTATTGATCCCTGCAAACTGGCTGTTCCGCGTACTCGGCAAGACCTCGTTCGGCAGCACCGTTGCTGGCGGTCTCGCATCCATTCCAGGCATGATGTGTACATGCTGTGCGGCTCCAATTGCTGTCGGCTTGCGGAAAAAGAACGCATCTGTCGGCTCCACGCTCGCCTTCTGGCTTGGCAATCCGACGATTAATCCTGCAACACTGGTCTTCATGACGTTCGTCTTGTCCTGGAAATTCACGCTCATCCGGCTTGTGTTCGGACTTCTTTTAACGTTCGGCGTCAGCTACATGGCCAATAGATTTGCTGCAAATGCCGAGCTGCCTAAGGAAATTACAAAGGAAACCGCACGATTACAGGAAGAGGAACAGACAGGCACGATGCTAACGAGGTGGCTCAGCAGTGTCTGGTCAATGATCATTCATCTTGTACCTTCTTACCTAATAGCCGTTCTTGTGCTTGGCGCAGCACGAGCCTGGTTGTTTCCAGCGGTCAGCGAAACTAGCTCCAACAGCCTGCTCGTCATCGCCGGCTTTGCGATTGCCGGCATGCTCTTCGTCATTCCGACGGCGGCCGAAATTCCAATTATTCAGACGCTCCTCTCGTTCGGACTTGGAACCGGTCCCGCAGCGGCGCTCCTGATCACCTTGCCATCTGTAAGCTTGCCTTCGCTGCTCATGGTATCCCGGTCATTTCCAAGAAAAGTTCTGCTGTTTGTTACCGCAGCTGTGATTGTTCTCGGCATTGCCAGCGGCATCACAGGCTTATTGATTTTATGAAATAAATCTCGAACACAAAAAGAAGCATATCCCGCCAGCATGCTCTGGTTACGGATATGCTTCTTCTTTATCAGCTCGCTTGATGAATCGGCAGTGTAATTGTAATTAACGTTCCTTTTCCTTTCTCACTGGAAACGGCAACGTTTCCCTGGAAAGATTGTATGATCCTGTGACATACCATCATCCCCAGACCTGTTCCCTTTTCTTTGGTCGAGTAAAAAGGCTCCCCCAACCGATTCACTTCCTCCGTCGTCATGCCCACACCGTTATCTCGAATATGAATATCTGTATAATCTCCGTTTATGGATGCGCTGAATTGAATAAGCCCCTCATCTGTTTGGATCGATTCAACGGCATTCTTCAAGATATTAACTAAACATTGGGTAAATTTTTCCTTACTCACGTAAACCAAAGGGCTATTTTCAAATGGACTCATCTGAATATCGACATTCTTAAGCAGCGCGTACGGAGTCATAATATCCACCGCCTGCTTCATCTGCGGCTCAATCTCCACGTACTCCATCTTCTCTACCTGAGGCTTGGCAAAAGATAGAAAATCATTAATGATGAGCTGCGCACGGTCAATTTCATCAATAATCATGGAGGAATAGAAGTGAAGCTTGGTATTGTCCTTGACTTCCTGCTTCATTAACTGCATAAACCCTCTAGCCGTTGTCATCGGATTGCGGATTTCGTGAGCAACGGATGCCGACAGCTCGCTGAGCACTTGAAGCTTTTCCGCTCGTTGAATATTCTCCCGCAGCTTAGCGGTTTCCCGGAGCTCCTCGATCAAATATACCATCGTCCACGAAGTCAAGGGATGCACCATCAAATAAAGGAAGCCAAAAAACACAAATTCATGGCTAATCGGGATGTGCGCCTTCCACCTCATTACAATGAGTATGAACAAAAAAAATGCGGAGCTGCCTAAGGAGAACCAGACAATCAATCGAAGCTTGGCATTTCGGGACATTCTATGAAAGGCGGGGATCATGACATACAACATGGCGGAAAATAGAGAGTTAATTAATAAGGTCAAATAAAATCCGCTTCCGCCTCCACCGCCCAGCGTATAACGGTATGCAAATAATAATAGAGTGACAAAGACGCCTGACCATCTACCGCCGTATAAAAAGCTTAGAATGACCGGGAGAAATCGGAGGTCATAAATAAAGCCTCCATCCATATGAATAGGAAATGTCATGCAGAGAAGCAAAGAAACGGCGGAACAGATCCCTACAATAAATCCATCCTTACCGCTCTCCACACCTCCGTTCTTAGTCCAATAAAATTGATAGACAAAGGTAGGGGTAATCACGATCAACATATTCAATAGTAAGTCCTTCAAGGAAAGTGTCACATACATAGCCGCACCTCGCATTTCAACCAATAGCTCCTTCACGATTATGCACGAATGCAGCTTGTATGTAAATGCGATATATCTAAATTATCTATAACATTCATCATGTAAGAATTGATAGATTCGTTTCATATGCTCATCGCTCTCTTCCTACAATCCTACCGTGTCATGTACGGGTCCTGTTGACTGCCTCACGATAAACTCCGATTCTACCTGAAATACGCGCTGCGAAACCGTTCCCTTCTCATTCAGAAGATCGATCAGCTTTTCCGCAATGAGTACCCCCCATTCTATACTTCGGCTGGTTGACCGTTGATAAAGCCGGTGTGACATATTGGGATATTCGGTTGTTATCCACCCCGACCACGGACAGTTCACCGGGAATATGGATAGCTTGTTCTTTGCAAGCCCTGTACACACCAAGCGCCATCTCATCATTTGCTGCAAATACGCTACTAAACCTCTCACCTTGAGCCAATAGCCGCATGAAAGCAGCATAGCCTCCGGCTTCATCGAAATCACCATGTTCAACGAGCGAAGCCAGGTACGGAATATCATGGTTGAGAATCGCCTGTTTATAGCCTTCGAAACGATCGATACTGTCCGAAGCGTCCATATAACCGCCAATAAAAGCAATTCGTTCATGACCGTTTTCAATTAAATAATCAACGACCTTGGTGGAAAAGCTTCGATTATCGGTATACACGCACGGCAGTGTCGGATGCTCGATATACCTGCCAATTACCCCCAATTGAAAACCATACTCATGAATACGGATAATCTCCTCGTCGCTAAGCTGCGACTGGGTGAGCAGCAGCCCGTCTACAGTGCGGTCCAGTAGCAAATTGGTGTAATCCCTCTCCTTCTTACTGGAATTATCCGAATCGCATATCAGCACCTTATATTTGTTCGCATAGGCAACATTCTCAATGCCTTTGATGATTTCTGCATAATAGGAGACATTAATATCCGGCACGACGACCCCGATCGTCATTGTTTTCTGGGATCGTAAGCTCTTGGCTGAAGCATGAGGAAGATAACCGAGTTCTTCGATGGCCTTCTGCACTTTTAATTTTGTTTCATCGGTCACCAATTGGCTGTCATTCAGCACTCTGGAAACCGTAGTAGGGGAAACTCCCGCTCTATGGGCTACATCAATAATTTTCTTGTTCACTTTACAAGACCTCGCTTTAAAATCAGTTGTATATCTATTATACCGCGAATGAAATCGTTTTCAATTGTTTTTGCAAACCTTCCTTCGTGTACTCTATTGTCTCATCCTGTATAATGAATGTGGCTTAAAGTTCCAAAGCTTCTATCCATGATAGACTCTACTAATTTATGGTATACTTCTCGATAGGGAGTTAAGAGCGGATCGCACAACCCATTTCATACCAGCAAGCTTTATATAAGTTGATACTATTATCTACGGAATAGGAGAACACAACATGGACATTCTGGATATTCGAACAGAGCTTATCGATGAAGATACAGCTCAGCCTAGATACCAATTTGGTGAAGAAGCTCTCCAAGAATTAATGAAAAGCATCGAAGAGCTTGGCATCCTTTCCCCCATTAAGGTGAGAGCCACCGCCGACGGCAGATACAAGATTATTTATGGAAATAGGCGCTATAAAGCCAGCAAAGCTCTTGGCCGCGCTACCATTCCCTGCATCGTATCCGCCGTTACAGATGAAACGGAAATTTATCTGGAGCAAATTGCCGAAAATTTAACCAGAGAAGGCTTCTCTCCGATTGAAGAAGCAGAAGCGTTTGACAAGCTGATGAACGATCCGAGGTTCACCAAATCGATCAAATATCTTTCCGGCAAGCTGGGCAAGCCCGAATCTTATATTAAAAATAAATGCGACCTGCTGAAGTTCGGTCCCTCCATCAGAAAGCTCATTGTAAGCGGCACGGAGATCAGGAAGGATCAGCTAACGGAAGATCAACTCATTCCGATCAAGGATTTGCTGATGGAGCATCGAGATCCATTAGCACTGATTATTGCCAGAGACGAGCTGCCGGTCAGCGATGTGAAGAAGATCGCCCGCTTGTTCAAGGACTCCGACATGTCGGACAATACGAAGGGCAAGCTGCTTTACAAATCCGGACGCGAGCTGCTGGAAACCTGGTCGGTCTACAATCAGAACCGGACGGAAAGAGCCAAATCGTTGGCGCCGAAGCCGGCAGCCAAGAGCAAGAAGAATGCTCAGGCAGAAGCTGCCAAAGAGATTGCCGCAGGTGCTTCTACAGTCGCGGCAGCAGCGGCAAATTCTGCCCCGTCCGATCCGCTCCAATCTGCTGCTGCCTCCCCCGCCGCTGCTGCTGTGCCTGCTGTCAGCTCCATCGAGCGCAAGCTGAAGCTGCTCCAGACCGCAATCCAAGAGCAGGCTGCTGCAGGTACTGACAGCATTCAGGCTCCATTGACGGATAAAGCAGCTTTCCTGCTTGACGTAGACACTTTGATCAACGAGCTGGAGCTTCAGGTTAGTCATTGGAAACAAATTCGCGAGGCTTTGCGGAAATAGTGATAGGAAAAATGGATGGCAGACGAGAGTCCACCATCCATTTATTTGTTCGTTGATAAACGCCCGCGTCCTATTAAGAAGAAGAAGTAGTAGTAGGCTATCCCTCGTATCAACGATTTGCGCCTTTCACCATAAGTGACCTTGACTTGTAGAGCTGATCTGAATAGTGGGGTCAATTCTAATTTTCAAGCAAGTGAAAACCGGGGCTGTTCGATCGGGGCTTGAAGTTGAATCTAGTGGTTCGGGTTTAATGTCTCGGATCTCGAGGTCTGAGCTCGGCTTCCAGTTCGACTATCTTAAGAAATAGTACCAGTACGCCATTTCACAGGCTTCGCCCAATGTAGCCGGTGTATAACCGCTATAGCTCATCGCGGATGCTTTCGTTGTCGTTAACGGACCTGCCACCCCTTACGCCAAGAATAGCTGCCGCTAATGCTAATTTCCCTACTGATTTCATTACTTTTTTGCTTACCATGTTTGTCATTCCTCCTATAAGTTCGTCGTTCCTTGTTACGTTCTGTATCATAACATAGCAGATGCGCGCTTTCTGTTACTTCCGCCACATTTTCAAAAAATATCGAAGCCCTTTTCCTTTTTTCGCATCTTGTGTTGATTTCGTGTAAAATTGCTGTATGATTAACGAATGCATTCGCTACAATGATAGGAGTTGTCCAGATGTCTAAAGAAGAAGTTATTGTGACAAAAGAGGGATTGGCTGCCCTTGAGCAGGAGCTCGAGGAACTCAAAACCGTCAAGCGAAAAGAAATGGCGGAACGTATCAAAATTGCGATCAGCTATGGAGACTTAAAGGAAAAACAGCGAGTACCACTCGGCCAAAGACGACCAGGCTCATATGGAAACACGCATTCAATCCATTGAGCGCATGCTCAAGCACGTCCGTGTCATTGATAAAATCGACACTTCAAACGTACAGGTCGGTTCCACAGTAATATTGAATGATCTGGAATTTAAAGAGAAAATCGAATACCGCATTGTCGGCCCGTCCGAAGCTGATGTCAATGACAACAAAATCTCGTATGCAAGCCCGCTCGGACAATCCCTCATCGGCAAATCCGTCGGTGATAAAATCAGTGTCAACGCGCCAATGGGCGTGATCCAATACGAGCTTTTGGAAATCAAGGCTTAATTAATGCCTACTGAAACATGTAAGGATTAAAAAGCATATTCAGCAAAAAGACGCACTCGTCCCCGTGGCATGCGTCTTTTTTGCTGCAGGTGTTTTCATAAAATATACAAAGTTATACATGACGACGTGTGATATACTGCTCCATAGAAAATACGCCTTGTAAGGAGCTGCTTGAAAGTGAAAATGGTATCCTGGAACGTGAACGGTTTGCGTGCTTGCGTGAATAAAGGCTTCAGCGACTACTTCATGCAAGCGGACGCGGATATATTTTGCGTTCAAGAAACGAAGCTGCAAGAAGGACAAATTGACCTGAACTATGAAGGCTACTTTCCATATTGGAACTATGCCGAGAAGAAAGGCTACTCCGGTACAGCCGTGTTCACCAAGCAGCAGCCGATCTCCGTCCGGTACGGCATCGAAGAAGACAGCGAGCCCGAAGGACGAATCCTGACGCTTACATTTGAAACATTCTACTTCATCACCGTGTATACACCCAATGCGAAGCGCGACCTGTCCAGGCTGCCATACCGACTAGAATGGGAAGACCGCTTCAGAGCTTACTTGAACCAACTCGACGCAGTGAAGCCGGTCATTGTCTGCGGCGACCTCAACGTCGCGCACCAAGAAATTGATATTAAGAACGCGAAAGCTAATAAGGGCAACTCGGGCTTCACCGAGGAGGAACGCTCCAAAATGACCGAGCTGCTCCAATCAGGCTTCATCGATACATTCCGCCATTTTTACCCTGATCGAGAAGATGCCTATTCCTGGTGGTCCAATATGCCAAAGGTCAGAGAGCGCAACGTTGGTTGGCGCATTGATTATTTTCTCGCTTCATCACGCTTGGCACCGTATTTGACGGATGCGGGAATCGATGCCCATGTGCTGGGGAGCGACCATTGCCCGGTAATTTTGGAGCTTGATTTCTCTAAAACGGTTCAATAGCAGCTTGCGAATTCTCCTCTGGCAAAAGGGACATACTTTACCTGTAAACCTATGGATCCGACGTTCGAAATCATGTCCTTCTAACCGCTAAATTGGACATTCCTAGAAAGATTAGCACTGAATGCGGTTGCAATTATGAACTTTTCATGTAAAAGTCACGAATTAGCAATATTTTCTTTTTAATTTTGCTGTCAAAAGTTGTAGAATATGAAATAAGCAATAAATTCCGGTTGGGTCATGCAAGTGGTCGTAGTTTGCGCAAGAAACATGCAGAGCCATGTAGACTAAATAGAACTCGCTCGCATGCTGCAATCTATTATGTGAAATATGTTACAACCTCTCGGGAGGAACCTCTTTTACATAACGCAACTTGACAGCGCCGGATCTCACAATACAAAGGAGGACTTTCTCGCATGCCACAAACACCTACGCTTCAAGAGACAACGCTTGTCGGGGAAACAAAGACAGTAGACGTACTGGACCAACTAATGAAACCTGAGGTACAACAGTCCCTGACCGTACTCGTGGATAATTTGCCAAAACTGGCTGAAATGGTCACCGTACTAACGAAAGCTTACGATTTTGCTCAAGGCATCGCTACGGACAAAGTGCTTATCAATGATTTCGCTCAAGGCATTGGCGAATTTGTCAAGCCTGTACAAGAGAAAGCTAAAGGGATCGCACAAGCAGCCATCGAAGCAAGCGAGCGTTCTCAAGCGGATGCAGGATCGACTGTCGGCCTCTTCGCTATGCTCAAAATGCTGAAGGATCCTGAAGTACAGAAGACACTTCGTTTTGCTCAAGCGTTCTTGAACGTATTGGCTGAACGCAAAAACTAATACGAACAAGAGGAGTATGGATATGTCTAAACACATTTTGATTCTAGGCGGCGGATACGGCGGTATTCTGACTGCTCTGACTGCACGCCAACACTTGAATGCATCGGAAGCCCGCATTACGCTGGTTAACCGTTTCTCTACTCACCAAATTATTACGGAGCTACACCGTCTTGCCGGCGGCACCATTGAAGAGCAAGCTGTCGCGCTTCCTCTTTCCAAGGTCCTCAAAGATAAAAACGTAGATATCCTGGTGGATACGGTCAAGGAAATCAAGCCTAACGACAAGCAAGTTGTTCTTGAGAGCGGCGCTGTACAATCCTACGATTTGCTGGTTGTTGCACTAGGCAGCGAAACGAACTATTTCGGTATTCCTGGACTGGAAGAAAACAGCTTCGTCCTGAAGTCTGCTGCTGATGCCAACAAAATCCGTCAACACGTGGAAGCTCGTCTGGATGCTTATAAGAAATCCGGAGACAAAGCAGACGCGACAATCGTTGTCGGCGGAGGCGGGTTGACAGGCGTCGAGCTAGTCGGCGAATTCGCAGATAAGCTTCCTGAAGTTTGCCGCAGCAAAGGCATCGACTTTAACGACGTTTCCTTGTACTGCGTGGAAGCTGGTCCTTCCATTCTGCCTGTATTCCCTAAGGTACTTATCGACCGTGCGGTTGAAAGCCTTGAAAAGCGCGGTGTAACGTTCTTGACAGGCGTTGCCATCACAGAAGCTACGAAAAATTCCGTTTCTTTGAAAAACGGTCAAACGATTCAATCCAACACCATCATCTGGACGGGCGGCGTGAAAGGCAATCCGGTTGTCGGCAGCTGCGGTATCGCGGAAGATCGCGGTCGCGCAACAGTGACTTCGACCCTGCAATCCACTTCGCATCCTGATGTATACTTGGCCGGCGACTGCGCGGTTGTATTCCCTGAAGGCGGAGAGCGTCCCTATCCTCCAACTGCTCAAATCGCTTGGCAAATGGGCGAAACCGTTGGCTACAACCTATCCGTCGCGATCAAAGGCGGCGCGATGGATACATTCGTGCCTGTCTTCTCCGGTACACTGGGAAGCCTCGGCCGTAAAGACGGCATCGGCATCATCGGCGGCAACAATACACAGCTGAAAGGCCTGCCTGCTACCATGATGAAGGAAGCAAGCAACATTCGCTACCTGTCCCACATTCACGGTATGTTTGCACTGGCTTACTAATTGCAGATTAACCTCAAGATCAGTTTTTCACTTTCGAGTGATGGACTGATCTTTTTTCTATTTTTTACATTCAAAAGGCGACTTCTACGGTGAGGTGTACCGTAAAAATCGCCTTTTTTCATAGAATGGTCTACTCATGTCTTAATCAGCGCATCTCGCTCGACAGCACCGGGCATTTTTTCCAGCCACTTGTTTTGGATCATCAGCTCTGCCCCATCATCGGCATAGGTTCCGATTTCCGCAGCAAGCCGAAGATAGATGCCCGCCAAATCACGGCGTGTACTGGCTGACAATGCCGCCCCGTAATTTCCAAGCCCTACGGCCGAGAGTGATACGGTTTGATACAGCATCAGCTTATCGGAGAATGGAGGCTCTGTTGAGCTGGAAATTTCAGTTTCCCAGGTGGTAGGCGCAGGCAAGTGATCATCGCGAAGCAGAGAAGTGAACACTTCGATGTGTTTGGTCGCAATATCTCTTCCTCTAACAATATGCCTTACTACTTCAGCAGATTGGGCCACTTGAGCAAATCCCATCATCAGAGACTGACCAAGCGAGTTGGTCAACGTATTGAGGTAAGATTGCGTTATTTCTGCGATATTCAGCGGCCTTCGGTCACCAACCAAGCCGTTTAGCCAGCTTTCCTTTTGTACGTATTCCACTGAATCCGGATAAGGGATAAAAGGAGCCCGAGGCAGCAATCCCTTGGACAAGAGTAACGTAGTCGATTTCTCGATAAGTTCTGCTGCTGTTTTCAGATTGTGATTAAAGAAGGCTCGAATGTCCTCCCGGAAGCTGCAAGCAACACCTAATGAGTAGGCCACTGTGCCTGCAATCCCCATGTTTCTCAAATAAAGCAGCGCAAAGGTATCCGAAAAATAATCGCGGTGCATGGACGTTGACATCATGCTCCGTAAACCCATGCGGAATCGGAAACCTTTCATTACGAAACAGTTCTTGCTTAAAGGTGATATGCTCGGACGTTAATCCCAGCGCATATTCGATGACCGGCTTGATCTCGTCATCCTCCACTTTACTCAGAAAGTATTGGAGTACGCAGTTTGCCATACTATCTCCCAGATAACCAGTCCACAAGGGTGTCAGTTCGCTGGACGTCAATGCAATACGAAGATCTTTACTTGCAGATGCATGCTGGTTTTCTGTGCGCAATCATGAGTACCCCCCTTTTGATTTCAAATCCATATTAGGATAACTTGAAAATGAAATTTTATACACAAAAGGGGAAATATGAAAACGATTATTGAATGACACCTACCATAGCCAGTCGAAAATTCGTGCCTTGGCACTCCGCTCTATTGCCGTGGATGACTTCCAGCTCCAGATGATGAGAACCAGGCTTAAGCTCGTCTGTCAAAACACTAAGCCTATACCACCCATCGTCTTGTACCCAATCCGGACGATCGCGTTCCACAGCAACCCATTCCTCCTCATCGATCCGATACCGAAACTCGGACGATCTTTTACCGAAATCAAAACCAAGGGCAACGCCTCGCCCTTCGAAGCTGAAGGAGGCTTTGGCTCCTACCGCCGATGTCTCCAACACTTGATCAATCCACTCATAATAGGGCCAGCGGCGTATCACCCATGGGCCATCTGTCTCCAAGTCTTCCAAAGGAATTTGGAAGGTATGCTGCCAATTCTGACTATTTACAGGCTCTGGCAGGCTACCATGGCAAGGCTCTGCTCCCCCTGATTGTTCGAACCGGCGTCGTTCTTCCTCCAGGAAGTCAATCACACTGCTGCCATAGGAGAAGCTTCCTCGTTGTGTCGGGTGAAGACCGTCCGGCAGCCATTCTTCCCAACGCATAAAGCCCTTTCGCACTTCACTCAAAGCATGCAGCCCCATCCATACGGAGCCTAAGCCGTAATGTTCGGCCAGCTGCTCAAACTCACGTATGGACGGCGGCACTTGGTTTGTCATCATATCCTCATACATATCTTGACAATACGTATAGGTCAAAATAACGTCTCTTCCTTCACCCTCCAAGAGCTTACGAATCAATCCCTCGCGGGTACGCATACGCCGCTCCGTTGCCGTCTCATTATCATTCACTGCGTAATCGATAAAAACTAGGTCACAGCCCCGATCAATCAAATCACGGCCGGCTCTTAGAACCGCCAAGTCACTACCGGTCGCACCTATGGCAGCATTCTCGACGATGATTTTGGAATTCGGAAAAGCGTTCGCAAACCAGGCGATAACCGGCTCCGGCCAATTGTGGCGGGGACGCGCGTCCGTTATAGAGCCTCCGATAAAGCCGATTGTTACTCTGCCTTCTTGTGCCTTCGTCCATGTCGTAGACAACGGATTTCGATGTTGATGAATATTCATGCCTTCGCTCACCTTTTCTATGTCGTTTAGTCATCCAGCGTTCCGGTCACCATGCTTCTCCAATACGTTAGAAGAGGCAATGACTGCTGACCCAGGATCACGGCTGTACTGCCGCTTCTTGTGGGAACTCCGGCCGAAACCATATGCTCTTAAAATCAAACCATCCCAGCGTGTTGACAGAAATCCCTTTGAGGTGGGGGCTGAACACCGTTTGCTGCGTCGTATGCACGAGAAACAACACGTGGTACTCATCGGTGAGTATCCGTTCCATCGCACGGATTTGCCGCATACGTTCCTGTCCATCGGGCTGAGCAACGATGCTTCGTATCATGGCATCGAACTGGGCTCTGCTCTCGTCCGAGGCGCACACCCGAATGAGCATATTTCGTATTTTGTACATCTCCAGCAAGCAGCGCGCCTCATCGTCATCCGCTACAACGCCACCTAGAATGATATCGCCTTCCAGTAACCGCTCCGTTCTTGACATTTCGTCGTACGTGTAGGGTCTCAACTCTATTGTAATGCCTACCTCTGCGCAGCGCTCGCGAATCCAGTCAGCTTCATGGGCGTGTGAAGGGCTGAATACCATAGATAGACACTCGCCTTGATAGCCGCATGCCGCGAGGAGCTGACGCGCTTTCTCCGGCTCATGATCCCGTGGGGATTCCCCAGGAGAATCAGGCGGAAGAAACCCCCGAGCCGGTATGGCATTATGCATCTCCAGACGCGCGATCAAGCCTTCCCGATCCAGGATACGGTTCAGCGCTTTGCGAACTAACATGTGCCGCTGAGGACCGTCTTTACGTAAATTGAAAGCGAGCAGATTCGAACCCAGCGTCATCGCTTCTTTGATACGCCAGTTGGGCGGAGGCTGCTGCTGATAATGCTTGATCTTCCCTATATGAAAATTCCACTGCGACCAGTTGTCCCCTTCACTCATGACTCGCGGAATATACAGCATCTCTACGCGGTCCAAGTGCGCTCCTTCACCAAAGTAATCCTCAAAGACCTCTAGCGTAATGCCGCCTTCGTCATGCCGGGTCACGCGAAATGGCCCCGTGCCGACGGGATACAAGCGAAGGTCCTCCTGCTTGTTCCTGCTGTACACATCCTGGGGAAGGACCGCCATTGGGTAGGAGCTGACATAGTGAGGGAACATATAGTTGGACTCAGCGAGATTTACACATACAGTTAAGCGGTCCAATGCTTGCACCTCAATAATAGATTCGCAGAGCCAACAGCTCGGTGATGCTTCGCCCCAGTCTTTCAAGCGCTTCAGCGTGAATACCACATCATCAGCCGAAAGCTCACGGCCATGATGGAAGTGAACCCGCTTTCGCAAATAAAACGTCCAGACCCTCCCATCCTCACTGCTGCGCCAATCATGCGCCAGACCTGGCTCTAGCGCTCCTTTCACCGGGTTATAGCGAATCAATGTGTCAAAAACCTGCTTCACAAAAATGAAGATCGCGCGAGAATAACAGCTCCGCCGGGTCAAGCGTGAGCAGTCTGCTGCGCATAGGAAGCCGCAATACGTCGGCTGCTGCAGCATCCTGCGACCCTCGATACCCGAAATAGTCGCCAAGCCAGGCATGAAAGCGTTCCATAGTCCCAGGGTCCAACCCTTCCAACTGTAACAAGCTCATTGCACTGTTTAAATTGCCCTGCTCCACGTAGCATTTGGCCTCGGTCAGCAGTAAATCTTCCGCTGCTGCGAGAAAACGGATTGTCGATCGATTGCCACGCCCCCTGCCGGGCGTCCATTGGATCCATCCGCTATCGGACATCTTACGGATCAATATTTTCACATTACGCTCTGTACAGAACAAATGCCCCGCAATTTCCTCTATGGTAACCGGCACATCCGAGTTAAGCGGGCTCGCCTGCCGATGTTGGATCGACGCTTTCAATTGTGCATACTGCAAAGCAAGCTGCATGAAGGGTATCCTCCCTGATTTCCGATTATGAAAAAGTATAGGGGGAAGCGTTTTTTCGTCAACGATGAACATGGAGTAAACAGTTTTTGCCATCAGCATCTGCCTCAGTATCCTATTCGGGCTTCCGGCAAAACGAAGGAGGATGCCCCACAAACATATCGGGCATCCTCCTTCCGCATGAAAACAGCTTGAAAACCGGTATTGCCAACCACATGTCCCAATCGGACAAGGCGTCTCAGGCACTAGAGCAAGCTCCAGCAATAAGCAGAAAGCTAGGCTATAGGCTGTAAGCTGTAAGCTGTAAGCTATAAGCTATAGGCTGTAGGCCGTTAGCAGCGATACAGCTCCTGTTTAATTCTCCGTCCGGCTTCTCTTTCTCTGCCAGCTGCTCCTCGCAAAGGTCACATGGTACACGAATACAGGACCTGAGTTCTGACCGCTTACTTCATAAGCAGCTCCTGAAGTACCGCTGTTACCATACCATGATCCTGATCACCAGGCAGTCCCGATACGGTTATTGTTCCAACAACACCACTGCCTTTGACAATAAGAGGAAATGAACCGCCTTCCGCTTTATATTCATTCGGATCCAGTCCATCGTTCTCGACAGAAGATTCTTTCGCATTCATAGAAACATGCATGTAATAGGAGCTGTGTTTGTAATGATGTACGACATTATTCTTCCATCTCACCCATTCGTCATTATGGGAACTGGTACCATTCATTCTGCTGTAAAATAAAACTTCTCCGTCTTTTCGGATATCCACGACAATCTGCTTGCGCTCCCGAACTGCTTTCGCGATGATGCCGGTCCCTACCTGATAAGCCGTATCATTAGTAAATTCAATGAATTGTAAACGTTCTTCTTGCTCTAATAGCTCTTGCAGCAATTCGTCATATGGCTTCAAGAATCAGCACTTCCTTCACGAGTAGTAGGACACTATTAAACACGTGTTCATACTCTTAATTCGATCTGTATCTGCCGATTCCTGCATTTTTATTTCCATCGAACCTATCTTTCCTCAACCGAAGCTATGTAATACCGATTTCTCCCTAACGCCTTCGCTGTATATAACGCTTGGTCCGCAATTTGAATGACGGTGTCTATACTCACAGGGTCGTCACTGGCTTTTCTTACAGCTACTCCGCAGCTAATGGTCACTACAGCTTCTGTCTCCGAGGCGCTATGCGGAAGTTGAAGCTTCTTGATGCAGCCAACCAGCTGCTCCGCAAACTGCTTTGGTATTACCTGATCCGCAGGAGCAATCACCGCAAATTCTTCGCCTCCGTATCTGGCTGCTATACCACCAGCCTTGAAAGCTTCTGCTTGGAGCGCCTTAGCCACTTTCCTCAAGCATTCGTCACCTTTGAAATGTCCGTAGGTGTCGTTATATTTTTTGAAATGATCAATGTCCATAAGCAATAAGCATAAACCCTCTTTGCCCTGAAGCATCTCATGAGCATTGTCATTAAAGCATCTACGGTTAGCAATACCGGTCAGTCCATCCAGCAAGGATTGAACGAGCAGAGCTTGATTGGATTCTTTCAATTCTTGAGTGCGCTCCTGCACGATCTCTTCCAAAGAGCTGTTCATGACGAGCAGTTTCTGAGTTAACTCTTCGCTGGATGTCAGCGCTCTGGAAAAGCTGATCGCCAAAATAAACGATTGGCAAATAATAAACACGTATAACCCGTGTGTAGCATAGAACTCCGTCTCTATGAATCCTTGGGAAGATAAGATGTCGTTAATAACCGTCATGACAAAGCAGGTAATCCCTATTCCCGAAATGATGGCTCCCTCGCGTTTTCTTTTGATAGCCATAAAAAAAACATAAAGAGCATAGAGGACGGCAATGAGCATCATATATTGGAAATAAAGCAAATATCGGGATACCACTTCAGGACTTGCCATCAAGCACAACGCTATGTAGAAAGATGTCAGAGCAATGATGGTCCCTGCTCCCACCCAATGGATTTCCTTCGGAAACACGCTTTTGACAAATAACGCTAAGGCGATAACACTGATGCATAATAAGATGTATTCAAAACGTAAGGCAAATGCCCAGTTAAGCCCCGCATTAAAATCGTAGATGGCCCTTTCCCCGGTAAACAAACCTCTTATTCCAAGAGTTAAGCAGTACATACCGAAATACAATGGAGTACGATCTTTTCTTCTTAAGACATACAGCCCAAGATGATAGACCGACATCATAATTAAACCACCCGTTAAGAATAACTCCGTAGAGATTCGCATGTTTGAAAACCGATATACAGATTCCGACTTGCCGAAGTGAATACTGCTTGTAATTCCCCCACTGCGATAGATATGGTTCGTAACTTGAAACATCAATTGGATACGATCGCTATCACTAGCAAATGAAATTACCTTTGTCGGCCTCCCTGGCTGCTCGGTTTGGGTATCCCCTGTCACACCATTCTGTTCAACTAGGCGACCATTAACCCAGAACGTGTACGCCGAGTAAATAGTAGGAACATGAATCGCCCACATTTGGCCTGAAGAATGCTCCGGCAGAAGGATGTCCAATTGATATGTGCCTGAACCGTAAGGCTCAATACGTCCAGCGTCAGCTGGAGCCAAGTTCCAGTTACCTGGAACCTTCGTTGTCATTATAGGCTTATTTTCGAGCTGACCCGGTACTAATAGTTCGTTAGGATACCATCTCCACTCACCATCCAAGGGATAGGTCTGGTTCATATCATTCTGAGTCAAATCCAGTACGCCATTAACCGCGGTTTGCGAAGACTTTATCGGGTATCGGTTTGCCGCTGAGACAGTTCCGGCTAACAGCGTTATATTCAAAACAAGTATAAGGAGAAGCATATATCCTCTTAATGCGTATAGCTTCATGATGCCCTCTTTCAAAAAAACGTATGTATGAGTAATATCTTATTATAATTTATATCCTCAAAGGTGTTGAGTGTAAATAATGGAAATTGGTTTAAACTCTGAGCTAATACAAAACGCCTTTCTAGATACATTTCGTATCGAGAAAGGCGTAGATTCACCTGCTAGCAGAGATTCTGTTATTGCAGTATTTTTTGAGCGACATAGGTCAGATCAAACAAGTCTACTTGGTTATCCTGGTTCATATCCGCTTTCATATAATGTTCCCAGTCTTGGTCATTGGATGTTTTCCCATAGGCAGCTGCAACAATAGCCAAGTCACCGATCGAGAATGTACCGTCATTATTCGTATCTCCCGGTGTTCTTGTGATGACGGAATCCTTGAACGTTTGCAGGGCAGCGTTCAGATCAGTAATCGCTTGCGCAACCTGCTCTTTCGTTGCATCTGAATTGTCTGCAACAGCCTGCGCCGCATCGATAGCCGTTTGCAGCGCTTGCTTGGAGCCCGCAGGGTATTGACCTGCTGAAGAACCTTCCACAGCTGCATCATGCTTAGCTTGTGCGTCCGCAATAAGCGCATTCAACGCTGACATATCCACAACCGCTTTAACTTGAACCGTGAAAGACGTGCCGTCGATGTTTTGCTCTGTGCCTTGAGCATCCGCTGTCAGCAGCTTTGTCAGCGAAATTGCCGTGCTGGTTGATTCCTCTGGAGACTTCGCCTTCATATGAAGGGTGATGAGGTTACCGTTCAAGCTTTGACCGCCTACATTGGCGGTAATGAGACGCACCTTACCCGCCTCGACTTTTTTATCCACAATGAATAGATTCTCAAGCAAGGATTCCGCCGATACAAATTCAAGCAAGCCCGGATCGAATTCGATGGTTACATCCTGCGCATAAATGGGTGTAACCATACCGTTCAAGCCCAAAGTAACATCAAACGACTGATTGCTGGTAACGATTTCATTACCCTCAAGCGTTGTTCCTGCAGCCGGAGCTTCATATACGTTGAACTCCCTGACCGACCACCAGCTTGAAGAAGTACCTGTCTGCACCACTTTGATGTAGCGTGCTTGCTGCGGAGCAAAGCTTGCTGTTACAACAGCGCCTGTACCCGTTCCACTGGCAACTGCTGCACCCCAGTTGATGCCGTCATTCGATACATAGACCTCGTAGCCACGTGCATAATCTTGGTTGCTGCCAGTCGAATCCATCACGATTCCATTGAAGCTTTTTACAGCCTTCATATCGACAGTAACGAATTGCCCCGGAACCATCGTTGTTCCTGTACTCCAACGGGTGTCCATGTTTCCGTCCAGTAGATTGGAAGCAGCATCTCCGCTTGAAGGCGTTGATTCAGCTGTCCATCCGGTGCGGTCAAGCATTTTGGGAGACGTCGTTGCACTTGCCGTATTACTGGCCTCCGACAGATTACCTGCGCCGTCTTTCGCTTTAACCGTATAGCTGTAAGCTGTTGAAGCTTTTAATCCTGTATCGTTATACGATGCAGATGTTGTCGTAGCAATCAGCTTGCCGTCTCTGTATACCTCATAGCCGGTAACGCTGACATTATCAGAAGATGCGTTCCAACTCAAATTGATTTGACTGCTTGATGCTGCCACCGCTGTCAGATTTCCAGGCACGCTTGGCGCTTGTGTATCGCCTTGGTCAGAACCTGTAAATTCGGTTACTGTCTGTCTCATGGCTTCAGCAGGAGAATTACCATACACTCGGCCACCAAGGTCATTAATGACATGCGTAATTTCACTGCCTGCCGTACCGTTTAACCAAATGGTTGTCGCGTGGTGAACCTTCACGCCGTCAGTCTGCGGAACCTCAATAGCATTGTTTAGTTTCACGGCCGCATCCCTGAAGTAGGAGTATACCCCGAGACCCCAAGCTTCGTGGCTGGTTACAGAATCGGATACTTTGTAGGACGGGTAACCGTTCTCAGTTCCGTTCTTGCTCATCCAAGCTTCTTGATTCGGAACATCATAAGGAATCTCCGATTGATAGAAATAGACCCTACCTCCGTTACCATTCCAGAGCGTTTGATACTCGTTGTGATGTTCATTAAAGAGACCGTAGATGGTAACATCATCCCCATTAACGACAAGGCCGTTCTTGGAGACATTGTCAGTCCATCCCGCACCGGCACCGTGGTCTGCACGCCACATCCAGAAATGGTCGCCAATGACGTCATCACTATTAATAGTCATCTCCGAATCATTCTTACCTGCTATGAATCCGCCCGTACGGAAGAACAGATCGTGAAGCGAGGTCGGATTTGCGGCGTGATCAGCTGAGCTGCCCGAAGGTCCTACCTCTAACAAAGAAGGCGAATTGTTCGGACCTGCATCGAACACAAGACCGGCAATCTTCACACCGTCGACATCCGCTACTGTCATAGCCGTCTGTCCGTTGTCAGGCACTAACGACGGCATGCCAATTCCCAGTACGACTGTGTTTGCATTATTGATACGTATTGTATCATTCAAGTGATAAATACCCGGGGTAAAAATCAAATTCTTACCTTCACTCAGTGCAGTGTTGATGCTTGCCGCATCAGATGAATCAGGATGTGCGATGTAGAATTGATCAATGGATATTGATTGGCCCGGCGTTGCGCCGTTTTCCCAGCTAACACCCTTGGTATCCTGCTGCAAGGATGGAACAAATACTTGATACACGCCTGCATCATTGATATACAGGTATGGCTTCTCGCGCATCACCGGCGTCTTCTCTACTACCGTGTACGGTTGGTCGGGGAATTGTCCCGCAGGCGGGTTGGTATCTCCCACAAAAACCATGTTCCAAACACCATTAGACCAGCTTGCCCAATTGCTGTTTCTTGAGAACCACTGCTGCTGCGAAGCAGGAATTATGGCCTTATCTACGATCGAATCAGCTAAGTAACCTCCGCTAGCCCAGCCAGCATTCCAGTTCGCATCAAAGTCAAACAGCTGCAATTCCCCTTTGATATGAAGTCGTCTTAGCGGAGCCGCTTGCGAAACGGCAATTCTCGTAACGCCGCTTGTTGGCAGAACGGTGAGATTTTCAATCGACCGCCAGAAGTTTCGTGTTGCATTCCCGTTATCCCACTGTGCGTCCACATTGACGCCGCCACTTATTTTAACGTCTCCCGGGTTTTGCCCAAGACCGGATACCTGTGTATTGAAGCCCACTTTAAAGTCCACATTATAGGTTCCGGGTTTAAAGAGAAAGGCATCTCTCTCCGTACCAAATTCATTGGTTTCCTGCCTGCTGAAGACAGAGCTGGTCGCACTTTGAATATCGGCAGCGGACATCGACGGGTCAAACACGTACACATTCGGTCCGAAGATGGTAGAGTTGGCATCCGTTACAGGAGTAGCAGCCTGTGAAACTCCAGGGGTTACAATACTTAAAGCAAGGGTTGTCATCATTGACATAGACGAAACGATCTTCTTGATACTTCGCATGGTATACCTCCCTAAAATTGGAACCGCTCAGCTATTCAGTTGTATGCTTCGAAAGCGCTTGCATCTTGTAGCGACAATCACCGTCCCTGTTTGAATTATTGGTGCAAGTTCTAGTTGGTAAGACTATCATAGGGAAATATTGGTACCTGGAAAAGCGGTGAAATTAAGATAAAAGGTAGGGATTATTTAGGAATAATCCCTACCTAATGGCGCAAACATTCAATATCTGTATTTCATTTCCACTTATTCCACCTTGCCCCTAACTGGAAAGTACAAATCGATTTCTGAATTAGGATCATCCGGTGTCGTGCAGCGCTGATCATAGAATTCGAATTCATATTTCCCGGTGAGTGTACCGCCATCATACTCGTATGGGCTGGCAGGAAGCCACTGTCCCCAGAAGTACTGAAAGCCTTGGGAAATTTCATCAAGCGGACCACGTAACGTGACAACGGCATAACGCGCCGCCGGCACTTCTAGCCGGATCATACCGGTAGGAGGACTGGCTTCACCTGATACTTGAACCGCTGCCGTATAGGCAAATGGATCGTTTGGATTGCTGCCAGGCTTATGAAGCACGAGCCCATAAGCCCTAAAGCCCACTTGTCCTTCGATTTCACAGCACCTGCCGTTGAATTCCTTCCACAGCTGAGAGATCGTGTTCTCCGAAGGAGGAAGAGACGGGTCAAAATGTATGGTCTCCGCTTGGCCTATTACGCTAAAGGCAGCTTTCTCGACAATCTTGGTTTCTAGGATCATATTCGGCAATACTCCCTCTCCACATTGGAATTTTTATCCACCTGAACTATTATATCGAACGTACGTTCTTTTGTAAATATTTCCGATATTCCGTGGGAGTCACACCTGTTGTTTTCTTGAAAATTCGGCTAAAATAATTCGGATCATGGTAGCCCGACATGTAGCAAATTTCCTTAAAGCTCAGCTCCTCTTGCTCCAACAGCTGCTTAGCCTCCTCGATTCTTAACCCTGTCACATAATCAATGAACGTTTCACCCACATGCAGCTTGAACATTTTACTGAAATAGTAAGGGCTTAAATTGACAGCTTCCGCGGTCTGCTCCATGGAAATTTCAAGCTTATAATGATCATGGATATAAGACTTTGCTCTCTCCATGACGCCGAATTGCCTGCGCTTCCGTTCCTCCGTAAGCTCATCAAGCAAACGGTCGAGCTGTGTGAACACGGCCTCCCGCAGAGCTTTCCCGTCTTGAACACCGGCAAAACGGTTCATCAGGTCAGATGCAGAGTGGCGGGTCAGCTGTCTGGCCAAGGAAATAAACAGCGCCGTAAGCTCATCTTTGCATCCGGATATGTTCTCCCCATATTGATGAAGCAATCGGTCGAAAATTTGACTGAAAATGAGGTAAGCTTCGTCTCTGCTCAGGCGCTGAATCGTGTCCAGCAGCCGTTTCTCCTCGGCGCGAGATATGCCTGCCGTCCCTTCAAGCTGCTGCATATCCTCGAAATGACGGATTCTCGTCACGGCTGAGGAGTCTACCGCTGCGGCAGCTGCCTCTTGATACGATTGCCGAAGCCCTTCTATCCCTTCCTGTACGGAGCCGATGCCCATGCAGGCCGACAACCCGAATCTGCCCTCTGCAAAGGCTTGCAGCCGCTCTCCCCACTGCAGGGAATCCACCCGATGGGTGTACCCTGCTCCATAGGAAGGACATGGAATGAACACCGCCATGCGATTGCCTGTCATTGGGCTTACCATACAAGGCAGCTGGAGTTTGAGATATTGCTTGAGCTCCTCATACATCGTTTTCCTTGCATGCTGAAATTGCTCCCAGTCCATCTGTTCCTGATAGGGAAACGAAATGACCACAGCGTATCCCTTCTCCCACTCAAGATCTAGAAGCTCCGCCATATACATCAAGTCCAGCTCTTGCACATAGTCCATCATCAGCATCAGACTCAACTCATTCTCGGCAAGCGGAAGAAGGCGGTTCAGCTTCAGCCGAATTTCCATTTCTTCCTTGCGTTTGCCGCTCTCCTCCTCTAAGGCATCAATCTGCTTGCGAAGAATGTCCAGCAATTCATCCCGCTTGGCAGGCTTTAGAATATAGTCCTTCACTCCAAGGGAAAGCGCTTCTTTGGCATAGGCAAAAAAATCATGCGCCGTGACCATCACAATCCGAGTATCCGGATGCCTGGCAAGAATTTCGCGTACAGCCTCCAAACCGTGAATACCGGGCATTTTAATATCCATAAACACAATATGCGGGCGCTTCTCTTCCGCAAGCTGTATGGCCCTGCGGCCGTTTTCCGCGTGATAGATTTCAAATTGATCCTTCATCACATGCTTAACCATCATTTCGAGCCCTTCTCTTTCGAGCGCTTCATCATCAGCTATCAGCAACCGGTACATGCTTCTCCTCCTCCTTCGTGTCTGCCGCTTCTTCGCCCGAGGGCAGTCTGAACCTGACGATCGTCCCTGCTCCCTTACTGCTTATAATGTCAATGGACTGCCTGCCATCAAAGAAAAGCTGCAGTCTTTTGAACACATTTGCTGTTCCAAGACCTGTCGACTGTTTCTTGACATGCAGCGGCCAGCGGCTTTCTTCCAAGATGGATTGCAGCAGCATAGCCCTTATCTCCTCATCCATTCCTTTACCGTTATCCTTAATATCAACCCGGACATGCTGCTGTTCCTTGACGATGCTCAATGTTAGCTCAGCGCCTTCTTCCATGTCTTCGATCCCGTGGACAATCGCGTTCTCTAGAATAGGCTGCAGCGTCAAGCACGGTACAATTTGATCCAAGGCCGTTTCATCAATTTCCGCAACAAAATGAATGCGGTCACGGAATCGCGCCTTCTGGATCGTCATATATTCCATGGCATGCCCCACTTCGTCACGCAGAGTGACAGGATGATCCAGCTTTTGCAGGTTATAACGCAGCAGCCTCGATACGGAAACCGTCAGCTCACTGGTACGCTCCGCACCTTCTATATAGGCAAGCTTGGCAATGGCATTCAGTGTATTAAATAAAAAGTGCGGATTGATTTGGCTCTGCAGGGTTTTAAGCTCGAGCTCCTTCACAAGGCGCTCATTTTCCAGGCTTTTCATGTTCTTGGCCATCAAATCCTGGATGTTATCCAGCATATGGTTGAAGCTTTTCCCCAAAATTTCAATTTCATCTCCTGTATGCAGCTCCGGTGCTTTCGTATCCAGCTTCCCCTTGGATATCTGCTTAGCTGTTAGCACCAGACGGCGGATCGGGATACTGATGCTGCTGGACAGCCACAGAGCCCCTACAATACTGAGCAGTGCCACCGTAAATACCAGATAGACGCCTAGCTTATTCATTTCAGAGGTTGTCTGCATGATATGCTCATACAGAGGGCGGTAATGCTCCAATTCCAAATCTACCAACCCTTGTCCTTCCTCGCCGATAAAGCGGGATACTTTTTCCGCTTGCAAATAGGTCCCTGCCTTGGTGTTGGAATCCTGTGTCTGGCTCCCGTCGATCATGGTCGTAATCTGTTCCATAAAGGTGTCCAGCATGTTGATATAGTTCTTAATGGGGAGCGCATTCAGGTCGTTCCGGTCCATGCCCGCTAATTGTTCTCGGAGTCCTGTCAATTCATTCACATGTCTCTGGAGCTCGGGAAAGGTGTCAGCATCCATTTGGATATCGTACCGATACAGATACTTCATCACGTCACTGCATTCACGGGAGACCTGTTTATATAACAAAATCCGGTCCATTAACAAAAAATAACTTTCCTGCGCGCTTTTGCTGCTTTCAAACAAAAAATAAGAAACGAAGCTCATTAACAGCACAAGAAGTGGAATAAAAATAAACAACTTGCGGTGAATACTCAAGGAGTTATGCCTCCTTTCAATTCCCTTCGTCCCATCATTTTCACTTCGGTAAAGCGATTGGCCGGCAGCGATTGGCCGCGAAAATAATCATCGAGCAGATCAACGGAGGTTTTACCCATCCCGTAAGGCTCTTGCACGACGGTTGCTTCTATGTCGCCTTTACCGATCGCATCCAGCGTCTCCGGCAAATCGTCAAAGCCGATAATCCGCAGATCAACCCGTTTTAAGCTTTTGGCAGCCTGGAGAATTCCCAACGCATCAGTAGCGCTCGTACCGACCATCGTTGTAATCTCCGGATGGGATTGCAGCATCTCCGACGCCTGCTGAATCGCCTCCATCAAGGAGATATTCGAAGGCCGGACATCTACGATTTGCAAGTTTTTATAAGAGGCTATGCTGCTTTGCAGGCCGCTTAAACGCTGCATCTGGCTCTCGGCAGATTCACTGCCGATGATCACGCCCACTTTACCTGCTCCACCCGTGATTTGAAGAACGATTTGCCCAAGCAGACTGCCCGCCTCCCTATTATTGGTCCCCACATATGCGAGCCGTTTGCTGGTCGGCGCATCGGTATCAATGGTTAGTACCGGAATCCCGCGATCCATCGCTTTATTGATAACAGGTGTAAACTTCTCGTCATTTAAGCCTTGTACAATAATGCCGTCTACCTTGGAGGCGATCGCCTTTTCCAGCAGTTTCAGCTGTTCTTCCATGCTGTTGCGGACAGGTCCTATACATTCGATTTCGATATGATGCTGCAATGCCGCTTTCTTGGCCCCTTTTTCAACCAACTGCCAGTAGGGATGGCCTTGTTCCTGCTCGATCAGTACAATATGCTTGCTCCCGGATTCCCGATGCTTCTCGCCCTTTAACTGCTCAACAATATCCTGTATCTGATTCGAATCCATGGCGAACCGAACGAACAAAAAGCCAAAGGCCGTCATGATGATAATAAAGCTAATCAGCCATTTGATATCTTTCATTTTTTCATCTTCCACCCCATTACGAGCTACTCCTCTGTAAGCGCTGCCACACTAAGTATAGCTTATCTTATTATAGTCAAAAGCCCTAGCACAATGTTAAGCGTTAACAGCACTATTTTGTTCAATGCTTGAAAATAAATTGAAAAGCGAGCCTCCCTTCATACATCAGGGAAACCCGCTTTGTGCGTTTGAATTATTTGACGGATTTTTTATTTCGGTTCGAAATATCCAGCCAGACAGCAAACACAAGAATGCTGCCTTTTACCAGGTACTGCCAAAACGATTCCAAGCCCATGAGCGACATGCCGTTATCCAGCGATGTCATGACCAGCGCTCCCAGGATCGCGCCAGTTACCTTACCTGAGCCCCCCATTAGCGATGTTCCGCCGATCACGCATGCCGCAATGGCATCCATCTCGGCCATATTTCCAGCAGAAATAGTGGCGGAGGATAATCGGGAGGTCAACACGATAGAGGCGATCGAGCCCAATAGGCCACTGCAAATGAATACGACCATCGTTTTCAGCTTGATATTGATCCCCGAAAGCCTTGCCGCCTCGATATTGCCTCCAATTGCATAGATATGACGTCCGAACGTAGTCTTTGTAGCGACAAAAGAGAAGATGATAGCCAGAACCAGGACAAAGATAATAGGGAACGGAATTCCTTTGTAGCTGTTGACAACCAGTACAAATGCGATTACCAAAATGCTGAAGCCTGTCATCTTGATCAGGTCGGCTCCGAAAGGAGCGACTGTAAAGCCATATTTAAGCCGGGATTTGCGCTTTCTGAGTGTCGACCAGACAATCACCGCTATCGTAATCAGCGCAAGGAGCAGGCCAAATCCTTTGGCAAAATATGCATTTCCCATCAGCTCCAAAACAGGATCCGAGATCGGAATCGTCATCGATTTGGTAATGCCCATTAACGCCCCTCGAAACACCAGCATGCCGCCCAGTGTGACAATAAAGGCAGGAACAGCTTTATAAGCAACCAGCCAGCCCTGAAAACAACCTAAAATCAGCCCCGCTGCCAGCGTTCCCAGAATGACTACAATAGCCGGAAGCTCCAGCCAATTACTGAGAATCGCTGCAATTCCTCCTGTCAGTCCAACCAATGAGCCCACGGACAGATCAATATGTCCCGCTACGATGACTAGCACCATACCGATGGCCAATATTCCTGTAACCGACATTTGCGTAAATAAATTGGACAAGTTCCGTGGCGTCAGAAACGTATCGTTGAGCAGCCCGAACAGCAGCCAAATGAATATCAGGGCTCCTACCATCGTATAAGCGCGAACATCCATTTTGATCAGCCCGCTCCATTTGCCTGGACTTGTCGATGAATTCCGCTTTTCTTCCACTTGCGAGATTGTTTGCATCCTTATCTTCCTCCTGTTGCCGCAGACATAATATTCTCTTGCGTCGCTTCGCGGTAATCCAGTTCCCGTACGAATTTCCCTTCGCACATGACCAGAATTCTGTCGCTCATGCCTATAATCTCGGGAAGCTCGGACGATATCATAATAATGGCGACGCCTTGATCAATCAGTTGATTCATCAGGTTATAGATTTCAAATTTGGCTCCTACATCGATACCGCGGGTCGGTTCATCCACGATCAGGATTTTCGGACTTGCCATCAGCCATTTTCCAATGACGACCTTCTGCTGATTCCCACCGGACAGTGTTCCTACCGGGGTTTCTAATGAAGATGTTTTTATCTTCAGCTCGCCCACATACTTCTGGCTCCATTTGATTTCCTCGTTATCATTGATAACACTGTAATTAGATACTTTCCCCATCGTGGCCATCGTGGTGTTGCTCTTCACATCCATGTTCAGCACCAGGCCCTGCCGTTTGCGGTCTTCGGTAACGAGCGCCATCCCGGCGCGAACCGCATCGGGAATGGAACGGATTCGAACCGGCTTCCCTTCGATCAGCACCTCTCCTTCAGCTCTGCCTCCGTAGGCGCCGAACAAGCTGGACACCAGCTCCGTCCTGCCAGCTCCCATAAGACCCGCGATGCCTAGAATCTCGCCTCTGCGCAAAGAGAAATTAACATCACGTATCACCTGCTGATGCCTGTTTTCCTGATGCCATACCGAATAATGGCGAACTTCAAGCACCGTCTCCTTCGGTGTGTGCGGCACACGCGGATACCGCTCTGTCAGCTCCCGGCCGACCATGAGTGAAACGACCTCATCATCGGTTGTGCCGCTTCCTGGAAGCGTATCGATCGTTTGACCGTCACGTAAGACGGTAATATGATCGGCTAACAGGAACACCTCCGGCATTTTATGAGAAATATAAATGCAGGAGACGCCGTTGTCCCGTAATTGATGAAGAATTCCCATCAAAATCTCTACTTCGCTTTCAGTCAGCGCAGCGGTCGGTTCATCAAGGATGAGGATTTTTGTATGCTTGGATAAAGCCTTGGCGATCTCGACAAGCTGCTGCTGTCCGATTCCGAGCGAGCCAATAGGGGTGTCGGGACTTACATTCAGTCCCACCCTTGTCAGCCAAAGGGCCGCATTGTGATACAGTTCGTCCCATTGGATGATGCCGCGCTTCTTGGGCTCCCTGCCTAGAAAAATGTTCTCACCGATGGTCATATCTTTCACGAGCGCCAGCTCCTGGTGAATAATCGCGATACCTGATTTCTCGGCGTCCGAGATGGAATGGAATTCCTTCTTTTCACCATGAATGCGAATCTCTCCGCTATAGGTCCTTGCCGTATATAAGCCGCTGAGTACCTTCATCAGCGTTGATTTGCCTGCTCCATTCTCACCGCAGAGTGCGTGAATCTCACCTTGACGCACCTTGAAATTCACTCCGCTGAGCGCTTTCACACCCGGAAATTCTTTCGTGATATCGATCATTTCCAGCGCGTACATGCGTTCCAACCCCTTTCATTCAAAGACAAAGTAAAGGCGACTGCAACAAGCCGCCTTTACGGAGACAATCGATAAAGTGTAATGGAGAGCTCAGCAGTTTTCGGAGAAGCGTAGCGTTCGCCTTTGACAGTTTGTTATTACCTTAGAAAAATTTTCAATCGAATAACGAAATGTCAACAGCGATCGGAGAAAAGCTGCTGAAGCTCGTAATGAACCCTGCTTTATCGATGACAAACTGAGTAAAGGCGACTGCAACAAGCCGCCTTTACCTCTACACCCACTTATTGTTTAGGCCAGTTCTCTTTAGGAACATTTTTGAATACGTCTTCGACTTTGTGGAAACCGTCTTTGATGACCGTGTCCATCAAGTTGTTTTTATCCACGGAGATCGGATCCAATAGAATGGAAGGAACGTCGATTTTGCCGTTGTTCACTTTCTTATCCGCTCCGTCGACCTTGCCGTCCTTCGCCAAAGAAATCGCCATTTCCGCTGCTTTCGTTGCAATGGCATTGATCGGCTTGTAAACCGTCATCGTCTGCTTGCCTTCGGCAATGCGTTGTACCGCCGCAAGGTCTGCATCTTGCCCGGACACTGGAATTTTGCCTGCAAGCCCTTGTGCTGTGAGCGCCTGAATAGCTCCGCCTGCCGTGCCGTCATTCGCGGCAACGACCGCTTGAATATTATTATTGTTAGCCGTCAGCGCATTCTCCATGTTTTTGAGAGCTTCTTCCGGCTTCCAGTCTTTCGAGAATTGATCGTACACGATTTTAATATCGCCTTTGTCCTGAAGCGGCTTGAGAATATTCATCGCTCCTTGCTTGAACAAGATGGCGTTATTGTCCGTATCCGCGCCGCCAATGTAGACAAAGTTTCCTTTGGACACCTTGTCCGTAATGGCCTTCGCCTGCATTTCACCTACGCGCACGTTGTCGAACGAAACATAGTAATCTACGTCCGAATTTTTGATCAAACGGTCGTAAGAGATTACCTTAATCCCTTCTTTATGGGCCTTTTCTACGATTTGAGCTGTCGCTTCGGCGTTGTGAGGGATGACCACCAGTACATTAACGCCCTGCGAGATCAGTTGCTCAGCCTGGCTCATTTGAGTCGCATCATCACCGTTAGCGGCAAGAACTTTCACTTCTCCGCCCAGCTCCTTGACCTTTGCCGAGAAGATGTCGCGATCTTTCTGCCAGCGTTCTTCCTTCAGCGTGTCCATTGACATACCGATGACAATTTTACCATCACTTTTCTTGCCGGATGACGCTTGACCGGTTTCTTTGCTGCCTCCGTTATCCGATACGACGCCGCAGCCCGCGACAGCAGCAGCCAGCAAAACAACAGCTAGCCCCATGCCGCTTCTTTTTTCCATTTGTTCATGACCAAACTCGCCCCTTTTGCTTTGATTTGTTTTGTTCACGCTTACAAATTAAGTGTAGCAAAGGCTACCGGGAGATGATATGACGCAGACCCGCACGTATTTGCTGTTCATCAGCATTCCTTTAGCTGTAAAATGAAAGCGAATTCATTCATTTACAAAAAAGAGCACCTTTTTGTCATGGAGGACAAAAAAGTGCTGGATATAGATGCGTGCTGTAGTCTTATTTTCTTCACGTTTAACGGGCAGACAACCTGCGCTGCAGCTTCATCACTTCCACGCCGGCTAGCATAACAATGCCGATTCCGTGCGTATCGTTGAGCAGCCAAGACAGATCATCCTTATAATACCGTCCTGAAAAGGAGTACCCCGAACCTCTGCAAACTCCATATATGTTGCCAAATTTATCGATGCTGGTCTTGGTTAGCCCAGTCCAGCCTTTCAGAACCGCTTGCACATAAGCAGGTGCTTCTTTTTCAGGGAGCCAGCCGTTCTGAATTCCTTTAGCAAATGCATACAAGAACATGGACGTGCAAGAGGTTTCTTCGTAGGACTCAGGGTCGGTCAAAACCTGATGCCATAATCCGCCGCTGCCCTGAAGCCGCAAGTACCCTTCACATAATTGCCGATAGAAGATTAACAATTGTTCACGCTGCTCGTGCTTCGCCGGCAAAGCATCAAGCAGCTCCGCCAACGAAAATAGTACCCAACCGTTCCCGCGCCCCCATGGAACCAGCGTCGGCCTGTTGGATTTAAAGTCATAGACATGCGACATGATCTGCTGCTCCGGCATGTATAAATACTCCTTATAAAGCAGGATTTGCCGGACGGCATCGTTCAAGTAAGCATCATCCTGTGCGAAAGCTGAGTACCTGCATAGGAATGGGACACTCATATATAGATCGTCACACCAAAGGGTGTCCTTCATAAAATCCACACTCCCGCGGACCCGGTACAGCGCACCGCTCGGCAGTCTGTCTTGAACATGAGCCATATAGTCCGCAATGCGCGCAGCCGTCGTCGCGGCGCCGTCCACATCCCCATACCCCAGCGCAGCCAGCATGGTCGCTCCGAAGGAACCGCAATCATCCAAGCTGTCGATCAAGGCCAACTGGTTATTCACCCCGGGTGCTCCGTACTGACCAGCATCCCAAAGGGCATACTCGTCGAACGATGCGCTCTGTTCAATATGTTTCAACACATATGAAATATAATCCTCTCGCTCCAGAGCTGCACCTGTTTGGAGAAGCCCGTATAACGTCACGCCTAACGGATAATTCCATTTGGCAAACAGCGCGTTTTCCAAATAGGGTCTCACCCATGTATTCCGCTGGTCCGCTCGCCAATACGTGCCTTCCTTGCCATCGTCAAACACTTGATTCCTCTTCCTCAACTCCTCCGGTTTAGGCGCTTTGCCTTCCTCAAAGGTTCCTAAGTACAGCCAGTGATCCGTTAATCCCTCTACCTGGAATGGAGCCGCCATGGAAAGAGAAGCTTCCTCTGCCATTGGCTCCAGCATAAGCTTGAACCCCCATTTGCCGCCTCTGCAAGCAGAACGGACAACAAGCTCGTTATCCCCGAATCGAAGCGGAATTTCGATCTGGAATTCGCCATGCTCCTCCTTGCACTCGTAGACTTTGTTACCGTTAACCAAGATGCATATGGCGCCGTCATGCGTCCCCTGCCAGCGGCTCGTAAGCTCCTGCGGCGACATGCTATGCACTCTCGTCCAGGCAATCGCCTCACGACCAGGCTCAGTGCCGAACAATCTATCGAAAACTCCCCGAGCAGCGGCGTCCTCGTCCCATTTCAGATTGGGATGCCAGCTTATAAGGCTCCCATTTTCCAGCAGACCCTCCGCCATGACCTGCTCCACGGAGGCCGTAGTCGGTTCCGAATAAATCCAGCCTTCTTGTCCGTCACGTTCCTTGGTAGGACTGATAAAGTGAAGCGGGAAGTTTTTGTACGAGCCTGTTCCGAATATCCCTCCGCAGCCGTTTGCCGTTTTTTCAAACTGTAGGATTACATGGTTCCAGCCCTTCTGCACAGCGGCGCGAAACGGGTTCTTCCGCTCGGGGGCCATCTCATCGGAGATATTTGAAGTAAACACACATTCGCCATTCATATAGATGCGGACAGGACTGAAGCAGTTTATGGCAAAGTTCAGCTCCACAGACTGATCGCTCCACAGCTTTGCCCAAGCATATACGAAATCTCCGTTATGGATGCTGTCCCACCTATCCTCAACATTCATCACATAGCGGTAATCATGAGTGCGCGTAAAACTGTCCTTGCTAAACAACCGGTAGACGTACGGATGGGCGGGATTCGCCCCGATATATCTCTGCGCAATCGTCCCCAGCACCTCTTTCACATCCGACTGGCATTTATGAAACACAGCATCATTCTCTTCCACATATCCCATGTATCGTTCACTCCTCTCTCTGATGCGCAGAGACTCCCGCACCTTCAAGCGCGGGAGTCTGCTCACCGATTTTTATTTCGCAGCGATACGCTTCTTGTACGCATCCGTCATCTCTTGGCTCATCTTCACGACATTCGGATCAGCTTGCGTCTGCTTGACGAATTCATCCCATGCATCCAGCGTTTCTTTACCTAGAATGACCTTTACCTTCATATCCAGCACTTTCTTTTGAAGCTCCGGCAAGTACTGCATAGCCGTTGGGGAGTACAAGCCGATGCTGATATCCGCTTGGCTCGTTTTGGCACGTTCGTCTTGAATTTTCCTGTAGAGTTCCTGTGTATCCTTCTGGAAGAAGTTTTTCACGGTGCTGGCATATGGATCGGCTACATACACGATTTGGTTGAAGTCCGGTCCGCCGTCATCTGCGAGCTTCTTCGAATCAACGACCTTCACGCCGTCTTTTACGGTGTGGTCAACGCCTTCCATGCCGTACGATTGGATGGCGAATACATCTTCGTTCATCCAAGTATCGACCAATTTCAGGATGCGTTTCATTTTATCTTCTTTCACTGTTTTTGGAATAGCCAGGACACCTGAGAAACCAGGACCTTTAGGGTTATAGCCGTTAATATTGGTTGCCGGATAGAAGTCCGTTTCTTTCACCTTGGAATCGATCTTTTTGAGATCGTTCAGATAGTCGGACACGACTGTTCCTGTTTTGTCTACAAAACCTCCGGCCTTGCCAGTCTTCACAAGATCCTTGACCTGGCTCGTTTTCAGTGAAGCGAAGTCTTCCGGAATCAATTTCTCTTTATACAGCTTGGTCATAAATTCAAGAGCTTTATGCTCTTCAGGCTGGAACGCCTTGAACACCATTTGATCGTTCGTCCATTTCCAATCCCCATTGGAACCTGCAAAGGAGTTCTCCACCTGTCCCAATGTGTCGGATACTTTATCTCCATTAGTAGCGTTGACAGCCAATCCGATTGTGTCATTCTTACCGTTCTTATCCGGGTCATTCTCGGTGAAGGCTTTATACACTTGATAGAGCTCATCAGTGGTTGTTGGAACTTTCAGACCCAAATTATCGAGCCAATCCTTGCGGAAAATGAAGAAAGTATCTCCCTCCGTAGGACGAGGACGAGGAATCGCGTAATTCTTGCCGTCTTCCATCTTCGTCAGACCCCAGGCTGTCTTGGAAATCTTGCTTGTCAGATTCGGATAATCCTTGATGTAATCAGTCAGATCCCAAAAAGCTCCCTGCTGAACCATTCCGCGGAAAACAGATGTAAACGGATCCGGGATGTAGATGAGCTCAGGGATATCACCGGATGCCAACGTTACGTTCAGCTTGTCGGGATAGCTGTTGGCAGAGACCCACTGAATGTTGAGCTTCGAATTCGTCGCCTTCTCGATCGCTTGTTTGATAGCGTTATCATTTGCCGGCGGATTAGCACTCAGCAGAATCGTCATAATATTTACATCTAATGGTGCGTTATCTGTACCTGCTGAAGCTGATGGCGCATTCTCTGTTTTGCTGCCGCAGGCCGTCAGTGCTGTCGCCGCGATCAACATCGTTGTCAAACCTAGCATTGCTTTCTTTTTGACTCGAAACGTCATGGTTGATTCATCCCCTTAAACTTGATTTGAATTGGCTTGTGCTATGATTCAAATCGTACGGGAATCCCATCTTCCCGACAACCAAACTTTCTTGCAACCGCCTTCAAAGCGCTTTTTATCCTTTGTTGCACTCTATACATTCCTTGCAAGGATGCCAGGTATAGCAAGACAAACCGCCTCCGCACAAGGATTCATGCCATGAATCCGTTCGCGGAAGCGGTATAAGCGGCTAGCTGTCTTTTTGCGCCAGCTCTCGATACTGTCCCGGAGAGACGCCCTCGATTTTTTTGAAAATCCGATTGAAATACGTATGCTGATAGCCCACCCGATCGGCCACCTCACTGATCTTGAGCGAAGTTGTGCGCAGCAGCTCTCTAGCCTGATCCATGCGCAGGTTCGTCAAATAATCGATAAAGTTGATGCCGGTCACCTGCTTAATGGCTCGGCTAAGTGAATATGGAGAGGTGCCGAATTCATCCGCGCACGATTCCAGCGATATATTCGAATTGTAATTCTCCTGAATATAGAGCAGCACGTTCTCGACAACCTGCTTCGTTTGAAAATCCTGCTTGCCTACGAGCTCCTGTACATAAGCCCCGACGATACGCGTCTCCAGCCAGCGAAGCATTTCATCCGGCTCGTTCAGCTGGTTCAGCTCTTGATACAGGTTGGCTCCGTTAAACAGGCTGATCGGATTGATGCCCGACTGCAGCATGGCATGCTGGATGCTGCCTACAAGCTGTGTGATTCCTTGCTGAAGGACAAGTTTCTTCACTCCCGCCGAGGTCAGCTCATCCATAAACTGCCTAACAAGCTTCGCTGCTTCTTCCTGTGCTCCCACTCGAATGGCGTGAATCAATTCTTTTTCGAGCATAAAATGATAAGGGAATTCCAGCTGTGCGAAGGATTTATGGAGCTGTGCCACATCAATGACCGTATTGCTTTCCTTCAGATCCCAGAAATTCAGCAATTGCTTCGTTTCTTCGAAGAGATACGGGACGTGACTAATTTGGGACGTCGTATTGCCGGTTACAATCACCGCTTGAAGCTTCAGAATTCGCTGGATCATTTGCAGCAATTCTTCACCGAATTCCCGCATCCGCTCTTTGCAATCTGCGGTACTCGACTCCAGCGGAAATGCGATGAATACACCAAGTGTCATATCATGAAAATTCAAGATTTCACAGGGCATGTCCATGTTCTCGCTGAGTTCCTTGGCAATATTGCCTGCCGCGAAAGCAACCAATTCATCATCTCCTTGGGAAAACCGAACTCCACGTTCCCAGTTAAGGCCTCTCATCTGCACAACGGCGGCCCCTACCTGCTTCCCGGCCACATCGAGTCCGAATTGCTTGCATCTCTCATGAACATCGGACTCTGTGAGCTCGAATAAATAGCCCTGCACCAGCTGCATCAGGAAGCCTTCTCTTAAAACCGGCAGCTGAAGGTCCAGCTTGCTTCTTAACTTCTCGCTCTCTTGGGTTAGTGATTCCCACTTCATTTCAATCCATTCAAATTCATTGCGGTGACCTTCACGGCCCCAGCTTGGGTTGATTTTGCGGAATAACCGCTCTAGTGGCGAATAGATCCTGCGGGAACCCATCCATGAAAGCAGCAGCGCGAGCAGCAAACCTCCGACACTCACGAAAAGAATGACTTTGGATATAAGAAGCACCGGCGCTGTGATGCCCGATAAAGGGTCAGCCGAGAGGAACACCCAAGTCATACCAAGTCTCGTGAATTGACTGATCGATACCGAATACACGGCCTTATTGAACGTAAACAGGAAGGAATCCTCATTGGACCCTCGTGTCCGGTACTCGTTTTCCAGCGCCACATCCAGATCGGTTTGCTGTCCGTTAGACGATATCTTCCATTGTTGATCGCCATTTAGCAGCAGTGTAGAGCCTTCCCCCAACGGATTCAGCGTCTTGAGTTGCTCTTCCAGCCTGCTTTTGTTCAAGGTAGCGATCAATAAGCCGTACGGTTCTACAGGTCCTCCGGGAAGCTTGTTCACGAGGGTCAGAGTTGTTCCGTCCGATGACTCGTTAGCACCCGGCAAACCGGCAGCGTCCATCCAGTACATGGATTTCTCTCGTTTCATTAGATCGGAGTAGGCATCAGCTGTGCCCAAATCATCTTGGAACTCGTACCCTTCCTTGTTCATCACTACAGGACGCGGGGTGCTGAGGTATAAGGATGCCTTCTCGATCAGCGGGTTAGAGCCTTCTATAATCAATAAGGTTCGATACAGCTCATGGACTTCATTGTAATCGGTTACAAAACTTAAATTCTTCAGCTTGCTGCCCAAGTTCAGTTCGAACGCCCAGTGGGAGAATGTCATTTCCAGGTTGGCAAACTGCGCTTCCACGTTTTTTTCCTGTTGGATGATTTTGTTGCGATGCAGACGCTGCAGCTCTCCCTCAATTTTATTGGTTACGGTCCAATAGGTGATAAGCCCCATCACGATCCCGGGAATCGACGCAATCAACATCATCATCACCAAGCTGTTTCGATAAAAGCTGCCTCTGCGTTTCAGCAAATCGGCACCACCTTCCAAGCCGTTATTATTAGGTTATTATAACGTAATAAAAAAACGATTTCGATGGAAAATCCATCGAAATCGTGACGTTTGGGGCATCAGCCTTTGACAGAACCGACCATCGCCCCTTTCGCAAAGTGCTTCTGCAGGAACGGATATACACACAGGATCGGTATTGTCGCCACGACCACCGCCGCCATCTTCAGCGTTTCCGCCGGAGGAGCCGCTACAAAGGCATCCTGACCGAGGTCACTGTTTTGCGCATTTTGCAGCATATTCTGAAGCAGCACTTGAATCGGCCATTTATCGGCATCGTTCAAATAAAGCAGCGCCGAGAAATAGGCGTTCCAGTAGCCAACGGCATAGAATAAGCCAAAGGCCGCCAAGGACGGAAGCGAGAGCGGAAGAATAATCCGGAAGAATGTAGTGACATCATTACAGCCGTCAATGGATGCGGATTCCTCCAATTCAACAGGTATGCTCGAGAAGAAGCTCCGCATTAAGATGACGTTCCATCCGCTTGCTAATGCCGGCAGGATCAGCGACCAAGTATTATTGATCAAATGCAAATCCCGAACGAGCAAATAGTTAGGAATAATGCCCGGACTGAACAAGATCGTCAGCAATATCATCAGCGAGAACAATTTTCTACCGGGGAGACGCCTTCTGGAGATCGCGTAAGCAAGCGCCGCTGTTACCATCAGGCTTAGAATCGTTCCCACAATGGCCAAATAGGCGCTGTTGCCGATCGAGCCCAAGAACGTTTTTGTCCCGAGCAAGTACTTATAGGAATCGAGCGACCAATGCTCCGGAAAGAGGATAAATTGCTTCTGTAAAAATTCGGTCGGGTCCGTAAAGGATACGACGAATACGTAGTAGATCGGGAAAAACGTCAACAAGGCGATTAGAACCAGAATGGTGATGTTTATGGTATCAAATAAGCGGTCGCCAGCACTCTTTTTCATATGAATCCTCCTTAGTAGACGCCTTCTTCGCCCATTTTTTTGGCAAGCTTGTTAGAGAGAATAACCAAAGTCAAGCCCACGATGGATTTGAACAAGCCCGCTGCCGTGCTGTAGCTGAATTGTCCTTGCTTAATCCCCACCGTATACACATACGTGTCAAACACTTCTGCAACCTGCGATACAGCCCCATTGTACATCAGGAAAATTTGCTCGAAGCCGACATCCATCATTTGACCCAGACGAAGAATCAGCATGACGATAATGACACTCCGGATCGCAGGAAGCGTAATGTGCCAAACCCTGGCGAAGACGGCTCGCTCCGTCCATCCTTGCCGCTTCATATAAGCCCGGGTCAACGCTGGCAATGGCAGCCAGAAAAATAATCGTCCCCCAGCCGGCTTCTTTCCAGATCGACTGCACGACGATCATCAGCCAGAAGGCATTCGGATTCGTCAATACATCAATTTTGTCAGCTCCAAACGATTCGATCACTTTGTTCACAAGCCCATCGCCTTTGGAGAATAACAGGAAAGTCAAACCGGCAATAATCACCCAAGATAAAAAGTGAGGCATGTAAATAATCGTCTGAATCCATTTTTTCAAAATTTCCTTCCGCAGCTCATTCAAGAACACAGCTAAGAGAATCGGAAGCGGGAAGAAAAGCACGAGATTGAGCAAATTGATGCCCATTGTGTTGCGAAATAGCATAAGAAAATCGGGATTAGAGAAAAATCGCTGAAAATGGTCCAATCCGACCCATTGGCTGTGCAGGATGCCTTTAAACGGCGAGTAGTTCTGAAAAGCAATGATAATGCCGAACATCGGAATGTATTTGAAGATCAGGAAAAACAGCAGTCCCGGCAATGCCAGCAGGTATAGATATCTGTTTTTGACGATTTCCCTGAGCAGTCCGTGCTTCTTGCTCTTCACGGCTGGAGCGACCGAAACCCCGGTGGAGTGCGAGATGGGATGTTTTACTGTGTCAGACATATCATGTTCTCCTTTCGCAGCGGATATCTGTGATGCGGTGGTTCTCATAGTCGAAATACTGACCTTCCAGCAGGCCGATCAAGGTGCCGGTTACTCGCACTTCTATCTGGTTGGAGCCCTTCTTCAAATACGCCGTGTTCCCGCTCCATGTATAAGGGGACCAGGCACGAACGCCCAGAGACTCACCATTCACCGTTACTTCAACCAAATCATGTACGTCCCATCCCGATATCTCGAGCTCGAATTGCCCACCCTCAGGTATCTCATGCAGCTCCATCGTACGGGAAAAGAGGAAAGCGTTCCTGCAAAGTAAGGGTAACCGTTGTAATAGCTCTCCGATACAAGTGTTTGCGCCGTAGTCGGCGGCTCTATGATTCTGACGGTGCCGGATTCGTCATCGAGATGAATACCAAACGCTCCATAGAAATAGAGGGCATCCACAACACCATGCCAGTCTTCTTGAATGGTGACGTGAACGGTCAGCTCGTTCCAACCCTCGATTAGGCTTGGCCTCACATCACAGAGTTGATTGGAGTTATCGTATACGATTCGTTTATGAAAATCGTCTTGTGTATAGCGGGTCTGGTTCAGCTCCAACGTCCAATTGCCTAGAATGGCCGATTGGTCCATCATCAGCTCGCACTGGGTAGGAACATGCTCCACATAGAAGCGCGCTGTGTAGCGGCATTCCAGCGGATAAGCTAGCTTCAGCGTTTTCGGCGTACCGAAAATTTGATGGAAAGAAACCGGAAGCCCACTGTCCTCGGCCAAATCCGTACACTGATCGATAAACGTCTTCACTTGCACCGGGTGGCTTTCCTGCCTATCTCCAACCTGCAGCTTAAAGCTGTCTAGGCGGAGTGCATTCGGAGTCAGCGCTTGCTGCTGCCAAGGCCCTTGGGCGTCCACACGGATTCGCTTCGCCTCGCTTGTCACAGCTGCTGCAGGTAGCGCGGAAGGCGCAGCGCTTGGCTGATCCTTTAAGCGAAGCTGAACCAATCTTGAGCTGTATGGGCCGAAGCTCAGCGTGATTGTAACACCTTCAGCTGTCACCTCAGCTTCAAGCGGACTGATTGCTCCTGTTTCCAAATCAAGCAGCTCCGCTTCCACTGCAGCCCCTTGGTCTGCATGGGGCCAAATCACTTGTGTATGCGCCGTGATACGGGCATCCCAAGTCTCACCCTCCTGATTGCTTGCAAACAGGACGTACTCGCGGTCCGTTACGTACCGGCTTTGCAAAAGAAATGACTGACTTTCTTTTCCGCAATCCATTGTTACCGCTCTAGGTAGCTCTTGCTCCAGCAGTGTATCAAGCATCTCTAAAGCTGCAGCAGGGGATTCGCTCCCGATCCGCGGTATAAAGTGCGCAGACAGAGCGCCTTTGCTTATAGCATCCGTTGCAGCATCTTGCCGGTCACGGGGCTGACGACTGTCTTGCGACGCATCACCGAGAGCCTTGAGTTTCGCTTCCTGCCAATAGCAGCCCTCGGTTGCTGCGAATGGGAGGCCGAACGCTTCCGCCATTTCCTCAGGCACTGTACTGTCTTTCTCAATACGCTGGCTGGGCAGCAATCCGAAGGAAATGACAGTTCCGCCTGCGTCTAGAAAGCGCTTCACCGTTACCCAAGCGTTCCTCTCCAGATTTGTGATTGGAGGTAACAGAAGTACGGAATATTGTGCATGCCCGATAACCAGCTTGCCATTCTCTATAGCGGCTTCCGCCAAGAGCTCCGGATCCAGATGGTCATAATCCCTGCGCGAGCGCAGCAGATGAACACTCAGCGACCGCCAATCGTCTTTTAGCCGCTCCAGCTTCGCTTTCTCAGCCTCATCCTTACCGCCATAATCAAAGTGATGAAGGGGATTACCCAAGTGCGCCCAAAATGTCGTGGTCGGATCCAGCATGGCGATGCGAATATCCGCGGAACCCTGCGTCATGATATAACTGATTCGCGCCGTATAGTCGCCCAGCATGCGAAAATGCGGCCAGTACGGATTCTGATAAAATTGGGACGGAGGGGCATCATGCTGGGTCAGTCCGTCCAATGTATAGAAAAACGCATGAAACGCGAAAAAATTCGTGCCCATAGCCGCCATCCGGTCGATCATCCACTTGGCATCCTGCAGATTCATCGACCAGCCTACACTATGGAAGCATTCGTCCACATTCCGCTGCCTCTGCAGCTGCCTGGCAATAGAACTTGTCATCTTCGGATTATCACGGAAGCTGCATGCATACCTGTGAAGTATCCATTCCAGTGAGCGTCCCAGCTTCTCATGGGCGCTGTCTCCTCCGGGAACATGGCTGAAGCGCTGCGTGGTCATTCGGATGGACGGTACCTCGGCCACATATTGCAGCCCATGACGCTCGCACCAGTCATAGACCTGCTTGTGATAGGACTGCGTCAGAAGCTCGTGCAATGCTTGGTAATAATCATAGCGGATGCGCGGAGCGTCCTTATAATCAGCATGTGATAGTGCCGCTATATGCTCAGTGATGGAGTATCCATGACGTTCTTGAAAATAAGCCTCTAGTCTAGGTGTCCATGGAATAGGTCCCAATAGGCCGATCTCATCGGTAAACATGCCTTTGACTGTTTCTCCGAAATCGCTTCCCAAATGAGCGGCGTAGCGTTCATGCGTCAAATTGATGAAGGTCTGCATCGCTTCCTGATGGCAAGGATCGACGAAAGTGCCGTAATATTTAAAGTCTTCGATCTCTTTTTCCTGGTAAACGAGAATGTCCCACTCTGCTGCATTGTCCGGTGCCTGCCAATCAAGACGGTACACCGTACGGTACGTGAAAAATCGTTTCTGGTTATACGTTGTCAGACCCGTCTTCTGAAAAACCGGATCCGCCTGCCAATTGCCGATGGCATCTCGCAAATCCAGCGCCTGCTCCCAATCCCTTTCGCCGCTTTCCTTCAAAGGCACAGCCTTGGCATAAATGATCTTGGCCCACGGATACTCGTGCTGAACTTTGGATCCGCCTGCGGCTCTTAAAGTTGAAGCCTCCAGCGTCTGATGCTTCGCATCGGGATGCAGCAGCGTCACCTCTCCGCCGGCTATGCCGCTTGGGTACGGATACTCATCGTACAGCCAGACGTGCATGCCTCTCTTCTTGGCAGTCTCAACCGCAAACCGCACTTTCTCAAACCATGCTTCCGACAAGTAAGGGATTTGCAAACCCTGACGAGGACATATAAAAAAGCCTCCGACACCTTGAGCGTACATCTCTTCAATCTGCCGCTCGATCTCCTCATGATTCATATCTCCGTTCCAAAACCAGAACGGCTGGATTCTATATTCCGGACCCGGATTCCTAAACGTATCCATCAACAATGAATGTCCCTCCCTGCGCTTCCATCTTCTGATTCAAATGTAGAACCGCCGCCATTTCCCGGCAAGAATCATTTCTTGCATATGGTAGATCAGGGGGATTACACATTCTTGCGAGCTTGGATTTCTTTGCGAAAAGCCCGAAAAATAAAGACATACCGCCATTACAAGGAGAATCTCCCTGCGAAAGCAGTATGTCTTCTAAGCTCTATATACAATATGAAATCAATCCATAAAATCCTTTAATCTCTTGCTTCGAGTCGGATGGCGCAGCTTGCGGAGCGCCTTGGCTTCGATCTGACGAATCCGTTCGCGCGTCACTCCAAAATGTTTGCCCACTTCTTCTAGCGTCCTTGGCTGTCCATCATCGACGCCAAACCGAAGTCGAAGCACACTTTCTTCGCGTTCTGTCAATGTATCGAGTACCTGATCCAGTTCCTGCTTCAGCATCTCGAAGTTAGCAGCATCCGGTGGTGAAATCACTTCCTGGTCTTCGATGAAATCACCTAGCATGGAATCATGCTCATCACCGATCGGGGTATGCAGCGAGACCGGTTCCTGTGAAATTTTCATAATCTCCCGAACTTTATCCACGGTTATCTCCATGCTCTGGGCAATTTCCTCGGGCAATGGCTCTCTTCCCAGATCCTGCAGCAGCTGCCGGGAGATGCGCAGCAGTTTGTTCACTGTTTCGACCATGTGAACGGGTACTCGTATGGTTCTTGCTTGGTCAGCAATCGCTCTGGTTATCGCCTGTCGAATCCACCACGTAGCATACGTACTAAATTTGTATCCCTTACTGTAATCAAACTTCTCAACGGCTTTCATCAGTCCCATATTGCCTTCCTGAATCAGGTCCAGGAACAGCATTCCCCGTCCGGCATAACGCCTCGCAATGCTTACAACAAGGCGAAGGTTCGCCTCCGTCAGCCTCTTCCTCGCTTCTTCGTCTCCTTGCTCGATCCGCTGCGCCAATAAGATTTCTTCTTCTCCCGACAATAGCGGCACCCTGCCGATTTCTTTTAAGTAAAGTCGAACAGGATCATCTACCTTAATACCAGCCGGTAAGGTTATATCTGATATCCATTCTTGTTCTTGCTCTTGAGCTTGCTCCGAAGAGTACGTATCCATTCCTACACCTCATCTCTCTGGCTTACTTGGAAATATCGCGCCACTCCACGATAAATTCACGTTCGATATGATTCTCTTCGAATCTGCTCATTTCCTCGATAGCATTTCCGCATTCGCAAGCAACGTGATCCGCCCCATAATTGTCCGTACCAAACGTAATAGGTTCATTTCGAAATTCTCGGACACCAGGAACAATAAGTTGTTTACATCCGCAGCGGATACATGTAATTTCAAAACCAGCCTCCATGGAAGCGACCCCCTTTATCTTTCAGTTGACATTCGCCGTAAATTGTGGTATTATTTTATTATTACTATACATATGAATCATTTGCATATTTTAACATACAAAGTGCTTATCACGCAATACTATTTTTAAAAAAGCTGCAATCGCAGCTTTTTTTCTGTTATACAAAGAGATCCCTCGACTGTCTAGCGACAGCAAGGGATCTCTTTTATTTGTGTCCTTCCTATTGACAAGCTGCGATCTCCTTACGGAGTTGCTGAAAAGCATGAGCAATTTGGTCAGATGGAATGCACCCGTACTGATCGCCAATGCTCACTTCGAAATAACAGGATTCCTCGTCAACCACCCGCAGATGCGAGGTGAATCCGATATCCGTAGCTTCGTAAATACCAACCAGGATGGCCTCCATCTTATCTCTGGGCAGCCGGACATGAACATGAAACATATTGGATACAGGCACCGGAGGTCTGGTTGTGACCGCCTCACACTGATTGTACAGCTGCGCAAGCTCCTTCGCGTCCTCATAATACTGCTTCATTCTCGGCAATCTCAAATCCATATAATAGTCAGCGCTCACGATGTAAGGATATAGGCTGATTAAATCTCCTCCATGACGCCGCTTCCAGACCTTGGACTCCTCCGTAAAGCTCGTCTCGCCGGCAAGGATTGCTCCCGCTATCGCGCCGATACCTTTGTAGAAGGAGATGTACACACTGTCAAAAAGCCGGCAAATTTCCGCAGGGGACTTCTCATAGTAAGGACACACCTCCAACAATCGAGCTCCGTCCAGGTGCAGCTTGATCCCTTTGCCGCGGCAATAAGCCGAGATTGCTTCAAGATCCTCATAGGCGGGCAGCTGCCCGCCTATCTCTCTTTGCGGAAGCTCCAGCAGCAGGCAGGAGATGTCCTCTTTTAGATTCAGCACATCATCGAGAACAACAGGTCTGTCCTTATCCGCGATGAGAATCGGCTGGATATGATGAAGCTCCTTCAATCCGTCTTTCTCATGGATTTCCAAATGACTGAGCGGATGGTAAGCAACCTTATGCAGTACCTTTCTGTCCGACCAAATACGTAATGCAATTTGCTGCGCCATCGTGCCGCTTGGAAAAAATACGGCTGATTCTTTTCCCAATATCTCAGCCAAGCGATTTTGAAAATCCTCTATGATATTCCCATTTCCATATATATCACTGTCCAAGCTTCCCTCTAGAAGCTCAAATGCCTCTTTCAGAACCTGCACATTTCTCTTGCCATGTCCGGTAAGCTGATACCTTGTGCGGTTAAATGCCTCAAGTATACGATAATTGGCTGCCATTCTCTATGCTGCTCCTTCCATTGTTAGCGCAAATACCTTGCCATTCGACCATTATATCACACATTCTCCAGTACTCAGGTACATGCACATACAATCTAGCAAACATTTACATATTCTAGTAAAGTCACTAGAAGATCACATCTGCTAGCTTTGACAAATCTTTTGAAAGGAAGTGTTCCTATGTCATTGCAAATTATCGATGCTTCTCAAAGTATCCCATCTGCGTCGTCCGGTTCAATCAACAGGCCGGTTCCCGCAGCGCCAGGGAGCATTATTTTGGCGGAGTTCGGGCTGACAACCGTTGCCAACTCCAAAGTCCAGCTAAATGCCGTAATCGGCTATGCCGCAACGCTTGGACTTCCCGATGTGGTCTTCCAGATCATTCGGGATACCCAACCGATTTTTACGATCACCTCATCTACACTGGCTGTGCTGGAACAATCGAATATCTCTTTTAACACCGTGGATTTGACTCCTCCTATAGGCAGTCACGCTTACCGGATCACCGCAGAAGTGGCAAACGGGCTTCTTACCGGCGCAACTATCGTCGGCCCGGTCGCATTTAGCGGGACCGTGCTTGCATGATCCAAAGTAATCCCCACAAAGTGAAGCCTTAGCCTCTAAGCGGGTTCCGGGACTTTTCGGGGAGCCCCCAATTAATAAATTCTAAAAAAGGCAGTACGAATGGAATTATTCGTCTGCCTTCATACCTTTTCAGAGTTCTCAGATATATAACGTAAACCGTCGAAACGCCTGAATAACCAAGCTGTCTGATTAATCAGCACTTCCGTCCAGAAAGAATACCTCATTATCCATTTCCTGCATAGCTATGTATACTTCTCTGACGAGCCGTACCAAGTGGGCGAATCACAGCCTAACGGTCTACATATGATGTAGAAATGAAACCAAACGAAACCAACCTATGCAGGGGATCGGCAGGTGGAAGGCAGTTGTCAACTTGGAACCAAGTAAACGAGGAAATACAGCGTCTATCCGAGGACTTGCAGCGGATGCAGCAAAAGGACGGCACTTGGCGCTTCTGCTTTGAAAGCGGCATTCTGATTGATGCCTATATGATCATCGTTCTCCGTGTGTTGGAGCTGCCCTATGAAGCCTTGATTAAAAAGCTGCATGACCGTATTGCAGAAAGACAGGAGCTTAGCGGCGCTTGGAAGGTCTATCCGGATGAGGAGGATGGCAATCTCGATACGACGGTGGATGCTTATTATGCCATGCTGTATTCGGGATACAGCAAACGGACGGACGCGTCCATGCAGAAAGCAGCAGCGTTCATCCGTTCCAAAGGCGGTATCCGGCAGGTCCGTACGGTTTTGACCAAGGTATTTCTGGCAGCGACAGGGCAGTACCCGTGGCCAGCTTCACTTATGATTCCTTTGGAATTTCTGCTTTTGCCCTCAAGCGCTCCGCTTAGTTTCTATGATTTCTCGGGATTCGCACGTGTTCACTTTGCACCGATTCTGATCATGGCGGATCGTAAATTCGTATCAAACGCGAGCACAGCCCCTGATCTCTCAGAGTTAGACGTACAAAGCTACTCCGATGCTGACGCAAACGCACAAATCCCTATGATGAGCTCCGACGAAAAGCGTGGGTTCCAAACCATCATGGACGAGATTCATAGTGGGATCAAGAAACTCGCGGCGATCCCTTCACTACTTCACGAAAGAGCTTTGAAATACGCCGAGCAGTATATGCTTGACCGCATTGAATCAGACGGTACACTGTACAGCTACGCAAGCAGTACGCTTCTCATGATTTTGTCGCTGCTGTCGCTAGGCTACGACAAGCGTCATCCTGTCATCGCCGCTGCTGTAGATGGCCTCATTACCATGCTTTGGCCGATGAAAAGTGGACTGCATTTGCAAAATTCTCCGTCCACGATTTGGGACACGGCGTTAATTTCCACTGCTTTGCAGCAAGCGGGCGCCGGGCAGAACCAGGAGTCGGTCGCCAGATCTATTCAGTATCTGCTCTCCATGCAGCATGACAAACAGGCCGACTGGAGTACCCATGTCCCGCATACGCCGGCAGGAGGCTGGGGATTCTCCGAGTCCAACACGCTCAACCCGGACGTTGACGATACTACGGCAGCACTTCGTACGATCCGGTTATCGGCAAAAGAGAACCCGAACCTCCTGGATCCTTGGAACCGCGGCCTCAATTGGATTTTACGAATGCAAAACAAAGATGGAGGCTGGCCTGCTTTCGAGAAGGGAGTTACGAATACGTGGCTCACGCTCTTCCCCATCGACGGCGCCAAATCTGCAGCTATCGATCCCTCCTCCGCCGATCTCACCGGCAGGACGCTAGAATTCCTCGGAACCTCAGCCGGTCTCGACATGAGGCACGCAACGGTTCGCAGAGGTGTTCAATGGCTGCTGGACAATCAACAGCCTGACGGGTCATGGTACGGTCGCTGGGGCATTTGTTATCTATACGGTACTTGGGCTGCTTTAACAGGTCTCATGGCGGTTAAATTCGATCCCGAGCATCCTTCGGTAAGGAAGGCTGTACGGTGGCTGCTCCAGATCCAGAATGAAGACGGAGGCTGGGGAGAATCCTGCACCAGTGACCGTGACAGACACTACGTGCCGCTCCATGCAAGCACACCTTCCCAGACAGCCTGGGCCCTTGATGCGCTGATTGCCGTTTACTCCTTACCATCGGCCCCAATCGACAGGGGCATGCGGCGGATCCTGCTGCATATGCATCAGGATGACTGGACAACTATTTATCCGACTGGCGCCGCTCTTCCCGGCAGCTTTTATACCCATTATCACAGCTACAGGTACATCTGGCCGCTGATGGCACTCAATCACTATAGAAGGAAATATCAGCAATGTTCGATTTCGGATACATGATTCACTGTTTAAGCGCCTTGCAGGCTTCTGCAAGCTTTGCCGCAAAGGACAGCGGATGGTCGAGCGAGCTGAAGTGCAGATACATCAGCATGGGAGACGACATGATCCAATGATTATGCAGGGCGCTAATCCATATCCCTTGATGCTGAAGTGCATAAATGAACGGATTCACCTCTTCTTGAAGGAGCGCAATCTCCCCGAGAATCAAGGCGACACCTTGATGGTCCAGCTGCTCAAAGGAACAGTTTAGCGCTATCGTATGATGGGATCTGCTGGGCCGTCCCAGTATACTAACGTGTAAGTCCCTTGTTTTCGTGACAGCGCACACTCCGTCTTGGTACTGCGCCTTGCCTCCAATCAAATCACCGAATGAACTGCACAGACTTTGAAGTGTTTCCACAGCAGCCCCTCCTGTTCTGTTTCCTGCATGCCAAATTACAAAACTAACACTAAATGTATGTAGAGATAAACGAAAGCATGATTCATCGACATATCTACATGGATTGTTCAGACTTGGCACGAAGCGAAACAAAAACATGGTTACGCTGCCCCAATCAGGGACGAAGCGTAACCACGATTCTGATGCTATCGAATTACTGAACAGCGGTCAGCTGCCATTTTTGTGCCGATGTGCCGTTATCTGTCCAAATTTGTACGCTCGTGCCGTCAGCCGTTCCTGAGCTAGTTACATCAAGCGCCTTACCGCTTCCTGCATTGATCAGCTTGTAAGTCCCGTCGGCATTTGCAGTAATCGTCCACTTCTGGGCGGCTGTCCCGTTATCGGTCCAGATCTGAACCTTCGTTCCGTCAGCCGTGCCCGCGCTTGCAACATCGAGAGCTTTACCGCTTCCCGTATTAATGAGCTTATAGGTGCCATCTGAATTGCTCACTGCTCTCCACTGTTGTGCAGCTGTTCCATTAGGAGTCCAGATTTGAACCTTCGTTCCGTCTGCTGTCCCCGCACTTGCTACATCCAGAGCCTTGCCGCTTCCTGAATTCGTCAGTTTATAGACGGTTCCGGAGGCAACGCCTGAATTGGCTTGTTGATACACCCGAACATAGTCCACGTTCATCGTCTGCGGGAAGACAGTGCTTCCATCAGGATTACCCGGCCAATTGCCGCCAACCGCAACATTCAGCAGAAGGAAGAATGGGTGATCATATACCCAGGTCTGCCCTGCGCCAAGCTGACTTTTGTTTAATGTATGGAACTGCTGACCGTCCACATACCACCTGACTTGATTCGGCTCCCATTCGATGGAGAAGACGTGATAAGCATCCTTAAACTGCTGTCCTCCTGGCAGCGTATAGCTGTTGCCGATTCCGCAGCAGCCCGAGTAGCCCGGACCATGTGCTGTACCGTGTACCATGGATGGCTCATAGCCGACATTTTCCATAATATCCAGCTCCCCGCTCTGCGGCCAACCCACACTTCCAATATTATCGCCTAGCATCCAGAAAGCGGGCCACAGGCCCTGACCGTAAGGAATCTTGATCCGCGCTTCCATTTTGCCGTAGGTCTGTGCGAACTTACCTTGTGTCGTTAATCTGGCAGACGTGTAGTCTCTGCCGCCATAGCTTTCTTTCTTCGCTTTAATGACAAGGTTCCCGTTCCCGTCTTGATACGAGTTATCCCGGCGATCCGTGTAGTACTCCAGTTCATTGTTACCCCAACCATTACCGCCTGTTTCCTGCACCCATTTGGAGCCATCCGGCGCTGAGCCTGCAGCTCCATTAAATTCATCACTCCAGACCAAATTCCACACAGGAGCAGCCTCCGCCTTAGGGACCGCATTCAACAACAAGCTGCCGCACAGCAAAGCGCTGGCCACGGTTGCAACGAACCATTTTTTCTTGCTCATACATCAATTCCTCCATTTCTAAGTAAATTTGTTGTTTTTATTTGAAATCGCTTTCATTCACCTCCTGACATTATTTTACCATTCGTTAATTACTAAAATAAGGAAACAAATTTTAGGTTTGGTTACAATTTTTCAGGTACATCCTCCCTCCTGTTTTCTAATAAATCATACATTTGTTCCCGCAGCCCTCTTCGCTCTACTTCATCAAGCAAAATCCGCAGAAAATCATACTCGTAGCCGTCGACGTCCCGCATTACTTTCACTACTGCTTCCAGGAGCTTCTCATCGTTAATGTGCATAAAGGAACTCATCACCTATCACCTCAAACCCATCGCAGTATTCAAAATCCAGTTGACTTCATCATGATGCAGTCCCGTGACGCCCGTATTTGTATGCTTCATCACTTCGTCTGCATGGGTCTGTCCATGTATTTGAGGATATCCTAGAAGTATTTAATAATTGTTAGCTAACAATTAAGGAACCATTAAGATAACCCCTCCTCCCAAAAAAGTTCGAATAAAACCGCGTTTTCGCTGAATTGCAAAAAGCAGCAGCATTGAAGAGCATGATTCACTCTTCATTGCTGCTGCCTATGCTTTATATAGAGCTGCTTTCCCGAAATTTTTCGGTGTTCTTTTGCCATATCATGATAACTAATGAGCTTGCAATAACCGCTAGAATTACACCTAATACTCGGAGACCGCTTGAATGAATGGTGTGCCCAAAAATAAAGTCCAGCAGCAAGGAAGCAAATATCGTCCCCATGTACCTCGATGTTAAAAACAATCCGGATGCAACACCAGCATGTTCCTTTGGCGCCGACCTAAACAACGCAGCCTGCATACCAACATTGTTGAGTCCATTGCTGATTCCGAATACTGCTAAAATCAAGCCTATACGGATCAATGACGAATTATTGTTCAGCGTTACGATCCACACAGCTCCTAGCACCATAAGTGCTGCTGACAAGATGAGCGCGGGTCTCGGACCGGATTTGTCAATCCATCGTCCTGCAAGTGGAGAAGTGAGGAGCGTGCATAGACCTAGGCTTAACATAAGCAATCCCGTGTTCATTGCACTGAGTTGACGCTCCATCTGCAGGTAGGAAGGAAATCCGAAGAAGAGTGAATAGTACAGCACGTTGACCAGCATGAATTCGAGATTAATCCAACTTATTGCGGGATATTGGGCAAAGGTTCTTACTGGGATGAAGGGGCTACCTGCTTTGAGTTCATGCTTAATGAACAATCCCATGATCAGGAGACCTAACAATCCTATAAGGTCGTACCGCCATGAATGTATCGATAACAAACCCAACAACAGGCCGACCACCCCCAGGCTGAACAGGAGGATACCTAACCCATCCAAGTCAGCCAACCACATCTTGGGAGACTTTTTATAGACAGCGACTCCCTTCCGCTCATCTGCGGGAATAGCTCGCCATGCAAAGAAAAAGCTTAGAATTGCAACTGGGATATTGACGAGAAAGATTGCCGGCCAATCCCACCAATGAATAAAAAATCCTCCAACTGATGGACCGATGGCCGCAGCCCCTGATATGAAAATCGATAAGACGGCAAGTCCCTTGGCTTGATTTTCCGTCACATAATTTCTCATGATAGCCATCCCTACAGCGCCTATCATACTTGTTCCAATGGACTGTATGACGCGAAATGCGATGAGCCACCCGAATCCCGGGGATAATGGCGCTAATAGGGATGAAACGGAAACGACAATCAAACCTGACAGAAAAATTCGTCTGCGTCCGAATAAGTCGCCAGCCTTGCCCATAACGGGTTGAGCAATGGAGCTCGAGATGTAGAATGCAAAGATCATCCAAGAAGTCACCGCGAAATCAAGCCGGTACACCTCCTGCAACCTTGCTATCGCAACTGAAATCATAGAAGAATTTAAGGGATTGAGCAGCATACCCAGTCCAATTGATGCCATTAGCCATCTGCGCCGAATTTCCATGTATGAATCCTCCCTAAACCTTATTGACCTCATCGTACTCCAAATTGTACATTCACTCCAACGCATTCTATGCTATGATTACATGGACTCAAAGGAATGAATTAGGAGAGGTTGGGAGAACCATGGAGCTGCTTCAATTGCAGTACTTTCGGGAGGTCGCACGGCTGGAGCATATGACCGACGCTGCACGCAGCCTGCATGTTACACAATCGTCACTAAGCAAGACGATCCAGCGCCTGGAGGAGGATTTAGGGGTTCCCTTATTCGATCGGACTGGGCGAAGCTTGAGATTAAATGAGTTTGGCCGCAAGTTTTTAGCTCGAACAGAAAGAGCATTATTTGAATTGGAGCAGGGGAAGCAGGAGCTTCACGACTTAATTAGCCCCGAAAGCGGGACAATCGAGTTGGCCGTAACCACCGCAAGTACGCTCCCGCAAATTCTTCAAGTATTTCGTAAAAAACGACCTAACGTCCATTTCCATGTGCAAATGGTTGCCCTTCGAGAGATGCTGCCTCTTTTAGAACGAGGAGAGGCCGATTTTTGCTTGTCCTCCCCGCCTATAGTCGGAGAGGATATCGAGTGCCGCATCCTGCTGCGCGATCCGATCCTGCTCGCGGTCCCCACGGGACACCGGCTTGCCGATCAGGAATCCGTGGCATTGGCTGAGCTTGAGAATGAATGGTTTGTCGGACTCAAGAAAGGCTATGGCGCTCGAGATCTAGCTGATCAAGTGTGCCAATCCGCTGGGTTAGCACCTACCTATGTATACGAGGGAGACGAACCCGCCAGGCTGGTTGCCTTGGTCGAGGCGGGAATCGGCATTGCTTTCATTCCAAGCACGTCAAGGGATTCAAGGGAACAGGTTCATTTGCTGCGGCTGAAAGACCATGAGATGGTTCGGGAAATCGCACTTTCGTGGCATAAAAGCCGGTATCTGACACGCGCTGCTCAAGAGTTTCGCGAGGTCGTGGAGCAATACTTCGAACAATTAGCAGAGTAGTTCATGCTGGTTCGGCTTGTCGAAGGAACCCGTTATGCTGCTCCCCAGCTAGGCTCCTTCGAGTGCTGCTTGAGTGCTACTCCTTCATTCTTTTCCTCGCATAAGCCGCCGCTCCGACCATGCCTGCCTTTGCTCCTAATTGAGCAGTCACTACTCGGCAGGCTTGTGAGGATAACTTTAGGCTATGCTGTTCTATCGTGGTACGTACAGAATAAAGCAGACGGTCACCGGCGGCAGACATACCTCCTCCAATCACAATCAGTTCTGGATTGAGTAAATTGATGGTGTTCGAAAGCCCAAATCCAAGCAATCGGCCTGTTTCATGCATGACCTCAACAGCCAATGGGTCCCCTAGGTCGTAGGCTTCTGAAATCATTTTTGCTGTGATACTTGTAAAGTCCTGACGCACCCATTCTTGGATGACACTTTCCCTGCCCAGCTCAAGCCGCTCAACAAAGGTTCTAACCATACCTACGGCGGAGACATACCTGCCCAGACACCCCGAGCTTCCACAACGGCAAGGTCTTCCTTCCCGGTACATATTCATGTGGCCGATTTCACCAGCGCTCGATGTTTGTCCATATAAGACAGAGCCATTCACCACAATGCCCGATCCGAGTCCCGTTCCGAGCGTAAGTAAAACCATATTGGAACACCCTGCCCCAGCGCCAAATAACCATTCCCCATACAAATTGACCCTTACATCGTTATCAATAAAGACTGGAAAGCGGAATGCTCGCTTCATTTCATCAACAACATGAATCTGTTCCCACCCAGGAAAATTGGGGGAAAATATCGAGATTCCTTCCTTAGGATCGAGCAGGCCCGGGATTCCCATACCCATACACGCTATCGAAGACTGATCGATATTCAGCTGTGATAACATGTCTTGAATAATGATCACCATCTTGGCGATCACATGAGATGGGCCCTTCGAGGCCTCCGTTGGATCACTTCTCTCTAACATCATTTGAAATTGTTCATCGAAGATGGCAGTTTTGATATTCGTGCCGCCTAAATCCAGGCCAATGGTATACAGTTGCATCTTTAACAGCTCCTTATGGAACCCTTTCCCTCCTTCCCGTTGATGGGAATTAGATCGAAAGAGTGTATTCCTGCAAGAATATACCATGCTTCCCATGACGACTCCGATACCTTATCACAACTCAAAATTATCCAATCACAACATCCTGCAGATCAAAAAAACCTGCTATAAGAGTAAATGCAAGTTTATTTTTGCCTATTCACAAGTAAGTAAAATATGGTAACCTTCTCTACGAGAGGAGTTGCCGAATGCTTCAATTCATCTGCCCCCCAATGCCCCATTATATCGTCTGCGGCGAAGATACGTATCCTGTCGGCGGTAAGCATCCGAACCGTTCGAACATCGGTGTCTTTGATTTGCTCTTAGTCACAAGGGGCTGCTTGTACCTGGAGGAGAACGGCGTCACCTACACGGTACCGGCGAATCACTATTTGATATTGCTACCCGATCAAACCCATAACACGCTGCAAGCCTGCCGGGATCAGTCCCACTTTTATTGGCTGCACTTTCAAACGCTCGGACTTTGGTATGAAACCGACAACCCGCAGCCAGTTGCACTGGAAGCCGAGAAGCTGCAGTATGAAAGAATCGCTTACTTTTCTTCCTATTTGACCCGTACAGGGCATCTTAAAGACCCAGAGATTGTGTACGCCCAGTTGAAACAGCTTCTTCTATTACAAGGTGAGCCGTCATCGTTATCGCAATGGAAGCAGCAGCAGCTGTTTCATGATTTGCTGCTTCATCTCCGTGAAGATGATGGACTACCCATGAACCAGCCTCATCTGCGGGTAGCCGAGCAATCCGCCGCTTTCCTGCGGACTCATTATAAAGAAGCGATTTCCTATAAAGAGCTTTCGGAGGAGCTTCATTTTCACAGCAATTACATCGCACTATGCATGAAAGAGGCTTTTGGCTGCACGCCGCTTGAATATGTAACGAAATACCGATTGGAACAGGCCAAGCTGCTGCTCATTCATACAGATGACCCGATCAGCAAAATAGCGGATGAAACAGGGTTCGGTTCCTTCCCCTATTTCATCCGCTGCTTTAACAAGCATGTAGGCTGTACGCCAAAAGCATTTCGCATGCAGTACAGGTCTAAGTAATGCCGAGTAGATTGCTGTTATTTCGCTTCCACCGCTCGAACTTGCCGGAAGATAATGTCGGAGTGATTCGATAAGAGTCCTATTTTTCCATGGGTATATGCCCTAGGGTCCACATCATCGATAACCGGTTCGGGTTGACCGTCCCAATATATCTTGAATGCATTGCCCTTAGCTTCAACCGTCAAATTGTACGTCCTGCCCACCTGAATCTGGAGCGGAACGGACTTTAGTATTTCTTCTACACCGTAGTTCACCTTGACTAAAGTCAAACCGTCTTGATTGACACGGGCATAATAGCCGGTAAAGGCATCCGGGACCTGATGAGGATAATAGGACTCATGAACGGTTCTAAACAATATTCCCGCATCGTTCTCAGGATCGGTTGGAAATTCAAGCTCCGACTCCACACGGTAATCCGTCCAATCTTCACTGCCCGTAAAGGTCTTGATGTACTCATGAGCCCGAGTCTGGTATCCGCCGCCCTCGGGAACCCACATGCCCACCATCGACTTCGGTACATTCTCAATCGGAGCAAACACTTCATCGGAAGCATAGAAATTCATGCTCCGGTATGTCAGCGAACCGTCGAGCAGTGTAACTTTCAAATGTGCAAAACCTTCATTCATGTGCATGCTGCCAAGCCTCAGATGTTCCCACTTACCGTTATCTGCAGTAGACTTCGTTATGGTGAACTGCTCTTTGCTTTCGCCTGCTTGAATCTCGATCCGTGTATCGATACCAGACCGCTGCACATCAAAATCGATGCCATAAGCGCCGTCCCGTTTCACTTGTACATCATACTGAAGCCAGTCCCCCGCTTTCGCAATGGATACAGCATAACTGCCGTCATCGGTTGTTATGCCTCTTCGTTCGGGTACGAGTCCGTCCTGATGACCAACACCGGATAGAGAATACCCCCGCTGATCATCCTTCAAATAATGAACTGCCTCCATAACCCCGGGGATCGGCTTGGCGGTCTCCGTGTCACTGCTCCCTCCTGCATCGTTGCTGTATGCCGTAAACTGCATGTGCAGGGAGTCTTCATCCGATGGACTGGATATATAGCCAATCCGACCTCCGGCGGCATTTCTTTTCACTTCGACCTTGTGCATATTGTCCCAAAAGACGTGCAAGGAGTCGCTTCTGTTTTCAATGCGGACGGTGTGCAATTTCGTGAAGTCCGTGTCAGCAGGCAGCTTAGCACTGCCCATTTCTGACCGTTGTCCATCTTCCACCCTAACGACCGACAACCTCTGATCCGTCGGATTTATGAGAGCTGCCCAATATTGCTTGCTGCCTTCATAGGAAAAGACAGTTCCAAAAAAGATTGAAGCCTCACTCTGCTTGGCAGTGTACACATTGTATTCTGCTGTGAAAACAGGCTCCGTTTCCTGCTCGGTGAGGATAAATTGACGGTCTCCACTCCTCTCTTTCTTCCATCCTTCCGTCTCCCCTGGATGAACCTCTCTTACAGAATAATCCGGCATTTTCGCTGCCGGCCGCTGCATCCCGAACGTAGGCCCTTGAAGCGACATTCGGTCTCCGTTAAACTGCAAACGATCGATATTCATCTTGCGCAGCGGCGGTCCGGATGTAGAAGCACCAAGCAAATTGTGATAAACCAAATAGTAAGAATCGAGATCTGGACCTATAACCGTAGAGCTGTGTCCTAATCCGTTAAACTCATCCTCTGTGCTGATGACGAACGGATTGTTCTCAGGAGTCCGGTACGGTCCATGCGGACCTTGATCCGACACCGAATACTGAATACGATACCCCGTACTAAACACATGATTGCCGGTATACGTGATCACGTATTTGCCGTTACGCTTCATTATCATCGAGCCTTCCGTCCAATGCTGCAGAAACACACCGGGTAAAAGAATGTTGTTCCCGAACGTATAAGGATCGCTCATTTCATTCGCGACAATCCCCTGGTCCGAGGCATGTGTGAAGTACCATTTCCCGTCATCGTCAATGAATACCGATCCATCTATGGACATGCCCAGATTACCGGTCTGCACTGTGAATGGACCCGTTGGACTTTCACTTCGAAGGACATAGTGCCCGCCCCCTCCCGGCGATGTGTACATATAGAAGTAGCCGTTCCAATACACGACTTCCGGCGCATATGCGGCTTGTGTGACAGGGTCCTCTGTAACAAGGCCTTCCGGCTTCCAATGGACCAGGTCCGGAGAGCTCCATGCCTTCACCCCGACTTGACGATCCTGCGTACTGCAATACAAGTAGTACATACCGTTGTAGCGCATAACGAAAGGATCGCCGATGCCGTAATCCTCCCACTCCTCCGATAGCTCCATCGGATTGCTGTAAAGCGTCCCGTTCTTAAGCTGCTCGATCTCCACACGTTTAGATTCCTTTTGACAGGATGAAAGCAGCAGGACCAGCAAGCTTAAACCTATAACCGCTAGTGTCCATCTTACTGAAATCGACCACATGTCCATGCTCCACTCCCCTCTTTGGTCGCAGAAAGAGGCTGAATCCTGGATTCAGCCTCGATTTTGTTGATAAAGTAGAGTCCATTACGAGCTTCCGCAAATTTTCTCCGTGCGCTGTGTCTCTCAGATAGCTCCTACTGTACTTCTCTTGCTGCCGCCAGCTGTTTTAGTTGCTCATTTTGCTGTACTCCACTAGCTTGTTCTTCCTTTAACACAGGCACCTTGCCTTCGTTAATCGCTTTAATAACCTCAAACGGGAGCTTAGGCTTACGGTCATATGTCAATAGCCCGTTAATTTCCTGTTCAACGTCCGTAAGCTGCGTATAGCAGAATCCCTGTACAACAGGCGATTGCAGCATAGGATGAATGACCGCCACCAATCGATTCAAGAAATCTTGTTCGTTGTCTGCCCCGGAATAACCCCAGCCTTCCCAATCGCTCTTCTTGAACGAGATGCCGCCAAATTCAGAGACGTGGATCGGCTGATTTTCATACGGATATCCCTCTAACGTAAGCCATCTGTTGGCAGGCATGGAACCTACCGCTTTCTCTACGGTACTGTACCGATCCTCCAGGATCTCGCGTCTCCATTCGTAATCATGAATCGTCAGGATGTCGGATTTGGTGTGTTCCCAGCCGTCATTGGAAATAACCGGACGCGACTGATCCAGTGATTTGGTCATATGATACAACGCGAGAGAGTGCTGACGCTGCTTCTCTTCTATGAGTATGTTTGGCACGCCCCAACTCTCATTAAGCGGGACCCAAGCCACGACAGAGGGATGATTATAATCGCGAGAGACGACTTCCATCCATTCCTTCGTGATTTTCCCGACATATTCAAATGAGTATTGGTAGGCATTTGCCATTTCTCCCCACACCAGCAAGCCTAAGCGGTCAGCCCAATACAAGTATCTGGGATCTTCGACCTTCTGGTGCTTGCGCGCTCCGTTAAAGCCCATGGCTTTGGTCATTTGAATATCCTGCACAAACGCTTCATCCGAAGGGGCCGTCAGCACACCATCTGGAAAATAACCTTGATCCAGCACCAGCTTCATGAAATACGGACGGTTATTAAGGCATAACTTCCCTCCGACGATGCTGATCTTCCGCATGCCGAAGTAGCTTTGAACCTGGTCCACTGCCTTCCCACTCTGAAGCAGGGTAAATTCAACATCATACAGGTTCGGATGCTCTGGAGACCACCATCTCCCCATACTGTGATCGTTGAAGTCGTGTACGGAAATCGTGCGCACCTCCTGAGGACCTTGAACCGAGAAACGATCCTCCGCAACCGGTTCTCCTTTAAAGGTGATTTTCACCTGAAGCTCAAGCTCCTTGTCCGGTCCCGTACCGGTCATATAATGCTCGATGCGTACAGAATTAGAGTCAATGTCCGGTGTCATACGGACTTTGGCAAGATGCGCTTCCGCCACGGCTTCTACCCATACCGTCTGCCAGATTCCTGTTGTCCGTGTATAGAAAATTTGTGCGGATTTTTCTTGCCAGTACTGCTTCCCGCGAGGAAGTGTGACATCTCTGGAGAAATCCTCCGCTCTCACGACAATTTCATTGTTTTCTTCTTTGAGCACATCGGTAATATCCGCTTGAAACGGTGTATGTCCGCCCTCATGGTCGACAACATGGCGGCCGTTCACCCACACGGAAGCGGCATAATCAACAGCTCCAAAATGGATAAATATTCGTTTGCCTGAAAACTCCGCAGGCGGTGTAAACATTTTGCGGTACCAGACCGTATCGTGAAAGCCGATATCACCGATAGCGCTAAGTTCGCTTTGGAAGCAGAACGGCACTTGGATCGTACGCGGAAGTGGATGCTGATCATACCAGCGCTCCTCAATGCCTACACGATTGTCATCGAAGGCGAACTCCCATTCACCGTTTAAATTGACCCAGTGATCTCTTCTAAATTGCGGTCTTGGGTACTCTGTTCTGTATGGTTTACTCATCATCTACCTGCTCCTCTTAGTGTTGTATGAATGGCTTATGTTGCTTGTGTTGCTTGTGTTGCTTGTGTTGCTTATGTTGCTTGTGTTGCTTGCATTGCTTGCATTGCTTGTGCTGCTTGTGTTGCTTGTGCTGCTTGCATGGTTTGAATGTCCGTCATCGCTTGTATGGTTGGCGACAGCTCTTGTTGCAGCCGGAAGCGGCATTGTGATCCGAATGAGAAAGCTGATGATAAGAAGAATACCAATGACGAGCCACAGGCACTTGCCGGTGCTGAGAATCAGATCATCTTGATTATGCTTAAGTGTGAAAATCATAATATTGCTGAGCAGTAGATATATGAGCACATTTTGCCCCAGCAGCTGTAGGAACTTGAAGTAAGGAAGCTGCCCTGCCAGAGCTTTGGCTAGCAAGAAGTACACATACACCAGCAAAGCCGAACTCAAAATCCAGAACAGTGAGGGCGGAAAGCGTTCGGGCAGTTCGTGCTTCATGCATACATAACCGATAAAAATCCCCGAAGATACGATGGCGCCCAGCAAAAATCTCCCGTTCCACCCGACCTTATACTTCGCCATATACATGCCTATCAAATAATATGGAAAATATTGCAGTGCCGGAAAAGAGGCGAATTTCTTCGACCCGATCAAGAGTCCCAGCTGATTCATGCTGACTGCTTCATACGGCAAATACGTTGTACCCAGAAGCGCAAGAATGACAATCCAGAATAACACTTTTCTCTCCAGCAGCAGGCGCAGTGGGTGGAAGAATGCCAGCCCCGCCAGCATGATCATAGAAAAAGAAACGAGAAATTCCGACCATCCCGGAATATCCTGAAGAACCAGGATCAGTTTTATCGTTGACCAGTCCAGCGGCTTTCGATCAAGAAACAAGCGATAATACGTGCCGGAAATATAAAAAGCAATCAACGTTTTAACCGCGGTAGACAGCATTCTTCCATACACGGCTTTCAGCGGTTTGTTGTAGTAGGCGATCTGTCCCACATATCCGAAGCTGAATACAAAGCCCGAGAAGGTCACGATATCCACAACATCAATGATGCGCTGTGCTTCCGGAAATAGTTGCGTATCGCTGTAGAACTGCAGGACATGGCAGTACACCATCCCGATCACAAGCAGTCCCTTAAAGATATCCATACTGTAATCTCTCTGTTTGCTCATTTCTTACCCCTTGATTCCCGAGAAGCTGAGACCCTTTACGATCTGACGTTCGAAGAGTAAGAAGGCCAGCATAACAGGGATAGAGGATACAGCATTAATGGCCATCGGTCTGACATAATCCTCCGAGTACTGCGACATCAGTGTCGGAATCCCCATCGGCAAGGTAAACAATTCCTCTGAAGTAATCGAGATAAACGGCCAGAGGAAGTTATTCCACTGCGCGATAAACGTAAGAATGACAATGGAAGCGAGCGCTGGCTTTGCAAGCGGCATGACGATGCTGTAATACACCTTCCACTTGCCGCCGCCATCCATTTCGGCGCTTTCCAGAAGCTCGTTCGGAACACCGTCAAAGAAGCTCTTGAGCACGATAACGGCAAAAGGCGACGCAGCAGCGGGTAGAATCAAGCCTTGATAGGAATCCAGCAAATGCAGCTCTTTCACGACTTGATATAAAGGAATCAGCATCGCTTCAGCTGGAATCAGCAGCCCTGCCAAGATGAACACATACATGAATCTTTGGTAACGGAATTTGATTTTGGATAATGCGAATGAACTCATAGAAGCGAGGATAACAGTCAAAGCCGTCACCACGACTGCCACAACCAAGCTGTTGAACATCCATCTCATCAGCGACGTTTCATTGAAAATATAGCCGTAGGTTTCAAAAGTGTACGGGGCTTATACCAATCCAGCACACCGGTAATTTTCATCCCTTCATCTTTGATGGATACAACGAGCATCCAGGAAATTGGCACTAGGAACAGCAGTGCAAGAATGACAGAGGCTGTTAAACGAACAATTCGCATGTTACGCAGCCCCCTTATTCGAATTCAATTTCATTTGAATCAGGGAAACGACCAAAAGAATAGCGAAAAGCGCATAGGACATCGTGGCCGCATAACCCATGTGATTGTTCTTGATACCTTCTTCATAAATGTATTGGATAATAGGCCGCGTATCCGTCCCTGGTCCTCCGCGGGTAATGATGTAGATTTGTAAAAACACTTTGTAGGAGGCAATAATTTGCAGCATCAGGATCGTTTTCGTGATGGGCCCAAGGAGCGGCAGCGTGATGCGGAAAAACATTTGATAGTCCGTCGCCCCGTCTAAGCGGCCCGCTTCATAGATGTCATCCGGGATTTCTTGCATGGCGGATAGATACAAAATCATATTGAGTCCAACGGTCCACCATAGCGTGATACCGGTAATCGCGATCCATGCCAGCGGCGCCTCGGTTAACCAAAATATTTCTTGGTCGGCTGATAGAATTCCGAGCAGTTTAAGCAAATTGTTCAAAAATCCCGTATACGGCTGAACGATAAACAGACCCACGTAGGAGACAACGGAAACGGATAGAACACTCGGTAAAAAGAACACGCTGCGGAACAATTTACGCAGTCTCGTTTTTTGATTCGCTATAACTGCCAGTAGCAAGGCGAACACCAGCATGGTTGGTGTAGACAGAATCACGAATAACGTGGAATTCCACAACCCGCGCCAAAAGCCGGCATCGTGAAGCATCGTCACATAGTTGCCGAGCCCGACGAAATCCATTTTCTTGATTAGCGTCCAGTCGTACAGGCTCATCTGAAGCCCTTTGATCATAGGGAATATCGTGAACAGGATATAAAGGATTAAGAACGGAAGCAGAAAAAGGAACGCTTTGATATCAAGTCCCCATTGCTTCAATTTGGTCCGGGAGCTTACTCTGACAACACGTTTCTCCAGTTCGATTTCATTAGTGGTCAAGCTGCATCACACCTCGCTTTCTTGGTGGAGAGCTCAGTAGTTTTCGGAGAAGCGTAGCGGGTGCCTATGACAGCACTCGGAGAAAAGCTACTGAAGCTCGTAATGAGGCTAGTTTTATCAATAAACTGAAGCTTGAAGCCGAGGACTTCAAGCTTGTTTCCTTACTATTTCGCTAACAATGTTTTCAACTCGCTGTCGATTTTCTTGAAGACCACATCGGTAGCCGTCTTATTAAGCCAAATTTCGTCCAGATATTTTTTGAGGATATCATTCTTAGGCCATGTTTTGTCCGACACTTTAGGGAATACAACATCGCTGGCTACGGCTTTATAATCACTGCGGTATTTGAGCGCTTTATATCCATCGGATTCGAAAACTTTGCTATCTGCTGGAATATGACCGGCTTTAGCCCAAATTTGGCCGCCCTGTTCAGTTGCATACATCGCAAATTTTAACGCTGCTTCGCGCTTTTTCGGATCCTCTTTTGCCGTTACAGGCAGAATAATCGTATGGGAATCGCCCCATGTCTTGGTGTTACCGAAAATATTCGGAATGGCCATCGCGCCGAAATCCAGGTCTTTCGTTGTTTCCCACGTACCTGTCGCCCATACGCCCGTCATCATGATTGCACCTTTGCCGCTTTGGAACGTTTTATAGAAATCCGGGTCCTGAGGTTTAATGACTTTGCTCGTATAGTACAGATCTTTTATGTAATTAGCAGCTTTCATGGCTTTATCCATATCGATAGCCGGGGATTTGCCGTCATCGGAAATGACGTCATTGCCGCCTTGCTGAGAGTAAAGCGCCCACCATAGACGATAAGGGTCGTCCGCGTTGTTGGAGAAGGCAAAAGGCGTCACGTCTTTAGGCAGTTTCTCCTTCAAGGTAGTGAGGAACTTCACGAATCCGTCAGCTCCCGGCTCCAGAATCGGCTTGCCGTTGCCATCTAGAAGTCCGGCGGTTTGAAGGTGCTTTTTGTTGTAATACATAATGAATGGATGCGTATCGATCGGCACTGCGTAATGCTTGCCATCAACCGTTGCGGAGCTCAAAATATTGCTGTTGTAGTCCTCCCACTTCAAACCAGCTGCTTTAGCCGTATCATCCAGTGGAGTAACAACACCTGCTTTGATCAATTCAGGAAGCTTGGAGGTATGAGAAATTCCGATGTCCGGGCCTTTGCCTCCAGATACGCCTGTCACTAATTTCGTGTAGTACTCGGCCCACTCCAATTTCACGTTTTTAATCAAGATCTCATCTTGCGATTTATTGAAATTACTAATGATTTGATCCATGTACTCTCCGTCGCCGCCAGCGAACAGGGTCCAATATGTCAGCTCAATCTTTTTACCGTCCGACTTACCTGAACCGGAATCAGCTGTAGCTGCCGCTTGCTCCTTGGCGGGTTCCGTTGAAGCGCCTCCCGAAGTACTTCCACCGCTTGAACACCCCGCTAACAGAGAAAGTACCATCGAAGCGCCCATCATGGTCGTAAACACTTTTTTCATTCTCAATTCAATCGCTCCCTTTTTCATCATATAAAAATAAAAATAAGAACAAGATACAAAAACATAATTTGTGTTTATCTACAATTATTATGTATCTTATGGCTTTATAATAGCGCTTACAAACACTTATGTCAATGTTTATTTTATAATATTTGTACTTAAAAGCTGAATTAAGCACATTATTACATAAAAATTGTTTGTAAATAAGGATTCAAACATTTCCCCTGTATCTTTGAAGAGAATCGTAGATAGTAGCATCCAAGCGATCAAGTGCTGATATATAGAATACGCTTTCATAGTAACAATTAGATATTTGAATTGGTATACAGCAAATCGGAGATTTTTTGTACGATCGAGTGAAATGTGCTTGGAATAATTTCACAAAGATTGGCGCACCCTATACAATCACGATGTCAAATTGGAGTGTGTAAGGTCATGTTACATATTTCCATTTATATATGGTCGTTGTTTGCGATGTGGAAATGGTCGAATTGGAGAAGATGGCGGCAGTATCACTCGACCCTATTGTTCATGCCGCTAGCGAATTTAGTTTATTCCTTGTTAGTAAATGACCCAGATTTTTATTTATGGAAATATACATACAGTCCCTTTCTAAGTCCGGAGCTCGCTTCGTTTTTTTATTCAGTCTTGGTTTTCCCGGCTACCGTTCTTCTGTTCCTGTCCAACTATCCTGCTCATGCCGGCGTGAAAGATGAACTTATCCACATTTTGAAATATATCGGTATCTACATCGTTTTTGAGTGGATCGGATTGGAAGTCGGGGCCATTGAGCATGCCCATGGTTGGAATTTACTGTGGTCAACGTGGTTCAACCTCCTGACCTTTAGCATACTAAGGATTCACCACACCAACCCTTCGGCAGCTTACTTTCTTTCCTCGCTCATTACCGGCTACCTGTTGTTTCACTTTCATGTACCGTTGTGGGATTCACAATAAGCAAACAAAAAGATGACCTGAAGGTCATCTTTTTGTTGATCAAGTAGGCTCCATTACGAGCTTCAGCAGCTATTCTCCTCCTACCGGACCGGGACACCGGCTAATTCATATCTATCTGGTGACTTGGGAGGCTGCTCTAACCACCGTTTCTCAACCATCTCTTTGATGATGTCATCTGCGAACTTTAATGTTTCAGCTGTTAATCGAACGTAATCGGCGGTAATATCGCGCCTGAAATTAGGAATAATTGTATTATTCGCTAGCTTCAGGTATACCATTCAGCATGATCAAGCAAAATATCAACTAACTTGAACAGCTCGAGTAATTAGCAATATTCCCTGTTCCATAGGAATCCTTATGACTTTTACATCATTTGAGCTTTGAACCAGTTCTAGAAACGGTTGAATTTCCTCTGCATGGGAACAGGCATTGTCCACTGCAATCAGTCCCCCTTGCCGGAGAACTCGCAGTATCATCGGCCACCAGGAAACATACTCGGTGCGGTCGGAGTCCATAAAAATAAGATCGAATTCCTCTTCGTGCTGTTGTAGATATAAGCCCGCATCCGTTACGATCAGCTCTATGACGGAATCAAGGCCAGACTTCTGAAAATTCATGTGAGCCAAATTCGCCTTGGCGGCATCAAACTCCAGCGTGGTTACACTACCTCCTGTTTCCTGCGCGGCCGCAGCCAGCCATAAGGTAGAATACCCATTGGAGGTACCGATTTCAAGCACCCGCTTCGCTTGTACCTGATGCACCATAAAAGTAAGGAATTCACCGGTTGCCGGCGTGATGTTCCTCATTCTCATGTTCTTTTCTTGATGCACCGCGTCATGGTCGATTCCGAATTGATAAAGCTCTTCCAGCAGAGCTGCCAAGTCTTCTTTCATCCCGATCCTCTCCCTCTTACAAAATGCTAGTTTCCATTCCAGTCTAAAATAGATAGGAATATTTTTCCACATTAAGAACAACAAAATGTCAACAGTGATCGGAGAACATCTACTGAAGCTCGTAATGGAACTCACTTTATCAACAAACTGAAGCCCTGTTCCGAAGAACAGGACTTCAGCCACTCCATTATTCTACATCCAAAATTTTACTTGCTACTGCAGCAAGATCCAAGAGATTGATAACTCCATCTCCATTGATGTCCATAGCTTTCATTTGCTGCCAGTTGCTGTCTGTAGAGTCTTTGCCGTAGTTGGCCGCTACAAGGGCAAGGTCGCCTACGCTGTACCTGTCATCTCCGTTCACATCGCCAGGCGTTTTGGTGTTCACGGAGGATACGAACGTTTGCAGTGCCGTATTCAAGGCCGTAACGGCTTGATCTACATCTTCTTGCGAAGCTGCTTCATCCGCCGCTACTGCAGCTGCCTGATCAATAGCCGCTTGCAAGAGCGCTTTGGATCCGATAGGATACTGACCGTTTCTTGTTCCTTCCACGGCTGCGTCATGCTTGCTCTGCACCTGCAAAATCAGTGCGGCAAGCGCTGTTTTGTCAGCAGATTTGATCAGTATCGTATGCGCTCCGCCTGCAATCTCCGATTCCGCACCACTACTGTCAGCAGCAATGATCTTGGATAAGGACACGGTAGCGGATCCAGATTCCGTAAGGCCTTTCACCTTAAAAGTAAGCTTCATTAGAGCTTCGTCCGCTGTAGCGCCGCCCGGATTTGCGGTGATGATTCGAACCTGACCCGGTGTCTGAATTTGATCCAGAACGAAGAATTGCTCATTCAAGGAAGACGCATTGACATACTCCAGCTTGTCGGCATCGTAGTTTACCGTGATATCCTGCGCGAAGTAGGTCGCATTGGTCACACTACTGAGTGCATAGGTCAAATCAAAGGTTTGACCCGGTGTTGTTTGTGATATGCCATCCAGAGCGGCAGTTGGAGCTTGCGATGCGCTTTGTTCGTGACGGATTTGAATATCATCCACGTAACCGCGGAAGTAACCTGTTTGACCAGTTGCATTGAATGAGAACAAGATTTTATCCACAATCTTGCCGGCTGCAACAGCTCCGATATTCGCTGACACCTCGTTCCATGCATCCAACTGAAGCTTTCCACCTTGGCCTTGACCTAAAGGAGTTAACGGGATACCGTTCTGATCGATTGCATTCAAATCATGCAGGTAGGAGCCATCTGTAAACAGCAGGTCAACGGCTGCATAGGCGCTGGTCTTCCTGATCGTCGATGTGCTTGAAGGAGCATTCGGTCCCTCAGGAAGGATCTGGTAGGACAACACCGTTGACGGCTTAATATCAAAAGCAGCATCAAATATTTGACTGTACGTATAATTCTCGGAGGCATAGAGCGCATTGCCCGAGTAGAGCAGCGCGTTCTCTTTATCCGTATCCGTAACGCCGACTTTGGATTCCATACCGCCGATGCCGCAGCAGAATTCACCTACATTTTTGCTTGCGATTCGTGCGTTGTTCCAGGTCATTGGCGTGTCAGTAGGCTCAAAGCCATTGACAAAATCCGTTCCCGCTTCATAAGGCGCTTCCACACTTGTCTTTGCTTTGACGATGACGGTGAAGGCTTTGTTCTGCGTTACTGCGCCTTTTTGCACGGTTGCCGTCAGGGTTACCACCTTGTCAGGCTGGCCGATCTCCGGACGCGACACGACTTTTCCGCTTTGATTCAGAATGGCTGTATCCGAACTCTCCCATGTAATAGATGTTCCTTCCATTCCAACCGTAGGTAAGGACAGCGCTACAGTAACATGCTGAGTGTCTCCCAGATCCAATGCATCTATGGCTTTCGCCACGGAATCCTGATCACTCAAGTCGGAGCCAAGCAGCTCCACTTCGGCAAGAGAGGTCGATGCGCCTCCACCGTTCGCAGTGATTTCCAGCCTGTAGCTGCTGTATTCTCCTGCCGTATGAATGGCAAATGCCCTCGTTTGCCCGCGCCAGCTGAAAGCTTCATTCGTTCTCTCATCCAGTACCGTCCAGTTCTGTCCGTCATTGGAGCCTTTCAGCGCCCAGCTTGCTGGATCCGTGTTGGCGTTCCCGGATGAAGAGGTCAGCGTATACATGTTGGCTTTTTCTTTGCTTTTTGTAAAATCATACTGGAGCCAAGGAGTCGCACTTGCCATAGCTCCGGATGTACCCGAATTGTTGTCGAACATATTGCCCAGAACCGCAGCAGTCGTTCCCGCGCTATCCGTTACTTTTCCGGCGTTTTGGGCGATCAGCTTATCGGTTTTGTCCCGATACGGTCTTGCTACATCCGATCCTTTCGTGATCGAAACCGGAGCGTCATCGCTACCGCTTCCCCATGAGGACGGATTAGGTCCCATATCAAAATCCAGCACAGCTCCATTCGCAAGATCGGCATGGTTGATGTAGGTTTTGGAATAGTCAGAGCCATTGATTTTCAGACTTTGCACGTATTTATTATCCATGCTGTTATTCGGAGCGTTAATGACAATCTTCTTGCCGTTCTCCAGGTTAATGGTCGCTTTCTTAAATAACGGCGATCCGACTGCATACTCCGGACTGCCCATTTGCAGCGGATAAAATCCTAATGCACTGAAAATATACCATGCGGACATTTCGCCGTTATCTTCGTCACCGGCATAGCCCTGACCGATTTCACTGCCGACATACAGTCTGCTCAGCGCTTCTCGCACCAAGGCCTGTGCTTTGGAAGGCTGGCCTGCATAATCGTACATGTAAATAATATGGTGAGAAGGCTGATTGCTGTGACCGTAATTGCCCATTCTCACGTCTCTGGCTTCTCTCATTTCATGAATCAGTCCGCCGTAAGTTCCCGGGTGCTGCGCTGTTTCCGGTGAGCTGAAGAATTCATCCAGCTTATTTGCCAGCTGCTCTTTGCCGCCGTATAAATTCGCTAGGCCCTGACCGTCATGCGGCACATGGAAGGCCATGTTCCAGGCATTGGTTTCTGTGTAATCGCCGGAGCCGCCGCCCCAGTTAAGAGGGTTAAAGGTATCTGGCGTGTTATGCCATCCGCCGTCTGCATCACGTCCATTGAAGAAGCCGATATTCGGGTTGAACATATGGACATAGTTTTGCGCGCGGTTGATGTAATACTCGTAATCGGCTGCGTAATTGTTGGTATAAGGGTCGGTGCTATCCTGTTTATCAGCCAACGCTTTGGCCAGATTGGCAATTCCAAAGTCGTTGATATAGCCATCCATCGCCCAGGACATCGCTTCGCCGGTATCGCTGTAGCTGGTGTATCCTTTGAATACAGAAGTATTCATCCCTTTACGGCCTACGTTGCCATTAGGCGGGTTCACTGAAGCATCCTTAAGGGCGGCTTGATAGAAGCTTTTCACATCAAAATTGGTAACACCTTTCAAGTAGGCATCCGCAAAAGCTACATCCGCGCTGGTGCCTACCATGATGTTGGCATAGCCCGGCGACGACCATCTGGAAATCCAGCCCCCATCCTTGTACTGCTGAACGAAGCCGTCAATCAGCTCTCCCGTCATCGTAGGCGTCAGCAAAGTGTATGCCGGCCAGGTCGTCCGGTACGTATCCCAGAACCCGTTGTTCACGTAAGACTTTCCGTCTACAACTTTCGCACAGGTTTGAGTAGCCGTACTGGTAGAGCAAGTTGTAAGCGGAGTCTGATCCGCATGCTTATACACAGGCGCCTCAAGCGTACCCGTATTCTCGGATGCGGAGTTCGGATACAAGAACAACCGGTACATATTGGAGTACAACGTTACCAGCTGATCCTCTGTCGCTCCTTCTACTTGAATGGTTCCCAACAGTTGATCCCACTTCATCTGCGCCCGTTCCTTCACGGTATCAAACGTATCAGCTGCGGAAATTTCCTGCTCGAGATTTTTCTTCGCCTGATCGACGCCGATCAGCGACGTAGCGATCTTCATGTTCACGACTTTATCCTGAGTCGTATCAAATTTGTAGTAACGGGACACGTTCGAGCCGCCGCCGTTCTTGGACGGATTGCCGCTGGCTGTTACCGGCTTGTCGAAGGTCGCATAAAAGAACATTCGCGTGGCGCCGTTGGAGTTTCCGCTCTTTTGATCCGAATAGCCTTGTATGGTGCCGTCGGCGTTCAGCGTAATGCCCCCGCTGTTGCTCTGATTGTCGAAGATCAGGTTGGATTCATTGCCTGTAAACGTAAAACGGAACATCGCCGCATGATCGGTAGGTGTAAATTCTGTTTTCATTCCATTCTCAAACGTAACGCCGTAATAATGGGCCTTGGCGATCTCGTTCGAATGACGGAATTCCAGCTGGCGGTCCGTACGATTGGCACTTGGAACTCCAACTGCATTGGAAGGCATCACCTGGAAGGTCTGCCGATCGCCCATCCATGGGCTGGGCTCGTGGTTCAAGGCAAAGGCTTGAATCACAGGCAGGTTGTTCGCCGTATTCCTCTCGTTGTAGGTATAGATCCAAGACCCGGAGCCCGCATCCGTCATCGGCGCCCAGAAATTGAAGCCATGCGGCACGGCCACGGCCGGTACGTTATTTCCTCTGGAGAAGGCGCCGTTAGACTGTGTCCCCCGCAAGATGTTCACGTAATCTGAAAGTCTGTCATGCATCCCAGAAGCAGGGCTTCCATCGATTCGAATATCATCTACAGTTGCTTTGAACGCCGCTCCTGCTTCCGCAAACGGATTATCGTAGGCGAGCAGGATGCGTTTGATCGTTTTACCCGCTGCTACTTCACCGATTCGGGATTTGATATAATTCCATTGATTGTTGTACAAAGACTTGGACTCGCCTTGGGAAGCAGGGTCCAGCTTGAAGCCATGCTGATCCTTAGCTCCCAGATCGTGGAGGTACGTACCATCCGAGAATGCCAAGTCGACCGCGGAATACGTGCTCGTATAATCGGTTTCCGTTGTACTTGTGAACTGCGGGGCTATGTAATAAGACAGCTCCGTATCGGGAGTAACGTTAACATCGACATCATAGATTTTGTTATAAGAATAGGTTCTGCCGCTGGTCAAATTCCTCCCTGCAAGAGTCATTGCCTTAAGACCGCTCCAGCCAACCCCGTTTTTGGCAGCATATAAGCCAGTAGGGCCACTTGATACATCCGACTTCATATCCGCAGGCGGAGGAGGAGGCAGCTCAATGCCGTCGGACAACTGAACTTCAGCCAGCTGAATGATATTCTCTCCGTTGTTTAAAGTAATATCGAGCTTGTAATACAAATAAGCTGTCGTGTTCGCAAAATCATACACATTCGTGGCAAACCTGCCGCTGAAGGATTGGTTCGTTCTCGTATCCAGCACGGTCCAATCCGTACCGTTATTCGAGCCCTGCAGGGTCCAGTTCTTAGGATCACGGCCTGCCGCATCATTCGCCGAGGTTAGCGCATACTTGACAATGGTTCTAGGCTGATCGAACTTAAACTGCGCCCAGCTCGTTTTATTAAAATCCAGCCACTTGGAGTTCGTATTCGCATCTGTCAAGTTGATGGCAATCTCATTGGGCGTATTTTCCCCGCGTGCCGTTACTTGAACAACCTTATCGGACACATTGCCTGGAATTCCCTGAAAGGGGATATTCCCGTCGACTCCGGACGTCATCTTTGCGCCTGAGCTATCTGTTTCCGTTGTGTTGACCCATGTTGGCGGCGTATCCCCAGCCTCGAAAGAGGTAAAAAAAGCTTGTCGCCGCCGGAGCCGTATCGGCATAAGCGATTTGAGTCAGTGGCGCAGACAGCACGCCGGCGAGTAAAGCGGAGCAGGATACCATGGACATTGATTTTACAGCCCATCTGTGTTTCACTCGTGCATTCCTCCTAGTTTCCTCATTTAACCTTTGATTGAACCCGCCAACAGACCTCGGATGAAAAAACGGCTGAGCGAGATATAAATAAGCAGTGTCGGAAATGCAGCCATCAGCGCGCCGGCCATCTGCACGTTCCACTGTACGATTTGGCTGCCGGACAAATTTTGCAAGGCCACCATAATCGGCTGCTGCTTCTGGGTCGTAAGCGTCACAGCAAACAAAAATTCGTTCCACACGCTGGTGAACTGCCAAATCGCAACCACGACAAACCCGGTTACGGATAAAGGCAGAATGACATGGCGGTAAATGCCGAAGAAGCCGTTCCCGTCAATCTTAGCCGCCTCGAGCACTTCCGCAGGCACGCCGACATAGAAGTTGCGGAACATCAGCGTGCAAATCGGGAGTCCGTAGGCTACGTGCACCAGAATCAGTCCCGGAATGGAATTATACAGATGAATGGATTGCAAAAATTGAATCAGCGGAATCAGGATGCTTTGGTACGGGATAAACATCCCGAACAGCATGCAGGTGAACAAGACATGGGAGCCTCGGAACTGCCATTTGGACAAAATGTATCCGTTCATCGAGCCGAGCAGCGCTGATAACAGCGTAGCGGGCACAGCCAGCAAAAAGCTGTTCGTTAAGTTCGGAATCAGCTTATGGAACGCTTCCTTGTACCCATAAAAGCTGAGATGGCTGGGAAGCTCCCACATTCGATCGATCGTTACTTCGCTTAAGTCTTTCACGCTGGTCACGATCAGCACGTAGACCGGGATCAGATAGACGATGGCCAGTACGACCAGGAGCACGTAGAGCAGAGAGCGGTTGAAGCGCTGTAAGGTCATGTCACATCTTCTCCTTTCGCATGCTGGAGACCAGATAAGGCACGATGAATAAGGATACCATGATCAACATGATGATGGAGATGCTCGCTCCCTGCGCATAGTTATTGCCTCGGAAGGTCGTTTCGAACATGTACACACCGGGGACGTCGGTTACGAACATCGCACCCGGTCCGGTCATGGCATAGATCAGATCGAAGATTTTCAGCGAGATGTGCGCCAAAATAATGATCAAACTCATGGAAATCGGCCGCAGCTGCGGGATGATGACCTTGCGGATCAGCTGCCACTCCGTCGCGCCGTCGACTCTTGCAGCTTCCCGCAGGTCGTCCGAGATGCTGCGAAGTCCGGCCAAATACATCGCCATCGCGAAGCCTGACATTTGCCACACGGCTGCAATGGCAACGGCGATGATGGCCAGCGGTAATCAAACTGCGTTTGTCCCCATGGGATGCTGGGCACAATGTCCGTGCTCACATACCACTGTGGCGTGTTCTCGATCCCCATCGATTTCATAATCAGGTTGACTCCGGTAGTCGGGTTAAGAATCCACTGCCACACAACCCCCGTTACGATGAACGATAAAGCCATCGGGAAAATAAACACATTGCGGAATAGCGTCTCGCCCTTCACTTTACGGTCTACCATCAGCGCTAGGAACATGCCGATCAGCATCGTGATGAGGATAAACAGAATCGTAAACATCAAGGTGTTGCGGATATCCGATTGAAATCGAAAATCCTGAAACAGCAGCACATAATTGCTAAGTCCTACGAAGCTGAGGTTCTTGACCATCGTCTTCCAGGCGGTAAGCGAGACAAATCCGGTCCAGGCAATGAAACCGTAAACAAAAATGCCGATTAATAAGACGGACGGCAGCAGCATCAGGATGGGAATCCATCGTTCCGCTTTCCAAGCGCTGCGTTTGACGGGAACTGCCGCTTGGACCTGATGCTGCAGCTCGCCGGAGGTACGGGACGCATTCATACTCTCACACTCCTGACAAACAGGGCCAGATGACGAGCCCGCCAGCTGACCCCTCTCTCTTATTTTTTAATGCCGTTCGCATCTGCAGCTTGTTTCAGCGATTTCAAAGCCTGATCCACATTGCCCTGTGTAACAAAAATGTTGATAATTTGGTTCGTTTGCGTTGCAAAGCCCTCAATTGCTGCGGAGCCGTGCGCCAAGCTTGGCGTCAGCTTGCTCTTTTTAAAGTCTTCAATCGTTGCCTTGCCATATACGTCATATTTGGACGGATCTGCATCAATGCGCGCAGGAATCGAGCCCTTAAGCGGGTTGAACACGTCCTGGCCTTCCACTGAGCCCAGCACCTTGAGCCATTCTTTTGCACTTGCTTGATCCTTGGAATCCTTAGGCAGGGCGAAAGTATCGGTGATAACCATGAAGTCTCCGTTCGTATTCGGCGTCGTCACCCAGCCGAAATCTTCATTCGGCTTGAGCTTCAGATCGGTCGTGAAGTAGCCTTTCGCCCAATCTCCCATTACGTTCATCGCCGCTTCCCCTTTGGCAACCAGCTGTGCGGCATCCTGCCAGTTACGGGCAGCGTGATCTTTATTGACGTAGGTCAGCATTTTCTTGAAAATCTCCAGCGATTCCTTCACTTTCGCATCGTCAAACGGAAGCTCACCCGTCCACAGCTTGTTATAATCATCTGGTCCAAGCTTGCCTAGCAGCACATCTTCAAACAACATCGTCGCCGCCCACGGCTCCTTATCACCGAGCGCCAGAGGCGTAACGCCTTTCGCCTTGAGGGCATCGGCCGCCGCGAAGAATTCATCAAAAGTCGTCGGGGCTTTCACATTGTTGCTGTCAAACAGCTTCTTGTTGTAGAAAATCACGTTCCCCCGGTGAATATTGACCGGAACGGAATATATATTGCCGTCCTTGCTGACCATATCGATCAGGTCCTTCGGAAACTTATCCTTCCAGCCTTCTTGATCATACAAGTCGTTAAGCGGGCTGACTTTGCCTGCCGCTACCCAGCCTGTATTCAGCTCCGCGCCACCATGCACCTGGAATGCGGAAGGCGGGTCGCCGCCCTGCATGCGGCTGGCCAGTACGGCTTTGGCGTTCGTTCCTGCTCCCCCTGCCACAGCTGCGTTAATGACTTCGATGTCCGGATGCTTCTCCTTGAACAGCTTGATCAAGCCCTGCAAGCCAGCCTCTTCGCCGGCTCCCGTCCACCAGCTGAAGATTTCTACCTTGCCGCTGCCCGCAGCGGGCTTCGCTGTCTCAGCTGGAGCTTGTGTGCTCTGCGCAGGCGCAGGTGTGCCGGGCGCTTGTGTTTCACTGGCGGGCGGAGCTGACGTGGAGCTTCCGCATGCGGATAAAACCAAACTCGTGAGGGTGACAATTGAGACCAATACTGTAAGTTGACGTTTCACATTACTACCCCTTTCGCTCTATCGAACTTGTAACCGCTTTACAATTCGATTGTAGCTGAAAGGACCGGGGCAATTTAACGAGGTAAACCTATCTTTTCTTCCGTTTTTCTATCCTTCTTTCGTGCGGATTGTCTTACAAGACATGCTGCTTACGGTAATCCCCCGGAGACATGCCTGTCTGTTTCTGGAACCATTCGCTGAAATAACGCGCATTCGGATAGCCAACCGCGTCGCCGATCTGGTAAATTTTGAGTGTGCTCGTACGGAGCAGCTCCGTTGCTTTTTCCATCCGCAGATCGGATAGCAAATCGCTGAAGGATTTGCCGGTTTCCTGCCGGAACAGACGGCTTAGATAATTGGGCGTTACACACAGCTCATCGGCAATTTCGGAGAGATGGATATCCTCCGTGAATGTGGCCGCCATCATGCCAAGCGCTTTTTTGATCAGATATGAAGCTGGTTCTTCTATGAGATCGGCGATCTCTAAGCTGCTCGTACCGTTGGTGTTGGTGCTGCTCATACTGGTACTGGTGCGATTATTGGTTATGTCGTTGGTGTTCCCCACCAAAGCCGCCGCCTTGGCCAGCGCTTCCTCGATTTCTTCGACATCCGTAGGCTTCAGCAGATAATCGACAGCCCCCAAGCGCAGCGCCTCCTGCGCATATTTGAAATCGCCGAATCCGCTTAGAAAAATGACCTTCATATCGGACAAATGCTTGCGCTGCTTGGCCTCCTCACGCACGGTTGCGACCAGCTCCAAGCCAGTCATATTCGGCATGCGGATGTCGGACAGCACAATATGCACCGGATTCTCTAAGAGAAACGACAAGGCGTCCTGCCCATCTTCAAAAATTTGGACCAACTCGATGCCAAGCCGCTCCCAGCCAATATGCTTACTAAGACCATCCCGAATCCAAGCCTCGTCATCAATAATAATAGCCCTATAGGTTCGTGCACTCATGGACTCTCCTCCGATCTTTTCACACTTTGTATCGATATATGCGCTGACAGATTGCGAAGCTGCACAGCCGCTTCCTGAAAGGCATCCGCCGGACTCGCAAACAAGGTCATAATTTTGGCCAGCGCATCCTCCTCCACGCTCACCATCGCAGGATAGTAGATGAGCGAAGGCTCGCTCTTGGCCATCTTCATGCTCTCCAGAATTAGCGCAAAGTCTTCCCGATCTCGGAAAGCAGGACTGCTTAATATCGATCGTCTCGCCGGAATGCCGCCATTACGGGCATAAATCATCCCGCCCTCCTTGCCTGTGGCAAACTCCAAAAACCTCCAAGCGCCCGCAGGATTCGTCGAGCTTGCATTAATCGCAAGCGTCCACCCGTGTTGAAACGGCATTCTGTGAACCGTGCCGCTTTGATCCCGAATGCCGGGAATCAGGGCAATGGCGATGTTATTTTTGATAGATGAATGGCTCATCTTGATAGCCGGATACGCCGAATTCCAATAAGGCGCCGCCATTGCAATATCTCCGTTTAATAGTCCATCACGGGTCCTAGAAAAATCCCAAGACATCAGATCGCTTGGAACAAGCTGATCGCGAACCAAGGACTCCAGGTACTCTCCGCTTCGTATGGACTCCTTGGAATCGAACTGGACCTGCCCGTCATCCCCCATAATGTCCCCGCCGAACGACCAGAGAATAGAATCAAAAATTTTCTCGCGTTCCTCCGGGACAACCGCGGGCATCGCCAGCCCCCAGCGTGTAGGCGAATCCTTTTGCACGTGGGAAGAATAATGGGATGCCATCTCATACAGCTCATCCCAGGTCTCCGGGGGAGTTGGGATTAAATCTTTACGGTAATATAGAAAATGGGTGCTGATATCGGTGGGCAGCGCGTAAATGCTTCCGTTATATCGGTAGACGGAGAAAAAATCGTCGATATCCAAACCGCCTTTGGTGGTGTCGCCGCTTGCTTCCAAATAAGAGTCCAGCGGTATTATGGCTTTGGCAGAAGCAAATTGGGCAATCGACGTACTCGGCATCAAAACGACGTCAAACGTGTTCGAGCCTGCAAAGAGCTGTGTGCCGACTGCAGTAAAATAGCTGTCTCTGGCAACTTCAATGAATTCCACCTTCACACCTGTCTCCTTCTCAAAAGGCAGAGCAATCTGACGCAGCGCAGCAGACTCCGTCCCCGTCCGGACAAGAACCTTAACCGTATCCGCAGGCTTAGGAGAGCTAGAAGCATCCATCATATCTTGGTTCAATAGCACGTAACCCGTAAGAGCCCATAGGAACAGCAGTGAAAACGATACCATCATCAACATGTTCAGTTTCAAGGATTTCATCGGCTTCCCTCCGTGCGATAAGGAATATCGACTAGCACTAACGCTCCGTCTTCCTGCGAAGGAGCAAACCGGATTCCATACTGAGGGCCGAATGCCATCTTGATCCGCTGATCGACATTTCTCATCCCGACATGCTCACCAGAGTCCGTGCTTTGCAGCAGTTTTCTGGCTCTTTCGGTATCAATGCCGCTTCCGCTATTAAACACGGACAAAATAACCTTGTCGCCTTCTCTCCAAACCGTAATGGATACTCTGCCTCCTTTTGACATTTTCGCAATACCGTGCTCGAGCGCATTCTCTACCAGCGGCTGCAAAATCAACGGCATGACAAACACATGCTTCAGCGAGGGGTCCATCTGAATATCGTATTCAAGCTTGTCCTTATATCGGAACGATTGGATCTGCAAATAATTCTCCACATGATCCAGCTCCATCTTCATGCTTGTCCATTCTTGGCCGGAATGCAGCGTAAACCTGAAGAACCTGCCAAGCGCCGTTACCAGCTTACTGATCGATGCCGCTTCATATTCCTTCGACATCCAATAAATCGTGTCTAACGTGTTGTACAAAAAGTGCGGCTGAATCTGCATCTGCATCGCTTGCATAAGCGCGTCCCGCTTCTCCTTCTGCTGGAGCTCGTTATCGAGCAGCAATTGTTGAATGCGGTCTCTTAACCGATTGAAATTTCGCTGCAAAATGCTAATCTCCCGGATCGAACCGACCGGCTCCCTCATATGCAAATTATCGATGGAAGTCGTAGACATCAATCTGGCCAAATGAATGACCGGCTTGGAGATAGCTGTAGCCAGTAATACGGATACGATGATAAAAATCAGCGTTCCGAGTCCGGCGATAATCAGCAAATATTGCAGGATCCGCTGATTCGGCACAAGCAGCTCCTCGAGAGGAACAGCGGCCGTCATCTGCCATCCGCTCGTCGGAGAAGTATGATAGGTGAGAAGCCATCTGGCATCGACAACCTGAATGCCTTGCCCCTGCTTCGGCAGCTTGCGGATTGCTTGCGACAGGGCCGGGTTTTGAAAAAGTTGGGAGTCCTGCTCATAAATGACTTCCCCAGACGCGTCGGAAAGCATGAAAGAGCCTGTAGAGCCAATTCGTACTCCGCCGACGTTATCGCTAATGAACCGGTCGTTCAGCTGTACAAACAAATAGCCTCTCAGCTCGGAGGTATTGCTGTCGTTCAGCCGTCGCACTGCCATAACCGAAGGATGAAGAGGAGTCTGAAATCCTTCCTGCGAGCGGTAAATCGCCCATTTGTCGCTAAACCAGCTCATTTTCAACGGGCTGTCCTCTACCTGATCCACAATGTATCGATAATGATCTTGCTCAACTTGCTGAAACGAGTATAGCGCCGTATTCGTCGAAAGCATTTGGTGATCCGCTGTAATCAAATATATATCACGAATATGATCGAGCCTGCCTCGAAACAAATAGAAATAGACCATCTCCCTGAACTTCTGGTTGGCCTGAAACAATTGGTAAGGTGTTGTAAGCGGATAATCAAGAAAATCGAGCGATTGCTGGTACAAAAGCGGCCATGTCAAGCGATCGATCTCCGCCAGATTAGCATCCAGTGCTCTTTGTGTCTGTTCGACGGTCTGAAGCATGTACTGGCTGACCTGCTTCTGGGCAACTTCGTTCTCCTTCTTGTAAGTAATGACGGCAACGATTAAGGGGAAAATCATGAGCAGCAAAAACACGGACAACAGCAATGAACGAATAGAGATCGTTTTCTTCAACATGGGACGGCAGACCGCATCCTCTCCGCTTCCTGTATGCGCTTACAGAAAGGAATAAATGATGATACATTTAGTATCACTATATCATGACTTTCCCCTCCGGGGAAGTTCTTGTTTATACTTGATTGGATTGGAACTAGAACACCAGCTCCGTCCGGTTGGTAAGCTCCAGCTTATCAGCATCCGGGAAACATATTATTTGACGTGCCTTCCGTTAATATTTCAGCCTCTCCGATCTGTTTATTGTTCTTTCCTTGCATACCCAAAAGGCCGACTTCCATTTCCCGCGGGGTCAACCGATCACTCAGTTAATTTTTTTGATCCTGCTTTCATGAAAAGACAGCGGCTGGTCTATCAACCAGAAATCTTAGACGGGATTGTTGATTCAACAATATTAACATAACAAAGAGCTGCCGAGGCAGCTCTTTGAGTTAATCTTGAAGAAGCTGATTGACTTCTGAGCTTCAGTTTCATGCGGTATGAGAACTACTGAGCAGCGCTTGCGCGATACCGATAAAGTATTCCGATTCTCTCCGTATATGGTTCAGCACGGTAATCGCCGTAGGGTTACTTTTTAACGCGTCACTGCTGGTGCCGAGCTGGTTCAGCAGCTGAACGAATTGTTCACTTTGTTGAAGGGAAAACACCACCAAATCCATGATCTGCTTATAAATCTCGGGACTGACCTGGTCCATTCTGCCGACAACCTCGATATATCGAACAAACATAGCATGAGTCCGTGCCAATGCCTGCTCCCATTCCTTGAGCGCATCAACAAACGGCTGCTCCAGATTAGGAACTAATGCGCGGATGACATCCGTATGCTCTGCCTCCTGCATTTTCCAGAATTCACCTTCATCCAAAATACGTAAAGGCATTTTATCCCCATAGTAAAACTGCACTTGAATCCCTCCTCATTTCCCCCTTGGATACCAGTCATAGTCTATTTGCTCCTGATTGAATATATACCTGTGTGGACCCTGTATCCGACAAAAATAAGCCCTTCCGTCATGGAAGGACTTACATTCACTTCATCAAGGCCGCCCGGTTTGCAGCCTGTGGCGGCTTTTCCATCCAAGCATGTTTGATTTCAATATTGGCTCCATCCTCGGCAAACAAGGCGGTTTCCGCAAAAAGTCGAGAGTAGGTGCTAGCGATATCCCTTCTTGGGCTGGCTGAGATAGCAAATCCATAGTTACCGATCCCCGAAGCGGACATCAGCGAGATCATGAACATCATGATTTTGTCGCTAAAAGGGGCTTTGCTTTCCGGCAGAACACTTGCATCCCAGGTCATAGGAATAGGCAGATCAGACTCAGCTAAAAATTTCCCAAGAACCTCAAGGTGCTTGGATGCAAGCTCTTTACCGCGTCTCATGTAGGATCGGACATCCTCATGCTGGGCCACCTGACCAAAAGCTGTTACGAGGGTACGACCTAAGTGATTGGTCTGAATATTGGTGTAAAGATTTGTAATTTCCATGGCCGTTAAGGGCCTTTGGTCACCGAACCAACCGGCGAGAAAATGCTGCTTTTCCACCATATCTACCTGCTCAATATAGGGAATATAAGGAGATTTCACTTCTAATCCCTTAGACATCAACAGATCCGTCGCTTCATTAAAAAGCTCCATTGTGGACGACAGACAGGACATAAAGTGCTCCCGTATATCCTTACGGAACGTCAGCGCCAAAATCCCGCCGTACGTGACTAGAGCGCCTTTGGCCATTTGCTTCGTAAAAAACAAGAAAAATTCATCCGAGAATAGTCTCGGAGCCGATACATGGACATCTCCCTCTGTAAAACCCAGCGGTATGGCATGCCCTTCTTCATGAAAGATTTTGGTAATCACCTGAATATGCTGTTCCGCCAAATCCAGCGCATGCTCCAATATCTGTTGGATTTCCCTGTCCTCAACATGCTGGAGAAAATATTGAAAAATGCAAATAAACATACTGTCCGTCACATAATTCGTCCATAAGCCTCCAATTTCGGAAGCGGTTAAGCGGATATGATGCTGTTCCATGACATACCTCTCATTACAGTTTTGATGGTAGTATTGCCAATGCCTCCAATTTTACTCATCAATTGCAATGGACTTACCAAAATCAGGCATGACTTGCCCGAAATTCCGACGGGGAACGTCCGACAAATTCACGAAACAGCCTGCTAAAATATTTCTCGTCCTCAAAGCCTGCCCTGGAGGCCACCTCATAAATCGGCCAGTCGCTTTCCAGCAGGAGGGCTTTGGCGCGTTCAATCCGCATGCCCCGCAGCACGTCTCCGAAGTTCGCTCCTGCAAGCTTGGCAAAGCATTGGCTAAAGTAGCTGCGGCTCATATTAATCTGCACAGCGACGTCCTTTTGATTGATTTTCTCACCGGCATGCAGTCTCATATAGATGAACGCCCGAATCAAGCAATACATGACTTCTTTGGATAAACCCAAGTCGAGCATTCTTCCCTTGGCTCCATCGGCGAAACGGTTCAACCAGACCTTCCAATGCGTCCAGGTTGTATTCATGTTAATCGCAGATTGTAACGATTCTGCAATCCCTTGACTTACAAGCACGCCTCTCCACAGCTCACACAGCTCCCTAGTCAGCTTCTCGATCAAAGCAGGACTGGGATTTAATTCCTCCACCTTCCGTACAAGCAGCTCCCATTCCGCTGTGTATAGTAACCACTTGAGATCCCGGAACATCACCTCCAGGTCCTTGCTGGACTCTATCGACTTCCATTGCTCTATTTCATGAAAGTCAATTTGGATCCATCCGCTATCGTTTTGACCATAAAAGATGAGATGAGAAGCACGCTCTTGCACGATGTGCGCGGTTTCTTCAAGGAAGCGGTCTTGGACATCCGTCAAAACAATAGCCAGCCAACCCGCTTCCCCCAGCCCCTGCAGCCCCAACTTCCAATCCTCTTCCCGGTTCGCATGGAGGAGCGGCATCACCCAGACGCCATTGATTTCAATGAGGGCATGCTTTTGCACCAGCGGCAGACGCTGTAGGTCATTGGCAGAGGAATGCTCCGTAAGCGGCAAGAATACGAGCGATTTGTCGGTAGGGAACCGCTTCTCCAACTTCATCGCATGATAAGCTTTTTTATTCCCCTCTTCCCACTCGATCCGCTCGACAATACGCGTCATTACCTTATCGATACACTCGACTTCCAGCAGCGTTTTGACAATATAATCGATAGCTCCCAGCCGAATCGCCTCTTGAATAAAATCAAATTCATGATGACAGGTCAAAACAACCGAATGAATGTGGGGAAATGATTGCCGGACCTGCTTAATCAGCTCAAATCCAGAAAGACCGGGCATCGTAATGTCTGCAAAAAGCAGGTCTACTTCTGTCTCCCTAAGCAAAGAGAGCGCCGATTTCCCGTCTGCCGCCTCGCCTACGATCACGATGCCGTAGGAAGACCAATCCACAAGCGAAATAAAACCCTTCCGCACCAGGCGTTCATCATCCACGACGATGGCTTTGATCATCCATATCCCCCTTGATCTTCTTTGGAATGATAATCGTAATGGTGGTACCTCTATCGATCTCACTATCTATATGAAATGTCATGTGCTCACGGTAATAATGATCCAGCATACGTTTTACGTAAGAGAGACCGATGCCAAGTCCCCTCATCTTCGCTCCGTCGTCCGACAGCATCCGCTGAAGAGCCTCGGCGTCCATACCTGACCCGTTATCTTCCACTTTCAGCAGCACGGCACCCTCGCCGTTCAATTCGATACTGACATCAACTCTGCCGTTGCTTTCATTCATGCCGTGATAGATCGCGTTCTCAACCAGAGGCTGTAGCAAAAAGCGTGGAACGGCTACGGATAGAATATCTTCATCCACCGAGATATGAAAATCGAATTCGTAGTCATAGCGTATTTTTTGAAGCTCCATATAATTCTTTAAGGCGTCAATCTCGTCCTTGATGGTGACAATCAAGCTCTGTTTTCCCAAATTGTAGTGCAGCACTTTCACCAATAGAGTGACTAACTGGTCAATCTCCTTCTGACCGTTCATTCTTGCCAGCCATTGAACTGAATTTAATGTGTTGTGCAGAAAATGCGGATTGATCTGATTCAGCAGTTTCTCAATTTCCAGCTCGCTCTTCCGCTTCTCATTCAAAGAGACGGTATCGATCAGTTCGTTGACCGTAGTCTTCATCTTCTGAAAATTTCTGAGCACAGTATCGAATTCAAGCACGTTGGTGAGTGAGACGGGAGCAGACCGGTTCTTGGCCATTCGCACAATCTCCTGATTGACATGACGAAGAGGATGGTACACTCTTTTCCAAATGAAATAAGCGAGCAGCATGGCAAATCCAAGTGTCGTAACGGTTAAAATAATCATGTTGCGCAGCCAGGTATAAATCTCACTGTCGAATGTCGCCTTCGAAACGACGGTCAAGAGCTGCCACCCCTGCGGGCTCGTATAGCGAAACAGCTTGTAGCCGTCATATTCAAAATAAGCGGTGTCTACCTGTCGGCGCTCTTCCTGTATCACCTGGGCCGGAACATCCGCATCCTCTATGAATGTGATTTCCCCGTCCTGATTAACAAGAAGATGAGAGACCTTCATCCCGTACAAATTCGAGTTTAAGATTTTTCTAAATAGGTTATAGTTCGTTTCCAGATAAACGATCAGCTTTTTGTTATCGCTCGTACGGATTTCTCGCTGCTCGGAAAAGACGATATTTTCGCTGTAGTTGTACAAGGTACGATGAGGTCCGTAGTAATTGGCTCCGTTATAGTGAATGAATTCGGGGAGACCGGATAAATTCAGGTTCCCTTTCAAATTGAGGTTGGTGAATAGAATCGGATCGGAAGCTTCAGGTGAAATGTACGCGGTCAGCCCCAGGTTTGGGTTCGTAAAATTAACCAAATTAATCTTGGCGTTAATGGAGCTCATCAGCTGAGTCTTCTTGTACACATCGCGTTCCTGCATATAGTCGGTAACCTCTGCCACGATCTGACCGTCGAGCGCAAATTGCTTGGATGCAAAGTCCAGGTTATTGATAGCGTTTTCCAAACTGGCCGCTTCGATACTTAAATTGGCGCGGACTCCGCTCTCAATCTTACCTGTCAGAATGGAATAGGTGGAATAGTAAGTGAGAACTCCAACCAGAGCAAGCGGAAGCAAACACGCAATCATCAGGTATACGACCAACGTTCGCCTCAGTGACCGAACTCGATCAGGGACTCGATCAGGTAGATGGATCTGCAGCATGGTTCTAGCTCCCTCGCAACGTATGGTTTTCTACAAATTATACCATCTTGAACCAACGTGACAAAGAAGAAAGTCCCGCAGCCGTGACAACACGAATACGGGACTTCCGAACATACCTTACGTCAGCAGATGCTTACTTCGAGCCCATCGCCTTCCACACGGTATTCGTTGTTTGATCCAACTCCCATTTTACAACTTCATCGTAACCGAGCCCCTTGGCTTTCTTCAGCAGCTCCTGTTTCAGGCTGTTGTATTCACTCTCATTTTTAGCGAATACCATCTTCCAGGAGTACGTCTTGATCGCTTTGCCCACTTCGCTGCGTTTTTGCTTGATGTCAGAAGGCTCCGTAGCCGGCGCTTTGCCTGTAAAAGGCGGCGTGTTGACAGCTATTTTATTCGTCTTCACAAAGTATTCCTTTGGCGTCAAAACGCCCATGGCTTCACGCCAGCTTTTGGTGACCGGATCGGCATTGTAATTCAGCGTCGAATTCCAGATTTGATAGTCGTAGGGCTCTCCGGTTTCCGGATTGATCGATGAGATTTTCAGCGTAGAATTGTTGATTTGATTCATGCCGTCTTTGAAATTTCCGCCGCCGTACTGATCCGCAACGGACTCGGCATTCGCGGGCAGCGCTTTCCAGCCAAAGTCCGTTACGTAAGGCTTGCCGTCCTTGATGTCCCACGTAAGCCCCTTGGGTCCGAAGTTAGCCTCCTCTACGCCCTCCGGCGAATACAACCAGTCGAGAATCTGCATCACGCGCGCCGGGTCCTTGGCTTTCGAGCCGATTGCCCAAACCCTGACTCCGCCATAAGGGCTGAGCCCGTAGGAGAATATTTTCTCATTTTCAAAAGGCACCAGCTTGAACCCTTTGTTTTTCGACGTATGGTCCGGAGTGTTATACACATTGTCAACCCAAGGAAACAGCGAGAACAACACTTGACCGTCTTTCATCTTGTTCTGAACGTCCGAGAATTTCTGCGTCAAGGAATCCGGATCCAGAAGCCCCATCTGGTTGGCGTCAAAATAAAATTTCAAGCCCTGCATATAGTAACTGTTCTCGTCCAGCATGCCCTGGTAATCATTCGCCTTGTCGGCGGACACGAGAATCAAATCGCCCGGATTAAAGCCGTCGCCTTCCTGGTAGCCGTAGAGCTGTGCCGTTACCTTTGCCAGCGTCAAGAAGTCGTTATCCCAATCTGACCATAGGGAGAATCCGTATACCGGCTTGCCGCTGTCGCTCTTTGGCTCCATCTCCTGCATCTTCTTGAGCAGCGGCAAGTAATCCTCGAACTTTTCGATTTTCGGACTTCCCAGCTTTTGATACAAATCCCATCGCAGGTCGGGTCCGAATGTCATATCCGCTCCCTCGGAAGGGCCCGTCCCAACACCTACGTCATGACCGACTCCATACACGTGCTCCCCGCCGCCGAATTGCTGTTTATTGGCATCAACGGCTTGCCCTGCGTACTTCATAATGTTTTGCCCATACTTCTGAAGCAAGCCGTCCTTGTTCCAATCCAGCAGCAAGCCGGCCTTGATCGCATCCTGATAGTCTTGTCCGTTGGAGCCGAAGACGACCAAATCGCCTAGATCACCACTGGCCATCATCGTAGCGATCTTTTGCTGATTACCCGCTAGATTGGAGGCGATGATGTTCAGCTTGGCATTGAATTTATCCTTCATCAGCTTCGCAAACCAGCCCGGCTGATCACCAGCGTAATTCGCCAGCATCGAGAACACCTTGATCGTCACTTCCGGCTGGGCTCCCGGCGAGGCTGACGAGGCTTCACTGCCGGTATTCGACGGCGCAGCTGTGGACTGCTCTCCCCCACTCGAGCTGCAAGCGGTTAAAACCAGGAACAGTGCAATGGTTCCTGCGGCTATCGATCTTTGTTTTCCTTTTCCCATCGTGGATTCACCCCATTATTATATTTAAAATCCGGTTATATTCTCTCTCAGATCACATGCCCCTCATGAAGCAGGGACTATTCCCTTCAACACTCACCCCTTGACACTGCCGATTAGAATGCCTTTCACAAAATACCGTTGAAAAAATGGATATACCAATACGATTGGCGCCACAACGAACATGGATACCGTGGTCCGTATGGTCGTCGGGTTCACCATATTGGCGATATTCATACCGCTGGAGCCCTGCATGCTCTTCATCAGCGCAGCCAGCGACGTAGCCTCGTTCATATACCTGTACAAAATAAATTGCAGCGTAAACAGCTTACTGTCCGTGATAAGGAACAGTGTGTCCGTAAACATATTCCACTGTGTAACGGCTGAGAATATCGTGATTGTGGCGAGAATCGGCTTAACCAGCGGCACGACAATCCGGTAGAAAATAACCAGATAGCCTGCACCATCCATCTCGGCGGACTCCTGAAGTGCAGCCGGAGTGGATTCGACAAAGGTCTTTACTAGAATGATAAAGAACGGCGATACGGCCTGCGGCAAAATGTAAGCAAGAAAATTGTTCGTCATGCCCAGATGCAGCATAACGAGATACCAAGGAATAAGACCAGCGTTAAAATACATCGTGACGACAAGAAAGCGATACCAGAACTTTCGTCCCCACATAGCGTTTTTGGTGAACAGATAGCCGAGGAAGGCTGAAGCAGCGACCGTGACCAGGGTACCCAGCACCGTACGAGAGACGGACACCGCAATCGAGGTTAACAGCCCCGGAATCTTCAGTACCTGCTCGTAGTTCGTAAAGTGGATGCCCTGCGGAACAAACATAATGAGCCCCTTGTCGCTCAAATCGTTATTGCTGATCGTGTTAATAAATAGATAGTAAAAAGGAAAGATACAGGCAAGTGTAAAGATGGCAAATACCGTCGTGTTCATAACGGAAAACCAACTGAAACTGATCTTAAAACCGGTCCGCATGAGTCTTTCTCCTTTCAGGCCATACAGTTAGATAATGCTTTCCCCGCGAACGATTTTCGATAGCTGGTTAGCGACAAAGAGCAGGACGACACTTATTAAGGATTTCAACATACTGATGGCGGTTGCAAACGAAAAAATTAGAATTTTGAACGCCGATATTGTAGACATACAAGTCCAGAACCTCGATATGGTTACTATTGATCGCATTCTGAAACACATAATACTGTTCAAAGCCGTTGTTGATGAAGTTGGCGATCGTCAGTAGCAAAAGTACAAAGTACGTCGGCATTAGCCCTGGCACTGTGACGTGCCACATTTGCTTGAAGCGCCCAGCGCCGTCCACTTTGGCTGCCTCGTACAGTTCTTGATCGATCCCCGATATGGCCGCTATGTACATGATCGCGCTCCAGCCGAGCGTTTTCCAAATGTTCCAAAGCGTCATCGCCAGCCAGGTGTGATCATCCGTTGCCAGCAAATGTAGGGAGCGATCAATGAAGCCCAGCGACATCAGCAAGTGATTCACGAATCCGTTGTCCACCGAAAACAGCATGAAGGCGAATGAATACACAAGGACCCAGCTGATAAAATTGGGCAGTGTGGTAAAGATTTGCACGGTTTTCTTGAACCAGCCCTTCCCGATCTCCGATAGGAAAATGGCAAATATGACCGGCAGGACGGAGGTCGCGATACTGAGTCCGCTCATGGCAGCCGTATTGCGCAAGACGCGCAGCACCTCCTGACGCTGTACCTCACTGGCTATCATCCCCTTGAACCAGTACAGCCCCATGAAATTCGATTGTGCCAGCGGGATGCCGGGACGGTAATCGTAAAAGGCATAGATCCATCCGTACAGAGGGAAATAAGAAAATAACAGCACCAGCACAAGAAAGGGAAGCGCCATCAGGAACAATGTGAATCTCCCCTTGACTGCAAGCCTTTTTCGCTTTCCAAGCGATATGTTTCCGCTTTCAATTCCAACTGTTGATTGCATGGCTTCTCCTCCAATATGACTTGGGTTAGCGTGGGCTATATGCTTATCTTATCCCTTAATAAGCGGGAACAAGTAGGGAATTCGAGCCGCAAGCGTGAGACTTCTGTCGCCTATGATCAAACCATTTTCACACGCTGCCGAACCATTTTCCCCCATATAAGGATAAAGGACTTCTCGGTCCTCAAAAGACTAGCGCGTTTGTTCACAGTTGATGCGAAGCAAAAGTATTCTTATTAACAGAAAAACACCAGCTCCGGTAAGCCAGAGCTGGCGTTAGACTGGTGATTCAATAGGATATGGAACCCTAAAGGGAAGGATCCGGTTATCTAGCTATATGAAGTCAGTGATGGGATACAGCTTCCCTGACTTCCTCTGTAATTTGCTCGCCCCCAAGCTCTTTCCACTTTACGACGAAATCATCGAAGGAGCTGACGGGCTGATCACCGATAATAATCTTGAGAAACGCTTCGTTCTCCAGCTTCTGCAGCTCCTGCCATTTCGTCTCCATCGTCGGTGTTGAACCGTAAAAGACGCTGTACACCTTCTGAATGCGGGCTGTGGCAAGAACGCTCGCCCCGTACTGATTGGCAGCGGCAGCCTTCCAGTTCTCCATGTTCTTCTTAGGATTGTCCATCTCTTCCACCGTTTGTTTGTAGATATTCCGGGCATCCGGGTCCAGCTTGGAAGAATCGATGTCCCCTTTCAACGCACTTGCGACATTGAAATATCTTTTTTCAACGGCATTGGAATAATCGAGCAGCAGATCGAAGGGATAAAAATTTCTTAGCTGACTGCCTGATTTGGCTACATATTCACTGAGCTTGTTCACATCAGGAGTGTCGGGAGTCCGGTTTCGTTCAAGACTAGTGAACTCGTTCACGAGCTTCATCACCGCTTCCGGATGGTCATACCCTTTCCGCACCACCAAGTATCTGTCTGTCGTAGGAGCTATGTGTGTCACGTATACCCCTTCACTGTTCAGCGGCACGGGATAGGCTCTCCATTCCGCCTTCGTATCGTTCTCAACCGCAAAATTGAGCGGATAATACGGCATCCACCAAGGACCGAAAAACAGTCCGGTCTTATTCTCAATAATCGGCTGTTCGCTTTCATTATATAAAGCGAAATTGGGGTCAATCCATCCACGCTTGTACCAGTCCGCCAGCTTGGACAACGCTTGCTTGTTCTCGGGGGTAATGGACCCGTAGACGATCCTGCCGCTGCTATCCCGAATCCAATTCTTCGGATAGGCGTTATAAGCGTTAAAAATCACATCGAACCCGTTGAAGAGCGGCTTTTGCCCATAGACGATTCCTTTAAAGCCGGTAAGTCCTACTGTAGCGTTGTTACCCCTGCCTCCCGGATCCTGGGAAATAAAAGCTTGAGCGATCCGCTCAACATCCTCCATCGTTCTAGGAGCAGGGAGCTTTAGCTTCTCGAGCCAGTCCTGCCTCACCCACAGCAGAGTAGAGGAATCCGCATCCAGCGCAACATTGGGGAGACCGTACAGCTTGCCGTCAAAGCTGGCATCCTGCAGAGCAGAGCCCTTCGTTGAATCGTAGATCGAACGCACCAATTCCGATGCATAGGCGGCGTACGTCTGCGTCAAATCCAGGATCATGCCGCTGCTCACCAGCTTCTTAAGCTGATTGCGGTCAACGACCACAGCATCGGGCAAATCGTTGCTTGCAATTGCGAGGTCCACTTTCTGCTTGAATGCGTCTTCTCCCTTCGCCTCCCAAGTGTTGACCACATGAATATTCGTCCTGCCCTCCAAATAGCGCGAAACCGGATTATTGTCATTGGAATCGCCGGGTGGGAGCTTGGAATCCGGTATTTGAAACCCGATATGCAGGGTGACGGTATCCTTATAGGCAGCTGAGGCTTCATGATCGGGGGAGCCCTCCCCCTTTGAAGATGAGCCTATACCGGAAGCGCTCTCATTATAGCAGCTAGCACAGAGCAAACATAAGAGGACCGACGCCAGTTTCAAGAATCGACGTCCATTTCGCATACCACCGTTTCCTTTCTTTAGCAAACTCATCCAATTTCCAGTTCTTTTCTCACTATATCACACTCCCTTGCGGATCAGCATCTGGATTTGTGGAATAAGCAAACAACCGCCTCCCCTATTGTGGAAACGGTTGACTGCTTAACTTAACCTATTGAGAAACTGAGTAGTTGTAGTTTTTAGAATTGTTGCTGTCCCATGTACCAGCCTGATTCTTGAATGCCATGTTTAGTATATTGGCGCCGGAAGGAAGCGTAATGACCGCCGACCAAGCTCCACTTGCCTGTTTGGTCATCACAACATCAGCTGTCGATGCCCATCCATTCGTCCCCCAATGGAGAGTCATGGATGATGCGTTTGCTGCGAAACTTCCATTATAAATAACCGTCGTTTGTTGTCCTGCTGTGGGAGCCGGACTTGCTTGAGCGGGATTGGCTGTTGGCCACACGGTCAAATTCCAATCCTTGCTGCCGTTATTATCCCAGCTCGAACCGTCAGTAAATACAAGATTCAATATGGATGCAGTAGAAGGAATCGTGACCGTCGCCTCCCAGAAGCCATCCGTTCTCTTGGTCATTCCTGCATCTGCTGTTCCGGTCCATCCGTTCGAACCCCAATGCAGAGTGACTTGGTTGGAGCCCGCAAGTGCACCTTTGTAATAGATGGTGAAGCTCTTACCTTGCACTAACGCACTGCTGTCATAATCCACTTTGTAGCCTGCATGTGGAGCATAGGCTGTGGTACCGGTTGTTCCTCCGCCGGTCGTACTGCCTGTATCGGTTCCTGTTCCTGTTCCTGTTCCTGTTCCTGTTCCTGTTCCTGTACCTGTACCTGAGCCGGAAGCTGTAACCGGGACACTCCAATTTGCTGAATTGTTGTTATCCCATGAAGAACCATTGGTGAATACCATGTTTAAAGCGCTCGAAGCAGCACTCGGAACTGTTACCGTCACTTGCCAAATGTTGTTGCCCTGCGAGGTCATCGCAGTATCGGCCAAGCCTTTCCAGCTGTCATACCCCCAATGCATGGTCATAGTGGACGAGCCTTGCAAGGCGCGGCCGCCGGCATTGTAGGTAATCGTCACGGTCTGACCTGCCACTGCCGTTACCGGACTGCTTGTGAAGACAGCCGAAGTACTGCCCGTGCCTGTACCTGATCCTGTGTCTGATCCATTACCGTAAAGTACAATGACAGAGTTCGCAGGAATATTGCCTTTGATGGTGCCGTTTGAAACAGTTAGTGTAGCTGAAGCGCTGCCATGATTGGTATAAGTGCCGCTGGCCAAATTGGTCGATGTGCTCAAGTACGTGCTGTTTCCGTAATTCACGATGACCGTCCCTATGGTTCCACGGTCGATCAGCATCGTTGAATTGTTGTTGGTCCAGCGTAAATATTCATTCTGTCCGGCCATCGCATTGTGGAACGCATTGATCGCAACGATATCCGTATCATGCCACTGACCATCCCCCGCAGAACCGATACTGCCCGTTGGTCGATTAAAGAACAATGGAGTCGAACCCGCTCTGGAAGCCACGATGGCCCAGCCTGCTTTTCTCTGCCAATCGGACAAATTCTTGCTGCTTCCGTCTTCATACGTGTCATGGGTCTCCACAAAATCGACCGCTTTAGCCGGATCCACTCCTCCCATACCGCTGGTCCCGCTCAAATTGCCGGAAGACAGGGCATTTCTCACAGATCCCCCGAAATTGCTGGCTGTGACATTCATAAACGATGCATAGGAACTTATATTGTCGACCGTGCCATCCTGCAGAATCTCGCCGTAGACGAACAAGTTGGACCGGTTATGCACATTCCCCAGTACATTGGTCCAGTAACTCCCCGCCCAGGATTGATTGGCATCTGCACCAATATTCGTTTCAATGTGCTTGGCAGCATCGAAGCGGAAGCCCCCGCTCCTGCATCTGCCAGCTGGTTCAGAAATGTAAGCGCTTTATTTTGTACCGCAGCGTTCTGTGTATTCAGATCCGGCATGCCGATTCCCTTTTGTGTAATTTCATAACGGTTATTCCAATTCGAAGCTTGACCCTGATTGTGATAGAAGCTAGAGTCTTTAAAGCTTGCGTCAACTGCTGCATCCAATTGGTCCGGATTGCCGTTGTTCGCCATATGGTTCATGACAACATCCACAATAATCTTAATTCCGTACGAGTCGGCTTCTGTACATAAGGCTGTAAAGTCAGATAAGCTTCCAAGCTGCGCATTGCCCACCGACTGATTCGTTGGCTGGTACAAAAGCCACCACTGGGATGGATCTGTGCTCGAGTTCTTGGTTCCTTGAACCGGAGATACCTGCACAGCTTTATATCCAGCTGCTGCAATTTGAGATAAATTAGACCGTATTTGATTAAACGACCAATCGAAAGCATGAAGAATGACGCCGTCTTTCGTATTCGCAGGTAAGGTCGTCGCAGCTTCCGCCTTCTGGGCGGATAGGACCTTCGGCAAAGCATCTGCCGGTGAAATCGCTGGTGCCATAAGCATCGAACCTAATAAACTGACGGACACGAACCCTTTGAAAACCTTTGAACTCATAATCTGCCTCCCTCGATTTTGGGTACAAGCATTGTAAGCGCTTAACTTCATTATGAAAGATGGTGCAAACGATTGCAATAGATGTTTTAGAAAAAACTACTAATTTCGACATGTGATTTAGCATTTTTCCTTATATAAATCACTTCCATTCGTCCACCCCTCCTAAAATACAGTGGATATGGATGATTTATTCATAAAAATCATAATTTTAATGAAATCAAACGTTTGCACTAATTTCAAGACAAACGATTTCCTCGTCTTAATTAGACGATCGCGTTCGGCAATGTTGATGCGAAGTAAACGTATACGACTTATACATTTAACTAAAAAAAGGCCGTCCACCTGCTATAAGTAGCAAATGACAGCCTTTTCTATCTCGATTCTATTTCCATACGCGCAAGCTTGCAAGAAGCTAATCTGTCAGACAAGCTTTACGGAATTCCGAAGGTGATACACCCTTTAGTCTTTTGAAGGTGCTGCTGAAATAAGCAACATCCGTATAACCCAGACGTTCGGCAATCTCCGAGATACGCAGGGAGGTATGGGTCAGCAGCCTTTCTGCTTCGTTCATACGCAATTGCAGCACATATTCAACGAATGTCTGATTCATTCTTTGTTTGAAAAGCTGACTCAAATAGCTTGGATTTAGATGCACAGCTGCAGCCGCTTCGGTTAATGTAATATCTCCTGGAAGCTGGGATTTAATCAGCTCGATTACCTTTTCCACAGCAGACATTTCAGCCGGGTCCTTATGGAAGACCTCTGAATCGCTTTTTTGCCGGCTTATCTGATATTTGACCCATTTTTCCAAGCATGCTTTCATTTCGTCGATTTCCACGGGCTTTAATAAATAGTCAAATACGCCGGCTCGCAGGCATTGCTGGACATAAGAGAAATCATCATGCCCGCTAATGATAATGATCGACTGATCCCTGTTATCCAACCGCAGCTGCTGGATGAAGGTCAATCCATCCATAACCGGCATCCGTATATCTGCCAGAATCAGATCGACCGGGTTGTTCTTTAACCAATCAAGTGCTGCTAACCCATTCTCCAGCTCCCCGGTTATCGTGAAGGGCAGCCCGGTCCGCTCGACGGTGCGCTTAATAGCAGTACGCACCCATCTCTCATCCTCAATCAGCAGCATTGTATACATAGTCAACCTCCTAGATCGTAGACACCTATACTGCTAAACGCAGCACCATTAGATGATGAAAATTCAAGCAGTTATTTCAGGATAGACGAATCACTTAGCGGCAATCTGATATCCACAGTTACTCCATGTTCATATCGACTCTCAATTGAAATTCCGTAAGCCTCTCCAAACAGCAAGGCGGTTCTTCGATGCACGTTGACAATCCCGATACTGACACCGCTGGATATGGCATCATTTTGGATCAAATTTTTACGTATTTTTTGAAGCGTTTGTTCCGTCATTCCCATACCTGTATCCTTAATTCGGATGATGAAGGTGTCCGCTTCCCGGATCGCGCTGATCGTTATTCGAATTACTCCTTGAGCTGGCTCGATGCCGTGAATAATACTATTCTCTACAATGGGCTGAAGGGAAAATTTAGGGATTAGCTGTCGCTTCGCCCAATCCGGTATGTCCAATTCATATTCCAATTTGTTTTCGAATCTGAATTTCTGAATTCTCATATAAATTTCAGCATAATGCAGCTCTTCCTCCAGCTTCACCTTGGACGTCTCACTTCGTAAATTGTAGCGCAGCAATCGTGCCATAGATGAGGAAATCGAGGAAATATCGTCCATATCGTGCTCAAGCGCCATCCCGCGGATCGTCTCCAGCGTATTAAACAAAAAATGCGGATTCATCTGGGACTGGAGCGCCTTCATTTCAATTTCCCGCTGACTTAGGGCGAGCTCAGTTTCCCTCAGCTTTGAAAAATAGATTTCATTCATTAGTTCTTGTAGTCGGAGAACCATCTTGTTAAAGCCGTGCATCAGCATGCCGATTTCATCGGTTGCCTGGACTTGAATATGTGTGGAGAAATCACCTGATTCCACTTTTCTCATATAAGAATATAACCGTTTGACCGGTTTCACGATACTGCCTGCAAATCCGAACCCAAATATGGATGCTGCGGCCATCGTAATCAGAACCGTCCATAAAATCGTACGCTTAATATACTCAGTCCCTTGAATTAATTCTGCATAGGGAACCGAGGTGATGACAGTCCAATCTAGAAAAGAGGAATGACTGTATGTAAGCAGCACCTTTTGCCCGGAAGAAGCCTCCTTCGTAATATACGATCCGCTTTCCCCTGAGAGAATATCCGTCATTTTGTCGAAAGTCGCTGTCTTCCCCAGCTCCAACAGGTTCGGATGATACACATAATGGCCATCCGAGTCTATGATATACATATAGCCGGTTCGTCCGATCGTAACCTTTTCTGCAATCTCTTGAAAACGTCTAAAATTAACATCCATCACAATCATTCCGATCGGCTCCAAGGTCAGCGGGCTTACCAGCCGTCTGGCTATGGATATAACCTGCTCTTTGTGGTTATCCCATTGAAGCGTTCGGGTAAAAATCTTCGGCTCGCTAGCATCCGTAATAGAAGAATACCAATATTCATCGGTTACTTGATTAAGAGGATGCTTAAAGTTCGTATCAATCGCATCAATACTCTCTATATGATCCAAAACAACGGTAATATTCGAAATATCGGACCTGGAATATGCCGCATTATTCAGCTCTTGCTTGACCGCTTCGCGGATATGGCTATTCTCAATTTCTTCCTTCGTCTTCATTTTCAAGTAGCTGTTCATACTCGGGTTGTTTAGTATCTTCAAGATGCTGATCTCAAAATCATTGACGTAATATTCTACATGCGTGTTAACCTGCTCAATTATTTGCCAGCTGAGCTGCCTGTTCTCATTCTCTAGAACTTCGGCGGAACGCTGGTACGAGATAAGTCCTATAACGGACATGGGCACAATTACCAGGACTGCACACAGGATAATCAGCTTCGTAAACAGCATCCGATCCCGTAATAAAATCAAGCTTATAGTCCTCTTGAACGCCTGCTGCAAACGACTTCTCATGCTTCATCCACACCTACTCTGCTGCTATGACTTCCTTATTCCATTATACATGAGAAGGGACTTAGCAAAAAATAAGGCTATGTGCCGACAACGCCACATAGCCTATTCTTCCTGACTTATTTTCTAGCTGCGTCAATAGCAGTAAAGATATCCTTGTATTCTTCACGATATTTATCAATGACCGGTTTTACTTTATCCTGCCAAGGCTTAGAATCCTTCACCTCTACGACAGTAGCGCCGCCTTCTTTGACTTTTGCTTCAGATTCTTTCTCAAATTTCGTCCATTCCTCACGCTCAGTCTTCACAGATTCCTGTGCAGCATCTTTGATAATTTTCTTATCGTCATCGCTGAGTTTATCCCACTGATTTTTACTGATCATGAGCACTTCCGGAACACGTTGGTGCGCATCCAGGATAATATTTTTGGCCACCTGATAGTGGTTGGAGGTGTAGTAGCTTGGGAAGTTATTTTCAGCGGCATCGATAACCCCTGTTTGCAATGCACTAAATACTTCGCCATATGCCATCGGGCTTGCATTAGCACCAAGCGCTTCCATCAGCTCAATATTGATTTTGTTCTGAATAACACGTACCTTTAAACCTTTCAAGTCGTCAACGCTATTGAGAGGCTTCTTAGCATAGAAGCTGCGGGCTCCTGAATCATAGTAAGCAAGACCTTTTAACTTGGAGGCTTCGAGGCTGTCGAGCAGTTCCTTACCCTTATCTCCCTCTAAGAATTTCCATTCATGCTCTTCATTATCAAAAATGTACGGCAGACTGAACACACCATAAGATTTATTAAATTCGGCAAGAGGTCCTGTACTTACGCGGGTAAATTCGATGGCACCGAGCTGAACCTGTTCGATAACCGCCTTTTCTTCACCCAGCTGGGAGTTCGGGAATACATCAATCTTGATACGGCCATTTGATTTCTGATTGACGATCTCGGCAAATTTCTTATCACCAAGTACAGTCGGATAGTTGTCCGGATGAGTATCAGCCAAACGGAATGTATATTTCTTGCCCGCAGCAGCTGGGGCTGCCTTATCGCCTGAAGCAGTACCTCCATCATTTTTTGCGCCGCAGCCAGACAACAGCATGCTCATGGAAACCGTCATACCCAATACAACTGTCGCAGTTCTCTTCGTTAATAGTTTTTTCATGTTCAAATTCCCCCTAAATTGAAGTTTATTGTACTTTTTTTCAAACACAAAGGAAAGTTAGTGCTTCATTAAATTTGGCAGCCACATGGATAGTGACGGCACATAAGTTAACAGCAGAAGCACTGCTAGCAGGACAACCGCAAACGGTGCCATAGCGCGGGCTCCTTGCCCGATCGATATTTTTCCGATCGCGCAGCCAATGAATAATACGGTTCCGACGGGCGGCGTAAGCAATCCAATTCCCAGGTTAAGCATCATCACGATGCCGAAGTGAACCGGATCCATCCCAAGCGATGTAACGACAGGAAGCAGGATCGGCGTCATGATCAGAATGAGCGGCGCCATGTCCATCGGTGCTCCAAGAAGAAGCAGCAATACCGTAATAATCAACATAATGATGGTTGGATTGTGTGAAATCTGCAGCAAAGCATCCGTTACGAGTGCAGGGATCTTCAAGAAAGCGAGTACCCAGCCAAAAGCGTTTGAAGCCGCTATCAAAAACAGTACCATGGAAACCGTGCGCAGGGTCCGTTTGAAAATGACCCACATTCTGCTTAAAGGAATTTCCTTATAATAAAAGAAAGTGATGATGAAAGCGTATAAGCATGCGATCGCACCTGATTCCGAAGCTGTGAACCAGCCGGAGAATATGCCGCCGAGAATAATAAAAGCAGGCATAATGGAAAGAATACCATCGAACAGAATTTTAGGAATATCTTTGCGATCTACTTTTTGAGTCTGTGTGAAGCCTTTTTTAATCGCCATAAAGTAGCTTGCTACCATCAAGGCAACGCAGAGAATAATGCCGGGAATCACGCCTGCAAGGAACAAAGCGCTAATTGATGTTCCGCCTGCTGCGAGCGAGTAAAGAATCAAGTTATGACTTGGCGGTACGACAACGCCTTGAATCGCAGCGGAGGTCGTAAGGCCTACGGAGAATTCCTTGCTGTACCCTTTCTTCTCCATCATAGGGATCATGATCGAGCCGATCGAGGATACGTCAGCTGCTGCTGATCCGGAGATATTACCGAAGAACAAGCAGGCTACACAGTTCACCATGGCCAGTCCGCCCCTGATTCTGCCGACAATGAGAAGAGCAAAATTGACCAATCGTAAAGCTAGTCCGCCCTCACCCATAATTTGACCGGCAAGGATAAAGAAGGGAATGGTTAACAGCGCGTAGGAATTGACGCCTTGGATCATTCTTTGACCGATAACCTCTAGCGGCACTTCCAAATAGATCAGAGTTAAGATCGTTGATCCCGCCAAAGAAAGCGCTACCGGAAACCGCAAAACAAGCATAATAAGAAAGCTTACAGCCAAAATAATAATTGCAATCATTGTTGAGTCCATGCTAGTGACCTCCTTCCTCCATTCCTTTATGACGATTCGTGTGAATACCCAGCAGTTGTAGGAACGAATAGATGCAGACCATAATTCCAGTTAGAGGCATGACTGCATAAAATACACTGTTGGGAAGCTTGGTTGCCGGTAACGTGGAATCTTTCATTAGGATGGTAAAATCCCAGCCGTATTTGACCAAATAGATGCCAAACGCGATGCATCCGACACTCACTACCTTATCAATCACCTTGTTAACAGATGGAGGCAGCTTGACCGTAAAGGAATCAATGGCCAGATGAAGCTTCTCCCGAAATCCAACTGCAATTCCCATGAAGGAGAACCAGATTAGCAGTACCATGGTCACTTCTTCCGACCAGAAGAACACATGATTGAATAGTTTTCGAGTGATTACCTGGACCGTTACGATCAGAATCATAACCAATAGTGATACCTGGGCAAAATTCTCAAAAAAGCTGTCGATAAATAAAGCAATCCTTTTTAAAGCTTTCATCGTTTCCTTCCCCCTTTCTTAACCATTCTCTGTTGGGCACTTTTTTGGAAGTGCTTACATTCTTGATATGTTTTTATTGTAATGAATAATCAGCAGGTTGATAATGGGCCGCATTTTAGGATTATTTGTGATTTTTTTAGGTATTCTGCAAAATAAAAAGCGTCAAGGAACGTTTCCCTGACGCAGACGAATGATTATGCATATGAAGAGGACAATGGTTTTCGGAGAAGTGCAGCAGTGCTCGGAGGAACAAGTACATGACTTGTAATGATCAAGGATCAAGCTTCACCTTTCTAGCACTCTGTAATCGCTTACAGTTAAATTCCGGCTTTTCCATTCGTCAAATTCATGAAGTGAAATACCTAATTGCAAAATGACCATTTCTAAACTGATAATCCGTTTCTGTGTGTTCATTTTACAGTCTCCTTACATGAAGTAACAAGAACCTCATTAACATTCAAGTTAACTTAGCAATATAGATATTAACACGCTATGGAAGCGCATACTAACACTATTTTTACCGTTTATAAAACATATTTGACCTTTGAAATATCCACATATGTATAAGTTTTCATAGTAGAGGAAAAGGCTACGATGAGTGATTCATCATAGCCTCTGATGCCGTTCAACTAAAATCGAGAGTTCCAATCATAGACCAGAACCGACTCCCGCAATCGTGAACTCAAACTCCATATCTTGATTGGAAGGAATCTGATATTCCTCGTGGACAGGCGCTCCCCAGCTGTCATCCCCGCCAACGCCCATTTGCTTACCTGCTACCGTTACTACGGTGTAGTGAACTTCCGGCAATTGATAATGATGCTCCGCATGTTCAAGCTCGAACGCCGTGTAAGGGGACACATTACATTCAACAGGAGCTTGCGGGTCTGCTGTAATTAGCATGCCAATCCCACTCTTATCCGTGATACTTACTCTTCTTACACCTGTTCGATTGCCCGATTCCTGCGGGACCAGGTAACGGGACGGTAATTCATGAACGCTTCTCTGGAAGATGCCTAGCCGTGCCCCATGGCAGCGGTCGATATAGTTCTCCTCCGGCCCCATCGCATACCATTCTGTCTGCTCATAATCTGCTGACATTTTAAGCGATACCGCAACGATCGGCAGGTTGGGCAGTCCTTCAGCCCCTTTGTACCTCGTATGGACACGAATGCTTCCATCTGTAAAGACGGTATAGGCGATACGTACGCTGATCTCAGAGCTGATGCTGAACCTATACGCATAAGAAACGGTTGCCGAATCCTGGTCTTGATGCAGCTCAACGCTGACGCACTTGCGTGCCAAGCTTGCCGCATACCAGACTCCCGCCGTATAACCAAGCGAAGTTCCTTTGTCATTATCGGTCGTTGCTCTCCAAAACAAAGGCGCAGGCGGAGCGGCAATCATTTCCTTGCCCTTATAGGTAAGGGACACTAGGGAACCGACCTGTTTGGAGAACAGGGCTGCGAAGCCCTCTCCGCTCACACCGATATTCACATCTCCCTCTACGACTTGGAGCTGACCATTCAGTTGTGGTTTGCTTGCGCCGGAATCAACAAGAAAGACCGACTCTCCAAACGCGATCTCATATCCCGCTTCGGCCCAGGTCTCATCTTTTTTAATCTGAGGAACGCTTGAATACAGTACTCACCCGGCGCGCTGGAGCAATCGATATCAGGCAGTTGAATAGGAATGTTCATGGCACCTTGTGCATCAACGGACGCTTCCGTCTTCCATGAACCGATTTCGCGTCCTTCATGATAAAGACTGTAGCAAAGTTCAAACTGGTCCGTGTTGATGAAGAGATTCTCATTGACCACTCTGATATGGCTTCTTGTCGGCTCCAATTTCACATTCTGATACAAGAATTTCACTTCCTGCATCTTAGGAGTCACCTGACGATCTGCGTAGACGATGCCGTTGCCGCAGAAGCTGTAGTCAGTCGGACGGTCCTCGAAATCACCCCCGTATGCCAGAAACTCACGTCCATACCTGTCCGTTGTCAAAATCGCTTGATCGATATAATCCCAGATAAAGCCGCCTTGATACATTGGATACTTCCGCTCAAGCTCCGTATATTTGTGCAGTCCTCCTACGGAATTTCCCATCGCGTGCATATATTCGCAGCTGATATAAGGCTTCTTCGGATCGCTGTTCAAATATGCCTCGATATCGGCAGGCTTGGCATACATCCGGCTCTCCATATCGCTGGTTGCATCATACTCGCGGTTATGGAAGACGCCCTCATAATGCACCAGTCTGCCCGGATCTGTTTCTCTAAAATAATGGGCGACATCCAATATGACTTGACCGGCATAAGACTCATTGCCGCAAGACCAGATCAGAATGGACGGATGATTCTTATCCCGCTCCAGCATGGATTGTGCGCGGTCAAGCACGATATCGTGCCAATCCGGGTCATTGCCGGGGATGTTCCAGGATGGCTCAACAGCCCCCATTTTCTGCCACGAGCCGTGTGTCTCGAGATTCATTTCATCAATGACATACACGCCGTATTCATCACAAAGCTCGTACCACCGGGTTTGGTTCGGATAATGAGAGGTCCGTACCGCATTGATATTATTTCGTTTCAGCGTCTGGATATCCCAGAGCATGTCAGCTTCCGTAATCGCCCGCCCCCTGACATGGTTAAATTCATGCCGGTTGACTCCTTTGAAGACGATCCGCTTGCCATTGAGGCACATGAGCTTATCCTTTAATTCAAATTTGCGAAATCCTGCCTTCTGCACGATGGCTTCAATCAGCTCGCCGCTCTGACCGATCATGGAGATGCAGATGTTATATAGGTACGGACGCTCTGCGCTCCAAGCCTGGACACTTCCTGCATGTAGGTCAAATGACAATTCACGCCCTTGGAGCTGGCCTTCCTGTGAATGCAGCGTTCTTCCGTCTGCATCCTTCAGCTCCAGCTTCGCCTTGGCAGGATATTTCGGTACCTCCCACAGCTTCAGATCCACCTTTAACAAGCCCTGTTCATACTTCTCATCAAGGTCGGCAACGACCCGCATATCCCATACATGAACTTCGGGAATCGTGTAGAGGTACACCTCGCGGAAAATGCCGGACAACCGCCAGAAATCCTGGTCCTCCAGCCAACTGCCCGTACTGCGCTGATAGACCTCGACAGCAAGCTTATTGTCGCCTTCCCGCACATAAGGAGTAAGGTCAAATTCAGACGCCGTAAAGCTGTCCTCGCTATACCCGACAAATTCGCCGTTGAGCCATACATAGAAGGCGCATTCTACACCTTGGAACGAAATAAAGACCGGTTTATTCTTCATACTCGCAGGCAACTCAAAATGCTTCACATAGCTGCCGACCGCATTATGTTCCTGCGGCAGCTGCGGGGGACGAATGGCATCCAGACCGTCCCACGGGTACATCGTATTGACATATTGCGGCTTCCCCCAGCCTTGAAGCTGAATATGCCCGGGCACCTGAATGGAGTCCCAAGCGGAACAGCTGTAATCCAACTGATAGAAGTTTTCAATCCTGCTTGCCGGATTCACTGCATAACTGAACTGCCAGCTCCCGTTTAGGCTATGCCGCATATCCATAGGCCCGCCTGCTTCGGCTTCCTCCATGGAAGAATAATAGCGGTGATCCGAGTGGGCATCCATCCTGTTTACCCTAAACGTATGCACATCGTGAAGCCACTCAAGGCTAGACTCTCTATGATTCATGTTCGTATGCCTCCTGTATTATTTAACCGAGCCGACCATGCCCGCAACAAATTGCTTTTGCATAAGGAAGAATACAAGCGCGGTTGGAAGGGTAGAAATGACAATCGCAGTCATAATAACTCCAAAATCCGGAGAATAACTGGAGCCCAGGTTAGAAATCAAGAGCGGAATGGTCCGCTTCTCCGGCGATTGCAGGACGATTAAAGGCCATAAGTAGTTATTCCAGCTGGACATAAAGGTAATGATGGCAGCAGCGGAATACGTTGTTTTCATGGTTGGCATATAAAGCCGGAAGAATAACCCCAACTCCGTTAATCCGTCCATTCGACCGGCTTCCAGCAGCTCCTTTGGAAACATCTTCGTGCTTTGACGAAAGAAGAAAATGAGAAACGCGGTAGTGAAGGTAGGGAGAACAACCGCTACGGTCGTATTTATTCCCATGAACGGCATGGTACGGGAAAATCTTGAGAACATTTGATAAAGCGGAACCATCAATGCCGCGAACGGAATCATCATTGATAACAGCAGCAGATTGAAGACTACCTCTTTCGCTTTGCTCCTGTATATTTCGAAGGCGTAGCCGGCAAGCGACGCAATGACCAATGCCAAGATTGTAACAGACAGCGAAATTTTTAACGAATTCCACAATGCAGGCACGAGATTGATGGAAGCGGTCAGCTTTCGGAAGTTTTCCATAAAATGGGCCCCGGGCAGCATGCGCCCTGCCGTGACTTCTACGGAAAGATTGGTAGAACTAATAATCATCCAGAAAAATGGAAAGACACATACGATCGCGGCAGCGGCAAGAAACACATACATGATGATCCGTTTCAGCTTCTCCATTACTTATCACCTGCCAATTTGATTTGAAGAACGGACAGCACCACAATCATGGCTACTACGGAGTAGGAGACCGTTGCCGCGTATCCGAAATCAGGTGTGTACTTGAAAGAAAGATTATAAATATATTGCGAAATCGAAAGGGTTGCGTTGCCTGGCCCCCCCTTCGTGATATTCATCACCTCATCAAACAATTGAAGGGTACCGATCGTAGATGTAATAGAAGTGAATAGCACGATAGGCTTTAGCATAGGTACCGTAATCGAGATAAATTGCTTCACCGCTGAAGCACCGTCAATCCTGGCGGCTTCATAAATAGAATAATCGATATTCTGCAGAGAAGACAGGAAAAAGATCATATTATAACCGGTCCAGCGCCATGTTATGGCGATAATAATCGTAATTTTTGCCCAGAACGGATCTGAGATCCATTGAATGGGCTGAGCGATCAAATGTAGTTTTGTCAGCAGCATGTTTACTAATCCATCGTTGCCGAACAAATACTTGAATACCACCGAATACGCAACCAGCGATGTCACGCACGGCAAAAAAATAGCAGTTCGAAAAAAGCTTTTAAACCTCAGTTTGCTGTCATTCAGCAGTACGGAAATAATCATCGCCAGAATAATCATAATGGGAACCTGAACAATGAGATATAGAAATGTATTTTGCACCGCTGTGAGTAACGTTTTATCGCTAAAAAGGCGTTTGTAATTGCTGATTCCATTAAAATGTAGATTAGCACCGGCACCAGTCTTGAAGGAGAGCAGCAGCGCTTGAATCATCGGATAAAAGTAAAACACGCAAATCAAAATAACAGCTAAACTGACAAACAGCCAACCTGTAAGTTTGGCACGGCTATGCATCGTGAAGTTCATTTCGTCCAAATCCTTCCTCTATCAGGAGTACAAATGGAAACGCTGCCCTCCGCTTTGCAAAGCTCGGCAATACGGAGGTCAGCGTTAAGGAGGCTCTATAGGCTGCTTGATAAATTACTTAACTTGAGCTTCAGCTTGAGATTGTGCGTCGTTAAGCACCTTATCAAGCTCTGTACCTTTGAGGTAATTCTGCATTTCAACCTTCAGAATATCTTCAATTGCATACGTATGCATGCCGTAGTTGACTTTAGGGATTTGTGTCGTCCAGTTAGCGAAATCGGAAATCACTTTTTGGCCGCCGAAATAATCATCCGCTTTCGAATAAGCATCGCCTGATGCCGCTGCTTTCAATGTGCCAATGACACCGATATCGGTAACAAGCTTCTGATATAAATTAACGTCAGAGCCTAACGTCTTAGCCAGGAAATCTGCTGCGGCTTCCTTTCCAGGGTTATTCAGTACATACCAGGAGCTTCCTCCAAGGTTAGATGCATTGACGGAGCTCGAAGTGTTTTTCAATTTAGGGAATGGAACAACGGCCCATTTGCCTGCTTGATCAGCTTTTGCCTTCACGGAAGGAGTAATCCAGTTACCGGTCGGAACCGTAGCAACATCACCGCTGTTAAATCCAGCTACGAAGGCATTCCAATCGGACGTAATCTTCACGATATTGGCATTCATCAATTCTTTATAGGTTTGGAAAGCATCTTTCAATGCAGCGTTGTCCTTGAGATCCGGTGTCGCGCCATCGCTTTTCAGATACCAGGATCCGGCAGATTGAATCATCATACGGATTAATCCCAAGTCGTTAGGATCCTGTGTCAGCATATCTTTGCCGGTTTTTGCTTTGACGGCTTTACCGATCTCGATAAACTTCTGCCAATCTATATTTTTCATATCATCGACTTTATAGCCAGCCTGCTCCAAATAATCGGTGCGCACATATAATCCCGCAACACCGGAATCGAACGGAACTCCGTACTGCTTGCCGTTCAGGCTCGTTGGTCCGATCTTATAATCAGCAAAGTCAGATGCCTTGATGCTGGAAGACAGATCCTGGAAAGAATCCGGGTACGCTTTCAGGAAACTTTGTGCTCGGTAATCTTCGATCAGCACCACATTCGGCAGACCGGTAGTCGTGCCGGAGTTAAGGCCTGTGTTCAGCTTCTGAATAATATCGTCTTGTGCGTACTCCACAATGTTAATCTTTACATCAGGATGGTCCTTGGCATACGCCTCCTGCGCAAGCTTCATCGCAGCGATGTTAAAGTTTTTGTCCCATGCCCATACAGTCACTTCTTTCGTCTCCGCTTTGGTCTCCGTTTTGTCTCCTCCGGTAGCGGTTGTAGGACTAGCCGTTGTGTCAGGCGCCTTGCTGGAACAGCCCGTTGCTAGAATTAAGCTCGCAAGTAATACTGCTGAAATTTTTTTCTTCATGTTGCTCCCCCTGTACAAATTATTGTAAGTGCTTACTTCTAAAGCATATCATTTGGGGATTTCCATTCGTTAGGAATCAATTTATTGAATTTGGTACTATTCTTATCTCTTGTATCCGCTATCATCTAAGAAAGTTTGGTAATCCTTTTAGATTTGGCAATTTATTTAGCTAGCGCTTTCATCTTGTGATTGCGTTGCCCATGGCAAAGTCAGAGTCACTTTGGTTCCTTGACCGATTGAACTGGAGATATTGACCCCATACCCCTCACCGTACAGCAGCACGAGGCGGTCATGAACATTTCGGATACCGATGCCCGTAAACATCTGCCTTTTGCTTGTCACATTCGGGATCTTCTCGCTTTCCCCATCCAGATCCATGCCGTCGCCATTATCGATGATTTCACAGCGAAGCACATCCATTTCTTTGGTAATCATGACATAGATATAGCCGCTATTCTTTTGGTTGAAAGCATGAAAAAAGCATTCTCCATAAACGGCTGCAGAATCAGCTTAGGTACTTGAGCAGCCATGCAGTCCGGCGGCACAAAATAATCTACCTTAATGCCATCGCCATAACGGATCTGGTTAATGAACACATAGTGCTTCAAATTTACGAGTTCTTCTTTTACTGAAATGGTTTCTTTCACATTGCTAATGGTGTTCTGCAGCAGCGAAATCAGTGCATGGATCGTTTCCGTCGCCTTCTCCTTACTTCCCCGCTGAACCAATATATTAACAGATGCCAACGTATTGTAGAGAAAATGCGGATTAATCTGCTGCTGCAGTGCGGCTAGCTCCGCCCTCCGCTGTTCGTTCTGGGTTTCAACCAATCGTTTCAAATAGTCGTTCAATTCATCGAGCATATAGTTGAAAGCATTACTCAGCTCCCTAGTTTCATAGGACCCGCCGACTGCCATATAATTATGAAAATTTTTCTTCGTCACATTGGACATTTTCTTTACAAGTGTACGCATGGATTTTGTAACTCTTCGAGTAAAGATATACACCAACAGCAAAGCGGTTGCAGCAATGGCTGCCACAATAAGAAATATAGCCTTTCTATTCAGCATGTGGCCCAGCGTGGATTCCTTATCGATGACATTGACAATATAAAAATCGAACATGGGAAGATAATCGGCGAGGGCGATTACATCCTTACCGAACATCTTCAACTCTTGGTTAGCCAAGCCTTGCTGTGTGATATGTTCGGCGCTCTCCAGCAGCGGGACAGACTTCGTACCAATCAGCTCACTTCGGTTGCTGGACACAATGGTACCGGTTGTATCCACAATCATCACATCGTTACCGGCACTGGTAAAGCTGGCGTATACATTCCTGAAGTCACTTTCTTTGATCATCATGTACAAGGTCCCGTAGATCTCTTTTTCTCCTGGTGCGTTGAGCGCTTTCGCTGCAAGAATCCGCGGCTCCGTGGTATCCCCCATGTCCTCACCGATCAAACTGTATCCAATTTTGCCCGGCTGCTTCCAAGCATTTTGCGTAAACGAGCTGTGCAGAAGCTCCTCCATGGGACTGTACCAATAAGTACGATCACTGATGTAGCTCCTATTATTAGCGCCAAGCACAGCTATGCCGATATTCTTGGTTCCGTTGCCGGATTGAATTCGTTTCATCTGATCGACCATGCTGTAATAAGATTTGTAATTAGACAGCGAGTCCGCATCCGGCTCGGTAAGAAAGCTTTTGATCGCGCCGCTTTGCGCAACATTGATCGCGATATTGACATTGGCGTAATGGAAGGATTCCAGTCCGTTTTTGATTTGCTCTATAATTTTGGAGTTGGTGATGCTGAACGTCTGCACGAATAGCTTTTGCGACATCTGTACAGTGACCCAGGTGGTGAGTACGGTGACGGATAGAATGCTCAGCACAGTGACCATAAACATCTTGTTAAACAGACTTTGCTCAGTAAACCTTCTTGTCCATGCTCCCATTGGCAGGCAATCCCTTCCTCTTATATTTTGCGGTAGTGACTCGGCGAAATGCCCATTTGCTTGCGGAATACTTTTGTAAAGTAGCTATGGTCCGAATACCCGACGAGACTGCTGATTTCAGAGATACTGAGCTCCATGCTGCCTTTCAAAAGCTTGCACGCCTTCTCTATGCGTACTCGGTTCACATATTCATTAAAGCCTTCTCTGTTATGAACCGCAAAATAATTGGACAAATAGGACGGATTAAAATGAAACTGCTTCGCCACTTCTGTCAAAGTTAACGGCTCCGAAATGTGCTCATCGATATAGTGCAAAATTTTCTGAATGCCTGAAGTGCCTGTCTTGCTTCGATCGACACAACTCATGACCTCGTTCATAAACGATTCCAAAAGCGGCATGACTTCTCCGATATGCTTCGCTTCGTGAATCGAGCGTAAATACTCGTACTTGCTTTGATCAAGCGCATTCGCCTCATAATGAAAGTGAAGCAGCGCCACAATCATATTGAACATGCTATGGCCCAGGAAGGACTTGAACTCGAACATGTCCTTGTCTAGTCTGCCCGGCATAGATCGCACATAGCTATCCAAACGATGGAGCGCGGGGTGAAAATCCTGACGGTTCAGCTCATTGCTATATGCCTCCAGATCAAAGGTGGCACTAGCCGTCTGCGGCTCGCTTACATGATCGGCCAGTAATAAGCGACGGTCCGGCAAAAAGAAACGGTGATTCAGCATGTTCAATATGTCACCGGAATACGCTTCGTGAAGCTGCCCGATTCTATCAAATCTTCTGCTTATGGCAGCACATAAAGACTGGCTTGTATTCACTGCTGATTCAAGCAATTCCTTAGCGAGCAGTACCACTTCATCGCAGTTTGATGCATCCATATTCAGCAAGAATCGGATATGTCCGTCTAGAGTCGCGAGTCTGCGGATGGCGATGGGCTTGTTCGAGCGTTGAACCTCTGCCTTCAGCAAGGCCTCCATCCAGTCTTCATTTCTTTTGGCTGCTGCGGATGCGTCATCCGATTCGACCACTAGCAGCATATAAGCCGAATAAGGCAGCTCTGACTGGAATGGGGCAGCTTCATAATCGATCGAATATCCGGAGATCAGCCTGTCCAGTATATAGTCCAAGGAATGCTGCCGATCGTCAGGCCATTCACGATGATGCTCTATAGGTAAACGCTCTCTCGTCTTCTTCAGCACAGCTAAGAGAGAAGCCGCATCCAATTTGGGTTTGAGCATATAATCGGCGACTCCGCTTTGAAAGGTGGACCGGACATAGTCGAATTCCCCAAAGCTGCTAAGGACAATAATTTCGATCTCCGGATGCAAGCCCTTGACAATCCGTACCAGCTCTTCCCCATCCATAATCGGCATAACAATATCAGTCAAAATGATATTCGGTTGATGCTGCTCCACCAGCTCCAAGGCTTCCTTACCATTGGAAGCTTCTCCAACGATGCGGAAACCTTCTTTCTCCCAATCCAGGAGAAACCTGATCCCTTGGCGAACCAGCATTTCATCTTCGACAATGAGTACTTTGCAATAAGCTTCCATCAGAGGCGTCCTTTCCTAGCTACGTACAGATATAGTCCTCAAATTGTACATGGAGGTTTGTCCTAAAAGCAATCCTGAGCATAAAACATAAATAAACCAAGCCCCGGCACAATCGTCCAGAGCTTGGTTGTAGCATATCGTGCATACCGGTTCCTGCTAGCTTATCACCAGCCGACCCGAATAATAAGACCTTTCGGATCACCGACTTCCAGATAGGCGGCCTGACCGTTGACATCATCATAGGCGAAGCCGTAAGCCAGCCCATTGATGCTGTGCGTATGCCAGAACTTAGCATAGTAGTTCGCCGGTGCCGCTTGGTAGTAGCTTCCGACATTATTCCAATTGCTGTCCGTATACACGTGACGGTTAATCGCTGCACATGCCGAAGCGTCCGTCAGGGCTCCGTCACAGCGGAGGATGTCCTGCGTAGAATAAGAGGAATAGCCGGCAAAATAATTGGCATTCGCGCCCCCGGCTGCAAAGGATCCGCGGATCGGAGCGATGATCCGGTACGGAGCTTGCACAGTCGCCAAGGATTTGAATGGGGACGGCACTTCATTGTTATACTTGGTAAACAAACCGTCTCTTGTCTCCGATTCAAGCTCCCCGACTGTCTTGTCATAGCTGCCGGAAGCATTCATTAGTCGGTGCTGCAAGGGGAAGCCAAAGCCGTCAACCCTTGTCGTATTGCCGTGATAACCGGAAGCATTCACCGTAAACTCGATAAAATCAAAATATACATTGATATTCGGATCCGATGAGTTGTTGATATCCGGTCCTGCAAATCCTGTGTCATAGGTTTTGATATAACAAGGCGAGCCTACGCAAACGAACATTCTGCCAGAATCGATACGAGGCAGACTTGCCCATGAAGCATCGCTGACTTTATGATAAATATTCGCATAATTGACACCGTTTTTGGTCAAATGACCGGAAGCATCATTCAAGGCATTGGAGATCGGCAGCAAGTTGCCGCTGAGGTCCAGATAGCTCCATTTGCCGTTCGCCGGATTAACGCCCAATATTCCCCAGTACACTTGGTTATCAGGGTACGCACCGTTGGTACCGTTCATCACCTTCACACTCATAACACCGCTGCCTGTAGGAGCTGGAATGGACGATGCCGGAATAGAGCCTATCGAGCCTGTACTGCCTCCTCCACCGCCAGATGAGCCCGCCGCCACAAATTTCCATTTCTGAGCACCTGCCCCGTTATCCGTCCAGATCTGCACGTTCGTGCCGTCGGCTGTGCCGGAACCGCTCACATCCAAAGCCTTGCCGCTGCCTGAGTTGATCAGCTTGTAGGAGCCGTCACCATTACTAACGATCTGCCACTTCTGAGCACTGGTGCCATTGTCCGTATAGATTTGAACATTCGAGCCATTTGCTGTACCTGCTGCGTATACATCGAGCGCTTTACCGCTATTTGGATTCATCAGCTTGTAGGTGCCGTCACCGTTGCTGACCGGCTTCCAGGTTTGTGCGCCTGACCCGTTATCTGTCCAAATTTGCACATTGGTACCGTCGGCTGTGCTGGAGCTGCTAACATCCAGAGCTTTGCCGCTGTTGACATTAATAAGCTTGTAAGTTGTTCCCGAGACAATGCCACCTGCACCTCCCCCGCTTCCTACCGTGTAGGACGTTGAAGGCGTGTCATACGCTGGGGTCCCGTTATTATAAGTAAACCAGTAGGTGATGACATTACCGTTAGCAACGGAAGTGACCTTCTGTTCATATCTGCCCAAACTGTTATTGTAGGTCATCGCCACATTCTGTTGGGAACCTGAATTGACCGTATAATGCACATCAACCCAGGTCGTATTGACGCTTGAATGAAACCAAATCGTTGCCGTCGTGCCCGAAGTCTCGACACCGCTGTTGTAGTCCGCCGCCGCACTGGACATGCTTGTGAATATGGAACCGCAGCAAAGTGCTACAAGCATACAGATCATGAACCATCTTCTCATCATCATATCTTCCCTCCTATGAGCTAAGACTGTCATTCAGAAAATCATGGTTAACTGCTGAACAACTGAACAGAGATATGCGAAGACCATCACCTCCCTTCGTAATCTGCATACTTTCGTACAAGGTAACGACTTTGAATAACTACCCTATGTTGCCGCTTACAATTCCCAAAATGTTTCGAAACATTCCCTCATCAATGGAAATTATTTTCGATTCCTCACTAATTTATCTAGTAAATCAGCTCGATATGCTATTCAATTAAAAAATATCCGAAAATTGTAAATTCCCAACGTCATCACAACGAAAATTTTTCGATGGTTCTCCATGAACTCTTGATGGACAAAAAGAAGAGCACAGAGATGGAAATCTCCGTGCTCAATTGCGTTATAAGTACAATTGCTAGCTGCAGTAACGAATTCAACGTGCCCGCTGAATCTTGTAGGCAGATAGAATCGAGATTCAGTTTGAACTCAGCGCTCGAATAAATCTGGCGAAAACTGCAGCCACCTCTGCGCGAGTGGCATTCGTTTGCGGGTCAAAGTAGCCGCCTGGCTTGCCTGTCAGAATACCCGCAGCCGCAATAGCATGTACTGCTTCTCTAGCCCATGGACTCACGCTGTCCTTGTCAGCGAACTCCGTTCCAGAGATGATACTCAGCTTGTATCCCTTGCTTGACGCGTAATTGTAGAGCATGATCGCCATCTGCTCTCGCGTAACGCTGTCCTCAGGGCTGAATGTATTTGTACGCGTTCCGTTGATAATACCTTTCTTGGACGCCCAATCTACTGCACCTGTGTACCATTGTCCATCCGGCACATCGGAGAATTCCGGCGTCCTGGACTCGCTGCGGTCAATTCCCTCCAGATTAGCCAGCACCTGAGTGAACATCGCACGCGTCATGGATGCTTCTGGATTAAATTGCTTGTCACCTGTACCTTCAAACAGTCTGCGCGCCGTCACAAAGCCAATATCCTTGGCTGCCCAATCGGAGGAGATCACATCCTGAAAAGCAAGACTATTATCAACAACATCGTAGGTTCCCGTCGCCGTGACATCGAAAGTCACTCTCTCTCCATCACCAACTGCCAGAGGTAAAATGACATTTCGTCCGTTCTCCTTCTTGATCACGACATAATTTGAAGCTTCACGTCCTTCTGTCACCTTGACAGGCAGTGTAATCGTCAGAGGATAGCCGGGATCATCGTACTCCGCTGGCTTGCCATTGTCGAGCAATTCAACCATGTAGCTCCCTTTCCGAATGCGAAGAACAAGCGAGTCACCGTACTTTTTGGCCATATTCTGCAAGGTGGCATTCGGAACAGTGACAGAGCCGATATCGGATGTAACGGTCAAGGACGCAGTACCCATCGCCGACACAGGAAGTCCTACGCTCAAATTGCTAACGTCTTTCGCATGGATGACCAACTCGTTGCTGTCGCCAAGTGCCTGCTTGATTTGCTCTCCTGTGCTAGCCAGGCTATAGCTGCCATCCTCATTCAGAGTAAGCGCACCGCTATTGCCATTCAGGGAAATGGAGTGTGTCTCTTCGTCCTGCACCGGGCCAGCTGTTATTGAACTCGACCCTGACGATGAGCTGCTTGAGGCTTTTGGCGCAGCCTGCGCTTCCGTTTCCGGTCCGCTGCCGGCACTATTGACTGCCCGCACTGAGAATGTATAGGTTGTTCCATTCGCCAAGCCGGTGAAAATGTGACCTGTGAAGGAGTCTGCTTCCAGCCATGTCTGTCCGTTATCTTTGGAAACCTCATACTTCGTAATCACTGCGCCGCCATTGCTGGATGGCGCATCCCAGCTCAGCGTCACCTGACGGTTACCCCGCATTGCAGTAAAGTTCTGTGGCGCGCCCGGAACGGTTGGAGCTTCTACAACTGTCAATGTGAATGGCATCTTTGTGTCAGGGCTAATGCCATTAGATGCACGAACGGTAAACATGTATGTCCCCACGCCAGTAGTGTCAGCAACTGTAATCAATCCCGTGCTGCTGTTCATGGTCACACCATCAGGTTCGCCTTCCAGTGTGTAGGAGATCGGGGCCGTGCCTGTTGCTGTGACCTGGAAAGTACCGCCATAACTGCTTACTACAGTGCTGGCAGCCGAAGTAATACTTGGAGCCGCACTCCCAAACAACGCAATATCCTGCGTATTATACATGAAGATAAGTCTTTCATTTGTCGTGATGTCCGGTGTATCTTTGATTTGAGATAATGTTTTCGTTCCCAGGCGAAGCGTTAACATGCTGCTGCTGCCTGAACCGGCTGCATCTTGATAGACAATCCGATTTTCATACATTGGTGAAACCAAGAAGAATGGACCCACTCCGCTAGCACGTAGAATGAATTTCTCATGATCACCGATTTCCGTCGCATCGGCTTTGATCACATTGTAATCCCCTACCTGCTCATCCTTCACCGATAAAAAAGTGTTTGTTTTGAGCAGCAGGATCGAGTAACTCCCGTCGTCGTTAGCAACCATCTGATAGAAAGGTGCCGTGTTCTTCATGACACTCGTCGTAAGCTCGCCGTTTTCATTTACATCGTAATAGGAGTTAAGCGTCTCTGCGACTTTTTGACCGTCAACGGTACTCCAATTTCTTTGATATAAGGGCTCCCAGCGGGTTCTCATTTGGAAATAGGGCCCCCTCACTTCACGATCCGGTTCACCATTGTAATAAGTCATCGTGCCAAAGTTCAAATTATCAAAATGCACCATGCCCTGAGGGCGCATAGCTGCAGCAGCTCTAGCGGTCCATGTCAAATCGACACCGTCCACCTTACTGTACAGGGCAAGCCCCTGCTCAAAAATCGGTCTGAATTCGCCTCTATTCAGCCCATTACTGTCACTGTTAAATCCAGCCCCATAGTAGCCTCTGCTCGTATCCCCGAAAACGTTCGGCATTGCCACGAATGGCAAATCTTCACCGTACAGCTCCTTAGCATACAAGTTATATTTCGCCACATATTCAAAGGCCTTCGCAAGCCTGTTCGTATACAAGGAATACAAATCCACATTCTGATTTTTAGCGATCATACAGAGCTCTGACATATAGCCAAGCGCAAGCATAGCATGTGCCTGATCACGCCCCGTTTCCATCGTTTGGCCGGAATCGTTCACATAAGCGAAGATGGAACCGTTTGTATGAATGTCTTGATAGAAGGTCATTGCACGGTCGAAGATTTCGCTATTGTCACACAGAACACCAATCGCCATCATACTGACTAAAGCCGCAACATCCCAGTTACCGTTGGCAAGCATCGGAACACCAGCATCCTGAATAACGGGATAAACCACGTTGATCATCATATCTTTCAAGGCTTTGAAGTCAGTGTCGCTGTACCCGCTGTAGCCGCCGTGGTAATGCTTTATGATCTCGGCTGCACTGGCATATTTGTACGCATTGATGCCGGCGCCCAATATTCTATCCCTGCCGTCGATGACCTTCAGCGTATTCGCCCATTGCATGAGGAGGTCCGCAGCTTTGGCGGCATATAAGTTATCCCCGGTAATTACCCATTGCAAGGCGTTGAAATACGCAGCATTACCGCCCTTCTCAAAATAGCCGATATTACCGGAATCCGACGGCGCTCCACCGCGTCCAACATTCGAAAAGACCATGGTCTGATACTCATAGCTGGCTACATCGTAGGAAACGCCGTTGACCATTCTTTGATAGTCGGAGTACCATGGCTCCTCCTTCGCCTGAATATGAGCTTTCATTTTTTCCAGATCTTCCATGGTAAGCAGAATACCCGGATGGCTGAAAATGCGGACCTTCACATCCGCCTCCGTTTGATAGCCGCTGCCGTTATAAGCAACCGCATATGGATGGACGCCGACATTCAAGCCGGAAATCGTTAGATGCATAAGGCCTTCGGTATAAACCGCCCCTGATACCGTCCCGTTGACGCTATAATTTGCCGGATTCGTATCACCGTTCACGGGCTTCCAGAACAATGCAGCATCGTCTCCGCTCACTTCCTGGCTGACTTCCAGCTGATCTTTACCAGTTACCTTTTCAAAATAAAATCGGTATTCGGTATCCTCGGAAGCCGTTCCGCTGCTCAGCATGGCATTGTCGGTCATTTTCACGTTAAACCGGTTAAAATTGGTATCGTCTCTCATCGTAGACAGATGCGACCAGATGCGGTAATAACCTGAATTCGCATACTGATCCACGTAAAACCGCTCGTTCCAACCCGGAGTGCTTGCCGACGCTTTGATTTCGAACGTCCTGTCCGTACTGCTGCCGCTTGGAGCACCACTTACAATATGAAAATACTGATGGGTATTGCTCAGAAATTCTTCCGCTGAAAAATAATTCTGGATGGTCAGATACTTATTATTGACCAAGGATTTGATGGAGTAAGCTGTTCTGGTGGCCCCAACCTCAGGTTCCACATGGTCTACAGTTGCAAAATAATCAAGCACGTACAGGGCGAATGGAGAAGCCTCTGCAGCATTTGATGTAAGCGAAAGCTTTTCCGTGACTGGGTCTACCTTCACATATTGACCTTCCCCATTTTTCATGGTGAGGATCATTGCCGCTGTCTTACTGTTGTTAAAATAATTCCCCATATCCGGGCCTGTAAGCTTGGACGGGAGTTCCGCATCTACAAGGTTATTCATCGCAGATTGGAGCGTCAAGATAGCTTGGTTGACCTCTGATTGCGTCGTATTATTCACAAGTAAGTCTTTGGCCGTTGTAAGGGCTGTCGAATAGATCGCCCAGCTCTCGGTAGTGTATGCGGTTTCATCGAATTGATCAGCCTGACTAATTAACGCGCTCAGAGCAGTTCTGTCAACTCCATCGTTGACAATGGGATTACCCAGCGTTACATTCAAGGACGGACCCGGGTACGTAGTATTTCTGGAGGAATACAATTCGCTGGCACCTACTGTGCTGTCATTCACTTTCGTTGTCGTGAGATGAATGCTGACTACTTTTCTCCCCTGGCTCAATGCATGTTGAAAAATGGTGGACAGATCTACGGTAAGATTCTCTTCACCGTTCGATGTCACTTCTTGAGTCACTACCGGAGATCCGACTATATCGTAGGGACGGTTATTATAGGTAACATTCGTCACCGTCCAATCTGTGCTCGTATCGCGCAGAGTCGATTCACTTTCCGTGAATACCAGCTCATTGGGCGAATGGGATTTTCGAAAGCTTAGCATCATGTTCATTTCTCCAACATCATATCTCTCGGTATCAATGGAGGATAAATCAAATTTGAAATATGTATGCCGCATCTTGCCATAAATCAATTTAGTTGCGCTTAAACTTGTTCCCAAGCTGCTACCTTGTCCGTTGAAATTGGATACAAATGCGTCCTGCGTCGGAGTGAAGGGCATGATTGTTTCAGCCGCTGATGCGACCTGCATAGATGATCCCCAGAAAAGGGAAGGAATCGACATACAAATACACAGCAGTACCGATAAGAACTGCTTTACATGCTGATTAATAGGATGTTTCATGCTCGCTCTCCTTTCATGTCCATAGCATGTAACCGTACTCAAATTGTAACGTCCCCCTTTAGAAAAATTGAGGTAAAGAATACCGTGTGCCTCGATTTAAGCTTATCAACGCTCCACTTCGATATAAATGAAGTTTTTTAAGCTTCATGTGTATGTTATTTAAGATGTTTTGGAATATACAAGTAAAATAGACCGTTCCCCATTTGATTATCATCAATGAAGAGCGGTCCGGCAGATGTCCTGATCCTTTGATACTTTACCGTTTATTGTTCCATCGTTCTAAAATAATCCCGCAATCTCCATGCCAATTCATCGTCCGATAACGGATTGCGGTGCGTATTCTCCAAGTAAATATATTTCTCGGTCTCCGGCATCAAATACTCCTTGTACCAGAGGAAAAAGTCCGGACTATCCCCGTGCATGCGCAAAAAGCGGCGCAACGTGTCGACATTATTCACTGTGCTTGCGATATTGGTCAGCCAGTCCGCACTGTAGAAGCGTTCCCACTTCCCATGCTCGGAATCTCGCATGGCTTCGAGTCCGCGCTGGTAGCACCACATCGATTGCGAAGCATACACGAAAGCTTGAGGATACTGCCCGCTGCTGTAAGCTTCATAAGAACGGCACAGCCACATGAAGCCTTCGGCTCCCGACTGATGCAGTACGCCATGGAACTTCAACTGATCCACAATCCGCTGCTGATACTCCGCCGCAGCCTGATTCATGACATCCTCGCACCGCTCGAGCCACGAGCTCCAAGCCTCCTGCCCCTGCCCGCAGCGCTGCCCAAACCAGCGGATCTGCTCGGCAAACGGTACATCGCCGGCGGCCCAAATCAGGCCGGTATCCGGCTCGCCACACTTCCCTTGCAGCCAATGACCGATGATTCTTCTGGCAGGGTGATGATAGAACTCTTCACCTGCCAAATCATCGGAGTGAGAACCATAAGAAATGGACGCTTCTGCATAAGTGCGATACAGTTCAGCAATCTCCTCCTGCCCGCTGCCATAGTAGCTGCTTACGAATTGCTGCAGGTGAAGTTCCGGGTTGATCCATCCTTGATTCCACAGCTCCCGGACTAAATCCAGCTGGTATACATGGGGGCGTATATTACCGCTGTTTACAAGTAAATACTCGGTTGCCCCTGACTCAAAGGCCTGCCCAAGTTCATCACAGATGAATGCGGCTGACCCCTGAAACATTGTCAAATGGTTAGAAGCCTGTAAATCATGAAACGTCACGTGATAGTAGACGCCGTGCTTGCCTTGATCGTCTGCACCCGGCAGTGCCGGCATCCGCAAATTGAGATTGCCGTGTCTGCGCGAGACCATTTTCCCATAGCCGTTATCCGCCCATACTTTGATAACATCATCAGGAAGATCGATGTAACCACCCTTATACAGCTCAGAAATTTCACCGTAAAGAGCTGCACAATAGACCGGGTTCTCCACTTTCTCCGCGATCATATCGTACTGTCTGCGAATCACCTTACTGATCATCGCACCGCGCTTCTCCGGCGTGTCGAAGGTAGGGTCGTTTTCCCAAAACGGCTTGTCGCCTTGTCCCCGGAAGGAAAGCACCCATAGAACACGCTGATGCTTTTGCTTCTCGATCGCCTTCTCCCACAGCCTTTCGAACAGTTCAGGCTCGTCCTTGTAGCTGGCTGCTCTGCCTGTATAAGCACGCAGGAACATCTCAGCCCCTAGCGGCTCGGCGTGATGATGCGTAATCCACAGCCCCATTTCAGAAGCTAACTCAAAATGAATGCCGTTCTTGGGCAGGTCGGTTCCCGGAATGACCATGTTGCCCCCGCAGCGAAGCAGCGCTTCGAATACCGGCAGCCACACCTCTCTGGATGGCGGATACGGTTGCTTCCAGCCGATCAGGCATACTTCGTCATTGACAAACCATCCACGGAATCTGACCTTACGCGCCGGTGAATCGTAATTTTCACACGGAATAGCGATGATCTCCTTCTGCCCAATCGCCTGATCCGCCCAGAACCAGAATGGCTGAATACCCAAATAGGTCTCACTCACATATAGAATTCCGTAGACTAGCCCTAACTCGTCACGGGCTGCGACGATAAGCCGGTCTCGTCCGTTCTCTTTATCAAACCTGATAACAAAGGACTCTTCCTGCTCGGCGCAGCTGTCTTCCGCCAAAGCATATCGTATGATAATATCAGCATTTGCAGCTTCTTCGCATACTTGAGACTCATGGCCGAGTACCGCTTGTAAATCCCTCGTCAACATCCGCACAGCATGACGGACCGGTGAAGTCGGAGATTCAGAGATATGAACGTACACACTGCCGTCAAGCTGCATCATCTTTGAAGTGTTTGCTTCCATCATGATTCATCCTTTCCCTGGTTAAAATAGAAATATGGCGCTGCCGCCGGGGCGACAACGCCATGCTCCACCATTTATTTTTTTACCGCAGAATCGTATTCCTTGGCTTTTTTCATCAGTTCGTCGTAAGCCTGCTCTGGAGTTGCTTTTTCGAACATCAATTTCTCTACAATTGTTTTATAGTCTTTCTTGAAGTTGCCCCAGCCTTGAGGTTCAGCAACAAATTTTTGCGCATTAGGAGCTACTTTATTGATGAATTCCATCGATGCTTTGTCCGCTGGGCTAAAGTTAGGCGACAGCATATCTACGATCTTGGAGTTACCAGGGATACCGCGAGTTAGTCCGAGTGTCTTACCGGCTTCCTGATCATTAATGAACCATTCTACAAACTTCTTCGCCTCTTCCTGCTGTTTGGAAGCAGCATTTACGCTCCAGAACATGCCGGGCTTCAACCAACCGCCTGCTTGCGAGCCTTTAGGAAGTGTTGTATATCCGAAAGCATCCGGCTTCAAGCTGTTAATCGAACCGACCTGATTCGAGAACAGGTGACGGGCAATTGCGTTGCCGTTGACGACGTTGTCCATTTTCGGATCAAGTTCCTTATCCGTTACAGTCATATCTGCAGGTGTGATGATGCCGGCTTTTCTCATTTCGTCCTGCTTCTTCATGTATCCGATCCAAGTATCTTTATCAATGGACAGCTTGTTATCTGTAAATACTTGGCCTTTGCCTTGACTCAATTGATAGGCCGTGTAGTCGTACAAGTCGGAGCTCTGGTCTACGAAGACGTACTTATCTTTGCCCAGCTTCGCTTTCGCTTCTTGCCCGAATTTGTAGTAGTCGTCCCATGTCCAATCCCACGCTGGAGCGCTTAAACCGAGCTTTTCAACAACCGTCTTATCATATACCATACCGAATGCAGCACTGCCGAGCGGCATCGCGAACAGCTTACCATTGATTTTGCCGGACTCCAACAAGGCCTTGTCCATATCTGCTACGTTAATGCTGCTTAGATCCGCAACCAGATTGCGGCCCACATATTCGTTGAGATAGGCTGCATCCATCTGAATAATGTCTGGCGCATTCTTCGCTGCGAACTGAACGCCAAGCTTATCAAAATATCCGTCCCATCCGGAGAATTCACTTTCAAAGGTTACATTCGGATGAGCCTGCGTATATTGAGCAAGAGCTTTCTGTGTCGCATCATGACGCTCCTGAGATCCCCACCAAGCAATACGAAGCTTTACCGGTGCATTGGAATCGGCAGCCTTTTGTGTTTCCGCAGGTTTCTGCGAATTCGTGGATGGTGCGTTGTTAGCGGCATTACCGCCGCATGCGGTTAAGGAAGCGGTCACAACAAGTGAAAGCGCAGCCGTAAGTAATTTTTTCTTCATTGTATTTATTTCCCCTCTCGATGATATCGAATTTACACATTTATCGTACTGCTGATAGACGTATTGGTATAGGAGAGAATCGAACACAAATCTTTCAGTATTTGATCATACTTTCGAATATATTCACTTTTTCAACACATCGCTGGGGTTCATGCCTGTATATTTTTTGAAAAGTGTGCTGAAATAAGGAACATTTTGGTAGCCCACGCTTTCTGCAACCTCATAAATCAGCAGATTTCCTTCCAGCAGCAGCGCTTTCGCTTTCTCCAGCCGAACCCGAATCACATAGTTCATGAACGTTTCCCCTGTCACCTTTTTAAACAATTGATTCAAGTAGTTCTTGGATATAAATAATTGCCCGGCTAAGTCATCCAAAGTAATATCTTCCGCATAGTGCTCGTGGATATAGCTAATCATGAATTCTACCGCCGCCTTATGCTTTTGACCGATTGCGGGTTCCTTCTTCAGAACAATGAGCTTCAGCTTCGCTTGAACGAATGCTTCCAAATCCGAACGATTAATAATCGTGTCGGCTTGCACGATCGCGGAATCGTCAGACGCTCCTGCAAGTGTCTTGCCTGCCTGCTGGGCTGCATACTGAATCAATGTCCACAGCTCAGCTGCCAGCACTTTATAAAAAATCTTCATGTCGGCTGAATGTCCGGATGCCTCCTGCTGCGTGATGAACGCTTGAATGTGTCCCCGGATTTCCTCTTCCTCACCTGAGGTGAGCAGCTGTGCAAGCTGCCTGACAAATTCAACGCCAAGGGATCTTCCTTCGGATTCATCCAAAGCTTCAAAGGCTTCATCAGCTGATTGCTTGAGCTCTGTCCAGCTGCTTTTGCGCTGGCCCCTGCCTGCTTGTATGGTAAGACCCAAATACTGCATCATATGTTGAATGAGTGTGTCGCATATATGGTTAAGGCGCTCTTCCACATATTCCCTAGTTTCTTCTCTCTCAATATGCAGAACCATAGCAGAATAGGGCCCAAACAACCATAAATAATCGGACTCCGGCCATTCCTGTGCCAGTACCTCTGTAGTAATATTCGTTATCGCATACCGGAACAGATGCCAATCGGAATTTGAAATATTGCTGACACGCTCCGTTTTAGACAGCTCTAAAATAACGACCTGCTGGTCCCTCTCCGTCCACCATATTTCCGGATGCGGCAGCTTCAAATCCGATAAACCTGCACGGATCGTTCCATTTAATAAGGAGGCTAGCTGATCCTGAGAGATTTGTTTCTCATAGTGCCGAACAAAGCTCTGAAGCTCGTTCTTCTCCATCTTCTCCAAGTTGCTCTCTTCCAAACTTTCGGTTACCCTGAACAAGACTTTTCTAATTTGTTCTACGGTAATCGGCTTGTTCAAATAATCCTCAACACCAAGCCGAATCGCTTGGCGGGCGTATTCGAAATCCGTGTAACCGCTCAGAATGACAAACCGTCCCTGATACCCCTCACTTCGAAGCTGCTCAATCATCTCAATGCCGCTAATGCCGGGCATATATAAGTCGGTAATGACAATATCCGGCTCCTCACGCCGAACGAGCTCGATCCCTTGTTCTCCGTCGATCGCCTCTCCCGCCAGCTCTGCATGAAGCTCGTCCCAAGGAATAATGTGTTTCAATCCTCTAAGAACCTGAAAGTCATCATCGACAATGGCTATTTTCCACATTGAAAACACCCTTTCTACGTTGTTGAATGGAGCTTCTTACGAGCCGAAAAGCGGATATCAACCTGTACGCCGCCCTCCGGCCGGTTAGATAGCTGCAGCTTGTACTCATGGCCAAACAAGGCATCAAGCCGCTCCTTTACATTTCTCAGTCCATACCCTCCCTTTTACGGGGTTTATGATCCCAGTTTGGGCTCAATCCCTTGCCATTATCCTGTATACAAACAACGAGCTCATCCTCTTGCCGGTTAATGCTTACGGACAGCCTAGCTTCCTGAACACCATGAAAACCATGCATAAATGCGTTCTCTATGAAAGGCTGAAGCATAATCTTGGGCATGAGGCATGCCGCTGCGTCCTCTTCAACCTGAATGGTATATTGAAGTCGATCGGACCATCTGACCTGCTGGAATTTCAAATAACATTCGATATGGGCAATCTCTTCGGTAACGGTCACCAGACTGTCGGTATTGGACAGCGCAAGCCGGAACATACCGGCAACCTGCGAAAGCATGCTGCTGATCTTGCTTTGACCTGCTTCAATCGCGATCCAGTTGATCTGATCCATAGTGTTATACAAAAAATGCGGATTAATCATCATCTGCAAAGATTTCAGCTCCGCCTCCCGCTGCCGCTCATGCTGTTCATGAAGCGATGCGTACAGATCGTCGATCCTTTGCGTCAGCTTGCGATAGCCTTGAAACAGCTTACCGAATTCATTGCTGTAATCGGTCGGCAGCTCCTGCTTTTCACCCGGTGAGAATCGGCTCATGGCCCGCAGTAATTGATTCATCGGATTCATAAACCTGCGCGACAAGAACAAGGTGAGCAGAAAGACGAGAAGTATGGTAGAGGCACCTAAAATAACGAACAGTCTGGCCATGCTGGCGCTGCTCTTCATCATGTCATTCCAGGAGCTTAGTTCAAACAAGGTCCACTGCGCATCCGGTGATTTCGCCCATACATAAAAAGCATTGCCGGATCGGAGCGACCCGCTTGGCTGGACCATTTCCCCTTTTAATGTCATGGTTGCTTGTTGAAGCAATTGTTCATCGCCGGAATGCGTCATAAGCCTTCCTGCAGCATCAAGCAGCGCAATATTCCGGTTCTCATCCTCCGAAGATACCAGGAATTGAATATTAGACACCTTAATATTAAAGACCAGTAAGCTGTAGTACTGGTTACTGTTATTCATCACTTTACGCGCGAAGCTGATGACGGACTCTTCACGTCCGTTTGTTACAATGGTATGCTCACCCAGCCAAGCGCTGTCCGTATCGACAATCCCTGCATACCACGGCTCCTCATTTAGTTGACTCATCGGGTAGAACGTAACAGGCCCCTGCGTGTCCGAGGTGAATGGATAGTCCGAGTACATATGAATCGACTGCAGAATGGGAATTCCAAACACCGTATAATTCAATTGGCTGCGAATTTCACTCTCTGCCCGCTGCCTCTCATAAGCATCTCCATCCCGCAGCCTGCCATACAGCAAGTCCACATTCTTAGCGGCCGTCCCCGATGTCTGCTCAATCCCGATTAAGCTGGTACTGACCTTCTTGCTCAGCTCATTTAGCAGTCTTGTCTGATAATACGTGGTATTCTCAGCAATTTGGTTGGAGGTTCGGGAGTAGCTCATCGTGATGACAATACCGATCAATAATGCAATGATAAAGGCGGAGCTAAAGAAAAACACCGCAATAATCCGATAATTTTTAAATGGATTTCTCAGCATTTGACTGCCCTCCATAATGTTGGAAATCGTCTGTTTAAGCAAAGAAAGCTGCTAGCAACGGCAGCAGCTTGTCTTTCCTTTATTCAATTTAGCCTTTTAGAGCACCGGAAGCAATACCTTCCACAAAATGCTTCTGAGCCATAAAAAAGATAATGACGGCAGGAATCACAGATACCAAGGACATAGCCAACATTTGTCCCCAAGGCACGGTACCCTGCGAATCGATGAACAGCTTCAGCGCCAGGTTAACTGTATATTTATCAACGGAATTGATATAGAGTAATTGGCCGAAGAAATCATCCCAGTTCCATAGGAAGCAATAGATCGCAACCGTTACGAGCGCAGGCTTCGTCAATGGAATGACAATCCGCCAGTATATACCGAACCAAGAACATCCGTCCATTTTCGCTGATTCATCCAACTCTCTAGGAATAGAACGGATAAATTGTACTAGCAGATAGATAAAGAAGGGACCGCCTACTCCTCCAGCCAAAAGATGAGGAACATAGAAGGGCAGGTAAGTGTTAATCCAGTCCAGCTTGCTGAAAAGCACATACTGCGGCACGATGGTAACCTGTGTTGGCAGCATCAAGGTTAACAATAGTACGCCGAACCATACTTTTCTAAGCGGGAAATCCAGTCTAGCGAAAGCAAAAGCAACCAAACTGCAGGAGATTACGCTCGTGAACAATACTCCTAGAATAAGTTCCAGGTTGTTCAGATAGAACACCCCAAAATGGTAGTTAGGAACGGACACCCAGCCATCCGAATAATTGGACCAGCGAAGCGACTCGGGAAACAAATTTGGAGAGCGCATTTCTTCATTTGTTTTAAAGGAAGCTCCCAGCCACCAAAAAACCGGATACATCATAAGCACGCTGGAGATCAGCAAAATGAGATGTGTGAGAGGCTTTCTTTGAGTAATCATTTTCCTTTTCCTCCTTGCGTTTCATAGTATACCCAGTATTTGGAAGTTGCAAAAATAACGGCGGTTACTACTGCGATGATCACCAACAGAATCCAGGCCAGCGAGGATGCGTAGCCCATTTGAAACTTGGAGAATGCTCTTTCATACAAGTACATCACATACACATACGTGGAATTCACCGGACCGCCATTCGTAATTATGAAGGCTTGTGTAAACATTTGAAATGAGTTGATCGTCGACTGTACAAAGTTAAACAATAAAATCGGAGACAGCATCGGAAGAGTGATCGTAAAGAATTGTCTTACCTTCGAGGCCCCGTCTACAGAAGACGCTTCGTACAGATCCCTAGGGATTTGCTTAAGTCCCGCTAGAAAAATAATCATGGCAGAACCGAACTGCCAAGCAACCAGCAGGACAAGCGTGCCCAAGGAGGTGCTAGGATTGGCGATCCACGCTTTACCTTCAATCCCTACCAAAGCTAACGCTTGATTAATGAAGCCGTCCTGGCTGAAAATGTTCTTCCACAGGATCGATACGGCAATACTCGTTCCGATCAAAGACGGAAAGTAGATCATCGTGCGATAGAATGAAATCCCTTTAATGTTCTTATTGAGCAGCATGGCTACCAGCAGTGCTGTGATAAGCTTTACCGGCACCGAAAACAAAACAAACAGCAAGGTCACCTTAAGCGAATCACGAAATGTATCATCCTCAGTCAGTATATAGCTGTAATTCTTCGTTCCAACCCAGTGCGGGGCATCCAGCAGCGAATAATCGGTAAACGAATAATACAGAGACATGAGGATCGGCCCTAATGTTAATAGGACGAAGCCTAACAGCCAGGGTGATAGGAACAAATAGCCCGCTATCGGGGATTCCCATCTGCTAAGAAACGGGATGCTTGCTTTTTCTTTTTAACAGGTATCTTGTCATTCTGCAGCGCAATACCTTTCATAATTAGTCTCCACTCCTGTCAAAGCGCTGATTCTTACTCGCTTGTTGATGTTGTAGCTTCATTATAAATGGGACTTGAGCAAGCTTACATTGCGCATTGAATCAAGTTCTTTCACTATTTCACACTACTTCCTGCACTGAAAAAAGCCCGGGGGCTTCGTTAAGAATGCCCCCGGGCTTTTGAATGACCTTATTGCTTAACTAAAATGCGGTACAGCATAGCAGCTGCTTGTGCCCGCGACAGGTTCTCCTTCGGATGGAGTCCGCTCTCATCACCTTGAACAAAACCTGATGCAGTCAAAGCGGCAATACTGCTTACGGCATAGTTGGAAATGTCAGCTGCATCACGGAACGCAGCCGGTTGCGCGGACGTATCGCTGCTAGATAGCTGCTTAGCAGCTTCCAAAGCTCTTGCTGTCAGCACCATCGTATCCTCGCGGGTAATCAATTGCCCCGGCTGGAATTGGTTGTCGCCTGATCCCGAGGTAATGCCATATGCTCTTGCTGTCGAAATGGCAGACGCATAGTATGCATCCGGCTGCACATCGTCAAACGATGCCGACGTTTTCGACTGGAATTCCAAAGCGCGCACCAGCAGCACTAGGAAATCGGCTCTTGTAATACTGTCCTGCGGATTGAAGCTGCGATTTGTAACCCCTTCAATAACACCTCTGGATGCCAATGTTTCAATGGACTTACGAGCCCATTCTACATCCGTTAAATCTGTAAAAGATTTAGGCTCAAACACAACCCCATATCGGCTAAAGTGCTTCGTCGCAAAGACAACTTGACCTGTCGAAGCATCATAATGCCCGTTTGGCACAGGTGTGACATGTCCATTGCCATCCACATAAACTACGGCGATTTGCTCCGGATTTTGAAGTTCACGGTTGGACGGTTCATACGGAACCTTGACCGTCACGGGAGCCTCAGGATTGTTCCAGGAAATTGCCTTCCCGTCCACTAACACCTGCATATCCAAAACAGGACGTTGTCCGAATCGGTTTTGATCTGCCGTATTTAAATTCTCTTTCGGAAGCTGGGCTAGACGCACTTCCACGGTTTGTGCAGAAGTTGGCCCGCTCAGCATTTCGTTGGACAACACAAGCGTGCCTGCCGGGGTTTCCAATTGAATCGAATACGAGCCCTTTCCACCTGTCAGGGAAGAAGCCGGAAGCTGCACGCCATACTCCTTCTTACTGTCCGTCGATTGAACTTTGATTTGAACTACTTTCTTGCCGGATTCATCCGTAGTTGCGGTTGATACCGCGTGTTCGAACGCTTTTTTGGATATCACCGCTGTCCCTTTGCTGTCAGCTGTGGCGGTAACTCCAGGCTTGCTGGTATCGATTCCGGTATCCGTACTTGTAGTCTGGTCGCTGCTTGAAGAGCTGCTGCCGCTATTACTGCTTCCGTCACTCCCGCCGCTGTTGCTATTATCACTATTTCCATCGCTTCCGCTTCCGATGTCATCACTTCCATTACTGCCGCCACTGCTTCCGTCGTTATCGCTTTCGCCGTTGTTCCCGTCCGAAGACCCGGCATCCTCCGACCTTACTAGTACAAGGAAGATTTGCTTGGCTTGCTCCAGATGATCGAAAGCCTGCTGCCACTGAACGTCAGTTGCTATAACATCGCTAAGCACTGCTCCCGCCTCGCTTAAGCTGGCGGCAAGCGGAGCCTTAGCTCCTGCAGGGTACTCACCTTTATGATCACCTTCAACGGATTGATCATAGATGAGCTGTGTTTCCTCCATTAAGCTCTGCAATGCTGTTTTCCAATCCTTTGTCACGACAAAAGCATGTTCGGATGGCACTCCGTTAAATGCTTCTCCCCAGCCATTCTCAAAGACAGCCGTTAAACCGATCGAGGTTTCGCTCAGCGCAGCGCTTTCTTTCGCTTTCCAATGAGCATTGAATAAATCCGTATCCGCCGGTAGCGGCTGATTGTCTTGCATGGCAACCTTTACGGCCAGATGACCTTCGTCTGTTAGTTCCTTTTGCTCAAAGCTCAGCTTCGGCAAATCGGTATCTACAGACAACCACTCTACCTGATTCGTATCAAACGTGATGTTTATTTCTGCCGTATAAACCGCCGAGTACACACTCGCAGATACATTACTGATGCGGAAAGCAGAGTCCAGAACCTCTCCTGCTCTTACGCTCGTCTTGCCGTGCAGGGAAGCAACCGCTCTGTTTGCAGGTAAGGTTACCTGCAGACCGGATGTCGTTTGTCCTGCCGTTACCTCTATTCCTTGCAGGGTGGCATCCTCATATCCGGCTTTCGATGCTGATAGCTGGTAATTCGAGCCTGGCTCGATGGACGAGAAAGTAAATGATCCGCTTGGGTCTGTATGGCCCGAGTAGTTGTGAACACCATCTGTTAACGTTACAAGTACACCGGACAAATGGTTCGCCCCTGTGTCCTGAACGATTCCCGTCACCGCTCCTTTCGAATTAACCTCACGGGTAACCACGACTTTATAAATCGCATTGGCTGTACCGTCTTGCGAAACAACCAGCAGCTCAATTTCGTTTTCTCCCACCAATAACGGTATTTCACTGGATTCATGACCGCTTGCAATGCTTTTTTCATTGATGGAAATATCGGCTTGGCTATTACTTGCAGTTGGTGTGAAGGTCATATACGCAACTTCATAGGGCACCTTCACCGTATATTCCAACGTATCCTTGTTAAAATCAGGCGATAGCGTCCCGCTACTGATTTCAAGGCCTCGCAGGGAGGCATCCATCAGTGGCGAAATGCGGTTTACCGTGACCGTATAGCTGACCATCGTTTTGTTATCTTCCGCTGTGACCACAACCGGAATATCTGTTTGATCGCCAGTCAATTCAATTGGCACCGATACCGTACCGCTTGAAACGGATATTTCATTGACTGTAACAGAGGCTGCATTCGGGCTGCTTGCCGTCGGTGTAAGCGTAATCTGCTCGGTTTCACTTGGAACCTGAATGCTGTAGTGCGTTTCATCCAAACGCGTTAACTCTCCTGCGCTACTGCTAATGCTGGACAACGTTGCATCCGTTTTGGAATATCCAATCCCTTGCGTAACACGAATATTGTCCACATTCACACTGCCGTAGTTGGAGCTGTTGGCATAGAAGTCAATTCTTTTGATATCCGTCATCGATTGGCGGAATGCAGCCTGATCCACAAGCTTTTCGCCATCGATGTACAAGTCGAACCTTTGAGCAGCTGTATCAATGACCATTCGCATATTGTACCATTGACCAACGTTATAGCTCATCAGCTCTACCGAAGCCGTGCCTTTGTAAGCTTTCATTTTACCCTTGTCAAAAGCAAAGCTGACTCCCGGACTGGACGATGAGGGGCTGGTGCCGTACACATAAGGCAAGCTGAACCAGTTATTACCGGATGTGTAGGTGTCATTTCTCATCAGGTCCGCTTCAATCGTCACGATTCCTTTGAGAGGCGTTGCGAACGCTTCTGAAAGAGTAGTGTTGCCGGAATTACTGCTCCTTGTCAGCCGTACGCTTTTATCCGATGTATCCGGCACTTCCGTGATCTCGACTTTTCCACCGCTCGTCGATACCGTAAGATCATCTTGAGAGCTCATATTACCGGAAGCCATGTCATTGAACTTATGATCATATAAGACTTGTGGCTGCTTGCTGGATAATAAGAGACTGCCAATATCCGTCTGACTCTCGGGAGTAATTGCAATATTGGATTTGCTTGCTGCAAAATACCCGGGTTTGGATACTTGAATCGAGTACCCATCGCCGATCGGCACTTGTGTCATATGTACAACACCGGCAGCATCCGAATTCCCTGATGCGAGAACTTCACTCTCATAAAGTACTTGAACAGCTGCATCTGCGAGCGGATCCATCTTCTCATCCAAAATGTTTGCACTCAAGCTTCCATAGGGACTAGTGGAGGTAATGACTACATCTTGCGTCGTCATATTCGGCGGCTGGATATCCACATTAGTTGTTACCGTTTCATATCCTGCTTTCTCCGCTTTCAGCTCGGCTTGCAAGGTTAGCGGCACATCAGCGATTACATAAGTTCCTTTTGCATCGGTGGTTGCCATGTAAGGGGTTCCATTCACCGTTAAAGTGAGCTTCACACCTGCAACGGGCTTGCCCGCTCCATCTCTTACTTTACCGTTAAGAGATTCTGTCGTACTCCCTTCGGCTGTATAGTATTCAAATGCTCCGATATCAGGTGCTCCGTTATATAAGATGCTGCCTGCGTAATCTTTTCCACCGTTATCACTCATGACCAATCCGGCATTGATCACGCCCGAACCTGATTGCGAACGGAATCCAAGCGCTGAATCCAGCATGGGGCCTGTCTCAGCAGTACCGGATGGCCCTGCGACAGTACTTACAAATTTCGGGTCAACTTGGATCGCTTTCGCATCTACAGCAGGAATCGTCAAGTTAGATCCATAGTAATTGTTATTTTCGTAAAAGGTCGTACCGCTTGTTGTAATCGTCGCGCCTGCACGCGTTGTATATAAATTGTTGTTCTTAATGTGATACGTTGCATCCAGGGAGCTTCCGTAACCATAGATCAAATAGTTACTCTTATCGTTGTAGATGGTATTGTTATAAACCTGAGCAACCGCCTTGCGGTCGGAATGCAGATAGATGGGATAACGGCTGTTGCTCTTGATGACATTATTACGAATAATCGTATCGCCAAAGGAAAACTGACAAATTAGAATTCCATCACCATTATCATGAATGTAGTTATACTGAATGATAATATTCGTCGTAGCTTTATCTGGATCGATACCATTGGAGTCCGCTCCGCCCGCTTTTTGCGTCGTTTCATACACTTCATTGTGCTGAACGACAATATCATCCGCGTAGTACATTTCAATCCCAGATGTCCCGGTTCGGTACACTACGTTTCCTTCGACCAAGCCTCCACGGATATCGGTCAGGTACATCCCGTTACAACCGTAATCCGTATTCTGTTGAGTGATGAAGTTATCCCGGATCGTCACATTCGTATGCGGCGTAAACTTAGGATCCGTATCGCTTGATCGTTCTCCCCACCCCGTAGAAGTGGCTATGGTAGTACCGTCTTGGTCCTTCCCGTCACCTGTATATTGCTTGAATACAATGCCTGCGAAGGAGGTATTGCTCACCGTTGATTTCTCCACAACAACATCGTTCAGGATGGTTGCCTGTGCCGGTGGATTGTAAATATCCGGTACTGTCGTATCAAATACAATACCGCCGGTCTTTTTTGAGCCGTCCCAGCCAGTCTTGAATCGAATACCAGGTTCAGGAGGTATAGGCTGCGTTCCACTGATCCAATGGATTTCACCGGTAACATCATGCACGTCAACCGATTCAATGCGGAAATAATCCAGAGTTGTGCTGTTATCACCGGAAATATGAATGCCTCTGTAATCTCCCAGGTTTTCCCCCGGAGTTGAGGTGGGAGCTACCTCGTTGGATACGTCCAGGTTATGGATCTCCCAATATTCTTGATTAAACAAACGAACGGCGTCATTAACCGTACCGTTACCTTGTATCGCCGGCTTGCTTCCGCTGCCATAAGCGTCAATGATTATTGGATTACCTTCGCTTCCCGAGCCTTTCGGCCAGAGCTGCCCTTCCCAAACCTCACCCGATTTAAACAAAATCCGATCACCAGGCTGAAAATTGGTAGCGCTTACTCTTTCAAGCGTTTTCCATGCTGTGCTATCGCTTGTACCTTCGTTACTGTCGCTGCCTCCTGTCGCATCTACGTAGTAACTCGTTCCCGAAGGCTGTATCGCCTGCGCCTTGGGAACAGGTAGAACACCAATCGACAGACCGAACAACAAGGATGCCGATAACAAAAGAGATATACTCTTCGTACTTATCTTCTTGAACACTATTCCTCAGTCCTCCTATCCGTTTTGCTCAATCCAACCTCTCTGCACAACCATAGCGTGTATATGCATCATGAGCATAACTTCATTATAGGCGGGTCGATTTGCCAGATAACAGTAGAGAATCGAACAGGAAACTTTCACTATTTCACGAAAAAGAGGGCGAATTAGGGCTTTAATTGAAAAAAAACACGCAGAATGAATGGCAATCCGCCAATAACTTCTGTGTGTTTGGTCATTTTATTACGATCCATATTACAATTTACTTCAATATAAACCTACACTTTGGAAAATTCCCGCAGCCCTTGAACTTTCCATACTTCCTGATCGTTCAACCAGGTGGCCTCCGCATTTCGGACATTCATTCTTGGAATCCTGCTCTTATCGTTGAGTTTATCTTATCATCAACCTCTTTTGTTTAAGCTAGAATGTAGATATGATATTCTTAGTGTATTTTGTAGATCAGGAGATCCCCTGTTCTACCACGCCAAATGGATTTGTTAGGGGCTGTTCATGAACAAAACAGATCGTTTACTAGCCATCGTACTGGAGCTGCAGCGCAAGAAGGTCGTACGAGCTGAAGATCTGGCGAAGCTGTTTGAAACCAGCGTGCGGACCATCTACCGCGATATTCAGGCGTTGAGTGAAGCCGGCGTGCCGATTATTGGGGCGCCCGGTACGGGGTATTCCTTAATGGAAGGCTACTTCCTACCACCGGTCAGTTTTACCGTAGATGAAGCTGTGGGCTTATTAATCGGAACCGACTTTATCGAGCAGCGATTTGATCATGATTTCCGAACAAGGGCCGGGTCCGCCCGAGGGAAAATCGAGGTCCTTCTGCCTGAGAGTGTCAGGGAAGAAACCTCCCGTGTCCGCAAGTCAATGCGCTTGATCACTTCAGACAAACAGCATGCATTGGTAACAGAACGGGAGCATCTGGAGAAGATTCGCAGGGCTATTTTAAACGAAAAAAAGATCAGCTTTCATTACGCGAAGAAACACGCTGACTCCGAAGGAAACCGCCACAGCGCTCGGTCTGCATCTCCTTATGGATTGGTGTTCGTTCAAGGGTCCTGGATGCTCATTGCTCAATGTCATCTGCGCCAAAGCATTCGGCATTTCCGATTGTCCCGCATGACTGAGCTCATCGTTCTGGAAGACAGTTTCGAGATGCCTCCCCATTTTCAATTAGATGAATACACGCCCCTGGATGACCGAAATTTGCTGGTTCACCTTCGATTTGACCAAGGCATGTTGGATAAAGTGAGAGACTCCAATTATTATTACGTGGAAAGCATGGAAGAACTTTCAGATGGGCTGTATGTGGTCTTGCGAGCTCGACAAGCAGAAGAGCTGCTCCAATGGGTCCTTGGATGGGGAGCGAATGTGGTTGTGTTAAAGCCTGAAGCATTTCGAAATCAAATCCGCGAGGAAGCCGCAAAAATGTTAAAACGCTACTGACATACAGCTGTCAGTAGCGTTTTTATATACTCTTACTCACATCAACGTAAGGGATTAGCATGATAAATATACATATCTCGGTATCAACAGCAGCATCGATTTGAATATAAATTTAATGGAACAGGTGCGGATTCGGCAAAGACCCGCGCGTCCGCAAACGTGTCGGATTTCATGCGAACTCATTCTTGAAGCTATAAAGATGAGTTGATCTTGGGATAGTCCACTACGACTACATTCTCCAGCAAACCGTCCAGTGATTGGACAAACGCCTGATGAACGGGATGAGGTCCGTAGGAGCGAAGAGATTCTAGACTATCAAATGTAACACGCAAGCCAAGCGTGTAGCCGTGAACATTTTCTGTTTCTTCCGTCACGTTAAGTCCGGCACTCATGTCGAGAATCCCAGGGATTCTTCCCTGAAAATCAAGCAATTGATTCAGCAGCTCTTGCTGCTGGGAAGCAGTGAGTGCTGTATTAAATTTGAAAACGACGAGATGCTCATACATAGCGATATCTTCTCCTTTCATACATTCTTTCACATTGTATCATACGTAAATGGAAATAACCCCACAAAGTGGAGTCCTAGCTTGAAGCGGATTCAGATACTTTGAGGGGAGTCCCGAACTTATCTCATAATCTTGAAAAGAGAGGCTTGCGCCTCTCTTTAGTTTGCCGATAAAGTAGCGTTCGCTACGCATCCGCCGCGCACCGGAACCCGATATTCCCGGTCGAGCTGTCCGGTGTGTTTTGACTGCGGGCCGCTACCCGGTACCGATTGCAGTAGGATCTGTGGCATAGATACGAACCGCCTTTCGTTACACGGCTTGCGCCTTTTGCCGGACCCGCAGGATTGACTCGCGGCCCGTTGACATGAAAGCTTGGACTGAACCAGTCCGAGCACCATTCCCATACATTTCCCGCCATTTGGTATAAGCCGTACCCGTTTGGATCAAAGGTATGTACAGGCGCTGTTCCAATAAAGCCGTCGCTGGCATTATTTTTTTCAGGGAATTTCCCCTGCCAGATATTGCACATGTGCTTGCTGCCCGGTTTAATCTCATCTCCCCAAGGATAGCGCTTCTGTACAAGCCCTCCCCGTGCCGCGAATTCCCACTCCGCCTCGGTCGGCAGTCTCTTGCCCGCCCAGCGGCAGTAGGCATCCGCATCGTTCCATGATATATGAATCACCGGATGATCTAGTCTCTCTTCGATGCTTGACTCGGGGCCCTCGGGTGCTCGCCAATAAGCGCCGTTCACACCAAGCCACCACGGCGTCTGTGCAGGAGATCCGATCACCTCGACTCCGCTTGCAGGAACAAACAGGTGAAAAACAAAGGACCAACCGAACTTCTCGGCTTCCGTCACATAGCCCGTTTCCTCAACAAAGCGCTGGAACTCCGCATTTGTTACCGTGTACGGATCGATGTAGAACGGGCTGACCGTAACGGAGCGCACCGGACCCTCTCCATCAGAAGGGAAGCCTTCCTGATCGTCCGTCCCCATCAGAAATTCGCCACCTGCTATGTAGATCATGGATGATGGAAGCGAATTCACCGGTACTTGTGTCTGAGCGGGCTCTAAAGTATTCGAATCTTCAACCCGAGTTGAAGGCTTAGTCATTTGGGTTCTTGATACAGAACAGCAAGAAGATTTGATCGGCTCCTGCATGGTATGGCCTCGCTTTCCATGATAATAACGTTAATGATAGACCACGATTCCTATTAATCCTGACAGCACAATGGCGGCCATCGGATGCATCTTGAACTTCATGACCGCGAGCACAACACCGCCGGTGATGAGCAGCGAGACAAAAACTTTCCAATTTATAGTACCCCATTCAGTACCTGCAAAACCAAAGTGTATCGCAGCATAAATAATAAGTCCGGTAACGATCGGACGCAAGCCGTAAAAGGAAGATTTGACCCACTTGTTTCCATGAATTTTATAGAAAAATGCAGTAATAAGGATCATCAGCAGCAGGGATGGAAGTACGATACCAAGCGTTGAGATCACGGCTCCAGGCACACCTGCCGTCTTATAACCGATTAAGGTAGCCGTGTTTGTAGCAATCGGCCCAGGAGCCATACCTGCCAAGGCAACAGCGTCGGTAAAAGCCTTCTCGCCTAGCCACTGATGGTTGGATACCTCTAGTTGAATAATTGGAATCATGGCGTAGCCGCCGCCAAACGAGATCAGGCCTATTTTAAAAAATGTAATGAACAAGCTCCACAGCATCCAGATGCGCTCCCTTCTAAATTCCCTCTGCGATGAAATAATCAGGATAAATAAAACGGGAAGACGCTTCCGATGACTGCTGCTTTTCCAGCTTCACAGCAAGCCCAAGCTTTTCCTTCAACCAGATACAGATGATTCCAATAAGCAGACCCAGCAAAATAATGTAAAGCGGGTGAATCGAGGTTGCCAAAAACGTAATGACCGTAACGATCATAAGCGCTAATGTCGTCTTATCGAACACCGCAGATTTGGCCATTTTGATTGCAGCGATGATGATCAGGCCTACGATTGCAGCATGAATGCCTTGCAAAGCAGCGGTAACCTTCGGATTGTGCTCGATATGCATATAAATCAAACTAAGCAGAAAAGCGATGATAAAAGTCGGCAAGGTGATTCCTACCACAGCAACCGCTGCGCCCGGAACGCCAGCTCGCCGGTATCCGATAAACGCCGAAGCGTTAACTCCTATTCCGCCCGGAGCAGAGCCTGCAATGGAAAGCAGGTCGCCCATTTCTTGTTGAGTTACCCACTGCTTGTTTCCTACAACCTCCCGCTCAATCAACGGTATCATGGCATAACCGCCACCAAAGGTGACCGGCCCGATCTTAAGAAATGTCCAGAAGATATCCCATAAGGATCTGATTGATACGTTTGCCATGCTGTCTAACCTCCTTTGTTGCTTCTATTACTGAGTGATGGATCACACCCTCTATCTTTTTTTGATTATAGCTTACTTTTGTTCATTTTGGAATAAAGATTTTTGAATTATAACAGATACACTTTTAAATATCAGGATTCGAACCATATTCCACTTTGGAAATCCCCATTACTCTGCTTGGTTTTATTTGATTCTATAAAGTTTTGTTCATTTTCAAATATAGTTCTGACGGCAATGTGTTTGTAAAAGAGAAAAAGCACAAAAAAACCAACAGCAAAGCTGCATTTGCTGCTGGTTTTTCGAATTTGAAGATATGTTCATTGAACTTTAACCTTTAACACTCCTAAGCCTTTCGGTATTAAGTTTAGCCTAAAACCTTCTTCTTTCAGCAGCTGATTAATTATTCTTGAGATCCGATTCGATTCACGTAATAAATCCCGATAGTTCTTCTCTTCGTCAAGCTTGCCGCTAATAAATCCCTTTGAACTAAATAATTTACCCAAATACGCTGCTTCATGTTCAAATTCTTCCTGTTGCAATCGAAATTCCTCCAGCTGTTTATGTGTCTTTTCCGATAAAAAATAGATCGGGATCAGCAAATCGACGTTTGCTTTGATCCGTGGAATATTCATTGCCCTCGCCAGGATAGCCCGATGATTCCCCCGCGAACTAACCGTGTATTTGCCGTTCGGCAGCAGCTCCAAGTTAAGGTCACAAGGAACACTATCTCTCCAACCAAGTTTCAGGACAGAATCATACAGAAAACGCATGTACTCATCGTTGAACAGTTCTTCGGGCGGCCACAAGCTTAAGCCGACAATATCTTTAGGATTGATGTCACAAATACCAAGTTCACACCGCAAGTAGTTGTCGTAATCTCCGACTACATCTGCCTTCTGCATCCAATCTTGTTGTCCAGAGAGTACAAGCATAGGACTCCCTCCCCCGTAAAAAGTACTGATATTTCATATATGCGCTGTTCTATGGCAAAATTCTGTTATCATCGTTTACATCCAAATATTTATCATTTTTTCAGAAGGAGTGTAGCTAGAACGCGAAGAATGGTGATGATTAGCTGTAATCATTTTAGTAATTGAACGAGGTGTGATATGCATCCAAGATTGGAAAGTATTCTAGACCATTTGAGTACGATTCAGAATTTATTTTTTGATGGAGCCGCTATGCTTGTAGCAGATAAAAACATCGTGTTGGAGTCTCTTCCTTCTAATAAAATATCCTTCAACATAAAAGGAATGCCTGTCGAGCAATTCAAGTCAACGGTATCCTACAAGGCACTCCTATCGGGACAAACCGTCAAAGAAGAACGCGGCCCTGAAATGTTTGGTTTTCCTTATTATTCTACAGCAGTTCCCATTTTCGACTATGATGGGCGGACTATAGTTGGCGTCATATCGGCATCAACTACCAACGAAATGTTAAATAAGCTTCGATTCGAAGCCGTAAATTTATCCTCTGTTGTTGAAGAAATGTCCGCAACTACCGAGCATATTTCCGGGGATTCTCAAAGCCTGGCGAATGACGTTAGGGGGTTCTCCTCATTATCCCAAACGATATTTGAGGACATCCAGCAGATTCAGAAGGTTTTGGGATTTGTTCAAGAAATAGCAGAGCAATCTAATCTGTTAGGACTCAATGCAGCTATTGAATCAGCAAGGGCTGGAGAGGCGGGAAGAGGATTCTCTATAGTTGCCACCGAGATTCGAAGAATGGCGGATAAGTCCAAAGAAGCTTCTTCACAAATCAGACAACAGCTGCAATCCATTCAAAGCTCCGCGAAACAATTTGAAAGTCTCATCCAAACGATTACACGCAGTACAGACTCTCAAGCCCAAAGCTTGCACGAGCTGAATAAAGCATTCGAAAGTATCGTCTCTACGGCGGAAAATCTCATAAATTAAGTTAAAAACCCTCGGAACCACTCCCTTAAGGCGTGGTCTGAGGGTTCTTTCATGAAGCTTGATACATCCTTATGCTGATTAGGAACTAGCCCAGATAATCGATTATGAGGACCCTACATATTCTCCGTTTCCTGCGAGAAAAATAAGTTATCGGCCATGTGACCCTGATCGGTTTTCAGTTTTTCGATCATACTGCGCAGCTGCCCCTCCGTTGCGGTGGACGTCAGTCCGATATTCAGCGTACCTTTGAGCTCGTTTACATGAAGCTCCTGAATTTTGTAGGTAATATTGGGGGGCGTCGTTTGTGTGGAGTCGGCGGAATTGTTCTTCAGCTGTTCTTTGATTTGGTTATCAATTTGATCCTTCAACTGGGCCTGAAGCTGACCGCACATGTCATGAAGGACCGGTCCGAATAACTGATCTTTTAACCTTTGATTTTCTTCTTCCAGCTCACGTTGTTTGAACTCCAACAAAGCAATGCGTTTTTCGAATTGGCAAAACCAAGATTGCAGATAAGTATTTGTATCGTACATGCTGCCCCCTCCTTCATCCGTTCAAATAAATTCAGAAATTTCTTTGGCGATCACTCATTCACTACAGGGTGTGGAGGCGGCAGCAAAACATCTTCCGGAGTCTCTACAGGAGTCTTCTCGTTCACGCCTTGGGCAATTTCCGTTGACCTGTTCTCCGACAAGATGTTCCAGCCGATATTGAGGACGCCCAGGTTGGCGATGGAGTTCACTTTAATATGATTAATATAAAAATTCATGGTTGTCACTCTCTCCTATACGAGGTTGCTGTTTCCTTGATCATTGATATCCGGGTCTAAAACGCTGTTTCCGTCCGTATTAACGGAAGATGTGGCATCGCCGATGACCGTGTTCCCGCCGACAGCTTTAGAGTTTGCCGCATTTCCGCGCAGCAGATTGTCTCCAAAATTGACCACTCCGCCCGTAGCAACCTCATTAATTCGAATATTAATAATGTTAAATACATTCGGCATTTAGCTCATCATTTGCCAATATTCCACTTCTCATGTTTCCGACGGCTGAACTGTAACAGGGAGGACTTCTTCGACGGTTTCATCCGATTCCCACTCCCTTTCATTCACTCTATGTGAACCAGTGTATTCAATTGTCTGGGCTTCTGTGTCTTTCATTCAATGAATAACACCATTTGATCATTCTAATTATGTAAAACTCCATTAACAATCACGCATACAAACACCAATAAAAGTTAAAAATAACATAAATTATCTGATAGTGGAGGGCGTTATCTTTTGAGTTTCAATCCAAATCCGAAATTAACTTCAGCAGAAATTGCTGCACTATGGACCCAGTATATGAACGAAACTGCTGGTCTCTGTTTTAACAATTTCATTTTGCAGCACATAGAGGATCCGGAAATTCGAGCTATCTATGAATATGCCATTCATCTTGGAAACCAGCATATCGCGAAGATAAAGGAGTTTTTTCAGTCCGAGGAGTTCCCCGTTCCGATTGGGTTTACCGAGCATGATGTCAATCTACATGCCCCGCAGCTTTTTTCTGATGTGTTATCTCTGCATTATCTGAATATTATGTCACTGCATGGCTGTCATGGGTACAGTGCCGCTGTAACCACATCATCCCGAATGGACGTCCGGGACTACTATACGGAATGCCTTTCCTCTGCGGCTGAGCTCTGTAACAGAACTAAAGATTCGATGTTGGAAAAAGGCTTCTACTTTAGACCTCCAACGATTCCAGCGCCGAGACTCGCCGAATATGTAAAAGACGAGAGCTTTCTGACAGGATGGTTTGGGGATAAAAGACCTTTAAATTGTATAGAGATCACGGATATTTTATTCAATCTGAAGAAGAGCATATTAGCTAAGGCGGTGACCGTTGGTTTTAGTCAAGTGGCAACCACTAAGGAAGTTCGCAAGTTTTTACTGAAGGCAAGTCAAATTAAAGATCGTCATATCCAGATGTTCAATTCATTATTAAGCGAGGAAAACTTGGCCTCTCCGCCTACGCTCGAATCGGAAATTTCCAGTTCCACACATACACCGTTCTCCGAAAAGCTCATGATGTTTCAGGTTGGATTTTTGTTCTCGAGCGCGATGGTTTATTACGGGTCAGGAATGGCTTCATCTCCAAGAAGAGATTTAGCGCCGAAATATATCATTGCTATCACAGACGATATGAAATTCGGCGAGGACTGGATGCAAATCATGATCGAGAACCAATGGCTAGAGCAGCCTCCGCTTGCTATAGACAGGCTTAACTTGGCTGCGACAACGAAATAACACGTAGCTGAGCATAAGCTGACAGACAAAAAAAGAGAACCCGGATGAGTTCTCGACTTACTTCTCACTTCCTTGCAGTCCGACGTGCATGACCGTGCGGCTGCCACCCCATTCGGATATAAAATCAACCTGATATCTGCAGGAACGGCTTTCATAGTTGCTGTGTCCAAGTTTATCCTGTGCAACGCCATGGCCGGGGCTATGAATATTCTGCAAATAATCTACCTTGCCTGCCGAATGTTCATAAGCGTTACTGAAGTTCCTCCATTCCTGGTGAGCCGTTAGGAGCTCAGCCGCTGAATAGGAGCCGCCGACCTCCAAATACCCTGTAGACCCTGCATTGCCCTTGGTTGCATTCCAAATCAACTGAGTCAACGCACTTTTACTGGCAAAAGCATACGCAGTCTCCGCGGCGGTGACCGCTCCATCAATCGCAGCCTTCTTCTTGGCTGCTTCCTTCTCTTCGGCAACCCGCACTTCATGCGCTGTAACCAATAACGCCAACGTGTCCCGGATACGATCCTTAGCTGCACGCAGCTTTTGGTTAAGCAGCGTACTCTTCTCCTGCTCGAGCTCACTGTTATTTTCTTTTTCCCAAATAGCAGCATGCCGAGCTTTATCAGCTTCGATCAGCTCGAAAGCAAGTGTTTTATCCAGGAGCTTGATCCTGTCCAAATCAAATGTACCCTCCGTTTGAACACCTGTTATATCCGATGATAGCAAGTCATTGATTTCTGAATAAGAACCCATATCGTAGCTGTTATACGGAACCACTTTTTTACGAGTGAAGTAATCATAGATCCCTTTGACGTTCCGCGCACTTTGATCCGATGTGAAGCCTTGCTTGTCAAACTCAGCACCGCTGCATTTCTCTTTAAGTGTGAACCATTCCTCATAGCTTAAAGCTTTCGGAATATAGGTAAATTGATCTTGAGATGTACACCAAGCATAGAATGCCTTAACGTCCGACGTCTCCAAATCGCTCCAATTCTCGGCAATCTCGTCGATAATCTTACTCTGCTGCTGCTTCTTAGAAGGCCAAGCTATCCTCTGGATGACGGGTATGCCCGTTATCATTTGCTGAACAGCTTTATTTCCTATCGTCCTATGCAGCTGAACGAGCGTGGAGGAGGAATTAGCCGGGTTATGGCGTGATGGGTTGCTATTTGTAGACAGAGATTGCTTGGAGCTTGCCTGAACGGCTCTAATGTGCATAGTTATCCCCCTGAAAGAGCTGCCGTTAACGTTTTTTTGTAGGATATTGTATTCGACCCGTTCCTTTATTTTCCTGCATTTATGAGATATTTTGTCACATCTCGATTGATAGATATACCGCCAGCATATGTTATAATATAGGGGTTTGATTTTTCATAAATAGGATCCGAAGGTGGTAGTGCAAATTGAGTTCTCATGGAACCACAAGTACGCATAGTACCAAACACTTATTAACGTCCTGGTTTGATTTAAAATTTCGGCTGATTGTGCAGGCGATTTTGGTCGGTTTGTTTTCAGGCAGTGTTGTCGTTTTATACCGTTACTTAATCGAGCATGCCTTTGACTCTACAATGTCCTTCTACCCTTATTTAGTAAAGCACCTTTGGCTTATTCCGATCTGGCTTGTTGTCTTGGGCGGCGGGGGCTACATAACGGGCCTCATTGTGAAAAAACAGCCGATGATCTCGGGCAGCGGGATTCCCCAGGTGAAGGGGTTCCTGCAAAGCAGAGTGGATATGGTTTGGTGGAAAGCGATTCTCGGCAAAATAGTTGGCGGCATCTTGAGCATCGGGGCCGGACTTTCATTAGGTAGAGAGGGTCCTTCGATCCAAATTGGAGCCAGCGTCGGCCAAGGCTTCAGCAGGCTCTTCCGCAAGGCGAAGATCGAGGAGAATTTCCTTGTCACCTGCGGGGCTAGTGCAGGATTAGCGGCAGCTTTTAACGCTCCCATCGCCGGCGTTATCTTTGCTTTGGAGGAGCTGCACGGTAATTTTTCAACACTCGTAATGGTTTCTGCCCTGGCTTCGTCCCTTGTTGCGGACTTTGTGTCCAAGGAATTTTTGGACTCAAGCCTGTTTTTGATCTCAGCAGTATTACTGCCATCCCTTTAAGCCAGTATGTATACCTGATTATCTTAGGGGTCATCGTTGGCTTCATGGGTCTGTTATACAATTATTTGTTGTTCAAATCCCAGGACTTGTATGCTGGTCAAAAATGGCTTCCGGTCCAAGCGAGACCTGTCATCCCCTTTGTTGTCGCGGGGTTACTTGGACTGCTGCTTCCGGAGGTTCTTGGCGGCGGCAACAGTCTGGTGAACACACTGACAACAAGCGGATACACGATTACCTTCTTAGTTATTTTATTCGTAGGTAAATTAATTTTTTCCATGATCAGCTACGGCTCGTCAGCACCAGGTGGTATCTTCCTGCCTTTACTTGTACTGGGCGCATTAGTAGGCGTTCTGTATTGCAAAACGCTGCACGGGCTGCTTGGCTACGACGAGACTTATGCGGGAAGCTTCATGGTGTTGGCTATGGCGGGTTATTTCACGGCAATTGTCAAAGCGCCGATCACTGGAATCATCCTGATTACAGAGATGACGGGATCCTTTTCCAATCTTCTTCCTACCGGTGTCGTATGCTTGACTGCTTATGTCATTACCGAAGTCTTTAAGTCCAAGCCGATCTACGAATCGCTGCTCGAAAGATTTCTTCATAAAGGCTCCTATGGCTACAAGCCGAAAGCCAAGAACAAAATGCTGCTGGAGGTTGCCGTTCATAGCGGTTCAGCCCTGGAAGGTAAAAAGGTCAAAGAAATTCAGTGGCCTTCCCACTGCCTAATCGTTGGCATTAAACGGGGAGCTCACGAGGTCATTCCTAACGGAGGCACCGTTGTGTATTCCGGTGACTATCTGATGATTCTTACCAATGAGGATACAGCTACTCATGTCCGGCAAAGTCTGACTGAAGTGTGCGAGAGATGTACGGCTTTGAGCGGAACTATATAAATGAAAAAGCCGCATTTCGAATCATAGTTGATTCGGAGTGCGGCTTATTTTATATGTAAAATACCACGTATAGGGATCTTACGGCTGCGTGCCAAGCTTCCATTATATACAATTAGATATTTGCTATTCGTATGCCGATAAATCCATTATTAGCATGAAACAGCTAAAACCGTTCATTCCATCACACAACAAGAGGGGCTACTATCGCATGAGGAAAGACTGGACTAAATGGATTTTGACTACCACAATTTTGAGCATGAGCCTTGCTCCTGCCGCGGCTTTTGCAGAGGAAGGTCAAGTTTCGGATCAAAAAGCTGCACCTTTGACATTTACTGACTACACCAAGATCTCTCCGGAAAAAGTGCAAGCGATTCAGGAAGCTGTGAACCAAGGCTTGCTAAACGGTTTCCCGGACGGTGATTTCCGTCCAAAGGAAATGCTTAGCCGTCAGGAATTGGCGGTCCTTCTCGCAAAAGCTTTGCACCTGATGCCGGAAGCAACCACTTCCTCACCGTTCACCGATTCCAAAGACTCTTGGGCCGCTCCTTATATTGAAGCTGTACATAAAGCGGGACTAATGAACGGCGATAGCTCCGACACGTTTCGTCCGAATGACCCTGTTACACGTGAAGAGCTGGCTTCGGTTTTCGTGCGTGCTGTGGGCGGCGTTGATGCCAAAAGCGAGTCAAACGTAAACCTCCCTGTCGATGAATCTACGAGTAACTGGGCCAATGATACGATCAAGACTTCGGTTCGCATGAGCTTAGTTGTTCCTACCGATGGCGGGTTCCAACCGAAAGCTAACGTGGAGCGAGAAGATATTGCCGCTTTCCTCATCGATATTTTCAAAAAAGAAGAGCATACCTCTGTCATTAATAAAATCGATGGCGATTTCGTGACCATTGATGGACAAACCATGTTGATCGATGATCATCTCAAAGCCCTTTTTGCTGGAAAAAATAAAGAAGCACTGGAAGGCGCTAAGCTGAAATATACATCCATTAACAAAAATGTAGATGGATTGGCCGAATTGGAGATTGTCAATAGCGGAAGTGACTCGAAACCAATTTCTCTGGATATCACAGGAAGTTCCTTTAACGGTATCCTACGACTTGCCGGTGATCACGTAGCTGTCAAAGGCCAGAACATTGCTCAAGTTGAAATCAAGCAAGGTGTTAAGAATGTGGAATTGAACGCCACAGTCGATCAAGTTTCCATCCTGACGAACGACCCCCTGAAGCTAACAGGTGAAGCCCAGATCAAAACGCTCCAAGTGGATAACGATAAAACGAAAATCACGCTTGGCGATAAATTCATGATCGATACCGTCCAAGTTCCATCTACTACAAAAACTTCAACCGTTATAACGGACTATGCGACATCCAAAGTACAAATTAAAAACCGCGAGGAGGAACCCACTTCTTCTTCCCATCATTCAGGCTCCACGACCACGACTATCATGAACTACTCTCCAGTCGTATCAGCGACTCCGGAAGCAATGAATGGCGTAGCTGGGACAGGGGAAACGAGTACCGATTTCTCAAGTATTTTTATGGACTTTGATGGAGATGATTTGACGTTATCAGCTGTTTCCTCCGATACTGATGTAGCGACCGTTCGTATGGTAGGCACAACTTTTTATATTACGCCTCTTCAGGCGGGTACTTCTACCATTACGATAAAAGCCACAGACAGTAAAGGAGCATATACGACAACGTCATTCGTATATACAGTTACACCTGGCCAACTTGTTGTGCTTCCCGTAAACGATGCTCCTCAAGTAAATAATATCGTGATGCTCATAGCATCGAATGGCACTGCTGGCGGCAGCAACGTGACGGTTGATGTTAGCGGAGCATTCATTGATGATTCCGTTACTGGCAGCACCTACTCTGCCGAATCCAGCGATACAGCTGTTGCTACCGTTTCCGTTAACGGCTCGAGTTTGTCGCTATCTCCTCTTAGCGCCGGTACTTCGACTATTACGGTCACCATCACGGATGCAGGCGGCTTGACGGCTCAGCGGACGTTTAATTTCACCGTGAATCCAGCGCAAGTAACTTTGCCGAACATCCCAATAATGAACCTTCCGCCAGCAGTAAATGCTCTACTCACGCTATCAGCATCGAACGGTACTGCTGGCGGCAGTAACGTGACGGTTGATGTTAGCGGAGCATTCATTGATGATTCCGTCACGGGCAGCACCTACTCTGCCGAATCCAGCGATACGTCTGTTGCTACCGTTTCCGTAAACGGCTCAACGTTGTCACTGACTCCTCTTAGCGCTGGTACTGCGACTATTACGGTCAAGATTACAGATGCAGGCGGTTTGACGGCTCAACGTACCTTTAACTTCACAGTAGATGCAGCTTCCGTCATTCCAGTTGATGCTGAATTGCAGACGAACGCTTTCCTTCATGTGAATACATCGGCAGGCGCTGTCCAGTTGAACACATCCGAGTCCACCTACAAATACGGCAAACGGAATCTTAAAGATCTTTTGAAACTGTCTCGCGGTGGAAATGCACTAACTAACATATCTTATGATTCTACGCAAACCGATTTTGACGTGAATGACGAGCAAGGGAAGGTTGCCGATATCTCAGTTGAAACAGATCCGACTTTCATCAGTACAAGCGATGGAAGCACCTACTTGTCGTTGACTCCGCAAGGAGCCCTTACTGAGCAAACTTCCACGAATGTTACTTTTCATGTAAAGACGGTTGGGGGAAGTACAAAAGATGTCGTATTGCCGGTAACAGTTGACCAAACCTCGCCAACGATTACAAATAGAACCATTGCAAGTGATTACTCATCGTTTGCGTATACATTTAGCGAAAATGTCATAACAGAAGATGGTATCTCCCTAATTCAGACGATTCTATTTTCTCCATCCGGTACTGGAAGTGATTCGCAAACCTTGTATAAAGATACTGATTTCACACTAGACTTTACACCAGGAACAAACCAATTGACTATCATACTAACAGCAGCCGGACTCCAGAAAATAAGTCTAGTGGATGGAAGCAAGTTCTACATCTATTTCTATGGAATTGCGGACTACGGCTACAATCGTATATCTGCTCCAGATATAATTGATGTTACAGTTTCTCAACAGAACAATGGTCCTGCAATTCCAGGAGAAATATAATTCGTGTTACACGCTATGGCAAGTCCCTACGCGTTCGTTGAACTGCGGCTGACAGATCTTGCCGCCTATCGCGGTTTGATCCCTCCGGAAGCGGCCGTATTGCTGCAGGAGGGAATCCCTTCACATGCTTGCGATCGGAGCGATCTATGCAGGTAAGGCCGCAGGGTTTGGGTTGTTTGAGTGTGCGCCTGGAAACCAGATTGCTCATCTATATTCGGTTTATGTTCATGCACAGCTGCGTGGGCAGGGCTTGGGTAAGGCGCTCGTCTCCTACGCATCGAGCCTGCTCCGGCAGCAAAGCTATCATACGATTGCGGCAGAATTTGTTGCTGATAACGGTATAAATCCAGTACAAGCTGCTTTTTGGAAGCATGCGGCTTTCAGCCGTTTCAGCCCGGCATTCATATTTGCGGAGGCCCTCTCTCTGCACCGTCCGATCAGAAGTGGTTTCATATGAAGCTGCCAAGCGCGTTCACAATTGATAGTTGGAGTACGCTCACCTTATCCGAGCGTCGAGACATCGAGCTCGCAGCAGGTACGGAATATCCAGAAATCCTGTCCCCTTTTACGGATGAAGATTCACTGGATGTCGATAGAAGCTTGCTTCTACGCTACCAAGGTGCCCCTGTCGGATGGACATTGGTGGAGATTATGGATGAAAGTACTGCGCTCTTCCGAACCATGTACGTGTACAAACGGCACCAGCGTTTGGCTCGCGGCGTTGCGTTGTTCGCTGAAGCGATCCGAAGGATTATGGATAAAGGGGTTTATCCGAATGGTATTTTCTTTGTAGAGGATGCAAATGCACCCATGCGGGAATTCACCAAAAAATATTTTTGCTCCCCCGCTGCTGCGCAAACAAATCTTGTGGAGATCTACAATGATTTTGTAAAATCGATATCCGTACGAATAAAAGGACCATACTCACAGCGCGCATCGATCATTCATCGGTGCGCGCTCTTTATTGATTGCATTTTGAATAAAATAATCGTATACACACTCATATATGAACCAAAACATTGCTGTCTCTCTAGGTGAAAGCTATAATTTGATGTACATAAATCCTTAGGAGGTAAGAATTCAATGTCCTCTATTTTGTTATGCTTTCCAGGCGGGCGTCACAAGGCGTTAACGTTAAGCTATGATGATGGAAATGTAGCTGACCGCAGGCTAATCGATATCATGAACCGATACGGAGTACGAGGAACATTTCATTTGAATTCCGCCCTGCTGGACACCGGCGAACGGATTTCAGCCCAAGAGGTTCGTTCCCTCTACGAGGGGCACGAAGTGTCTGCCCATACCTTGACGCATCCGACGATTGCACGTTGTCCCAGAGAGCAGATCGTTCACGAAATTATGGAGGACCGCAAGCGCTTGGAGCACCTGGCTGGATATACCGTAAGGGGAATGTCCTACCCGAACGGCTCGTACGATGGGCGAATCAAGAGAATGCTCCCCGAGCTTGGCATTGAATATTCCCGTATTGTTGGCAACAGCGAGCAATTTGACATGCCGCTCGACTGGCTGGAATGGAAGGCGACTTGTCATCACAACACACGACTCCTTCATCATGCAGAAGATTTTATTAATTTGCATAAAACACAGTATCTGTATCTGATGTACGTCTGGGGGCACAGCTACGAGTTTGACCGGGATGGGAATTGGGAGCTTATCGAGGAGTTCTGCCGGTTAGCTGGAGGTCGTGAAGACATCTGGTATGCCACAAACATTGAGATTGTAGATTATATGAAAGCTTTTGAATGTCTAAAGTTTTCGGCAGATTTTAGCTTTGTCTATAACCCAACAGCTTACAGCATATGGTTACGTGTAGATGGGCGGCATGTGGAAGTGAAAAGCGGCGAACAAGTCAGGTTGTCGAATACCTAGTGCTTAATGAAACAGAGACAGACATGGACTTGGGATAAAAGTCGTAGTCAGTCTCTGCTTTTTTAGTAATAGAACGATTTTAAGTTACATTTCGTATCAATCCATACACACACAGCCCTAATTCAGTATCATCCTGGCAACAGCCGCAAGGTCCTCAATCCCAATCCTGCCGTCATGATTCAAGTCGCGATCCTGGTAGCTGGACCAGTTCGGATCCTCGGAGTTGATCCCATATGCCCCCACTAGGATAGCCAAATCACCTATGGTAAATCGTCCGTCACCATTTGTATCGCCAGGCTCCGTGCGAATAACTGAGTCCTTGAATGCTTGCAATACAGCTGCTAACTCATGGACAGCCTGATCGATTTGCTGCTGGGTTGCCGAGCTGTTACCCGCTGCTGCTTGGGCTTGATCGATTGCCGCTTGGAGCCGAGCTTTAGAGCCTAGTGGATACTGCCCTGCACCTGTTCCCTCCGCTGCCGCATCATGAGCGCTCTGCGCATTCGTAATTAATGTGAGAAGCGCCGTTTTATCAGTGATGCTAATTTGAATGGTATACGTCTGGTTAGCCAGTTCTTGTTCATGCCCCGCTTCATCAGCGATCACCGCTTTGGATAAAGTAATGGTCGATGCTGCAGCAAGCGTATCCGGCTTTACTTTCCAATGGAGCTTGAGTACATTACCCTCCAGACGGGCGTTTGGTCCGATGGTAGCCACTGCGAGACGCACTTGACCTGGCTTCTGATCCTGGTCGACCACTACCACTTCATCCGAATTTACGGATTCTGACGATTCGTACTCCAATTGACTCGGGTCGTAAGTAAAGGTAAGATCTTGCGCATAAATATTTTGATCCATGCCGGTTAAGTCGTAGTTCATTACGAAAGATTCCCCTCTGGAAGTTAGGGCTGGACCTTCAAGACGCGGAGATCCGGGTTCAAAGTCATAGATGTCTTGAGCCGCTTGATACAAATCCCGAACATCACGGCTGAAAAGCGGAATGGTAAATAGCTGGACCTGACCTAGAGATCCTCCAAAGTAAGCATCGGTAGAATCCGCCCCGAATACATCCTGCTCTGACCCTGCGCCGACCAAGGCAGTGTTGGAGCCAGTTTCAATATCATACAGCTCGGGATTTCTGGATTGCGGATCTTCCCCATTCTGATTCAAATCCGATTGCTTGGGCTGGAAACCCGTATTCAGCTCGCCTTTCTCCACACCATCCACATAGAGCTTTAAGATACCTTCTTCATAAATAGCAGCGACATGATGCCAGCTGGTATCTTGAAACGCTGTGCTCACCGTTTGAACCCGGCCTTCCTTGGCTGCTCCTGCAATCAGGTTATTGCCTTCAATTTTAAGCGCCAAACCGCCGTTTGCTTGATTCCCTTCCTCGTACAGCATTTGTGCGCGATCCGTCTCATTAGCTTTCACCCACATCGAAACGGAACGGATATAAAAGGAGTTCTGTAAGTGATTCAGTTTAATCGCATCTTCTGTCCCGTTAAACGAAGCATACCCGAAATTTCCTTCCTGTAAGGACATCATGGAAGGATGACCGATCATTTCACCAACGTACCCATGTCCTGAACTGTCTGCCGCATTTCCATTAAACGAATAGGATGCCTCGAGTGAGTAATGGTTGATCAAGTTCCAAATCTCCGAGTTACCCAGCGTAGTCATGCCCGAATGTCTAGCTCGATATGGAATCCTCAAATCCATATTTTCATTCGACCAGGACGCAGGATCGGACACATCTACCGAGGTTTCCAGTCCAAACTTGCCTGCCCACCAGTAATCATAAATCAGGTTCCACTTGTTTCCAACTTTGAATACCGTCGGTCCTTCGGTTTTGCTTGGCGTCACATAATCGCTAACGTGTGTTGGATCCTGATAGGATGCTGTATCTGTAATTCCCTTCGCGGACCAAGTTTGTCTTGTTCTCATTCCGCCTTCATTGGCAGGCGTTTCATCTTTATAGAACATAAACCACACCAGATTACCAGGGATTTGTTGATCTGCGGGAATAGCGAGTCTTTCTCTCACTGATTGACCATTAATTTGATAGTCTGCGTCCAACGAATACAGGTCAGCATCGATTGTCTTGTGCCCCGGGTTAAATAAAAGCTTGGCGTCAGAGAAGGTTGCCCAATCCTTTGTCGTGAAATAGTAATGCTTGTTATCATCAGGAGCATGATTCACTAACGTGGAAGACCAGTAAATTACGTATTCTTCATTCACAGGATCATAGGACCATTCAGGTGCCCACGAATTGTACACAAAGATACCCTGATCCTTAAACGCCTTCATGACATCCAAGTGCTTGGTGTTGGTCCAATGAACCAGATCCGATGACTCTGCATAGCCGATTTCATTGGAAGGTCCGTTGCTGCCATCGCTGTTTAGCACCGGTGAGGTGTATAAAAGCCGCCAGATTCCATCCTCTCCTTTGGCAAGGAAGGGGTCCCGAAGCTCATCCGTAAGATTGAATACCGGCTTATTATTATTTAACTCATACCATTTGACTCCATCTCTTGAATACGAGAAATGAAGGTCTTGATCCCTCTGCCCCGTCTGTGCTACATCGGATCGGAAATAAGACATTAAGTATGCTTTACCGTCGTCGGCAGCCGGACCTACATGTATCGTACTGGCTGCTGTAAAGCTGCCATCCTCCGTGGTGACGGAGATCGTTGCAGTTCCTTCGCTCTTGGCCTCAACTGCTGCGGTTAGCGAACCGTTAGGCGTGACTGTCGCCACCTCCGGATGACTCGATGTCCACGTAACATGTTGGTTGGTTGCAAGCTGCGGTTCCACCTTGGCTGTAAGATCACTTGTTTCACCGACTGCCATCGTAAGAATCGGATATTTCAAGCTGACCCCAGTTACTCTGACCGCTTCCGCAGAAGGTACAACTGCCGTCGTATACAGACGAACATCGTCCAATTTGCCATGAAACCAAGCTCCCCTTTGGAGCCGCCGAAAGCGTCAACCCCATATCTAGCGCCGATTCCCGCTTCATTAAGCGCGCTGGAGACGGATGTATAGCCGGCCAACTTCTCACCGGCCAATTGTCCATCCAAATACAGCCTGAGTACCCCGTTATTAAAAGAAGCAACGACATGATGCCAAGAGGCGGTATCTGTGAAATCGATGCTTACAACATTCATCACACCGGCATTGGCCACGGCTGCCTCCAGTTTATTTCCATTAAGCTGGACCGCCATCCCAGCTGTATTCCCGCCTCGCTCGTATAACACTTGTCTAGATGCCGTATCATCCGCTTGAAACCAAAAAGCCGCTGAATGAACGGAAAATGCATTTTTCAAAAAGGTAGAATCCGAAGTATTGGGTTGAATCATCTGACTGGTCCCGTTGAGTGTAAGAGCTCCCCCATCCACGCCTCCGGTTGGCATCCATGTGCCTGACACGGCAGGGGCATCATGCCCATTACCCGAAGAATCAGCCGCCGTTATACTTCCTTCTTCTTCATCCAGCTTATACCACGCCTCTAGCCCCTCCAGAGGAAGGCCGATCGCAGGCACAGTCTTCCCCGCTGCATAAGCGGGCTGCGCGCTATAAGTATGGAAAGTGAATAATAAAGCTGCGGTTAACCCTATCGCCGCTAATTTTCGGGTCATCGTCACCATTTCGAGCATCCCCTCTCGCGAATATCCTTACATGCTTTACGTGCAGGTCCAAGCTGCACTCTAGATATTCTCTATGAATCCGTGCCCTGCATCTTCACTCAAAAGGCAAGAGGGCTATCAACCACAATCATGCGGTCGCAGCCCTCTTGTATCTGGTTGTCTATGGAGTCTCGTAGAGGTCCGTTATATCTTGGTCGACTAATGGGACGGAGAATATCTTTACTTGATCCATCTTGCCTTTAAAGTAAGCTCCTGTCACTGTGCCTCCAAACACATCCTGCGTGTACCGCTTCCCTATCCCGCTATGATCGGAGTGGGAGGCGATTTCGGTAAAGCCGGTAGCCAGCGTACTCTTCATATTCCCGTCCACATACAGCTGCAGGCTGCCTTCGTTATATACCAGTGCGACATGATGCCAGGAAGACGTGTCTGTAAACGGCGTGGATACGGTTTTGAGGACACTGCCCGTCGCGACCCCTGCGATCAAGTTACCTGATTCGATCTTGAGCGCCAAGCCCGCCACAGCTCCTCCTTCCTCATATAGAAGCTGGGTATTCCCCGTGTTATCCGCCTTGATCCACATGGAGACCGATCTCATCGAGAACGCATCGTGCATAAAACCGGAGGAAGCGCTTCCTGCCAGCTTGATACCATCATCCACACCATCGAAATTCATATACCCGCCATTCTTACCGCCTGACGCCGAGAAAACAGGAGATCCTTCCACTGTACCGTTTCTGCTGTTACCGGATGCATCATTGCCGTTATTGTCCAGCTTGTAGTGAGCGTCCAGCGAATACTCGTTAATCACGTTCCACAGTTCCGATTCTGTGAGCGTGGCAACTCCAGCATGTCTGATCTTGTTAGGGAATCTGGCATTGCTGTTTTCTGCAGACCATGCGCCCGGGTCCTCAATATTCGTAGTCGATTTGAGACCGTACTTGCCTTGGGACCAATAATCGTAGATCAGGTTCCATTTATTTTGGCCGATCAGCTTAAAAGCCTCCGGCGCTTCGGTGTAGTCCGGCGTAATGGTCTGGGCGCTGATATGTGTGGGATCCTCATATTCCGCTTTATTAGCGGGCTCCGATGCCCAGGTCTGTCGATTCTTCTTGGGCGCAATGGTTTCGTCCTTGAAAAACATGTAGTAATAATCCGAACCGTTCTTGTCGTACCGGATGATATCGGCATCGATCGTTTTTAATCCCGGATCAAAAAACAAGGATGCATTGCTGAACGTATTCCAATCGGTGGTCGTCGCCAAATAATGCTTGTTATTCGTAGGTCCAGATGCATTCAGCGTTGCGGACCAGTAAATCAAGTATTTTCCAGTATCGTCATTGTAGATCCATTCCGGAGCCCAAGTATTATATACCGTATTGGCCGGTCTAAAATTAGACATGAGATCCAGACGCTTCTGATTCGTCCAATGAATCAAATCCGTCGATTCCGCATAACCCAGATAATAAGTCGCGGTGTTAACTCCGTTCGCGTCCATATCAGGTGTCGTATACACAAGTCTCCATATGCCGTCCGGTCCCTTGTTGAGAAAGGGATCCCGCAGCTCGTACGCCGGATCAAATACCGGCAGGTTGCGGTTCAGCTCGTACCATTTGACGCCGTCCCGGCTATAGCCGTAATGCAGCTTTTGAATCTTCTCCCCTGATTGCGAAGGATCCGATCTGAAATAAGAGATCAAATACCCTCCATTGTCGGTAGCCGCTTGTGCCGCAGCAGGAACTACAGCTCCTAACGATGTGATCAAGACGGTTGCGATCATACTTTTTCCCCAAGCTTGACGTAGGTTCATCACTGTCAGCCTTCCTCCCTCTGATGCTTCATCTATGTAGCTTTATCCTTTAATTCCGGTCATCGCAATGCCTTTGACAATGTACTTCTGGAACCAAATAAAGACGATAATAATAGGTGCGGAAAGAAGTGCGCTTGCTGCCATCGTGAGTCCCTGACCTGTCAAATATTGCGACCTGAATACCGGAAGCCCGATCGGAATCGTCACCATCTTGGGATCCGTCACCGATAGGAACGGCCATAGGAAGTCGTTCCAGCCGGCAAGGAAGATGAAAATCCCTAGTGAAGCGAGTGCAGGCTTGGTCAAAGGAATCGCTATGACAAATAACGTTCGGAACAACCCGCAGCCATCCAGCTTTGCCGCTTCGAACAGCTGCTCCGGCAGTCCGTCAAAAAATTGCTTCATAATGATCAGCCCAAAAGGGGCCGCCAAGGAAGGTGCGATGATGGAGAAATACGTATTCAATAAATTCATGTCTTTAAAAAGAATGTACAACGGAATAAGTGTAGCCTCACGTGGAATCATAAGCCCTGCCATGATGAGGATAAACCAGAGCGTTTTTCCCGCGAATTGCAATCTGGAGAATGCAAATGCAGCCAAGGTGCATAAAATCAGTACACCAGCTGTCGTCAATACGGCAACGACCGTGCTGTTCAAGATCCATAATCCGACGTTCGCTTGCGGATGATGCAGGACATCCTTGAAGTTATCCAACGTTACTGAAGGAATAAGGAATGGCGCTGCTTGTGCCGTATCCGGCTTAAAAGCCGTGATCACCATCCAGACAAGCGGCACGAGCCACAGCGCACAGATAAGGAGCCCTGCCGCATTTAACATGTATTTGATCCGTTTATCGTTCACGTAGAGCTCCTCCTAATCCTTAGATTTACTCATGATTTTTAATTGCAGCAAAGAAACAAGCATAATGATGGCAAACAGTACGAAGGAAGCAGCGGACGCTTTCCCGATGAAGAACCGTTGAAAGCCAACCTCGTAGATGTACTGGATAAAGGTTCGGCTTGCGCCGCCCGGCCCTCCCTCGGTGATCAGGAACACCTGACCGAAAATTTTAAAGGAGGCCACTACCTGCAAGAACAGTACAAGAATATGAATATGCTTGAGTGACGGCATCGTGATGTATCGAATGGTCTGCAGCCAGCTAGCCCCGTCAATCTGGGCCGCCTCGTAGTGCTCCTCGGGGATATCCTGCATCCCCGCCAAATACAAGATCATATAATACCCGGTATTCCACCAAAAGGTAACCCAAATGATCGAAAGCCATACTTTATTAGCATCGGCCAGCCAAAATACCTCATGTTGAATGCCAACGGCGTGCAGGGCTGTGTTGACCAAGCCTGTATACGGTTGAAGCATGTTCAGCCAGAGCACGGCTGTGATGGACACCGTAAGCACATTAGGCAGGAAAAACACGGATCTCAGGAATGATCGGCCGAGAATGAACTTGTAGTCAATAATTAAAGCTAGTACAAAAGCGCCAGCCATAAAAATCGGTGTCGACACTAACACGTACATCAGCGTATGCCACAGCGACTCCCAGAACAGTCCCTCGCCGAACAGCTCCTTGTAGTTGCTCAAACCGATGAACACTTTATTGCCTGTAATATTCCACTTGAAAAAGCTGATCACAAAGCCTTGAACTAAGGGATAGAACGTAAAGACTAAATAAAAGAGCAAAAATGGAGTTAATAGTACATAAGCAGCCACATTCCTGTTCAACCTGGCCCGCTTCATTCGTCTTCCCCTGCTAATCTCCATCGAAACGGCTTGGCTGTTAGAAATCTCCATATGTTGTCAAACCCTCCCGCATCGATTAATTGGCTAATTTGGGCAGAAGTTCGTCCAGATTCTTCTTCACCTGTTGGATTGCTTCTTGTGTACTCAAGTCACCCAGCATCGCTTTTTGAATCGGGCCTGTTACCTCAGGAGCTTGATGCAGGTTGGCATTCGGAATGACAGGAATCGGCACTGCCCCTTTCGTTGTGTCTTGATAAAATTTTTGATACTCGAGCTTCTTGAAGCCTTCAGTGTCTCTTGTTGGCTCGTATCCTGGCAAGTGACCGGCTTGACTCCATTTCCAGTTGTTATCCGCCCACCATTTGATAAACTCAAGAACCGCTTTCGTCTGGGCATCCGTTCTATTTTTCTTAACAGGAAGAATGAAACCATGGTTGGTCACCACATGCGCGTCCTGTTCAAACAGCTGCGGGAATTGCGCGACGCCGAAGTCAGGACCGAGTGCCTGCGCGCTGGAGGAAACCATCCATGCCCCGTCGATGTAGAAAGGTATTTTCCCACTCTTGAATAAGTCAAAATCGGCCGGTGGAGCAATTTTTGGAGGTACATATTTGTCATAGATCTCTTTATAAGCATTTAACGCTTTAAGCGCTATTTGTTCGTCGAAATTCGCTTTCTTTGAAGCCAAATCAATGAAGGTTTTCCCGCCCATTTGGTAATACAGCGTCATCCAGCCGAGAACAATTTGCGGCGGTCTCATCGTTAACGACAATGGAGGCGTATTGTTGTTCTTTTCCTTCGCCTCTTGAAGCGCTTTCATAAATGCGTCGTAGCCCTTATCCAGCTTCAAATTGCCGTTACTGTCTAACAGAGACGTATCCTTTAGGAGCTTCTTGTTATACATGAGAACCCTTACAAGATTGTCTAAGGGAACCGTGTAGTACTTACCGCCCACTTTCCCTGTCTCCATCACAGACGGCGTATATTTGTCAAACTGAAGGTCCACCTTATACTTCGCAGCCGCTTCATCCAGTGGAAGCAGATTGCCGTCAGCCTGCATACCTGTAATAAAGCCGCCTACGTGGGAAACGGCGAAGTCAGGACCCGTTCCGCCTAAGATCGAAGTTTTCAGTTTGGTGTAATATTGATTGAAATCCTGCTGTTGAAATGAAATTTTGACATTGGGATGCTCTTGGTTGTATTCGTCGAAAATACTCTTCGCTACCGCCACATCGCCGCCGTCCCACATGGTCCAGAAGGTTAACTCCACCGGTGCCTGTGGATTCGTTCCTTCCTTCGTCTCTGCTGGCGTTGCCGCAGATTGTTCGCTGCTTCCGCAGCCAGCCAGTACACTGAAGCTAAGTACGGTGCTTAACGTCAGCGTGGTTAGCTTTCGAAACCTTGATTTCATAGTTACATCCTTCCTTTCAGACCCTCTCATAATCTGGATGGTTGGTTCCAGTACCCTGATTATAGGTCCAAGGCATCCGTCAGGATGTTCCTCTATTTTGTCATTCCGATGTTCATTTTTTACATCATCGTCTGAAGCGAGTTAATCCGTCTTGTCCGCCGCTTTCTTCAAGGTATCGTACGCCTTTTGATACAAGGCCTCCATTTCACGAAGCCCGAGATCATTCAGCGTCTGCTCATACTTGTTCCAATCGTCAAAACGGAATTGGCCTTGAATAAACATTCTTCTGGACGATTCCACAAACATATCGATATTCGCTTTGAGCTCTCTCAGTCTCTTCTCACTGCGGATATCCAGAATCGGCCGTTGATAGGATTCCTTCACCAGATACGGGTCCAACAGCTGCTGCGCATACTGAATATTCGGAGAATTAATGCCGATCGCGTTATCGGGATTAATTCCAATGCGGCGCCCCGCGTCCGGGCCAAATAAAATATTGACCGGCCGCCAGCGCCAGTCCGCGGGGATGCGACTTAATCTCATCCGTATACGTGTAGGAGCCATCCGGCTGCTTCAAGTACGTCTTCCCTTCGATCCCCATTCGAAAAAAGAATGAGCCCTCTTTCCCGTAAAAATAATCGATCCACCGCATCGTAATTTCCGGAAATGGATTCGCACTTGTTATAGCAAAAGCGCCAAAGTCCCTCGCCATCGGACGCTGATTTTTCAATTGATCGCCTAAGGGGCCCTTCCATGGCGGAAGCGCCATAAAATGCTTGTAGTAGCCGGAGAAGATGTCATCCGTCTGGTTGTGAAACACACCGACCCGATCCGGCGTTATTTTCGGAAAAAACACCTTATAGTTGCTATCGAAAATGTCCTTATCCAGGAGGCCCTCCGCGTACAGACCGGCGAGGTACTGCAGCAGCAGCTTGTATCGATCGCTCGTCAGCCAGATTCGAACATGCCCGTCTTCAATATTAAGCGCATAGCCCATCTGAAGCTGCAGTCCAAACGCACCAGAAAAATTATCAATAATTTGCTGAATATCCTCCCCCGTCATCGGAATTTCATCATCAGCAATCCCGTTCCCGTTCATATCCTGGTTCTTAAAAGCCCTCAGCACATCACGCAGCTGGTCCGTCGTTACCGGAGCCGGCAGCCCACTTTTCTCCAGCCAAGCCTTATTGATCCAATGCTTATCGCTTAAGGCGGAACTCAGCGTTACGATGGAGGGAATCGAGTAGATATGACCGTCCGCGCTGTAAGCAGCCGCACGAACCTCCGGGTAATCATGAAGCAGCTTCTTCAGATTAGGTGCGTATCGATCAATTAAATCCTCCAAAGGGATCAGGGTTCCATTGGCGCCATACTCAGCCACGTCGACGGGCTCCAGCGCTCCTTTCATAAAAGCATCCGGCAGATCGCTCCCTGTCAGCATCATTTTCAGGCGATCCTCATACAGCTCCTCTGGAATTGCGTTAAATTCTACTTTGACATTGGTCATCTTCTCATATTCGCGGAACACTAGCATATCGTTCCAATCACCCAGCACCGCCGTTTTCATCCCTGCCATATGCAGGGTGATCGGCGTTACCGTAAGCGGAAATCCCGATGCTGACGGAGCTGGAGCGGCGAGCTCTCCTCTGGGCGTAGATCGGGTGGTGGCATTGTCAGATTCGTCGCTGCCCAGCCTGTCGGACACCATAACCGCTGCAGCCAGACACAATAAGGCAGCACTGCTCCATATCCGAAAGTAAAACCGTTTATCTTTTTGGCCGCCGCCCATTAATTGTCGCCTCCCTCGCCACGCTCACCCAAGAAGCCCGCCGGCGTGGATCCAGTCATTTCCTTGAATAATTTAAAAAAGTGACTATAGCTGTTGAACCCGACTTCTTGGCTAATCCGTTTCACATGATGATCCCCATTCCTCATCCGCTGCTTCGCCTTATCGATTCTAAGCTTATTTAAGTACTCGATGAAACCGAACCCCGTTTCCTTGCGAAATACCCGGCTGAAATAAGCGGGGCTTAGCCCCAGCATTTCAGCGAGATCCGTAAGAGTGAGCTCCTTATGATAGTTCAGTTGGATGTATTCGATGGCTCTTTTGCAATGCTCCGAGCAGCCCTCAGGTGCCGTGCGCTGAACTAATTCCTCAATGAGCGTCTTGAATACAAAGTGGATCGATTGTTTGACATCGCCTACCGCGTCTCCGTGCTGCTTGCTCATCGATGTTAACGTTTGTGCCTCGTAAATCTTTTGAGTATCCAGACTTTTCTCCGAAGAGACCTTAACGGCAATCATCATCAGATCGTTCACTAACAGCTGCAAAGAGGTATGATCAGCCGCTCGTGGTATCGGAGCGAATACCTCCTCAATGACCTCCGCCGTACGCCCGGAATCATTACCTTCGAGTGCCTTCAGTAATTCAAGCTCCTGCCTGATAGATAAGGTATTTACTTTGGTTGTAAGCTCATCTGTACCCGGACTCATGCTCACGCTCGTCGCTCGAAGCGCCTCTCTGTAGCAATGGCTCAGCTTCTCCATTTGATGGCTTTTACTGCTAAAGCCCCAGACAACCTGGGCATTCAAATATTGATTCAGCATATAAGAAATTTTTCCGGTCTGTTGACTCAGCACTTGCTGAAGGGCAGCTTCGCTGTTCATACCGTGAAAAGGGAGTACGAATCCAAACCTGCCTTCTTCCATATAGCACATGAGATAAGTCAGCGGTTGCTCCGTGCTCTCCAGAGCCTGCTTGCACAGCATTTGGATAGAGCGGATGACTTGATCCTTCTCTGCATCCGTTTTCCCGCCGTGCTCTGCGGAGTATCGGCTGATTTGCATCACAGCTGCGACATAGCCTCCTTGGCATACCTCGCTTAGAGGTACACCAAGACCGTGTACCTGTGCAGAATCGTAAGCTTCGTTTCCGATCAGCAGCTCTCTTAAGATTTTCTCGAACGCGAGTTCCTTCAGTTTCTCAACACGAAACTTCTCGCTTTGCCGCTCCGTTCGCTCTTTGGAGTCCAGCTCCAGCCTGCCTCTTGCCTGCTCAATCAGCTTGTGCAAAAACGGCTTATCCAAGCTGTCCTTCAACAAATAGTCCATCGCGCCATTCCTCAAAGTTTCCCTGACATACGGGTAGTCATCGTAGCCGCTTAAAGCGTACATATGAATGTGGGGATACTGCTTGGCGATCTGCTCCGACAGCTCGACCCCGTCCATAACAGGCATATGGATATCCATGATGACCAGATCCGGCGCAAGCTTGGCAATCTGCTTGAGCGCTTCTTGACCGTTCCCCGCTTCGCCGCAGATCGAAAACCCAAGCTGTTCCCAATCCAGCAGCGAGCTTACATAGTTTCGAACCAAATATTCGTCGTCAACAATCAATACTTTATACATAGCTTCCTAGCTACCTCCCCCACGCTCATACATGTGCAGGCCATGCCACCTCTACCGAGGTAAACATCCCCGGCTGACTGTACACGCGGACGCGCCCGGCATCCCCGTAAAACATGTTCAGGCGCTGCTGAATATTCGGAATTCCAATACCGCTGAATCTGGAACCCGACAGCTTAGGCTTCCCATGCATGATTTGCTCGATCTGTTCATGCGTCATACCTAATCCATTGTCCGTTACCTTCACGATCACTTGCCCCTCGTCCGCATACACTTTAATGGTGATGACACCGTCACGGCCCGAAGGCTCAATTCCATGAATGATAGCGTTTTCAACGAGCGGCTGCACAATCATTTTAATCGTCTTACAAGCAAGCACCTCGTCTTGCACATAAAATTCCGTCGATATTTTGTCCATATATTTATAGCGTTGGATGGTTAGATAGCTTTTGACATGAGTCAGCTCATCTTCCATCGTGATGTACCGTTCCTTGTTATCAATGGTGATCCGCAAGAGACGGATAAGCGAAGCCGATACCTCACTGATATTGGTTATATTCTGAAGCTGTGCCAGGAATCGAATCGTGTTTAGTGTGTTGCACAAAAAATGAGGATTAATCTGGGAATGAAGCGCCTGCAACTCAGCCTCCCGCTTCTCGTGCTCTTTCCGGCTGATGTCATCCAAGAGCCTCTGCACCTGATTCATCATGGATACAAACATCCTGCTGAGCTGTCCGATTTCATCGGGAGATTGAATGTGCGGCGTAGCAGCAAGGTTTCCTCTTTTTACCGCTTCCATCGCGTTTCGAAGCTCCTTAATATTGCGGGTAATCTTACGAATGACAATCGTCAGCAGCAGCAAGCAAACCAATACGATCGTAATCACGACGATAAACATTTCACGCGTAAATTTATAAAATTCTTTCAACAGCACCTCGTTTGAAATGACTGCTCTGGCTGTCCAGTGAGAGATGGGGGAGGTGCTTTCCACAACCATTGTCTCCTGGTCCGAGTGTTCAGGCTCGTCTTTTGACGAAGAAGGTTCAGCGGAATCGAAGACGACCTTCCGGTTCTCATCAAGCAGCAGAAACTCCGCTTCCGGCTTGTCCTTCAGACTATAAATATCCTTCAAGACATTGTAATCGATATCCGTCAATACAATCCCCTTGATTTCACCATACCGCCTGATGGCCCGAGCTACGGTAAGCACATAATTGTCCGATTCCGACAAGCCGTATGCCCCGGTCTCTCGTTTGAGCAGGACACTGCTCTGGGATTTCATCACTTGGCTGACCCATGGCTCATGGAAGGTTTCCCCATTTACCCTGGGAGATCCCGCCTTGTACAGCTGACCGTTATTGCCCAGTACGGAAATGCCGATATAGAGATTTTCCTTCATACTAAAGAGGGAATCGAGAGACGTATTGATTTGCTTGGTACTGTTGAACCAATCCATATCGGGTATAAATGATTCTCTCTCCAGTCCGTTCATAACCAGCGATTCATTCATGGAAATGATGGCATTCATACGATCCGCGTCCTGCACGATCATATCAAAGTTTTCATTCGCTTTGTTGATGTTCTCTTCCATATAACGTGACATATTCTCCTTCAGTATCACGTGGACGCTGTTATACCCGAAGCCGACAATAATCACAATGCTCAGCAGCATCACCGCGATGCTCGCCGCCGTCAGCTTGACATGCAGGCTTCGTCTGAATAATCGGGTCCAGTCATTCATCAATCGCACACCACCTCCAGCGGCTGAAAAGATTCATGCAAACCTAAAGTAACCCCAATCTATGAAATCACGCTAAAAAAATCGGCAGACATGACCTTAGCCTGAACAAAAGTCATACTGCCGTTTTCTAGAAACCTATTTTTTATAGTAGTTACAAAAGCTATATACGTCAAGCGTTTGAATCTCGTGATTTCCTTACCTGCATGTCATGTAATTAAGCTGGCATCATGAGCAATTGCTTGGCGCATTTTCAGTGGTTTTCCCCCACTTCCATGCGCGGATTGTCCCTCTCTCTCGCTCAAGGATGATGCTATATTGGGAATGATACAAGAAAACATTTCGGTCATGCCTATCAGGAGGCCTATAAAATTGAATAGCTACTCTACTTCGTTTACAAACAGTCGACCCTTCGCCTGCTATGATGCAGATCAGCTCGCGGAAATTCGCAGCCGGTTTTACAAGCAATCCGAACTGCTGCATGAATATGAGCGCCAGTTACTATTATCTAACACCTTTGCCCACGAAGAGTTGTCATTGCCTATGCAGCAGCGTGGCGCTTTCCGAACGGATCCCTTCGTGTTTCAAACACCAGAGAATGCCGGATACATGAAGTTCGCGGTCCACATTCAAGGCAAAGGCGAAGCCTGGATCAAACAACTGCAGCTTACCCATTCGGAAAGAGGAATACCTGTCCCGCTGATTAACGGCAGCTTTGAGGATGAATTACACGGCTGGTCAGTTACAGCACAATCCTCTTCAAGTTCGTTCCGTCTTGAACCATCCGAGCTCCCCAGACTCGGGCAGCGCATGTACGTGAAGAACCTGTCGGCTGACGATGAGGTGCTCTTGAGCTACAACCATTCCATTCCGGTTCGCGCCCAACAATGTTACAGTCTTCAAACGATTCTTCGAATGGACGATCCTTTATCGGACGGCGTGTACGTCAAAGTCTGTTTTCTGGACATGGAAGGGCGGCCTATAGAAGTGGAATACACGTCACCATCCTTTAACCGCAGGACGCCGACCCTTTGGGCTTCCCTACTGGAGACTGCCGGAGCTGATGCCAACGTATATATGGTAACTGAAGATTTGGAGTACGCAGATCGAGCCAAGCGGAAACTTCTGTACATGCTGCCGGATATGTGCCAAGGCATGGATATTTTCAAGGCAACCGGTTGGCATATAGATGATAATTATGGGGCTGTTCATATCGGACGGGGCATAGCCGTCCTCTCCGTTATTTACGACCAAATTGCGGATTCCGGCGTCATTCTTCCGGAGGAGGACAAGGTTATCAAGTCGCTCTTCCGTTACATAGCCGGAATGATGATGGATACCGCCTATTACCGGTACGATTTGGAGCAGTTTCCGGATGAGAAAGGGGGAAAACGGAGCAACTGGAATGCCGACCGCGCCACTGGAATCGGGATTTATGCCCTAGTCTTTCCAGAAGAGGAGCTGGCGGAGACTTACCTAGAGCATGCTTGCTCCGTCGTGGACTGGCAGCTGGAGCATGTGGTAGATCAAGACGGCGCTTGGCCGGAAAATATTCGTTACCACGGTGCGGTGCTGCACCGGTACTTTTTATTTTTCGCTCTTTTGCAACGCTTGAGGGGGATCGACTATTTTTCACGCGATAAAGTAAAACGAATGTACCGGTTCTTAATCGGCACTGTGACCCCAAAGGATCTAGTACAAGGCGGCGTGGGCTCTTCACCTACACTTTTGTCTCCGGCTGTCGGCGATTCAACGGTACACGACCAATGGTTCCGATTGTTCTCCTATGCGGCGCCTTTCTATGCGGAAACGGATCCGCAGCTTAGCCGGGAGATGATGTGGGCCTGGAAACATGGAGGCGGCGTGCTTCGGGATACTGGCGCGCATCCCTGCGCCCTGCTGGCCCTGCTCTACCCTCAGTCCGAGCTTCCTCAAGAAGCTCCTGCTCTCACATCCGTTCATTACCCTGGGATTGGATATGTTATCTTCAGGCAGCATTTTGGCCAATGGGGGCGGGAAAATTATTCGATTTTCGAAACTTCACCGCTTACCTATCATGCCCACCATGACGAAGGCCACTTCTCCATATGGGCGAATGGGACCCCTCTAACCTTGGACCCCGGAACCGGAGGGTATTACAATGGAGACCGTCACTGGTACGTAAACGGTCATGCGCATAATGTTGTTCAATTTCTAGATGAAACAGGTCATATACAAAACGGACCGTTAAAGAGCATGTGTGAGGAAATTTACTTCTCTGACCCATTGGATTATGTCCGAAGCTTTATTCCCGATGTGCACACCGAAGTCTATCGCCGCCATTTTGCCTACGTCAAAGCCGGTGCTGACGTGTATGTGGTTTGGGATCATATCCGCAGTCAGAATTGCAGCGTTTGGAATTTGCATACCATGAGCTCATCCTCTGAAATTGAGCGGAATCGGGTCACGGCTCGCTGCCTGAATGAAATGAATCTGGAGGTAACCTTCCTGCAGCCGGACAGGTTCTCTGTAACAAGAGACTATGGAGCAGTATCCGGAGACTATCCTTTAGCTGTTCAAGAGCATCTCCAAATCAGCGGCGATAGCGGTAGCGGCTATTTGACCTTACTCTACCCGAAAACAAATAACTCTTCCGGCATTATCGCTCATCGTCTGCCGATTGATCCCGAATTGACCGAAGGGCTTCAAATGTACAAGGTACTTCGGGAGGAACAAATTCTGTTCTACCTGTTAGTAAACGGGACGGACCAATCGTATACGTTCTCATTTCAAGCGAATGCAGCGCTCTGGAATCCCTTAAGCAAAGCGTCCCATCCTCCGGATCACAGCGGGCAATGCCACGCTCAAGTAGATGGCGGCAGGCTGGCCATTCTTATGGAAGCGGTGTTTCGATTTGCAAAACCGTCAGATTCTGAAAAATAAGTATTAGACTGCCCCATAGGAACGGAACAGCAGCAGTTACGGACGTGAATATAAAGTCCTAGACTGCTGCTATTTGAATATCCCCCACGATTATGCACCTATGTAAGTGTCACGAGCTCACGACACAAACATAGGTACATTGAAATAAAAAATCCCCGAATGATGGGGATCTGAATGGATATCATACTGTGCTTTATTCTGCTTAACCAACTCCTCGATCATTCGGAGCATGGCAGCTTCGAGTGTAATCCCTCCAGATTCATAAACTCCTATACATGCACTAACAAATGTATTGTGATGACTAATTTCTTTAAGCTTTTTCAATTGTTGTTCATTCAACATGCATGTTCACACTCCGTTTCTTGATTGATATCCTTAAACGTCACCAAAAGCTCGATCAATTCATGCACAGCTCAATCTCTTGCTGAGATTATTTGGGGAGGTAGCATAGTTAAGGATTATATTGACTCTACAGAGTAGTCTCTTTCAAGAATAATTCGCTCAATAGTCAAGCATGAGAATTTAGCCGAAACAAAGCTGCTGAGACGATATTGAGCAGTTCAAAGCTTACGTAAATTAGGGATTAATATCGTTCTCCGTTCATGCAACAATGCTTACTGTGCAGTAGCCTTTATAATGAGCTGAAATAATTACAGTTAGTCTACAATAAACAATTTCGCACCAGTTTTAGTATAGGACCTATGCGGATTTGCTCCATCAGCCACTTGGTAACTGACTCCTGGAGTAAGTTTGAATTCTCTTCCATCTGAAAGTTCAGTATATAGTTCTCCTTCTAATACTAATAAAACGTGACCTCTATCACACCAATGGTCGGCAATATAACCAGGAGAATATTCTACCATTCGTACTCGGATGTTCCCCATCTCAAATGTACGCCAATTCGCATAACCTTCAATACCAGGATGTTGAGTAGTGTTTATTTTGCTCCAGTCAATTGTACAAAATGGAACATCAGTTATTTTCATATAACGCTCCCCCTTCTATGCTAATTCATATTATAGCAATATGAACCAATTTGTGGATCGAATTTTTGCTCCAGTAACCTGCCCGTTTAGCTTAATGCCCCCAGTCTACAACTTTATTTTCTCAGTATATCTAATACTTTATTTTTTCAGAACAACGGGGATCCCCAAGTTCTTCTTTTATGACAAACAAGGTCAATCGGCAAAACGCCGACTGACCTTGTTTATTAGTTTTCATGAATAACTTCTAAACGAATCACATTCCATGAAGATTTGGATAATCTTGCGTGGATATGGCCGTCTTCTATCCGTGCAGTACCGCGGTTGTGAGGAATCACTTGTTCTGGATGGAGCTTGGTATTGGTTGCTTTGATATTGTCGTGCTCCAGTACCACATGCTCGATGAGCTTAACACGGCCGAAGCTGCGAAGGTTGATATCCAAATCAAGTATGTCTTCAAGATGCCGGTTTACTGCAAACACCGTAATGTGGCCCTGTTCCTCGTTATACACACTGATGGCTTCTAAATATGGTATATCCGTATAATCTTTGGAATCGTATTTAGGCGATCGGATGACAGGCTGCAGAACCTTTCCTCTACCATAAAGCGAAGCATGAAGATAAGGATAATACGTCGTTTGCAGCCAGAGAGGTCCTCCGTTTTCTGTCATGATCGGCGCAATAACATTAATTAACTGTGCCAAACAAGCCATTTTTACCCGATCGGCATGCTTGAGCATCGTGATCAGGCAGCAGCCGACAACAAGGGCATCCTCAAGGGTATAGGTATCCTCGAATTCAGCCGGCGCAACCTGCCAGCGTTCGGATGCACGGCTGGTGCCGATCGAATTCCAAACGTTCCACTCGTCCAAGGAAAGGTAAAGCTTCTTTTTACTACGCTTCTTAGCTTGGACGTAATCACAGATGGAAGCTACAGTCCCGATGAACTGATCCATATCCATGGAACGGGCAAGAAAATTCTCCGAATTGTTCTCATTATTGTTGTAGTACGTATGCAGTGACAGATAATCTACTTGATCATATGTCAAATCCAACACGGTCGCTTCCCAATCTGCGAAGGTCGGCATTCCCCGACTGGAGCTGCCGCAAGCGACAAGCTCCAGACTCGGATCCACCCACTTCATCACTTTAGCCGTTTCATTGGCTAATCGCCCATACTCGACAGCCGTTTTGGCGCCAATTTGCCAAGGTCCGTCCATTTCGTTGCCTAGGCACCATGTTTTGAACTTGTGAGGCTCCTTGTAGCCATGAGAAATGCGGAGGTCGCTCCAGTAAGTGCCCGACGGATGGTTGCAATATTCAACCAAATTCCGCGCAGCATCCACGCCACGGGTACCAAGATTAACCGCCATCATAACTTCTGACCCGGCAAGCTTAGCCCAATCTGCGAATTCATTCGTACCGACCTGATTGGTTTCTGTGGTCCACCAAGCCAGCTCCAGCTTACGCTTGCGCTCCTCTTGAGGACCTACGCCATCCTCCCAATTGTAGCCAGATACGAAATTTCCTCCCGGGTACCGGATGATGGGAACCTGCAATCTTCGAATAGCCTCCAAAGCATCTTGGCGGAAACCGCGCTCGTCAGCCGTTGGATGGGAGGGCTCATAAATCCCGCCATACACCGCACGTCCAAGATGCTCGATAAACGAACCGTAAATTCGCGGGTCTACCTCTGCCAGAATAAAATCTTTGTCCACGATCATGGATGCTTTCAGTGCCACTGCTCATTCCCCCATTATGACTGAGTAATCCCTTTCATTGTAAAGCTGTATGCATAGCTGCGGTTGGCGTACAGCGTAAATTCGGGATGCGTTTTCGACATCCAGCTATCATCGCCGCCGACCCCCATTTGCCGGTAGTTCACTCGCAGAGCGACCTTATCGCTGAAGGGCAGCTTATACATATGATCATGCTCTTCCAGTTCGGCAGGTGTATAAGGCAGCGCGTTCAGCTCTACGGTTGGTGCGCCTTCAATCCGCACCCCAATGCCATCGGCACGGGTAAGCTCCGCCCATCTGACATCCGTTTTGTTCCCGCACTCCTGAGGGCGCAAATACGGAACGTATTGGTCGGCTACCTTTCCCTCGTAAATGCCTAACCTAGCACTCTCAGCGCGATCCCAATGATTCTCATGGGGGCCTCTGCCGTACCACTTCAGATTCTCAAAGCTTCCGTCAAGCTGGAACATCATCCCGACCTCCGGAATTTCCGGAAGGTTACGGCCTGGATGCAGCTCTTCGCGAATCCGGATCTCCCCATCCCCGCTTAGGACGTACAGCACTGTACAAGAGGAAGCAGTTGCCGTAGGCAGTGTGTACACTACTTGAACCTCGATCTTGTCAGGATACGTGCGAATATTCATGGCATTCAGCTTCCGTTTCTGGCCTGCTTCCCTCCAATCCCTACTTCGTACAGGAAGCTTGTTGCCCTTATCATTATCAATACTAGCTCGCCAAAAGTTAGGTGCGGGAGCTTCTCTCAAGAACTCGACTCCCTTAACCACATAAGAAGTCAAATCACCTGTCAGCTTGCTGAAGATCACTCTACAATCCGTAGAGAACGCTATGAAAGCATGATCGTTCTCTTCCGTCTGCATCAAAAGAGCAGGTAAAGCTTCTACAGCCTGCGTCTCAACAGGAAGGAGGAACTGTTCAAATGCTACTTCATGACCCGCATTCGCCCATGGCTGGTCCGTTTTTTCCAGAAGCCGCACAGTAAGTGTATATTCCTCGCCATCCCATGCATGAGCAGGGAGCTTATAGAGCAATACTACTTCTGCAATTGAATCCGCCTCAATCGGCAAAGACTCGGAGCCTTCCTCAACAACCACACCGTTTTTCGCTACTTCCCATTTGAGCGCATACTTGTCTAGATTCGTAAATAAATAATGATTCGTTACTCGGATCAGGCCTTGCTTCAAATCTACAGACTCGAACTTCACATTCTGATAGCATTTCTTCACTTCGTACAATTTAGGAGTAACACTTCGGTCGGCAAAAATAAGACCATTCCCACAAAAGGTGCCATCATTCGGTGTATCGCCAAAGTCTCCGCCATAGGCCAAATATTCGATGCCTTCCGGCGTTTTCGTCCTTATGGCCTGGTCGATCCAGTCCCAAATAAACCCGCCTTGTAAAATAGGGTACTTATCAAACAGCTCACAATATTTAAAAAGATTCCCATTGGAATTCCCCATAGCATGGCTGTACTCACACAAAATGAACGGCTTCTTCGGACTGGAATTCGCATACTCCTCCACCTTGTGCGGCAGTGTATACATTTGGCTTTCGATGTCGGAAGCTGCATCCGATTTGCGGCAGCGAGTGACACCTTCGTAATGAACAAGCCGAGTAGGGTCGTTGGATCGTAGGAAATCGTGCATGTAGATAAAGTTATCTCCGCCCCATGCTTCGTTACCCAGCGACCAAATAACGATGGATGGATGATTCTTATCCCGCTGCAGCATCGAATTCGCGCGATCCAATACATTGGCGGTCCATTCCGGTTTACTCGCAGGGACCGTCCAGCCTTCCTCTTCCTGGAAATTGGACCAACTGCCGTGTGTCTCCAGATTCGTTTCATCTATCACATATAGGCCGTATTCATCGCATAAATCGTACCAGAGCGGATGGTTCGGATAATGAGATGTCCGGACTGCATTGATGTTGTAGGCCTTCATCAGTTGAATATCCCGTACCATATCCTCATATCCAATCGCTCGTCCCGTATCGCAGTTAAACTCATGCCGGTTTACACCTTTGAATAGAATCCGCTTGCCGTTGATTTGCATCAGTCCATCCTTCAATTCAAAACGCCGGAAACCGACGCGGCAGCTCACCGCTTCGACGAGTTCCCCCGAGCCATTCTTCAGTGTCAGCACCAAGCTGTACAGATACGGCGTCTCCGCAGTCCATTTCAGCGGGTTCACTACCCTTGCAGAAAATTGAATCTCCTGCTGCTGGTCATCATTCAGCTCCAGATCCGCCAACAAGGGCGCGAGAACAGGATAACCGTTTTGATCGTAGAGAGACGCTTCCAGTCTATGAGTTCCGAGCTGCTCGCCGAATGCATTCGTCACCGCTGCCTTGAGCTGCAAATGACCATGCTCGTAATCGTCATCCAAATCCGCTACAACGCTAAAATCATAGATATGCGCCTTCGGCGTACTGTATAGATACACGTCGCGGAAGATCCCGCTCATCCGCCAAAAATCCTGATCCTCCAGCCAGCTGGCATCACTCCAGCGATAAACCTCTACAGCCAGCTTATTTTCTCCGTCAAGCAAATAAGGAGTAAGATCAAACTCTGCAGGAGTAAAAGAATCCTCGCTGTAACCTACCAAATCGCCATTGACCCAGACGTAGAAGGCTGATTCCACACCTTGAAAGCTGATATAAACAGGCTGGTCTTTCCAAGCCTCCGGCACGGTAAACGTTCGCACGTAGGAACCGACCGGGTTATACTGCGTCGGGGCAAAAGGCGGCTTAATATCCTCTTTGCCTTCCCATGGATATCTAACGTTCGTATACTGCGGATAATCATAGCCCTGCAGCTGCCAATGCGCCGGTACTTGTATCTCGTTCCAGCCGCTCGTATCGAAATCTGCTTCATAGAAATTGACGACACGCTGATCCGCGTTCTCAGCAAAGCTGAATTTCCATGTACCATTCAGCGAGACTGTATAGCTGGACCCGCTCCTGTTTACTTTCAATGCTTCTTCTACCGAATCGTATGGCATGAGAGTCGCATGAGCTTTCATTCTATTTAATTGGAAAATCTCCGGGTTATTATTCCATTCGGGATAACCGTTTTTCGGCGGCGTATAGGTAAACTTTTGACGCATGAAGGGCACCTCATTTACTGGATTTTAAAACTATACATTCACTTCGTGTACAGCTGTTTGAACTCGGACGGCGTCATGCCTGTATGCTTTTTAAACAATTCGCTAAAATGCCTCCGGTCTTCGTAACCGAGAGCTTGAGCGATCTCTTGTACTTGCTTGCCTTCAAGCAGCAGCGCCTTCGTTTGCTCCATCCGCTCGGCGGTTACGAATTGGGTAACGGTCATCCCGGTTACCTTCTTGAACAAATTGGCAAAGTAGCTGCCGCTCAAATAAACCAATTTCGCATAATCATTGACGGTCATATTCGAGGCCACATTTTGACGAATATGCGCGATCACCTGCTCGACGACCTGATTCACATCTTCGACATGGCGCTTCTGAATGATGTCGCAGCCGATCCGGCACATCTCCTTGATATGATCTTGAAGCTCCTTCAGCTTGTACGTGGAAAGATTCTTGATATGGTACAGCTGCCGTTCAATCCCTTCCATCTCCTCGCGTGTTAGTTTCTCAGAGAACACTCGGTTAATGAGGAAAGCAAGCTCGTCACACATCCCTTTAACCACCTCTGGTGCCGGTGGCGTGGATGCATGGACGGTTTCCTCGAAAAGCTCATCCACGATGCTGCTCGCTTTTGGCAGGTTGCCGGATCTGAGGCAGTAGAACAGCTCTTTTTCCTTCTCGGGAGAGTAGCGCGGCAGCGGTTGATAGACAGGCGTCATATGACGGTAGCTGTACACCGTATTGCCCCCAGTGTAAAAGTTATAGGAGAGGGCTGCGATAGCCTGAGAGTAGGAGTAGGATATCTGATGAATCTCCTGCACTTCTTCTCCCAGACCAACAGATAGCGTATATCTGGAATATGCACTCACATTCTCACGGCATTTCTCGGCAATTGCTTCCGCGTTTAAATCAGCCGGCGGGTTAAAAATAGCTACAAACCGATTGGTTTGATCCCGGAATACAAATTCTTTGGTATGTTCCTTTAAGGTTTCTTCCAAAATATTTTGCACGGTGAACCGAATCAGCTCCACCTCCTGCACAGGCAGTGTGTCCGTTTGCTCGGAGAACTGATCGATCTCTGTAAGCATCACGATAAATCGCTCTCGCTCTAGCGGTATTTGTAAGAAATCCCAACGTCTTTTCGCCTGTTCAGGCGTCGTGGGGAACTGAAGCAGCAGTTGAAAATATTCCTGCCTTAAATACGGCAGGCTTTCCCGCAGCTTACGTTCCATGTCGCGATAGCGCTGCGTTTCCGACATTTCTTCTTCAATCGCCTGCTTCGCTTTCAGAACCACATCAATAATTTTCTGAGGGGTATACGGCTTGACAATATAATCAAAGGCCCCTAAACGAAGAGCTTCCTGCGCATATTCGAAATCCGTATAGCCGCTCAGGAACACGATTTTCGTCCGCGGATACATGGCCAGCACCTGTCGGGTCATCTCGAGTCCATCTATTTTGGGCATGCGGATATCCGTCAAGACAATGTGCGGCTCCGTCCTTTGGATGAGCTCAATCCCTTGCTCGCCGTTGCTGGCCGTACCCGAGATACATATACCGTAAGTCTCCCAATTGATTTGGTTGGCAATGCCCTGCACCACGGTTCGGATATCGTCAATTACACACATTCTAAGTTCCGTCGTCACTGCTTATCACTCGCCTGTCAATGGTATCGTTAGTTTCACAATGGTGGAGTCATAAGGTTCGCTGCTTAAGCTGATATCAGATTGATTGCCGTAGTATAGCCGTAATCTTCCGTATACATTGCGAAGCGCATAGCTCTTGCGTGCCGATTGCTCCCTACGCATATCGGCGTCGACGGACCGGACATCCATGCCCTCACCGTTATCCTCCACTTGCAGATTCAGAGCATCTCCGGTCCTCCAAATCGAAATCCGAATGATCCCTTTCCCCTCCATGCTTTGAAAACCGTGGAGAATGGAGTTTTCCACCAGAGGCTGCAAGATAATTTTCAATATAGGTATATCTAATAAAGACTCATCTTCCTTCTCGATCGAATATTCGAACAGGTCTTCATAGCATTTTTGCTGAAGAATCAGATACTGCCTGACGTGATCAATCTCCCTGGCTAAGGTGGTCATCTCGTTGCCGCCATTAAGGCCAAACTGGAACAATAAAGAGAGTGACGTAATCATTTCCGTAACATCCTGGTTCTGTGATGTCTCCGACTTCCAAATGATCGTGTTGAGTGTGTTATACAAAAAATGCGGATCGATCTGCGCCTGCAGCGCTTTAACCTCCATCTTACGCTTCTCTGACTCGGCTTCCTTCACTTCATCAATTAAGGAAGAAATCTCTCCTAGCATTCGATTAAACGTTAATCCGACTTGGGTCACTTCATCTTCATATTTGCTGCTGAAGCGCACACTGAGGTTATTGTGCTCTACCTTCTTCATAAGCCCCTGAAGCTTGTGCAGCGGCTTTAAGAGAAAGCTCGAAATAATATTGGACATCACGATGGCCAGTATCGCGCAGCCAAGCATGATCCAGAGTGTCGTCGTTTTAATGCGATTCACATGACGAAGCAGATCCTCCTGGTTTTGCACACTAACCATCATCCAATCATTGGTCATGGAGAGGCGCGAATAATTGACCAGATATTTACTGCCGTCATTCTCGTATTTGAAAAAACCGCGATCCGCGCTTTGCAGCTGACTTAAGAAATGAGAATCATTTTGAAATAAGCTTGCAGGACTGCTTAGCGGCAGTACGGTTTCACCGTTTTTAGAAATTAAATAGTAACTGCGGGCTTGGTCAAGCAAATCATCTGTAATCACTTTGCTAATTGCATCCTCATTGACGTTAACTACCACATAAACATCGCTTACATCCGCTTCCGTTATGGGCTTCATTACTAACGATATGACCCTCTGACGTCCTTGGAATAGGGGATCCTCATGATCTTCAACCCACGTAACCCGCTCTTGTAAGCTCAAATACCGTGAAAACAAGGAATCCTTAAATCCAATCTGGCCATTTCGCAGATCGTTCGTAGCAAACAGCTCGCCAACCGGCGTATAGATTAATGCCGATTGAATGGAAGGCTCAATCAGCTTCATCTGCCCAAGTGGCGTTTGTAATGAAGTAAGCCGTGTATAATAAGATGCTGTATTCTTCGCTACAACGTCCTCCATCGCGTTCTTGAAAGCGTCGCTGAGCATCATGGATGAGGTCGTGACAATGATATGTCTCAGCTTTTCGTCGAGTGCCAGCGCAGACTTATTGAGCGTATTCTGACTGGAGATGAACGCTTCGCTTTCCGTGGACCGAAAGGCAATCCAATACGACATCGTACCTGTGAGTGAGATGGAAATGACGGTAAGCATCAGAACTAATATCCACAACCGCCGGCGGAGTGAAAGCCGATAATACCATGTTTTCAAGCTGTCTCCCCCTTTTCTCAGCGGTAATAGTGAAAGACGCGCTGCTTGCAGCTGCGCGCCCCCGATTTCCCTATTGTATCCAGTAACTCTATTGCTTATTTGGCAAGACTGCCTTGCAGTTTATTAGGATCAAAGCTTGGGTCAGCTTTTGCTTTTGTTTCACCAGCGGCTCTCGCTTTCTCCAATCCCGCATTGTAGCGTGCAGTCAAATCAGCCAGAATCTTATCCAAATCTCCGCCTTCAAGCATGTAGCGGATGATCACGCTGCCGATTTTCACTCCTTCAACCTTCGTTTCCGTAGCACCAAGCGGTGTAGGGGCATACAAGCCGTCAAACTTGGTTGGCAGGAAGCCTTCAATCCCCGGCATGGTCGGCTTTTGTGCGACGGCGTTCACATCTGGAACAATCGAGATGCCAAGACCCTTTTCATGATAAGCCTTCTGGAAGTCTAGATTGTAAATGTACTCCAGGAATTTCCAAGCCTTATCTTTGTTTGGTGTGTCATGATTGATACCAATATAGCTGCCTGCATTCGCAATGGCAACCGTACCCTGCTGTTTCCCGTCGATCGTCGGAGGAAGTGCCGCGCTCCAATTGATTTTGGTCGGGAATTGGCTTTGATACACAGCTGGTTCACCGGAGTGGTTGAAATACATTCCGATTTTCCCAGCAGCGAACTGCGCACGCAGAGGATCGATGTCCAAGGACTCGACACCAGGAAGCATGCTGCCATCTTGCTTCATTTGGCGAAGTGCCTCGACGATCGGCTTATCAGCCGCAAAATCGAATTGTCCTGTTTTGTAGTTGTAACCGTCTACGACAGATGTTCCGCTAAGCGATCCAATCGGGTTCGCAATTCGTCCGAAAGCGGAATCCGGATTTTTGAAGTTTTCTGCAAAGCCGTAAGCGCCAATATCCTTACCGGCTTCGGTTATCTTTTTAGCATCGTCAACCATTTCCTGAATCGTTTTTGGCGGTTCATTGATGCCTGCCTTTTTGAACAAGTCTACGTTATAAATCAATCTCCAATATTGCCCTGTGTTTGGAAGTGAATACACTTTTCCATCCACCATGTTGCTCTCTTCCACAAGCAAATTGCCGTAACGCTGCTTCATTTCGTCCGTCATCATATCGTTAAGCGGAAGCAAGTAACCTTTCTTTACAAAACCGGAGAAATCGTTCGTCCGGAAGATATCTGGTGCTTGCTTGCTGGCAAAGGCGATATCTACCGACTGGTTAAAGTTGTCCGCCATAACTGTCATCTCAACTTCAATGTTGTCCTTGTTCGTCTCATTGAACTTCTTTATGACATCCTTCATGTAATCCGCGTCGTGACGGTCAATCGTCCAGTAGGATAGCTTCGTCTTTTGCCCAGAAGCTGCCGGCGCTTCACTTGAAGCTGCTGTGCCCGTGCTTTGGGGCTGATCGGATTGTCCGCCGCATGCGGCTAGGGAAGATACCATCGCAGCGCCAAGCAGCGCACTCATTACCATCTTTTTTACTCATCTCGTAACACCCTCCTGTTTTTCCTTGCAAATGATTTAGCATCTAACCTGTTGCTGTGTTCATATTAAACCGTTATCACCTTCAACCGTGAAGGACAATTCAACTTTCCATGTGGGGGAAAATCACTATATCGTATGGTGGGACATTACCCTTTAACGCTTCCAGCCGTTACCTGAATGAACGATTTATTCGCCAACACATAGACGACGAGGATAGGCAGGAAAGATAGACAAGCTCCGGCCATCATGAGATGAGCCTCTGCCGCCGCGCCTATTCCGTAGCGTAAATTTGCTAATCCAACTGTTAATGTCTGGAGCTTCGGATTCGTCATCGTGAATACCAACGGCAGGATATATTCATTCCATGCGCCCCGGAACGTGAACAAGGCTGTGACGCCGAGTGCTGGACGCAATAACGGGAGAATAATCCGCCAGTACACCGTGAAGAAATTGCAGCCGTCAATATAGGCAGCTTCATCGAGATCTTTCGGAATCGCTTTAAAAAAGCCGATCAGCATAAAATAGATCACGGCATGGGAGCTGATCAAGATGATGATAACACCCCAGAGCGATTTATTTAAACCAAGCTTCACCATTAGATTGAACTGCGGCATTAACACCACGGCGCCAATGGATATGAACATCGTACTCGCCTGCAACGCTACATACACTTGTTTGCCCGGGAATTTCGTCCGATCCACTGCATAAGCTGACATGGTTGCCACAAGCAGGGTTCCGACCGTTACCACTAAGCTGATAAAGAGGCTGTTCCATGTAAACTGTGAAAAATTCGCCTTTTCCCATGCCGTGGCGTAGTTGGCGAACTGCCAAACTGTAGGCAGTATGGTAGCCCCTGTTGTCAGCTCCGCATTCGTCTTGACCGAACCGAGCATCGCCATAATAATCGGAAATATCGTGAAAAAGGCTACCGCTATCAGAAAGATCCATTTTATACTCTGCCCAATAAAGCGGCCGCTCTGAAAACCGCTTGATTTCATGCTGCTCATCCTTGTATACCCTCCCTGTTAATCCTGATTCAATCGTTTGGACATTGCGAAATATAGTATGGTAATTGCACCGACAATGAGCGCCGTTACAAAGCCTGCAGCGCTGCCGTAACCAATCTGCTGAACAGTCGGACTGGCCGCCGACACTGGGAAGAACAATTTGTACACATACAGATACATGACGTCTGTTTTGCCAAAAGGTCCGCCCTCGGTCATGACCATAATACTTTCGTAGCCTTTCAGAGCGTTGATGATGGCGAGCATCACAATCATTTGCAGAACAGGTCCGAGCAGAGGGATCGTGATATACCAAAACTTTTGCACGACATTAGCTCCGTCAATGGATGCACTCTCGTACAAATCATCCGGGATCCCTTGCAAACCGGCTATGAACAGGAGCATGTAATTACCGATGGCTCCCCATACAGCCATGATGATCACCGTTAGCATCGCATAATCCGGACCCAACCAATCGATGGCTTTGGAGGTGATGCCATATTTCAGCAAGAATTGATTCAGCAATCCGTTATACGAATTGAAAATCGTAAAGAAGACGATGGCCATGACAGAGGTACTAATAATCGTTGGCATGAAATACACGGCACGCAAGAATACTTTTCCTCTGATACCGCGATTCAAAATAACAGCCAGGATCAGGGACAGCGGCAGGACGATAATCAGCTTGCCGCTCGCATAGATAAGCGTGTTGTACACGGAATGCCAGTACTCTGTATCGCGCAGCAACCTTGTAAAATTATCGATACCGATAAATCGTTCTTTGCCGTAGCCCTGGTAATCGTAGAACATATAGCGAAACGCCCAAATCAGCGGGTAGATTCCCAGCGCTAAGGTTAAAAACAAACTTGGAAAAATAAAGAGATAGGAATTGAATAGGGAACTCCTTCTGCGCATATCATATCTGCTCCTTCAACTTAATGTAGTCTAAGCATATTACAAGCTCACAGACATGCGGGAGTGGTAATTCAACTGTGTCCGTATGCCAATTCAACTGTCTTCAGTTACCGGATCCGATGTGGAATTGGCAGTAAACGCAAACAATGCCGCAAGGTAATCTTGCGGCATGTTCACGAAAACTACTTAAATCGAATCAAAAATGTCCGGATCTCATAAGGCTTGATCTCCATACAAATCGAGGACGCAGCATGCATATCTCCTTGCGGCCGCTCCAGAAGATCGCATTCCTGCCAGGACTCTATGGCAGCATCGCTCTGAATGTCTACTTGCCCTCTTCTACCAGCGAATTCATGCACGCGTAAGACGATCGCGTCTTGATCCTCCGCAACTTTCACCGCATCGATCATGACATGATCACAGGATACGCGGAACAAGCTGAACGAGCTTGAAGCAGGTCGACCTGGCGCGCAGGTAAGCGGATTGTTCAGCGACCATGCGGCCTGCACCGTTCCCCCTTCATACCAGTCTCCGGCATGCGGATACAGGGAGTACGTAAATTCATGATCTCCAAGATCCGCCGTTGGATCTGGAACCATGGCAGCTTTAATCAATGTAAGTCTCATTACATTGTCTTTGATATCATAGCCGTATTTGCAATCGTTCAGGAGACTGACGCCGTACCCACGCTCAGATAGATCCGCCCATTGATGGCCAACCGTTTCAAATCGCGCATAATCCCAGCTTGTGTTCCAATGGGTAGGACGCTTAACGTTGCCGAACTGAATATCGTAGGTCGCCTCCGTCGCCCGGATCCGCACTGGAAAGGCAACCTTGAGCAATTTGCGCTGCTGGTTCCAATTGACATGCGTTCGAAAATCAATGCGGCGACTATGCGCATAAAGCACCATGTCTTGTACAATCTCAGATTCCATATACGTCCATCTGAAACGTACGATTGCAGCCAAGCTCCCCAGACTCGTCACCTCGACCTGTACCAAATCTTCCACTTCTTGCTTCTTCTCTGTATAAAAAATATCGATATCCCATGCCTCGTGCCGGCCCTTCGGCTTATCCTCGAAGACTTCAAAGCGGTTGCCGGTTTGGCCTTGGGCGAGTATTTCCCGGCGTTCCACACGATCATAGAGCCTCTCTATTTGACCCTTTGCATTCCATTTGATTTCGTAAAATGGCGTGATGAAGCCATTCTCGAGTTGGTCGAATGCGGCCTGTTGTGGCGCTTTCGCTTGCGTATGTGGCTCCGACGATTCCATCGGTCGAATCGTAACGTAACCCATGGATGGAATGTTCTCCACCTTCACCCACAGTCTTCCATCCACAATTTGAGACTCAAGCGGATGATGATGAGCATCCACCCAAGCTCCATTTTGAACCTCTGTAGTTTCAGGCAAGCACACGATATGGGTCTGCTCCCATGAAGCGTTATTGAATACGACTACCTCACGCGCGGATTGATCCCGAGCTAATAACGAGACGGAACGTTCCCACTCCTTCCGTCCCATAGATAGAGCCTCGTCATACTCCGCCCGACTGTCTTCATACACCTCACGAATCGATGAGCCCGGAATAATATCGTGGAATTGATTCCGTAGAATAATTTTCCAACCCTCCAGTAAGGACTGATGGGGATCAGCACCTGCTTCACGTTCGCTCCCGTTTAACAAGCTGCCCATCACCTGCAGCCATTCCGTTTCCCGATACAACAGCTCCAGCTTGCGGTTCATCCGCTTGTTGTATGCTTGGCTGGTATAGGTGCCTCGGTGCAGCTCCAGATACAGTTCTCCATCCCATGTATGCACATAGGATTGTGAATGTTGAACCTGCTGCTGCAGCTCTTCAAAATAGGTGTCGGCGCGTCCAGTTTTCACAGCTGGAATGCCTGGTATCTGATCCAGCCTGCGTCTCATCTCCAGCATTTCGCGGTTGACTCCCCCGCCTCCGTCCCCGTAGCCATAGGCAAGCAGTAACGAAGAGTTCAGCGCTTTGTCCCGGTAGCCTTCCCAAATCCCCTGCACCGATGTCGGCGTCACTTTCCCGTTGTACGTATAATAGAAAGCTCCTTCGCTCGAACCGGGATCCGGTGTCGTAATAAAATGCGTCAAAACTTCCGAACCATCGATGCCGCGCCACTTGAATGTATCGTGAGGCATACGGTTGTATTGATTCCAGCTGATTTTGGTTGTCATAAAGGTTTCAATACCGGATTTCCGCAAGATTTGCGGCAGCGCCCAGCTGTATCCGAATACGTCCGGTAACCACAAATACTTGCAGTTCACGCCAAATTCCTCGCGGAAAAACCGCGTTCCGTACAAGAGCTGGCGCACAAGCGATTCCCCGGAAGCTAAGTTGCAGTCTGCCTCCAGCCACATCGCGCCTCCGGCTTCCCATCGACCTTCGCGAACACGCTGCTTAATACGCTCATAAATCTGCGGATAATCCGATTTGATATATTCGTACAGCTGCGGCTGCGTTTGTAAAAAAACATACTCCGGGTACTGCTCCATTAATCGCAAAACCGTAGAAAACGATCTCGCTGCCTTCTCTCTAGTATGCTTCAGCTGCCAGAGCCAGGCCACGTCGATATGCGTATGGCCAATGCACTGAACGACAACGGCATGCAGCTTGGGCATGGCTGAGAGCTCCGCTTGCAGCTGCTTCTGAGCTTCGGCAACCGAGCTGTAAAAAGTAGCACTGCCCGGCTTCGACCAATCAAGGACCAAATAAGCCCGATCCAGCATGGACAACAGCTGATGCCGTTCCGGGCGATGCTCATCCAGCATGCGAACCGTCTCCAGCAGTGCTTTAGACGTATAGTATAGATCATCGCATGCTTCGTCTAGCCAGCACATAGCTGCCAACTCCAGCTTGCTTTCCATCTCACGGTAATTCTGGTAACCGCCCAAACCAGACCACAAACGGAAGCGAAGCTGCACCGCGGATCCTATTAATTTCTCGAGCATAAACACTTCCTCATGATTAGAATCTACGCCCTGATACGGTTCCCCGTTCACAAATAGCAGCGACTCAAAACCGCTATTCGTCCCTTCTCCGGTTTGTCCTAATCGAAACCTGCCGAGTACCTTTCTACCAGCCCATTCAGCTGGAATTCCTACATCAGCAGCCAGCCAATAGTAGACATCGCGTCCTTTCCAGCGGTCCCCTATCCGAATAATACTCCAGTCGCCGTCCTCAGACGGATACTCTCAATATGACCATCTGGATCAAGTTTGATCCGAAACGTATCTATAACTCGTTCATCGCGATAGCGGAACGGTTCTAATTCCTGAATTCGAGCATGTAATTTCTCCACTGTCCAAAACATAAGAACTCTCCCTTCAAGCCTTGAGTAATCACCCTGTAAAATCATATTGTAACGGATGATCATCGCGTGACGTGATAGGCGATCTGATGATTGATAGGGGGGAAATCTATTTTTTCATGCTGTCTATGCTTGATAAAAAATAGAGGCGGAGGAATTCCCCCGCCCCTTCACATCATTTACTTTTCGAGAATGGTCTTCGCAACTGCTGCAAGGTCAAGTATGTCAACAACACCATCACCGTTAACATCCGCCGCTTTGTATTGATCCCAATCCGCATCTGTAGAAGCCTTACCGTAAGCCACGGCCACCAGTGCCAAGTCACCAACGCTGACGTTATTGTCTTCGTTGACATCACCTGATGTACGCTGCACTACCGAGGCTGTGAACACTCTCAGCGCCTCCGTCAGAGCAGTTACCGCTTGGTCTGCTTCCGCTTGCGTGACTGCTGCGTTAGCAAGAACCGCATTAGCACTGTCGATAGCGGTTTGAAGGAGTGCTTTCGAACCAGGATGGTATTGTCCGACCGCAGATCCTTCCACTGCCGCATCATGCTGGCTTTGGGCACTGACAATCAATGTGCGAAGTGCCGTCGTATCTACGCTTACAACAGAGCTTGTGAATGCTTGCAGTGCCGCAGTCAAATTATTGACCGCCTGGGTAACATCAGCCTGCGTCGCATCCGGATTCGCAAGCACCGCCTTCGCACTGTCAATTGCACCTTGAAGCGCTGCTTTGGAGCCTACAGGATACTGTCCTGCACCCGTTCCTTCCACTGCCGCATCATGCTGGCTTTGAGCGCTGGCAATCAGCTCACTAAGCGCTGCAGTGTCTACAGCTGTAATTTGGATGCTGTGCGACGCGCCGTTCACTTGTGTTTCCGCACCTGTATCGTCTGCTACAACCACATTCGATACGGCTACCGATGTTTCAGTCGGCTGTGTCGATGCAGCCTTAAACGTTAAGGTCAGCCAATCTCCGTTCGACTGATGGTCTCCCCCAAGTTAGCTGTAATCAGACGCACTTGACCTGATGTTGCAGCTTTCTCAACAATGACAAATTGTTCACTCAGTGAATCCGCTGAAACAAATTCCAGCTGATCCGGGTCATAGGTAAACGTAATATCCTGCGCATAAGATTGCTGCGCAATTCCTTGAAGACCGTAGGTCAGTGTAATCGACTGTCCGGATTTTACAGTATCGCTGCCGGATAGAAGCGCTCCCGATACAATCTGCAGCTCAGTAACAGCCGTGTGTAGTGCTGCTGCCGCCGCATCAACCTGTTCCTGTGTGGCATTCGTGTCCGCGCTGACGTTGACGGATGTATTCAGCACCTCTTGCAGCGATGCCCACGATTCCGCTGTGTAACTATCGCTGTTCAATGCTTGTGCGGCTGTAATTTCCGCTTGCAGCGACGTCTTATTGACGGACATCAGCTTATACACATTAAAATTGTCGAGCCACGGAGCCCATGACATGGTAGCGCCGGAATTTCGTGTTGCATAAAGCTCGAGTCCGCCAAAGTTGTTGTTGAAGGAGACGCCAGCTGCAAACGGAACCGTCACTGTCGCAGTCTGCGCTGCATCTGCTGCATTCGTTAGCGTGAAGCTTACTAGTTTGTTTTCCATATCGAGAGTTGCACCTACATGATACGTAGCGTTTGCTGTATTAAATCCGCTGCTCGCGACTTGTGTGGCATTCGATGTCGAAAGCACAGTACCGGAAGAAATCAACGTAGGATCGGTTGTATAGACCATTCGATTAGCCGCCCCTGTCGGAACCCCGATGGCAACATACGTATGATGGGAACTGTCTTGGATTCGAAGCTGGCCCGTGCCGCTGCTAGGGGACCCTACATTCCAATCAAACTTGAGCTCCACCTTGCTGCTTGCAACCGGCGTGGCTAATGTTTTGTAAGCACTGCGTGCACCGGTTCCGCCACCCGTGAAATTGAGCACCTGACCCGTTACACCTGACGCTGGGCCTACCGATGCGGCTATAGCGCCTGCTGTGCTGCCCTTGGTGACACCCCAATTAGAGCCTGAGGTTTGATTTTCAAAGCTTTCGCTGATCGTCGGAACATACACACTAGTCGTTACCGAATAACCGCCGTCCACGGTAGTCGCCTTGATGGTGGCCTTTCCTTCCGTAAGTCCTGTTACCACTCCAGATGCATCAACCGTTGCTACAGACGGATTGTCTGAGCTCCAAGTCACTCGTGTATTGGTCGCATCGACAGGTTGAATGCTTGCAATCAATTGTGTCTTTGGCGCATAAGCCGATGGGTTGGTTCCTGAGAAATAATCCGAAGCAAGATGATATTCAGACGTATTCACACTTACACCCGTGACAGCCGTTTGATCCGCTTGCACGGTAATATCGGCTGATTTGGTATAGCCGCCATCCTGTGTCTTGGCCGTTATCACGGCATTTCCAAGTGAAACACCCGTTACGTTCCCATTCTGATCTACGGTTGCAACAGTAGGGTCCGAGGTACTCCAAGTAACTGCTTTGTTATACGCATCGGCAGGCGTAATGACTGCGATTAGCGGCATGGTGGTACCCGGCACGAGATGCAGGATCGACTTATCCAGCGTAATGCCGGATACCGCTGTCGAGCTGATTGCTGCCGTTCCTATAGACAGGATGGCACTTGTATGATCTGTTTTTGTATCCGTATAGGTCGCGTTCGCGCTCAACTGCACCAGATACCCCGGATAGTAGCTTGGAGGCGTTACATTCCACTCTACCTTTTGCGATTGACCGGGTTCAAGGCTTCCGCTTACGTTCCCGCTCTTTATCGAAACAGTCCAATCCGTTGGTGTATCCAGATTCACACTGCTTACCTCAATAGGCTGAGTTCCATTGTTTGTAAGAACCCCTGTGATCGTTTCTGTTTGACCGCCAGCAATGGTTGTAGACGGTGATGTGAGTGACATCACTGCGTTGTCTGTAACCGTCGGCGATACGCCGGAGAACAGCGTGCCGTAGTCTGGACTATTGTTCATTTGCACAGGAACGCCGCCTGCATAATTTCCAAGCTGCTGAAGACTTACCTGCCCAAGCCCAGTTGATGTACCGTCAAGCGCCCAGACCGCTATGGCTACATCGTTGCTGCCGTTTGGATTCAATACACCTGGCGGCAGGGAAAAGAGATGCTGAGGGCCTAAGTTATTGATATATTGGCCGACAAGCCAACCGTTGACATAGATATAGGCGCGATAGTTCTTGGAATCCGAGTCGCTGATGTTTAATCCCAGAGGAACATCGCTCATCGTTGGGAAATTCAAATCGAAGGACGTCCGATACCAGGCAACGCCTTCAGGGAGTCCGCGCTGTGACCAGTTATCCGGAAGACTAACGTCACTCCAGGACTGCTGCGGGAACCCTGGCAGCGCCCAGCCGTTGTTCTCTCCAAATAATCCTCCTGCATTCATCACACCGCGAGTTGGATCAGCAAGCGTTTCTCCGCCTTGATTTCCTTGAATTTTCCAAGCAATGGATGTGGATGCTCCTTCTACAGATGCCTGAAGTAGACCACGAGGACTCTTCTGGGCATCGTTAGACCCGCCATCTTCGTCATGCCCCATATTTTGCACCATGACCGCTACTACGTTGTCACCGTCTTTGTTCAAAATGTCAGATGGGAACGTGAACTTTTTGGTACCGCTGAGGGAAGAACCGAGATAAGACCCATTCAGCCATACCGCGTACGCCCCGTTGTCTCCTCCTTCGCCGTCAAGCGTAATCCCTGTTTCGTTGCCGCTAGCTGTGAAGTGACCGCGATACCAAATCATCCCGTGATGGAATCCGTAATCATCCGCATACAAAACCGTTGGAGTTGAAGGCTTCGTCGGATTGTTGGTTGTCGTATGGTCCGCTGCAGTCCAAGAGGAATCATTGAAGCCCGGGCTTGCTTGCTGTGTTTCGTAGGAAAACTTCCAATTGGAAAGCTGCGGAACCGCAATCGACGCCGGCGCCGAAACAGAGAATACATAAGAACCGTTTGGCGTTGACGTCGCTTCCATCGCAACCCCATTCCATGTAATCTGGCTGGATGGCGCTCCGAAAACTTCAATCGTACCCGCTTGCTCACTGTCGCCTTGAAGCGCTAGTGTTCCATTCACATCTGTCGATGCAGAACGCAGTAAATAAGGACCTTGTACCAGTACAGCCCCGCTTCCTGTATCACTGCGCCAGAACGTGCGGGCTGTTGTCTCGGTTGTCAGCAGCAGTAGAAGCTCCTTGTCTCCTTCTTGGATAAGTACCTTCGCTGCGCTCCCGTCATGTGTATAATTCAGACGCAAGTCGCCGGTTGCCTGATCATACGTCGACGTTACATCCCCGGATAAAACCGTGACGGTCGGCTCTGAAGCGTACCGTAAGACCGTTTCACCATCAGACCCTTGCCCGCCGTAAAAAAGTGCGGTATCCCGATTTCCTTGTGTCACATGCGTATACAGATTGGAAGTCGAATAGACCAGATGCTCCGAGCCCAGCTCGTAATTGGCGACCAAGAATTTAGACTCTTGTCCGTTTATTTCTATGGAAGTGCCCTGTTTTTGCGGAATGGTATATGTGCCATCGCTGCTCGTCATGTTGAGTGTAGTTGTGTCTTTCGTTGTTGATGCAGCATTGCTATGCCGCAGTATGTAAAACTGGGTACCCGTATCCGGATTTTTCAAAGCATTCATCGTCAGATTCGCATTGCTAGGAGCAGCAGCGCTTAGAGAATCCGTCTTCGTGAGTGGAGTAAGGGTTTGATACATGGTGGCAAGAAGCTTCTCCTCATTATATTTGTCCCCGATTTGACGGCTTTCACTGATCGCCGCCGTGTAATCATAGGAAGAATATACCCCAGGAAATGGAAGATAGCCCCAATTCGTTCCTCCGTAGGTCATATAAATGCTCATCATGGTAGCGCCTTGCGAAACCACGTGATTGTAGACAATGTTCTCGTAATTCTCGTTATGCGATGGCGCTAGCGCGGGAAACCCTTTTCCGCCCCAAGGATCGAACCAACCGCCGCCGAGTTCAGCAATAAAAATCGGACTATTAGGAGCAAAATTATGAGAATCTCCGTAATAGGTCGGAAGACCGCCAAGACTTGGATAACTGTCAAAAGCATACATATCGGGTGCACCTGTTCCGCTTGCCCACGTTCCTCTAGGACCGCTCTTGTCGTTGTGGAACAAAGGAACATTGATGCCGTCAGCGTGTGCTTTGTCCGCAAGCTGCTTCATATAGGTCGAATCCGAGCCCGTATACTCATTCTCTACTTGATACAAAATAACACTTCCGCCATTTGTAATCTGGTGATTAGCAATAATGGAATCGATTTGAGTCAACCATTCTTGATAAGCCTGCGTATAATCGGACGCCGATGAGCGTGCACGGCCGGATTGCTTCATGAGCCAACCTGGGAAGCCGCCGCCATCCGTTTCGGCGTTGATGTACGGTCCCGGTCTAGCGATCACGTATATCCCAGCTTGCTCGGCCATAGTTAGAAGTTTGTCCACATCACGAATACCTGTGAAATCATACTGTCCAGGTGCCGGAGAGTGGAAGCCCCAGTTGAAGTAAATAGTAACCGCATTAAATCCGGCGGACTTCATCTTTTGCAGGACATCGAGCCATTCGGATTGACTTGGCAGACGCCAATAGTCAAACTCACCTGAATATACGAATGTACGCTTGCCATCAATCATAAGAGAATAATGATCGAAGGAAACGGTGTGCGAACCGGTTAAAGCCTGTGAAGCTGGCAGTGTAAATGTTCCTTGGTTCTCTACTTGGAGGACCGGTTGTGTATCGGCATACGTGATCGCAGGTGTCCCCACCAACGAGATCGACAAAGTAATACCCATAAGATTGACGGTTACTTTTTTAAAATATTTACCTAAATTAGTCACGCTTCTCCTACCTTTCTCATCCTCGATAGCGCTTACAATGAATAGCAGCTTGATGATGTTTGATGATACATATTGATACAACCTTAACCGTCCCATATCGGTTCAGGACAACGTTAAACGCCTATCCGCCTCCTCCTGCACAACGAAAGGTTTGATACAATTTGTATCATTAACATCATAGTAAATGAGTTCCTATATTTATTATTGATCATAATCTTCTCGATGTACACTTAAAATTCTCATTTTTTATATCAATATTCTCATGTAATGAGGCCGTACCCAGACTGTGATCGTCCAGGCACAGCCTATTCGGTAGAATTTCATACCGGCCAGCTTCGGGATTTTGTTTTATGATGCACCTGCACCTACTATGAATAATAGATAAAATTAGCTTTGATCGAGGCGGAAATTTGTAATTCACCGGGCTGAATTGGAGTACCTTCACTTTTCGCATATAACGGCGCAGCATGATAGGGCGTTGGGCCTTGCATACGTGATAACTCTTGAACCAGACATGGAGTAGGATGAACCGTCACGCCTAATGTTCTTGCTATGGTTGTTGCCTTGAGCAGGCTATTTTTGATCGCGATGGATAATGCATGATTGTAGGCGATTTCTGGATTCGCCATGGTGAATTGAATGCTCGAGACCGTGTTGGCCCCATATTTCACGGCAGTATCCACGATGCTTCCCGTCATATCGATGTGATCGTTGGTTATTTGGAGCAGATGGGTTACTTTATACCCCCTAAACAATTGCTTGCCATCTTCATAGTTATATTGAATGTCAATACTGTACTGCGTTGTTTGAATATGTTCTTTCGGAACGGATAATCGCAGCAAGGCTTCGATGATATGAGTGACAGAGCTTGCATTTTCTTTTTGGGCCTCCGTTAGGCTTATACTCTCTGATATCACACCAAGAACGATAATGGCCTTGTTGGGTGCTGCTGAGACCGTTCCTTCCCCTATGACTTCCATCGTTTTGTGCCCACCGGAGAAAAAGGGTGAAGCGATTGAAGGATATGGTAACCTTGGTTGATCGTGCATGAGCTTTCCCCCTTCATTATTCATACTTTACTTTCCCTAATGTATGGACATATTTCGTCCATGATTCTCATCTTCTGGCTTGGGATTCCACATCGCAGCTCTATCACCAAATTGAAAGGAATTTTCTTTCTTCTACACGAATGTGTATGAATTCACAACAATTATGTATTCACATCTTTCAGAAAAAGGAGAGAGCCTCATGTCTCTGCGTCACAAGATCATCTTCTTTATCGTTCTTTCCTCGATCCTGCTCATGTCCGTTATCGCCGTTTTGGCTGAAAAAATAGTGATGCAAAACTATCTGGAGTTGGAAAAGCGCGATACGCTTTTATACACCAATAGGGTGATTAATTTGATAAATGAAGATATAAACAAACTGTATTCCATCAACATCAGTTGGTCCTGTTGGGATGATAGCTATGAATTTATGGGAAAGAATGGAGAGTCGAGTTCAGATGACCCTTACTTAGAAAGAAACTACAGCTCTGATGACTTTTCTACGAACGGGTTTGAATATGCGATTTACTTGAATAATGACCATAAGGTCGTGCTCGCCTTGGAATATAACAAAACGACCGGTACTGTGGATGTTTTGAATGATAAGTTGTATGCCTACATTCAGAGCCATGCCGCTCAGCTGCAGGCTAAGCAAGATCCAAAAATCATTACTGGCGGCATCGTTCATGTCGATGAACAAAACATTCTCTTGAATTCCTCGCCGATTCTTAAGAGCGACTTCACCGGGGATATGCGCGGTACTTTAATCCTGGGGCGCGCCCTCGATGAGGACTACACCCAATCCATATCGGACAGAATGCTGATCTCTGTTGAGCTAGAACCTGTGGACCAGGCGCCTCTTCAAGGCTCCCTGCCAGTGGCCAAGCTGCCTGAGCATCAGATTCTTCCCCATTCGGAGATCTGGACGGTTCCTCAAGACAGCAATACCATTACCGGATACAGCCAGATGTACGACCTTGAAGGCAAAGCTGCGTTTACGCTCAGCATATCTCAGCAGCGGGATATTTATCGCCAAGGTCTGCAAAATTTCCGCTTGCTGGTAATATCCTTATTCCTGTCTGCGATCATGTTCTCCCTCATCGTGCTGATCTTCCTGAATCGATCGGTGCTGCGAAGACTTGCAACCTTGACTGCAAGCGTGGACCGGATTACGGAAAGCAAGGATATTACAGCACGATTTCAAATAACCGGTAACGACGAAATCTCTTCCTTGAAGAAAAGCTTCAATAATATGATGGGTGAACTCGAGAACTATCAACGAATGCTGCAGCATCGTGCCAATCACGATACGTTGACGGACTTACCGAATCGACAATATTTGAGGGAACGCTTCGAGCAGGAGATGCAAACCGCTCGGGAGTCGGGGTGCAAATTAACTGTCGTCTACGTGGATCTAAACAATTTCAAAGAGATTAACGATCATTACGGTCACGAAGCAGGTGACCGCCTGCTTGTTCATATCGCGAATAGTTCTGCGAAGCAGTATTTCTGAACAGGAATTTGCTGCAAGGGTTGGAGGCGATGAATTTCTATTAATGTCGCGGTTTTATACGAGTAAAAAAGAGGTTGAAGCCTGGATTCATCAAGTGGAGAACAAGCTGCAGACTGAAACATTTCGTATTGGGGGAAGTTATATATCGGTTTCGGCCTGCTTCGGAATCAGTCTGTATCCCGATGACGGCGATGATTTAACCACACTAAGCCGGCATTCCGATCAGAGGATGCTTGATGCTAAACGCAAAAAAGAGGAGAGAATACCTCGGTAAGAGCAATCTGTATCAAAATAAATACGTGCTATTGTAAAACAAAATAGCCTTACTTACCGATACATGTAAGCGTTATTTTGATATTTAATGAGACATTGGATTGAATTCTTATTTCGTCCTGTGATATTCTAAATTAATATAATTTTTTTGAGGTGAAGATTAATGCAGTCAACTGATGTTCAAAAAGGCCCTGGAGCTTACTCGCGGACGAACCCGTTTCCAGCGAAAGTTCTCAAAAATGTTAACTTAAACGGAACCGGCTCGAAAAAAGAAACGCGGCATCTCGAATTATCCTTACAAGGCTCCGACCTTTCTTATCTTCCTGGCTATGCCCTCGGCATTGTTCCTCAGAACGACCCAGAGCTGGTAGCTGCTCTTCTTGAAGAATTAAAGTTGGATGGAGATACTATCGTTACGGTTGGTAAAGAAGGCGATTCACTTACACTTAAGGATGCGCTGACCAATCATTTCGAAATTACGCTGCTATCCAAAAAGATTCTACAACAAGCAGTAGAATATTCGGAAAACGAAGCATTGAGAAATCTCTTGTTAGCTGAGAACGCAAATCAGCTGAAAGAATATACGAACGGCCGCGATTTACTCGATATGCTGCGCGATTTCGGTCCATGGAAGGCTTCGGCCCAAGAAATCGTTTCTCTTTTAAGAAAAATGACCCCTCGTCTCTATTCCATCGCCAGCAGTATTGCCGCTCATCCGGATGAAGTGCATTTAACAATTGGTGCTGTTCGCTATACAACTCACGGACGTGAACGCAAAGGTGTATGCTCCGTTCAGGTTGCCGAGCGTATTCAAGAAGGCGATACACTGCCAGTATTTGTTCAAATCAATAAACACTTTCATTTGCCGGAAGCTCAAGAGAAAGATATCATCATGGTGGGTCCGGGGACAGGTATTGCTCCGTTCCGTTCCTTCATTGAAGAGCGCGCCGTGACGAAAGCAACAGGAAGATCCTGGTTATTCTTTGGAGACCAGCATGCCGCGACGGATTTCCTTTATCAAGACGAGCTGGAAGGCTATCAACAAGACGGCGTTCTGACCAAGATCGACGCTGCTTTCTCCCGCGACAGTGAGCAAAAAGTATATGTACAGCACAAAATGCTGGAGAACAGCCAAGAATTGTTTGAGTGGCTGGAACAAGGAGCCTACTTCTACGTGTGTGGAGATAAGACGAACATGGCGAAGGATGTCCACAACGCACTTCTTCAGATCATTGAACAAGAAGGCAAACTTTCCGCTGAAGAAGCGGAAGCCTATCTTAGCGAACTGCAAAAGCAAGGACGCTACCAACGCGATGTCTATTAATAGGTAATGCAAAAAGAGTGACTTCTCATTCGCTGACAGCGAGTATGGAGTCACTCTTTTTTCACATATGTATATGTCGCAAAATAAATGATTCTACCTTTTGTATGTCGAACCATTGATGTAACATCATGAATTCAAGTATAAGGAGAAATTGCTCAAATGTTCAAATTAACGGTTAGTAAGAAACTGTACGGTATGGCTCTGATCATCATTCTTTTATGCTCATCTTCGTCCCTGATCGGTAACAGTATTATGCGAAGCCTAGGAGAGACAATAAACAAAATAGGATCTTCATCCATGCCCTCTGTGATCTTATTAGGCGATATGCAAAGTTCAGTAAATCTTTTAGACCGAAACAGTGTATTGTCTGTTTTAATTAAAATGATGCCTGCGGGAGGACCTCCAAATGGTACTACTCCTTCTGCGAAGGATAAGAATTCGTCAGCAGCACAGCCTGACATAACAAATGACACCCTAGAAACAATGAAAAAAACCGCATCAAAAATGGACGCAGATATTGAAACCTATAAGAATAACTACATTAATTCTGATAAAGAAAAAGAGCTTTACATGGTATTTTATACTTCTTGGGTCAAGTATAGAGATGTCGTCATGTACAATTCGGGAATTACCAAAGATACAAAGCCATCTGAAGAAATGGATCAAAATAAAATTCCAGAATTATACGAAGCGACTTTAAAAAGTATTACAGATCTAAAGGATTACAACGTCTCTGAAGCTGAAGCAGTGATTAGACAATCGGAGCATAGTAGAGGATTAGGAAGTCTTGTACACACCTTAGCAGCAGCCTTAAGTGTGATTCTAGGCTTACTGACAGCATTTCTTACTGCAAGATCCATTACTAGACCTCTCTCCAAAATTGTAAATCAGGTTAAATTGGTAACAAGGGGGAACCTGCGGGTCGATCCCGTACAAATCAAATGCAAAGATGAGATTGGAGAGCTTGCAACAGATTTTAATGAGATGTGCCTATCTTTACGTACGATGATGAACACGATTATTGAGAACTCCCTCATCGTGGCCTCAACATCCGAACAATTGACAGCAAGCGCTGAGCAAACAAGCACGGCAACGGAACAGATTGCGACCAATACTAACGACATGGCGGAAGGCGCCAAATTACAATTACAAAGAATATCCGCCACATCTGATACAGCTTTAGGGGTCTCCAAACGAATCGAACATATATCAGAGAGATTTCATTCTGTAGCCAATCTTATTATGCGAACACAGGATAAAGCCTCTAAAGGGAATGCCGTCATCAGCTCTACCATCAATCAAATGAAAGAAGTTCAGGATAAAGTTGTCCAATCCTCTGATTCCGTGAATCATCTTGCACAAAAGTCTGCTGAGATTAGCCAAATCACATCCATGATTAGTGAGATCGCAGCTCAGACCAATCTATTATCCCTTAATGCAGCCATCGAGGCTGCTAGAGCCGGGGAAGAAGGAAGAGGTTTTGCTGTTGTTGCCTCTGAAGTACGCAAGCTGGCCGGACAGTCTGAAGATGCATCAAGGAAAATTTCCAATCTCATTGAAGAGATCATGTTAAGTACCAATCAAGTCATGCTTTCTATGCAAGATGGAGTGAAATCTCTCTCGATCGGCATGGATCTTGTTGAAGGTGCTGGAGCTTCCTTCTCTGACATTGTTCAATCTGTAGAAGAAGTAGGAATGGAAACAAATCACGCAGTCGAAGAATCAAAATCGGTAAATACAAGCGCCATGGAGATGGTTACTTCCATGAAGGAAATCGCTGAGATCGCTGATCGTACATCCTTAAACACTCAAACCGTCGCAACTGTAGTTGAGGAGACGATGGCATCCATGGAGGAAGTATCCGCAAGTTCTAATATGCTTTCAAAAATGGCAGATGGCTTGAGCGAAGCCGTTTCGAATTTCAAAGTGTAATCGGATTAGAAGATTCGCACACTATAAAAGAGGCCCACAGTGCATAACTAGCTGTGGGCCTTAGACTATTGATAAAGCGGAAATGGGGAGCTCAGCAGCTTTCGAAGAAGCGTAGTTTACAAGCTGCCATTGATATCTTTTTGCAGACTTACTGAAAATACAGTCCCTTGAGAAGAGCTTGACAGCAATTTAATTTCGCCGCTAAGCTCTTTCATGATCATTCTGCAAAGTGGCAGCCCTAGCCCCATACCTCGTATTTTATTCTGCTTACGTTCCCCTCTGAAGAAATTTTCAAATACATATGACTGCTCATGCTCCGGAATCCCCGCACCTGTATCATGAACTTCCATGACCGCCACTTCTTCATGTTGGATCAATATCACCTTGATCAAGCCTGTGCCTTCAGTAGAGGCTTTGGCATTGTTCAACAGGTTGACCAGGACCTGCTTTAATCTGATACCGTCCGTCATTACGAATACAGGATGGTCGGGGACTGACATCTCCACTTTTACATCACCGGCCGTTTCGATTAGCGACCATTGCTGGATGGCTTCCTTGAGCCATTCGTTCAAATTTATTTGTGCCGTCTGTATTTTTACAGCACCTACAGCATAGGAGTTAAATTCAAGCAAATCCTCCACCATACGCTGCAAATGCAGCGTTTCTTTATAGCACAAGTCCATAAATGTACGGGCATCCTCCCCGGTGACCACCTCATCCCGAACCGCTTGGACAAGTCCGCTAATTGAAGTCACCGGCGTCTTGAGCTCATGTGTAACACCTGCCAGCAATTTCGTTCGAAGGTAATCAAGCTGGCCGAGCTTCACCGCCATTTCACCAAACGACTCGTGCAGCTCGTACAATTCTTTCTCCTTTGCTGTGACTCTTTTTTCTGCAGGATACGAGCCGTTCATAATTTGCTTAGCTCCATCCGCCACCTGTTTCAGCGGTTTGATTAAACGCCTTGTCAGCACATACAGAATGCTCCAGCCCAGTACGAAGGTAACGGCGAACATAAGATACACCGTTTTTTTATAGTCAGGTACATCAAACATTTCATCCGGAACTAACAGGAGATATAGATATCCTATTGTCCTCCCTTGCCATTGGTATCGCTTAACAAAGTAAGAGGTCTCCGCATCCTTCATACGAATCGGAAGGGGATCATCACCGGTCTCAACGTCCCGCTGCGTATTGGCAACCTGAACCAACTCCAAGGGCATATTGTCCGGATGGGCACTTATCATCCTGCCATGAGCATCCACGAGATAGATCATAAATTGGGCCGATGATTTCATGTCTTTGGCTATGGTGTCATGAGTGATATCGTCTATATATCGGCGATCTCCCGGCTCCAGACGTCCCTCCTTCACTTGAATGACGGACGACAGCACTTGAAATAGCTTACGCCCAACCTCTAAATGCTTCTGTGCTTCCTTCATCTCCAAAAAATAAAATGAACCGGCACCGATAATAAGAAGCCCGACTGCCAGCACGATCATATAGCGGATCGTCCAATATTGCAAAAGCGTTTTACGCTCACCTGTTGATTTTAACACGTGCCTGGTACCCCACTCCCCTAATTGTTGCGATCTCTCCTTCTTCCGATGGCCAATCGCGCAGCGTTTGCCGAATCCGGTTGATCGCCAAATCGACGGCTCGTTCACTGCCTTCGTAATCGTAGCCCCATACATTCTCAATGAGCTGATCCCGGGTCAATGTTTGATTCGAATGGGTAAGCAAATACAGCAGCAGATCCAAGTCCTTTGGCGTAAAATGGAGCTCCGCACCATGTAAGTGAACGGCGTGCGATTGGAAGCCTACCTTCAGGCTGCCAAAATACTTGGCGTCATCTTGCTCGAATATGCGTTCCGAACGCCGCAGAACCGCATTCACACGGGCAACTACTTCTTCGCCGACAAACGGTTTCGTCATATAATCATCTGCACCTTGATTCAATCCCTGCAGCTTATCTTGAATCGTGCCTAGTGCCGTGAGCATGATCACCGGACAAGCACTTCGCTCTCGTACAAATTGGAGCATGCTCCAGCCTGAGTCATCCGGCAGCGTAACATCCAACAGCACAAGCACCGGCGGATATAGTTCAAACGCTTCCTTCGCCTCCTTGCAGGTATACGCTTGCCGGATGAAATATCCTTATTTTTCCAGATAAACCTTCAGTACCAAGGAGATTGTTGTGTCGTCTTCAACAATCAGAATTTGTCTCATGAATATCCCGCCTTAACCAACGTTGTGGGTATAATGCATATTGTCGTTATTTAATTCTTCATGTCGAATGTTTCCTCCTCCCTCAAAGAAAAAAGGGACTGTCCGCAGACAGTCCTGAGTTTGTTGATCAAGTAGGGTTCACTAACGAAGGGAGAATTCATTCTCATAAAAACGTGGAGCAACGCTACACAGCAAAAAATGAATACATATCCTCCGAGAGCCTGAACTTCGTATGCACAAATTGGTTGGATTTCTTGTCATAAAGGTAATCCTGCTTCCACACATCAGTATGTTGAGTAATTTGGGAAACGGCATGCACAAGATCCTCTGCTTCTTTATTCGTCATAACCGGGTGCAAGGAAATGCGGATCCATCCCGGCTTCTCGTTCAAATAACCGGCATCAATGCGATTAGTGATGGCTTTGGAATCGGGTTTTTCAATGCCGAGTAAGTAATGGCCGTAAGTTCCGGCACATGAGCAGCCCCCTCGGGCCTGGATGCCAAAACGGTCGCTTAACAGCTTTGTAAATAAGTTATAATGGATCGATTCCGAGTAAAAGGAAATGATGCCAAGCCGCTCCGTTTGATCCGGCTCCAGCACCTTGATTTGAGGGTTATTCTTTAATCCGTTCCATACAATATGCAGCAGCTCTTTTTCTCTTTCCTGAATCGACTTCAGGCCCATTTGATCCTTCAGCTTGAGACTGAGCGCGGTCCGAATCACTTGCAAAATGCCAGGCGTCCCCCCGTGCTCACGCTCCTCAATATCATCACAATATGCCTTCTCTCCCCAGGGATTGGTCCACTTTACCGTACCGCCTCCGACCGTATCCGGTATACGATTCTTATACAACCGTTTATCGAATAAGAGCACACCGCAGCTGCCAGGGCCCCCGAGGAATTTATGAGGAGAAAAGTAAATAGCATCTAGACGTTCCATAGGGTCAGCAGGATGCATGTCCATATGGATATAGGGAGCAGCGGCGGCAAAATCAACAAAACAAAGCCCGCCATATTCATGCATAAGTCTCGCCATCTGGCTGTATGGGGTGCACACTCCGGTCACATTGGAGCATGCGGTGAAAGCACCGATGATCAGCCTCCGGTGGCGATTCGCTTCCAACAGATCTCTTAAATTATCAAGGCTAACATTACCGTCCGCTCCAGGCTCCAGTACCTCAACATCTGCTGTAGTTTCAAGCCATGATGTATGATTCGAATGATGCTCCATATGCGTAACGATAACTAACGGACGCTCCTCATCTGCCAAATTGACTTGAGAAGCGAGCGATTCCGGAATGCGCAACCCCAGTATGCGTTGAAACCTATTGATTACACCTGTTGTTCCGGAACCGCAGGTTAACAGCACATCTTGCTCAACATCCGCATTCACATGTTGTTTGATCACAAGTCTCGCGTACCGGTACCAGTTACTCATCATCTCTCCAGCTGCACTGGCTTCTGTATGCGTATTTGCCATAAATGGCCCTACGATTTCCGTTATTTTCTTCTCAATCGGCCCGTACAACCGCCCGCTTGCTGTCCAATCTGCATACACCATTTTCTTCCACCCATAAGGCGTTTCAAATCGGTGATCAACCCCAACTACACAATTTCGGTAAGCTTGAAAAAATTTCTCTAATGTTGACATCTGCATGTATACCTCCGCTATGATTGCTTAGGTATAACTTAGCATTGCTAGATTGTATTCAGATTTTAAAAAAGATGCTCTTCAGCACATTTTCCCGTTGTTTTTTGAAATACTTCTGAAATATTGCGAGCAAGCTTTAATATTCTCCTTTAATCACAAAGAACGAGCCCCGAATGGTACCAGCTAAAGCAGACTTCATCTTGGCGAACTTAAACTTTCCTTCTAACTCCTGCGGTACGTCCATCCCCTCCGAAAGTTTAAAACCAACGGCCCGTTTTTTGGGGTCATCTATCGTGTACATCACATTGATCCCGAGACCGTCCTCATAAAAGACGTAGGCAAATTTAATATTTTCCACTTGAAAGCGCGACGTTTCCAAAGGCTTGGCCGCAAACTCAATATTGCGTTCTTGTAGAACCCGGTTCACGTAGTCAAGGGTCTCCTGACTTTCACTAGCAGGAACAACCGTAAAGACATGCTTGTATTTATTCATAAAATAACGGGCTTCATGCGCACGTAATCCAGCTAGCGCTTCTGCTACAGGTGAAGACTCTAAACCAGTCGTAGATACCGTTTTAAAATCAACGACGTTAGACATTTTCATCTCTCCTTACAGGTTTTTATTTGGTTTCTAGATGACAAATCATGGAATTACTTTACCATAAAAATGCATGATTAAAAAACTTTATCCACATCAATCTCCTGCTTCAGTTTGGAGTTCGGTTCGGTAATGCTTGGGAGAGAGTCCCTTTACCTTTTTGAACATTTTGGAGAAGAGTAACGGGTCGTTGTAGCCCACGGACCGGGATATGTCACCGATCGAAAGCTCTGCATTTCCCATCATTTCGCAGGCCTTATTGATTCGGCAGCGAATCAAGTAGTCTTGAATGCTCGTATTCATCCGTTGCTTGAATAATGAACACAAATAGCTCCGATTCAGCCCGATTGCATGTGCGATGTCCTCCATCGTTATTTTTTGTGCATAGTTGACTTCAATAAGGTCCAGCACTTTTTCAACGTAAACTTCTGAACGAACTGACTTCGGACTGTTGGGCTCAACCGGTCCTGACTCCACCAGCTCCGAAAGCATGAGATACAGCAGCCCGTTTAATCTGGATTCACGAGATCTAGGAAAATCCTTTTTTGAATCATCCATCATCTGAATATACCTATATAATCGATCGTCACTATTATAGTGAAGGATTGGCGATGATAACGTTAAACCTGCTTGTTTAAGGAGCCATTCAGCCAGTGTTCCGTTAAAGCCCACCCAGCAATAGGTCCACGGATGTGAGGCATCCGCTTCATAATAGGTGACAACACCCGGGCAAATGAGAAAACCTTGTCCCTTCCCTAGTGTGTACGTTGTACCTCCAACCTCAAAGCTGCCCCTTCCTTCTAAAATGTAATGAAGCAAATAGTAATCTCTTACAGCTGGTCCATGAAAATGGCGGGGGATGCACGATTCTATCCCAAATTGAGTGAGGTGCAGTTCTGTGTGATGCTTGCTCTTTTGCAAATACTCAATCATGATACATCTCCTATGTTTTCAAGCATTATACCATATTAATTAAGTACCACGCCATGTACGATAAAGCTATTATCATATATCATTTCACTATATAGTGTTGCCAGTTTTTCACATTTCATCAAGCTTAAAGACATCTTATTGTATCAAATGCGTTTCGAGCCAAACACGATAACTGAACTTTAAATTCTGGGAGGAGTTATTTATCAATGGCAATTATCGTTCAAGAGAACCCTTTACTGTTTCACCTTACAACTTCCAACATGAGTTATTTTATTCAGATTGTAAACGGATATCCTGTGCATGTTTATTGGGGAGGCAAGCTGAAGCATCGTGGGCCGATGAAGGATTTATTGATCCACACTCCGGAAAAGGCCGGCTGGATCGGCTGCCTCAGGAATACCCTCAGTATGGGAGCGGAGACTTCCGAAATCCTGCCTATCAAGCAGAACTGAAGGATGGAACGCGCATTACGGAATTAAAGTATGAAGCCTACCGAATGATGAAGGGAAAGCCCTCGCTAACCGGATTGCCGGCTGTTTATATCGAAGATGAGAACGAAGCCGATACGCTGGAGTTGGTATTGAGTGATGCCTATTCAGGACTTAAGGTAGTCCTGCTATACACCATTTTCGCTGATCGAAACGTCATCATTCGTTCAGCTCGCTTCAGCAATGAAGGAGATAAGGACCTTCGACTGCGCAGGGCGCTGAGCGCTAGTATTGATTTTGCGGAGAAGCGCGATTTAGAAATTACCTATCTCTCCGGTGCCTGGGCCCGGGAAGGTAACCTTACACGCAGAGCGCTTCTGCAAGGTGAAACCCGGATCGATAGCAAGCGAGGTATGAGCAGCCATCAACTCAATCCATTCGCCGCTTTGGTCACCTCTGAGACGACGGAATGCCATGGGGATGCATTCGGCTTTAGTTTGGTGTACAGCGGTGGCTTTGAAGCGGTTGCAGAAGTAGATGCGTTTGGCTCTACCCGATTTAGCCTGGGAATAAACTCATTTGACTTTACATGGCTGCTCGCTCCGGGAGAGAGCTTCCAAACACCGGAGGTCGTGATGGTATATTCGGGCCAGGGGCTCGGAGACATGTCCCGCACGTATCACCGCTTGTATCGTACCCGACTGTGCCGAGGAAAGTATCGGGATGAAGAGCGGCCTATCCTCGTAAATAACTGGGAAGCGACCTATTTTAACTTTGATGCGGATAAACTGGTCTCTATCGCGGAAGAAGGCTCCAAGTTAGGTATCGAGCTGTTTGTCCTGGATGACGGTTGGTTCGGAAAACGGGATTCTGACAATTCCTCTTTGGGAGATTGGTACGAAGATCGCCGTAAGCTGCCGGATGGACTTGCGGATGTTGCCGCACGCATCAATAAGCTGGGTCTTCAATTCGGACTCTGGTTCGAGCCCGAGATGATCTCTCCCGACAGTGAGCTGTATAGAAAGCATCCCGACTGGTGCCTGCATGTTCCGGGGCGGAGACGCAGCGAGGCCAGATGGCAATTCGTGCTCGATTACACTCGCAAAGAGGTGCGCGATTACATCTATGACTCACTTTCTGCCATTTTCACCAGTGTGCCGGTTTCCTACGTCAAATGGGATATGAACCGCTGCCTGACAGAAATCGGTTCCGCAGCTCTGCCTCCTGAACGCCAGGGTGAAACCGCCCATCGTTATGTACTGGGTCTCTACGAGCTGTTGGAACGCGTGACTGCTGATTTCCCTCATATTCTATTTGAGAGCTGTTCAAGCGGCGGCGGTCGATTTGATCCCGGTATGCTTTATTATATGCCTCAAACCTGGACCAGTGATAATACGGATGCGGTGGAACGTTTGAAGATCCAATATGGCACAAGCCTTGTTTATCCGGTAAGTACAATTGGAGCGCATGTGTCAGCTGTGCCCAATCATCAGGTCGGACGAATAACACCTCTGGACTTCAGAGGAGATGTCGCCATGTCAGGTAACTTCGGATATGAGCTCGACCTGACGAAATTCACCGATGAGGAGAAAGAGACGGTCAAGCAGCAAGTCGCAACCTACAAGCAGTTTCGAGGCTTGGTTCAGAAGGGCGACTTATATCGTCTCAAGAATCCGTTTGACGGAAACGAGTCGGCATGGATGTTTGTGTCTGAAGACAAAAGCGAAGCGCTCGTCTATTATTTCCAAGTGATGGCCGTTCCGAACGCACCGCTCCGTGCCTTGCACCTAGACGGTCTAAACCCGGAATTCGAATACGAAGTGCAGTCCAGTAAAAGCGAGGAACGGACAATCCGGGGAGGAGACAGTCTTATGCTGGTGGGTCTACCTACGGTCTTCGGACAAAAGGACTACGAAAGCGGTTGGTTCAAGCTTCAGGCTGTAAATCTGGATCATGTTTGAGCAAGTGGACTCGGGAGCGTGAACCATGTTTTTTATCCGAATCATGAATGATATGAAAATGAAGAAGAAGCTGGCCATCACATTCATCTCAGCAGCTGTCCTTCCCCTCATGCTCAGCGGTCTGTTCTTGACTGCGAAGCTTCGTGCAATCGTTATTCAGGATGCCTTCCTGCAGGTATCTGGCAATGTGGAACGCGTCCGTAAACGTACGGAAGAATTGATGAAGGTTCCGCTAGATATCTCCTATCGATTAACGACGGACAATAAGATGAAGCTGGTAGCCGGCCGACAGTATAATAGCAATCTCGAAGTGATTCAGGCCTACAGGGGATATACGGACATACGGGACTATCTCCAATTGTATAAAGAGATATCCGGCATCCGTGTTTATACAGTCAATCCTGGAGCGCTTAATAACTGGGAATTCATCCAACCAGACGATGACATCCTATCGCAAGACTGGTACAAGGAAGCTATTGCGCGGAAAGGACTTGCAGGCTGGAATTTAATCAAGGATGAACGGGTCAATGAAGAGTATCTTAGTCTGATTCGTTCCTTTTCCTTAGATCCTCCAGGGCGAACAGGGGTCTTAGTCATTAATGTAGACAAGCACCGATTAAGCTCTATTCTGGATCAGGAGTCATTCCAAACTTTTATCGTGGATGACCGTAATCGCATCGTCGCATCCAATGACGCGGCACTGTTCGGTAAGAATCTATTTGAAATCCATACTGACGAGAACGTTCTGTCCCAACAAACAGGCAGCTACGATGGAATTGTGAATGGCCATGCGTCCAAAGTGGTTATTGCCAATTTGAATCCGGAAAACAGCTGGAACGGGCTTCGCATCATATCCATTTTTACCGTATCCGACATTACCCGAGATGCCAATCAAGTAATCCGGCTCGGCATCATTGTGATCTCGGCCAGTCTCATCTTCGCAGTTCTGCTCATCTATGCTTCTGCTTCTCTCCTATCCAGGAGGCTTTACCGCTTAAGCAATCATATGTCCAAGGTAGGATCGGGCTCTTTGGAAACGTATCTCCATATCGACGGAAAAGATGAAATCGGGCTGCTATCCAGACGGTTCAATTCGCTAGTCAGAAGCATCTCTCAACTAATCCAAGAAGTCCAAGAAACGAATCGTCAGAAAAGTCTTGTTGAGCAAAGGCAGAATGAAATCAAGTTTAAAATGCTGGCGAGCCAAATTAACCCGCACTTTCTATTCAATGCGCTCGAATCCATCAGGATGGAGTCCCACATTCGCAAACAGGACGATATTGCACATGCGGTATGGCTGCTAAGCTCATTACTCCGAAGCAGCCTGGAAGCTGGCAATGGCAAGATTACACTTCGTAAGGAGCTGGAGCGAGTTCGTTGTTATCTGGAAATTCAAAAATTCAGATATGAAGACCGATTGGAATATCGCTTCAAGGTGGAACCCCATCTAGAAGAGCTGCCCATTCCACCACTTATTATTCAGCCTCTAGTTGAAAATGCCATTATACATGGCTTGGATAACCGCGCAGAAGGGGCCTACATTGAAGTGGAGGTCATGAGCGTTTCGGAGGGGATCCGAATTAAGGTAAGCGACAACGGTGCTGGCTTTCCGGCTGGTCGTCTCTCCCTCATGCAGGAGGAGCTTTCTGCAAGTGTTGATGAGCAGGAAGGCCAACGAATCGGATTGCGCAACGTCAATGACCGTCTTGTTCTGCTATATGGGACAACCAGCTGTCTGCAAATCGAGAGCGAGCCAGGGAACGGCACAAGTGTTACATTTTTCATTCCAGGAGGGGTGTCACGATGCTGAAGACCGTTATTGTGGACGATGAGCCTAAGCTTCGTCAAGGTCTGCAAACCTTGATTCCATGGGGAAGCCTCGGCTTTCAAGTTATAGCTGCGGCAGCTAATGGTCAAGAAGCCTTGAATGTCTTGAAGTCAGATATGCCCGATCTCGTGATCGTCGATATCCGCATGCCCGTTATGGACGGGTTACAATTCATACAGCATGCTTCAACGCTAGGTGTTCATTTGCATATGATCATTCTCAGTGGATATGCGGACTTTGAGTACGCTCAACAAGCGATCAAATTCGGGGTTGATGGGTATCTTCTTAAACCTGTAGATATCGGGGAAATGACCGCCCTACTCAAGCAAGTGCGAGAGCGGATTGAAGAAGAACGTCACCAAGGGGAGCTGCGGCAGCTAGGAATCATAAACCGGGATTTCCTTTTGCACCGCCTGCTCATCCCGCAAGGAACAACCGAGGATCCGATCAAGATGAGGAGCAAGACGAAAGAAGCCGATCTATTGTGGGACAACTATGAAGCTGTGGTCATCTATCCGCAGGTCTTCGAAGAGGACCGTACCGATGAACTAGTCCGGATATGTGCCGGGTTAAAACCCAGGATAGAAAGCCTGATGTTGGGACTTGTAACCATTCTTGCTCCCTATACCGTGCTGCTTCTGAGCCGAGCCGCTGCGCGGGAATGACAAGCGTAAGGATTTTTACAACGAGCTTCGTCATGTAATAGGAGATGTTCCATTCGTCGCAGCGACCGGAGGAGTTGTATCAGCACCTGAGCATGTCTATTATTCCTATGTCAGAGCCCAGGAAGCCATCAAACAAGCATTTTTTAGCGAGAAGAATCGACTTCTAGGACTGAATCCACCTCTCTCCCCTACTCCGGCCTCTCCTTCTCTATCCGACGACCTTACCGAAGACGTGATGGGGACCTTCATCTTCCGTTTGTACTACAATCTTGATGTTGGAAACCAAGACGCAATCCTTCCCATATTGAAAGAGGCGGCAGCTTCGTTCATCCAGCAGGGACAAGATGAGAGATCTGTGAAAGAATCGTTCTTCTTTCTATCCAACGCCGTCATTCATAAGCTGACAGCCGAATCCCGTATGGAGCAGGAAGGCGCTATGACGGTTTCTCTTTTTTTAAACGGAATCTTTCAGCATACACATATGGACGATCTCGTAGCAGAGGCTCACCGCTTCCTCATCACATTAGCAAAAGAAACCGAACCGGGAGGCCATGAGCAGGATTTTAAAAGAATGATCGACTTCATTAACAGGCATTATGCCGACAATCTGAAGCTGGACACATTGGCTGGAATGCTGGGTTACAGTACCGCCTATTTGGGACAGCTTTTCAAGAGCAAGACCGGGGAGTACTTTAACACCTATTTGGACAAAGTACGCATCGAGAAAGCGAAGGAATTTCTGGGTCGTGGTATGAAGGTTTACGAAGTGGCCGAGCGAGTTGGCTATACGAACGTCAACTATTTTCACAGCAAATTTAAACGCTACGAAGGGCGATCTCCCTCGGAATATAAAAATCCATAATTTTTGGATGATTTTACCCGTAATCCGTTATATATGCCCTGCTCTCTCCTTGTTTTATGATGGATGTAAGAAAGGGGGGAAATAAATGAAAACGGTAACAATGAATGAGAAATACGCATACAAACGTACACAGCATGCTTGGAGGGCTATTCATAATCAGAAGTATCTGTACTTTATGTCCATTCCGTTTGTCATATGGGTTTTTGTCTTCCAGTACTTGCCTCTGTGGGGATGGACAATGGCCTTCCAGAAATATAGGCCGGGCGTTTCATTTTTTAAACAAAAGTGGGTTGGTCTTGAGCATTTCCGTACATTATTTCAGGACGCCCATTTCTACCTCGTGCTGCGGAACACGCTGGCCATGAGTTTGATGGGTCTTGTCGCAGGCTTTATCGTGCCGGTCCTCTTTGCGCTTCTGCTCAATGAGGTTCGTGTTCAGATCATGAAACGGTTTGTTCAGACTGTATCTTATCTGCCGCACTTTGTTTCATGGGTAGTTGCCGCTGGCATCATCACGAAAATGCTTTCAACAGACGGCGGTGTCGTGAATGATCTTCTTCTGGGCCTGCACATCATCGACCGGCCAATCCAGTTCATGGCGCAAGGAAATTGGTTTTGGGGAATTGTCACGAGTGCCGATGTGTGGAAGGAAACAGGCTGGAGCGCCATTATTTATTTGGCAGCCATAGCCGGAATCGGACCTGAATTATATGAAGCTGCACGTGTGGACGGAGCAAGCCGCCTCAGGCAGATGTGGCATGTTACGCTGCCGGGAATCCGCCCGACGATCATCATTCTCCTGATTATGTCCATTGGTCATCTGCTCGGTACAGGCTTCGAGAAGCAATTCCTGCTAGGCAATCATATGGTCATCGATTACTCTGAAGTGCTTGATTTGTATGCGCTTAATTATGGTCTGGGGATGGGGCGCTATTCCTTCGGTACGGCGATCAATATCTTTAATTCCGTGATAAGCCTGATCCTGCTGTTTGCAGCTAATGGCATCTTTAAGCGCTTTACCAACGAGAGCATTATGTAAGGAGGATGGATGGCATGGAGGCTGTCAATAGGACGAAGCCGGTTGGCCGACTGAAAAAAAGCTGATGGCAAAACCGGTGCAAGATCATGTTTTGGAAGTGATCGTATATCTTTCCATGTTTGCGGTCACCGTTCTGACGTTATATCCATTTTTAAACGTGCTCGCCATCTCTTTTAACGATTCTGTGGATACGGTTAGAGGTGGAATCACGATCTGGCCAAGACAATTCACATTGAAGAACTACGATTTGATATTTACCTTCAAAGGAATGATTACAGGCTTTAAAATATCCGTACTTCGTACTGTTATTGGTACCTTAGCCGGCTTAATCAGCGGTTCCATGCTAGCCTTTACCCTGTCACGGCATGATTTTTCGGCAAGAGCATTCATATCCGCCTTTCTTGCTATGACTATGTATGTCTCCGGCGGGTTGATCCCCGGATTTATCCTCATGAAGGATTTGCACTTAATCGGTACATTTGCTGTCTATATTCTGCCCGGTCTAGTAAGCGCCTTCAATGTCTTCGTTATCCGGTCCTTTATCGACGGACTGCCTTATGCGCTCCAAGAATCAGCAAAGCTGGACGGCGCTAACGATTTCACCATCTTCTGGCGTATTATTCTCCCGCTTTGCAAACCGGCTCTAGCGACGGTAGCCCTCTTCTTGGCTGTGGGGCAATGGAACTCCTGGTTCGATACGTATCTTTTTAACGGGTCGAACGAATCTTTGACCACGCTGCAATATGAGTTGATGAAGATTTTGCAAAGTACAACAACAAGCGCTACCAATTCTCAAGATTCCGCGAACATGGCTCAGCGCATGGCGCAGGTCTCGCCTGAATCCGTCAAAATGGCCATCACCATCATCGTGACCGTGCCGATTCTGATTGTCTATCCTTTTTTACAAAAATATTTTGTTAAAGGCATGACACTTGGCGCGGTAAAGAGCTAATACACGAAGGTGCTTCAGGTCCACAGCATATGCCATTCAATTTATCACAAAAAATGGGAGGTTTCGCTTTATGAACTGGGGAAAACAAGGAATTCTCAATTCTACTATACTTACGCTCAGTCTAACCGTAACACTTGCAGGATGCAGCAGCTCGACCAGCCCGACTCCGAGTGAAGGAACCAAGCTAGAAAGCGGCGCTCCATCCGGGGTAGGCTTAGAGCCCATTACACTGAGCTATTTTTCAGAGGATCCCAGCACCAATTGGAACAACATGAAAGACGAAGTCGGCAAGGTCATCACGGAGAAAACCGGTGTCACTTTAAACGCTGAATTTGCCGTTGGTGATCCGGTCCAAAAAATTTCGCTTATCGCCGCAACAGGGGACTATCCGGATTTAATCGCGGCCAAAGCGGATGTCGGTAAACTAGTCGATGCCGGTGCTATTATCGATTTAACGGATTTGATCGACAAGTACGCACCACACATCAAAAAAATGCTGGGCGACAAGCTGGTTCGAACCAAGTACAGCTTAGATGATCCCTCGATCTACGCGATTCCGACTTGGTCCTCGGTCGATGAGAAGAAGCTTAAGGCTGACGGAGGTTTCGAGCTTCAACACCGTGTTGTCAAAGAGGCTGGATACCCGGAGATTCACACGGTTCAGGATTTTGAAAAGGTCATCCAGAATTACTTAACCAAGCATCCGACTGACGAGAATGGCAACAAAAATATCGGGCTTTCTCTGAATGCCGACGATTGGCATATGTACCAGGTAACCAACTCTGGCTTCCAGACGACCGGAGGACCTGACGACGGTGAATACTTCATTGATCAGAAAACGTACCAAGCGACGTACCACTTCCGCCGACCGGAAGAAAAGGAATATTTCCGCTGGTTGAATCACATGAATAACGTCGGACTTCTCGATCCGGAAAGCTTCATACAAAAGACTGATCAGTTCAAGGCGAAGGTTGCTACTGGCCGTGTCCTCGGCCTCGCAGACCCGGAATGGGACTATGGCGATGGACAAAATGCATTAAAAGCAGCTGGAAAATTCGATCAGACCTACGGTCATTATCCAGTCACGCTGAGCAAGGATTACAAGGATACCAGCTTCTGGCCTGCCGGGTTTGACGGCGGATATGGGATCTCAATCTCAAGCAAGTGTAAGGACCCCGTACGAGCCATTCAGTTCCTCGATTTCCTCGCATCAGAAGAAGGACAGATCCTAAACAACTGGGGCATTGAAGGGAAGCATTACACGGTTGAAAACGGCAAGCGCACCATTATTCCAGCTGTACAGGAACGAATGAACAACGAAATCGCAGCGTTCCAAAAAGAATCCGGTGTAGGTCTATATTGGAACATCATGGTCCATTACGGCGACGGCATCAAGGATTCTACAGGTAATTATTTCACTCGTAATTACCCGGAGCTGCTTACGGCAACCTACAGCGAGCCTGAGAAGGAGGCTCTGAAGGCCTATAAAGCCGAGCACTGGAAAAACCTGTTTCCTAGTGAAGAAGAATTCCAACCGAGGGCATACGGTGCAGCCTATACGATGTCACTGCCTAGTGATGATCTTGCTGTGATCTTGGGGGCCAAGATGAAGGACATTACCTGGAAGCGCATTCCGGAAGCTGTCCTTTCCAAGCCGGAGGATTTCGATAAAATCTGGGATGCCTATATGGCAGAGCTGGAAAAGTCCGGTGTGAAAGAAATGGAAGCCGCCTATACGAAGCATATTCAAAGCCGGATCAAACTGTGGTCCACAAAATAGTTGGCAGCGCTAAAGAGATGACTTCTGTGTGCTCAGGAGTCATCTCTTTTTTCATTCTTTATTGAGTTAGAGCTGTTTCACTCTCTCCCATATTTCCTGATTCACAGGAATACCATTCTTTAAGTTTTCCTCGCGCTCTCTCGCTGCCCTCTCGCCGGGATAAAGGATTTCGCCGCTTCCAGCCGTCGTGGATGAAGACTTAATCGACTCAGACATATTCGTTATGTAAGCATCGGCATATTCTTCACCTGCATAGGATTTCGGATTAATCGCAATGAATACTTGGGATATTCCAATTTCTTGTCCAGCTGCCCCTATATCAGCAGCAGATCTTCCGGCAGATAAGGCAGCAACCATCATATCAATCGCAATGGAAAGTCCCGATCCCTTCCAATAGCCCGCTGGAATCACCGTGCCTCCGTTTATGATGGCATCAGGATCGTCAGTGAGATTCCCCTCAGCATCATAGCCTCCCGTAACAGGCAGTTTGTCTCCCCGAAGGGAATAAGTCTGAAGCTTCCCGAATGAGAATTGAGACTGCGCCATATCTAACAGAACATGACGCCCATTGGATTCAGGAATGGATAGGATAAAGGGGTTATTCCCTATGCGATTCTCAGTCCCTCCCCATGGCGGCATATTCGGAATCGTATTGGTCATGCAAATACCGATACATCCTGCGTCAGCTGCCCTTAGCCCATAGGTTCCGCCACGGAGCCAGTGATTCGTATTTCTAAGAGCAACACAGCCTAGGCCAAATTGTCCAGCCAGTTCAATTGCTCGATCCATAGCAATGGCCGCATTAATCGGGCCGAATCCCATCTGTCCATCCCATTGTTCCAGGGCTCCTATGGCATGTAGCTTAATCGGCAGCGCACTCGGCTTGATAGCCTCTTCGTCTAGATATTGAACTATGGTGGGGAACCTGTTCAAGCCGTGGGAATAAACGCCGTCACAGCTGTTATCCGTAATAATGGTCGCCCCGATCTCTGCTCTTTCGTCTTCAAATCCCCTAGACAAGAGAACTCTTTTGAGCTCATCTTTCATTTCATCGTACGGTACACGCATGTCCAAACCCTCCAGTTAACCGCATCGGTTATGATTGGTACGCCAATTTCTGTACAGTAATAGTTTAGCATTCTGGAATTCCAGCCTCAAATTTGTAGACTTACGAAGATGAAACATCGATCCGTTTTTGGCAGGTTCATTTAACTATTGAAATAGCATGCGTCTAAATGATCCTGCGGAATCAACCAAAAGTCAGCACGCTAGAGCAAAAAAAAAGCCGAACCTCAGTCTAATTGAGGGTCGGCTTCTTCCTTTGAGATCGAGTTTATCTGTTTAAAGCGCGTGCCAGCGCATGAACGTATTCTTTTCTCGCTTGTCTGCTTATTTCCGTGTCGTGGAAAATTTTCTCAAAACCATGGAAACATCCCGGATACAGATGGAATTCGACCGGAATGCCTGCCTGAACCAATCGGTTCACATATTCTATCGTTTCGTCCCGAAATAGATCCAATTCTCCCACACAAGTATACGCAGGCGGCAGTCCGCTTACATCTTTGGCACGTGTAGGCGCCGCATACGGCGAAACATCATCGGCATTTATGTTGCCAAGATACATGCTCCATGCAAGCTGATTCTGTTCCCTGTTCCATAATTTCGGAAACATATCTTCATTGATCTCATAGCTTGATGCTGTAACATGGCGATCGTCAAGCATAGGACACAATGGCATTTGAAAAGCAATCTTCGGTCCTCCTCTGTCACGAGCCATAAGAGTCAGAGCCGCAGTCAATCCGCCCCCTGCGCTTGTGCCGGCAATTGCTAGCTTAGACGTATCAATATGCAATTCTTCTGCCTGAGCCACCATCCACTCCAGCCCTGCATAACAATCCTCAACAGCCGCCGGATACGGGAATTGCGGAGCAAGCCGGTAATCAATGGAGACTACAACACAGTTGGCTGCAAGTACAAACTCTTCACACAGACCATCATCTAATTCATAGTTACCTAGCACGTAGCCTCCGCCATGAATCCATAGCAGTGCTGGCAACGCTGCACTCGTTCTGTTCACTGGCTCATAAATTTTAACTTTCAGTTCCGAATCCGGTCCTTGGATACTTAGCTTCGTACTCTTCACATGAGGGGATTGTTCTATCTTTGGGATCTCAACACCCTCCGGCATCCGCGGATTACGCAAATCAAAGACAGGGAGCCTGTCCATTATGTTTCTTAATTCCGGAAGCACATCATTTACATTTTTCATACGAGTCTCCATTCTGCCGCAGTCGCTCGCGGCACAAATTTGTAAGGAAATATGGTATGCGACCTCACCATACCAGCTAATATCTTTATCGTACAGTTGGGAATAGGTTAAATTCGTGTAATACTTGTTCTGCCTTGTCCAGATCAATTGTTCCTTGATAAACTTGTTCTAGCACCTCATCCAGAAAATGATCTGAACCCCTACTTGTAGATGCCTGATGAGATCCCGCTTCGGAACCGTTCAATTCTTTTTCTAAAAAACTTGCAAATTCACGGAGGGTTGGGTGATCATATACCATAGTTGCGTTCATTGCAGTACCATACCGTTTATTGATGCCCCTCATCCATTCTACCGCTATAATTGAATCCAGCCCTACGTCAATAAATTTATTGTCTACATCGATATCTTTCTGATCCACATATAATACATCAGCAAGACTTGTTACCAATTCTTTTTGCAAAATATCCAAGGAGATGCCCTTATGTTCGGCAATAGTGGACTTTATTTCATTGTCATGCCCGCCTTGCTGCAGTACTACACTTACCGGTAACAGGTTGATTGGCCGCCTGGTTGGCAAAATCGATTCAGCCGCTTGTATTCCCTGCCCGTTTACTTCATTTTCCAAATACCTCGCGAACTCTCGAATGGTTGGATAATCATACACGATAGTCGCTGAAATCGAAGTCCCATGTTGTTTGTTGATAACCCTGATCCATTCTACCGCTATAATCGAATCCAGTCCTACGTCGATAAATTTTTTGTCGATATCTATATCGTTCTTGTCTACATACAATACTTCCGCAAGACTTGTTGCCAGTTCTATTTGCAAAGTGTTCAAGGAGATGTCCGACTGTCTCGTGCTATCGGGTTTACATACACTGTCAAGCTCGCTTTGCGGCAATATCATGCTGGCTGGTGACAAAGTGATAAGTTGCCTAGTTCGCAAGTTCGGACCAACGCTTGGATGCATGATCGGCGCAGCGGCTGTCTGATCCGAATGGGACGGAGGCAATGCCACATTCTCCTTGCTAAGGTGGGAATCACTTAGTTCAGAGTTAGTTGCCGGCTGAACAGCAGGAGGTCGAGACGGTACGTATTCCTGCTGTAACAACGGGGTCGGGGCAGCATCCTGACTGATTTTAGCCCGGCTAGCTTCACGTTTCATCCCGGATATCCAGTATCGTTCCCTGGCAAACGGATATGTGGGTAAACTAACGCGTTGAACCCCGTTTCTCGCATCAAGCGTTTTCCAGTCGATTGGATATCCCTTAACCCACAATTCAGCTATTTTCCCAACCTTTCCTCTGGCCCCCCAATTATGAACCAGCTCCTGCAAATCCTCATCTTCAGCCAAGAAGTTGACGATTTCCTTGCCCTGCTTGATATTGCCCTTCCAACAGTTGGCATGCAATTTGTTCCCCTGCAAGAAGGCTTCCATCTGAGCAATCAGCTCTTGGGTATCCCCAGCCACAAATATCACACGTTCATCCATTGCTTCTCGACCTACTTGAAGCGTGTACGCCAGATTTCGTAATCTGCGCTTTTCATCTTGGGAGCCACTTTGTGCTTCCGCTTGTTCCACAGGCCAAATTCTTTTGATATGTTCTACATAAACCCGTACATATTCATTCAGACGTTCCGGATTCTTGGCTGATAGTGGAATTAGCAGCTTATCATCTGTGTTATGAATCTCCATATGATCGGATTCTTCTATCCGACTTGGAATATATTCCTCCAAAATGATATGCGCATTACTTCCCCCGAAACCGAAGGAACTAACACCTGCCCGTCTGGGGGTTGAAGAATGATGATTAACCTCCCAAGATTTTGTTTTGTTGACAATATAAAATGGACTATCGCTCATGTTGATGACAGGATTAAGCTGCTCGAACTGAACACATGCAGGCAAAGTCTTGTTCTTCATTGAAGCTATGACTTTTAGAACTCCCGCAATACCCGCTGCAGACTCTAGATGCCCGATATTGGTTTTAACCGACCCTAAACCGCAGGTTGATGGTTCCATCTTCTTGTCAAATTTCTTACATAGTTGTTGAAAGGCCATCTTCAGACCATGAATTTCAATCGGATCCCCCAGCGGTGTACCAGGGCCATGAGTTTCTATGTAGCTCACAGAATCAGGACTAATCCCTGCTTTTTCGTATAAATCGGCTATTAATTCCGCGTGTGCTTTTGGATTTGTAATGGTTAGAGAGTTGGTTCTTCCTCCATGATTCGTACCTACTCCTTTAATTACGGCATAAATATGGTCCTGGTCCTCCACTGCCTTATCCAAAGGCTTAAGCAAGAGAATGGCTCCTCCCTCGGCGCGTACATAGCCATCAGCTCTTTCATCAAATGCTCTGGACCTTCCTTCTTTAGAAAGCATCCCGCCCTGGCTGAGTGCAATAAATCGTCTTGGGGACCAACAAATATTCACACCGCCGGCCATCGCATAGTCACATTCTTCATTCTCAAGCGAACGAACTGCCTGATGAATCGCTACTAGTGAACTGGCGCAGGCTGTATCTAGTGTGATACTCGGCCCGTAAAAATCAAACCAGTACGAAATCCGGTTGGAAATGATGGCGTTGGATGTGCCGGTGGGAATATAAGCATCCACTTCTTGAACGTTTTTTTCAATAAGTTCGGTATAGTCCGTGTTGCAAACACCCATGAAGACACCTGTCTTTGTACTCTTCAGCGAACTTGCTTTGTAGCCAGCGTCTTCGATAGCCTTCCATGCAAGTTCAAGGGCAATTCTCTGCTGAGGATCCATCGTTGTGGCTTCCCGGGGAGAAACATGAAAAAAAGACGCGTCAAAGCAATCAGCGTCATCGATAAATCCTCCCCAAACACTATTCGTTTTGTTAGCCTCACTTTTGGGATCGCCGAAAAACTTCTCCTTTTCCCAGCGATTCGAGGGAATTTCCGTTATCAGGCAACTTTCGGATTGCAAATGATCCCACAATTCATCCAAATTATCGGATTTAGGAAACCGAAGACTTACTCCAATAATGGCAATTCCATTCTTGTCTTGTGTTTTGCGAAATGCTTGGTTATTTTCTGTTCCCATAGTACCCCTCTCCGGACTGTATCCATCCAAGCGTCTTTAGCCCTGTTTTTTTTCAACAAAATCAACAATATTGGACAACGAAGCAAACACATTCATGAACAGATCCTCGTCTGACATCTCAATATGCAGATCATCTTGTAAAAATGTAATGATGCCCATGTATCCTTTTGATTCGATGATTCCCGCTTTGAACAGGTCCGTGTCCTCGGTTATGTCCTCTCCGAAATTAACCAAGAACCTTTCTTCAAGAAATGATTTTACTTTCTGTGCATGATCCATTTATTCAAGCTCCCTATTCATTTATTTTTTCAATCTTGTGCCCAATAATCGTACACACTTTTCGAATCCATAAGAGACGACCATCCTGTTCCACAAAGCAGGAAGCAATCTCCGGATCCTTTAGTCCCCTATCGAGCAATTCCTTAATTCGTTTGTTGCTCTGTTCACTCTGTACTACATGTCCCACATAATCATAGAAGTCCAGTTTTGATTCTGATTCAAAAACACTTGAAAGCTTGATGCCGCTTTCTTTGTAAAGATTGAAAAATTCACGTTTCGAGTACGTTTTAAAATGACTGGCATCAATGAGCACTTCCATCTGTTCGAAAAAATGGTCCTGCTTCTCATTATCGTATGCCATAATATCCTGAATACAGATACGTCCGCCATCTTGACAGTAATTCACCATGCCGGAAAACACTTTCTGATAATTTTTCATATGATGGAACGCCGATCTTGAAACAACAATTGAAAATGGATGTTCCTCAAGTTCAATGTTTTCGACATCCTGACAGTGAAACCTAACGTTGTTCAGATGCCGTTTCATCGCATGTTCACGGGCTATGCCTATCATTCCTTCTGAGATGTCTACCCCTTGTACACTCTCAACAGCCCTAGCGGAAAAGAGAGAAAATGCCCCTGTGCCGCATGCAACATCCAACATACGATCCTCTTTGGAGAGTCCACAAAAATCAGAAAGCCCTTTCAACATTTTCTCATCCTGTGTGACCGACCAGTTATCGAAATTTTGTGCGCCTTTATTAAATTGCTCGATAATAATTTGATTTTCGCTCATAGCAGCTCACCTATTCTATAGTCAGAAAAAATCTCCTTATAGCTGATTTTCCCGCTTGAATTTTTTTTGATTTCATCCACCTCAAATATACGAGCATTGTCAAAATCAATTTTAAATTTCTTGATCAAAATCTCTCTGATCTTTTGTTTATAGATAGGGTTGGTTACGGCGATCTGAAGCAGCTCGTCATATCCACCTGCTGCGCAATCAAAGCCCTGCTGCCGCAAGTAATGTTCGATTTCATCGAGGCTTACCCGTTTCCCCACAATTTTAATAAACCGGCTATTTCTGCCGACAATATAGAAAAAACCGTCTTCATCAACATAGGCAATATCATGTGTGTTCAAGCATCCCTTGTGTTCATCTCCGTTGGCGAGATCATGTCTGCTGCTCGCGTAACCGAGCATAACATTCGGCCCTTCATAATAAAGTGCGCCTTCTACGCCTGCGGCTGTAATCTGTCTTCCCTCCACATCTCTTAAGTAGAGTTTGCCGCCTGGGATCGCCACACCTATACTCCCGCTTTTCGCAGAATTGTATTCTGGGGGCAAGTAACTCATTCGCGCAGTGGCCTCAGTCTGTCCGTACATCACAAAAAACCGAATACTCTTTTTCCTTGAATATTCAGCATATTGCGCGACCTGTTCAGCTCTGAGTTTACCTCCTGCCTGAGTGAAATAGCGAAGGGATGGCAGTTCCATATCAAAGAAGCGTAATGTTCTTAACATCTCATAGGTATAGGGAACTCCTGAGATGGAGGTTGCCTGATGTTTTTTGAAAAAGTCCCAAAAGTCCTTTTTAATGATCGAATGACCTATCAATAAAATAGTTGCCCCGACATACAAATGGCTATTAATCACCGATAGGCCATAGACATAATTCATAGGCAACGTCGTAATCGGCCTTTCGGACTCATTCAGTTCCAAATACTCTGCTATGGACTTAGCATTTTCGTTAATATTGGTACGTGACAGCCGCACCCTTTAGGGGAGCCGGTTGAACCCGATGTAAGCATAACTAAACTCAAATCCGGATGAATCGGATCCTCACTGCGGTAACCGGTTTTAACCAACTCATAAGTTTTAGGGTTCGAAATGTAAGGGTGCACAGGCTCCCTCGGCTGCCAAATATATTCCGGTTGATAAATCTGGATGATACGCTCCAGCAGTTCAATGTCAGTAGTATGCTCAACCAACATAACAGCATTTCCGCCAGCGATCCCCCGAGGTATCCTATTAAGGCTTCTACAGAATTTGTACATGTAACGAGGATAAGCACCTTTTTTCTTCTGGAAACGAGTTCCCAAACTCCTGAACCCTATTGGATAATTCATGGTAGGTATAGCAGTTCTCATCCTCATCAATAACAGCAATATTGTCTTTAAATTGATTTAAGTCGTAAAAGAGGTCCATTGGGGTCTCCTTATTTATGCCTGATAAAATTAATGATGAAATAATCGAAAATCTGAATTAGCCATGACAATGCCATATTCTTCACAAGCTTTTATGACACTGTTGTCTCTTATTGAACCGCCAGGCTGAACCAAATATTTGACCCCGCTCTGAACGGCCCTGTCTATATTATCTCGAAAAGGGAAAAAGGCATCTGAGCCTAATGATACATTGCTTAATCCTGACAACCACTCTTTTTTCTCATCAGCAGTCAGTTTTTTAGGCACTTGCTCAAAGATATGCACCCAGTGCTCCATTTCCTTCAACGTTACATCGTCTCTAAGATATTGGTCGATTGCGTTATCTCGCTCCGCCCTAGATATTCCATCTTTGAAACGTAATGCAGTGACAGCGGGATGCTGTCTCAAATACCAGGTGTCCGCCTTGGATGCCGCCAGCCTTGTGCAATGAATCCGGGACTGCTGGCCTGCTCCACAGCCAATAATTTGCCCGTCATAGGCAAAGCAGACGGAGTTGGATTGTGTGTATTTCAATGTCACCATCGAAAGCATTAAATCCCGTTTGGCTGATTCAGGGAACTCATAGCCTGTGATTACGTTGTCCAGCATATCAAACCTTGGCAATTGGTTGTTCCTTTTTTGCTCAAAGGTAATTCCATATACTTCTCTTTTTTCCAAATCTACAGGCTCATAGGAAGGGTCTACTTGAATAATGGTGTATGTTCCTTTTTTCTTTTTCCGCAGGATTTCCAACGCATCACTACTGAAAGAAGGAGCAATAACCCCATCAGAGACTTCCCTGCTGATCAATCTTGCAGTAACAGCATCAACCGTATCGCTCAAAGCAATAAAATCGCCATAAGAGGAAACCCTGTCAGCTCCTCTGGCTCTGGCATATGCCGACGCAAGGGGTGAAAGTTCGAGCTCATCAACAAAATAAGCCTTTTTCAAGGTGTCGTTCAAAGGAATGCCTACGGCTGCACCGGCAGGGCTTACATGCTTAAACGAAGCCGCTGCAGGCAGATTTAGAATTTGCCGCAGTTCCTTTACCAACTGCCATGAATGAAACGCATCAAGAAAGTTGATGTACCCTGGATTCCCGTTTAATATGGCAAATGGTAGTTCACCTTCTTCCCTGTACACCTTCGCAGGTTTCTGATGAGGATTGCATCCATATTTTAACTGAATTACACTTTCCGACATGACATCTCATCCTTTGTCTCGTATATGATGGTATACATATTTTTCTAGATCTTGTGATATGATTTCCAGCAATTGCTCTTGATTCTGATCCTCCCGTAGGAATAAGTGATCTCCAGATACCTCATGAAGTTCAAATGTCCCTTGGGTCAGCTCTTTCCAAGCATACATTTCATGTTCTTGAACCTTGTCATCCCTCTTGCCGTGAATCGCTGTAATGGGAACATCAAAACCAGCTTCCTCAGCTGCTCGATAGCTATTAACCATTTGCAATTCCGCGAGTCTTGTCGGCAAATACAATCTTACCAACTCCTGGTTCACATCATTCTCCGAAGTAATGACATTCACCATATCTTCATATTGTTCCGGTGATATGCTTGAAAGAATATCCGGTCCGGGAATATCCCCATACCCAATGTTCTTAAACTTTTCCCTTGTAAATGAAATCAAAGGATTAGGCAGGATCGTCGGCGACGAATATGCTCCAACAAACAGATGCATCGGTTTATTGTCGATTTCCTTCCATAACCTATAGGCCAAACAGTATACGAGTAAAGCGCCCGCGCTATGGCCATAGAAGGCATACGGCCGATCAAGTTCAGGAAGAAGTACCTCTTTCATTACTTCCACGGCCCTATCCATTTGATCAAATGCTTTTTCCTTGACCCTGTTCTCTTTCCCTGGCAATTGAATCGGGCAAACTTCTATATAGTCCGGCAGCTTTGCCTGCCATTCACGGTATAAAGAAGCTCCGCCGCCGCTTCCGTACGGAAAGCAAAACAATTTCATCTTAGCCAGCGGATTGGATTTCCGGTGCGCAATCCATAAATGAATGTCCTTCTTCACATGTAACGCTGCCTGGTTCTCATCCATACTGGCGACCCTGTCTGGTTGTACGGATAAAAGCGGAAGAATAAATTCGGCTATCTCGCTGATGCTTGATCCCTGAATGAATATTTCTATAGGGACGAATATTCCGAGCTCTTTTTCAATCTTTACTTTAGCCTCAATTCCCACTAGTGAATCCATGCCTACATTCATAAGAGACTCATTGATATCCATTTCGGATATCGGCATTTCAAATATGGAAGCAAATACCCCTTGTAAATATTCCTGGATGATTCCTTCCCATTGTTCTAAGCCTGTACGTTTCAAGCTTTTTATGACTTCAAAATCGTTTTCTGCATCCTTTGCCTCTTCCGCTTTTTCCAGTTGCTTTTTAAAGGCCTTTTCGCGCTCCTTGCTCAATCCCTTCATCAAACCGCTATGAATTCGAGCGATCAAATTTCCATTTTGGTCAAAGAGCCTAAATACTCCTTTCAGTTCATTGGAAGCTTCTTGAACCTCCTCGAGCACTACGTGGCACCACAATTCCTGAATGTCCGGCTGGTAATTGAAAGCAAAACCTTCCCACTTCGTAACCATATACTTGTAGTCTCTGACTCTGTTCTTAGGTAAAGCTGCATGAAATAATTGGGCGCAAGCATCCAAAACACCTGGATGAATGCCCATTTTGTATTCATTTCGCGTTTCAATTCCGGCCGGGGGCTGGAACCTTGCCAGTGACTCACCCTCTGTAGTCCACACATGTCCGATCCATTGAACACTTTTTCCCAAGGAAAGCCCTCTTTCCTCCTGGACTTGCCGATAGAATTCCGAACCGGAATACTGCTCAGTACAGCGGATTTTGAGTTCTTTCTCCAAATCCTCTCGCACCGGGAGCATCAAATCCTTTTTCCCCAACAACAAACTTCCGTTTACATGCTTGTTCCAATGACTGCCATTCTCAGAACTATAGAATGCAAATTCTATCTCTCCATGATCTCCCTGGGATAAGGTTAAGGAAAAGTTTACCATTCCATGTTCAGGAATAACCAAAGCACTCAAAAACTCCATTGCTTTTACATGAAAGGAGTTTCCGTAGATTTTGCCAACTGCCCGGCACAGAATTTCCAGATAATACCCTACGTGCACGACCCCATGGGTATCTTTTAAATCGGGAGCAATATCTAAACTTAGAAGATATTCGATTTGTTTTTCCTTTAAAGGAGAATACACCATTCTTCCATCTAAGAAGCTGCCGCCGCTTTTTCCTTCGTGATTTGCCGTCATTTTCACCATAGGACTTTCTTGGTAAGGCAGAGTCTCGCACCAGTAATGCTTTCTTTGAAATGGGTACGTCGGCAAAAGTACCTTTCGTCTGGTATATCCCAGATCAAAACCATGCCAGTTGATATCCAATCCCAAACCATAGAGCTGACCCAAGACATGTAATAGACGATCCCAAATGTTTTCCTCGTTTGAGTACGTAAAGTACTGACCTCCAGAATAGGAAACAATATCCTTCTGAACATCCGGACTGATTCCTTGACCGATTTCTAAGAAATGTCTGAATCCCTTATCAGCAAGTGATTGGATCCCTTTCCGAATATCAGGCTCAGCATCCAAAACCTTTGCCCAATAAAGTCCCGACACGGCCTCCTGCTTGTCAACGGACCTTCCCGTACTACCAGAGTACAAACGAATACGGGGCTGGTCCAGGGTATGACTAGCACCTGCTTTAACCTCGAAGCCCTCATGCTCTAAAATGAAGGCCAACGCAGTATGGATGCTCATGACCCCTGCTGCACAAGCAGCTGCGAATTCCCCGATGCCGCTTCCCAAGAGCGCAGCAGGCTTAACTCCCCAGCTGTCCCATACTTGTAACAAGCCCAATTGCAAAGAGAATGATACGACTTGATTCATAGATCCTAGACTGCCTGAATTCAACAGTAAGGAATCATTTAGGATATAAGGCAAAAATGATATGTCGGTCATTTGCTTCTGTTGTTCATCGCACAGCAGCAACGTCTCCCGGAAAACCGGCTGTGTTTCATATAATGCTTTAGCCGCATCTTTCGAAATTCCGTCATTACATAAAAAAACGAGCTTCGGATTGGATTTTTCTTTATTTTTGTGATCTACCCTTCCTGCTCCAAGCTTGCTGCCATACTCCGAAAGCTGGCTTTTCATATGCTCTAGACTTTGGGCATAAAAAGCAGTTCTATGTGAAAAATGATTTCTGCCGGCATTAGCCGTAAAGCATATATCCGCCAGGTTTTCATCGCTATTCCCTTCGAAATACTTCTCATACTTCGATACCAATTGTATCAAAGCACTGTCGTCCTTTGCAGAAAGAGCCAGAATATGCAAGGGTCTTTCGATGGAGACGCGACCTGAAATTTCGCCAGTGTCGGCGGTTCTTGGCGGTTCGGCAACAATGACATGGGCATTGGTGCCGCTGAACCCATAGGAGCTGATCCCTGCAATCAGCGGTTTTTCGCCCTTTTCCCATGAAATGGCGCTATCCGGTACAACCGCAGGAATCTTCTCGAGATGAATTCTTGGATTCACCGTATGAAAATGACGATTGGCAGAGATCTTTTTATTCTGAATACATAGTACGAGCTTGATTAAGCCTGCAATTCCGGCCGCACCCTCCAGGTGACCTATATTGCTTTTTACAGACCCGATAATGAGAGGGTCCTTCCTATTACCATCTTTGCCAAACACCTCGGTAAGTGCTTGGAATTCAATGGGGTCGCCCAGAGGGGTTCCCGTACCGTGTGCCTCCAGGTAACCGACTTCGCTCGGTAAAACGCCTGCTTTTTCCAGCGTTTTCGAGATTAATTCTCTTTGTGCCGCACCATTTGGAACGGTCAACCCGCTCCCAGGTCCATCCTGGTTCACACCGCTCCCTTTGATGACGGCCAGAATCGGGTCGTTGTCCCTCATTGCGTCTGAAAGCCGCTTCAATACGACTACGCCACAGCCCTCACCACGTCCGTAACCATCGCCGCTTGCGTCAAAGGTTTTACATCTTCCGTCCTCAGCAAGCGCATTTAATCCGCAAAGGGATACGAATCCCTCTGGCGACAGCAATAAATTGACTCCGCCGGCTAGCGCCAGTGAGGTTTCTTCTCTTTGCAGGCTTTCACAAGCAAGGTGAACAGCTACCAGAGAGGATGAGCATGCGGTATCTATAGAGATCGACGGACCGTTTATGCCTAACATATACGAGATCCTTCCAGAGGCGATATTAGACATAACACCTGTCAATGTGTAAGGGTTATTATCCTTGCGAGCACGCGGCAAAAGCGCATATTCCGAACCGATCATCCCGACAAACACACCCGTTTGGGTGCCTCTGATGCTGTCAGGGCAAATACCTGCCGATTCTAGAGCTTCCCATGAGACTTCCAAAAGCAGTCTTTGCTGGGGGTCCATTTCAGAGGCTTCTCGTGGGGAGATACCAAAAAAACGTGCATCAAAGGCTCCTACGTCCTCTTGCAGGAATCCCGCCTCTTTGAGGTACATTTTACCTGAAGCATCCCGGTTCTGATCGTAAAAGTCATCAACGTTCCACCTGTTTCCGGGCACCTCAACAATGCCATCGCCATTCTCCTGTAAAAAATCCCAAAATGACTGAGGATCTTGACATCCTCCCGGAAAGCGGCATCCCATACCGATAACCGCGATGGGCTCATTGCCCTTCTTATGCTTATCAAGGTCTGACTTTAATTTTTTAATTGTCTGTAACGAGTTGTTCAGCAGCGTCAGGTAATCTTCCTGTTTGACCCCAGTCCCCATTAAACCGAACCTCCTTCAAGATTATTTCACCGTACATCAACCCATATCGATTTGAGCCAACAAGTCTCTCAATTCATTGGCTACAAGCTCCAAATCCGCCGAAGTGTTTTCTTGCGGCCCGCCTGAAGTTAGAAGAACCAGTTCTTCAAGGAAGGATGTTTGCTCCATTGATTTGCTGCTGCTCACATTTTGACGCTCCAATTCGGAAAAAGGTATGAGGTCGAGCACGTGTTGGGATAATTCCGCAATGTTGGGATAATCGAAAAGGGCCGTATCAGAAATGTCGATGTTCAGGCTGTCTCCCAGCAAGCTTCTGAATTGTTCCGTCATGACCGATTCCATCCCCATATCGAAAAACCCCCGGTGAAGCTCCGGCACATCGTGGGGATTGAAGGCAAGCAGTGTCGATATTGAGTTTTGGATATATTCCTGAATCAGTTCCAGCCGCTCCCCTTCCATAGCCATACTCAGTTCCGTCAAGAACTTTGAATGGCCGGGGCCGCTTTGATTCTCTTCTTCCCGTACAGTTGTTACCTCTATATCTGTAAAATCTTTAACGCTCGGGGTATCATTTATTAAATCCCCGACCCAATAACTTTCCTTAGAGAAAGGATATGTGGGCAAAGGTACTCTGCGCGGCGTTCCCTGCTGATATAGTTGATCCCAATCAACTTCCATCCCGCCAACCCAGAGTTCCGCTATTTTGTCTGGCTTTATGTTTGGATATCCGTCTGCAATAAGACTTGCATCATCCAATGCAGGCAATTTATGACTTCCCGACTCGATATTCCCGAAATAGATACCTCCATTGTCATCACCTTTCCTTGGGTTCAGGAACAATTCAAGCTTTCTCGCTATTTCTCCTAGACCTTCGGCAGTAAAGGCAAGTCTGAACGGCATCGGGTCCCGCCCTGTTTGCAGCGTATATATGATGTTGTGAAACTTGTTAGGTTCCCGCTGCTCCCCGATCGACTTCTCAACATATTCCTTCAGCAGTCGGGCATATGTGCGCAAGTTGTTTTCTTTTTTGCCGACAACACAAATACGGCAGGATTTGTATCCTGCCAAGCACTGCGTGTTCTATCAGGTTGAGCATCATATTCCTCTACGATCATGTGTACATTCACTCCTCCGGCTCCGAAAGAACTGATCCCGGCACGCCGCGGAACAACATGATCCTCGCCGTCAAGCTGGATTACTGGCTGCTTCCAATCGCTAAGGCCTTGTTGGACAAAAAACGGCGTATTCTCAAAGTTGATATTCGGATTCACACGATCTGAATGGATCAAGGTCGCCGCCAGCTTCTTATGCTTCATTTGGAGAAGCACTTTCGTCAACTGGGCAATCCCGGCCGCAGCCTCCAAATGGCCTATATTCGACTTCACCGAGCCTATGGCACAATACTGTTTGTCCGCTGTGTAACTGGCGAAAGCGTCGCTTAATCCCGCGACTTCAACCGGGTCGCCAAGCTTGGTCCCCGTCCCGTGAGCTTCGACGTAGCTAATGGTGCGCGGGTTGATATTGGCAGTTTCCAGCGCTTTTTTGATAACTTCAGCCTGGGCAACGGGATTCGGAACACTATACCCGAATGTTTTCCCGTCATGATTCACAGCCGTTCCCTTTATTACGCCATAGATATGGTCAGCGTCGGCGATTGCTTTGCTAAGCGGTTTCAATAAAACAGCCCCGACACCCTCCCCAGGAACGTAGCCATCCCCGTCCTGACCAAAAGAACGGCAGCGTCCGTCGCTTGCTGCAAACTGGCCAAAACACAGCGCCATGTACTTACTAGGGTGCAGGGACAGGTTCACGCCGCCCGCAATGGCCATTTCGCATTCTCCACTTTTTATGCTTTCACAGGCCAGATGGATCGCATAAAGGGAGGAAGAACATGCGGTATCGACACTCAGACTCGGCCCTCTCAAGTTGAAAATGTAGGACACTCTGTTCGCAATTGAATAAATCTGGGAATTAATCGGTGCCATATTCCCTTTTTCAAACTCTTTTAACACATGCAATTGGTAATTATTGAAGGTTACACCGGCAAAAACGCCAACCGGACTCCTGCCATCACCTGCGCTGTCATCTCGCAAACGCTTTTTGGTATAACCGGCATCCTCCAAACAGGAAGCTGCCGATTGCAGGAACAACCTTTCCTGCGGATCCATATAACGGGCTTCAAGCGGCGAAATTTGAAAGAAGGACGGATCGAATTTGTCCACATCCGGTAAAAAGCTGCCCCATTTGCAGTACATTCCCCCGGATTTTTTGCTGCTTCCGCTTTCCTGCTTGTAGTATTTCCGGTAGTCCCAGCGTTCCTTGGGGATCTCAATTACACAGTCCATTTCGTCCTCAAGGTTTTTCCAGAATTCATCCATATTGGCTGCCTGCGGGTATTGGCCGCTGATTCCAATAATGGCTATATCATGATTTGCCGCAGGGCTGCCATGAGTTCGGATATTCGCCGGTTTCTCATCACCCGGCTCCACGGGTCTGTTTGTATGCTGCCGGGCTTGCGCATTCTTTTCCTCTTGAAGCTGGTGTTGAACTTTCTCTTCTATTTGCAGCGCATCAGAGGCAACCGAATGTTGAACCAGCATGTGAACCTTATCTTCATATTCCTTGGAGAAATACAGCGCCAGCGTTCTTATGCTCTTATATGTAAAAAATAGAGTCGATGGAACCGGACCAAAGATTTGCTCCATTTGCTCGTTTAATTGCTGAACGACAATAGAATCGACTCCGTACTTATCAAAGCCTGTATCCGGATCAATTCGTTCTGGCTTTATTTTTAAAATACGTGACAGCATGCTTACAAAATATGCGACCATGAAGGCAAGGATTGCTTCAGGTTCTTCCTTGTCTGGGGTATGACACTGCACCGACAAGTCCAACTTATCGGGAGGCTCCGGCAGATCGACGATCCCGTTTACCGGGGGGTGAACTGTATTCCCAGTTGTGGCAGTCTCCCCAGAAATCCAATAGCTCTCTCTTGCAAATGGATAACCAGGCATGTTGATACGGCGCGGCCGGGAGCCATCATAGAGCCTGCCCCAGTCAAGGTCCAAACCCTTCACCCACAGCTCGGCAATGTTTTGCAGCTTTCTACTCCGAATCCAGGTATCCAGAATGGCTCTGGCATCTTCATCGTTTTCAAAAGCCGTCACTTCGCCATTACCCTTATGTACCTGAGCAGTACATGTGGCCGCCGTTGGATTGTTAAGAATAAAACCTTCCAATGCTTGTAACAAGCTCTCTCTTGAATCCGCCGGAAAAGCCAGACGATACTCCATCGCTTCCCTGCCTGCCTGCAAGGTGTAGGCGAGGTCAGCCAGGTTAAGGTCATCTTGCGCGTCGATCCAGCCCTTTATGGATTCTGCATAGATGTGTAACTGCTGCTTGCTTTTAGCCGACAGGACAAAGAGCACAGGATTCATGCCTGTGCTCTCCCGCGTTTCTTTTTGTTGTTCCGGAAGGTACTCTTCAATGACAATATGTGCGTTTGTGCCGCTGAACCCAAATGCGCTAACAGCAGCACGCCTCGGCTCTCCCGCAGAGGTTTCCCAAGGCTGCAGACGCTTATTGATATAAAAAGGGCTGTCAATTAAGGATATATGCTCGTTTAGTGAATCAAAGTGAACGGCAGGCGGAAGCATCTTGTGCTTTAAAGCCATTAGAACCTTGATAACCCCAGCTACACCAGCAGCTGTCAGCAAGTGTCCGATATTACTTTTGACCGAACCTAATGCACAGTAACTTTTATTATTTGTATAGGACTTAAACGCCTCAGTCAGCGCTTCCACTTCAATCGGATCTCCAAGCTTCGTCCCCGTCCCGTGGGCTTCTATCAGTGAAATGGTTTCCGGATTGATGTTAAATCGATTGTATACATCCTGCTCCAATTGGATTTGTGAGTTTACACTAGGTGCAGTAATTCCGTTCGTTTTTCCATCCTGATTGACTCCCCAACCGCGAATCACCCCATAAATGGGGTCGCCGTCCCGAACTGCATCGGAGAGCCGTTTTAATAAAACGACCCCCGCCCCCTCGCCGGGAACAAATCCATTGGCTTTGGCATCAAAGGTGCAGCATTTCCCATCCTTGGACAGCATTCCTGCTTTGCTGGTCGCGATATGCATGGAGGGCCCGATCATGATGTACACCCCGCCTGCCAATGCCAAGTCACTGGTTCCTAGCAGCAGGCTGTTGCAGGCTTCCGCGATCGCCACTAGCGATGAGGAGCATGCTGTATCAATAGCTAAACAGGGACCTTTCAAGTTTAACAAATAAGAAATCCTCGCACTTAAAATGGCAGTCGACGTCCCAGTAAAGAGCTGCGCGTTAATTGCCTGAATGTCTTTGGATTGTCCGTATTCATTAGGCACACATCCTACAAACACGCCGCACCGGCTTCCGGATAGGGAATTCGGGTTTATTCCCGCGTCTTCGATACAATGCCAGCAGTTTTCGATAAACAATCGCTGCTGCGGATCCATCCACTCTGCTTCTATAGGTGAAATATTGAAGAACAGGGGATCGAATTTGTCCACATCCTCAAGAAGTCCCATCCATTTGCTATAGGTTTTTCCCGGGACCTTTGGATCAGGATGGTAATGGTCCTGAACCGACCATCGCGCGGGAGGAATTTCCGTTATACAATCTTTCCCCTGAGCTACGTTGCTCCAGAACTGGTCCAGATCCTTTGCTTCAGGGAATTGTCCCGATATTCCAATAATCGCGATCGAATCCTGCGAGACTTGGTTCCTGTGCCCATCCGGTACCTTTTCCGGTGCCTTTTTAACCTGGATATCAGTTTGATCGGTTTTGAACATGGATTCGATCCTGTCTCTGACTTCAGGCTGGTTCACAAAGGTTCTTTGATGCATCTGCAATTCATGATCAAACGTTGGACGCACCTTGTCCCGAATGGATTGGGTCATAAGGTCTTTAAGTGCAATCAATGATTCCCTGGGCGCTTGAGCTAACTCTTGGGCCAGCTGTAACGCATAAGGGAGCACCTCATTTCTAGGCAAAACCGGGAAGAGAACTCCTTTCGCCTCCAATTCCGACCCGCGGAACTGCCTTCCGGTATACAAAATTTCCTGTGCAAGAGCTGTACCGAATTTTTCCGGAAAAATTAATGTTGCTCCAGCACCAGGGGTAAATCCATATTTCATATAGTTGCTGGAATAATAGCTCTCCCTGCTCATCACAATAAAATCGCAGAACATTCCCATGGCCCAACCGGCGCCAATTCCATGCCCCTGCATGGCAGCGATGACAGGAATCCTGCAGTCCAGAGCAAGGCTATAGATATTGATATCGGTAAACTTTACCCTGCCTTCCTGTATGGCCAACAGCCCTTCTTTGGTGCCGCCGGAGGCAAAGTAGCTGTCAAACCCGGTTAGGATCACTACTTTAAGGTCGGCTCCGGCCTTAATCGTTTCAAATGCCTGAACCAACCCGTCGGCTAGCTCCTTAGAGAATGTATTTTTATTGACGCGGTCCTGCATCGTCACCAGAGCAATCCCCGAATCAATCACCTGCAGATCAACTGCCTTCTGCTGCAAAGGTTGATCCGGGGCCGTACCCATGAGCTTATTCAATTCTTTCTCAGCATTTTCAGCGCTTAATTCACCCTTTTGAAGCGCACGGAACACATCTTTTGCATTCATCCATAACCCCTCTTTAAAAGTTTTGAGATTTTATTTGGTTTGATGAAAAAGCCGTTCAGCCAGATCTATATCCAAAGTGCCCTGTTGAACATGTTGGATCAGCTCATGCAGGGAAAGCGAAGAATTGGATGGCAAAGATGGCTGGCTCCATCCTTTTCCGTGCTGATTCAACTCTTTTTTCAGCAATGCGGACAACTCTCTAATCGTCGGATAATCATAGACCCTAGTTGCCGCAATAGACAGTCCATACTGTTTATTGATGGTTTGAATCCATTCTACGCCGATAATAGAATCGAGTCCCATGTCCGTGAATTTCGCATCTATATCCACATCAGACAGTTTCATGGATAAGATCTCCAGCCAAGCTTTCCATCAGCTCCTCCTGCAAATGTTCAAGAGATATTGGCTGGGGCTGCTCCGAAACCCTGAACGGCGGTGAATTTTGAACACCGGCTGAATGCAGGGGCTTCAACTCGATTGATGGTTGTATATTTTTCGCCTGAGACAAGCTTGTTGCGGCACCCTCCGCACTATGGACTGCAGCGCTGTCTTTTTTGTCCATTTCTTTTTGCAGGAATTTCATGAATTCCCTGAGATTCGGGTAATCATAGACTTTGGTTGCAGGAATGGACAGTCCGTAGCGTTTGTTTATAGCTTGAATCCACTCCACACCTGTGATGGAATCCAGCCCTATATCCATAAAGCTTTTATCTTTATCGACATAAATCCGGCCGAGGGATAAAGTGTCCGCCAAACTTGCCGCTAACTCTTCCTCCAAATGATCCGCCCAAACCGCTTTTTTCGCTGGGATGGAGGCTTCTGTCTCATGGCTCTTCACTTGCTGCCCTAACGGAGTGCTTGGCCATGACAGCCCAACAGATGGACGGCTTTGCTCTATCGTTCCCGTTACTGTTTTGTGGTCCCAGGATAAAGGTTGAAGAGAAATCCCGCTCGGCTTGGCTGCTGCATCGCTGAAGAACACCTCCTCCGAAGCCACAGTCTGGCGCGAGTACTTCAACATTTCTGTATCCGGCTGTTGTCCGGACAGTTTTGCCGCATTTGGACTCGCCGATGCATGAGCTGCATGATTGACCGCTTGAGGCGTTACCGTGACTTGTGAAACTCCAGTTTCAGACACACCGATCCAGTAACGCTCCCTGGCAAAAGGATACGTAGGTAAGCTAACTCTTTGCGGCTTCACGTTTCCGTACAGCTTGTTCCAGTCAAAACTTAGCCCCTGAACCCAAAGTTCAAGAAGCCTTCCGTATTTTCTCTTGTTCATCCACGCCTCAACTGCCCTTTGTAAATCCTCATCCGCTGCAAACAGCGTCACAGTCTCTTTATTGCGTTTAGCCTGTCCCCTGTACAGCCCCTCAACGCCATCCTGCCCTGTGACAAATCCCCTCAGCTTCTCCTCCAATTCCTGTAAGGAACGGACAATAAAAGCCAAACGTTCTTCCATAGCTTCGCGCCCCACTTGAAGCGTATAGGCTATATCAGCTAAAGAAACATCGGCAAACTGACCCTCCGCGATCCCATTCAAAAACTGCTGGGCCTGGGCTTTAAGCCGTTCTTCACTTTTGGCCGAAAGGACAATCACTGCGGGATTCTTCGCGCTGATCGATGCTTGAGGCCTTTCCGCTCTTTCCGGAATGTATTCTTCGATAATGACATGGGCATTCGCTCCACCGGCTCCAAAGGATGAAATCCCGGCAATTCTCGGACATTCTATCTTTGTTCCGTTTAGCTCAACCACGGGGCGCTTCCATTCGGACAGTTCCCGCTGGAGAACAAATGGCGTTTTCGCAAAGTTGATATTGGCATTTAACTCCTTGGCATGCAGGCTCGGAGCAATCTTCCGGTGCTGCATTTGCAGGACAATTTTTGTTAATCCGGCAATACCTGCCGCAGCCTCGAGATGACCGATATTGGATTTTACCGAGCCTATGGCGCAGTAGCTCGTATCCTGGGTATCTTTGCGGAAAGCCTGAGTAAGCCCTGTGATTTCGATGGGATCACCGAGTTCCGTTCCCGTCCCGTGAGCTTCGATGTAGCTAACCGTGCGGGCATTTACGCCAGCTTTATCCAGCGCCGCCCTAATTACCTCTCCTTGAGCATTTGGATTTGGCACGGTGTAACCGTTGGTCTTTCCTCCGTGATTAATACTGGTACCGCGAATAAGAGCATAAATATGGTCGCCGTCTTCCACAGCCCGGGATAACGGTTTTAGCAGGAACGCCCCTACTCCCTCTCCAGGCACAAATCCGTTAGCGCCTTGTCCGAAACTTTTGCACCTGCCGTCAGCCGAAAGCATTTTCTGAGCGCACAACAGGACATAGTTGGAAGGGTGAAGATACAGGTTGACTCCGCCTGCAATCGCCATTTCGCAATCTCCGTGACGGAGGTGTTCGCAGGCTTCATGAATGGCAGTCAGCGATGCCGAACACATAGTGTCTATAGGCATGCTGGGCCCTTGAATATCCAAGGTATAAGAAATCCGGTTGGCCACAGAGCTAAAAGAAGTGGTAGGATAAAGCCTTTTGCCCTGCTTCCACAGTTCGGCTCCGTACAAATCGAAGCCTGTTTTCGTAATTCCGGCGAAGACACCCACCTTCCGTTTATACTGTACCGCAAGCTGCTCTCTGGTATAGCCGGCGTCCTCTAAGCTTTCCCAGCAAGACTCCAAGAACAGCCTCTCCTGGGGATCCATCCCCATCGCCTCGCGAGGCGAAATATTGAAGAACAGCGGGTCAAAGTCTGCAAAACCATCCACAAATCCTCCCCACTTGCTATAGCTTTTGCCTTGTGCTACTGCCTCCTGGGCATCATGATGGTAGAATCCTTCCAACGGCCAGCGTTCTGGGGAAATCTCGGTAATACAATCTTTCCCTGCCTGTAGATTCTCCCAATACTCTTTCAGATTTTGGGCCTGCGGATAACGGCCCGAAATGCCGATGATGGCAATAGGTTCCTGGTCCCTCTCAGCGTCGGAGGAGACGGGAGCTTTGCTCCTTTTCGCTTCTGCGGAAAGGGTAGAAGGAGAATGGACTGCGGAATGAAGATTGAGTGGCTCATTTACAATCGGCCTGCCCAGATTTTCAAGCCCCGCCCATCTGAAGCACTCCTGTGCATAGTCTGCAATCAGGTATTCAGCCAAAGCTTGCAGAGTCTTATATTCAAAGAACAAGGTTTTTGACAATTCTCCAAAAATTACACTGAGCTTTTGATTGAGCTGCATGATCATAACCGAATCCACTCCGTAGTTTTCCAAATGTTCATCGGCATCGATCTGAGAAACACTCATTTTGGTGATTTCTCCGAAAATAACTTTCATTTTGTGAACAATTCTGTCCTGCAAAAAGTGATGTTCCTCACGCCGGCCGGATTCATCATTCAAGTGCGAATAAATCTTGGGCGAGTCCTTCCGCATATGATCCTGCAGTTTGGATACATCTCCCTCGAACACCAGCACCTGACTTTTCCCTGAAGCTAGCCCCTGATATAAGGCCTGAACACCGCTCGAAGTCTCCATAGCAACCATTCCAATGCGTTGCCGCATGATCTCTTCCATCTCTTCGTTGATTTGCATGCCGCCTTCTTTCCACAGCGGCCAATTCATGGAGAGCGTTTGTCCCCGGCGTTGACCGGAAATCACCAAGCTGCTGCGGTATCCGGCATAGGCATCCATAAAGGCATTGGCTGCTGAATAGTCCGCCTGCCCCACATTGCCCCATGCGCCTGTCCCGGAGGAAAATAACACGAAAAAGTCAAGAGGCAGCTCTTTGCTGGCTTGATCCAGATTAATGAGCCCGGTGACTTTAGGTGCGAGAACCTGCTCGATCTCTATGTTGTCTTTTTTCAAAATAAAGCTGTCACGAATGACTCCGGCACTGTGAATGATTCCATCAAGGGTTCCATATTTCTCGGTGATATCGCGGATCATTCCTGTGACAGCTCCCATCAGAGCGATATCTGTTTGCCTGTATTCTACCTTGGCGCCCAGTCGTTCTAACTCCTTTAAACGCGCTTCTTTCTCCATACTTAAAGGAGACCTTCCGGTAAGAACCAACACGGCATCCTCGACCTTTAAGGCTATATCCTTAGCGAAAATGAGTCCCAATGCTCCGGCTCCGCCCGTAATCAGATAAACGCCCCGATCTTTCCATGGCAGGGCTGCCACTTGGGATACTTCCATCTCGCTCCAACCGGCAACGCAGCGTTTTCCGTCTTGATAGCTGATTTTATAATCACCAGGGCAGAGGCTGTTTTCCATCAGTTTCTCCGCAACGCTTTCGTCATTCTCCTCGATCCTTATGATCTGCCCTACAAGCTTTGGATTCTCCAAGCGTGCGGTTTGTAACAACCCCGACAGTCCGAAATAGACCTGCTGCTCCTCCTGACCCGGTATGACAATCTGCATCAATACCTGCTCCCTGGGTTTGCTTTCAAACATGCTGCGGATTTCTCTGAACACCTTCAAGGTATAGTCCTGGAACCTCTCATCTATTCCCACTTTGCCCGACTGCAAGGAGATACAGCGGACGCCGTCCATTCGAACTGCGATGTCTTCAGGTGAAATCCCGCGGGTTTCGCATAGTATGACCAAATGCTTTTCATAGCTTGGTACTGCTGCTTCATAGGCAATACCGCTTTCCTGCCAGACTGGCTGGAGCATCAGCTTTCTTGACGTTGTCGAAGGTTGATTGGCAGCTGTAGGGACATTCATTGAAGATCCAGTACCGGAAGCCGCCGCATGATTACCGTACTTTGCCAAATTTCCAGCTGTCCAATAACGTTCCCTAGCAAAAGGATAGGTTGGCAGGCTAATACGGCAAGGCTTCGCATCTCCGTACAACTGGTTCCAATCTACTGCCAATCCCTTTACCCACAGTTCCACGAGCTTGTCATAGTTGTTTGTTTCAACCCACGTTCTGATGGCATCCTGCAGTTCTTCATCCGATGCAAAACCAGCCAGCTCATCCTTATTTCGTTTGACTCTACCGCGGTAGAGTCCGTCAGCCTCATCCACGCCAGCCAGGAAGCTCTGCAATTTCTCGGTAAGCTCCTGCAATGACTTTGCTGTCATGGCCAAACGCTCTTCCATCGCTTCTCTTCCCACCTGTAGGGTATAGGCCATGTCGGGCATGTCTTCATCTCTGAAATGCCTCTTCCCGATTGCGGCCAGTAACTGGTCAGCTCGTTCCCGGAGCCTTGCTTCGTTCTTAGCCGACAGGATGATGACTGCAGGGTTTCTCCGTGTGATGGCAAGGCGAGCCCGTTCCCGCTGCTGCGGCATATACTCCTCAATCACGATATGAGCATTTGCTCCTCCGGCTCCAAAGGATGAAATACCGGCAATTCTCGGGTATTCTCTGACGACTCCGTCAATCCTTGCTACCGGCCTTTTCCACTCCGCCAGCTCTTGTTGAACAATAAATGGGGTACTTCCAAAGTCAATGTTTGGATTAAGAACCTTTGCATGAAGCGAAGGCACCAACTGACGGTTTTTCAACTGCAGCAGTACTTTTGTCATTCCGGCAATACCTGCCGCACTTTCGCAATGTCCAATGTTCGACTTGACCGAGCCGATTGCGCAAAATTGCTTTTCCTCAGTTTCTTGCTCAAAAGCTCTTGTCAATCCGGCAATTTCAATCGGATCTCCCAGCTCTGTGCCCGTTCCGTGGGCCTCCAGGTAACTGACAGTCCGTGGATGGACGCCTGCGCGCTTCAAGGCATCTACAACCAGTTGGAACTGTGCATGGGGATTGGGCACCGTATATCCGTTGGTCTTCCCTCCCGCGTTCAACGCACTCCCTTTGATCACTCCGTAAATATGGTCCCCATCGGCAATCGCCTTCGCCAAAGGCTTTAATATAACAGCCCCAACGCCTTCGCCGTCAACAAATCCGTCGGCTTGATCTCCAAAAGCCTTGCACTGGTCTCCGGGAGAGATCATGGTCATAGACGCCAGCCTCATGTAGTGAGCCGGGTCTACGATTAAATTGACTCCGCCTGCAATAGCACAATCACTCATGCCGCTGTACAGACTTTCCAAGGCTAAATGAATAGCTGTCAAGGATGAAGAACATGCGGTATCTACCGCCAAACTCGGCCCCTGGAAGTTAAATAGGTACGAAATCCGGTTTGCGATGGACCAATAGCTGACCCCTGTTGGGTAGTTGGCGTTCATAACTCCGGCAAACACTCCGACTTTTCTGCTTTCGCAAAGATTTAGCGGCGTATAACCGGCGTCTTCAATGCCCGCATACACAACTTCCAAAAACAGCCTCTCCTGCGGGTCCATCATCTCAGCTTCTGCGGGAGAAATCTTGAAAAATAAGGGATCGAATTTATCAATATCGTCAATAAATCCTCCCCATTTGCTGTATATATAGCCCTTTTTGCCTTTTTCTTCATGATAGTATTGCTTCCAATCCCAACGGTCCTTAGGAATTTCAGTAATGCAATTGCTGCCGGTCTTTAAATGTTCCCAAAGTTCAGCGATATTATTGGCTTGGGCATAACGCCCTGCGAGGCCGATAATGGCAATATCCCGAACTTCCGAAACCCGCGGGGCGTTCGCTTCAGTTCCTACAGAACTGTGCTGCAGAAATCGTCCTCCTCGCCTCGGCATCGGTACTGGCAGCCTATACGCCAGCGGGGCGGCAGTTTCATCAATTCCCGGAATTTCCTCGAAAGTCTGAGCCTCTTCCTCGCCTAACAGAGCTAATAACGAATCCCTTTGAGTTTTCATAAAATGCCCGACCAAAGCGTCAATAGTTTGATACTCAAAAAATAAGGTACTGCTGACATGATTGAATACCTTTCGCATGGTATTGGTTAATTGAACAACCAAAAGCGAATCAATTCCGTATCTTTCCAGAGGCTCTGCAGTGTCTATTTTATCAACAGGAAACTTGAGCGTATCAGCTACCAGTTTTTTTATATACGCCGTGCTTTTCTCCTGCAATGAATCCGCTGCTTTCCCGCCTGCCTGCTTCACGTTCTTTTTCTGGACAACCTTAACTTCCACAGGAACCGCTGCTTCAGAAGCGGCTTTATTGTCTTTCTTCCATGCAGGCCATTCTTCTGGCTTGAACCCTTGCTTTTGTCTTACAGCTCCATTACTTGCAGCAGTAATGATCTGCTGCCCCAAACCATTCGCCTCAGGAATCTGGAAACATACCGAATGGAATCCTTCGCCTTCCAGCACCTTCCTCCAAGCTTGCGCGGATAACCCCGGACATCCCGGAATGCGTAGAGCTGGATCTTCGTACAGCCACCATCCTTCCAATAGACCAAAGGTCAAGTGGGCAAACAGAGAATTGGTAATAAGCTCATTTAGAAGAAGCTGGCCGTTCTTTCTAAGTAATGCCTTTGCATTGCGCAAGGTATGACGAATATGGGTTGTGGCATGCAATACATTGGCGGCGATTGCCAAATCATACGCACCTAACTCGATATTCTGTTCTCCAACAGGCTGCTCCACATTAAAAATCCTGTAGGTCAAATAAGGATTCTCAGGACCATACTCTTTCTCCGCATGGATCAGAAAAGCTCTCGAAACGTCGGTATAGCAATATTCGCCAATATGCTCCCGATACGGGCCCAGCTTCTTGAGGACCATGCTGCTGGTTCCTCCGGTGCCCGCCCCGATTTCGATAATCCTCACCTGCGCTGACGGGTCTTGCTCTATTCGCTCAGCTACATATGCTGTCACTAAGTCGGATAATACCTCGTTATAGTAATCCGCTGACGGATTGTTCTTGTAAACCCCTTCCACTAACTCCATGGAGGAATTCGGGAACATAATGTCAGTAGGCTGGACCTTACCGGTAAGAATTTGCGGCAATGAACCCAGCATGGCCTCTAATAATGCCACCTGGGCTCTCATATCTGGATGTTCCAGCCAGTCGCCCTTCTTCCGATCCCATTCCTGCCATGCTGCTTCAAGATCCACCTCTCTTGCATCGGTAAGCACCTTGAATGCGGCTCCATCAAGCCTGATATAGTTATTCCGGGCTAAGACCGCGATACTTTCTTCCAGCCACTTGTCGTATAAGGAGCAAATCCCGCTTTTTTCCTTAAGATCTGCTGCAGCCGTATTCTCTTCTGCAAATACCTCCATGGACTGCAGCTGTCCCCAAAGCAGCTTGCACAGCAGATTGTCTAATTCTTCCTTTTGCTTCAGCGTCCCCGCTTGTTCGTCCTCCAACTGAAACTCTTGTCTTGTGCACACATTCCTGTATTCTTCTGCCAAATACCCTGCCAGTTTGTGGATGGTTTCATGTTCAAAAAGTTCAGTGTGAGAGAGTTCAAGACCACACGCTTCACGGAGCCTGTCCGCAAACTCTGCTGCTTTGTAAGGATCAAATCCGCATTCCGTTAAACGAACATCGGGATCTATTTGATCAGCATGAACATGAATTAATTCACTCGCTATTTGTGTCAAGACCGCCTTCATTTCATCCAGTGATACCCCTGTGCTCACCATATGAGCAGGCGGAACAGATTTGTGCATCAGTTGAACGCCAATTTCAGGACCATCTGGGTAGACTGTAATCGAGTCCTGTACATCCATTCCATCCAAAACCAACGGTTTTGTGGTTTTCATAAAGGCCATTTGGTTCATTGGAGCATCAAAAAGCGATTCCAAAGCTTTCCAAGCCTCTGAAGGCTCAATGGAACCTATGCCTGCCTGAACCATTCGTTCCTGGTAGGACTTGGAGGCTACGATTCCGACGCTCCCCCAATATCCCCAATTCATCACCTTCACCGCACTGTCCCGTTCAAGTGCCAGCTGATGGGCAAAAGCATCCTTAAAGGTACACCCAGAAGCGTAATTACCCTGTCCGGCAGATTTCAGGAATGAAATCATCGAAGAAAAGAACAGCACGAAATCCAAGGGCTCTTCTTGCATAACCTGAGCTATCCGCACACTCACATCCACCTTGGCTGTAAGCCCGGCCTTGAATCTTTCCTCATCCATGTTTGCAAGGCTTTGGTCCAGCAGCACAATGGCAGAGTGAACCACTCCATGAATCTTCGAATGTTTCACTTTGATTTCATCATAAGCCTCTTGAAGCGCCTTCCGGTCACTTACATCGGCACATAGATAAACAGGCTCCGGCCCCAGGGCTGCCAACCTCTCCAACTTAGCTTGAATAGCCGCATCCTTGTCCCTACGTCCGATCCATACAACCTGCGCTTGCCAGTTACGGATAACATATTCGCTCCAAGCTTCTCCGATGCCGCCTGCTCCTCCGATCACTACATATACGCCACCGTGTCTATACATAGGTTCGCCCGAAGGGATATCACGCACCGGAATTAGCTTCTGCCTGTACCATTCTTGATTACGGTACACCCAAGCATCCCCGCGGGGGTCTGAGGGCAGAGCGAACATTTCTTGAACGGGCCATTCACAGCCGGCTTCCAAGTCTATTACCCGCGTCTTCCAATTCGGGTATTCCTTGGCCATTGTGCCCATAAGACCATAGACACTTGCATGCGCCGGGTTTACCGCGTCGTTTTTATGAATGGGCTGCGTTTGTACCGTAATCACGGTCCAACCCAAATCCTTGGCGTCATATCCCAGTTGAAGCAGCGCTTTCATTACTTTAAAAAGATGGAGAACACCACATTCCTGATCTGCAATACATACCTCACTAGCTGCGGATTCTAAAGGTTGAGAAGGCGCCATCCAAATCAAATGGTCAATCGGACCATACTCTTCCATTTTACTCGCCAGTTCTTCCATAGATTCCCCGTATTGGGTCACCCATACGTCCATGTGCGGGCAGCTGCGTTTAAGCATTTCCCAATTGTCTTGATCTCCGCCTATCACCACTACGCGATCTGCAGCAGCCGGAAAGCTCTGCCCCATTTCCAGCTTAACAGCATCCCACACAGGAGCAAGCATGACCGGACCTGTTGCTGTCCAGCCTGCGTATTCAGTGGAACCCGTTTGCGGCACATGGCTGAATTGGAGATCCCTTTCCAGCATCCGGGATGAAACACCTTTCATCCTTACACATACTCTGCCTTGTTCATCACATAAATCAATATCGGTTTTCTCCAACTTATCCCCTGCAGCAGCATGATCACTATACCGGATTAGAGCCCACATCGTTGAATGGCATGTATCAAAAATCTCAAGTTCCTCCAGAGCGAAGGGCATAACCGGCTTATTGGGACGTCTTGGATCTCCATTGGCATACATCATTAACCCTATGTACGACTGCAAAGCAGAATCCATCAAGCTGGGATGCATGACATACTGTTCCTTCGTATTGGAAAGGAAATCGGGCAGTGACAGTTTGGCCAGCACCTGCTCAGCGCCTTTATAGATTTCTACAATTCCACGGTATGCTGGACCATAGTCCATTCCCATAGCACGAAACACTTCATAACATTGGTCGGATGAAATCTTGCCCTGTCCGCACTCTGCCTGCAAAGCCTGCAGATTCAGCACAGGCGACTTTGTTCCCGGAATGACTACCGCACTGCCCTGACTGTGTATCACACAATCTTCCGCTTCTGTTTCAGGAACACTGTAGATGTCGTAATCAATCGTGCCGTCTTCCTTGGGGTACAACCCGATATGGATCTCCACAGGCAGGTCAGCGACCACGACTGGCCTTATCCAAACCACATCTTTGAGGAGAATTTGAGCCTTGGCTTCGTGCATGTTCCCTAGCGCATGATAAACTGCTGTTCTGGCCATTTCCAAATAGGCAACACCAGGAAGAACCTTCCCGCCTTTTACCCTATGATCTGTAAGGAAAAACTCCTGCCCGTTAAAGGTTGTGCTAAACCTCATCTCGGATAAATCCGATGTGTTCTGATGCAGGAATGGGTGGATAACAGCCGCACCACTGTCTGGCTTGACGTCCATGTCAGGAACCCAATAGCGCTCCATTGCGAAGGGATACGTTGGCAAACTGATGATACTTGGCTTGAAGCCCTCATAGAGTCTGTTCCAATCATAGTTCAAGCCTTTGACCCAAAGGTCTAAAATCTTTCCATATTTGCTTCTTTGTGTCCAGACATCGATTATTTTTTCAAAATCTTCATCTTCCATGAGTACGGCGACATGTTCTTTGCTTTGCTTCCCTTGGGTCCAGTACACATCTTCAGCAAGATCCGATTCTTCCACAAAACTTTGCAGCTTTTCCTCAAGCTCGGAAATTGAGCTCACGATCATGCCCATGCGCTCATCCATGGCTTCTCGCCCGACCTGAAGCGTATATGCTATGTCAGGCAGATCGCCGTCGGAAACTTGACCTTTCCTAATAAATGCTATCAGCTGTTTTGCCCGCGCCTTAAGCCGTTCATTATTTCTGGCGGATAAAACAATTACAGTTGGATTTTGGGAAATCCCTACAATAGCGGGCTTTGCTATTTCCTGGGGAATATATTCCTCCAGCACAACATGGGCATAAGCACCTGACATACCAAAAGAACTTACTCCGGCGCGTCTAGGCGTACCTTCGGGACACTTCCAATCTTCTAATTCTCGATTTATGTATAGTGCCGACTTATCCAAATCAATATAAGGATTCAACTTATTGAACATGGGCAAAGCCGGTATCTGACGATGTTTCATTTGGAGAATAACTTTGACTACGCTTGCTATACCAGCTGCACCTTCTGCATGACCGATATTAGCCTTTACTGAGCCTACAGCACAGAACCCTTCATTCCCTGTAAAATGCTTGAACGCTCTTTTTAAACTATTCATTTCAATCGGATCGCCTAACTTTGTACCTGTGCCATGAGCTTCTATATAGCTGATGGTTTCAGGAGGCACTCCTGCATCCTCCCAAGCTTTCACAATAACATTCTCTTCTCCCGCTACGCTTGGTGCAGTTATAGACGGCGTATATCCTCCATGCAGGGCGGCCGAACCTTTGACAATCGCATAAACACGGTCTCCATCTTTAATGGCCTGATCCAGCGGCTTCAACAGCATACTGGCAACACATTCCCCTGGAATATAACCGTCTGCAGCTTCATCGAAAGTATGGCAGCGTCCTGAAGGCGATAATGCCCCCATACTGCTGAAGTAACGGTAATGCCAAGAAGATAGGAGCAGATTCGCTCCACCTACAAAAGCCATGCTGCACTCTTTATTTCTTAACGCCTGGCACGCGTAATGCAATGCGAACAAGGAGGATGAACACGCCGTATCTATGGCAATACTCGGACCTTTCAAGTCAAGGAAAAACGAAATGCGATTGGCAAGTATCGTCTGAGATGTACCTATACCGACATAAGGATCAACGGGAAGATTCTTTTCGGCAATCAAATCTTTATAATCGTGGCAGCAAGCCCCAATAAATACTCCTGTGTCTGTACCTCTCAGCCTGTTCATGACGCCTGCATCTTCCCCTGCAGCATAAATGCTTTGCAGCATAAGCCGGAGCTGAGGATCCATCCACTCTGCTTCACGAGGGGAAATATGGAAAAATTCCGCATCAAATTTATCTACATTTTCGATAAAGCCGCCCCACTTACAGTAGGTCTTATCTTGAGTCTCAGGATTGGGATCATACCAAGGACGGTAATCCCAATGGTCCAGAGGAATCTCTGTGATTACGTCTGTTTTTTCCCTCAAATTATTCCAAAACTGTTCCAAATCAGATGCCCCAGCAAAGGTTCCATGAATCCCTATGACAGCAATCTCATCTCTAGCAGGTTCGGACCAGGTCTGGCTGGTTGACGGTACGAATTTGTTAGGTTCGGCGTTGATCGTTTCTTGTGAAGCCTGCCTGTTGTCACGGACGATCTCAGGCTTCGACTGGTTCCTTGAACCGGACTCAAGAAGCTGAACAAACGCATCCCCGTGCTCTTGTGAAAAGAACTTTGTAAGCTCCTTCACATTCGGGTACTCAAAAAACAATGCAGGACTCAGCTCAATGTTTGCTTCTCTTTCAATCTCGCGGGTCAGTGCAATAAAATCCGAAGACCCCACGCCCAAATCCATTAAATTAATCTCAATATTGGACGTTTTCTTGTATCCGGGTATGATGCTGCACAGCTTGTCTCTCAAATATTTTTGTACTTTACCTGAAAGGTGGGATGCTGCCCCAGTCACCACAGGCTTGTATTCACCCGAACTGTTTTGGCTTTGTCCTTGATGCGTCGCATCCTCTTCTAATATCCGGCTGCCGGAATGACTTTGCGCCGCAGATCGAAGCCTTTTCGAGGAGCATCCTGAAAAACTCGCAATAACCTGTGAGCGATCATTCATCACATCCGCATCGAAAATCGCCATCTCTCCCGAAAACTTCCTTAGCGTTACCAATAACCAAAATGACTCCAGCTTGCCGGTCTGCTGAACATACATATCTTTAATCCCAAAGGGCAGAAATCCGCCATTCATGTCTTGTCGGCCCAAAAGCGGAACTACCGCCTGGAAGGCGTTATATATCATGAGCGGATGCGTTGCATACGTATGCTTTTCTTCCTGAAGCGCTTGAGTCAAATCCACTCTGGCAAGCACCCGGTCATGTCCAGCATAAATTCGGCTTATATTTTTAAAGGTATCTCCAACTTGAATAGCAGGATTGTCGGAATAAATATGTTCGAAAGCTTTCAGCTCTTCCAACTCACCCTGTAATTCCTCCAAATTGATGCTGCCGCCTGCGAATGAAGACTTGCGTAATGTGCCCGTAGCACTCAGATCCCACGCCTCATCCAAGCGATATCGGTAAACAGCACGAAAATCAGCATGATCCCCGATTTGTTCAGACTCAATCGCAATTTCCGCATGCTGCCCTTTTTTAATTTCAACAGGCTTTATAAAATGAAGTCCATGGAGATGAACGTTGTTTTCCTCTGGAAATGCTCTAAAAAAATCATTGATTGCCAGGCTTGCATGAGTCATTCCAATAAGAACAGGTTCGCCTCCGACCTTATGATCCTGTAAATAAGGCTCGTCATAAGCATAAACCTCAGGAACAGCGGAATTCTTACTGTCCGGTTGGGATGAATCAACGCTTCGAGTGCTAATTATCCCAGCGTTTCCGTTGTAAAGTTCCTGAACCCAGCAGAGCTCCTTAGCAAAAGGATAGGCAGGAAGATGAACCCGTCTAGGTCTTGAATTATCATACAAGCTATCCCAATCGAGCTGTAATCCGTTCACCCATAATTCTGCTATTTTCCGCCATTCTCTACGTTGAACAAGAAGGGTTACCTCCTCTTCACTCGCTTCATTCCTATTCAACTGCGCAGTCAACACGCCTGCAGGCTGACGATTTTCCAGAATCGCTTCCATAACCTCGACAGCGGACTCCCTTGAATCTGCAAAAAAGCAATACGGTGCTCCATCGCTTCCCGGCCGACCTGCAACGTGTATGCGATATCTGCCAAATCGGGCTCAGAGTGAGATTGGATGAAATTCTTCAACGACTTTACATAGAATCGCAGCTGGTTCTCGCTTTTCGCCGACAGGATGAACAATAACGGAGAATCGGATTTGCCGCCGGACAATGAGGAAACATGTTTGTCTGGGGCCGGATACTCCTCAATAACAAGATGGGCATTGCTGCCGCTAAATCCGAATGAACTCACACAAGCCTGCCTTGGAACGCCAGATGGAGACTCCCAAGGTTTTAATTCGGTATTCACATAAAATGGGGAAGTCTTGAAATCGAAGTGCTCATTTGGACTTTTAAAATGTAATGTCGGTACTAGCATCTGATGCCTCATACTTAGCAGCACTTTCTGAATACTTGCCACCCCGGCGGCTGCCGATACATGCCCGATATTGCCTTTTACCGAACCTATCGCACAATAATTCCTCCGGCTTGTCTTTTCCTTAAAGACCGTCGACATTGCTTCCAATTCGATAAGGTCACCCAGCTTCGTCCCTGTCCCATGCATTTCAGCATATCCGATCCGCTCTGGATCAATTTGATACTTATCATAGATCTCCCGCTCCAACTGCATCTGGCAGTTTTTACTGGGAGCGGTAATTCCGTTCGTATTGCCGTTTTGATTGATTCCCGAACCGATAATAACGCCGTATATAGAGTCACGATCCGCCTCGGCGTCACTCAGTCTTTTTAGCACCAATGCTCCGGCACCTTCGCCCGGCACAAATCCATCGGCATGATTGTCAAAAGCTTTGCTATGGCCGCCAGGTGACAGCATTCCAGCTGCACACATGCTTATATATCTATCAGGCGTCAGATACAGGCTTACGCCTCCTACCAACGCCATATCAATTTCGCGGTTTAATAATGCCTGGCACGCCAAATGTGCTGCAACCAGGGAGGAAGAACAGGCTGTGTCTACGGAGATTGCAGGCCCTGTTAAATTCAAATAATAAGCGATGCGTGCCGCAGCTATGGCAGAGCTGTTACCGGTCGTGTCCATGGCTTCAGCCTTATTTTTATAGAGCATCATGCCATATTCATTACCCGCAATCCCAAGATACACACCGCATTTCTTGCTGCTTAGCAAGCGGCGGCTGTATCCCGCATCCTCAAACGCTCTATATGCCTCCTGCAGGAAAATGCGCTGCTGAGGATCCATAGTCTCCGCTTCCGCTAACGGAATATGAAAAAATGCAGGATCAAAATATTCGATATCATCCAACATCCCCATCCAATTACAGTTCAATTTCCCCCGTTGATTAGGGTGCGAATCATAGTACGCATTCACATCCCAGCGCGAAGCCGGAATTTCCCGGACAGCATTTTGGGCAGAGGCTAGGTTATCCCAATATTGGTCTAATTCATCCGCACCGGGGTACCTAGCAGACATCCCGACAATGGCGACAGCATCCTTACGATCCATTTGGCGAGTCAGGTCCTTGTTCCCCAGATGCTGACTATTTGTTTCCGTATGTATGGTTTTTGCCAATTCTTTTTTTGCATCTTCAAGACTTATTTCACGTCCCCGCAGCGCATGCAAAATATCTCTAGGATTCATCAATAAACCCTCTCTCCATTATTTGCCGAATAATTCCATGATTCGATGTTTAACCTCATCTTGATGGAAGGTTGTTTCATGCATGGCAATTTCCTGTTCGATAACGAAGGGGAGTTCCTCCCGAATCGTTTTTACCAAGTGATCCTTTAAGGTAATTAATGATATTCTCGGCTTTTCAGCCACTTGTCTAGCCAATTCCAGTGCCTGTCCCAGAACCTCATCCCTCGGGAGCACCCGGAATGGAACTCCTCGTTTTTCAAGCTCTGCTCCCCGATAACCACCGGCGCTTAGCAGCATTTCCTCGGCCAAACTAAATCCCAGTTTCTTGGGCAGCATATACGTCGCGCCCATGCCAGGCGTAAATCCGTATTTCATAAAGTTGGCGGTATACATACTTTCCCTGCTGAGAATTACGAAATCCGAATATAAACCCAATACAAATCCGCCGCCAATGCCATGCCCCTGCATGGCAGCAATCACAGGTATCCTGCAATTTAGGGGAAGGCTGTAAATATTGACGTCGGTAAACTTTTCCCGTCCTTCGTATATGGATAACAACCCTTCCCTCGTTCCGCCTGAAGAAAAATAGCTGTCATACCCGGTCACAACCGCAACCTTATAGTTCGGGTTTGCATGAATCGTTTCATAGGCTTGAATCAAGCCGCAGACTAATTCCTCCGAAAACGTATTTTTATGAACCCGGTCCTGCATCGTGATTTGAACAATACCCGGCTCCACTTCACACACATCAACAACCGATTGTGACATTGGCATCTCCTTACTCCCACAATATCCTTGCTATGTATGAATTTACGGCCTTATTTACTAGATCCAGCTGTATTGGCGATGAAACTCTTTGATTTCCTGTAGGAACAAAAGTCCTTTCCCCTTGCATGAATCCATAACTGCCGGTATCCGGTCAAACTCCAATTTGGTATTCCGCGTGCCGAATTTTACGGCACTGCTCTCGGCCAATAGAGCCTCATATTCTTGGATATTTAATGAATAGCGCCCGTTTAATTGCTCCTCTATGCGAAAACGCGATTGAAGCTGCTGCCCGCGGGCTGAAGCAATGCCGCTGTAGAACTCTGAGCAGCAGCCTGACCCGTATGAAAAACAGCCGATTCGCTTTGGCAAATCGTAGGATCCATGATCTATTGTGCTTGCTAGAGACATGAACATGGATCCTCCCATCATATTGCCAACACGCTGGCAATAGATCAATCCGGGCGCCACGCGCTTCTGAAAATCGGGTTCTATCTCTCGCGGGCTGGCTTGAGCCATCTTTCTCATCATGGCTCGGTGAGCACTTTTCACCATCCCGCCAAAGGGGGTATGAAAGGAAAGATATTCAAAGGTATCTCGATAATTCACATCGTTTACCCTATTCTGATACTCCAGGAACGAACGCTCACAGCAGTCTAAATAGGACATGAATCCCAAATCCGCATCCCCAACTTCGCCATCTGGTGTCGGCCGGCAAGTATCCATTACCTCGTAGCCGTAATATCCGTTTGCTCCTACATCTACTTGAAACACATATGGGGTATCGCTCACCAGAATTGCAGCCGCCCCCGCACCTGAAGTAGGCTCCGCAAAGGCCCAATCCATGTTCAGGACATCTCCGCTCTCCGCCAGAGTAAACCGTGAAATATCTGTCACAACAACTAAAGCTTTCGCCCCTGGGGAAGTCTGTGACAATATAAAGTTGACCGCCATCTGAAGCCCTGCGGTTCCCGAATAGCAAGCGTTCTTCATTTCGAATAAACGGCAATTCCTGTTTAATCCCAGATAATGATGAATGTAGGTGCTTATCGATTTTCCAAAGTCCACACCGGACTCGGTACAGGTTATCAACAATTCGATCCGGTCTTTATCGGTGTCGGAGAGCAAATCAATCAGCGGTTTGGCCGCATTAACGCCATAGGTGATCGGATCTTCATAAGGCATGGCCACCGTCTTTTCTTTGATAAGTAAATTTTCAAATCTTGAGGTATCCATGTTTCGATGCTTGGCTAACTGCATAACATCCAGGAATGCTATTCCACCAAATACATTCATCGCTTCAATTCCGACAGATATCATAGTCATCTCCCTTCCGATATCGGTACTTGCATCTATGTATCTTTCAGGCGGAGCTGCCCCCGCCTAATCGCTAATTATTCATTTGCAGCAAATATTCCCTTGAAGGAGCTCATATCCAGACACATATCTGTTTTGAGCGGGCAGGTTATTGCACATATATAGCTTCCAACTGTAAAAGCAATCGCTTTATATTGCTTGAAATTTTTATAAAAGCATATGAAATGATCATCATGCACTTCTATTTTTGAAACTTCAAAAATCTTAAATGAAGTCGTTAAACCTGTTTTAAGAACTTTGGACAAAGCTTCTTTAGCTGACCATAACAATGTAAGCGCAGTATCCAACGAGATAGGCAAATCGTTGATATTTTCTTTTTCTGCCATGGTAATCTGGCTTTCAAAAGCACTTCGCTTTTGATCATCGATCTTTTCAACATCAATGCCCATCGGATGAGCCTCCGGAAAAGCAATAGCCGCACCATAATCGTTACAATGGGTAATACTGACCTGAATATTCGGTTTGGCTGAGGTCAGGATAGGTTGGTCAAATATACCTGACTGAATATGGATATTCTCTAGTTTTTCTTCATCGGTTAGAGCTGCAGCCGCCTGTTTGGCGGCAAAGCGGCCTAAGAGAAAACTTCTCCTGCGTTTTTCGAATGTTAAGGTATCCAAATAATCCCGCTCTTCGGCATGCAAATAGGGGATTATTCTTTCAAATTCCGCCATACTCTGAAAATAGCAGCAGCATAGAGAACCCTTATATGTATTCTCTTGCCTAGTCAACAAGATCTCACCAACCAAACATTGACCTTCTGGAGCCAAAATTCACCGATACCTCCATCATGCTGATTTAATTTGCATCCTCCCATGGAAACAGCCCTTTTTCCACATATCGAAAGATCAATTCTAAATTCCGTGGATCCGAAAACACTTCTACATTACTTGCGATTGCCGCTGATTTGGATTGTAAAAGCGACCCGTTCAAGTGATTCAAGTATTTTTTATATCGTGAAATGCCCGCTTTGGGCAAATGCTTTAATCGCATTACATGTTTGCGGAGCAAAATATCGCTCTGAGCATCGCACGCATCTACCAGCCCCCAGGCACTGGCCTGCTGGGCGGATATAGGCTGCGTCATCAATGTTAAATAATTGGCTTTTTGAAACCCAATTTTTCGAATCAGAAACGGCAGGACGCAAGAAGGTAAAAGTCCGAATAGCAACTCTGACAAGCTGAACTGGGCAGTCTGATCCGCAATGACAATATCACTGGCAGCAACAAACCCCACGCCACCCGCATTTACCTTTCCTCTTACATGGGAAACGGATATATACGGTCCGGTTGCCAGTTTCAACCATAAGTCATATAGGGGCTCCGGGTTTTGTCCACTGTGCTGTCCCCTTGTCATGGCACCATGAAATTCTTGAAAGTCTGCCCCGAAGCAGAAAACTTCCGGCAGACCTTCCAGCACTACAACATTAATAGATTCTTCGCACATCTCCAGCACCTGGCGGCATTCTTCAATCAAACAATCGTTGATGGTATTGTTGGCCTCGGGACGATGGATCTGCAAAAAACAAACCGAACCCTGAAAGCGGACCCGCAAAGTTTGATAGTCCATCACATCCACCTGTATTCCCGGTGAAACTCGTTAATTCTCTCCAGGAACAAACGCCCCTTGCCCCGGCTTGAAGCGATCGCTTCCGGAATCAGTTCAAAGTCCGTTTGCATATTACGGGTCCCGAATTTCACTGCTCCGCTGCCCGCCAAGAGCGTCTCGTATTCAGCGATCGATAATGGGTAGCGTTCGTTTAATCGGTTACCAATCTCGAAACGCCGCTGGCGCTCCTGCCCTTGTGGTGTAACGATTCCGCTGTAGAACTCGGAGCAACAGCCCGAACCGTAGGAAAAACAGCCAATTCGTTTTGAAGTTTCGAACCTGCCGTTATCGATTGCGCTCGCCAGAGACAGAAACACCGCGCCTCCCATGATATTTCCGACACGCTGACAATAGAGCAATCCCGGTACGACCCGTTGCTGGAAATCCGTTTCGATTTCAGCAGGCTTGGCTTGAGCCATCTTCCTCATCATAGCCCGGTGCGCCCCTTTGACCATTCCGCCAAATGGAGTGTGAAACACAAGATATTGGAATGCTTCCCTGTAGTCCGCACCCGTCACCCTTTTCTGATATTCAAGAAACGCATTTTCACAACAGTCCAGGTAAGATAATAAGGATAAATCCGCATCCCCAGCCTCACTGTCAGGAACAGGGCGGCAGGTATCCATGACCTCATAGCCATAGTAACCGTTAGCCCCCACATCAACTTGGAAAACGTAAGGAGTCTCGCTTACAAGAAGCGCCACAGCTCCTGCACCTGAACTGGGCTCGGCAAAAGACCAATCCTCCGTCAGGGCTTCTCCTCCATCTGCTGCCAAAAACCTTGAAATATCCGTTGCAATTACGAGGGCTTTGGCTCCTGGAGAGGTTCTGGACAAAATAAAATTAACCGCCATTTGAAACCCGGCAGTTCCTGAAAAACAGGCTTGCTTGATTTCAAATAAGCGGCAGTTCCGGTTCAATCCCAGATAGTGATGGATGTACGTGCTCATTGATTTTCCAAAATCGATTCCGGATTCGGTACATGTAATCACCAATTCGATCCGGTCTTTCTCCGCCTGCGAAAGTGAATCTACAATGGGCTTGGCCGCGTTAACAGCATTGGTAACCGGATCCTCGCAAGGCAATGCTACTGTCTTTTCTTTCATTAATAAATTCTCAAATCTGGCCGTGTCCAGATTGCGGTACTTCGCCAATTCCATAACATTCAAATAAGCTGTCCCGCCAAAAACGTTCATAGCTTCGATTCCAACTGAAATCAAATCGATCGTAACCTCCTTAATTTATACCTCTGAGGACTATACTTGTATTTATACCTCCAAACCCGAATGAGTTACTCAATGCTGTCTTTAGATTTGCTTTAACCGTATTGCCCCTGCTGAATCTGCACTCCTGATCAATAGGTTCTTCCAGATTCAGATTAGGATGAACAAAACCTTCCTTCATTTGTACGATTGCAGCTAAAGCCTCTACGATGCCGGCAGAATATAGACAGTGGCCCGTAAGGCTTTTCGTTGAATTCATCCATATTTCTCCGATGCGTTCTTTAAACAGTCTTTTAATTGCTCTAATTTCGGTCATATCGCCTGTAGGCGTCGATGTGCCATGAGCATTGATATAATCGATATCTCCAGGTGAAAGACCCGCTTGTCGCAATGCTTGCTCCATAGCGCGTACTTCGCCGTCTTCATTGGGATCGGATAACCTGTTACCGTCCAATACCAGAGCTCCGGAAAGGAGCTCTGCAAGAGGCTTAACACCGCGCTTTTCAGCAGACTGGCGAGATTCAAGAATAAGGCAGGCTGCTGCCTGCCCATAGATGAATCCTTCGTGCTTCTTGTCAAAGGGCCGGCAAGCTTGACCAGGCTCGCTTCCAAAGCTTTTGCCGCCCATCGCGCCCAGATTGCTGAAACTCATTAATTCCAATGGAGATAAGTCTGCAAGAGTTCCCGAAACAAGACATAGATCGGCAAGTCCCAGCTGGATCATCTGCATAGCCTTGATAATGGCAACATTCCCGCTCGCAGACGCACCGCCGACATTGAAGCCTTCACCCTTAATGTTACATATATCACTGATTGTTCCAACGTGGTCTGTATCCATGAAATGCAGAGCGTAGCTGGGTGTGAGATATTCGGGAGCTTCATCAAACTTTTTAAAAAGTGAGTATGCATAATTCTGGGAAAGATTGCTCCCGGAAACAACGATCCCCTTTACGCTCATCCGCTATTGGATGCGTATGGAGTTCAGCTTGTTCCCATGCCTCCAGCACAGCCAGTACAGAGCATTGTACGGAAAAAGGAGAACGTCTCGCACACAGTCTCGCTTTATTCGCAAGTTCTAAAGGGCTTTGCTTGATCAGCTTGTCAAACGAAAAGTCACGGATTTGTGCTCCTATTCTCACAGGTGCAGCAGACCCAGCCGGGCTCTGCCAACAATCGATACCGCTTTTGCCCGACTTCAAGGATTCAGTGAATTCCACGGAATTGTATCCAATAGGGCTTATGATGCCAGTTCCGGTAATAACAACGTTATTTACCATGCCAGACGCTTGATCAGACAAGTGCGGCTTTCTTTCCATAAAGCAAATTCACCAATTCCTGAATATTTTTTACTTGCCCGAATTCAACCATGGACATTTTTAGCCCTATTGCTTCCATTGCGCTTACCGCTATATCTGCACGATCTATGGAATTAGCCCCTAAATCTTTAAGGGAAAGTTCAATTCTGATATCGCCTTCACTCAAATCTGGCAGAATTTCCATAATACAACCCTTTACAACTGTAAACACTTCGTCTTTAGTCATCTAATTAGCCTCCCTAATATGGTTATTCCGATCTCATCGGCGTGTCTCATTTTCTAGCCCTAAACTGCCTGTACTTGATCCGCGGTCGTAAACCATCTTTCTTTTTTCTCATTAATCCATGAGACAAGCATCTCATTAAAATGATTGCAAATATACGAATCAACGTGTCTTCCTCTATCGAGGATGAGAATGTTTTTTTCACAAGGGCTCTGTAAAAAGGTTTTGAGTATTAAATCTACAGGCATAATATCATCATTTTCAAAATGAACTAAAAGCAGCGGTAAGCCTTCCAGTTGATTCAGCACATCCTTGATATCGTTTTTGCGGAAATCTTTGAGCAAACTGTCTTGATCAAAAATACAGTGATGATTTTCTCGTTTCGAATTCAAAACTTCAACAATGAATTCCCATTTTTCTACAGTTATAGCCGATTCCAGCAAAATGGACATACCAAAAACAGCTGTCACATTTTTGTTTTGTGCAGCTGCTTGAAGGGAAAAGAGGGCTCCCATGCATTGACCGCCCAGTATGATCGGCAAATCATGTGAAAGATAACTTCTCGCATAATCGATCGCTGCGAAAATATCACTGATCATTTCATGACCGGCAACACCTTCGCTGCCGCCATGACCTTGATAGTCATAAGTAAATACATGATTCCCGCCTTCGCATATATCAATTGCTTTTTTGGCAAGCATTTCTTTGGTTGCGCCAAATCCGACAGATAAGATAACAATACTTTTCTGATCGTTATCATCCGTATTCAGATAAAATTTCCCACTTAGTTTGATATCCCCATTATTAAAATAAACGTCTTTCGTTTCGTGCATCGTCTATTCACTCCCATTCATCGTTTTAAAATTTACTATCGCAGCAAGCTTTCGATTTTCATTACATGTTTCATATCCTGGCCGAATGGCGTAACGATTGGATAAAATGAAGATACGGAATCCTTAGCAAGATTATATTTTGTGAAATTTGCCAAGGTTCCCGCTGGCCCTACATCCAAATAAATACAACCTGACCTCTTTTCTAATCCTAGAAGAGCTTCTTGGAATTGAATCGGACTTCTCACGATTTCCCATAAATACGAATTCGGTACTTCCAATAGCTGCGCTCCAAACAGACTAGAAATTACGGGTATAACAGGTTTATTGAATGACATTGATCTTAAAAAACTTCTATACTGCTCTTCAGCAGGATCCATGCATGAAGAATGGAATCCATATGAAACCGGCAGCAATTGGTATAGTATATTTTTCTCCGCTAACCACTGAACCACTTCTGCTAATCGTTCATTCTCCCCTGATACTACAAAGTGGGAGTGATAATTAACCGATGCCAACTCTATGTGCTTAAACATCAGCTGGTCTTCATGATATACGTCAACGCTATCCAAAATAGCTAGCATCCCGCTTTTCTGGCAATGAGACTCGATAACTTCAGCTTGTTTGATGACGCACTCCATTACATCCTCAACGCTCATGCATTCGGAAACAGCAATAGCCGTAAACTCGCCTAAGCTAGTGCCTAATACGTAATCCGGCCTTATTCCGCTTTCTATTAGAACTTGGGACAACGCATATTCCACCATAAAGATAGCCGGATGAGTGAATAAGGTGCGATCAAATTTTTCCTCTTTTCGCCGTTGTTCATTATAGATTTCATGTAGAACAGATCGGCCGATCAATCGCTGCACTATATCATCCATGTGTAACATCCAGTTTCGAAATACAGGATGGTTATGAAATAAGTCCTTTCCCATTTGATAATATTGAGATCCTTGTCCAGAAAACATAAAAACGATAGGTTTCTTCATTTCTCCCCCCTAATTCGAACGATTCAACAAAAATTAAACAGATTTTTTTGACCTTTTCTCATTCTAAAATTAATAAAATGTTCTTTGTTTATGAATTGAAAGTAAATATTGTGCCTTAACAGATACTCCAAGGTATATCCAGGATCTTTCCCATAGGAATGACCAGGGAATATTTGAACCTCCGGCTTAATGGTTGACTTTATCCTTTGGATGCTATGAAACATCTTATCCGGATCTCCCCCAACCGTGTCGCAAAGCCCACAACCTTCGATAAATACCGTGTCTCCGGTAAACAAGTCATTCGATATGAGAAAACAAGAACTTCCATATGTGTGTCCTGGGGTCAGCATACATGATACTGACGTATCGCCAAGCATGATTACATCGTTATCTTCGAATGGATGTAAGTTTTCACAAGCGAAATTATAGTAATGTATTTCTTTATGAGACAGATATACTTGCGGGTTGTACTTTTCTAATAATCGATGAACTAGATTCACATGGTCGTTGTGAGAATGGGTCAATAAAATCGTTGTAAGATGCCCATTCAACATGTGCATGGTGGATTCGATTTTAGCCAATTCCCACGCCGGGTCGATGATGGCTAACTGTCTGGTTGTATGATCGACGATCACGTATGTATAATTTATAGAATTTCGGTTTCGTAATTTTAACGGGTACACCGAATGGGTATCCATAAGAAACTTAATCCCCACCTCCTTTCTGTAAATTTTCATTGATCGGATTCGAATGTCCTATCCTAATAAAGCGATTCCGATAGCTTCTCATGATGCTTCGGATCCGTTTGTTCGTCCGTTTGCTTTCTCTGGTTGTATCTACTGAATTCCGGTGCATAATTTTGGATCAGATATGCTGCTAATTCTGCAATGGTCGTGTATTCAAATAACAAGGTCGGCGGTAATTTGACCTCGAGTTTGGCTTCAATAGCATCGACAACACTCATTAATCCGGACGAATCCAATCCCATTTCATAATATTCGATCTTTATATGAATCAAATGGGCTGGCTTTTTCACCTGGTCTGCGAGCAATTGTTGCAAGAAACGCTCCACCTCAGCGGGGGCGATTTGAACGCGATCTGAGCTGCTGGTTGCTTCCTGAGAAGCTGCGACCGACTGTTCCAACAATGGTTGTACGTTGTTTTTGCGGCTAGGATGGATGATAGCCGGCTCTCGAACTAGCTTAGCCGCCAGATCGCTCAGTTCGCCTGCTTTTTTCCCGAATTCGTCAAAGAATTCCAATGTCAAATAGATCAGTTCATTTTTTGATTGGATAGATGAACGTGAAATTCGGGCCAAGCATTTTTTTTGTAATAACGCGGAAGCGCGAAACGACTTGTAAAACAGCGGCAAAAAAAGCTGCTGCGTTTCGGTAAGTACGCTTGCGATCAAGTCGCTTGCACCCACTCCGCTTCCATCCATCAAGGTAGGATGAAACATAAACTCGGAGGCGCTGGGAAGAGCATGTTGTCCGAGTGAGAGATCAATGACTACCTCATTACTCAAGGTATAGATGGTTCCCTCAGCTTTGATAAATCCGGAATGCACCAATTCGTGGCATCGGCATTTTTCATATATCGCGTCGAGTGATTTGACTTGGATTGACTGTCGGATCAAATGTAAGTCTAATTTTTCACTATACTCCACAGGGGCACTCTGATACATTTCAGCGCTGATATAATGTTTTTTTTTCCAATGCTAACTTGCCATTCACTTGTTCCTGACCTTCGATCCGAATCTTCCACTGTCCTTTTTGAACTTCCGCGACTTGAACATGAAGCATGACACTACGGTCATGCTCCACAATTAAAGGGTTATAAATCGTTACATCACGAAGTTCAAGCTCTCGATAGTCAAAACCATTTTCGCGGAAAAGTTGATACAACATATCGATATAAGCCAAGCCAGGCAGTAAAGCCTGACCAAACACCTTATGGTTACCAAGTATTGGATTATCGGTGCCGATAAGAAATTGTTCATTCATTTTCATTATTCCTCCGCTATTTTCCTTTTCCAAATACTTACGATGTTCGATGCCTGTTGTTGGGGGTTATTGGACATAGCTTCCTGTCTCGATGTTGTTTCAGCAAGAACCTTTGACTGTTCCTTCCGGACGTCATATCGTTTCAATTCCGGAGGCGGAAGGGGATGTCGTGTAGCTGAATGTACATGTAATTCTTCGGGCTCTTCCCAGGCCTCCAATATGACATGGGCATTCGTACCTCCATCGGCAAAGCAGTTTATGGCCGCAGTCCGCTGCAAATCGCTCCAATCGGTAAGATTGCGATAAAAATGAAAAGATGTTGATTTCATATCAAAATGTGTCATTGCCATTTCGCCTGATAAGAATGGAACGATTTGTTTGTTTTGAAGCATAAGGATGACCTTAATAAAACTTGCAATTCCTTCGGCGCATAATGGATGCCCGATATTGGGTTTCATTGACCCTAACCCGCAAATTGCTGAGTTGGAAGAACGATAAACGGATTGGATGGCTTTAAGTTCCAGTAAATCAGTAACCTCCGAACCCGAACCGTTGGCCTCAATATAGCTGATCTCCTCTGGTTTTTTGCCGCTTTGAGCCAAAGCATGTTTCATGACTTCTTTTTGCGCTTGGAGATTGGGAGTTGCAGGTCCGGCCGTGCGACCGTCATTATTAACGGCAATTGCTTTGATCGTTGCATAAATCCGGTCTCCATCCGCAATGGCTTGATCAACGGTTTTCAAGAGAACCATCCCTACACCTTCACCTAGCACAGTTCCTTGGGAACGTTGATCGAAAACATGAAAAACAGGCTCGGGGCTTAAGATGTTCCGTTGCTGAAACAGCCGGTGCGCCGAATCTGTATGCAGCAAACTCACCCCTCCGACGACTGCAGAAGTAATCTCGCCCATTTGCAAAGCTTGCACCGCCATTTTCATCGCGACCAAGGCGGAGGAACAGGCTGTATCCAGCACAAGGCTAGGCCCGCGCAAATCAAAAAACTGTGAAATATTGGCGGCTAAATAATTTTGTCCTACAGCCATAATCGGATTTCGGGTATCACTCCAAGGTAACGGATTCGATTGAGGTTGACTTCGGGCTCCTAAATAAACCCCGATTGGTTTTCCCTTCACTTCCTGGTGCGTATACCCCGCGTGATACCATAAATGCAAACACTCCTCTAAAGCTAACAAAGCCTGCGGATCCATGGAGCTGACATCTTCCTTGGAAATGGAAAAGAATTCCGGATCAAAATGGTTTATTTGATCCACCAAACCGGCATAAAAGTGGGTTGAATGTCCCCATCTTTCCTTTGGTACAGAGCCGATTGCACTTCGCCCTTCCGATAATAGCTGCCAATATTCCTCGAGATTTTCAGCCCCGGGGAACCGGCAGGAAAGACCGATTACTGCAATATCCGATGGCGTGCTCGATTTCGGACCGCCTGGATATAGAGGCTTTACCGCATGACTGAAGGCATGGGCGGCATTCTGCGAATCTTGAGTCGACTCCCGATGTTCCGCAATTGGATTGCCCCCCCATATGTTAGCTAGAACTGCTTGATACGTATGAGACATCCACTGTGCAAATGACTCAATTGTTGAATATTCATAAAAAATTGAAGGATCCAATGATTCTGAGAGTAATTTGTTAATTTGTTGCAATATTTGAGCTAATAAGACGGAATTTACTCCATAATCCTGAAAGGGAACACTTACTTCGAGTTTTTCAGGATCCATTTTTAATTCCCGAGCAAATAATTCGATCAAATACATTTCAGCCGATTTCGCGGTTGTATTGGCAGCAGTCTGTGCGGACGCGACATGGGTGCGGCGCTGTGGCGACTCGTTCTTCCATCCAATTGGTGTTTGCATGGTTCGCGATAACAACTGATCAGGCTGCCATACATCATGATTAACTACTGCCGGAAGTATCACCGGACCGATTCTACGGGCTAATACCTGATCCAACAGACGTAAACCATCCGCATTCGTATGGCTTAATAAGCCGGTTTGTTCATAGGCTCGACCTTTGACCTCCCCCATGCCGGTTTCTTTCCAATTGGGCCATTGAATACTGATAATAGGAAGTGATTGGGCATTGGCCTCAGCAAAGTAGTCCATATACGTATTCGCCATAGCATAGTCACTCTGTCCGGCTGCTAAAGTCGGAATCATTCCTGATACCGACGAAAATAAGATAAAGAATTGTAAGGGCTCATGTTTAATACTTTCATTAAGGATTTGCAGCCCGCTTACTTTCGGATCTAACACCTGCTGGATTCCAAGGATTGATTTTCGGATAAAAGCAGGGTTTTCCTGGTCAACGAAACCCGCACAGTGGATGACTCCCCCTATCGGCCCCATCGTGTGATTGATTTCCCTGATGCATTCTTGTACGCTCAGGCGATCCGTCAACTGAACTGCTTTTACCTGCACCTCAACACCTTGGGCTTCCAAATTTTCGATAGAGCGAATTTTTTGTGCAAGTGTGTTATTATGCTGCTTTACTGCATTCCATTCAACTCGCGGCGGAGTTGTTCTCGGCCAGTAAGAACTATACGCTTGACTCCATATTGGGCGACAAAATGCTGTGCGCATAAATAGCCAAGACCTCGCGTCCCCCCGGTAACCAAGAGCACGTGTTTCTCAGGGAACTCCAGTTGTCGGGCCTCTTGATTCTCACCTTGGTATTCCTTCAAATAAGAACGATATCGTTGTCCGTTCCGGTAACAGACTTCCGGCTCTTCACTTTCCATTAGAAACTCCAGAGCAATCTGTTGTGCCAACTCGCGATCCTGAGCAGCCGGATCCATGTCCACATGACGTGACCGCAGTTGGCGATATTCACTTTGCAGCATGCGATACAACCCTGCGCGAGAGGCACCTGATAAGTTTATGGCAGCATGGTAAAAAGATTCTAAACCTTTCGTAACACATAACGCCATGAGACCCTCTTTTTCGCCCTGTTCAATGAACTGCTGGACAAAAGGAATCCAGTTAAGAGAGTCATCTATATCCGTTCCGCAACCTATCAAATCAATAAGGCCGTCATATTGGTTCCGCTTTATCTGCGATTCCAGGAGCTCTGGCTCCAAATCATGTACATTCAGAATTTGACCTTTTGGAAAATGTTCCTTAATTAAATTTGCCAATCCCATTGTTTCTTTAGTAATTAGGATGGCTATGACAGAATCCGCTTCCCGAGTTGAAGCGGCTGAACATAGTTCCCATTGCTTCTTCAGAAAACACATTTTACGATCGATAATGTGTTCTTTATGATTGGAAGAAGTGATTTCTGTAACAGGCAGATTGCTAATTTTTTTGACGTTCCCAAACAGCCAATAGCGTTCTCTGGCAAAAGGATACGTCGGCAGGCTGATGCGACGAGGCTTATTTCCCGGGTACAGCCTGTTCCAGTCCATACTCAATCCTTTTACCCATAAATCAAGCAGTTTCCCGTATTTCCTTTTACTTATCCAGGCATCGATGGCTTTAACCAGGTCTTCATCCGCCGTAAAGACGTCCATAGTCTCCTTATTGCGTTTACTTTGTCCCCGGTACAGATCGATATCATCTTTGCCTTCCAAGTAACCTGTCAGCTTTTCTTGCAGTTCCTTCAGCGAACCTGCAATTACGGCCAGACGTTCTTCCATGGCTTCCCGCCCAACTTGGAGCGTATAGGCGATATCGATTAGATCCTTTTCAGCGAGCGGCTGCTCTTGAATGGCAGTGATCAATCGCTGTACTTGCTCTTTCAGACGTTCCTCATTCTTGGCCGACAATACAATCATGGCCGGATTATCGGGACTAACCGCATGCGCAGCTCTGTTCCGATCTTCCGCCATATATTCTTCGATGACCACATGAGCGTTGGCTCCCCCGGCTCCAAAGGAAGATATTCCCGCACGTCTTGGGTATTCTTTGACCTTACCGTCGATCTCGATCAACGGCCGCTTCCATTCCGTCAACTCCTGCTGCACCACAAATGGTGTTTCCTTAAAGTCTATATGGGGGTTCAGCACCTTGGAATGAAGCGACGGCACGATTTGGCCATTCTTTAGTTGCAGCAGAACTTTCGTTAAACCCGCTATCCCGGCAGCGCCTTCAGAATGCCCGATATTGGACTTCACCGAACCTATCGCGCAAAACTGTTTGTCTGGCGTATCTTGACCAAAAGCCCGGGTCAAACCGGTAATTTCAATCGGATCTCCCAAGACCGTCCCAGTTCCGTGGGCTTCCAAATAACTGATGGTCCGAGGATTCACACCGGCATCTTTCAAGGCTTGGCTGATTAAATTTCCTTGCGCATTAGGGTTAGGCACCGTATATCCATTGGTCTTTCCCCCATGATTGATCGCTGTACCTTTGATAACCCCATAAATCTGGTCTCCGTCTGCGATCGCTTTCGATAACGGCTTCAATAATACGGCTCCTACCCCTTCGCCGGGTACGTATCCGTCGCCGCCTTCCCCGAAGCTTTCGCATCTTCCTTTGTTGGAAATAAACTTACCTTGACTGAGCTTCAGATATTTATTCGGATGAATAGAGATGTTCACTCCGCCAGCAATCGCTAGCTCACATCCGCCCCGCTGGATACTTTGACAAGCCAGATGAATCGCCGTTAATGAGGAGGAGCACATCGTTTCTACAGCCATGCTCGGCCCATGGAAGTTGAAGAAATAGGACACCCGGTTGGCGATGGACGCTAACGTCCCTCCCGCCGTTACCGGCCTTCCTTGAATCTGCTCCTGGGCTCCGTATAGCTGATACTCTTCATACATGACTCCTACATAAACTCCGACGTTTCTTTCCAGTCCCCACCCGCGGTACGAGCCTAACGAGTCACGAGTGTATCCTGCATCCTCTACAGCTTCATACACACACTCCAAAAATAAGCGTTCCTGGGGATCCATGACCTCCGCTTCGCGTGGGGAAATATGGAAGAAGAGCGGGTCGAATTGATCAACTCCCTCCAAAAATCCTCCCCGTTTGGAGTACGTCTTGCCGGAATTCGTTTTATCTTCGTCAAAGTTTAGGCTGGAATCCCAGCGCTCTTTTGGAATTTCAGTGATGCAATCCCGTCCATCCCGCAAATTGTTCCAGAATTCCTGCAAATTTCTCGCTCCGGGATACCTGCCCGAAACCCCAACGATGGCAACGTCAACCACTTCGTTATCTTTCTCGGCAGGAGATCCTTTCAACGAGACGAACCGATGGCGTCGATGACGTTTAGTCGCAGTCATTGCACTGCCTGCCCCGATGTCTTGAACCTGATTCGTCGCAGCCGCAACTTTTTCTTCAATCCCCAGTAATTCTTGCAATTGCTCCCGATGTGCCTCTAGAAAATATCTGGCTAATTGCTGAATGGTTTGGTATTCAAAAAACAATGTTTTCGATAAAGAACCAAACACTTTTTCTAATTGATTTGTTAACTGCATAACCATGACCGAATCAATTCCGTACTTTTCCAACTGGGCGTCCGCTTCAATTCGATTCGCGGGCAGCTTGATAATGGAAGAAAGCATTCTCTTTACATAATTTACGACTTTTTCGTAGAGCAATTCTTCATCGGCTGCTTCCGATTTTGTACTCTCTCCGGCTGAGACAGTTATATACAAATTCTCATTCCGATATATATTTTTGAGCATATCGCCGTAGGTTTCGATCAAGTAAACAGCAGTATGACGAAGCGTTGAATGATCAAATAATAAGGTCGGAGAAACCTCAAATGCATACTTCTCATTGAGTTTATTGGCTAGCTCGGTCACATGGAACGGATCGAATCCATACTCAGACAGCGCCACGTTTGCATCGATATTCGTCTGATTCACCTTGAGTAACTCAGCCGCAATTTGGATCAGATCTTGTTGCAATTGATCCTGCAAATTGGTACTAACGGCATCCAGCTTCATCGATGCTACGTGAGCTGGGGAGAATGCCAACAACTGCTGTCTCATTTTCGTGAGTTGGCCTTCCATTACCATGATCTGGTCTTTTCCGGATGCTATGCTCTGATATAAAGCCCGGATGCCGGTTTCAGTCTGCATAGCCACCATTCCGGTATTCTGCATCATCATCTTTTCGCGTTCTTTGACAACACTCATTCCGCCAGCCTGCCATAACGGCCAGTTCACCGATAAGGTTTTCCCATGACGTCGGTTCAATTGGACCAATCGGTTACGGTAATTGGCATAAGCATCCATAAAGGCGTTGGCGGTTGCATAATCTGCCTGCCCCATATTGCCGAATCTTCCCGTTAAGGAAGAGAATAATATGAAGAAATCCAGCCTCAAATCTTGGCTTGCTAGATCCAGGTTTTCCAAACCGCAAACCTTAGGAGCCAATACTTCTATACATTCATCCTTTGTCTTATTCAAAATAAAATTATCCTGAATCACTCCGGCGCTATGAATAATGCCATCGACTCTTCCGTATTGTTCCTGAAGGCTGCGTATGAATGCTGCTACTGCATGTTTATCTGTTACATCGACCTGACGGTATACGATATGTACGCCCCGATTTTCAATCTGCTTCAATTGGGCTCGTTTGGCCTCGTTCAGCGAGGATCGGCCCGCTAATACTACAACAGCTCCTTGAACTCGTTCGGCAATTTCTTCGGCGAAGACAAGTCCCAATCCGCCGGTACCACCGGTGATGAGATACACGCCCCGGTCTTTCCACGGTAAGTCGACCGCTTTAGGCTGTTCCTCGAGCTCTTTCCATCTGCTAACTAACCGCTTATCTGATTGATAGCGAATATGCTGTTCCCTGGCGGCACTGCTGGTTTCCAGGATCTTCTTGATCCCTTCCGTTCCTTCATGCACTTCCACTTCAATCAATTGTCCTATCAATTTGGGATTCTCAATTTGCGCCGTTTTCAAAAGTCCGAGCAAACCCTTGAAAAGCTCCCCTTCTCCTTGGTTCGGGACTATAATTTGAATGAGAATTTCTTTCTTCGGTTTCGAATCTACCAGGCCTTGAATTTCTTCAAATATTCGAACTGCATAGCTTTGGAATCGTTCCGCGATACTTTCCTGGTAAGATTGTAATGAAATGCAATGTGCCCCATTTATCCGATCCCCCAGAGCTTCGGAGGTGACGCTACTTAGTTCACACAGAATAATCAGATGCTGTGCATACTCGATAGCAGAACTTTGATGTCCAGCCACCTGTTCCTCCCAGACCGGTTCAAGCATGAGAAGCTCTGAGACTGCTTGGGATTCTGGAGAATCGATCTCACCCTCCAGCGCTCTGGAAGAAAGCCCCTTCATCCGAATACAGACATTGCCCTGCTCATCGCATAGATCTATATCTAGTTTCCTTACGCGTTCCCCCGTTTGACTGTTGGTACTGCTGCGAATCCAAGCCCACATCTTCTGCGTGCAAGCACCGAAAATTTCAATCTCTTGCAATGCAAAAGGCAGCGCCGCTTTAAGTTCTTCTTTGCCCTTCCGCAGCCCAATCGATGCTTGGAGTGCGGAATCCATGATACTGGGATGGAGAACATACGTGTCTTGGGTATCAAGGACAGAAAATGGCAATGACAGTGCTGCCAAGGCTTGATCTTCTCCCACATATACCTTCTCAATGCCCTGATGCCCGGGACCATACTCGATTCCCATCGCCCGAAATGCCTGATACAGCTCATCAGATGAGAGATTGCTTTGATTACACTGCTCCTGCAAAGCCGTTAAATGTAATAGCGGCTTTTCCTTCATCGGGCTTAGCAAGGCACGGCCTTGGCTGTAGAAGACAGATTCATCAGGATCCGATTCATCTTCACGGTAGATTTCGTATTCGATCTCTCCGTCATCTGCCGGATACAGCCCGATATGCACCCGAAGAGATTGTTCCCCTGCAACGACAGGCTGTGTCCACACCACGTTTTTCAGCTTGATCGCTGCCCCGTCATTTCCCCTTGTCGCCTCCGCTACTGCCGCACGCGCCATCTCCAGACAAGCTGCCCCCGGCAGTACCCGTTGTCCTTTGATCACATGATCGGTTAAGAAAAATTCCTGCCCCGTTAATGTTGTGCTAAATCGCTGCTCGGTCAGATCGGACGTATTTTGATGCAATAACGGGTGGATCACGGTGACGGCTGTCGGTCCCGACAACCCGCCGGCGATATCAGCGACTCCCGCCGCCATTTCCGGAACCCAGTATCTCTCCCTAGCAAAAGGATACGTCGGCAGGCTGATGCGGCGCGGCTTGCTGCCCGGATAAAGCCTGTTCCAATCTAAGCTCAAACCTTTCACCCATAAATCAAGCAGTTTTCCATATTTCTGCTTGCTTATCCAGGCATCGATCGTATGGTGCATGTCCTCATCCGCATTGAAAATCGCCATTGTTTCTTTATTCCGTTTAACTTGTCCCCGGTACAGGTCTTCGATATCATCTTTGCCTTCCAGAAAGCTTGTCAGCTTTTCTTGCAGTTCCTTCAGGGAACTTACGATGACGGCCAAGCGTTCTTCCATGGCTTCCCGCCCTACTTGGAGTGTATAAGCGGTATCGATTACATCCTTTTCGGCGAGCGGCTGCTCTTGAATGGCAGCGATCAATCGCCGTACTTGCTCCAGCAGACGTTCCTCATCCTTGGCCGACAATATGATGATGGCGGGATTTTCAGGACTAACCGAAAGTTCAGCCGTCTTTCTGTCTTTCGATATATATTCTTCAATGACCACATGAGCATTGGCTCCCCCGGCTCCAAAGGAGGAAATTCCCGCACGTCTTGGATACTCGATGGCCTCTCCGTCGATCTCGATCAACGGCCGCTTCCATTCCGTCAGCTCCTGCTGCACCACAAAAGGAGTTTCCTTAAAATCAATGTTAGGATTCAGTACCTCGGAATGAAGCGACGGCACGATATGGCCATTCTTTAGTTGCAGCAGCACTTTCGTTAATCCCGCTATTCCGGCTGCGCCTTCACAATGCCCAATATTGGACTTCACAGAACCAATCGCGCAAAACTGTTTGTCCCATGTATCTTGACCAAAGGCCCGGGTCAGCCCGTTAATTTCTATCGGATCTCCCAATACCGTTCCGGTTCCGTGAGCTTCCAAATAACTGATAGTCCGTGGATTTACTCCGGCATCTTTCAAAGCCTGGCTAATTAAATGGCCTTGCGCATTGGGGCTAGGCACCGTATATCCATTGGTTTTTCCTCCATGATTAATGGCTGTACCTTTGATTACTCCATAGATCTGGTCCCCGTCTGCGATTGCTTTGGATAGGGGTTTCAGTACTACGGCCCCTACCCCTTCTCCGGCAACAAATCCATCGGCATGCTCTCCAAACGCCTTGCATTGATCCGTTGATGAAAGCATCGTCTTCGCTGATAGTCTCTTATAATGAACGGGATCAACAATTAAATTGACACCACCTACGATCGCACATTCACTTGTACCGCTATGCAAGCTTTCCAAGGCCAAATGTATCGCTGTCAATGAAGAGGAACAAGCGGAATCCACGGCGATGCTCGGACCATGAAAATTAAATAAGTAGGAAACCCGGTTAGCAATGGACCAATAATTATGCCCCGTAGGATAGTTGCCATTCATAACACCGACAAATACGCCAACTTTACGGCTTTCACTTAGATTAGCCGTTGTGTACCCGGCGTCTTCGATGCAAGCATAGGCGGTTTCAAGAAATAGCCGCTCTTGAGGGTCCATTTTCTCAGCTTCAGCAGGAGCAATATTGAAAAATAACGGATCGAATTTATCAATATCCTCGAGAAATCCGCCCCATTTCGTATAGATGGACCCTTTATTTCCTTTCTCGGCATGATAATAGTGTCTCCAGTTCCAGCGTTCGCCAGGAATTTCTGAGATACAATTCTGTCCCGCTTTTAGTTGATTCCAAAATTCATACATATGAATAGCCCCAGGGTAACGCCCCGAAAGGCCAACAATGGCAATCTCCTCCACCGCTGAACGTGTTGATTCCGGTCTTGTCATGCTTGGCTCATCCATATGGAGAAAGCGTCTGGTTTGTTTCATTCCCGAATGATTATGCGTTGATGAAATCGAGATGTCTTTTGGATCGATCCTTGAACTCTTTTCTTCCTCCCCCTTCTGCTCTAAACCTACTAAAGCAATCAATGACTCTTTTTGAGTGATTAGAAAATGTTCTACTAAAGCATCGATGGTTTGATATTCGAAGAATAAGGTGCTACTCACATTCGCAAATACTTTGCGCAAGTTATTCGTTAGCTGTGTAACCAAAATGGAGTCGATCCCGTACTTTTCCAGCTGCTCTGTCGAATCGATCTTGTGACTGGGCAGCTTTAGTGTTTCTCCAATCAATCTTTTCAGGTACGACGTACTTTTGTCCCGAAGCAAATCTGAGGCGACTTCTTCGGTTTGTTTTTTAGCTATCTGTTTTCCAGGAATGGCATTTGAATGAGATAACTGTTTTTGTCGGACAACTCCATCACTTTCAGCCGCAATGATCTGTAATCCCAAATCATGCGCCGTTTCAGCGGGAAAGTACACCGACTTGAAACCCTCATTTTCCAGAACCTTGCGCCAGGTTTCAGAAGATAAGCCCGGACAACCCGGAATGCGTAATTCCGGATCTTGATACAGCCACCACCCTTCTAGAAGGCCAAAAGTCAAATGGGTGAATAGCGACTTCCTGCTTATTTCATTTAATAAGATCAACCCGTTTTTTCGAGCGACTGCTTTCAGATTGCGTATAGTTTGCCGAATATTTGGGGTAGCATGTATGACATTGGCGGCAATGACAATATCGTAATCACCCACACGAATTCCTTGTCCGGCGGCAGGCTGTTCCACGTTAAAAAGCTGGTATGTCAAATAAGGATGGCTAGCCCCGTATACGTTTTCAGCATGCATAATGAACGCTTTCGAAATATCTGTATAACAATATTCCTGAATATGTTCCCGATAGGGCTCAAGTTTCCGAAAAATCATGCTGCTGGTTCCTCCGGTACCAGCACCAATCTCAATCAGCCGGATGCGCGCAGCCGGGTCTTGGTGCAACCGGTCTTCAATATGAGCAATAATTGTATCCACCAGCACACCATTAAAGTAATCTGCAACCAAGTTATTTTTGTATATTCCTTCCACCAATTCAAGAGATGAATCAGGAAACATGATGTCTGTAGCAAGCACTTTACCGGTAAGAATTGCGGGTAAAGCCCGCATTGTCTCTTCTACCAAAGTCACCTGGGCTTTCAAATTCGGAATTTCCAGCCATGTGTTCTTCTTTTTGAACCAATCTTCCCATATCGAATCTATTTCCTCTAAGGGGGCTTCATTTACCACGGCATGTGCTCCGTCAAACCGAAGATATTGGTTCGTCTCCAAAACTGTGAAACTTTCTTTCAACCAACGGTCGTACTTCTCCAATAAAACCGTTTTCGTTTGATTGCCGGATGTCCATTCACCTGACTTCAACAATCCCAACGCTTGTAATTGACCCAAAAGCAGTCTATGGAGGACGTTCTCCATTTCTTTCACGGCTAAGTTTTCTGTGTTCTTCAACACTTCAAGCTCTTGGTTTCGTTTTGGCAAGTTGTTCGATATGTTCTCCAGATTGGGTTTCAAACGATCCGGGTATATTGTTATCCGTTCCTCCATGGATTCTAATGCCTCAAAACCTATGGATTTTGTAGTCTTTATGAATCCGATTTGATCCAGAGGACCTGCCAAAAGTGTTTCCAAGGCTGCCATGGCTTCCGGTGGTTCTATAGATCCGATGCCCGCCTGTTCCATCCGTTCCCGGTAAGCTTTGGAAGCGACAATACCGACACTTCCCCAATATCCCCAATTCATCACTTTCACAGCACATGGCCATTCCAAAGATAGCTGATGGGCAAAAGTATCTGCGAATGTACAGCCGGACGTGTAGTTACTTTGTCCAAAAGCTTTTGTAAATGAGTTGAACGAAGAGAAAAACATGACAAAATCCAACGGTTCCTGGTGGAAAACTTGAGCAATATGCACACTGATATCCACTTTTGCCGCGAGTCCGGCTCTAAAAGATTCTTCTTCCATGTTTGCCAAGCTTTGATCATGAAGTACGAGCGCAGAATGAATGACTCCATCAATTCCCGTATATTTCCGCTTGATCTCTTCATAAGCTTGCTGGAGTTCCTTCTGGTTCGTCGCATCAGCTGTCATGTAATGCGGCGATACTCCTAAAATTGCGAGTTGATCCAGCTTCGTCTGTATCGCTTCATCTTTAGGCCGTCTGCCAATCCATATGATCTGTGCTTGATAGGTACGAATCATGTAGTCCGTCCAGATTTCGCCAATACCGCCGGCGCCCCCAATGACTACATAGACTCCTCCCTTCTTATACGAAGTTCGGTCCCTGTTAACAGGCTGGATGGCAACCAGTTTCTGGCTGTACCATTCCCTGCCTCGGTAGGCCACAGGGTTGCCTCGTGAATCCCATGGCAGCGCGAACATTTCATCAATTGGCCACGAGCAATCCGCTTCCAGATCAAGAAGACGTATTTTCCAGTTCGTGTATTCTTTAGCCATTGAACCGATGAACCCGTCAATTCCCGCATGAATTGGATTTACATGATCATTTTTATGAACAGGTTGAGCTTGAGTGGTAATTACACTCCAATTCAGGTCTATTCCTCCGTAGCCTAACTTCAGCAAGGCTTTAACCGTTCTGAATAGCGAGAGGATACTTTGATTCTGCTTTTCAATGAACGACTCTTCCATGAGTGAGCCTAAAGGAGCGTATGGAGCAATCCATATGATATGATCTGCTGTTCCGTGCATCTCTATCTTTTTGGCGATTTCCTCCACATTGTCATCAATTCCAATTTCCAATCGATGTGCATTAGGGAAATATTCCCCGATCCGACTTTGCTCACCTGTATTTGCTCCAATAACGAAAACCTGCTCGTTTGAGAACGAACAGGCTTGACTTGGTTTCTCCGTAATGACATCCCATACAGGTGTTAACATGGCAGTCTCTAGGGCAACTTGCGGCTCAGAATGGTTTTGAAGTTCCCCTTCCATTCCCCTGAAAGAAATCTCCTTCATTTGAATGCAGACCTTACCCTGATCATCGCATACATCAATATCTAATTTTCTTACCCGATCCCCTGCTTGACTGCTCCTACTATTCCGAACCCATGCCCACATCTTCGGTGTGCATGTGCCCATAATTTGTATCTCCTGTACGGCGAAGGGCAACGATGCCTTCCGATCTTCGCCGCCAATTCGCAGCCCGATCACCGCTTGGAGCGCTGAATCCATGATGCTTGGATGGAGAACATACTGATCTTGGGTTTCGCGGACAGACATAGGCAATGACAGCTCTGCCAATGCATGACTTTCTCCCACATAGAGCTTCTTAATCCCCTGATGTCCGGGTCCATACTCGATTCCCATCGCCCGAAACGTCTCATACAGCTCTTCGTATGTGAGACTGCTTGGATTGCACTCCTCCTGAATAGTCTTTAGTTGTAACACCGGTCTATCCATATCAGAGCTCAGCAGGGCGCTGCCTTGGCTGTATACGACCGATTCGGCAGGATTCGCTTCATCATCACGGTAGATTTCGTATCCAATCTCACCGCTACCTTCCGGATACAGCCTGATATGCACACGAAGCGGTTGTTCACCTGCAACGATAGGCTGCGTCCATACAACATTTTTCAATATGATTGCAGCCCCGTCTTTAGCTCTAGTCGCTTCGGCCACTGCCACACGCGCCATTTCCAAACAGGCTACACCTGGCAGAACCTTCTGACCTTGTATCACATGATCGGTTAAGAAAAACTCCTGCCCCGTCCAAGTTGTGCTAAATCGTTGTTCAGTCAGGTCGGAAGTATTTTGATGCAAGAAGGGATGGGAAACATGCGATTTCTCATCGTTCGCAATTCGAGAATTCAATTGACGCAGCAAAAGTAAGGCTTCTGATTTCAATAATCGCCCGTTTTTCACCTCAGATAGAATGTATGTTAAAAAACTATCCATAGCTAACCTCCAGAATGAACTAAATCCCATTTCCTACTTCCATAAATTCTTTTACTTTCCGAACCGCAACATCGATAGTAATGGAATCTTCTAACACTTGATCAATTAATTGTTCATATAAGAGATCATCCAGTTGAGCTTTATTTTGTGATGATATAGGGTTGGTTTCCGATTGAATCTTATTTTCGGGAACCCAGTATCTCTCTTTAGCAAAAGGATACGTCGGCAAGCTGACTCGATGCGGCTTGATGCCCGGGTATAGCCTGTTCCAGTCCATGCTCATTCCTTTCACCCATAGATCAAGCAGCTCTTCGTACTTTTTATTGCTGATCCACAAATCAATCGCTTTATCCAGATCCTCATTCGTAGTAGAGGTGGACACGATTCGCTTATTACCTTTAATCTGCCCCCGGTATAGGTTTTCGATAGTTTCCTGACCTTTCAGGAAGCTTGTGAGCTTTTCCTGAAGTTCCTTCAGGATCCGGCAATGATGGCCAGGCGTTCTTCCATCACTTCCCGCCCTACCTGGAGTGTATAGGCGATATCGATCAAATCTTTGTCGGTAAATGGCTGTTCCTGAATGTCGACCATCAAGCGCTGCACTTGTTCTTTCAGGCGTTCCTCATTCTTGGCCGACAATACGATAATGGCCGGATTCTCGGGACTAACCGCTAATTTGGAACGTTCCCGCACTTTAGGAATGTATTCCTCAAGTACCACATGGGCGTTGGCTCCTCCAAATCCAAAAGAACTAACCCCAGCCCTGCGGGGGACTTCTCGGCCTTGAGCATCCTGAACAGAACTCCATTCTTTGGTTTCTTGCACAATATAGAATGGGCTGTCTTGAAGTTGAATATAAGGGTTAACCGTTTCACAATGAAGGCTTTTAGCCAGCGCTTTGTGTTTCATTTGCAGCAATACTTTAATAACTCCTGCGACTCCTGCTGCCAGTTCCAAATGACCGATATTCGTCTTCACTGAGCCCAATCCGCAATTAGCAGCTATGTTGTCGGAATCTCCCGCGATTTGATACAACTCCTTAAATGCTGTTTTCAAACCGTTGATTTCGATGGGGTCGCCAAGTTCAGTTCCTGTTCCATGGGCTTCAATATAAGTAACCGTTCTCGGATCAATTCCAGCCTTCGTGTACGCCGTTTTCAACAGCTCCGCTTGCGCTTTCGGGTTAGGCGCCGTCAAGGAATTGGCCCTACCTCCGTGATTTTCGGCCGTGGCGCGGATTACCCCATAAATATGATCGCCGGCTTGTTCCGCATCCCCCAACTTTTTCAAAAAGAGCATGCCAACCCCTTCACCTCGCACATAACCATTGGCACGGTTTGAAAACGTCTTACAGCGTCCGTCTTCACAGAGCATCCCAGCTTTGTTGAAACTGATGTAAGGCTCGGGCGTCACGAGCGTGTTAATGCCGCCAACAATCGCCATGTCGCAGCTGCCTGTCTCAATGGCGTTCACAGCTCTATGGATCGCTACCAATGAACTTGAGCACGCGGTCTCAACGGGTTCGCTTGGACCATGAATATTTAAAAAATAACTCATCCGATTCGGTCCCATCGAAGCAACTGACCCGGTCGAACTGTACCCTTCGATTGACACTTTCGCTCGGGATATCAATCCGCTGTAGCCGCTATTGGCCGTTCCTACAAATATGCCGGTTTTAGTTCCCGAAAGGCTTTGAGCCGAATATCCGGCATCCTCAATCGCTTTCCAAACATAAGTCATAAGCATGCGCTGCTGTGGATCCATAAGCTCAGCTTCCCGTGGCGAAATGCCAAAAAACAACGGGTCAAAATCAGCGATTCCATCCATAAAACCGCCCCACTTAATATTGGTTTTATTGGCTTCTTGGATTGGATCCCCATAATACTCACGCCAGTCCCAGCGTTCTTTGGGAATTTCGCTGATACAGTCTTTCCCTGCCGCTAGATTACTCCAAAATTCTTTCAAATCCTCAGCCATAGGAAAAGCCCCGCTCATGCCAACAATCGCAATAGGTTCGGAGATGATAGGATTGGATTTGGTTACGGGCAAGGTCTGGGCTGAAACAAACCGCGAGCGCTGTCTTTTACCCGAAAGCTTAACCTCTTTCGATTTTTCTTCCCCTGGCATTGGAACCGCAGCGTGCGTTATTACATCCAATTTACTTGCTAAAGCGGCTTGGTGTTCCTGGATCAAGTAGGTAGAGAAACTTTCCAAGCTGGAATATTCAAAAAATATGGTTGGGGCAAGTTCAAGCTGGTATTCCTGGTTGATCATATTGGTATATTGCGTAAATGTTATGGAGTCAAATCCATATTCATTCAAAACAACATCTAAGCTAATATCGTCACTCTTCACCTTCAACAACTGCGACATCATCTGCACTAACGCTTTCTGAACTTGATCAAGCAAGTTATTCGTGACGCCGCTGGCCGAAGATTCAGGCCTTTTAACAACAACTTTCGGTTCTGGTGCAGCGGGAGTCGAAAGCATTTTTTGCTTCATTTTTGCCAGATTCCCCTCCATCACCATGACCTGGGCGTTTCTCGATACTAAGACTTGGTACAAGGCGCGGATTCCTGTCTGAGTCCGCATCGGGATCATCCCTGTATGTTGTGTCATCATTTTTTCGCGTTCTTGGTCAACACCCATTCCGCCATCTCGCCATAACGGCCAATTTACCGATAACGTACTCCCATGGCGTCGGTTCAATTGGACCAATCGGTTACGGTAATTGGCATATGCATCCATAAAAGCATTGGCGGTTGCGTAGTCTGCCTGCCCTATATTTCCGAACCTTCCCGTCAATGAAGAGAAGAGAATAAAGAAATCCAATCTTAAATCTTTACTTGCCTGGTCCAAGTTTTCCAATCCGGCAACCTTTGGGGGCCAATACTTCTATAAATTCATCTTTCGTCTTATTCATCATATAATTGTCTCTAATTACTCCGGCGCTATGAATAATGCCATCGATATGACCGAATTGTTCCTGAAGATTTCGTATTAATTCTGTCACCTCTTGTTGATCCGTTACATCCACTTGCCGATATACGATATTTGCGCCCTGTGTTTCAAGCTCTTTCAACTTCGCTCTGCTGGCCTCATTCAGCGAAGATCGGCCGGTTAGAATTAACACCGATTCTTGAACCCGCGCCGCAATTTCTTTCGCGAACACAAGTCCTAAGCCGCCCAATCCTCCGGTGATGAGATACACACCTCGGTCTTTCCAAGGGAGGTCGCCCGCTTCAGGCTGCACCTCGATTTCCTTCCATCTAGTAACCAACTGCTTACCTGATTGATAGCGAATGTGCTGCTCTCTGGTGGCGCTGCTGGCTTCCAGCATTACTTCCAACCCTTCTGCTCCTTCATTCGCTTCTACTTCAATCAGTTGTCCGATCAATTTGGGATTCTCCATTTGCGCCGTTTTCAAAAGTCCCAGCAAGCCCGAGAATAGCTCCTCTTCTCCTTGATTCGGAACTACAAGTTGAATGAGTATTTCTTTCTTTGATTTCTCCTTGACAAGGCTCTGAATTTCTTCAAATACCCGGACTGCATAACGTTGGAATCGTTCCGCAATACTTTGCTGCGGAGATTGCAATGTGACACAGCGTACCCCGTTCATCCGCTCTTCAATAGCCTCTGAGTTGACGTTACTTAGTTCACATAAAAGAATCAGATGCTGAGCATAATCAGCAGCAGAACTTTGCTGAGCAGTTAATCGCTCTTCCCAGACAGGTTCAAGCATGAAAAGCTCCGGTGCATCCGAAGGTTCGGTCGAATCCATCTCTGCTTCCAGCACTCTGGAGGAAAGTTCCTTCATCCGTATGCAGACATTGCCTTGCTCATCACATATATCAATATCTAATTTCCTTACTCGATCCCCCGCATGACTGTTGGTACTATTCCGAATCCATGCCCACATTCTCGGCGTGCATGCACCGAGAATTTCAATCTCCCGCAAGGCAAAAGGAAGCGCTGGCTTCAGGTCCTCACTGCCGACCCGCAGTCCGATTGACGCTTGGAGCGCGGAATCCAGGATGCTCGGATGGAGAACATACTGGTCCTGGGTGTCCCTGACAGACACAGGCAATGACAATTCCGCCAAAGCTTGACCTTCTCCCACATCTACCTTCTCAATCCCCTGATGTCCGGGGCCATACTCGATTCCCAACGCCCGGAATGCCTGATACAGCTCGTTGGATGAGAGACTTCTTTGACTACATTCCTCCTGCAAAGCCTTCAGAGGTAATACCGGCTTTTCGTCCATGTGGCTAAGTACGGCGCGGCCTTGGCTGTATACGACCGATTCACTGGGGTCTGCTTCATCCTCGCGGTAGATTTCGTATTCAATCTCCCCGTCATGATCCGGATACAGTCCGATATGAACCCGAAGCGGTTGTTCCCCTGCAACGACAGGCTGTGTCCACACCACATTTTTCAGTTTGATCACAGCCCCGTCTTGTTCCCGTGTCGCCTCCGCTACTGCCGCACGCGCCATCTCCAAACAAGCTGCCCCTGGGAGTACCCGTTGTCCTTTGATCACATGATCGGTTAAGAAAAACTCCCGCCCCGTCCATGTTGTGCTAAATCGCTGCTCGGTCAGGTCGGACGTATTTTGATGCAAGAAGGGATGGATTACAGTACCCGCAATAGGTGCTACTGTGCCACCGGCGAGTCCAGTCTCACTTTCCGGAATCCAGTATCTCTCTTTGGCAAAAGGATACGTCGGCAGGCTGATACGGCGCGGCTTAATCCCCGGATACAACTTATTCCAATCCACATTGAAACCTTTCACCCATAAATCAAGCAGCTTTCCATATTTGCGTTTACTTATCCAGGCGTCTATTATCTGGACCATGTCTTCATCAGCAGCGAAGATGGCCATAGTCTCCTTATTCCGTTTAATCTGTCCCCGGTACAGGTCTTCAATATCGTCTTTTCCATCCAAATAATTTGTCAGCTTTTCCTGTAGCTCCTTCAGGGAACTTACGATGATGGCCAGACGTTCTTCCATCGCTTCACGCCCCACTTGGAGCGTATAGGCCGTATCCATTAAATCCTTCTCGCTGAGTGGCTGCTCTTGAATGGCAGCAATTAATCGCCCCACTTGCTCCTTCAGGCGTTCTTCATTCTTGGCCGACAATACAATCATGACCGGATTGTCGGGACTTACCGCACGTTCAGCCCTCACCCCGTCTTCCGATACATATTCTTCGATGACCATATGGGCATTAGCTCCTCCAGCCCCAAAGGAGGATATTCCCGCCCGTCTTGGGTATTCTCTGAGCTCTCCGTCGATCTCGATCCATGGACGCTTCCACTCCGTCAGTTCCTGCTGCACCACAAAAGGAGTCTCCTTAAAGTCAATATGAGGATTCAGCACCTTGGAATGGAGAGACGGTACGATTTGGCCATACTTGAATTGCAATAATACTTTCGTTAATCCCGCTATACCGGCGGCGCCTTCGCAATGCCCGATGTTCGACTTCACTGAGCCAATTGCGCAAAACTGCTTGTCAGATATATCCTGGCCAAATGCCCGAGTCAACCCGTTAATTTCAATCGGATCTCCCAAGGACGTTCCGGTTCCGTGGGCTTCCAAATAACTAATGGTCCGCGGATTGACTCCAGCTTCTTTCAAAGCATGACCCACTAGAACTCCTTGCGCATTAGGGCTAGGTACCGTATATCCATTATTCTTTCCTCCGTGATTAATGGCAGTCCCCTTGATAACCCCATAGATCTGGTCGCCGTCTGCGATGGCTTTCGATAGCGGCTTTAGCAATACGGCCCCTACACCTTCGCCGGGCACGTATCCGTCGCCGCCTTCCCCGAAGCTTTCGCATCTTCCTTTACTGGAAGTGAACTTCCCTTGGCTGAGCTTCAGGTATTTATTCGGGTGAAGAGATACATTCACTCCCCCCGCTATCGCCAGTTCACATCCACCCCGCTGGATACTTTGACAAGCCAGATGAATGGCCGTTAATGAGGAGGAACACATCGTTTCCACAGCCATGCTGGGTCCATGGAAATTGAAGAAATAGGACACCCGGTTGGCGATTGAAGCTAAGGTTCCTCCCGACAAGACCGGTCTTCCCAGCATCTGTTCCTGAGCCCCGAAAAGCTGATACTCATCATACATGACACCTACATAAACCCCAACGTTGCCTTCCAGACCCAATCCGCGATATGAACCCAATGTTTCGCGAGTATATCCCGCATCCTCCATCGCTTCATACACACATTCCAAAAATAATCGTTCCTGAGGATCCATCAGTTCCGCTTCGCGCGGGGAAATATTGAAGAAAAGCGGATCGAATTGATCGACACCCTCCAAAAATCCTCCCCACTTGGAATACATCTTTCCAGGTTTCGTTTTATCTTCGTCATAGTATACGCTGGAATCCCAGCGTTCTTTAGGAATTTCAATAATGCTATCCTTTCCGTCCCGCAAATTGTTCCAGAATTCCTGAAGATTTCTCGCCCCCGGATACCTCCCCGAAACCCCAATAATGGCAACGTCAAAGGCCTCATTTCCTTTCTCTGCGGAAGATTCCTTAGAGGAGGCAAACCGTTTTCGTCTACGGCTTTTAGGCGCAATCTTTGTATTGTCTATTCCAGTGCGTTGATCCTGAGTAATCGAGGTCGCTGCTTTATCTTCAATACCCCATATCTTCTGCAGCTGCTCCCGGTGTGTCTCAACCAAATATCCGGCCAATTCCTGAATACTTTGGTATTCAAAAAGTAATGTTTTCGATAATGAACCGAATTCCTTTTCTAATAGATTCGTTACTTGCATGACCATAACCGAATCGATTCCGTATACTTCTAGCTTGACATCCGCTTCAATTCGATTACTTGGGAGCTTGATGACGGAAGCAAGCATTTTCTTTAAGTAATTGATAGCTTTTTCGTAAAGTAATTCCTCACTGTGAGCTGTGCCTTTTGAGTCATCTCCGGTAACCGTATTCTGATTTGTCATTCTGTCTTGGTGATGGGTTGGCTCGATAAGATTGGCTCGGAACTGGCCGATGTCCCCCTCCATCACCACGACCTGCTCATTTCTCAATGCCAAGCCCTGGTACAAGGCGCGGATCCCTGTCTGTGTTTGCATCGGGATCATCCCAGTGTTCTGTGTCATTATCTTTTCGCGTTCTTGGTCAACACCCATTCCGCCATCTCGCCATAACGGCCAATTTACCGATAACGTTTTCCCATGTCGTCGGTTCAACTGGACCATTCGGTTACGGTAATTGGCATATGCATCCATAAAAGCATTGGCGGTTGAGTAATCCGCCTGCCCTATATTACCGAACCTCCCCGTCAATGAAGAGAAGAGAATAAAGAAATCCAGTCTCAAATCTTTACTTGCCTGATCCAAGTTTTCCAATCCGGTGACCTTTGGAGCTAATACTTCTACAAATTCATCTTTCGTCTTTTTAATAATAAAATTATCTTTAATTAATCCAGCGCTATGAATAATGCCATCGATATGACCGAATTGTTCGTGAAGGCTTCGTATCAATTCTGTCACTGCTTGTTGATCCGTTACATCGACTTGCCGATATACGATATGTGCTCCCAGGTTTTCAAGCTTTTTCAATCGGGCTTGTTTGACCTCATTCAGCGAAGAACGGCCGGTTAGAATTAACACCGACTCTTGAACCCGCGCCGCAATCTCTTCCGCGAATACAAGTCCTAAGCCGCCCAATCCCCCGGTGATGAGATACACACCTCGGTCTTTCCAAGGGAGGTCGCCCGCTTCAGGTTGCACCTCGAGTTCCTTCCATCTTGTAACCAACTGCTTACCTGATTGATAGCGAATGTGCTGCTCTCTGATGGCGCTGCTGGCTTCCAGCATTACTTTTAACCCTTCTACCCCTTCACTCGCTTCCACTTCAATCAGTTGTCCGATCAATTTGGGATTCTCAATTTGCGCCGTTTTCAAAAGTCCCAGCAAGCCCGAGAAGAGTTTTTCTTCTCCTTGATTTGGAACTACTAGTTGAATGAGTATTTCTTTCTTTGGTTTCAACTTTGCCAGGCTCTGAATTTCTTCAAATACCCTGACTGCATAACGTTGGAATCGTTCCGCAATACTGAGCTGCGGGGAATGCAATGTGACACATCGTACCCCGTTTATCCGCTCTTCAATAGCCTCTGAGGTGACGTTACTTAGTTCACATAAAAGAATCAGATGTTGAGCATAATCAGCAGCAGAACTTTGGCGAGCATTCAATCGCTCTTCCCAGACGGGTTCAAGCATGAATAGCTCTGATGCGATCGCGGATTCGATCGTATTCTTCTCTCCCTCCAGCGCTCTGGAGGAAAGCTCCTTCATCCGTATACAGACATTGCCTTGTTCGTCACATACATCAATATCTAATTTTCTTACACGATCCCCCGCATGACTGTTGGTACTATTCCGAATCCATGCCCACATCTTCGGTGTGCATCTGCCAAGAATTTCAATCTCCCGCAAGGCAAAAGGAAGCGCTGGCTTCAGGTCTTCGCCGCCTATTCGAAGCCCGATTGTCGCTTGGAGCGCAGAATCCAGGATGCTGGGATGGAGAACATACTGATCCTGTGTATTCCGGATCGACATTGGCAATGACAGCTCTGCCAACGCTTGATCTTTTCCCAAATATACGTTCTCAATTCCTTGATGCCCCGGTCCGTACTCGATTCCGATCATTCGAAACGTCTTGTACAGTTCTTCGGATGTGAGAATGCTTAGATTGCACTCCTCCTGCACATCTTTGAGATGTAATATCTGCTTTTCCTTCACTGGGCTTAGCAGAGCTCTGCCTTGTCCGTATACGACCGATTCGGCAAAGTCCGCTTCATCCTCTCGATAGATTTCATACTCAATCTCCCCGTTATCTTCGGGATACAGCCCAATATGCATTCGAAGCGGTTGTTCTCCTACGACGATAGGCTGCGTCCATACGACGTTTTTCAGTTTGATTGCGACTTCGTCTCCTTCTCTTGTAGCCTCCGCTACTGCCGCACGCGCCATCTCCAAACAAGCTGCCCCCGGGAGTACCCGTTGTCCTTTGATCACATGATCGGTTAAGAAAAACTCCCGCCCCGTCCATGTTGTGCTAAACCGTTGTTCCGTCAGATCGGAAGTATTTTGATGCAATAAGGGATGAATCACACTGCCGGTTATTGGTGCTACAGTGCCATGGGCGAGTCCAGTCTGACTTTCCGGAATCCAATATCTCTCTTTGGCAAAAGGATACGTCGGCAGGCTGATGCGGCGCGGCTTGGTCCCTGGGTAAAGCCGATTCCAGTCTATACTTAATCCTTTTACCCATAAATCAAGCAGTTTTCCGTATTTCCTTTTACTGATCCAGGCGTCTATCGCTGTAAGCAGGTCTTCATCCGCTGTGAAAACTGACACGGCCTCCTTACTGCGTTTGATCTGTCCCCGGTACAGGCCTTCGATATCGTCTTTGCCTTCCAAGTAACCTGTCAGCTTTGCCTGTAGGTCCTTCAGAGAACTTACGATCACGGCCAAACGTTCTTCCATCGCTTCCCGCCCTACTTGAAGTGTATAGGCGGTATCGATTAAATCCTTCTCGGTGAGCGGCTGTTCTTGAATAGCGGCAATCAATCGCACCACTTGCTCCTGCAGGCGTTCCTCATTCTTAGCCGATAATACAATAATCGCCGTATTCTCGGGACTAACCGCAGATTCGGCACGTTCCCGTACTTCGGACATGTATTCTTCAATAATCAAATGGGCGTTGGATCCTCCCGCTCCAAAAGAGGATACTCCCGCCCGTCTAGGGTATTCTTTGAGCTCTCCGTCGATTTCGATCCATGGTCGCTTCCATTCCCTTAGTTCTTGCTCCACCACAAAAGGAGTTTCCTTAAATTCTATATAAGGATTCAATACCTTTGAATGGAGCGACGGCACGATTTGGCCATGTTTGAATTGCAGTAATACTTTGGTTAGTCCCGCTATCCCCGCTGCGCCTTCACAATGCCCGATGTTCGACTTTACCGACCCTATCGCACAAAATTGTTTGTCAGGCGTATTTCGGCCAAACGCCCGGGTTAAGCCGGTAATTTCAATCGGATCTCCCAATTCTGTTCCGGTTCCGTGGGCTTCCAAATAACTGATGGTCCGCGGATTGACTCCAGCTTCTTTCAAAGCTTTACCTATTAGGTCACCTTGCGCATTGGGGCTAGGTACCGTATATCCGTTGGTCTTTCCTCCGTGATTAATGGCTGTCCCTTTGATAACCCCATAGATCTGGTCGCCGTCTGCGATTGCCTTCGATAGCGGCTTTAGCAATATGGCCCCTACCCCTTCGCCGGGTACGTAACCGTCGCCGCCTTCCCCAAAGCTTTCACATCTTCCTTTGCTGGAAATAAATTTCCCTTGGCTGAGCTTCAAATATTTATTCGGATGAAGGGAGATATTCACTCCTCCTGCGATGGCCAGTTCACAACCGCCTCGCTGAATACTTTGACAAGCCAGATGAATGGCTGTTAATGAGGAGGAGCACATCGTTTCCACAGCCATGCTCGGTCCGTGTAAATTGAAGAAATAGGACACGCGATTAGCGATGGATGCTAAGGTTCCGCCAGCTGCTATCGGTCTTCCCAGCGTCTGTTCCTCGACTCCAAAAAGTTGGTAATCCTCATACATGACTCCTACATAAACCCCAACGTCTCCATCCAGACCTGACTCACGGTTCGAACCCAATGTTTCGCGAGTATACCCCGCATCCTCCATGGCTTCATACACGCACTCCAAAAACAATCGTTCCTGAGGATCCATCAGTTCCGCTTCGCGGGGGAGATATTAAAGAAAAGCGGGTCGAATTGATCGACCCCCTCCAAAAATCCCCCCACTTGGAATATGTCTTCCCGGATTTCGTTTTATCTTCGTCAAAGTATACGCTGGAATCCCAACGTTCTTTAGGAATTTCAGTAATGCAATCCCGACCATTCCGCAAATTGTTCCAGAATTCCTGTAGATTTCTCGCCCCGGGATACCGCCCTGAGACTCCGATAATGGCAACGTCAAATACCTCGTTTTCTCTCTCTTCTGGAGATCGTTTTAACGAGGTAAATCGCTTGTGAGTATGGCTTTTAGGAGCCATCATCACACTGTATACGACTGGATCTTGTTCCTGGTGAACCGTTGCTGTTACTTTATTCTCTATTCCTAATATTTTTGCAGCTGCTCCTTGTGTGTCTCCATAAAATATCCGGCCAACTCTTGAATATTTTGGTATTCAAAGAACAAAGTTTTCGATAATGAACCGAAATCCTTTTCTAATTGATTCGTTATTTGCATCACCACGATCGAATCGATTCCGTACTTTTCCAACTCGGCATCCGCTTCTATTCGATTTACGGGCAGCTTGATGACTGTAGATAGCACTCTTTTCAAATAAGTAACGACTTTTTCATTAATCAGTTCTTCTCCGACTGCCGTCCTTGTACCATCTGCAGCGGGAGATTGTTGGTCCGAATGCTCTATCCGATATGTATTTTTGAGCCTATCACCGTACTTATCTATCAAGTAGCTGGTAATGTGATGAATCGTTGAATGATCAAATAATAGATGTGTGGAAACCTCAAATGAATATTCCTCGCTGATTTTATTGGCTAATTCAGCCACACGGAAAGGATCAAATCCATAATCAGTAAGCGATACGGTTACATCGATGTTTGCGGGATTTACCTCAAGTAAATCTGATACCATTTTAATCAGATCTTGTTGCACTTGATCTTGTAAATTGTTACTATCAGCAACCTTCTTCATCGACCTTACGGAAACAGGGCTGTTTTCCAACAGCTGCTGCTTCATTTTAGCGAGCTGGCCTTCCATCACCATCACTTGATTTTCACCTGATGCTATACTTCTATATAAAGCCAGGATTCCGCTTTCAGTCTCCATAGCCAACATTCCGGTATTCTGAACCATCATTTTCTCACGTTCTTGATCAACGCGCATTCCGCCATCTCGCCACAACGGCCAATTGATCGATAACGTTTTCCCGTGACGTTGGTTCAATTGGGCCAAATGATTACGATAACTAGCATAAGCATCCATAAAGGCATTGGCAGTTGCGTAATCAGCCTGTCCAACATTACCAATCGTTCCAGCGATAGCAGAGAACAGAATAAAAAAGTCCAGCTTAACATCTTGACTGGCTTGATCCAGATTGACCAGCCCTGTTACCTTAGGCGCTAGTACATCCGCGAATTCATCTTTTGTCTTTTTAATGATGAAGTTGTCTTTGATTACACCAGCGCCATGGATAATACCATGAAGTTCCCCGAAGTATTCTCGAATGTTTTGAATGAGCTCGTTAACCGCATTGAGATCGGACACATCGACCTGCCTGTATTCAATCCTGATATCTGTACTGTTCCATTCCTTCAGTTTAGCATGTATATCCTCACTGAGCGGAGATCTGCCTGTTAGAATCAAAGATGCATGCTTGACTCGCTTTGCGATTTCTTTGGCAACTATGAGCCCTAACCCGCCAAGTCCCCCAGTAATTAAATAAATCCCCCCTCTTTCCAGGGAATATTCGCTTCAACTTGAATCGTCTCACATTCAATCCAGCCATGAACCATACGTTTATCATTTTGATATCGAATCCATTTATCAGAAGGAGTTTGACTATTCTCCAATAATTTCGCTACAATTCCTTCAGCATTCTCTGTGGTCTCTATTTCAATGCATTGCCCGAAAAAGTTTGGATTCTCCAAATGAGCAGTTCGTAACAGCCCCACAAGTCCGGAAAAGATTCGTTGTTGTTCATGATTGGCGGTTACAAGTTGAACAAACGTTTTGCCTCTTGGTCTTTCTTTAAAGAGACGATAGATCTCCTCAAATAATTGAATGGCATACGCCTGAAACCGCTTGTCCGGCTCTTGGCAGGGGGCCTGCATGGTCAGGAGGCGGACTTCCGGCATAGCTCTCCTCAAATGAGCTTCGATGCTTCGCTGTAGATTTTGACTTAACTCACAAAGGAATACATGATGATGGTCATAATCATCCAACTGCGATGCTTCTGCCGAGATAGAGATTGCTTGCTCTTTCCAAATAGGAGAAAGCAGCAAAGTTCCAAAAGGTTCCGTAGATCCTCCTGCCCCCAGCTCACCTTCTACAAATCTGCTTGTCAGTGCTTGAATGCGTACTCTAACGCTTCCTGTATCATCACAGATATCAACATCAAGCTTTTGAATCCTGTCTTCGGGAGAATTGCTGTTACTACGTCTAATGAAGGCCCACATCGCGGATGTGCAAGCACCAAAAATCTCAACTTCTTGCAAAGCAAACGGGAGCGATAATTTCAAAGAATTTTTTGTACCCATTTCTTCTTGATCTAGAGTTAAACCTATAGAAGCTTGTAAGGCTGAATCCATGATACTTGGATGCAAAACATATTGTTCTTCAGTATGAGAGAGAGAGGTCGGTAGCGAGAGCATTGCCAGCACTTGTCCCTTTCCAACAAATATCTTCTCAATCCCCTTATGACCTATTCCATACTCAATTCCCTTTCTTTGATAAACTTCGTAACATTGTTCCCGTGTAAGAATACTTTGGCTGCACTCGGATTGTATTGCTTTTAGATCTAAGGTGATTCTTTCCGCAGCAGGTTTCAGTATCGCGGTACCCTGGTTATGCACGATCGGTTCGGTATTAGCCTCATCGGGTTTACTATACACTTCATAGGCAATTTCTCCATGCTCATTCGCGTTTAGTTCAATATGCAGCGGATACCTTTCATTGTCCACAATGACCGGGCGGGACCAAACGATATTTTTCAAACATACGGAAGTTGGTCTGGATTCCTCCATGGCCTGTTCTATAGCTGCTCTGGCCATCTCCAGGTAAGCTACTCCCGGCAAAACGCGCTGCCCTCTTACAACGTGGTCGTTCAAAAAAAACTCCCTGCCTGTAAATGTGGATGTAAATCGCTGTGTGAATAGGCTGGAAGTATTTTGGTGTAATAACGGATGAATGACCGAAGCAGCAGATACGGATGCTGTAGGTTTGGTTTGTATGATATTTTCAGGCAGCCAATAACGTTCTCTTGCGAATGGATATGTAGGAATGTTGATACGCCTTGGTTGATCCTGGGTAACATATAGATGATTCCAGTCAAATACAAACCCATTTATCCACAAATCCAATATGTTCCAGTAGTCGCCTTTTTGAATGTAACTTTGCAGGATCTTATATGTATCTTCATCTGTGTTCGATAGCCCCGCTTCATGTTTGCTCTTTTTAATCTGGTTAAAACGTATAGATTCCGATGCATGGTCTGTCATGTAGCTTTCAAGGGCCTTAAGTAATTCCTCCCTCGAATTGATTAATAACGCCAGTCGATAATCCATCGCCAATCGCCCAACTTGTAAAGTGTAAGCCACATCGTGTAAGCTTACCGATTTATTCATTTCTACAAAGTCCTTGATGGATTGGGCATAGGCTTTTAGTTGTTCTTTACTTGCAGCAGATAGGACAAACAGGGGCGGTTGAGCCGGTTTTACCCCGTTCGGAACTGCGCAGGATGTGTTCTCCTGAAGATATTCTTCAATCACAATATGGGCATTGGTTCCACTAAACCCAAAAGAACTCACGCTGGCACAACGGGGCAGTCCTGCTGGTACCTCCCATGGTTGTAATTCCGTATTTATATAAAATGGGCTGTCTTCAAGGGTAATATGTTCATTTAACGTTTGAAAATGGATCGTTGGCGGCAGCATACGGTGTCGCATTGCCATTAAAACTTTAATGACACCGGCAATTCCAGCCGCTTTAATGAGATGCCCAATATTGCTTTTAACAGATCCTAAAGCACAATAATTCTTCTTATCGGTAAAGGACTGAAACGATTCAGTCAGAGCCTCAACCTCAATGGGATCCCCCAGTTTTGTTCCCGTTCCATGTGCTTCTACCATAGAAATTCTTTCCGGATTAATACCAAAACGCTCGTAAACTTCTTTTTCTAATTGAATCTGTGAATTCACGCTGGGAGCGGTAATGCCGTTCGTTTTTCCATCCTGATTGACGCCCCATCCCCGAATCACACCATGAATCGGATCTCCGTCTCGAACCGCATCTTCCAACCGTTTCAATAAGATAACTCCTACACCTTCACCTGGAACATAACCGTTCGCTCGTGTATCAAAACTAAAACAACGGCCATCTTGAGATAACATGCCCGATTTTGTATTGGTGATAAAACCTGCCGGGCTTAAAAATAAGTTAACCCCGCCTGCCAAGGCCATATCACAATTTTTCAAGACCAAGTTATTACATGCTTCCGCAATAGCTACTAGTGAAGAAGAGCAGGCGGTGTCGATCGCTAGACTAGGACCTTTCAAATTTAGGAAGTACGCGATGCGTGCCGATAGAATCGCCATGGAACTTCCCATATAACCTTGAGCGGATAATTCTTCTTCAGGTGTATGCTGTCTGTAATCACCGGGGCCACAGCCTACGAAAACACCACAGCGGCTTTCTGATAAGCTGACAGGATTCAAACCAGCATCTTCAATACAATGCCAGCAATTTTCCAAAAACAAGCGCTGCTGGGGATCCATCAGCTCTGCTTCCGTTGGTGAAGTTCTAAAAAATAGAGGATCAAATACATCCACATCCTCTAAAACGCCCAGCCATTTGCAATTCGTTTTTCCGGGTGTTTTCAACTCAGGATCGTAATAATCATCGATAGACCAACGATTTGATGGAATCTCTGAAATACAATCCTTCCCCTGACTCACATTATCCCAAAATTCTGCTACCGTTTTTGCCTTAGGAAATTGTCCCGACATCCCTATGATGGCAATCGCTGGATATTCATGATCTGTTGCCACGCGTTCCTCTGTGGATAATACCTCTTCCCCCATAAGTGGTTTGGAACGTATATGATCACAAGCTTTCATCATTAGCCATTCAGCAATTTGATCTACGTGACGATTTTTCCAATGTTCATAGGGAGTTCCTTTTACCCACTGATTAAAAGCGCCCATCGCCGGACCGCATGGGATTAAGAAATTATCTTTCTCAGATTCATCACCATTTCGGGTGACCTGACTACAATGGGCAAAATACCATTTAAAGATCAAAGCCATTTTATATCGAGGATTCTCTTCGGCTTCCCTTAGCTGTTCCGATTTTTTCCCTTTTTTATATTCACAAACCTCAGTCCATACTTCAGCGAATGTCTTCTTGAAATATAAGGTTTCAATTTGATTCTTGATCGCCTGTGGAATATCTTCAAGCGAATGGTAATTCATGTACAATTTATATAAATGGTTTGCACGTGCGTGAAACTGCGTGCTTTTCTTAACAACTTGTGCTTTCGCACCAACTTCAAACATATCTCCGGCAATCGTAATTGCCGTATCATGGATTGTAATGGTATGTAATAGATCTTTGATTACTGGATGAGCGCCGCTTTCGACGGTACAATGATTAATCGAACCGGTAAAAATGAAATCAGCACCCAATGTAAAGGCTGCGGCAGCAGCCTCAGGTGTGCCGATGCCGCCCCCGCAACCGATCATAATCTCTTCTTGATATTGATATTGGCGCTGTAAGCTATTTTTTAAAGAAATAACGGATGGGATTAATGAAAACGAAACTCCTTGGTCTGTATGTCCTCCGGAATCGGCTTCCACAGCAAGATCATCTGCCATAGGGATGTATTGCGATAACCTTGCCTCCTCATCGCTAATCAATCCTTCGTTTAATAGCTCACGAATGATAGGCATTGGAGGCGGTGATAAAAATAATCGCGCTACTTCCAGTCGGGAACACTTACCGATGATGCGTCGGGGAATTACAATCTTGTTCCCATGCTGAACGAGACCTTTCGTGCGAAAATAGACTAATGGCAAGGTTAACTGAGCATAAGCCGATGCTTCTACGACCGGAATTTGATATTTTAGAAATAATTCTACGCGTTCCCATTCTTCTTCGATATGATCCAAATTGCGAATTAGACACATACCGAACGGCTTGTCCGGTCCAAGCTGAGTTTGCAAGCTTGTAATATGCTCCTCGATTTCGCTGACACTCAGCCCAGCGCTCCCAAAAATACTTAATAGATCCGCTTTGCCCATAGCAACGACTAATGGTTCCGAAGCGATTCCCCGTCCCATAGAGCCCGCATAGTAACTCCATTTACAATGATATCGTTTTTGAAATATCGGATTTCCCAATAACTCAGGTTTTACGTTCGATGGATTGAAAGTGTCTTGGTCAGGTGCTGTTGGCCGTAATTTTAATAACATCTTTTCAGCATCCTCAGGAGTCATCGTCCCTGATTGCAATGCCTGGAAGATCTCTTCCGGATTCATATTGACCACCTCATTATTTACATGCTACAACCGTCTATTTCATTTGAAATACCATATAAGGCACTAGTAAGGTCTGTTATTGTACTAGCTTCTTTCAGCAAGGCTAAAAAACTGCAGGGCTTGATCCGCTCCAAGTTTCCCCTGATGAACTTGTTGGATCAGTGATTGCAAAGAATTTGATGAAGACTTTTGCGAAGGAATTTCCGGCGTGTTCCGCTTCTGTTCTTTCAATTCCTTCTCCAGGAATCCCAGAAAAGCCCGAATAGTGGGGTAATCATATATTTTTGTGGTTTTGATGGAAAGTCCAAACTGGCTATTGATTTCCTGAATCCACTCAACACCGGTAACCGAATCCAACCCCATATCCACAAACATGGTATCTTGATCAAAGGCATCGGAAGCAATGCCCAACATATTCGCCAAACTGTGTATTACCGTTTCCTCTAACCTGTTAGCTGGTATGGATTCCTGACGGTTTATTGCCACATTCATCTCGGATGGCTTGGATATGTCCAATGCATCAATTCGTCCATCATTCATTGGTTTCAAAGCAATCCCTTTCGGCTTTTCGACATATGCAGCTTCTGCATCTGTACGAATTGCAGACGATGGATACGAAACTTGCAGCAATCCCGTTTTTTGTGTTTTCGATTCTTTTTCGAACAGTTTGACGAATTGCCTGATTGTTGGATAATCATAGATTTTCGTGGTTTTGACAGAAAGTCCGAACTTGTCATTGAGCTCTCGAACCCATTCAACACCAGTAATCGAATCCAATCCCATATCCACAAACTTTGTATCGATATCCAGGACGTTTGCTGGAATACCCAAGGTATTCGCCAGACTGATTATTAAAGTATCCACTACAGATTGTTCCTCTTTCTGTATGGATGGAGGATGAGATGAAATGGGTTGTAGTTCCGTTTGGCTTTTCGGCAGTTGAATGGCCTGTTCAAATGTTGGAGTAGCGTTGACAGCTTGCGGCTGTTCGGGATACCAGAAACTTCTTCTGTTAAACGGATATGTAGGTAGAGGAATCTTGTGGTTGTTCTCGTTCATAAATAAATGGTTCCAATTCAAGGAATAACCTTGAATATACAGATATAACAACACCGATAACTTTTCTTTATAAGAGTCAGAAGATATATCGCTGAATTCCCCTAATTCTTCAAGCAGACTTTCACCATATTCTTTTAATTCTTTTAGTACGGGCTCACGTTTGGGGGATTGATTGGTATCGTTGCTAAAGTAATATGTTGTTGTCCCATTTTGAACAATCTCTACAAGCTTCTCTTTTAAATCCGCTGCATCTTTGGCAATAAAAGCGCAGCGAAACAGGAAACTGCTTCGTCCAATGAGCAATGTATAAGCGATATCTTCAAATCGATAGTTTTCCGCTTCCTTTTCCAACCATGTGCTAAGATCCAACAGCTTTTGATGCAAGGCTGTTTTGGTTTTTGCAGAAAAAACGAAAGGATAGTACGGCTTACTATCCATATGGGGACTGCTCTCGTGCATAGGTGCTTCTTCCATGATAAGGTGGCAATTCGTTCCACTAAATCCAAACGAGCTGATCCCCGCCCTTAAAGGGGTCCCCTCCTTGCGTTTCCATTCCAGCAATTCCGTATTTAAGAAAAATGGGCTGCTATCAAAATCGACATGTTCATTAACCTTGGTAAAATGAATGGTCGGTGGAATTTTGCGATATTTCATCGCCATTAAAATTTTAAGAACTCCAGCCATTCCGGCAGCCATAATCGTATGCCCGAAATTAGGTTTATGAGACCCGATCGCGCAAAATTGAGTTTTATCGGTAAACATCTGGAAAGCTTCGGTTAATGCTTTGAATTCAATGGGATCGCCCAATTTGGTTCCCGTACCATGGGCTTCCATGTAACTAATGGTTTCGGGATGAATCATCGCTTTCTGATATGCCTCAACAAGCAAGGCTTTTTGCGAAAGTGAACTAGGCGCTGTGATGCTTTGCGTTCTGCCATCCTGATTAATGGCCGAACCCTTGATGACTCCATAAATATGATCTCTATCTTGGATCGCCGCATCCAATCGTTTCAATAGGAGAACCCCTACCCCTTCACCTACTACAATACCATTCGCATCGTTATCAAAGGTTTTACATGTCCCGTCAGGGGATAACATTTCCGTTTTGGAGGCCATAATCATAAACTCCGGTGAATTAATGACGAAGACTCCACCGCCTAATGCAACTTCAGATTCTCCTCTACGGATACTTTCACACGCATAATGGATGGCTACAAGGGAGGAGGAACAAGCTGTGTCGATGGCTAAACTCGGCCCCTTAAGGTCTAAAAAGTAGGAAATTCTTGAAGCCAATATAGACATATCCGTACCCAAGAATGTAAGTGCATTGATATCGTTTGCTAACAACGTCTTTTCTTTATAATCCGAGCTCCGCCCTCCAACAAAAACGCCTGCTTTTCTTCCCGCCATCTGTTCAATCGAATAACCGCTGTCTTCAATGGCCTTAAAGCATTCCTCTAAAAATAACCTTTGTTGAGGATCCATCCTCTCTGCTTCACGGGGCGTAATATTAAAAAATTCGGTATCAAATTTATCGATATCTGTAAGTAACCCGCCCCATTTGCTTGTTGATTTATTTTTACGGGCAGCATTACGATCATAATAGTCTTCTAGATCCCAGCCTCTTCGGTCAATTTCTGTTACGCAGCAATCTCCGTTCTGCAGGTGCTCCCAAAATTGTTCAACGTTTTCAGAACCAGCAAACCTGCCTGAAACACCAATTATGGCTATATCTGAATCCCGCTTAACCTCATCAGAAAAGCGAGCTTCATTTTCTTCTTTAATTGGCTCTTTAGCCTTTAGCGAGTCTTCCGCTTGTACTAGCTCTTCCGCCTTAGATGGATCCTCGGCTTTTTTTCGCTCAGACTTTACTTTTTGTTTTCTATTAACCGGTTGGTTCTTTTTGCCCGAAGGAACGTCCTGATCCTGCATGTTTCCGTATTTTGCACGGATATAATCAGCTAGTTCCCTAACACCTCGGTAATCAAAAACAATTTCGACTCCTAAATCAATCTCTAACTTATGATTAATTGCTTCTATGAAATCTACCGATAGCACTGAATTCATGCCTAGTTCTATAAAGCTTTTCTCCATATCCAGAGAATCCCTTGAAATCTGAAACAAATCCGTGATGATAGTTATCAAACTTAATTCGATCTCTTCCTGAGAATCCAATTGCATACCCTACAGCTCCTCTACAATGGTTTTTCCCCAACAGCCATATACAGTTGACGAACAAGAGCATGCTCTTTACTTTTAATCATGTTCCTCCATTCAATCGATATTTCCCCTAGTGACTTACTTGATAAGAATCCATCTTGTACTAATTTCGTTGGAATACCTATCCCCTCTGATTGAAAGAAAATCTCTTCCCCTACAATTTCACTATGAGCACAAATAATTTCCAAATCGATCTTCGAAAATCCCCCTTTTTTCATAAGCATCGGCAATTCCTGCCAATTCGCGGATTCCCTCCCTCGGAGTACCTCGACTTGCAATACGCATCATAAAGTTCTCTTAATTGTAAAATTTGAGGATATGTAATAATATGCATTTCAAAATCATTATCGACAAATACAGCCTTACCACCAGGCTTCAGAATCCGAAAAATTTCACGAACCGCATCGATCGGATCCGGCAGATGCTCTAACACAAGTCTGATTATCGCAAAATCAAACGTATTCTCAGGTAACCCTGTCTCCGTAATCGACCCTTGAGATATGTCATAACGTGTATCATGTTTCTGTGCCAAATAACGCTTGGAATAATCCACTAATAACGGATCAATCTCCATCATCGTGATATGCACACTACCGAAATGCTCCAAAATTTTTTCAGATAGAAATCCGGGCCCTGAACCAATTTCTACAACAGACATTCCATCGATCAAGCCAAACTCTTTGTAATGCTTTAGCTCCTTGTCCCAAAATAATCCAACCTGTGCTTTTAATCGATCAAGTTCTTTTTCGATATTGCTAGCAATCGTACTGATTTGATAGGAACCTTGTTGACTCATGGACACGTCCTCCTTGATTTAAGGCGCCAATTTCTGTAAAAAAGGAACAATTTGATCGGCAACTGTGCGCCATTTTGGATCTAACATCATATCGTGAGAAATATCGTTAAAGATGACAGGTTCCGTGTTATAGTTCTTCCCAATGCTATGAACTGTCTTCTCTGGAAAAAACCAGTCCTGCCTGGAACCCATGACCAGCATTGGAACCTTAGTCGATACTGACTTAGGAACGAACCGTCTCATTGATTCGTGCTGAGCTTTTGTTGATTCCGGTTTTAATAACCCTAAGTATTCTTCTCTCTTTTCATCAGGTAAGTCTGGAGATAAAAAAGCTCGAGACGGCATATGAGGACTTCTCCCCTTATCAAATAGCCGAATTTGATACAGTTCTTTAAAACGTGTAAACAACAAGCGCCGAATATCTCTAGACATGCCATTCGGAGGTATCGAAGCCATTAGAACGGCACCCTGAATTTTATCTGGATGCGAGCATATTATTTTTTGAACGATCGCTCCACCTAAGGAATGTCCGATTAAAACCGGTTTCTTATTCATAAGCTGCATGACCTCAAGTACATCATTCATATAATCGTTCAATGAAAATGAATGAATTTGTTCATTCCCTTCACTTTCTCCATGTCCCCGAAGGCTTAACGCATAAGAAGGAAAACCCTTTGATGAAAAGTACGGAAGAAAATGCTCCTTCCAACACCATGCACCATGACTTCCACCATGGACGAAAAGAAGTGGTGTTTCACTGGCGATTCCATCAGGTACATATGTTAAAATTTCTAATTTCATCTCTTTCACCTCGTATTCATATATAGAATTAATTAAAGCATGCAATAGATCTCATTCTGTAATGAAGTAGTCTGGCTGCTTCCGTCATTAGCTTTTCACCGATTTCATCCACATGACGGTTTTGCCAATTCTCCATGCTCGTACCTTTAACCCATTGGTTGAACGCTCCAAGTGCCGGTCCACATTGTATTTGAAAATCTACTTTATGCTCCTCCATGCCTTTAAGCGCCCACTGCGTGCTATGACCAAAATACCATTTGAAAATCAAAGCCATTTTGTATTTGGGATTGCGTTCCGCCTTCTCAATCTCTAGTGGAGGATGAAATGCTTTGCAATCCTCATACACCTTATCAAAACTACGCTGAAAGTACTTTTCTTGAATATGATCTTTCGTTTTTGGATCGATTTCGTCTATGGAATTATTATGAAAATACAAATCATATAATTTATTGGCCCTAGCAGGAAAAAATACACCTTTCTTTAAGACCTGTACCTTGGAGCCTAACTCAAACATATCGCCAGCCGGTGCATATTCCGTATCTTGAATATTAATCTGCTGCAGTAAATCTTTAACTGCGTTACTTGTATGAGCTTCCGCCGTACATTGATTAATGGAACCGGTCACAACGAAGTCTGCCCCTAAAATGAAAGCGGCAGCAACAGCATCAGGTGTTCCAATACCTCCAGCTGCTCCAACATTCATTTTCCTATGATACTTATATTTCGCCATCATGTTATCCCGAATTTTCATCATAGCGGGTATCATCGCATAAGCAACACCGCCATCTGTATGTCCACCGGAGTCCGCCTCTACACAAATATCATCAGCTACAGGAATTCCTTTGAGCAACTCTGCCTCTTCCGTTGTTATCTTATTTTCAGCTAAGAGTTTATTAACAATTCTTTCTGGGGCTGGGCTCATAAACATCTCCGCCACTTCAGGACGAGATACTTTCGCAATTATTTTATGGAGAGAGATAACATTCCCCGACCGGTCCCGTGTTAATCCTTTCGCCCTATACTTCACTAAAGCAGGAGTCATGCTTATAAAAGCAGAGGCTTCAATATGCTTGATGTTGTATCTCAAATAAAGATCAACGGTCTTTTCTTCCATTTCGGGAGCGTTTAAATTCATAATGAAATTCATCCCGTAAGCTTGACCTTGTGAAAGTTCCTTTTGGATATATTGAATGGCGTCTTCAATTTGGGATAGCTGCACCCCCCGCTCCCAAAGAAACCCAGCATCCCGGCTTTCCCTACTTTTACTACCATTTCTTTGGATGCAATCCCTCGATACATGCCTCCGGTTACATAGGCGTATCTCAGATTATAATCTTTTTTAAACTCACTACTCCCTAAAGATAATGGTGATATCTCTTCTTCATCGAATCTAATTTCCCGGTAAGCCTGAACCAGGAGCCGTTGATTGATCATCAACAGGCTGCGCTTCAACCTGTAGAGGTTTTTCATCCAAGATAAAGTTTTCATCATGTTCCATAGTAGTAATTATTAATGGTTCGGCTTCCCTCTTAATTCGTTGGATGAGTCCGGTTAATACATTGCCTGTTCCAATCTCCTCAAATTCAAACTCCTCTAAGCCCATTAAATATCGGATACTCTCAGTCCATTTGACAGGATGGGTAATTTGGTCAACCAGATTCTGTTTAATCTCGGACTGCTTATAGGGTCTGGCATGAACGTTGGATATGACCGGTATTTGAATACTGGAAAATGTGAACGTTTCCAAGAACTCTTTAAATTCATCTTTTGCCTCTTCCATATACCGGGAATGAAATGCGCCACTTGTTTTAAGTTGAGTAAACATAATAACTTCAGGTATTGCTTCAAAAAATGGTTTCGAATATTCAATATCAGATTTAGGTCCCGAAATCACAATTTGAAAGGGCGAATTTAAATTCGCAATATCAATATTTTGTAAATGATTCCTCCTTATCACATCTTTTACCTGTTCTTCACTTAGGCCAATAACGGCTGCCATACCACCACCGGTGGCGCGACTCATGAGTTCCCCCTCTTTTTGACCAATTTCAATCCGGTTTCAAAATTAAATGCGCCTGCTGCAAATAAGGCATTGTATTCTCCTAAACTATGACCAGCAACAAAGTCTGGTTTTCTTACTGTTTCCCTGATTCTTTTTAAATAACTAAACGCATTGACTATGTATAATGCAGGTTGGGTATATTGGGTTAAATTCAAGTTTAAATGAGGGTCTTCCGTACATAATTCTTTAACAGAGAAGCCTAAAATTTGATCCGCTTGCAACGTCAATTCCTTAAATTCATCAAATAGTGTACCGCCCATTCCTTTTCTTTGAGAGCCTTGACCGGGGAAAATAAATGCAACCATCTTCTTATTACTCTCCTTTGTAAACTAAACTTGACTACTATTCGCTGAAGCCAATACTGTAATCTTACCCTGTAAACTTAAATAAGCCTGGTTTGCATTTCAGGCATAAAAATGCACCCCCTAGAATGTTTTGGATCAACCAGGTGGTTATCCAATATCCATTCTAGGGGGTGCACTTCAAAGAGCATAGCTTCCCTCTTTCATGTACTAAAAAAAGCTACACTACATGTGGTAACAATATGTAATCTTATCCAAATACAAACGTGCCGAAACAGCGATTTGCTTAATATAAGATTATGAGGTACGGAGAGTAACCGTAATTCTTTCTTTGGGTCTATTATACAAATCGAAATAAAATGACGTCAATTCTATGAAAGTCCTAGTTCTTTTTGCCTAAAATTAGAAATTTTGACAAAATTCGATTAGTCAATCAGACTCTTTCTTCAAGTTGATCACGAAGAAATAAGAGACCAAATCCCTGTAAATGGTATTATTTCTTGATTCTTCTTGATTTATCAGATAAGATTTTCATGATTCCATGTTTTTTCTCATCTACGAAACTTGCTTATGGAGAAATACTATCGAGGTGATCATTCTGGCTTGGTATGTTATCTTTGTTCAAAGCGGTAGAGAGTTTACAGTCAAGAGCTACATCAGTAAGTATTTTGATTCCAGCAGGGTACGATGCATGATTCCACGAAGGAAAGTGCCGGAGAAAAAATCAGGTGAAACTCATAATGTCATTAAAACCCTTTATCCTGGGTACGTTTTTGTACAAACGACGTCCATTACTTTTTCCATTTATTATCAATTATGCAAAGCCCCTTACATATACAAATTTTTAAATTACTTAAATCCTCGGGACAAGCAAATATCTGAAGGAAGCCACATGAATCAAAGCAATCCGGACTCTACCGAATGTCCAAAATTGCGGTTCGACGATCCCATTGATGAAGCGCTCTATTTTCAACGAGTTTCGGATGAAGAGATGTCAACCGTTTTAAATTTATTAAATCATGATGATGTAATCGATTATTCAAAAATATACGTTGACGGTACAAAAGTTCACGTTGTATCTGGACCCCTAACAGGCAAAGAAGGAATTATCAAAAAGATCGATAAGCATAAGAAGCGTGCAAAAATATTATTAAACATGGTCAATACTACAGTACTGGTCGATGTAGGCATTGAGTTGATCAATTCTTTATAGTCTGCCAAAAGAAAACTCCCCTAAAAGCAAGAAGTCTATTTAACAAGTCTTCTCCTTTTTATGGGGAGCCTATGAATTACCAAAGACAATGAATAAATGCTAGCGGAACTTCAACAATCTGGCGGGACAGATCATCTTCTTGGGTACAAGCAGCAAGAAGATGCATTGCATCCAAGTGACAGCTGTAAAAATAATAGTCATCAGCCTGAGGTGAGAACCAGAAGTTTTCTTTGCTGTGCTTAAAGGAGAATGAATTCATAGGGATGGATAAGCCCATCCCCCTTGCTTTCATATAACTTTCTTTTAAGGTCCAGAGTTTGAAAAAATACTCCGTTTGTTCGATCCCATCCTTGTTTAATAAATCCATATATTCATCACGGCAAAAAAATTGTTTCGCAATATTTATATGGGCCGTCCCTATCTGCTCAACATCCACTCCGATTACTGAACCCGTTGTATTCCAAATCAGGGCAATCCAATCGCCGGAATGCGAAAGATTAAAAGAGAAATGCGGTTGATAAAGAAGATAGGGCTTCCCATACGGATGATAGCCAAAGTGGATCTGTTCATTAGGCAGATTGTACTCCGTAGATACAATAGCCCTAACAAGCAAGTCTCCCAATAACGAACGATAGGAATCGGGAGTCTTATGAAATTTTTTGATTTTATTCAGTTTCTCTGCACTTGCTTTTTGGAGAAGCATTTCCAAGTATTGAGGATCCAAAGAAACAGGTAACTTTAATACCGTAATTCGCGTCGTCATTTGATAGCTTTCCTTGAGGCCAAGCCGTTACACATTCACACGCATCCGCTTCTCCACAGATGCCGTGACATCGGCGACGGTAACAAAACGCCCGGCACTCATATCCCCATCCTCGAATTCGAAGCCAAACTCCTCTTCGAGCGCAACAATCGCTCGCATGTAGCTTAATGAATTAACCCCCAAATCTTCCAAATGATCCAGCATTCCGATGCGTTCAATACCGAGGATTTGCGACCAAATGTCCACAATCTTGCGCTCTAGCTCCGTCACAGGCGGCTTGTATTCAGTCAGAGACGCCGACAAGTCCGGCTCCGGAAGCGCCCTGCGATCTACCTTGCCGTTGGCGTTCAACGGCATGAGCGGTAACTGAATCATATAGGAAGGCAGCATGTATGAGGGCAGCGTGTGGGACAGAATCGATCTGAGTTCACCTGGACGAATCGGGCGGTCGCCCGTGTAATAGGCACACAGATGGCTTTGACCAGTGTTATCCTCCTTCGCAATAACAGCCGCTTCTCTGATCCCGTCAACTGCTAGCAATCGGGATTCGATTTCCCCCAGTTCGATTCGATATCCTCGAATTTTAACCTGATTATCCATTCTCCCTAAGTATTCAATTGTCCCGTCAGGCAGCCATCTTGCCAAATCCCCAGTCCGGTACATCCTCTCTCCCGGGAAGAAAGGGTCTTCTACAAACTTTTCAGCATTCAGTTTCGGTAGACCAATGTACCCTCTGGCCAAGCAAACGCCAGCTATACAGAGCTCTCCCGGTACTCCCTTCGGCTGAAGCTTTCCGCTTGGGCCAAGCATATAGATGCGAGTATTTTGAATCGGCTTTCCAATCGTAGGCACATCCGGGATGTCCCGCCCGCTCTCATCGGGACTTGTCAGTGAAGCTATGGTGACGACATGTGTTTCCGACGGTCCGTAGTGATTGTGCAGCACGACCCCAGCTTCCCGTACAAACCGCTTCAGATTATGGTTCGCCACCAGTTGTTCGCCTGCGACGACCAAGTGCTTTAAGTGTCCCTTCGCCAACTTTTCCAGGAGTCCTTTTTCCGAAGCCAAAAACTTTAGATAGGACGTCGGAAAGAACATCGTTTGAATGCCGCAATCAACTGCGAATTCAATCAGTCTCTCCGGATGCTGCTTATGCTCCTCCCATGCTATGTGCAGCTGCGCACCGCTTAGCAAAGCCGTGAATATTTCCTGGTAACAGACATCAAAGGAAATCGTGGCAAACTGGAGCACACGGGAACCCAAAGGCACTGGGTCATTTTCTTCCCTCTGCGCCAGAATCAGATTAGTCATGGTGCGCTGCTCCAAAAGCACCTCCTTTCGGCGTTCCCGTGGAACCCGATGTATAGATTACATACAGCCCATCGGAGGTTGTGCCAGGATTCAAATTGGACACTTCCTGATCAGCTGCTGACGCAAGCCATGCATCGAATGAAAATCCACCGATGGCATGGAACTCTTGGTTCAATTCGGCATCTTCCGCAATCAAGAGAGCTGGACAACTGTTCTCCAACATGTACCGAATACGTTCCTTTGGAAGCCCCGGATCGATTGGAAGCACGGTAGCGCCGGCCTTCACCACGGCAAGCACGGATTGCACAAATCGCTCCGAACGGCCCAAGATAAGGCCAACGATTTGTCCGCGAGTGACGCCCCTATGTTGCAGCACTCGAGCCATTCGGTTGGCCGATTCATTCAGCTCGGCATAAGTCAGCTCCCTTTTCCCGGTAGACGACAGCTAAAGCGTTCGGTGTTCTCGAAACTTGAGCTTCAAACAACTCTTGTATCGTAGCAGGAGATGATTCTACGCTGCCTGCATAAACGCTTTGCAGCAACCGGACCTTCTCCTCTGGAGACAGCAGCTCCAGCTCTTGCACGGGTAGGTGCGGTTTCTTCACCATCTGTTCGAGTAAATGAACGAGCTGCCCTCTGATCGATTCGATCATGGGAATATCGTAGATACGTGCATTATACAAGAAACGGAGCATGAAGTTGTCTCCGGGAAGAACGACCACATTTAGCTGATAGTTCGTTTGCTCATGCATCTGCGTTTCGGAAAGCGTGATACCATCTGTCCCCTGCACAATGGTACCTTTCATGCTAGTTTCTACAGGATAGTTCTGGAAGACAAACAAATGCTTGATCAAATCCTGTTTATGCTCGGCTTGTGCCTGAATGTCATACAGCGGATACGTATCATAAGCACTTGAGGCTAACGCCTGTTCCTGAATTGCCTTATACAAGTCGGTCACCTTCATTCCTTCATCGGAGCGGACCCTGACCGGGATCGTGTTAATACAGAGTCCGATCATCGATTCGATGCCTTCGATTTCCGACGGACGGCCAGATACGACAGTGCCGAATACGGCTTCATTGGAATGATTGTATCTTTGCAGCAAAATCCCCCAAGCCGCCTGGAACAGCGTATTGAGTGTGAATCCACGTTCCTTGAGAGCTGTACCAATCTCGCACTCAGGTCCTCTCCAACCGGCAGAACGAGATTTTTGGCGTAATAAGGGCCGGATTCGCGGGTTTTGCCCGGAATCAGCGAGCTTTCCTGATAGCCCGACACATACTGCGTCCAATAAGATTTAGCCGATTCAACATCCTGCGTATCCAGCCATTTGACATATTCCCGAAAAGGGATAGGCTGAGGGAGCGGCGAGGAGTTCCCCTTGCTGTACGCCTCATACAATTGAAAGACTTCTCGCATTAGGATCGGCAAACACCAACCGTCGATCACGATGTGATGGAAGGTCCAGAGAATGCGGTAACGCTCATCTCCGGTTCTAAGCACCAAAAGCTTCATCAACGGATCGCACTCCAAATCGAAGCCTTGTTTCAAATACTCCACAGCCAGTTGGTCTTCATGCGTCTTACAGCCGTTTTCGTCAAAATTCCGAATGTCTTCGAAGGTAAATCCGATGTTTCTATTTTGGTAAACCAGACCTAAAGGCTGCTCGCCTGGCATTTGGAGAAAATTCATCCGAAGCGCGTCGTACCTGAGCAGCAATTCATCCCAGCAGCAGCGCAGTAATTCACAGTCCAGTCTGCCATGAAGCGTCATGCGCATTTGCTGGACGTACGCTCTGTCCCCAGGATCAGCTATCGCATGGAACAACATACCCTGCTGCAGCGGAGTCAGCGGGTAAATGTCTTCGATTTTGCCGACGGCAGCGGTTCGCTGAAGCAGCTTCTCGAGTACCGGTTCCTTGAGTCCCTTCATAAGAAGATCGCTTGGCGTCAGTTCCGGATGATCCTTGTTCGCGCAGTGGTGAACGATTTCACTCAACGAGGCTTGCAGCAACTGCCCCAGCCTCTTCACTGTATCCTGACGATACTCCTCACTGCTATATGAAATCGTCAGTTCCAATTTCCCTTGAATGATCCAACCGGAGATATCGAGGGACTGATGCTTTGTCGCATGAGGGCTTTGCGAGCTGCCCGGCTTATGAGGGGAGAGGCTGAAGCTGCCGGCCTGCTGCTCCCAATCTCCTTGACCCAGATAGTTGAAAAGAATCTCCGACTCCTCCGCCCCGTTCAACCCCTCTCCGAAAGAAGAGAGATAGCGCAAGACACCATATCCGATCCCCTTATTTGGAATCCGGCGCAGCTGTTCTTTCACCGAAATGATCCGCTGCCTCAAGCCATGAACGCCTCTCAGAGACAGCGTGACAGGATACATGCTGGTAAACCAGCCTACGGAACGGGTAATATCCAGATTTTGCCCGATAGGCTCTCTTCCGTGGCCTTCCAGTGTAATCCGTATGTCGTCCTCACCGCTCCAGTCACTTACAGCATTGGAAAGAGCCGTTAATAGAAGATCATTCGCTTCTGTACGATACGCCCTGTGAGCTGTTTTCAGAAACAGGCTCGTTTCTTCTTCCGTCCACTGCAAGCTAAGAGATTGATCGTGTCGCTTGGGTAGTCCGTCCTGGGCAAAGTCTTTTGGCAACTTGGCGACCGGCTTTCGCATCTCGTCGCGCCAGTAATCAAGCTCCCGCCTAAGCTGCTCAGAACCGGCATAGTTGGTAATTCCTTGTGCCCAAGCCTGAAAGGAGTCCGTTTTGGCGGGGAGGGCGATGTCCTTGCCCTGCAGCGCCTGAGCATAAGCGCTCTGCAAATCCGCCAGAAGAATCCTCCACGACACGCCGTCAACCGCAGCGTGATGAATTACGAGGAGCAGATGATCTCCGTCCTTGCACTGAAACACTCCAAGCTTGAATAGCGGGCCTCGTTCCAGATCGATACTGCTCTGAATCCGATTGGCGTTTTCTTCGATCGCTCCCGCCACATCCAAGATGTCCCGCAAATCAAAGATGGCAAGCTCATATCGTTCACCGTCATCAATGCTTCTGTTCCACAATTTGTGGCTTCCGTCGGTAGAACGGATGATAAGACGAAGTGCATCATGATGAGCGGCCAACTTTTCCGCCGCTTGTCGAAGCGCAGACTCATCGAACCTGCCGCTGTGAAATAGCATGACGCTCTGATTGAAATGATGAATGTCCTTCTGACTAGACAAAAACCACTTGAAAATCGGCGTTAAAGGAATGCTGCCCTGGATCTCCCCCTGATCGGCAGTAACGGAGGTCGGCTCGAGACAAAGACTCATCTCTGCGACCGTCGGATTGCGGAAAATATCCGTCAGCTTTAGCTTATATCCTGCCTGATGCAGCCTGGCTGCGATCTGGATAGACTTGATTGAATCTCCGCCCAAATCGAAGAAGTGATGAGATGCGCCAACCCCTTTGGCAGCCAATACTTCCTCCCAAATCTTCGCTAGCAGCTTTTCCTCAGGAGTACGAGGAGGGACGTATTCGTCTCGATTCATTTCCTGCGGGTCAGGCGCGGGAAGTGCCTTGCGGTCGATTTTACCGCTCATATTCAGCGGCAGCTTAGGCAGCTGCAGCAGAAAGGATGGCACCATATAATGTGGCAGCATACCGGATAATTGACTGCGCAGCTCGCTCGGGCTGATAGCACGCTCCGCTGTATAATACGCGCACAACTGATTATGACCGTCGCCCCCCTGCACGGATACGGCGACTGCGACCGCTTCACGAATGCCGCCGATTTGCAGCAGTTTCGCTTCTAGCTCGCCGAGCTCGATGCGGAAACCGCGGATTTTGACCTGATCGTCCACACGGCCCATGTATTCGATGGAACCATCAGAATGCCTTCTGGCCAAATCGCCTGTTCGATACATCCGTTCTCCCGGAAAATACGGGTGAGGCACGAACTTCTCCGCCGTCAGCTCCGGGCGATTCAGATAACCCCGGGCAAGCCCTAATCCGCTTAAGCATAGCTCCCCGGACACACCTATGGGCTGAATCTGCATTCGACTATCGAGAATACAAGCCTGCACCCCTGCAATCGGCTTGCCAATTGTAACCCGTTCCCCAGGCTTCATGCCGCCATTTAGGGTAGCGGTAGCCAGTACGCTGTTCTCCGTCGGACCGTACTCGTTGACCAGATGCACATGGCCGTGTTTCGCCAAGCTTGCCGCAACCAGAGATTCCTGAGTTGCCTCCCCAGCCAAAGTTACGATTCGAAGCCTACTCCAAGCTCCTGGTTCCGACTGATCAAGCAGCGCCCGGTACAAGGATGGCACCGAGATGAAGTGAGTGACGTTGAGGCTTGCTAGCATACCGCCAAGGGCTGTGCCGTCCCTGGCTTCGTCCTCGGACGGCTGTACCACGCAGGAGCCTGAGACTAGAGGTGTGAAGAAGCTGGCTACAAAGCCGTCGAACGCGAAGGAGAAGAGCTGCAGCGTCACATCGGAAGGGCAGAGTCCGTACCTCGCTTTTCTCCACTCCAGCATGTTGGCGACTCCGCCATGCTGCACCTCTACCGCTTTGGGCTGTCCTGTGGAACCTGAAGTATAGATGATGTAAGCCAGCGAGTTGGAAGCTGCCGGAGCATGCACACCGAGGAGAGGAAGTTTAGCAACCTCAGCTTCATCAGCCTCAGCCTCGTTATTTAAATAAAGAGCCGGAACACCGCTGCCGTTCAGCTTAGTTATATGACCCTGAGCAATCAGAAGCCTGGCGCCGCTGTCCACCAGCATATACTGGAGACGATCCTTCGGCAGCTTCGGATCAAGCGGCAAGTAGGCGCCGCCAGCCTTTAAAATCGCCAGCACACCGACCGCTAGCTCCAGCGACCTCTCGCACAGGAGACCAATCACGCACTCCGCCCCGACGCCTTTCTCGGTTAGAAGCGCAGCAAGCCGTTCGGCTTTGTCATTCAATTCGCGGTACGTCCAACGCTGCTCTGCGAAGTGGAAGGCCGTTCCATCCGGTGTCCGCTCAACTTGTTCTTCGAAGAGACGATGAATTGTCGCGGGCGGCATAGCCTGGAGCTGTGATAGTGTACATTCCTTGAGCAGTCCTTCTTTCTCCGATGCCGGAAGCATATCAAGCCATCCGATCTCATTGTTCGGATTAGACGCTGCTTCTTCTAGCAACACCTTCCAATATTCAGCCCAGCGTTCTATCGTCGAACGATCGAACAGCGCAGAAGCGTATTCCAGCGAGCAATCCAGACCTTCTTTACGTTCCGTCACCGTCAGCGTTATATCGAATTTGGCAGCAGCCAGATCGTAGGCGTACTGCCTGATCCGTAGACCGTCCAGCTCCAGCTCGGTGCTCTCCATATTCTGCAGTACCAGCATGGCATCGAAGAGCGGGTTGCGGCTCAAGTCCCGATTGACGCCCAAATGCTCCACCAATTCCTCGAATGGGCAATCCCCGTGATCGAACCCGGACAAAGCCGTTTCCTTCACCTCGTGAAGATAAGCTGCGAACGTCTTCCCGGCTTCCGGCTGCATACGCAGCGGGAGCGTGTTGACGAACATACCGATGACACCCTCCAGCTCCGCATGCGATCTTCCCGCTACTGGCGTACCGACGACGATATCCTCCTGTCCGCTCAGCTTGGAAAGCAGGATACTGAAAGTTGCGAGCAGCACCATGTAGAGCGTTGCCCCTTGTTCTTGCGCAAGCTTATGTAATCGCGCAGCTTCTTCTCCAGAGATCGAGAAGCGGATCGACTCCCCATCGTAGCTGCGCTTCGCCGGCCGCGGACGGTCTTCCGGCAGCGAAAGCACAGGCAGATCACCCGTGAGCTTGTTCTGCCAATAGCTCATTTGCTTGCGGTAATCCTCGCTATGCAGGAACGCCTGCTGCCATACAGCGTAATCCTTGTATTGGATGCGTACCTCATCTAACTCCATTCCCGCGTACAGTCTTGCGAGCTCTGAGGTAATCGTGGCCACCGACACCCCGTCAGACACAATGTGATGCATGTCGATCAGCAGCAGGTGCCGATTCTCCTCCAACCGGACCAGTCCCACCCGCAGCAAGGGTGCCTGACTAAGGTCAAACGGTCGGATAAATCTTCGGAAAAGTCGCTCTGCGGACTCTTTCTCCGAAGCCGGAAATAATGGTTGTGTTTGCAGTTGCTGTGCCTGTGTCTCCTCTGGAGCCGGCATCAGATCCTGTATCGGCTGTTGAATTATCTCCAACTCCAGCTCTACCTTATCATGCACAACTTGAACCGGTTTGCCGTTCACTTCTTGGAACGAAGTTCGCAGCGCATCGTGGCGCACGGCCAAGGCTCGGAAGGCTTCCGCCAGCCGTTCCGTTCGAAGCTCACCTTCGAGCAGCAATGCAGCAGGCATATTATAGCTGACGGATGTGCCGACTCCTTCCAGTTGCTGCAGCACATACATCCTCATTTGTGCAGAGGATAGCGGATAATAAGGAGCTGCAGGTGTCAGAGGAATAGAGGCATACGAGCTGGTTCCGCTAAGCTCCACGAATTTCGCCATCTCCTCCAGAACGGAGTGATTGAACACATCCCGCACGGTAATTGCGGCGCCGAGTGCCTGATTCATCCTAGAAACCAGCGTCATTGCTTTAAGCGAATGACCGCCAAGCGCGAAAAAATGATCCCGCAAGCCGACCTGCGGAACATCCAACACCTCCTGCCAGATTGCCGCGAGCTGACGCTCGACGATGGTGCATGGCGGCACGTATTCTCCCTTATCTTGATGCACCAGCGATTGGGGAAGACTTCTGCGATCCACCTTGCCACTGGCCGTCATCGGCAGCTGTTCCATGCCGATGAACTGCGACGGAATCATATAATCCGGCAGTACCGCCGAAAGCTTCACGCGCAATTCTGCTGCGGAAAAAATGCGGTCCGCCGAATAATAAGCATATAACCTGTTGTGTTCATCCACTTCCCGGACTACCGCTGCGGCCTGCCGGATGCCCGCTACCTCCAACAGCCGTGCTTCTACTTCCCCGAGCTCGATGCGGAAGCCGCGGATTTTCACCTGGTCGTCGATCCGGCCCAGGTATTCGATTGAACCGTCAGGCAGCCATCTAGCCACGTCGCCCGTCCGGTACATCCGCTCACTCGGAACGAGCGGATGCGGTACGAACTTCTCCGCCGTCAGATCCGGCCGGTTCCGGTACCCACGGGCAAGGCCTCGCCCGCCCAAGCAGAGCACTCCCGCCACTCCGATCGGCTGCATCCGCTGCCGATCATCCAATATGCAGACATGCACCCCGGCAATCGGCTTACCGATGGTGACCCGCTTCCCAGGCTGTAAGCCCAAGAGTGTGGCCGTGGCAAGTACACTGTTCTCCGTCGGACCGTACTCGTTAACAAGCTCCACCAGGGGATGTTTGGCTGCGCTTGCCGCAATCAAAGAAGGCTGGGAAGCCTCTCCTGCCAGCGTCACGCTTCGAAGTGTGTCCCACTCTCCCGGCTTCGACTGCTCAAGAAGCAATCTATACAAAGATGGCACTGAGATCAAGTGGGTGACCTTGTAGTCGCGCAGCATGCGGCAAAGCGCTTCAGCGTCTCTGACCTCTTCCTCGGATGGCTGTACCACGCAAGAGCCTGAAATCAAAGGCGTGAAGAAGCTAGCCACAAAGCCGTCAAACGCGAAAGAGAAGAGCTGCAAGGCCCTATCGGAAGGTCCCATACCGTATCTGGCTTTTCTCCACTCCAACATATTAGCGACTCCGCCATGCTCGACCTCTACCGCTTTTGGCTTTCCAGTGGAACCTGAGGTGTAGATGATATAAGCCAGCGATCTGGAATCAGCGTGCTTGTATTCGCCGAATGCAGGAAGGTTGGCAGCGGTTGGCTCCTCGGCTTGAGCTTCATCATCCAAAGTAAGATGTGGGACACTCCCATCAATGGCCGTTACCTGTGATTGTGCGATGACAAGACGAGCACCGCTATCTTCCACCATGTACTGAAGCCTCTCCATAGGCAGTGCCGGATCGAGAGGTACATAGGCGCCGCCTGCTTTTAAGATCGCCAGCACACCGACTGCCATTTGCAGCGATCTCTCGCACAGTAGACCGACGACAGACTCCGCCCCTATGCCTTTCCTGATTAGCAGCGCTGCCAACAAATCAGCTTTGGTATTTAGTTCGCGGTACGTCCATCTTTTATCTCCGAAGAGAAAGGCCGTTCCATCAGGCGTCGACTCGACTTGCTTTTCAAAGAGATGATGAATCGTGGTCTGCGGAATGTCGGGAACATCGGGTTTGGCATCAGCATATAGCTTGAATGGATCGTTATTCCACTCCTGAATCTGCCTTCGGTCTTCATCAGACAAAATCTCAACATCCTTGACTGTAAGGCCGCATTCGCAGACCACTTGATCGATGATGGATTGCAGTCTTTCATGGATAAGATCCATATCCTGCTCCGTAAACAACTCGGTCTTGTAATCGTAAATGATTTGAAAATGCTCACCTGACATATCTACGATGTGTAGGGTCAGTGATTCCTGCTGAAACCCGCTTGAATACCACCGCGTAACAATAGGAATTCCATTGAGTCTGTCAGCAACAGCATGATTCAAATAGTTGATCCCGTAGTGGGACAATTGATTCAAGGAGGGATCGTTTTTTCTAAGAGAGGGAACCAGGAGATCGAAAGGATATTTCTGATGAAAATAACATCGTTTGAGCTCAGCGGACACCTGTTCAAAACATTTGCTGACAGGCTCATCCGAGCTGATCTTGAGCCTAGTAGGCATCGTGCTTGTACACATGCCAAACAAATCGCGCTCTTCCCGTCCCGAACGGTTGAATACAGGAGTGACTAGCACGAGGTCGCTGCATTGCTCCACTCTGCTCAGATAGATATAGAACACCGTCATGAAAAAAGCATGCTGCGATATCCCTTTCTTTTGGACGAAACTACGAACAGCTCCCTCCCTCGTTTTATCCAACGCGATGGTCTTTCTTGCCGCTTCTAAGGTTGGATGTTGAGTCGGCCAGTTCTCTGGCAGCGTCTGGAATGTATCCATCCAGAATCTCTCGTTTTTGCTAAAACGCTTTGAAGCCAAATACTCCTGTTCCCTTTCCATGTAACGGAGGTACGATCCCGTAGGAATACGTTCCGGGGACTTGAATGTATCTCCTCCCTCTTCCTCCATCTGTCTGATATATTCGTTCCATACGAAATCGAGGAACACAGCCGAGGACCATCCGTCTGCCATTATGTGATGAAATTTTGCGATGAGCCCGCTTCGCTCACCGATTTGGTACAAATAAATTTTGTATAATGCACACTCCACTCTCTTTATTTGGAAATCTTCTTTGCGTGCTATCAGCTCCTCTAGGCTTGATTGAGATTCCAACGTAAGGGTCTCAATAGATTCATAATCATTTCCGTCATGGTAAAATTGGCAAACTTCATCATGAACGCGCGTTAATCGTAGGCAAAAGGAATCTTGCTGCTGGATAAAACAGCGAATGACCTTCTCCATTACAGTGAAATTGATAACTTGTTCAGTCTCACTGCTAACCATAATCCGATTCAAGTCCGTCTGTGGATACAATTGTTCCGTGTACCAAATTCTACGCTGTGCATGAGTGAGGGGATAAACTACGGTTTGTTTCATGGGGGGCATCTAACCTAGCACATCCTTTTTCGTCGTTTTCGTCTTCTCTTGAGGAGACGGATACTGCCTCTGTTCTGCAAACCAGGTAATAATGGTTTTACAGCTTAAAATAATGTAACACGCTTCCAAAACATTTTTAATATGTAAATATAACTAAAATCATTCAACGATTTTTACCAAACATGAGTTATGCACCTCGTGGTAACACTTGGTAATTTTGTGGTTTAGGTGTAACCCAAAGAAGCATTAAATAATGCTGTGGCCAAAATAATCGAATAAGTCTTGCAAAACGTTTCACTTCTATGTCAAAATCAACGTAGATTCGCTCATGACCTTTGTAGGTTCTTTTGCGAGTTTGGCAACGAGTGTGGAAAAGGCTGCGGACCATTTCGCCGTGGGTGCAGCCTTCATCTCCACTCGTTTTTTCTTTGTTCATTTCAAATAAGGCAACGCCCAGCAAGGTCTCCGCTGTAAATAATAGCTCGAAGTGGGCATGGTGATGCGCTTCGGATTCGGAGTGGCACTTTTCAAAAGCCAGTTCCTGCTTAGCAGTTCGAAAAAACACCTCAATACGCCAGCGTTTCACATACGTCTGTGTAGCTTCCTTCGGTGCATCGTAGCGGTTACTAATGAGAAGATAAGCCCCTCTGTATGTAGCTGGGGATTCGTCATCTTCCGTAGATTCTACATGTATCGAGAGTTCGTCTTCCTTTAAACGCATGGCGGCAACAGCGGCAATCTGAACATATCTTTGTTTGGTGACTTGTTTTCCTTTACGATTGGTTACGGTATAGGGCTGTTTCATATAGATATCTGGAATTGCGATGGATACCAGACCTGATGTTCTGTGACTTGTTAGCTTCTTAAACACTTCTCGAATAAGCATATTGGGAGTCAACGGTACGTAACGCTCTCTTCGAGTAAGAGGCTCGATTTCCCTTCGAAATAAAGCCGTATTTCGCTTGGCTTTGGTTACCCAATCAAACTGATTTGACTCCAGGAACACGAAAAAATCCTTACACAAATACCAACGGTCCATGGCTACCCATAATCGGCATTTCACGGATTCACGCAGCATCAAGAGCATTTGCTTGGCGAGATCCAACTTCGTAAGACCCTCACCTTTGGTTTCAGGTTTATGCCAAATCGAATAGAACAAGGGATACTCTAGCCCACTTTGTAAGACAGCTTGAATGACAACCAAATTCATCGCCCATGAATATGTTTTCGTAGAATGATCAAAAAGCCATGATAAAAAAGGGAGTTGTTTAGCATACGGATGCGCACAATGCGTGTCATCTAGATTTATGACATCCCCTTCTTTCAGCCTTGTTTGCCCATCCTGCTGAAGGCGCTCAATTCGCTTTTTACCAAATGTTTTCCATGGAAACGAAGTCGTAAAAAAACGGCTCATGGTATACTGCGCAAGTTTCCATGGCTTAAACATAACTTTTAATAAAGAGTCCTTTTGAGCCAAATCGGCCATTTGAACAACGGAAGAGCAATTAGAAATGAGACCCACCACATAGAGAAAACATAGCAACCAGGACGGCGTTCCGCTACGCTTCATCATGCCAGACTGAGTTAAGAGGAGCGAAATATCAAACCTCTCCCAAAGGGTACGCAAGATAGGGGCGCCCGCACATTCACTCAATTGTAAATCCCGATATTTCGGTTTTTTTAACGCTTTCATTGGAAAATCACCTGTAATTTTGAAGTAACACCTTGGTTAAGGTATCCTTCGCAATTATTGTGGTGATTTTCAAAAGTCAAGTGTTTTTTTAGTTGGACGTAAGATTTTTGACATAGATTAACTACCAATAAATTACTTCAACTGCATAACTCATGTATCAAGTAAACAATAAGCCGCTTCTTCGTGACTCATCACGCGGAAGCGGCTTATTGCCAATCTTCGAATTAATCGAATTTCACTAATTTATCCACTTGAACCGGCTGACCGGTACGTAAAGATATATTACCCGCGATGCCAGTCAGAATCGACATAGCCCCGTCAACATGAGAAGCTGCGCGGTGGAAACGATCATCCGATGGCTTATCGAATATATCCCGAAGCAGAACAGGGTCTCCGCCACCATGACCGCCAACACCTTCTTCAATCTCCACTGCGTAAGGCGCCGCAAACATCGGGAATACTTTGATGGTTTTCTCCTTCAGCGCACCCTCATCTTCCTTCTTACCGCCGGAGTTTACATACGATTGCTCGACGACACGCATTTCAATTCTTCCCTTGCTGCCGTTGAAAACGACATTGAAGCCTTCCCATGGCAGGTAAGCATTGAGCGAGTAAGTGAGAATCGCTTTGTTGTTATAGCGAACCATTACGCCCATCGTATCCTCGATGTTAATTCCATCTCCAAATACGCTCTGATCGCGTTGGTAGCCGTCTTCATGCTCCGCATCGAGGTATAAGCCCTTTAGATGCTCATTTTGATCTAAATGAAGTGCAAACGGATCGTTCTTTGCGTTTTCATTGCCAGTAGCACGCTGATAGAACTGGGTAACACCGCGCTTCTCCGCATTTTCTCTGCCATAGAACATAAGACCGCCCATTGCGAATACGGTTTGCGGAGTGGAGCCGAGCCAGAAGTTGACCAAATCGAAGTGATGCGTCGACTTGTGTACAAGCAGACCGCCGCTGTTGCGCTTGTCACGATGCCATCTGCGGAAATAGTCAGCGCCATGCTGCGTGTTCAGCAGCCACTCGAAGTGAACCGAATGCACGTCGCCGATCACGCCGTCCATAATGAGCTCGCGGATCTTCGTATTATGCGGCGCATAACGATAATTGAACGTCACACGCAGGTTGCGTCCTGTTCTCTTCGTTGCATCCAGAATCTCCTGGCATTTCTCCTCATCGACCGTCATCGGCTTCTCGGAAATCACATCGCAGCCAAGCTCCATCGCTTTAATTATATAATTGTGGTGCGTACGGTCCACCGAAGTGACGATGACATAATCCGGCTTATGCTCACGAATCATCTCTTCGAACTGATCCGCTTTATACGTTGGTACTTCGTGATATCCGTATTTATTCACCAACAAACTGTTGGTGTAATCCATTCTTGTTTGGTTCACGTCGCAGATCGCGACAAGCTCTGAGGTCTCTTGAAAATCCTTCACAATCGCTCCGTAGAAAAACTCTGCACGTCCGCCTGTTCCCACCTGAACATATCGCTTTTTCATGGAATATATATTCCCCTTTCACTGATGAACTGGATTGGTTAACTGCATTTGGTATATCTCAAGATTATTACAATATTTGATCATTTTCTAATCGAATATTACCTTATTGAAGACATTCTTTGCATATATTGATATACTATACGAAACTACATGATGTATGTATACTGAGAGGTGGTCAACCCTTGAGCGGTTTTGAAATCGAACGGTTGCGCAGAGACGAACGTTTCTCCATGCCGATCCATCACTTTCACGACTTTTATGAAATGTATTATTTGTTAAACGGTAACCGTTATTATTTCATCCAAGACCGGAACTATCTCATTGAAGAAGGAAATCTCGTTTTCATTGATAAGCATAATCTGCATAGAACCCATGATGCTGGAGCGCCTCACCATGAACGGATTCTGCTCCATTTGGACGACCCCTGGTTTGATCAAGTGCAGGGCGATGACATGGCGGCGCTGCTTCGGACTCCATTTGCAAGCAAGCAGCCGGTCATCGCATTGCAGACAACGAATCGCTCCTTTGTCGAGAACATCCTTTTCAGCTTGCTGAAGGAGCAGCAAGAACGAAGACCGGGTTGGGAGCTGAACAGCCGCTCTATGCTCGTTCAACTGCTTATTTTTTGCTCTCGACTACTGAGTGAGGCCGCACCTTCTACCGAACAGCCTCATGTGCCAAACGATAAAATATTGGAAATTATCAGCTATATCAATCAGAATTTCAAAAACCGGCTTACATTAGCGCATATTTCGGAGACCTTTTACATTAGCTCGAGCTACTTCTGCCGTATTTTTAAAGAAACGAGCGGCTTCTCGTTCATCGAATATTTAAACAATATCCGGGTCCGTGAGGCCCAGAAGCTGCTTCGGGAAACCAAGCTCAAAGTGATTGATATCGCTGAGTTATCCGGCTTTGACAGCATCGCGCATTTCGGTCGTGTCTTCAAGCAAGTAACGAAGCAGACACCTCTTGAATGCCGCAAGCTGATGCGGGCGCCTAAATCATGACACAGAAAAAAGACCTGATAGCGGTTCGAGCCGCATGCTCAGGTCTTCTTCTTTTATTTAGAAACCGAAATAAGTTAATGCGTTGTTGTACGAAATACCTTGAACCAGCTGTTTCAGCAGCGCTTCGTCTTCCGGAAATTCGCCCTGCTCTACCCACTCGCCAATGATATTGCAAAGAATTCTACGGAAATACTCATGACGTGTGTAAGAGAGGAAGCTTCTGGAATCCGTCAGCATTCCTACAAAGCGTCCCAGCAGCCCAAGATTGGCCAGAGTCTTCATTTGCTGTACCATGCCGTCCTTCGTATCGTTGAACCACCATGCGGAGCCCAGCTGCATTTTACCAGGGATGCCGTCACCTTGGAAGCTGCCCATCAATGTAGCAAGAATATCGTTATCCTTCTGATTCAGGGAGTACAGAATCGTTCTTGGCAGAGTTTCGTTAAGCGCCAATTCGGAAAGCAGTCCTGTAAGTCCTGCAGCTACGGAGCTGTCGTTGATGGAATCGTAGCCCGTATCCGGTCCGATCAATTTGAACATATGAGCGTTGTTGTTACGGGATGCGTTAATATGATACTGCATCGCCCAACCCAGCTTATGATACACGCCGCCAAGGAAGACAAGCGTATAGGTCTTGAACTGCTTTTCTTCTTCCAGACTAACAGGCAAGCCTTGAAGCGCATTTTGGAAAATAACGGCTGCTTCTTCCCGTGTAACCGGTGCATAAGGAACGTAATCCAGCGCATGGTCGGACACTTTACAGCCAACGGAGTTAAAGAATTCAGCGCGGCTTTCCAATGCCTCCAAGAAACTGTCATAGCTGTTAACCGTGATGCCCGAGACCTGCTCCAATTGGCGTACCCAAGGCACAAAGGTCGGTCTGTTGATTTCAAAGCCTTTGTCCGGTCTGAACGATGGCAGCACTTGTGTGTTGAAGCCTTCGATTTCCTTGATTTTGATATGATATTCCAGTGAATCATTAGGGTCGTCCGTTGTGCAGATCACGGTTACGTTCGACTTTGTAATGAAGTCACGGGCACGCAGGTTTCCTTCCGCCAGCTTCGCATTGACTTTCTCCCAAATCACCGGAGCATTCTCTGCATTGATGATCTCATGAACGTCAAAATAGCGGCGAAGCTCCATATGCGACCAATGGTACAACGGATTTCCGATGGCCATCGGCATCGTCGACGCCCAAGCCAAGAAACGATCATAATCGCTTGCATCACCTGTAACTTTGGTTTCTTCTACGCCATTGGCGCGCATCAGTCTCCATTTATAGTGATCTCCGTACAGCCAAGCTTCCGTGATATTGGTAAATTGCTTATTTTCATAAATTTCTTTCGGACTTAGGTGACAATGGTAATCAATAATCGGCATGTCCTTCGCATATTCGTGAAAGAGTCGCACAGACGTGTCCGTTTGCAGCAAAAAGTTATCATTTAAAAAAGTTTTCATAATCCGGGCTTCCACCTTTCTGAACCTGATTGCTCGCTATTCATTGTAACCAAGTCTCCATAAAAAATCTTGTTCTTTCTTGCTTTTTTATATTTGGGAATATGCATATTTTGACTCCAAAACGTAAAATGAACTTCGCCTCTACTGTCAAACAGCGGAGGACAAAGCTCATTTCTTGCTGCGGTCTTTATTTAGAACCGTCTTTTACCCATGATAAACTTCTTGTTCGTCTTCTTTGTCGTAACCGGAACATGCTTATAGCTCCGAATCATTGGTGTCTTGCATAGCGGACATGCAGGCAATTCTTCCGTGACAAACTCTTTACGTACCCAAGCTTTGCAATCGGCCTGTTTGCACTTCCAAATCTCGATCTGCTCCAGCTCTTGCTTCTGTTCGTCTGTAGTTGAAGTAGGCATTTCTCTCATGTTCTCCCTGTTTCTCATTTCATTTTCTAGACTATTTATTATTATACAGATCAAGACGAATAGCAAGTGCCCGAGATAAATGGTTGGCCATTTGTCACAACTCGACATAATTAACCATAGGTTCATAACATAGATTTTCATCAGAAAAAGCCATCGTGTTCACATCCTGCTAAGGATCTGATCGACAGCTTTTCTTTGCTCGGGCACCGTTACAATGCCTATGTATCAAGTAGCGAGTTGTTTATCGTATCATGTCATGTGTTTCTGTTTTAAAAAATAGGAATTCTCGCTTTATTGCCATCACTGGAATATAAGATAGCTTCACTATGAAATAAGTCCACTCTTTCTAACGATTGAATCATCTTTAGCATTGTCAGCTTGTTGTTGCGCAGCGCATGAATGAGCGCCGGGATGAGCTTCTGGTCCGTGCCGATAAAATATACGGAAATTGCCTTCATGTTAAATAAGATGTTCATCTTTGCCAAAAACATCATCTCCTATCTCGTCACTATGAGTAGTGCTGGTTTTCATAGAATAGCACGGCCTCGGTAGAGAGTCAGTCGATTATCGTTGTCGTTTTTGCTCTATTTTTGACTAAAGATAGGGCACAAATCGTATGCCGACCTACAAGCGAAAATACAACAATCCCTCCTTCGCCCTTCTAGGCTTGGGAGGGATTTTATTTCCTAGGAAATGGAAAGTTTTAATCAAAATAAACCGCTTTGCCGGTTTTCGCGGATTCATAAATAGCTTCTAAAATCTCTGATACGACACAAGCCTGCTCCGGTGTTACGACCGGCTCCAGATCTTGATCAATAGCCTCGAACCATAAACGCATTTCTAGGTCAGGCGCATTCTCCTCGGTTCCGTCATAGAAGGCTACTCCGCCCGCGTTCATCTCTACATTCGTCGTGAAGAGTTTGCTGTGCTTCTCGCCGTTGATGCGCAGACCTTCCTTCATATCCGCTCCGCCCTCCGTACCGCAAAGCGTACACTTGGCTTCATCCACTTCCAGTGAGTTAAGCGCCCAGCTGGATTCCAGCATGATCGTTGCACCGTTCTTCATCGTAATCATACCGAATGCCGAATCCTCGACAGTAAACCTGGAAGGATCCCACGGCCCCCACGCATTGGCAGCATTCTCACGCTGGGACAGCTTGTGATAGGATGTCCCTAGGACAACCTTAGGCTCGTAGTTGTTCATCATCCATAACGTTAAATCGAGCGCATGTGTACCAATGTCGATGAGAGGACCTCCACCTTGCTTCTCTTCGTCCAGAAACACGCCCCATGTCGGAACGGCACGGCGGCGAATCGCATGAGCTTTCGCAAAATAAATCTCACCAAGGTCTCCTTCTTCGCACAGCTTGTGAAGGTGCTGGCTGTCGCTGCGGAAACGGTTGTTATAACCAATGGTCAGTTTCTTGCCAGTTCGCTTAGCAGCTTCCACCATTCTTCTAGCGTCGGAGGCTGTCTTCGCCATCGGCTTCTCGCACATGACATGTTTTCCTGCTTCAAGTGCTGCAATTGTGATCTCAGCGTGGGAGTCATTCGGTGTGCACACATGCACAACGTCTATGGAGCCGTCTTTCAGCAACTCGCGGTAATCTTCATATACACTCGTTTCTCCCTTGCCGTACTTACCGGCCGCATCGTGCGCTCGATCCGGAATGATGTCGCAGAACGCGACCATTTCAACATGCTCCAGTTTTTGCAGGCTGGGCATATGCTTGCCGTTGGCGATACCGCCACAGCCAATAATGGCTACCCGATAGGTGTTAGACATCTATAGTTCCTCCTTGGTTATGTACATAAAAGTCGGTTTGTTATGATCATTTACCTTGTACAACCAAAGTATAACAAAATCGAAAAAAAGAATATTTCAGATCTGGCGCAAGTTGTATGCGATTGTGTCATTTCTGTCCATGCAACGTCAGAGAAACAAAAATGAGCCCGGGCCGCCTTCCTCTCAGCAGCCCCAGGCTCATTATTTTTTGACAAGATTCGCAATCAATTTATATCCAACGCCTCGGATTGAATCAATCTGTACCGATTGCTGATTCATTTCCAGCTTTTTGCGCAGCGAGCTTACATGCACGTCTACGGTACGCTGACCTCCGATATAGTCAAATCCCCACACGATATTCATCAGATCATCCCTGGTCACGACAACACCTGGACGCTGAACCAGATAGAGCAGCACCTCGAACTCTTTGGGACGAAGAGGGATCGACTCACCACCCAGCACCACTTCATACTTTTCCGGATATATATACAATTCTCCAGCCTGAATGACCTTCTCGGACGACTTCGCCCCCCCTGCTGAAGGATCTTCAGACTGGGTTCTGCGCAGTACAGCGGATACGCGGGCTAACAGCTCTGCGACGCCGAACGGCTTCGTAATATAATCATCAGCTCCATGCTTCAGGCCTTGAACCACTTCCTCTTCCGCATTCCGTGCGGTCAAAATGATAACCGGCGTCGTGCTGCCCTTTTGCCGAAGCTTCTGAAGCACCTCAAAGCCGTTTAAACCCGGCAGCATAATATCTAATACAATCAGATCGTAAGACTGCTGCAGCGCCTCTTGAAGCCCATCTCCCCCATGATCGACAACTTTCGTATGATAGCCTTCCTGCGTAAGATTGTACGAGAGTAATCGGGCCAAGGTCGGTTCATCTTCAATTACCAAAATTTTTTGAGCCATGGGATCCCCCGGATTTACAGAATATTAATACTCTATATGTACATGTTAGCACTAGAATGTAAAGAGATTGTAAAGTTTTTATCAATTCGATGTAAATTAGTGGATAACGGGAAGCTCGATAATAAACTTGGTTCCGAGTCCAACCTCGCTATCCACACGGATGTTCCCTTTGTGAAGCTCCACAAGATGCTTAACAATGGACAAGCCAAGTCCCGTACCTCCTGAGCTTCTAGATCTTGCCTTGTCTACACGGTAAAACCTCTCAAAGATGCGAGGCAGGTCTTTTTTCGGAATCCCGATGCCTGTATCGGAGACGATAAAGCGAAGCCGTTCATAATCCCCTTGGGCATTCAAATCGAGCGGTTCCACCTTAATCCTCACCTTGCCGCCTTCCTGTGTGTAGCTAATGCCGTTGGAAAGCAGATTGATAAAAATTTGTCTAAGCCTGTCTTCGTCAGCCTCCAGGTAAATATCATCCTCCACCTGCACGTTAAGCTCTATGTTCTTCTTCTCCGCCTCCGTGCGGACAACGTTAACGGTACGATCTAAAAATTCAGGCACATAAACAGGTGAAAAATTCATTGGAATCCGCTTGGATTCTATCTTGGAAAGCTCCAGAATATCGCCGATCAGACGATTCAGGCGTTCACTTTCATCGAAAATAATATGAAGAAACGATTCTGCAGTATCCCGATCGTTCAGGGCCCCGGCCAGCAAAGTCTCGGCAAAGCCCTTGACCGCTGCAATCGGTGTTTTCAACTCATGGGACACGTTCGCCACAAACTCGCTTCGCATTCTCTCCAGTCTTCGCACCGCCGTGATATCGTGAAGCACGATCAGAACGCCTGCCCACTCTTCTTCCTCATGAGAGACCGGATTAATCGTGAGCTCCAATATCCGCTCCGAAGGGTAATAGAAGATGATTTCCTCCCGAATCGCTTCCTTAGTCTCGATGCATTCCTGAATCAGCTTCGTAAACTCATATTGCTGCTTCGCTTCCGTGTATTTTTTACCGAGGAGCTCTTGTGAAGTAAAGCCCAGTAAATATTCGGCCGACGGATTAAGCAGCACAATATGCTGGGAGCGGTCGATCATCATGATCCCGCTCATCATGTTTTCCAGAACGCCCTGAAGCCTGCGCTCATTCTCTTTAATGTGTTCCATTTGCTGCTGCAGGCTGTCCGACATCCGGTTAATTGCCTGTCCCAGCTGGCCAACCTCATCCTTACCCAAGGACGGCACACGCGCTTTATAATTCATATTCGTAATTTGCATGGCAACCTTGGTCATTTTCTCAATCGGTCTGGTGATTCCTCTAGCAATCCGGTAGCTCACACCACCGACAACAACAAAGAGAATTCCCAGGCCCGCAATCAGAAAATACCATAGGCTTCGAATCGAAGACTCCACCTGCTCCAAGCTTAAGGCAATCCGGAGGTACCCGGTGATTTCTGAGCCGTTTTGTAACGGAATAGCTGCATAAAGCATGTTTTGCTTCAAAGTCGCACTATATCGCGTAATGTAGCCGATGAATCCGGTTCTGGCTGCATCCTCTACCTCGGGGCGGTGGCGGTGATTGTCCATCTTGGCAGGATCCTCGTCCGAATCCCCCAAAACGAGACCGTCTGAGCGAATATAGGTCAACCTAGCCTTGGAGCTCATCTTGATCTTATGAGCTTGCTCCGTATAGTACCGGGTAAGCTCCTGCTCGCTGCCCGTCCGGTTCCAATCACCCATGGATTGTATTAAGCCAAGCTCACGCTGCATATTCTCCTTGAGCGCCTCAATATGCGAATCTTCAAGCACCTTCGCCATGAACAAGCCTGCAATTAGCACGGAGCAGCCAACCAGCAGGAGTAAGATTAACGTTAATTTTGCACGGAATTTGAGCATCCGCTTTGGACCTCCTATCGGACTAAAGAGCCTAAGATTTCCATAAGAAAAAGGGCTACTCTACATAGTAACCCTTTCCTCCGTGCCAAATCCAGTTATTTTTTTGTAAAGATTTATGCTTTAAACACTGGCTCTTTCAAAGCGGCTAGCTTTTCGAGGGAGCTCTTTTCCACGTCCGCATGCAAGCTGTTGCCGTGAGAATCCATCGTTACAATCGCTGCAAAACCTTCTGTTTTCAAATGCCACATCGCTTCCGGAATACCGAATTCCATAAAGTCGACGCCCTCTACTTTTTTAAAGCATCGTGCATAGTATTGAGCCGCTCCGCCGATCGCATTCAAATACACGCCGCCGTGTTCTTTCAGCGCAGCGAGCGTTTTGGCTCCCATACCGCCTTTGCCGATGACCGCGCGAATGCCGAACTTCTTAATGATATCGCCTTGATAAGGCTCCTCGCGAATACTTGTTGTCGGTCCGGCTGCCCTCACGTGCCACTCGCCGTCTCGATCCTTACTCATCACCGGACCACAGTGATAAATTGCCGCACCGTTCAAGTCAACAGGTGAATCATGATCCATCAAGTACTTGTGCAGCGCATCGCGTCCTGTATGCATAGTTCCATTGATGACAACAACGTCTCCAACCTTCAAGGAACGGATCTGCTCTTCGGAGATTGGCGTCGTCAGAACGATTTCCCGAGTCTCCTCTTCTTCACTTGCAGCCGCTGTTTGTCCGGCTTCATAGGCTTCTTTAAAAGAAACCTCCGTACCGCGCGGATAGGACCAATCTTTAACCTCACCTGTCGCAGCGTCGAGCACGACACCTTGACGGCGGAACGCCCAGCAGTTATAAGCAACGGATACGAAGAAGCTTGCCGGCAGACGGTTCGCCACGCCTACTTTGCATCCAAGCAGCGTTACTTGACCGCCAAAACCCATTGTACCAATTCCCAGTGTATTGGCATGGTCCATTACGTACTCTTCCAATTGGCGCAACTCCGGATGTGGGTTCACGTCATCTACATGACGGAACAGCTGATGCTTCGCCAGCTCATAGCCGCTTGTTCGATCACCGCCAATACCAACCCCGATGAAGCCTGCGCTGCAGCCTTGGCCTTGCGCTTGATAGACCGCGTGCATGATGCACTTGCGAATGCCGTCCAGGTCGCGTCCTGCTTTACCTAATCCTTCGAGTTCAGTCGGCAAACTGTACTGGATGTTCTTATTCTCACAGCCGCCGCCCTTCAGAATCAGCTTCACCTCGATATCGTCCCGTTCCCATTGTTCGAAATGAACAACCGGAGTTCCCGGACCCAGGTTATCTCCTGTGTTCGCGCCGGTCAATGAATCTACCGAGTTTGTGCGAAGCTTGCTGTCCTTGGTTGCCTGCGCAACAGCCTCAAGGATTTGCTTCTTCATGATGATTTGGTTTGCTCCGACCGGACAGTGTATAATAAACGTTGGCATGCCCGTGTCCTGGCAAATCGGAGACACATTGCATTCCGCCATATGGATGTTGTCGGCAATGCGGGATAAGGATAGCGCGGAACGCGTTCCATCATCCTCACGCTCCTGTGCAGCTTGAACAGCACGGCGCACATCGCCCGGCAGGTTCGTAGAGGTTTCGACAATCAGATCATAGACACTTTGATAGAATTGCTGCATAACAGTATGGACTCCTCTCTATGAAAAGCAAAAAAATAAATAGAATGAAAAACTATGAACCTATGCCTGTCATTATACCACACCGCGAGGGAACAGTTCGACGTCCACGCGAAGAAATTAGGAGATTTATTACATGATCAAAAAGCTAGGAATCACTCTGCTGCTCAGCCTCATTGGCATCACCCTGCTGATCAGCCCCCTGCGCGCGCAGCGAACCGGACAAATCGACTATCAAGACCAGGTCGCCGTACTCATGTACCACCACGTTCACGAAACTGACACCAGCTCCAGCACGATTACTCCCGCATTATTACAGGAACAGCTGCAGTACTTGCTTGGAAAAGGCTACCATTTCATTACCTTAAGCGAATTTCATGCCTATATGAACGGTGCCAGTGTACCGCCGAACGCTGCTTTGGTCACCTTCGATGATGGATACCAGAGCTTTTATACGACCGCATATCCGATTCTAAAAAGTCTGCGGGTTCCTGCTGTTAATTTCGTCATCACCTCCGATCTTGCCGATCCGCTGGCGTCCTACATTCCTTCGATGTCGAAGGAGCAGATCGTGGACATGCAGCAGCATACCAACTTCATCGATGTTGGCTGCCATACGGATGATCTGCATCATAAACTCCCTAACGGCCAAGCTGCCCTGACAGGAAGACTGGAGACTAATGGTAAGCAGGAGAGCGAAGATGCCTATAAGCAAAGGATTCTTACAGATATCACCGCTTGCAAAAGCAAGCTGGATGCACTAACCAAGGAGCCGATCGATACGATGGCTTACCCCTACGGCATCAACGATGACCTCTCGGCGGAGCTGGTTGGGCAAGCGGGCATCCGCTACGCCTTCACCATCACGCCGGATATGGCTACGCGAAGCGCCGATCCGCTGCGCATCCCGCGGATCAACGCGGGCAGCCCGAACATCACGCCGGCGCTGCTGCTTCGCTCGATCCAGCGGCGCGTCCTGGCGCAGCCAGGCAGTGCGCCGCTGCGCGTCGACGCGGCTGCCGCCGCCGAGCAGCTCGGCGGCAGCGCCGCAGCAGAAGGCGGAGCGCTGCAGCTCCGCCTGAAGGGCCAGGCATTCACCCTGCAGGTGAATGCCGCAGAAGCGGCGCGCGGCGATGCGCGCGTCATGCTGCGGGAGCCCGTGCTCCGCGAGCACGGGCGGGTCACGATCGCGCTTGACGATCTGCAAGCGCTGATCGGGCTGCCGCTCGTCTACACCCCGGCCACCGGTAAGGTGGCTGAGCGGGTGACGCCGAGCGTGCAGTGATGCCGCGGCCGGGCGCATGCCGGCCCGACCCTGGAGAAGCGCAGCGGGCACCTTTGCCCATTTTCATATCACCTAAGAATAGCTTTTATTTCAATGGAATAACAAAATGTCAACAGCGCTCGGAGAAAATCTGCTGAAGCTCGAAATGGACACACCTTGATCAATACTCGGCCCGACCTGTATGAGGTCGGGCCTTCCTTTTCATCCATTTCCGTTGCGATTGGATATTTTATGATGGATTCGATAGTATAAGAAGATCATTGATGTAGGAGGCAGCCATGAACCATCATTTTTTTGCTTATTTGTATCGACTTAAGTACATCGATCGTTGGAGCTTGATGTGGAATATGAGAAAAGAGAATGTCGCCGAGCATTCCTTTTATACCGCAGCGCTTGCCCATATGCTGTGTACGATTGCCAATGAAGTATACAAACGCGATGTGCCAACAGACCGTGTCGTGTCCATCGCTTTGTTCCACGATGTATCCGAGGTGCTCACAGGGGATATACCTCAGCCCGTCAAGCATAACAATGAAAAGATTTTACGAAATTTCCGGGAGATTGAAGATGCAGCGGTGGAGAGGCTCATTCAAACACTTCCTGCGGAAATTAACAGCGTCTACAAAAGTTTGATTCAAGATCCGGATGAGGAGCTATATCGTTGGGTGAAGGCAGCTGATCTGCTCGAAGCCTATATCAAATGCCTGACTGAGCTTTCGGCGGGGAACCGGGAGTTTATCGTGGCAAAACAGCAAATTCTCGAGAGCCTTAAGAAGATGGATATGCCCGAGGTCGACTATTTCCTTACACATATGAGCTCATCCTTCGAAAAGACACTTGATGAAATCACATTAAGCTAGCACCTGCCACACCTTCATTCCTTTATCAACAGCAAAAAAGCACGCCATCCTTAACTGATGTGCGTGCTTTTTTAGCTTTTTCTTATAGCTTGCTTACAGAATGGCCGGATTCGTCATAATCAAAACTGCAGCAACAACGGCGATTGCAGCAATCCAGCTATACACCTTAACTTTTGCAGCATCCGCTGATGTATTGCCACCCGATTTCCCTGCTTTCAGCAGCTTCTTCAATCTCGCTCCCATCATACCGGTCATAGCACCGATGATTAGAAGCAGCACTACCGCAACAATCATCCAAGGTACGGACGGACCTGCTTCATGAATCATAGCGCCGCCTGTGATAAAAGCTACGATTAAAGCGAATTGGCCCACACGGTTAAAGGAACTTAACAGCCCTACAAAGCTTTCCTGAGCCGCTCCGGATAAACTGGCTGCACGCCCTGCCAAAAAAGGGAACACCACATAAGCCCCGAGTAGTAAAGCACTTACAACATGCAAGAAAATCATGACATTGTACATTTGACGCCTCCGCTTGTTTTTAAAATGGTTTTCTCTAGTATAACCGAATTAAGCAAGCGTGGACAAGAAAGCGGTCCCACTGCTTTCCCCAGTTCACCATATCTTCATATTCCTTTGTCACATTCACGACATATAGAAAAGAAAAACCAGCACCCCGCCGCTATGGCGAAATGCTGGTTTTTGCTATTTGATCCGATTTAACCCGTTACAATTTGAATCACGCTGCGAACGGAATTCGCCGTTTTGTCCAAAGCCGCTTTCTCTTCAGCCGTCAGCTCGATATCCATGATTTTCTCGATACCGCCTGCACCCAGTACGGTGAGAACTCCCATGAACAAGTTCTGATAACCGAATTCACCTTCAAGTAAAGCGATCGTTGGAATAATGCGCTTCTTGTCTTTCAAAATCGCTTCCGTCATTTGCACCAAGGATGCAGCGGGAGCATAGTAAGCACTGCCGTTACCTAGCAGGTTTACGATTTCGCCGCCGCCGGTGCGTGTGCGCTGGACGATCGCTTCGATTCGTTCTGCAGGAATCAGCTTCTCAATGGGAACTCCACCTGCGTATGTGTAACGAACCAGCGGAACCATATCATCGCCGTGTCCGCCGATCACGACTCCCTTCACATCCTCAACAGATACGTTCAGCTCTTGAGATATAAATGTAAGGTAACGTGCCGTATCCAGGACACCGGATTGGCCGATGACACGGTTCTTAGGAAACCCAAGCGTTTGATAAGCGACGTAAGTCATTGCATCCACCGGATTGGACAAAACGATTACGATGGAATGAGGGGCCACTGTTTTGACATTCTCGCATACAGATCTAACAATGCCTGCATTGGTATTTACCAGATCGTCGCGGCTCATGCCCGGCTTGCGGGCGATCCCTGCCGTGATAATCACAATATCGGAATCCTTAGCATCCTCATAGCTGGAAGTACCTGTGATCTGGCTGTCAAAGCCTTGAACAGGACCTGCCTCCAGCATGTCGAGCGCCTTGCCCTTCGTAGGATTCTCCAATTGCGGGATATCAAGCAGAACTACATCGCCCAGTTCCTTTTGGGCAAGCATCAGAGCAGTTGTAGCTCCGGTAAAGCCAGCGCCGACAACGGTAATTTTATTACGACGAATGGTCATTCGGGGCGAGCCTCCTAGTCATTTAATGGAATTATCATTTCCATTATTTGAATGAAATTATTCCATGTTTTTGATAATTTCGTTAGCGAACTCGGAGCATTTGATTTCTTTCGCGCCTTCCATCAGACGAGCAAAGTCGTAAGTAACGGTCTTGTTGTTGATGGATGTTTCCATACCTTTGTAGATCAGGTTAGCCGCTTCCAACCAGCCAAGGTGCTCAAGCATCATAACGCCGGACAGGATAACGGAACCTGGATTAACTACGTCCAGACCTGCATATTTAGGAGCTGTACCATGAGTTGCTTCGAAGATCGCATGACCAGTCAAGTAGTTGATGTTAGCGCCCGAGCAATACCGATACCGCCAACTTGCGCTGCAAGAGCATCGGACAGGTAGTCACCGTTCAGGTTCAATGTTGCGATTACATCAAAATCAGTAGGACGAGTCAGTACTTGCTGCAGGGCGATGTCGGCGATCGCATCTTTTACGATGACTTTGCCAGCAGCCTCAGCGTCTTTTTGAGCTTTGTTTGCAGCTTCAGCGCCTTGTTCTTCTTTGATGCGGTCGTATTGAGCCCAAGTGAATGTTTTGTCGCCGAACTCACGCTCAGCCAGCTCGTAACCCCAGTTTTTGAACGCGCCTTCTGTAAATTTCATGATGTTGCCTTTATGTACCAAAGTAACAGTCTTACGTCCGTGTTTGATTGCGTACTCGATAGCTGCACGAATCAGACGCTCGGAACCTTCGGAGGAGACAGGCTTCACACCGATACCGGAAGTCTCAGGGAAACGGATTTTCTTAACGCCCATTTCATCCTGCAGGAATTTAATTACTTTTTTCACAGCTTCGGAACCGGCTTCCCACTCGATACCTGCATAGATGTCTTCTGTGTTTTCACGGAAAATAACCATATCAACCAGCTCTGGACGCTTAACAGGAGATGGTACACCGTTGAAATAACGAACTGGACGAGAGCAAACATACAGATCAAGCTCTTGACGAAGCGCAACGTTCAAAGAACGGATACCGCCGCCGATTGGAGTTGTCAGAGGTCCTTTAATGGATACGATGTATTCGCGCATTGCTGTCAATGTATCGTTAGGCAGCCAGTTGTTGAATTTGTTGAATGCTTTTTCACCGGCAAATACTTCGTACCAAGCGATTTTCTTTTCGCCTTTATAAGCTTTCTCTACAGCAGCATCCAATACACGCTGGGAAGCAGCCCAAATGTCAGGACCTGTTCCGTCACCCTCGATGAAAGGAATGATTGGATTGTTAGGAACTTGGAGAACACCGTTCTCGATCGTGATTTTTTGACCTTCAGTAGGCAGTTCGTAAGACTCGAATTGTGGCATTGTATTTCCTCCTAAATAAATTTGTCCTTATATAAAATATCACGTTCCGCTGAATTCACCTAACAAGCACATTATTAATATAATGATATCTCGTTATAGCCGCATAAGCAGCCGCTTGAGCGCGCAAAAAGCAACGGGAGTTACGGCCACTTCCCGGCACACGCCAGGACGGGTACCGAACAGCCCGCGCCATGAGCTTCAAGCATGAAATTAGCGTTCGCTGATTGGAACGTACTTCTGGTTTACTGGACCTGTGTATTCGGCACGAGGACGAATCAGACGGTTATTCTCGTACTGCTCCAGAATATGGGCTGTCCATCCGGAAGTTCGGCTGATTGCAAAAATCGGCGTGAACAGGTCGCGAGGGATTTCCAGCGCTGTATATACAGAAGCGGAATAGAAGTCAACGTTTGGCTTCAAGCCTTTAAGACTTGTCACGAGATCGTCAGCTTTAATGGACATTTCGTACCATTTCATGTTGCCCGTGATTTTACCAAGCTCGTGAGACATTTTTTGCAGATGCTTGGCGCGAGGATCTCCGTTTTTGTATACGCGGTGTCCGAAGCCCATGATTTTGTCTTTACGCTCAAGCTTGCCGTTGATGTATGGAACTACGTTGTCAATCGTTCCGATTTCTTCAAGCATAGCCATTACCGCTTCGTTTGCGCCGCCGTGAAGAGGTCCTTTGAGAGTTCCGATGGCTGAAGTAATACCGGAATAAATATCTGTAAGCGTAGCAACTGTAACACGCGCTGCAAATGTAGAAGCATTCAGCTCGTGGTCAGCGTGAAGAACCAACGCCTTGTCCAATGCTTCAATGGCTACCTTGTCCGGTTCTTTACCTGTCATTTGGTACAGGAAGTTAGCCGCAATGGAAGGATAGCCCTTGGATGCAATCGGCTCCAGACCTTGGCGAATACGCGCAAATGCAGCGATGATTGTAGGAACTTGCGCTTGCAGCTTGATCGCTTTGCGAACATTGGATTCCGCGCTCATGTCGTTCGCCTCAGCATCATAAAGCGCTAGGCTGGATACAGCTGTGCGAAGCGCTGCCATGGAATTAACATCTTTAGGATATAGCTTCATTTGTTCAATGACAGCAGTAGGAACCTCACTGCTTGCATTAAGATCGTTTTGCAGTTTAGTAAGCTCTTCTTGGTTAGGCAGCTTGCCAAACCAGAGCAGGTAGATCACTTCTTCAAATGTCGCATTTTCTGCGAGGTCATCAATATCGATCCCGCGATACGTTAAAACGCCGTCCACGATGGAGCTGATTGACGAGGTTGTGGCTACAATGCCTTCCAAACCTTTGGTTGCAGTCATGGAAATCTCTCCTTAGCTACTTGAATTCGCATAGTATTGCTTATACCTTACATTTAATAATAAAGGATTTTACTTGGTAAGTGAAGAAAACCGCACATAAAACTTCATTATCACTACCATAAAGAATCTTTTTGACGGAATTCGGGCTCAAAAGGCACGATACAAGTTTTTGTTAATTTTGATGAATTATACGGAACAAGCAGGAAAAGTTTGTCGTTCGCACTTCCGATTGATACAATGGAAGGCAAGCATCAAAGATTTCTGAAGCAGAAGGAGACCTCACATGAACAATATCTCCTATACAGGTGTCATTGATATAGGCTCAAATTCCATTCGCTTGGTGATTTACGAACACTTCGGAGGTTCCTACCGGGTTGTCAGCGAGCATAAAAATGCTGCACGACTCAGTGAACGAATCGGACAAGACGGTCTCATGAAGATGCAGGATATTTTATCCATCGTACCTACCCTCTCCCACTACGCGACTCTGTGCCGTTCTTACAAAGTTACAGATATGAGAGTCGTCGCTACCGCTGCCATACGTAATGCTGGGAACAGTCAGGAGATTGTCAGGGTACTCGATGAGCATACAGGACTCCAGATCGAAGTACTGAGCGGAGAAGAAGAGGCTAGATACGGTTTTCTTGGAGTCATCAATACGATTGATATACAAGACGGCCTCATTATCGATATCGGAGGGGGAAGCACAGAGGTGACCCTTTTTCGGGATCGGATGCTTGTTTACAGCCATTCCTTTCCGTTTGGCGCGGTCAATACGGCACGTCAATATATCTCTAGCGGGGCTCTCTTGAAGAGGAGCTCCTCCAAATTCGCCAGATGGTACAAGATGCGCTTGCCCTTCACCCTTGGATACAATCAGCTCCGGGACTTCCTATGGTCGGACTTGGCGGGACGATCCGTACACTCGGTAAAATGAGCCAGAAAAAAAACAAATATTCGCTCCAGCTTGCACATAACTACATGATTAAGCCAGGGGAGATCGAAAATTTTCTAACTTTGCTATCGTCTTTACCACTGGAAAAGAGAAAAAATAGACGGCCTCGCCAAAGAGCGCGCTGATATCATCATTCCAGGTTTGGAGATTCTCAGCGTTATTTACGAAGAGACTCGCGCCTCCCAATTTATCATAAGCGGATCGGGATTGCGGGATGGCCTTTTCTATGAAATGCTGAATCCCGACAAGCCGCAGCTTAACAATGTGTTGGAAGAAAGCATTCATAATATGCTCCAGCTTCATCCGGGCGGTGTGCTTGAGCATGTCAAACAGGTTAACAAGCTCGCGCTGCAGCTTTTCGATTTTCTGGCACCGATACTTACTCTGCCAGCAAGATACAGATCTTACGTGCACGCAGCATCCTTGCTCTATCGAATCGGTTCCAGCATTAATTACTATCAATTTACCAAGCATACGCAATATATGATTGCGCAGGCGCGGATCGATGGTCTAAGCCATCGCGAAATCGTGCTTTGCTCGCTGATCGCATCGCATAAAACAAAAAGCCGGACCCACCAACTGGCCTCAACGTACAAGGACATTCTGGAAGAATCCGACGAAACAGTGGTCAATCAACTAGGTACCCTGGTACAGTTAGCAGCAGGTCTCGACCGGAGTGAAACACAGCCGATTCAAGACATAGTGATCGCAGTTGAAGGCAAAACCATGCTGCTTAAGCTATTGTGCTCCCACAGCGCCGCTGCCGAGATGCGCGAGATCGCCGATTTCACTAAAGAATTCGAGAAAGCTTGGGGACTGTCACTTAAGGCTCAAGCTGGAGTTTTTTCCAAGATGTAATCTTCAAAGCCTCGAACTGGCTCCGATAAGGGGTCAGTTCGTTTTTTACCCTCATGTACATACCATTAGGCATCAACTCTCTAGCCTTGACATTATCATTCAAGCTCAATCGCAAGATTTGAATCATCATTTTCTTGAGCGTATTATCGAATACCGGACACATGAGCTCGATCCGTCTGGTCAGATTGCGCGTCATCCAATCCGCAGACGACAGATACACATCCACATGACCGCCATTCTCAAAATAGTAGCTCCGAGAATGCTCCAAGAAGCGGTCAACGATGCTTCGAACCGTGATATTCTCACTAAGGCCTGGTACGCCAGGACGAAGGCAGCAAACTCCGCGAATGATCAGATCGATCTTTACACCAGCTTGTGACGCGGCATACAGTGCATCAACCATCTGTTGGTTGGAAAGCGAGTTCATTTTCGCGATAATGTGAGCCGGTCTACCTGCCCTAGCATGCTCCGCTTCCCTTTCAATCAATTCAAATAGTTTATCCTTCAAATCCGTCGGAGCAACGGCAAAAGCCTGCCAGTCGTGCGGAGCCGAATAGCCGGTAATTTCGTTAAAAAGCGCAGAAGCATCTTCCCCGATAACCCCATGAGAGGTGAACAAACCAACATCTGTGTAAAGTCTAGCCGTGCTGTCATTATAATTGCCCGTACCCACATGAACATATCTTCGCAGCGTATTATCTTCCTGTCTGACTACCAGCGTAATTTTCGCATGTGTTTTTAATCCGACTAGCCCGTACACCACATGACAGCCCGACTTTTCAAGCTTCCTTGCCCAAGCAATGTTGCGTTCTTCATCGAACCTAGCCTTTAGCTCAACGACTACCGTTACCTGCTTGCCTGATTCGGCTGCTCTGGCCAAGGCCTGAATAATCGGTGAATTTCCGCTGACCCTGTACAGCGTCATCTTAATTGCCAGCACCTGCGGGTCATATGCCGCCTGTACGACAAAATCTGTCACAGCATCGAAAGATTCATAGGGGTGATGTAATAGGACATCCTGCTGCTTTAATAGCGTAAAGAAATCCTCGACGTCTTCGAACTCAACAGGGTACTTAGCTGTGATTCGCGGAAAGCGCAAATGATCAAAGCCTTGCAATCCTCCGGCCAGCTTCATAAAATAAGTCAGGTCCAGCGGACCGTCGATTTCAAAAACATTCTCATTGATCTCAAATTCATCCTGCAGCTGGGATAGTGCATAAGGGTGCATGCCTTGCTGTACTTCCAACCGAACCGGCGAGCCCCATCTGCGGCGGCGCAGCTCCTTCTCAATTTCCTCGAGAAGATCCTCGGCGCCTTCTTCATTCAGTGTCAAATCTGCATTTCTAGTCAACCTAAACGCATGTACCGCGATCGGGATATATCCGCTAAACAATGATTGGATATGATGCTCGATCAACTCTTCCAACAAAATAAATTCCTGCTTCTTACTATTGGTGCGTGTCGGAACAGGTATGTACCTGGATAAATTACTTGGTACCTGTACGATTGCAAAATAGGGGTCATCGTCCGGATCGTCTCCATCACGAACTAGAACAACGGCCAAATATACGGACTGATTATGTACAAGCGGAAACGGCCGGCTCTGGTCTACCGCCATAGGTGTCAAGACTGGAAAAATAATATCGTGGTAGTAGGCGTCCATGGCCTTCTTCTGGCTGATGTTGAGCTCTTCATATTCGGTAAAAACAATGCCCTCTTTCATGAGCAGTCGCGACACTTCACGGTACGCTTTGTATTGCTCCGATACCATCTTTGCTGTTCGTTTCATAATTCGCTTTATCAAGCCCGCAGGGGTATAGCCGGTAAAATCTTTTTTGTTATAGCCCGCCTTCATCTGATCCTTCAGACCGGCGACACGAACACTCATAAATTCATCTAAATTGCTAGAAACAATCGACAAAAATTTAACCCGCTCGAGCAGCGGTGTGCTGGGGTCTTGAGCTTCCTCCAAAACGCGTCTGTTAAATTCAATCCAGCTCAAATCCCGATTCAGGTACATCGAAGAAACCTCATTAACAACTCTAACGTCTTTGACTTCCTTCGCCACCGGTTCTCTCGCAATACTCATAGTGCCTCCGTAAGTAAATTCCAATTTTTAATCAATATTGATATATTTATTGTACTATGACCTGTCTGATCGGACAATGTAAGGTATACCATTTGCTAATGTTAAGTTTTTGTAAAGGTTTGGGATTTTCGCTTTCCTGAAAAAGGGTGTTACAATACAATTATGTGGAAAAACATAATTCTAGACATTCCAGATAGCTGGCTAATCAAGCAAGGAGAGGATCTGCCATAAATATCTTGAATCCGAAATTAGTTCACCAAATTTTTAGGGGCATTTGGGTATCGCTGATCGTTTTCATCATCGGCTTGTTCATCTATTATGTAACACCGCTTATTTATCCGTTTCTTTTTGGTTGGCTGCTTGCCTTCATGTTAAACCCGCTTGTTGGAATTTTTCATTATAAGCTGAGGTTTCCACGTTGGTTAGCCGTGACGGTTTCCATGTTACTCTTCTTGGGCGGGATGATCACTGCAATTACCCTCCTGGTGGCCAATATTGTCGTTGAGCTCGGTTCACTGGCAGATACGCTTCAAGAACAGATTAACGAATGGGTCGCCCAGTTTAATGTATTTATCAATTCAACAACATTCCAAGACATTATCGAGAGAATCAACGAGTTTTTTGAAAATAATCCAAAATATCAGGAAACCGTAAACAACAATTTATCATCAACTGCAGGCTCCATCGCCGATGTAAGCAAGCTCGTGATTGGCTATGTGTTTGACACCTTAAAGAAGCTGCTGACCTCGCTCCCGAATATTGCAACACTAACGATCATCGTTCTTCTGGCGACGTTCTTCATTAATAAAGATTGGTATCAAATCATTAGCCGCTATTCCGGTATTCTATCGGATGCCGTTGTAAAGACCTCCAGGCTTATCCGAACCGACCTACAGAAAGCATTGTTCGGGTACATCAAAGCCCAACTCATTCTCGTATCCATGACTGCATTGGTCGTCATTATCGGTCTTCTTGTTCTAAGAGTCCCCTACGCGATCACCATTGGCTTATTGACAGGACTTGCTGATCTCATGCCATATCTGGGAACAGGTGCGGTCATGGTTCCTTGGATTCTTTATGTATTCTTTGCGCAAGGCAACATTTATCTAGGTATTGGACTTAGCGTGCTCTATGGTGTGATTCTGATAGCGCGGCAGATCATGGAGCCCAAGGTATTGGCATCCAGCGTAGGCCTTGACCCGCTAGCCACTTTAATCGCTATGTTTGTGGGTTTAAAGCTGTTTGGTCTAGGAGGACTTATCGTTGGACCGGTTTCGCTTGTTATCTTCTCCGCTTTTTATCGGGCAAGAATTTTTCACGATATCGCCTCTTATATAAAAAAGGGCTCGGCTTCCGAATGATCGGAGCGCCGGGCCTGTTTTATTGAATACAGTCATGCTTTCTATACCTTCTTCCTATCCTTTTCTGAAGAACAGCCATAAGCAATACTTTAAAAATGGGACGCGTCCAAGGTAACACAAGCAGGAAGCCTAGAATATCCGTAACAATACCTGGTGTAATCATGAGCAAACCGCCAATGAAGATACAAATTCCATCAAGCAGCTGCTGTGTCGGCATTTGCCCTTTAGACCACTCGTACTTCGCATACTCCCATACCTTCTTACCTTCACGTTTTGCAAAGTAAGCTCCCAAAAAACCGCTTAGCAAAATAAGCGCAAAAGTCGTCCATCCTCCGATCCAATGACCCAAGGTGATCAATAATGTCAACTCTACAGCTGGCACAACAATGAACAAAGCAAGAAGCAGTCGGTACAAGTTGATCAACTCCTAAAGATTAGGCCCATAAAAAAGCCATCAGGATGATGACTCATCCGTCAGCAGCCTCCAAAGAGCGGGCTCTTCCTTTTCTATACGTACTGGCTTCCATGAAGGATTCACCCAAACATGCTTGGTAGTCCCTGTAACTAACAAATCGCCAGCAGGTGAAATAGGGCTATTTTGTCTGCGAATCTCATATGCAAATTCCAAACGCACACTTGAATAACCGGAGACTCGCGTATAGATGGCAACCAAATCATCATATCTAGCTGGCTGTTTAAATTTCATATCAGCCTCCACTAGGGGCAGTAGAAGTCCTTTGGATTCAATAAGCCTGTAGGGATACCCCATTCCCCGTATCAGTTCGGTTCTGCCGATCTCCATCCATGTCAAATAATTGGCATGATAGACAACTCCCATTTGATCGGTTTCCTGGTATCGGACCCGAAGCTGATGTTCATACCATTTCTCTTGATGCATAACTTATACATCCTCCTACAAAAAAGAGTGAAGACGAGCATATACTCGCTTCACTCTTGCTGATTTCAATTACAATACTTTAGCTTGTCCGGAGTAAATTACCCCTACTTCAGGGTAGATGGATACTTCGGTACCGTCCTGAATCAGTTCCAGCGCGCGGTCAACACCTACGATAACTGGAATGCCCAAGCTTAATGCTACTACTGCAGCGTGAGAAGTAATACCTCCCACCTCTGTAATTAAAGCAGAAGCTCTTTGTACAGCGGGCATATATTCTTTGTCCGTTGATACCGTAACAAGAACAGCACCATCAACCATCTTCTCGTTCGCTTCTTCTGGGGTACGTGCAGTAATGACTTTACCTGTTGCTGTTTGAGTACCGATACCTGTTCCTTTAGCAATCATTTCACCGACATGGTGAACTTTAATCAAGTTTGTGGTTCCCGAGCGACCTACTGGTACGCCTGCTGTGATAACCACGATGTCGCCCAGTGTCACAAGTCCTGATTTGATGCTGCTGTCTACAGCAAGGTTGAACAGCTCGTCCGTTGTTTTAGCTTCAACGCCTTTTACCGGAATAACGCCCCATACGAGGGAAAGTCTGCGAATAACTTGATCATTCGGAGTTACCGCGATGATTGGTGCTTTCGGACGGTACTTAGATACCATTCTAGCCGTATATCCACTTTCCGTAGCGGTCAGGATCGCTTTAGCTCCTAGTTCTAGTGCGGAGTTCGCAACAGCTTGGCTGATTGCTTCCGTTACTGTAACCTGCTGCGCTTGCGCTTGTCGCAGGAAAATCTCTTTGTATTCTAGAGCCGCTTCTGCACGCTCCGCAATTCGAGCCATGGTCAATACGGATTCTACAGGATATTTACCCGCAGCCGTTTCACCGGACAACATGACCGCATCTGTACCGTCGAATACTGCGTTGGCCACGTCACTCGCTTCGGCGCGAGTAGGACGAGGATTGCGCTGCATCGAATCTAACATCATAGTAGCTGTAATAACAGGCTTGCCTGCAATATTACATTTCTTGATCATCTGTTTTTGTACAACCGGTACATCTTCTGCTGGAATTTCTACGCCAAGATCACCGCGGGCAACCATCAGACCGTCAGAAACTTCAAGAATTTCGTCGAGGTTCTCAACACCTTCTTGGTTCTCGATCTTACTGATAATCTGGATATGATTCGCATTATGTCTTTCCAAAAGCTCACGGATTTCCATAACGTCGCTTGCTTTACGAACGAATGAAGCGGCAATAAAGTCTACGCCTTGTTCGATACCGAAGATGATATCGTTAGCGTCTTTCTCCGTAATACCCGGCAGGCTGATTTTAACGCCTGGTACGTTAACACCCTTTTTACTTTTAATCGTTCCGCCGTTGACAATGCGGCATTCGATATCAGTACCGCGAATATCAACGACTGTCAAACCGATCAAACCATCGTCGATGAGGATCGTCGAACCGATTTCCACATCACGCGGCAAGTTCTCATAAGTAACGGAAAGGCGGTCTGCATCCCCGAGGATTTCTTCTGTAGTCAAAATAATATGTTTGTCCTGTACGAGCTCAATCGGCTCTTCCTTCAGCTTACCGGTACGAATCTCCGGACCTTTCGTATCAAGCAAAATCGCAACCGTCTTGCCCGTTTCCTGACAAGCCTTGCGCAGATTGCGGATACGGGAGCCATGCTCCTCAAAGTCTCCGTGGGAGAAGTTCAGACGGGCAACATTCATTCCCGCTTCCACTAACTTCTTCAGATTTTCCAGTGATTCACTTGCCGGTCCGATGGTACAGACAATTTTCGTTTTACGCATGATTACCCTCCTGAGTGAATGTAAACCGACCGATTTCTCTAAATTTTCGGTAGCGGTCGTCGATAAGTTCCTGCTCCGTCATGCTGAGCAGCGGTTGAAGCTGCTCCCATACAGCTGTCTTGATGAACTCAGCTTGCGCTGACGGATCCCGATGTGCTCCACCCTTAGGTTCCGGTATGATACCGTCAATCACCTTCTGCTCGAGAATATGATTCGCGGTAATTTTCATCGCTTCAGCCGCATGCAGCGATTTCGAAGCGTCTTTATATAAGATGGATGCCGCACCTTCCGGACTGATAACCGAATAAATAGCGTTCTCCAGCATTAACACTTTATTGCCTACCCCAAGAGCCAACGCTCCGCCGCTCCCGCCCTCGCCAATGACGACACAGATGATCGGCACACGGAAAGAGGCCATCTCCAGCAAGTTTCTGGCAATCGCTTCACCTTGTCCGCGTTCTTCCGCCGCATTACCGGGAAATGCGCCTTTGGTATCGATAAACGTCACAATCGGACGATTAAACTTATTCGCTTGACGCATCAGACGAAGTGCTTTCCGGAAGCCTTCCGGATGAGGACATCCAAAATTACGGGCAATATTGTCCTTGGTATCTTTCCCTTTTTGATGGCCGACTACCGTAACGGGAATTCCATTAAGTTTGGCCAATCCGCCTACGATCGCAAGATCGTCACCATACAGCCTGTCTCCATGGAATTCAATAAAATCAGTGAAAATGGCTTGAATATAATCAATCGTCGTCGGACGCTGAGGATGACGAGCAAGCTGCATCTTCTCAGCGGAAGACATACCGGCGTAAAGCTCGTCTTCTAGTTGAGCATATCTTTCCTCCAAACGACGGATTTCTTCCGTAAAATCAATCTGCTTCTCCGCACCAAATTTCTTAAGCTCGTTAATCTTGCTTTTGAGCTCGGCCAGCGGCTGTTCAAAGGGCATCTCACCCGGCATGTGTCTCTTCCCCCTTCACTCCGTGCATGTCCAGCAGCTTAATCAGCGTGGGCCTCAGATCCTTTCGGCTCACCACTTTATCCAGTTGACCATGCTCCAGGTTGAATTCCGAGGTTTGAAAGGTTTCAGGCAGCTTCTGCTTGATCGTTTGCTCGATAACCCGGCGTCCTGTAAAACCAAAGGATGTCGCAGGCTCGGCCAAAATGATATCGCCTAGCATCGCAAAGCTCGCTGATACTCCACCGAAGGTTGGATCCGTAATAACAGAAATGAATAAGCCGCCTTCTTCACTCAGCTTGGATAAAGCTGCGCTTGTCTTCGCCATCTGCATTAAACTCAGTATGCTCTCTTGCATGCGCGCTCCGCCGGATGTGGAATAAATAATGATCGGACATTTCTTCTCTAAAGCCGTTTCTACGGCTCTAGTAATCTTCTCACCAACAACGGAGCCAAGCGATCCGCCCATGAAATCAAAGCTCATAACAGCAACTACAACCGGGAATCCGCCGATCGTACCTTCACCTGTCACGATAGCATCCCTCAAGCTAGTCGCGTTTCGGGCTTTATCCAGCTTGCCCATATAGTCAGGAAACTGTAAAGGATCCTCTGATATCATCTCGCTATCGTATTCGATAATCTCGCCTTCATCGAGCGTCATCTGGATGCGTTCCATCGCATTTAACCGATAATGATAGCCGCAAGCTGTACACACCTTCAAGTTCTTTTCCAATTCTTTACTCGTCTGGATGGTACCGCACTCCGGGCATTTATTCATTAAGCCTTCAGGGATTTCCCGCTTTGTCTTCTCGGAAGGAATCGTCGCATACTTTCGTTTTTGAAATAGATCCTTTAGCACTGTTCCACCTCTACTTGGCTTTTTATCGTATAACCTAACAAGCCATGTTTACTTCCGCATTTGCCTATCTATGTAAAATTGAATTGAGCACTTCCTGCACTTCTTCCAGTTCTCCTTCTGGCACGAGAATCTCGAACTGATTTTTGGACAGACTGATTCCGCGAACTTGTACAAGAAAGCCTTCCTCGGATAACCTCTGTTTGATTCGTTCTGCAATTTTCGCGGTAGGAGCTATGTAAATCACCGTCCACATGTAAAAAAAACCTCCTAAATAAGTGCATGTTTAAAGAGCTTGTTCACAAGCTCCTTAAACAAACCATATGAGTACATGCTGAAACGGTCAGCTTTCCATTTCGACAAGATGACCCCTGCAGCAGCCTCATAAATGAAGTGCAAATGAAAGATTAGGCATACACAATGGAATAATGATATCATAAGTACTCTTTTTCCCGCAACAAAGCACTTTCGTCAAAAGAGGCCAGGATTCGGGTTTGCCCGCTAATCCAACTCTAATTTCTCGCTATAATCCGGCGCATTCTCGTTCTGATGGGCGATTCTTGCAGAAGCGGCTGCTGCCAAACCGCAAACAAGATCATCCAAAAAGACATGAACGGCCGATTTTTTGTCATTTAATGTTTTAATGATGCCGATTTTTTCTTTGTCCAAATAGCCGAAGCTCGTTAGGCCGATCATCCCGTATACATGGACAATTCCGAGTGCCAGAGTCTCATCAACTCCATATAGAGGCTCATCAACCTCCATAATGGATTGCAGCGGTTCCGGGAGAAGCTTCTTCTCGGCCAGTTCATCAAGCGCAATTCCCGTATACAGTGTATATCGAACCTCGCGCTTGGATAGTACAGCCAATACGCTTTCGATGCATTCTTCTACCTGAAGAGCAGGATTATAAGGCTTCTGAAGCTTATACACGATATCGGCAATTTGATCAATGGTTACGCCGCGCTTTTGCAGCAGTTGAATGATATGCTGTTCGGTCATCGTATTCCTCCTCACTTGAACCCGGATTCTTCGAGTTCTTGAATCATGCCGGGTTTCTATATATATGCGGAGGAGAAGACCTTTATTTCACTTTCACTGAATCTTTACCCATGATGACCTCAATCATGCGAATCAATTCGGGGGAATCGTTCACCCGATATTGATCACTGAGGGCCAGGAGCCGGCCGCCGCGTTCGTAGAATAGCGCGACCGCGAGCTGGCCCTTATGCAGCTTCAGCAACGTCTTCAGCTGAAGCAGCTTATCCGGCTGCTCGCAGTCAGCCGAGATCTTGACGAACACCCGCTGCTCCTTCGGAGCCTCGGCGGGTGGGTCTGCTGCGCTGCCCACGGCCTGCGGCCGGGCAGCCACTTCCCGCGCAGGCTGCGCCGCTGTGCGAGCATTTGGGGCTGCGCCGCTGCGCGCGCTGCCGGGGCTTTGGGCTGCGCCGCTGCGCGCGCTGCCGGGGCTTTGGGCTGCGCCGCTGCGCGCGCTGCCGGGGCTTTGGGCTGCGCTGCTGCACGCGCTGCCGGGGCTTTGGGCTGCGCTGCTGCGCGCGCTGCCGGGGCCTTGGGCTGCGCCGCTGCGCGCGCTGCCGGGGCTTTGGGCAGCCCCGCGCGCGGGCTGCCTGCGAAGCCGCTGGACGGCCGCAGAGTCGTCCAGCGCGACGAGCTGCTCCGCGAGCAGCTTGGGCGGGTCCTCATCCTGCAGCTGCAGCTTCGCGCGGACGAGGACGAGCCGCCCTTTGTGCACGAGCGGAGCGGCATGCTTCCAGGTCTCGGGGAACAAGACGACCTCGACCTTGTCAATGCGATCCTCTAGCTCCATGAACGCCATCGGCAGTCCCTTCTTGGTGACGATCGTCTTATTCGAGAGAATCATTCCCGCTACGATAACTTCGCTGTTATCGGGGAGTTCCTGAAGCTCATGAAGCTTATCAGCTTCCAGTGATTCCAGCAGTTCTCCATATTCATCCAGAGGATGCCCGGAAATATACATACCGAGCAGTTCGCGCTCTAGCTCAAGCTGCTTGCTCTGAGGCATTGGAGGGATATCAGGAACTTCCACATCCCAGTTGGGCTCTTCCACAAAGCCGAACAAGTGGAGCTGTAAATCGTCGCGTTCTTTGCGCCATTTTGTCGCAGAAGCAATGGTCTCGTCGAGAACGGACATCAATTGAGCCCGATGTCCTCCGCCAATCGTATCAAAGGCGCCGCCTTGAATTAATGACTCTATGACTCTTTTATTGCATACCCGAAGATCGACACGGCGGCAAAAATCCAAAAGGCTCTCAAACGGAGCCTGCTTCCGCTCGCTGATGATCGCATCAATCGCCTGCGTGCCGACATTTTTAATGGCCGCCAGACCGAAACGGATCCCGCCCTGCAGATCGGGAGTAAACACCGTGCCGCTGACGTTCACATCAGGAGGCAGCACGGACATTTTCATCCTCCTGCACTCGTCAACGTATTCCGCTACCTTCCGATGGTTGCCCATAACCGCTGTCAGCATCGATGCCATAAAGTGCATCGGATAGTGAGCCTTCAGATACGCAGTCTGAAAAGCCAGCACTCCGTAAGCTGTAGCATGAGCTCGCGGAAATCCGTAATCAGCGAAGCGGACGATCATATCGTACACATGATTCGCATCTTCACTTGCAAAGCCCATTTGCAGGCTGCCTGTTACAAAGTGGTTGCGCTGCTCATCGAGCACCTCACGCTTTTTCTTCGAAACCGCTCTTCGTAATAGATCCGCTTCCCCGAGACTAAATCCGGCCATCGTAGAAGCAATTTGCATGATCTGTTCTTGATAAACGATGATGCCATACGTATCCCTAAGAATCGGTTCCAGCGTCGGATGCGGGTACTCCACCTTGATTTGTCCATGCTTACCATGAATATATTTAGGGATAAATTCCATGGGACCCGGCCGGTACAAGGCTAGAACGGAAATAATATCTTCAAATTCGGAAGGCCGCAGATCTTTGAGCACCCTCCTTACTCCCGCTGACTCAAGCTGGAATACGCCGGTCGTTTCTCCTCTGCTTAGGAGTTCATACGTCAATGGGTCCTGATTCATATCTAAGCTGGAAAGATCAAGCGGCTTCCCTTCCAATTCTTGAATCCAGCGAAGCGTTCGCTCAATGATCGATAGCGTCCTTAGTCCCAAGAAGTCCATCTTAAGCAATCCGATCGACTCCAGATGCTCCATCGTATACTGCGTGAGCGCCGTATGTCCGGTGCCTTCCTGCAGCGGTACATAATGCGTTAAAGGCTCTCTGGAGATGACGACGCCGGCTGCGTGCGTAGAGGCATGTCTCGGCATGCCCTCCACCCGCATTGCCATATCCAGAAGCTCCGCCGTCTTCGGCTGCTTGGCGGCAGCCGCTCTAAGATCCGGACTTGCTTGCAGCGCTTCGGACAACGTCATGCCAAGCTGATGTGGAATCATTTTAGCAGCACGGTCTACTTCTCCATACGGAACATTCAGCACTCTTCCAACATCACGAACAGCCGCTTTAGCCGCCATCGTTCCGAAGGTAATTATCTGAGCGACGTGTTCATGACCATACTTGGATGCTACATAATCGATGACCTCATCGCGACGCTCGTCGTTAAAGTCAATATCGATATCCGGCATCGTAATTCGTTCCGGATTCAGGAAGCGCTCAAAGAGCAGCTTATACTGCAAGGGATCAACGTTCGTAATTCCAAGTACGAAAGCAACCAGACTTCCCGCTGATGATCCACGGCCCGGACCCGTCATAATACCGTGTTCATGGGCAAAACGGATAAAATCCCATACAATCAAAAAATAATCGGAAAAGCCCATGCTTTCTATAACACCAAGCTCATAATGCAGCCGCTGCTCGGCTTGCTTTCTGAGCTTTGAATCCTCTGTCTGCCAGTCTGCCATGCCTCGATAACGTTTCTCCATGCCCAGCTCGCAAAGAGTCTTCAAATAAGCGCCTGCCGTCATTCCTTCCGGGATGGGCTGGAACTGCGGCAAAATAGACTGTCCGAAGCTCAATTCAAGCTGACATCGATCTGCAACCCGCTGCGTGTTGGCAATGGCCTCGGGCACATGTTTGAACAGCCGCTCCATTTCTTCGCTGCTTTTCAGATAAAGCTGACTGGTGCCCATACGCAACCGGTCGGTATCTTCAACGGTTTTACCCGTCCCGATACAAATGAGAATATCCTGAACAACATGATCCGGTTCATTCACATAATGCACATCATTCGTAGCTATGAGAGGAATTCCCGTTTCCTTGCTCAGCTCGATCATGGACTGCATCACTTTCTTTTGCTCAATCATGCCGTGGTCTTGGATTTCCAGAAAGAAATCCTCACCGAAGATGCTTTGGTACCGCAGCGCCGCCTTGCGCGCTTCTTCTTTACGATCGTGAAGCAGGTGCTGGGACACCTCTGAACCGAGGCAAGAGCTTAAACAAATCAAACCTTCGGCGTGCTTCGCCAGCTGTTCCGCATCAATTCTAGGCTTATAGTGAAAGCCTTCTAAATGCCCAATTGTACACAGCTTCATCAGGTTCTGATAGCCCGTCATATTCTTGGCCAGTAATATCAAATGATAAATCGGCTGCTCCTGTCGAGTTCCCTTGTCCCGAATAGACCCAGCGGTAAAATAAGCCTCGCAGCCGATAATTGGCTTAATCCCATGCTGCTTACAGGCCTTATAAAATGCGATTGCGCCGTACATAACACCATGGTCGGTTAAAGCCAGAGAGGACATGCCAAGCTCAGACGCCCTCTTGACAAGATCTTCCATGCGTGCTGCGCCGTCCAACAAGCTGTATTCACTATGCACATGCAGATGTACGAATGTACCCACTCTCTTACCCTCCTGTGTGCCGAACGCTTTAAATTTTGCACTGTATTATCATAATATGGCCATGCCTACCCATACATTGTACAGAGGAAATCTGCTACTTAAGAAGGGACGCGATATCGCTATGTACAGCTTTTGGGCAAATATGATCGTTTACTTTTGCATTTCTTTTGGTGTTGTCTTTGGGGGCAGCATGCTCAGCGGTATTGCCGCCGTATTAACCATGCAGTCACCTACGGAAAAGATGCTTACCATTTCGGAAAATATTAAAATCTGGGCGATGGTCGCAGCAGTCGGCGGCACCATTGACCCTATTCGATATATCGAAAGCCACGTCGCGGAAGGACATTTGAACCCGGCAATTAAACAAATCGTTCTGATTGTAGCCGCCTTTATCGGGGCTCAACTGGCCACTTCTCTCATTCAAATGATTTGCAAAGGAGGCAATCAAACTTGAGAGTCCCTCCGTTCGCCCGATATCATCGTTTGCTGGCAAGCTTAGGGCTGCTTCTATCAGGTGCGATTATCGGAGCAGCTATCTATATGAGCATCCATCAACATACGTACAACCAATTATATATAGAGATGCATAAATATTTGGAAGAGCGCGACGAATTAAAGGGGGATATCGAGGATTTGATTAAAACCCGCAATAAACAAGCGCTTATAAACGCCGTACATGTCTACTTAATCCAAAATCAGGACGAGCTCATCAGCGAGGATATCCAAAAAGAGATCGAAAGTGAAGTGAAAAACGAGCTGAAGCTCGTAATCGGGCAAAAAGCCGCCTACGTACGCGATGCAAGACCACTTTATGAAAAGCTGATTACTCAAAGAGTCTACATGCTGCATGATAAAAAATATACGATTGACGTCAAATCGATCATCTTAATTCAAACGGAACTTAGTGTCTGGGTATCGGCTAAAGAATCCCGTATTGACGATACAGGCGTCAAGAAGGCTCATTGAATGAACGGGACTTCTTTGCCGCTTATGAATTGCAATTTAGACTGAAAATCGCTACAGTAATATGATCACCTTCAAAATAAAGGACGGTTCTCACTCATGCTCTGGATTCGATTTTCATTGTTTGCTCTTATTCTCATTACCCTGGTCTGCTCCGTCTATTTCAGTATCCGCTCTCGCCGTGCAGCGGACGTTCGAATGAGAGGCCTGTACGCTTCTAGAATGAATATATCCATGGGACTTATGCTTGCGGTCATCGCTGTCACACAGTTATTCTTCTTCCAGGATTCCAGCTTCCGACGAATATTTGGTACCGTATGCTTGCTTCTGGGGCTCTTCAACCTATTCGCGGGCATTCGCAATCACGGACATTTTGAGCGGTTAGGCAAGGGGTAGCGGACAGTAGCATCAAATTACCTGCGCTGTCAACATTGCCTTCGAAACAAGCGCACCGGCATGAAAGATTTCCACATCAATTTTACCAAATTTACGGCTTACCTCGATAATGGTGGGCCGTATTTCTATTTTACTGTCAATCTGCACAGGCTTTAAGAAATAGGTGGACATATTGTCCATCACCAAATCACCCTTTTTGTGCTCCTGTACAATCCGGTATGCCGCTTGTGTCATTAATGTGGTAAGCACACCTTCAGAGACGGTTCCCAAGTGGTTGGTCATTTGAGGAGTGATCACTCCGCGGAAAAGAAGTGAGCCGTTCTCTCCGCGCTCCTCTTCCATCCCTGACCAAATCAATTCTTCAAAGGTCTCACCGTTCTGCGGCTGCTTCTGGATATACTGCATCGCCTTCAGCACATCGCTCCGGTTGAGCACGCCGAGAATTTTGCGGTTGGTATCCACCACGGGCAGCAGCTCGATTCCTTCCCACACCATCATGTGTGCAGCCGATGCTACGGAGGTTTGCGGCGTTACGGTTAGCGGATTTCTCGTCATCAGTTTGTCAACTGTCTGTACGGCGCTAGCTCCAACCATATCCTTGGAAGTGACCACCCCGATGATCCGATTCCACTCGTCCACAACCGGAAATCTGCTGTGTCCGGTTTCTTCAGAAAGCCGCTGCCAGTCCTTCAACAAGCTGTTAGCCTTAAGTGCAAACACGGAAGTCCCTGAAGCTAATATATCCTCGACAAGCATAATCTTTTTCTTGATCAGCCGGTCGTAAATCGCTCTGTTAATCATCGAGGCGACTGTGAACGTGTCATAGGTGCTGACAATAATAGGGAGCTCCCTTTGATCCGCAAGCCTCTTGACTTCGGTACTCGTATCGAAACCGCCGGTTATAAGTACGCCCGCTCCCTGCTCCAACGCGCAGATGTGGGCGCTATCCCGGTTACCGACGATGAGCAGGCTTCCCGCTTCGATATAGCGCATCATGGCGTCCTGCTCCATCGCTCCGATGACAAATTTATTTAAGGTTTTATGCAGTCCCTTTGAGCCTCCAAGGACTTGTCCGTCAACCATATTCACGACCTCGGCAAAGGTCAGCTTATCAATGTTTTGCCGCAGCTTCTTCTCGACACGTACGGTGCCGATTCGTTCCTTCGTACTGACCAGCCCCTGATTCTCCGCTTCCTTAATAGCCCGATACGCGGTGCCCTCGCTGACATCCATGTTCTTCGCTATCTTGCGGACCGAGATTCGGCTGCCCAGCTTCAAGCTTTCAATATGCCTTAAAATTTGCTCATGCTTGGTCAATGTATCTGCGGTATGTGTATCCATCTGTTACACCCCATCAAAGAAACTCTGTTGCACTTCTGTACTATTATTATAGGGGGTTCCGCTCTGCAGGACAACGCCCAGAACAACTAGGGAACAAATGTTCTACACACTTCATCTTAGCATACGTCCCCGTAGAAATAAAGCGCCCTTTCCCCTCAAAAGGAAAGAACGCTTTTGTTGTTAGACTATTGAACCATTCGGATTCATGACGGGGCTCAGCTCTTCATTGGATTTATCAACAGTCTGAGTACTTCCTATTGTGTTACTTGCGGAATTGTAAAATCTTCTTACGGCCTTGGAGTGCTTGCTCCATCTGCCATTTTTTCATCCGGTTGATGCGTGTCAGCTCCTTACGTCTCTCTTCGTCTACACCAAGAATTTGGTGCAGATGAGCTGCAACTACGAGCAGTGCCATGGCGATCCAAACTAGGCTAAAAATCATGGGCAGTGACAAGCCCTCGGAGAATTGCAGCTTGGGAACGGAGTAGAACAGCATGCCCAGAGCCGCACTCATATAAATGACATTTTTGAACCCTTTCAAACGAAAAGCACTCCTCTCGGTTATAACGGATATGAGCTCGGTAACAGCTTCTTGTTATCCAATATATGAGACAAGTTCTTCGTTTATGAGCAAAATGCAAGTCAATCCATGTTAAAGCCTTGCGTGCTAAGAAAGGCTTTCATATGCTCGCGCGGCCGCAGTGCCTTGGCCGCCATTTCTTTGGACCACACCGTACTGACCTTGCCACCCGTCCGCTCCTTCATATAGGAGCGGATCGACTCATCGTAGTCTGCGATGGCGGTGTGCTGCTTCTCAGCCGTGTACCGGTTCTCATGGTACACGGCTTCCAGTGGGAGCCGCGGGCGCAGCAGCGGCTCCTGGTCCGGCATGCCGATACACATGCCGAAGACGGGGTATACGAGCTGCGGCAGCTGCAGCAGCCGGGAGACCTCGGCGGGCTGGTTGCGCAGCCCGCCGATATAGACGACGCCGAGGCCTAGCGACTCGGCGGCAACGGCCGCATTTTGCGCAGCTAATGCGGCATCCACGGTGGCAACGATGAAATTCTCAGCGTTGCCGGTCACGGGCGCGTCCGAGTGAAGCCGGACGGCCTGCTCGTAGCGGTGCAGGTCTGCGCACCAGACGAGAAAGAGCGGACACTCCTTAATGTAGACCTGATTGCCAGCGAGCTCCGCAAGCTCAGACTTCAATGCTTCGTCCGTTACGCTAATCACACTGTATGCCTGCATATTACTGGATGTCGAAGCCGCTTGAGCAGCCGTAAGGATGGCGCGGCGCTGCTCCTCCGCAACCGGAGCTTTAGTAAATTTGCGAATAGAACGGTGTGCTTGCAGCAGCGAAATAACATCATTCATGTTCAATACCCCCGATATGTATGAATTCCATTATATTTTTTTGCTATCATGCCTGCGTGATACCTCCGTCACAATCCGTATTGGGATTATTCAAGAAAGTATCCCCGATACGGGAGCCGCTGTCCGGCTCCTAGAAATCAGCAGGGATTCAAATAAAAAAGGAGCAATGCCCGTCCATGAACAACATGGGCGCACTCTCCTTAGCGAGCTCTTATGCCTTCCTTTTCAGCAATTTGATTCCACCGCGGTAACCATTCGTTAAGATCCAAGGAATTGCGATAATGAGTATCCCTGCAATTACGTTATACAAGTTGTACCATATAATCGAGCCCGGCATATGGACCTTATACTTCCAAGCTGACAGCAAGGCTGGATGCATGAGATACACGCCAAAGGAAACGGCACCGAGCGAAGTAAAGAAACCGGCCGCTTTGGGCAAGGCTCTCTCCATTTGGGCAGCCAGCCATATGAAGCTAACTCCTGCTCCAATACTGTAAATCACCCATGTTAGCTCAAACCATGTATTTTCGATCGAATAGCCATGTTGTGCAGCAATAAACAGCAGGGCGTAGCTGACTCCACTCAGGAACGTTACCGGCAGTACCCAGCCCTTATTGCGGTCCAGCCAGGCTCGAAACTGCCCATAGCTGCTTCCGATGGCGCCTCCAACAAGGAAAAAACCGAAATAGGTGATGCACAGCTCCGCTTTATGCGGGATGCTCCCGTACCAATGATTATACACATAGACGCCACTTTGAATCAGAAGCCCCCAGATGGCCAGTGTTTGGCGAAACCAATGGAAAGCTCTAGCTGCAGCTACTAGAAGTGGAAACAGCACATAAAACTGAACGATAATAATCATAAAATAGAGATGATAGCCGGAATCCGCCCATTTCAGCTGACCTAAAAACTCTCTAAAATTCACATGAATCGGGTGGCTCGGCGTCCAAAGCCAGGGATTATAAAGATAGTAGAAGAACGACCATAAAATATAGGGCACCAACACTTGCCTGACTCGTTTCCAATAAAAAACGCCGGCTTGTTTGGCACTCCATCTGTCTATGTAAATATAAAAAAGCACAATCCCGCTTATAAAAATAAATACAGGTACGGCGAAATAGCTGATTTTGTTCAAAAACAAACTCATAAGTTGTGTGCCGCTGCCAAGTAAAGCGGGGTCCACAGTGCTGTCTGATGTAACGTGAATGATAACCACGGCAATAATTGCCAGTGCTCTTACGATGTCCAGTTCGGTAATTTTTGCTTTTGCCATGATGTCAATTTGCCTCTTTTCGTTCTTAATCACCTTCTACTATAGTTAGTTTCCAAGATGGAAGCAATACACGAAACTTACAGAATCAGAAATCCGCTAAAAGCCGCAGCCAGCACAATCATCCAGGGAGGCAGCTTCCAGAAATGAAGTCCAAGAAAGAGGAACAGCACCACACAAAAATCAAGAGCCGATTGCACTGCGTTCACCCAAACTGGATCATAGAGCGCAGCCAATAAAATGCCTACGACGACAGCATTGACTCCCCACATAGCTCTTCTGACTGTCCGCAGCTTTCGCCATCGGGCCCAAAATGGGATGGCACCGACCATAAGCAAAAATGCTGGGAGGAATATAGCAAGAATCGCCAAGCAGGCGCCCGTCCATCCCTTCAGCATGTACCCCAAGTAGGCGGCAAAAGTAAATAAGGGTCCCGGTACAGCCTGCGCAGCCGCATATCCTGCCAAAAATTGTTCATGAGTAAGCCACCCTGGTAGAACCATGCTTTGCTCGAGCAAGGGCAGCACGACATGCCCGCCTCCAAAACCAACGATCCGGCGCGATAAAAACTTTCAATCAGGCTCAGCGTCAGCGTAGGGGCCAACAAGCGGATAGCGGGAAGCAGCAAAAGCAGAAGCATGAATAAACACAGCATCGAAAGCGATAATCTAGAAATCGCAGTATTGGGTTTGGGAGGATTCATTTTCTCTGATTCGAATGTGTCAGAGACTGTGCCCAAATAGATCCCGAGCAGTGCTCCTAAACCAATGAATAGCAGCTGAGTCCATGCTGAATGAACCATCAGAGACAAGCCGGCCGCCGCGATGGCAATCGTCAGCCTTTGTTTATCGGGGGTCAAGCTTTTCCCCATTCCCCAAACAGCCTGAGTCACAACAGCCACAGCCGCCAACTTTAAACCATGAACCCACGGCAAATTTGTCCATTGCAGCTTTAGATACAGCATAGCAAATAGTGCAAGCACAACCGCCGAGGGTAAAGTAAAGCCTAACCATGCAATGAAAGCGCCCCATAATCCTCCACGCATCCAGCCGATTCCGATCCCAACTTGGCTGCTGGCCGGACCCGGAAGAAATTGGCTTAGAGCAACAAGATCAGCATATTCCTCCTCCGAAAGCCATTTTCGCTTATGTACATACTCCTCTCGAAAATAACCAATATGCGCAATAGGCCCACCAAAAGAGGTGAGCCCTAGCTTAAATGATGCGAATCCTAATTCCATCAAACTGTTTTTAGGCATAATCTTCCACCGTCCTATTTCTTTCCACATTCTATGAAATAGAACTATTTTAGCACGTTCGCAATAAGAAGTCCTTTACACATTTTTCACATGCTTTACAGGACCCACCGACACTTTGGTTTTGCCGCGGGATTCGGTAGCACGTGCAACCGTTAAACCAACCAGCACAGCCGCTGAGACATAATACATCAGCTTAATCAAGATATTGGAGCTGTCCGTTCCTTCGAAAAGTCCATGAATAAGAGCCAAGACGAACAATGGATAGGATAAAAAATGGAATGCCAACCAAACCTTTCTGCCCAGCTTGTTACGCAAATCCGACGTAAGCAAGACAACAATCAAGCCATAAAAGGCGATGGTGCCGAGCGCATTTAAGACCGTGGAGTTGCTGGCGTGAAACGGCACTATAATGTCCATCCAGCTAAATGGCATATACACATCAATGATTAATAACATAGCGTGCAATAAAGCGAGTAAAGTCCCTGTAATGTTGGTACCCGTATGCCATTTCAGCAGCTGTGCCCTCTTAGACTTCAAGCTCGGAAATGAATAGCTGATTCCAAGCACCATACCGAGAAACAAGCATAAATATGAAGCAATTCCAAATATTCGTATCAAGTTCCATGTGGGCATATTTACCAGAAAATCTATCATATACACTCAATCCTTTCTTTACCATCATCATGAATGACATCCGCTACAAGTCCATGCCATCTGGTTTGGGTGCGAATTCGGGAAGACGGAATATAATGAAGCTTACCGTCATTCGTGTACAGCAGTGCTTCAAGTCCTGCTGTCTGCTTCTGGAATAAAGGAATCCCCTCTTCCACACCTGCCACACACAGAACCTTTGCCCAAACCTCGCAATCAATCAGGTTTTTCCCTACAACCGTACACTGGACGACAGTGTTAGCAGACGGTTCCATGGTTCGAGGATCGACCAAATGATGCATGGTTCCCCGATTTGTCAGCCATTTTCTTCGTAATGTACTGGAGGTAGCGGCGGCTCCGTTCGTCAATTCTAGAATAATTTCTTTTTGCGTTTCTCCGTTAGGATTCGCTACGGCAATCAACCAAGGCTCCGCGTTTGTTGCTCCCCAGACCTCCAAATCCCCTCCAGCATTGATAAGTCCCTTCCTGCAGCCGTACTGCTCACGCATCATGGCCGCCGCTTCTTTTACGGTCCAGCCTTTGACAATACCCCCTAAATCGAGCTTTCCAGAGGAGGATAGTCTAACAGACTGCATACGAGGATCCAGTTCCATATCAAAGTTCTTTCCTGTCGTTGTCTTATCAGAAAGAAGCTCGACGCTTTCGCTACCGATCTGTTCAAAAGACCGGGAGTAACCTAGCTGCATCATACGATGATAGAGGAATACCGTAAATAATCCTGAGGTCAGCTTCTGGTAATAGTCCGACAGCTCCAACACATTCAACATAGGAGCGGATACCAGGCAGCGCTCTCCCGCTCTGTCATTCAGATTGGAGAGCTCACTGTCCGGACGAAACCGGCTAAATCGGCTCTCAGAGCGTTCAAACCAAGCTTGTACCGGATGTACGTCAAATGGCTGCGTCTTTTCCCATGGGTCTAACTGGGCTTCTATGTCGGTATTCATGCCGCGAAATCGAAGTACGTCCATGCTGATCTACCTTTCATACTAAATTTACGATCACCAATTAAGAAGCTTGTGTTCTGCTATGCGACTGTACGGACGAAGAAGAGGAAGAGGAGCCCGAATTCGGAATAGAGCTCGATCCATTGTTACGCCCGATGGAACTCGATCCGCTACTGCCGCTGCCGGAATTTAATCCATCACCGCTGGAGCCGGAGCTATTGCTGCTGCCAAAGTTCGAACCATTGCTCCGGTCATTGCCGCCCCGCTGCTGCATTCCGTGTCTTTTACCTTCCCTTGAAAAAGTATTGTTACTTGTTCTCTTGTCCCTTTGCGAGCCTTCTGTGCCTTGTAAGCCCTGAATCCCTTGTGTGGAAGGCGTCCGATTACTATCGGCGTATAAAGGCTCTTTATCCGTTGCCTTCTGCGAGGATTGCGCCATTTGCTGCTGGGCTTTCTGGAATTGCGGACTATCTTTAACCTCTTGGAACAAGAAGAATAGAAGAACGATAACCACAGCTCCTACCTGCCATTTCAACCACTTGGATGTTTTTTTCATGAGGCATCTTCCTTTTTTCTTTTATGATTTGGACTATCTATAGATCTCATTATGGTCCACAACCATGAATTCTTCCTTAAGCCGCGCTGAATGTTTACTGAGTAAAAAAAGCCGGCCAAGGCTGTCCAAGCCTTGCCGGCAATTCTATTAGAATTTCATGCATAAATAGCTTAAAGTTCCAAGATCGTAGCTGCGATGAATCACTTCTGGATCTCCGCTGCCGCTCCCCATGGCGATGAATAGAGGAACAAAATGCTCCGGCCGCGGGACGGCTAACCTTGCGTGAGGCGCCAAGGCTTCATATTGAAACAGAGCTTGTGTGTTTGCGGCTTGCATATTCGCAATAAGCCAGTCATCAAACTCAACGGCCCACGACTCTGGTGTTTGTTGTCCCCATTTGATGATGCGCAGGTTATGAACGGTAACTCCGCTGCCAATGATCAAGATTCCTTCCTCTCCCCAGCCCCCGCAGAGCCTCTCCGATCGCATACTGCTGCTGCGGTGCTAGATAGGGATGGACGGACACCTGCACAACAGGAATGTCTGCCTTCGGATACATTCTGGACAATAGAGTCCATGAGCCGTGATCAAGGCCCCTTGATTCATCCCTGCGGACGTCAATGCCGTGGCTGCGCAGTCTCTCTTCCACCAAAGCGGCAGTAGACACCGATCCCTTCGCGGGATAGGTTTGCTGATACAGCTCATCGGGGAACCCGCCGAAGTCGTAAATCGTTTCATATATGTTGTCATGAGCGGAAATCGTCAGGATCTCTTTTTCCCAGTGAGCGGTAAAAATCACAATAGCCTTCGGCTTGTAGCGAGTACCCAGATCGGCTAGAAAATCCGTATACGGCGTCTGCTCAATTGCAAGCATAGGAGATCCGTGGGCTAAGAATAAAGAAGGAAACATCAGGCAACACCCCCTAATTAATTTAAATTCACTAATGTTATGTAAGTAACTTTATAATAATAAATAGATTCTGTCAAGGAAAATAGAATGTCTTACACCGATTAGACGCCACTTCGGCCGCTCGAATAAGTCATATTTGTGCAGCAGTTGGGCTTATCCCCCCCTACTTTCGAATCGACTCCTAAGCACCAAGGGATATATGTCCTCATATGATGGAGTAGTTTACTCTGCTTAAGCAATGCCATTTTTGATGCTGGAAGGAGTGTTCGCTATTGACCAGGACGAAAATTGGGATATCTATTCATGGCACCAGCATCTATTTGGATGATCGGACCATTGTTCTAAGTGAAGCCATTGTCAAGAATTGGAAAATCCCAACCAATCAAACGATTACACTTCGGTTTGGTTCAACCAAACAGGATGTGCGGGTCGTCTCAGCAGCCCTCTCCAAAACGCTGCGAGTGAATCCCGCACTCGCATCCAAACTCGGGCTTCATCACGGCGCTCAGCTATGCCTTCACTATAAAGGCGGCACCTTAGCCATAGGGCCTCTAATAGGCGTGATGATCAGCCGTGTTCATTCTGGTTCCCCGGACCGGCCCTTTGGCGCTATCACCGCCTTTTGTAAGGAAATGACGGATGCGAGTGAGATGTTCGGCGCTATGGTGGTCTTCTTTCCTCCATCCGAGATGCGGGGCGGAGCCCAGAGTGTGTCCGCCTACTCTTATGCCAATGGTTCATGGAGCAAAAAAACGTTTCCGATACCCAATGTGATTTATAACCGCCTCACCTCACGTAAATATGAAAACATGACAAATGTCCAACAATTCATGAACGACGCCAAAACCCGCTTTAACAGCCATATCTTTAATGAAAAGTACTTGAATAAAACGGAAGTGTTCGATGCGCTTCGCAAGGATAGCTCCCTTCATGCTTATCTGCCCGAATCCCATCTTTTTAAAAATTATCAGATGCTGAAATCCATGGCCGCGAAGCATCCTGTATTATTCCTCAAACCGATAACAGGAAGTCTAGGCAAAGGCATCATACGGGTTCGTCGTGAAAGCGGCAATACCTATACCTGTCACTATACGAATCTGAACGGAGTGCGAAAGCAATCGTTTCCGTCCGTATCCGGGGTATTTCAAGCTATCTCGGGCAAGCTCAAGACGCAGCGCTATCAGATTCAACAAGGGCTGGATTTGATTACCGTAGAAGGCAGACCCGTCGACTTTCGCGCACTTGTACAAAGGGGCCTCAAGGCCAATGGGCCATCACATCCATTGTCGGCCGAATCGCGGGCAACCAGCATTTCGTGTCCAATCTGGCGCGCGGCGGCACCTTGAGTACTGTGAAGGGAGCCTTGGGTAAGTCATCCTTATCCGCGCAGGGAAAAGTAGCTGCCTTCGGCCGTCTGCGCAAGGCCGCTTTGGATATTGCCAAAGGGGTCGAAACCCAAATCCCTAACCATTTCGGCGAGCTGGGCATCGATTTAGCCGTCGATAAAAGCGGAAAGGTATGGCTTTTGGAGGTTAACTCCAAACCTTCCAAAGATGACAATACACCCCTCACGGAACGTAAAATCCGTCCATCCGTGAAACAAGTCGTTCAGTATGCGCGATATCTAGCGAAGTTCTGAGGTGATTTCATGCAGAGTAACGCTTCCCCTTTATTGGGGATTATGGTGACCGAGCTAAAGCGTAGGCTGCCTTTTGCCAGCTCTCGATTCTACGAGCAGCTGACACTGGCCGGAGATGCCTTAGGAATTCAAGTGTTCGTCTTTTCGCCCAATCGAATCAATTGGCAGCAGCGTACAATAGCAGGGCATTCCTATGCTCATGAGACTAGATCGTGGAAAAAGGATACGTTCCCGCTCCCTTCTTTCATCTACGACCGCTGCTTTTTTTCGGGAAAGGACACCTATCTGCAGTACCGGTTCCATGTGCGTAAACTGCGCGAAACTCCAGGCGTTCGCTTCTTGGGCTACGGACTTAAGGGCAAGTGGGAAGTACAGCAAATGCTCCAGCAGGAAGCTGAGCTATCACCTTACTTGCCTGCAACGGCCGTATTCACCGATGAGTATATGCTGAAGGACTGGCTGAAGGAACGCCAGCAGCTATTCTTGAAGCCGCAAGGCGGCAGTCAAGGGAAAGGCGCCGTTCATCTGCAGGTCGTCAGCGATTCGGATGGAATGCGCTCTTTCATCATCCATGGGCGTGATTCCCGTAACGTACCATTGCACGTACGATTCTCTGACTGGACTGAATGTATGAGTTATCTTCACGGCTTGATAGGGCGAAGGCCTTATCTGGTCCAAAAGTATTTACCGCTTCATACCTCTGATGGAACTGCCTATGACATCCGCTGCTTTGTACAGAAGAATCGCAGAGGACTATGGGAGACCGTAGGTATGGCGGCACGAGCAGGGCAGCCAGGAAGCGTGACCTCCAACCTTCATGGGGGAGGCAAAGCTCTAGAAGTTCTATCCTTTCTGTCCGGACAGTTCGGCGAGAATAGAGCCGGCGTCCTAGTTGATACTCTTTACAAGCTTTCCGAAATCATTCCTTCCACGCTGGAATCCTCACATGGAAGACTTGCTGAGCTTGGCATTGATTTCGGAGTTGACACGTCCGGCCAAATTTGGATTCTAGAAGTCAATTCCAAGCCGGGGCGAACGATATTCTCACGAACCGGCGATACAAAAGCACGCATTCAATCCATCGTAAATCCAGTCCGATATGCCGCCTACCTATGGAAGACATCTTCTCCCGGAACGGTGGCGCCTTACCGTAAGTCAACCGTTTACCCGGCTTCCATGATCGTCAAGACCCATATACAGGGATAAACGACTTCGTCATCCTATCAGGACGATTGCGTTTGTCAAGGACCGAAAACTCCGGCACTGCCGGATTTTTGCAACAAGTTTAGGAGGGTAACCTAATGAGTTTGACAACGTGTATGCTCCATGCCGTAAAACGAACAGACCGATCCGTCTACTTAACAAGCGAGCTCGTCAAAGCTTTACGGTTAACCGGCGTCAAAACGATTACCGTAAAAGCCGGCAGCAAATCCGCTAGCCTCCCGGTACGTCTGATCAAAAAGCCTGGCCAGCATATGTATATTCCGCTTTCTTTAATGAGCAGTCTACGTATTCCCCGAATTGGCAGTGTACTGGCTGCAAGCAATAACAATAAAGAAATTCGTATCGGGCCGATGATCGGAATCTTAACGAATGTATCCGGAAGCAGCACCTCCCCCTTCGGCTCCATAACCGGATTTATCCGGCAAATTATGAATACTAGTGCGAATAAATCCTTTCATTTTGCCTTTAGTCCCCGAGATGTGAATTGGGCCCAAGAAACGGTATCGGGCATAGTTCCCAAAGCCGGGGGAGGATGGGTCCGCAAAACATTCCCGCTTCCCGACGTCGTGTATAACCGGATGTCCAGCCGCAAAGCGGAGAAGACGGCCGGGATCGCAAGCTTTAAAGAACGCTTCGTTCGCAGAGGGATCCCGCTCTTTAACTGGAGCTTCTTTGATAAGTGGGATGTGTACAAAATGCTGGACGGAGACGAGGTCTTCAAATTTGTCCCCGAATCGCGCCTTAACCCTTCCGCGGAGCAAATCAAGGATATGCTGGATCGGCATAAATTCATTTACTTGAAGCCGACGGCAGGTAGTCTCGGCATCGGTATTTATAGAGTCACCTATAATCCGAAGCGCGGTTACTTTGTACGCTACCGGAAAGCCGGCAAGAACGTACTCATCCGATATGCAAAATTCGAGGGCTTGATGCGCATGCTTGGCACCGGTCGCGGACGTCTCACGAATTATGTGGCGCAGCAAGGAATCCGCCTGATTGAGATTGACAGTTGTCCCATCGACTTCCGATTCCATATGACCAAGAATGGTACCAATAACTGGGTTGTTGCTGCAATTGGCGCTAAGAAAGCAGGGAAGGGCAGCGTAACCACCCATATCCGAAACGGCGGTCAATTGATGACCATCGAGCAGGTACTCCGGCAAGTCTATGGAAGCCGGGCCGAGCAAGTGCTTTCGAATGCCAAGGAAACGGCTATCAAGCTGGCTGAAGGGATTGAGAATAACTACGATCATTTACTAGGTGAGCTCGGCTTCGATATCGGTATTGATCAGAACGAGAAAATATGGATGTTTGAAGCCAATGCCAAACCCGGAAGATCGATCTTCAAGCACCCTTCCTTAAAAGAAGGGGATAAAGCTTCACTCAATAACGTGTACGAACATTGCTTGTATTTGAGCCGTTTCCGCCCAAGGAGGGAAAGTTAATGGCCTATATCCTTCAAGAGCGGAATCAGCCTCCTACGCTCGCCATCTTGACCGTCAAGGACAACAAACGACGAATCTTTCGCGGCAACCTGGATAATTTCATCGACCTCATTCGAACCGGAAATGAAATGGGCGTTGACGCTTACGTGGTAACAACATCCGACTTCTCGCTCTCAAGTTCTCGCATGATGGGCTATCGGTACGACTTTGAGAAAAAGAAATGGAGCAGGGAACTTGTTCCCGCTCCCCACGTTGTCTACAACCGAATCCCCTATCGGAAAATGGAGCTGAAGCCTGACGTGCAGCAGGTCCTTCAAACGTGCATGCGCAGCGGTCAAGTAGAAATATTCAATCCATCCTTCTTCAATAAACTGACGCTATTCGAATGGTTGAACAAGTCCAAAGAAGGCAAACCGTTCATTCCGGAAACCCTGCAATTAAATGCCGTCGGCGATTTAAACCAATTGCTTAGACGCCATACGGTCCTCTATCTGAAACCGGCTAAGGGTAAAGCCGGCAAAGGAATCATGCGGCTGGAACGTATCTCCGCCAAGAACAAGCAGGCCGAATACCGATTAAGCAGGCAGGAAAACAAGAATATGGAGATTTCGACCCACCAGTCCATCGAATCCCTTTGGCAAGCGTTTAATAAATATCGCGGCTATAAGGAATATATTGCCCAGCAAGGAATCACATTAACGAGATTTAAGCAGCGTGCTTACGATCTTCGGGCTTTGATCCAAAAATCGTCCAAAGGAACCTGGCTTGTATCCGGTATCGGCGCCCGGGTTGCCGGCAAAGCAAGCATCACCACTCACGTACCTCGCGGCGGTTCCATTGACAACCCTCTCAAGCTGCTGACTCAGGCATTTGGAGCTAAGGAAGCCGGGCGTATACTGAAACGTGCCAAGTCTGCCGCTGTTACACTGGCAAAGGCCATTGAGAAATCATCCGGCAGCCACTTAGGAGAAATGTCAATGGACTTAGGCGTAGATACTTCCGGACGTATCTGGTTCTTTGAAGCAAATTCGAAGCCGATGAAATTCGATGAACCTGAGATTCGCCGTAAGTCCTTAGAACGTATCATAGGATACAGTCTCTATTTAACTAACTCAGGTAAAAGAAGGTGAATCCGTTTGGCTCCACAACGACTGGGCATACTCGCCGTTTATTTAAGCAAGGCTCGGCTGGAGGAGCTGTCTTTTTTCCGAAAGCTAAGTCATGAAGGAAAGAAGTTGGGACTTCAAGTCGAGGTTTTTACTCCTGATGATGTTGATAGCAGCAATCAAGTGCGAACTCTGGTTTATGATGCCGAGCAAAAGAAATGGATTCGCAGAAAAGCATCCTTCCCGCCTATCATCTATGACCGTGCTCGCTACCAAGGCTCAGGCAAGTATCAGATTTTGAAAGCCTTTCGAAAAAAGCATTCCGATCTCATCTATTTAAGCAGACCGCTTGCGAACAAATGGTTCATGCACCAAACCCTCTCCGAAGACGAAGAAATTCGTAAGTACATTCCTGCTACCGTTCGTTTCAGCACAACTCTTGAGCTGATGAAGTTTTTAAAGAAGCATAAACTGATCTATGTGAAGCCAAAGAACGGTACAGGAGGAAGAGGCATCCTGCGAATTGAGCAGATCGGCCACGACTTGTACCTGCTCCAGGGCCGCAGCCAACAGCGCACCATTTTGACTCCCTACCGTTCCAATGAAAAACAGCTGATGATCAAGCTAAATACGATGAAGCTCACCCCGGATTATGTCGTCCAGCAAGGTATTCCTCTTACGCTGAAGGACGGGCGTGTACACGACTATCGCCTTCTGATTCAGAAGAACGGCAGTGGAGAGTGGGAGGTTACCGGCTGCGCAGGCCGGATTGGTCCTCACCGCAGTATCACCTCCAATCTTCACGGCGGTGGGAGCGCTGTAGCACTCAACAAACTGCTTACCAAGCGTTTTTCCTCAGCTGAGAAAATTGAAAAAATCAAAGAAGATTTGGATAGCTTTGCCCATAAGCTGGCCAAATTCCTGGAAGGCAAATTCGGCAAGCTGTGCGAGCTTGGACTGGATATTGCCATTGACCCGAAGGGAGAAATTTGGCTGCTTGAGGTGAATCCTAAGCCATCCCGTGAAATCTTTCGGCGTACAGGGCAAACCTTAGCGTATCAGAAGGCGATTATACGTCCCCTGGAATATGCGTTATGGGTGCTCAAACAGAAAGAGAATCAGTCCAAACAACCCAATAAAGTGGAGCCTTAGCTTCGAAGCTGATTCAGTACTTTGCGGAGAGCCCCGAAATAATAAATTCTAACATCACAAAAAAAACGGAACGAAGGCTGAATCAGCCCCCATCCGTTCCGTCTACATATGCTGCAAGTGCTGCAGCGTCTGCAAGAAAATTTGTTCAATATGACTATCATCCAGCGAATAATAAACTGTTTTCCCTTCCTTTCGCCTCTTGACGATCTGTAAGTTGCGCAAATATCTCAATTGATGGGATACCGCCGATTGCCCCATTCCCAGAACAACGGATAGATCATGTACGCACAGCTCACGGTTGAGTAGTGCATATATCATTTTGATTCTCGTAGCATCTCCTAATGCCTTAAATAGTTCAGCCATTCCGGCAGCCTGGGCCTCGTCAATTTGCTTGCGACCCGATAACTGCTCTGCAGCCCCGGTCCCCGAACACGATGCATCGCAAAGCTCCTGAATCAGATGTTCCATGAATGAAGCGCCCCCCTACACTTTCAATTCCGCATGTCTTGTTTGAGATGATTCAATCTGTATGGTGGCATGCTGGATGTGGAATCGCTCCTCCAGCACATGTATGGCTTTCTGCAGGACAACCTGGCTGTCCGCCGTATCCTCAATAAGAAGATGGCAGCTTAACGAATCAAGACCGGAGGTTATCGTCCAAATATGAAGGTCATGTACATTAATGACATGATCAATGCCCTGAAGCGATTGTTCAACATGCCTTGCATCGATGGATAGCGGAGCACCTTCAAGTAAAATGTGCGTCGAATGCTTGAGAACCGACCATGCTCCCTTAAGGATCAGCAGCGCAACTAGCACGCTGATGATCGGATCAGCTGCATACCAACCAAACAGCAGCATCAGCGCTCCAGCAGCTATAGCACCTACGGAACCCAATGCATCGCCTAGAATATGCAGATAGGCGCTTCGAAGATTCATATTGCCATGAACGTCTCCTTTGCGCATTAATGACCATGCGCTAAGCAAATTGGCCAGCAAGCCGACTGCGGCAATGATCATCATCGAGCCGCTCGCTACCTTGGGCGGATCCATGAACCGTCCTATCGCTTCCCAAATGACAATTCCGGCAATAATAAATAAGGTTGCCCCATTGAACAAAGCTGTGAGAATTTCCACACGGTGAAATCCATAGGTCTTCCTGCTTGAAGGAGGCTTCATAGCGAACCAAACTGCAACCAAGCTGAGAACGAGTGAAGCCGTATCGCTAAGCATATGCCCGGAATCGGAGAGCAGCGCAAGACTGTTCGTCGCCAGACCGCCGAAAAATTCAAGCAGCATGATACCGGCTGTAATGCAAAGCGCTATGAGCAGACCTTGCTTGTTCCCGGCATGGGAATGACCATGCCCATGGTGATGGTGGTGGTGACCCAGGCCATGATGATGGTGATGACCGGGACCATGGTGTTGATGACCGTGATCATCGGTATGATTGTGAGTGTGATCATGGTTGCTGTCACATCCGTGGTTATGAAGTGGGACATGAATGTTCTTGTCATGGTGGTCATGACTTTGACCTTGATTGTGCTGACACTTGCTATGGTCATGCTGATGATCGCTCATTTACGTATCCTCCCACCAATTGCAAATTCAACTTATATTGTGCAAACATATGAGCACATATTCATATGTTTATGATAAATAAAGGCAGCCCCCACTGTCAATGGATAGCTGCACAGAATATCCTGTCGCAACAAGCCGTTCCTCTTTCTGTATACTATGTCCCTGTAGCCACTTTGTCCGCCCCTGCATCAATTCCGTCGGGATCAAATGTCACGGTCGCGCTAAATACCGAATTGGACAATGTAAAATTTCCTGTAATGCCCCCGCCCGCTCCCGAGTAGGTTTTGCTTGCGCTCGTCGGAGCGACAACCGCCGTATCTCCGTTGATTAGGTTCCCTTCGACACTATTAATATTGAAAACTCCAACAAAAGAAGGCATCCTTATCAGCACCCTTATTATGAATTGTGCTATAGTGTATGCTCTGCGCCTAGATCCTGCGACAACTATTTTGTGAAAGCTCTCTATTCAAGATGATCCAGCAGTTCGGAAAAACGGCTTACTCTGATGTGTGCCCCGTCCAATTCTCCCGGTTCGCGAAAGCCTGCGTAATCGCAAGCGGCAACAACCAATCCGTTCTTAAGTCCAGCCTCCACATCGGAGGAACGATCTCCTACCATCCAAGCATGCTCGATGCCATATCTATGCAGCAATTGCTTCACCAGATCCACTTTGGATCTCGTTTGATACTGACCCGCACTATAAAGGTCTTCAAACAGCTCTCCTATGCCCATTGCCTGTACGACGCCTCTCACATAGCCCTCTAAGCCATTGCTCGCCACAAACAATCGAATTCCTCGTTCGTGCAGACTGGTAAGCGTATCTGCAACTTCCTCGTATAAGAGACCTTGTCCCTGCTCCAAGCCTTCCGTCTGATAGTGCAGAAGCAAACGATCTGCTTCAAGCCTTGCTTCGGCGGAAGCTTCCGGCATAACTCGCTGCCAGATATGCTCGAGCAGCATCCCCAAGGAGCTTAGTATCCGTTCTTCCGGAGGTGTTTCTCCTGAATAAAGGCCAAGTCTTCTTAATTCATCAAAAGTAGCATGGTATGCGGGCAATAGCAGCGTTTCCGTTTGAAACAGCGTCCCATCCAAATCGAATAGCATGGCCTCAGGCTGCTTTCTTTGATTCATCGTACGTAACTCCTCTCCAAGCCTAATTATAGTAAGTATGTATGTATGGTCTCAGTTAAGAATGTCAAACTTATCCATACAAGTCAATGAGCATAATTGGAAAAATGACTGTTGCCGATTGTTTTCATTTCAGTTATGATTGAATTAGATATAAAACAATCAATAAAATGATCTTTTTGATCAATTTTAAATAAATTTTCGAGTATTCACGTTAGGAAAGTGAGGAATTGATGCAATGAACCTTCATATTTTTCAAAACCAACAAGAATTGAATGAGGCGGGGGCGGGAATCATTACAAGTCTTGTCCAAATGCAGCCCCGCGCCGTACTTGGTCTGGCCACAGGTGGTACGCCGGTCGGCATCTACAAGGAAATCGTCAAAGCCTATCAAAAAGGACATATTAGCTTCAAAGGTATCACCACCTTTAACCTGGATGAATACGTAGGTCTCCCTGAGAATCATCCGGAAAGCTACCGCACTTACATGAAAAACCATCTATTCGACCACATTGATCTCCCCCTGAGCAAGCTCATATTCCTAACGGTAATGCGGCTGACCCGGAAGCGGAATGTATCCGATACAATGAAGAGCTTGAGAAAGCCAAGCTGATCGATCTTCAGATTCTTGGACTTGGCCACAACGGACATATCGGCTTCAATGAACCCGATCATTCTTTAATTAGCGGAACGCATCTCGTTGAATTGAAGCAGGAGACGAGAGCCGCCAACGCCCGCTTCTTCGCCTCCATTGATGACGTGCCGAGAGAAGCTTTAACCATGGGGGTTGGCACGATATTAAAGGCCAAGACCATTCTGCTCGTCGTGCGAGGCGCTGATAAGGCTGAAATCGTTCATCAAGCCTTGACGGGGCCAATTACTACCGAGCTGCCGGCCAGTCTGCTTCAGACCCATCCTCATCTAGTTGTGTTGATGGACGCAGAGGCGGGGAGGTTTTTTTCAATGAACAGCCTCGTCATTCAGAACGCTCAAGTAGTAACGGAACAGAGGACCCTTCATCGAGGTACCGTATACGTGCAAAACGGGCTGATTCAATCGATTTCATCAGATCGCGTGGCTAAATCGGATTTCGCCGAAGCCGTTGTCATTGATGCCGACGGAAGCTGGCTGCTCCCCGGCTTCATTGATGTTCACGTGCACGGCGGCTACGGCGCGGATTTCATGGATGCGAGCTCTGATTCGCTCGACACCATTACCCGCTTCCATGCGGCCAGCGGCACTACATCGATGCTCGCAACGACGATGACTGCGCCTCATGGAGACATTGAGCGCGTGCTCCAGACCGTGCAGCGCTACATGAGCGGTCCCATGCCGTATGCACAGCTTCTGGGCGTGCATCTCGAAGGGCCGTTCATCTCGCCCCGCTGGCCGGGCGCGCAGAACGTGAACCATATCACGCTGCCCCAGCGTGCATGGCTCGAAGACTGGCACGAGCGCTATCCGCAGCTCGTGCGGCAATTGACCCTAGCCCCCGAACGCGAGGGGGCCCTGGAGCTGATCGCGTGGCTGCGCGATCACGGCATCGTTGCCGCATGCGGCCATACGGACGCGAACTACGCCGACATCCAGTCGGCGGTTCGCGAGGGGCTCTCGCATGCGGTGCACACCTTCAACGCGATGAAGGGGCTCCATCATCGCGAACCGGGCACTGTCGGCGCCGTGCTCGCCGACTCGCGCATCAGCGGCGAGGTGATCGCCGATGGGCAGCATGTCCACCCGGCAGCAATCCGCCTGCTGGAGATGGCGAAGCAGCCGCACGGCCTGCTGCTGATCACGGACGCGATGTCCGCCGCCGGGCTCGGCGACGGCGCGTACGAGCTCGGCGGGCAAGCCGTCACCGTGCAGGCCGGCGTCGCCCGGCTCACGGAGGGCGGCGCCCTCGCGGGCAGCACGCTGACGATGATCGGCGCGCTCCGGTACATGGTGCGCGAGGTGGGCGTCAGCGTAGAGGACGCGAGCCGCTATGCGAGCGGCAATCCGGCTCGGCTGCTCAGACTGGACGAGCGGCTGGGCTCCATCGCGCCCGGCAAACAGGCCGACCTGCTGCTCGTCAGCCCGGAGCTGGAGCTCCAGCAGGTCTGGGTGCAGGGCAAAGCGATGCAGATGCAGCTTTGACCTACTGCTCTAGCTCTAGCTATCCTTGCAGGGCAAAGCGATGCAGATGCAGCTTTGACCTACAGCTCTAGCTCCAGCTATCCTTGCAGGGCAAAGCAATGCAGATGCAGCTTTGACCTACAGTTCTAGCTCTAGCTATCCTTGCAGAGCAAAGCGATGCAGATGCAGCTCTAGTTTCGCAAGGCTACGCCCCAGCTATCCTTACGAAACTGGAGCTGCTGTGAGCTGGATTCATACACATAAGCTTCAATAAGCCAGCTTATGATATGCCCCTTCATTTGATCCATTCACATTGCATATTGCAAATACAATTACACCCATTAAGACGCTTCCAACCACGCTTAATCGTGATGTTGGAAGCGTCTTTGCATAAGAGTAGCTCTTCCCTCACTTTGCATAGTCCATTAGTCGCAGCAGGAGGACAATGCCAGCATTTGGCGAACTTAAGTGAAGATGCGCGAAACTGAAGCGTTCAAATTACCAGGATTCGCATCTTCCACTGCATCTTACGCAGTCATCGTCGTACACGCTCATTCTTCTTCAGCTCAACAGAAAGGAACCACACAACCATGATTTATGTCATTAAAATCGTATATACCCTGCTGTTTCCGCCAGGTGTCTTTGTCCTGCTTCTGGTCATCCTCGCCGCTTGGCTGCTGCAGAAGAAGGAGTTCTTCAGCTCTTTCATCGTGATCCTCACCGCTCTACTGCTGTATGTCTCCTCAGCTCCTTACATGGGTTACACACTGCTGCACAGCCTGGAAGCCAGATATTCGCCTCCTGCGGATGTCAAGGGCGATGTGCTGGTCATGCTCACCGGAGGCGCCGTATTGGGCACACCCGATCCTTTGACGCAAGGTGAAGGACACCTGAGTCCTAACACGGCTGCCCGCGTGCTGACGATAGCAGAGCTCTACCGCCGTACCCAGCTGCCGATTGTATTGTCGGGCGGACAAGTGTTTGCCGACACAGGCAATGAATCGCAAATCGCCAAACGGCATCTGCTCGCTTTGGGAGTGCCAGAATCCAGCATCACGATGGACGATTCAAGCCGTAATACAAAAGAAAACGCAGCGAATACCAAAGCGATTCTGGAGCAGCACCAGTGGAAGCACCCGGTTCTGGTTACCTCCGCTTTCCATATGCCGCGTTCGGTTAAGCTATTTCGTGCCAATCACGTGGAAGTGCAGCCGTATCCCACAGACTATCAAGTCAGCAGCCGTCTGCAGACTTACACCTTCACCTTCATTCCTTCCTACTCAGGGCTTATGGCAACAGCTATGGCACTGAAAGAATACGTGGGGATGTTAGCCGGTTAGGAGCCCTGCCACTTCTCTTGCATTCGAGTCTAAACTCGCTCCACAAAGTGGAGCTTTGACTTCCAGACTGACGTCAGGTGCTTTTGCGAGGAACACCGAATTTATATAAAGCAAGGATAACCGAGTTCGTCGTACTTCAAGGACGAGCGTGTTTGTCAAGGTTGATGCGAAGAAAAGGATACAACTTAAAATTTCTCTAGTAAAACAAGCCAACCGGCATATGACTCCGGTTGGCTTTCGTTTAAAATACTTTCTTCGTCTGCCGATCGTCCTTCAAAATTTCCACAGCTTCCCGGAAGCGCATAGAGTGAACGATTTCTCTCTCCCTCAGGAATTTCAAGCCGTCCTGCAGATCCACGTCATCTGTCATATCAATCAGCCACTGGTACGTTGCTCTAGCCTTCTCTTCCGCTGCAATATCCTCATAGAGATCCGCAATAGGGTCACCCTTTGCTTGTATGTAGGCGGCCGTCCACGGCACACCTGCTGCATTCTGGTAAAACAAGGCGCTGTCATGACTTACATAATGATCGCTCAGACCTGCCGCCCTCAGTTGATCGGGCGTTGCGTCTTTCGTCAATTTGTAAACCATCGTAGCAATCATTTCTAAATGGGCGAATTCTTCCGTGCCAATATCGGTTAGTAATCCAATTACCTTATCCGGAATCGAATACCGCTGATTCAAGTATCGCAGAGCAGCTGCCAGCTCGCCGTCCGCACCTCCGTATTGCTCCAGAAGCAGCTTTGCCATATAAGGATCGCATTTACTAACGCGAACTGGATACTGAAGTTTCTTTTCGTAAATCCACATTCGGGTTTAGGCCTCCTCTCACACTTGCCATGGCCATGGCCCTTCGGCCCACTGCCACGGGTATTTCGTAAAGCTTTGACCGAAATGCTTTAACGGACCGAACTCCAATTCAAATTGATGGCACAGCTGCATCCTTTTTTTGAGCGAATTGATTATACTGCTCGATTGCCGCCAGATCGTCCGGGTGGGTGTCCAGATAGAGGGTGAGCTCAACAAGAACAAAATCCACAGCCTGCAAATCATGGAGCTGCTTGTAATATTCATCGGAACAGATCGTATTCATGAAGATGACCTCCCTCCGAAAGCGGCTTTAGGCTCATAAGGACCAAAGAGAGCAGGCCATAGCGTACCGATCTTCAGAGCCTCGTACGGGCTAAATTGCGGCAATCCCGGTGGCTGAAAGCCCATATACAGCTGGGGCGGCGTGTTATAGTACTTACAACCTATGGGTGGACACGGGTCAAAGGGCCCTGCAAAAATCGGAAATTCCTTGAATTGCGAATGCATAGTGTTCCTCCTTCTCGCAAGCATGCTTATAGCTCTGGCAGTATGTCAGAGGCCTATGTAAAGGTTATATGCCGCATAACTTGGCCAAAATCACACGGTTTCCAATATTTCTGCATTGTCCATCCGTCATCTTCGAAGATACAATGTAGCCAACCATTCCTTATTCTAACTACCATACTTGGGAGGAAATACCGATGATTAAACGCAACTGGTTACTCGCTGCAGCCGCCATGTTACTGACCGTTTCCGCGGGGAGTGTCACATACACCTCACCTGCAGTCGCAGCAACTTCAACGACCGCCGCTTCTCTTGCTATCGGCACTTCCAGCAGTTCCGTCACTCTGCTTCAACAAAATCTGAAGACTCTCGGCTACTTTACATACCCAACGGCTACCGGCTATTTCGGCACGATCACCGAAGCCTCCGTAAAAGCTTACCAGACCGCATACGGACTGCCCATCACCGGCATCGCTGACAGCACAACCCAGACGAGCATTGCCCACGCATTGACCAAGAAGACGATGATGGAAGACGCTATGAATTATTTGCATGTTCCTTATCTGTGGGGCGGGACTACGCCGCAAGGCTTTGACTGCTCCGGGTTCGTCTATTACTTGTTTAAAACAAACGGCGTCTCCACAACCCGGACGACCTCGAGTGCGCTGTACGGGCAGGGAATCTCTATATCCAAAACAAAGCTCATGCCGGGAGATCTTGTCTTCTTTAGCATCGCTCAGACCGGTGTCGTCGATCATGTCGGCTTCTACTTAGGAAATAATCAATTCATTTCCGCGACCCGTTCCGCCGGCATATATCCTCAAAACATGGACAGCTCGTATTGGGGACCTAGATATGTAGGAGCAAAACGAGTCTACTAATCGGCTGCAAGAAAGACCAAAAGACCGCTCCTCCCCAGCTGCAGTTCACATGCAGTTCAGAGAAAAGCGGTCTTTTTTATGATAATAAATCAATAAGTTCATGAAGCTCTTTGATGATAGCCCGTGGCACAGCATTCCGTCCAGGTTCTTTGCCATATTTGTTCAACCAAACCGCCTGCATACCGATCCGAATCGGACCGGCCACATCCGCCGGCCAGGAATCTCCCACAAAGAGGGCATCCTCCGGAGATACGCCAAAATGATCCAAAGCCATTTGGTAAATTCGAGGATCAGGCTTGGCCACACCGACTGCATTCGATATCCATACACGGTCAGCCTGGAAAAATCTCTTCAATCCCAGCTTTTCCAGCTTAGCCTCCTGCATATCATGCGGACCATTCGTAATAATGCCAAGCAAGTAGCTCTCCTCCAGCTTATGCAGCAAGTCTTGCACCTTCTTGTCGGGCTCTAAGCTATCTAGATATTGCCGGACAAATTCGAGATTAAATGCCATGGCTTGGCTCGTGCTCATCTCGCAGCCATAGTCCTTTAGTGTCTCTATCAATCTGCGGCAGCGGTATTCCTCAATGGTACAAATTCTCTGCTCATACAAAGCATACAATTCATCGCTCTTGCGCTGGAATGCCTCGAAGAAGGCTTCCGTTTCGTAAACTCGAGTCACGGTATGCTCAGCGAACATTCGTTTTAATACGATATCCCATGTCCGGCTGAAATCAAACAGTGTGTCGTCCAAATCGAATAATACAAGCTTCATACAGGAAGTCCCTGCTCCTTTATGTTCAATCTAATTTGATATTAAGCTTAAGCAGCCCCGCTTTTCGCATCGCTTGATAGATAATGACTACGAGCGGTCCGAGGAACAATCCCATAAGCCCCATCAGCTCAAACCCCACATACAGGCTGATTAATGCAGCCAGAGCATTGATGCCGACAGCATCGCTCAGTACCTTAGGCTCGACGATACGGCGGAAAATGGTAAGAATAAGGAATAGAACGAGCAAGCTGATTCCCATCGTTGTATGCCCCACGAGAAGCTGATACGAAAACCAAGGAATAAAGACGAGCCCTGTTCCGACAACAGGTACAAATTCCATCACCATAACCAGAATCGATATGGCTAGCGGATACTCCGTACGCAGAATCAATAGACCGACGAAGGTAACCAGATACGTGAACAGCGCCATGATTAGCTGAGCTCGGATAAAACCGAAGACCGCGAGCCGCAGGTTGAGCAGTACATGGTTCATTTTCCCTTTGGAACGCTCTTCGAACATAGATAGGAACGCTGCTTTAAGTGCGGGTAAGCTAAACGTAAACAGATAAAGAGCAATCAGATAGACAACCAGCCACATCAAGACGTTCGGGATTTTCCCCGCCACATTGATAAAATAACCTGATATGCCTGTAAGCACTTTCGTTAACGTTTCAGTCAGAGACGCCGTGCTGCTTTCCAGCCACGACTGCAGCTGATCGGCCATATCCGGCGATAACGACTCATAAAAAATCTGCGTCTGCTTGACGGCCTGGTCCGCATACCGATTCACTTCGTCCATATAATTCGGTGCCTTGCGTCCAAGCTCGATCAGCTCCGTTACTACATTCAGACCGATGAAATAAATCAGGGTCAGCGCCAGCAGCGTAAAAAGTGTGCTTACGATTGTAGCCGAAGCAACCCGATTCATTCTGGAAGTGCGCATAACAAGACGCGTAATCGGATCTAAAAAAATCGCAGTAACAAGCGCAGTGAGAAAAGGCAGTCCGATCGTAAACAATCCATACAAGAGCAGCAGTCCAAGAACCATAATAACCACGGTTTTCAAAGACATAGGAGTCCTCAACCTCTTTCGTTTCCTTTACTGAGCTGACTTGCTAATATGAACCCTTACAATTCGCAGTCGATCGACTTCGGAAACTTCGAAGATATGCTCTCCGAACTCGACTTTCTTTCCTTTGACCGGTGCGCCTTCAAGCTTCTTGAACAGCCACCCGCCAATCGAATCAACCTCATCGTCCTCAATTTCCAGTCCCAGCGTATCATTAACATCCTCGATCAGCATTCGACCATCTACCGAAGTGTACGTGTCCTTTACCTCTATGCCAGGTCGCTCATCAATATCAAATTCATCGTGCAGCTCGCCGACAATCTCTTCCAAAATGTCTTCCAGTGTTAACAGACCTGCAGTACCGCCATACTCGTCGATGACAACAGCCAGCTGCGAATGCTTCTTCTGCATCAGCTTAAGCACCCGGCTAACCTCCATGGATTCCGGCACGTTTAGAATCGGTCGAATGAATGTCTGCAAATCCTGCTCCTCATCGGGGTCAGCCGTCAGTAAATCGGCAATATGAACAAAGCCGACAATCTGGTCCTTATCCTCGACTCCGACCGGGTACCGAGTATGCTTGGTCTCATGCACCATTTGCAAATTTTCCAAAAACGATAAATCCAGGAATAAGCAGTCCATATCGGTCCGCGGCAGCATAACCTCTCTAGCAATGCGTTCGGAGAACTCAAATATGTTGTCGAACAGCACCATCTCATCTTGATCGATATGACCGCTCTTAACGCTTTCATCCATCAAGATGCGGATCTCTTCCTCTGTGTGCGCCGCTTCGTGCTCACTTGCAGGCTCTACACCGATCCATCTTAGAAATGCGTTGGCTGCTACGTTTAACATCCAAATTATCGGTCTAAAGATTTTATAGAAAAAAAGCAGCGGCGCAGACAGCCATAAGGAGGTGGTTTCCGCCTTTTGAATGGCAAACGATTTTGGCGCCAGTTCGCCAAGGACAATGTGCATAAACGTAATAAAGGCAAACGATACGACAAACGAAAGCGTATTGGTATACACGGAGGGTTCAATATGCAGGGTATGCAGCAGCGGCTCCATAATCAGCTCGGAGACGGCCGGCTCCCCGACCCAGCCAAGTCCAAGCGAAGCGAGCGTAATACCAAGCTGCGTCGCGGATAGGTAGGTATCCAGCTGCGAGGTTACCGTCATGGCATATTGAGCTTTTCCGCTGCCTTCATTGACCAGCTGCTGAAGCCGGGACTGGCGCACCTTCACCAGAGCAAACTCCGCAGCAACAAAGAAGCCGTTTAGCAGCACCAAAAAAATCACTAAGGCCATATTAAGAAATATTAGGTCGAATTCAAACGATGTATGTTCCAACGAAAAGGATCTCCTTCAGAAAAAGATTAGATGATTGCTTTTCGACTTTTGAAATCCACATTTCGATAGTAGGAATCCGCCACCAGCAGATTAGGACCGCAGCACGAGGCTGCACTGCAATAACAATTCACACGCTGATTCAACGGATTGCTGTCCCATCTGGCAAAAATCGTATCCAGGTCATCCTGAAGCACATTGCCCAGTGGAGGTTCATTGGCAAAATCGGTTACATACACTTCCCCGGTAAACAAGTTCAGATTCAACCGATTTCGTCCGTCCGGATCATTCCTCGTTGTCACATTGCGTTCATCCCGCATTCTTTTTACAAGCTCACGGTCCTTGATGTTGTCATTGCATGCAAAGAACGGGAGTGTACCGAACAGCATCCAGATGTCTTGATTTCGGTCATCAAGCAGACGATGTATAGCCGCACGCAGCTCATCCAGAGAGAGCATAGGCAGATGAGCGGCAAACGAGCTCGGGTACATCGGATGAACTTCATGGCGCAAACAGCCCATCTCTACTATTAGCTTATGTATATCGACAAGCTTCTCATGCGTGCGAGTATTAATCATGGACTCTGCGGATACGAATAGACCGCCCTTACTGAGCGCAATCGTATTTTCAACCATCTTCTCGTACATTCGCGATGCCGTCTCCAGTCCGACGGGATGTCCGCTGTTCACGAAACCGACCCGGTGAAAATCCTCTGCATTCAAATAATTAAACGAGATGTGCATCACATCTAAATACGGTGCGATTATTTCATATCGGTTTAAGCCTAACGTCAAATTGGAATTGATTTGAGAGCGAATACCGCGTTCCCGCGCATATCGGAGAACAGGCAGAATGTACTCTTTAACGGTTTTCTCCTGATAAGACGGCTCTCCGCCTGTAATGCTGATCGTCTCCAGATGCTCCACTTGATCAAGCCTCCGAAGCAGCTCGGTCACGGGAATCCGCGGCCCTTCGGACATCGTTAATGAATCTCCGACAGCACAATGCTCACAACGCATATTGCACAGATTCGTGATTGTTAATTCCACACTGGTTAGCACGTGCTTCCCATACTTTTGATACGACCGCAAGGGATCCCACGGATCGAATGCCGGTGACAATTCCGGCAGCGGCAAGCTGGCCGCTTTGGCATTTATGTTCATGCTGTTTACACCTGACCTAACATTTCCTGATTTAGCCGGCTACTTATTGTGCCTCATTCTATGTCCTTTATTGTAACTTATGCTTATAAAAAAGTGAAACCTGCTATCCTGCAGCCGGCGGCATCTCCGAAAGTCACGTGTCCCTCCATGACCCCAAGAGTTTTCTACACGTGCTGTTTGCTGATGCCCGCTACTCTGATTTGCCATTGCTTACTGCTGCTTGCTGCTCTGATTACCACTGCTTACTGCTGCTTGCTGTTCTGATTGTCTCTGCTTACTGCTGCTTGCTGTTCTGATCGTCTCTGCTTACTGCTGCTTGCTGTTCTGATCGTCTCTGCTTACTGCTGCTTGCTGCTCTGATTGCCACTGCTTACTGCTGCTCGCTGCTCTGATTTGCCATTGCTTACTGCTGCTTGCTGCTCTGATTGCCACTGCTTACTGCTGCTCGCTGCAACTGCTACAGCTTGCTGCTGCTTACTCCTACTTGCCGCCGCTGCGCCGAACGTTCCAAGTCAGCCATGCAGGAGCCCACCAGTTGGCTTTGCCAAGAAGCTTCATCAGGGCGGGAACTAACATGACTCGAATCACAGTCGCATCGATCAGTACCGCAAATCCAAGACCGAGGCCCAAAGCTTTCATAATTTCTATATCTGTAAAAATAAAAGATCCCACTACAACAACCAAGATGAATGCCGCACTTGTAATCAAGCTCCCTGTTTTCGTTAATCCACGTGCTGTACTCATCTCGTTATCGCCGCTCACTTCGTACTCCTCCATAATGCGCGATATGAGGAAGACCTCATAGTCCATGGAAATGCCGAATACGACACAGAAAATAATAACGGGCAGCGTTGCGCTCACATATCCGATTGAAGTGATACGAAGCAGATCCGCCATCCAGCCGTATTGGAAAACCAAAACAACGGTGCCCATACTTGCGCCTAGACTCAGCACATTCATCAGAACCGCCTTAAGCGGGAGCAGCACCGAACGGAATGCAATCAGCAGCACGATGTAAGTGACACCCATGACAAACGCAAACACCTCGAAGATTTTGCTTTGAATCCGGTCCATCATATCGAGTCGATAAGCGGGTCCTCCAGTCACAGCTGCAGTCAGCTCTCCTGTATCTACACGCCGAAGTTCCTTCACGAGTGAATCCGTTACCGGGTCATCCGGGTCCTGGGTGGGGGAGACCAGCAGCAATACTGTATTCCCTTTGGCCATACCTTTCAACTGTAGCTGAACGGCCGGGTCAGATAGCCTTGCCGACAGCTCTTCATCGGAAAGCTGACCCATGCTGCTTAGGTAGCTCCGGACCTTCTTCACTCCCGCTAGGCTGGCAATCTTACTTTCATATTCACGAATCTGTCGGATCGACGCTTGGGATCCCATGTCCGATTTGGTTTGAACGACGACTTGGATCGGATTCATTTCTCTGGTGTCATACGCTTGCTTCATGACATCTGAGCCATAACGTGATTCGTATCCCGGCGGGAGCACTTCCGCATTCGGGACGTTTAGCTTTATCTCACCAAACGGGATTAAAAACAGGATTAGCGCAGTCCCTACTAGTACTACTAAGAGAATGGAGCGTTTCATTACCCAATAGGCGATCTTTTCCCAAAATAGAGACTCATGCTGCTCCTGCTTCCGAAAGCGTGCAGGCAGCACCCGAAGCGAATTAATACGATGACCCAACAGGCCCAGCAGGGATAGCAGCATCGTATTCGCTGCAATAACAGAGATCGATACGACGATCGCACCGCCGAGACAAAGTGAACGGAAAAAGGTAAGATCAACGAACAGCATGCCTAATAACCCGATCAATACGGCTATGCCCGAGAACAAAATCGACTTGCCTGCCGTCTGACAGGTCATTGCCACTGCATCTGCTACGGTGGACTGTTTGATTAATTCCTCTCGAAACCGACTGACCAAAAAGAGGGCATAATCCGTGCCGACAGCAAGTCCCAGCATCGTCACCATATTGGGCAGGAAGTTCGATAACGAATGATGCTGGGCAATAAAATAGGTGATCCCTAGTGTTACTGTTACACTGATTAACCCGACAATCAAAGGCAGCATAGCAGCTACCAGGGTTCCGAATACAATCAACAGAACGAGCAGCGCAATCGGAAGTCCGATTGCCTCTGCCTTGGCGATATCCCGTTTGCTCGCTTCCTGCACATCATACAGAATAGCAGGTCCTCCGGTGATATAGACATTCATACCATCAGGAGCTTTGACTTGCTGTTGGATTGCCGAATATCGCTCTAAAGCTGCATCCGTAGGCAAATGCAGCGCAACCGTGACAGCCATTACGTCAGAATGTCCCGCAAGCCGCGGAGCATCGACAGGAGTGATGAAATCAACGTCAGGCAGGCTCTTCACACTTTCAAGAGAATCCATTACCCGCTTCTGATTGCTTGGCTCAGTCAAATCAATATGATTAGCCGTATACACAAGCTGAAGGGTTGATGGAGGATGACCTAACTCATTCTGCAGCTGAATCGAGCCATAATCGGCTTCGCTTCCCTTGGGCGTAAAACCATTATCCTTCAGCAAATCCGGGGCTTGATACGCGAATGGCGCAAAAGCCAGCAGCAGACCTAGCGAAGTCAAGGCCACCAACCATCTGAATCGATACATCCATATCCCCCACCACCAACATGCACCTTGCATCGTCGTCTCCCGCATAAGTCACCCCAACCACCAGAAATAACAAAGAACCCAGTTTCCCAGGTTCTTGGCGTTTAGGTATATTGTGCCTCAAAATATCATCGGTATGCCTTCGTCGGCAACAACGTCACCAATCCGGGCATCCCCGACTTCCGAAATCAGCACATTTAATCTCGTAGACAGGTCGATTTCATCCGGTTCCTTCAAGTCCTTGCCGGAAGCATCCTGCATGATCCGAACGATCGGTCGATGCGGAATCGTAATGTTCAGCTTGGAAACAATACCGGATTCCCCTGTACTGAGTTTTACCGGTATTCCGAGAGGATAAATCGCAATCTTATCACGGAACAAAGCGATCTTGCTCTGATCATACATCGTCCCCGAGCCTGCAAATAGTTGCTCCATCGCTTGATGTGGCAGAAGCGGACTTCGGTATACCCGTGTCGTTGTCATTGCATCATAGGAATCTACAAGCCCAATCCAACGGGCGAATTCGTGAATTTCATTGCCTTTAAGTCCCCTTGGATACCCGCTTCCATCCAATCGTTCATGGTGCTGGAATGCACAATGGGCCGTCACAAGCGGTATGTTCGGCTCTTGCTTCAAAATTTGGAAGCCATATGTCGTGTGATGCTTCATTTCGGTAAACTCATCATGTGTCAGTTGAGATGGCTTTTTCAGAATATCGACAGAAATCTTCGTTTTACCGATGTCGTGGAGAAGCGCGCCAAGTCCAAGGGCTACAAGATTCTCCCTGTCGTACCCGTAGCTGATCCCGAGCATGGTCGCATAGATACTGACGTTTAACGAATGCTGAAACAAATAGTTGTCCGTCACATTCATGGTGTTGAGCATGACCATGGCGTCTTGATGTCCGCTGACATCGTCGATAATCATCGTCATCAAATCTCTGAATTTTCTGCCTAGATCATAGTAACTCACTGCACTTCGTTTATTGGTGTCTTCCATCATCGTACGGAATGTATTTCGAATTTCTTTAATCGCTCTAGTTCTTGTTTCTTGTTGAATGTAATCCGGCAGAACGATATCCTCCGTTCGCGGATCAGCAATGTATACATAGTCAATGCCGTAAGAGAAGAGTCTTTCAATAAGTCTGCTTGTCAGCTCTACATCTGTCGCAAGCAGCACCATTCCCTCTTCATTATATATGTTCTTGGCAAGCCGCATACCCGGTTGACACATATGGATCGGCATCAAACGCATTTCTTTTCCTCCGCTAAGTGAGCATTCTTTTGACAAAGTAATCTTCTCATAAATGTAATAGATTTCACAGAAAAGAGCAATAGAAAAACCGCATCCTTCGACGCGGTCCGCAAGATTTCTACAAATTAAGCTTAGAATAGTAAATACAAGAGAAAGATAGCAGCGACGATAAAGCGATAGTAAGCAAAATAGGTCAGCTTCATCCTTTGAACGAATTTGATAAAGGAGACGACCGCAAGCAAAGCTACGATAAAGGAAACAAAGAAGCCGACAAGGAAAAAACCGAGATCGTTCATGGATAGAGCGTCGTAGTTTTTCAACATGTACACGCCGGAAGCTCCGAACATAACTGGAATGGCCATAATGAACGTGAAATCGGCTGCAGCCGCTCTGCTGACACCTGCCAGCATGCCGCCCGCTATTGTCGAGCCGGATCTTGAGAAGCCAGGCCAGATGGAAAGCAGCTGCCAGATACCAATGAGGAATGCCTGTTTGTAGGTCAGGTCATCCATTACTTCCGTTGTAGGACGTTCCTTCTGCTTTTCGGCAACAATCAGCAGGATGCCCCCCAGAACCAGTCCGATCAATACAGTCGCAGCTGAGAACAGCTTCTCATCGACAAAGTCATTGAACAGCACGCCGATAATCCCGGCCGGCAGGATACCGATCAAGATATGAAGCAGGTTCAGCTTTCTTCCTGTCTTGCTGTCACTCTTTCTGCGGATGAGTCCGAACAAGGATAAAATCCGCTTCCAATAGATAAGCACGACGGCCATGATTGCGCCAAGCTGGATAAAGAAATTGAACGTCTGAATAATCGGATCCTTGTCGTTGATGTTCATCAGATTTTGCGCTAGGATCATATGTCCGGTCGAGGATACCGGTAAAAACTCTGTAAGTCCCTCAATAATACCAATAATAATGGCCTGCCAAATGTGGTACATAGCTTCCCCCTCAGAATGGTTTACTCGTTATTCAAGATCTCCTGTCCAATTTCTCATTTTACCTTTCCCACTATGTATCTGACAATATCTTCGACAAACGTCGTCACGATCCGCCTATTCTTCTCTTCTGCTTATCCGACTCCGATCGGAGTACCGGGACTCCATGCAGCTTGCGACGGCGTCCTCGTCCTGCAGCTGGGAAGCAAGCACGTCCCGAAGAAATTCGGGAAGCATGTATTCAATGTGGGTGCCTTGACCAAGTGTCAAGTAACCCGAGCCGAAGGTAAACATGTCAATGGTGCCGACCAGATATTCGCGGTCGACCTGAAGCGGCTCACCGGCTACCGTAGCGGTGAGTATCCGGTGGTAAGGCGCGCGGGAGCTGTCTACTTCAATCTGCATCCCGTCCACGCAAAGCGCGCCCAGCACTTCCCCGCGGAAGCCGAAGCCCCGGATCGGCTTCTCCATGAACTCGCCAAGCAGCGACTCTTCGAGCGCTTGCAGCAGTTTAGCCCCGCTGAGCCGCAGGCGGCAGGGGTTAATCGGCCCCGGGCAGATTTCGAGCAATCGCCCGCGGGTAATGCAGCCCTCCTTCAAGCCTTGAAGGAGCTGCCCGCTGTTGACCAGCCCGATCTCGGCGCTGGTCCATCGGCGAAGCCCCTCCGCAAGCAGGTTGCCCAGCGGGGATTCGCCATACCAATCCAGGCGCAGCGGCTGACGCAGCCGCGCCACCGCTTGCCAGCGCGGCTGCGCCCGCGCTGCGGAAGTGCTCCAGCAGCGCCGCGACGCTGCTGTCCTCCGGCGCGCCGTCCATCGGCACGACGCACCCTTCAAGCCGTGCGATCCGCCGCTGCGCCGGATCGTAGGCAAGATCGATGCGGCCGGCGTAGGCGCCGAACTTGCCGGCCGCAGCTACGTAGGTGCCGCGTATCAAGAGCGGCTCCTCCAGCAAGTGATGGGTATGACCTCCCAGTATGAGGTCAATTCCATCCAGCTCTTCCGCCATCTGCTGGTCGCTCCGCAGCCCCAGATGGGACATCACAATGACGATATCCGCTTGGTCCCTAAGCCTTCTAACCGTATCGGCCACGGCCTGCAGCGGATCAGTCACGTGCCAGCCCAGCAGCTCGTAATAGTCGTTGTAAGCAGCCGTCACGCCAATCAAGGCAATATGCAGCCCGGATTTCGTCACGATCGCATAAGGAAGCATCCAATCCGGCGTTTCACCGGTTGTCTTGTCCAGTATATTGCTGGCGATAACCGGAAACCTCGCCCTGCCTTCAAACACACTTCGGAGCGCTTCGGGCGTATATGTGAGTCCTTCATTATTGCCCACAACCATCGCTTCGTACCCGGTCGCATTCATAATATCCACGTTGGCCAGACCGCCCGTCCCTTCCGTTTCAGGTCGCATCCGGTCCATGTGGTCTCCGATGTCCAGAGTAAGCACTTGATCCGCGGGCAGCGATTCCCGCACCTGACGAAAATAGGCGCTGATCTTCGGCATCTGCTCAAAATGGCTATGAATGTCATTCGTGTGTAAAATAACTAGCTCTCGCAGCTCGTCGGACAAATCCTTCACCTCCAAGATCGAAGCATGTCTAATCCTATGCGGACAGCAGCAGACTCATTTCTTAAATTTCATTTCTTCTACGGTAACCGCATTTTTATAACCATATGTAGCTTCATTTCCCAAATTTTGATCATAGAGAAAGCTGATCTTGATTACGCTTTTCACATTCAAGCATTCACTGCTCCCATTTGGAACGTACAACCGAATCGGAAATCCCTTTTGCAGCGGCTCGCCATTCTGCGCATATAGGATGAGCGCCTGATCCAGCTCCGCCCAGGGGATGAGCGCCTGAAATTCATCAACGGCCTCAACTTTAAGATGAGTAGGCTCCTCCTGGGTTTCTACGGTACTACGGCTGTCTCGCCAATGTCGGTACCAGGATTTCAAATCAAAGCCTTCTCCTTTCACCTCCGGCACACGTTCTGCCAATGAAAGCTTCCACGGAGCTGTTTCTGCCATTTGATGTACCGTAACTATTTCACTGCTTCCTCTATGTTGGTCCATAACTTGTATGTGTGCTTGTTTGTTCATCTATCGATTCTCCCCTTCCATCTCCCAGGCAAGCCTGGCTCGCCTCACTCATTATACCATTTTCCTTTCAAAATATGATATGCTGATGGAATGAACATACCGCTTTAAGAGGTGAGCCGTCATGAAATTATCGATCCAGCTCTTTGCAGGTCTTGTCGACCTGCTAGAGTCTTCTGTACTTACTATTCAAGTCGAACAAACTTCCGTTACGGCCGGCCAACTCAAACAAATCATCGCTGAGCTGCATCCCGCCGCTTCCGATCAGATATTCACCTGCTTTGTCGCCAAAAACCAGGCCTACGCCGGTGACCATGAAACTGTTGGCGAGGAGGATGAGATCGCCTTGATTCCGCCCGTATCCGGAGGGCAGCCTAGCAGATGCAGCATCACCTATGACAAAATTGACACCGAGCGCGTTGCGTCTCTAGTCAATCATCCTAATCACGGCGCTTCCCTTGTATTTATCGGAACCACCCGCGAAATGACTCACGGTCAAAGAACCGTACTCCTTGAATATGAGGCTTATGTGCCTATGGCGCTGAAGACAATGGAAACGATAGGGGAAGAGATCGATCGGAAATGGCCGGGGACTCTGTGCGCCATCACCCATCGGCTTGGTAAAGTTGAGATCGCCGAAGCAAGTGTGGTTATTGCGGTCTCCTCTCCTCATAGAGCCGACTGTTACGAAGCAAGCCGCTATGCAATCGAACGTCTCAAACAAATCGTCCCAATTTGGAAAAAAGAAATCTGGGAAGACGGGTCCGAGTGGAAAGGCAGTCAAACCGGCCCATGGAACCCGTTAGAATCGCAAGGATAAGGAAGTGATGACTAGATGGAACAATTACATACGGGGCTTGTACCTGAAACAAGCGATCAACCAAACGTGGATCCACGCTATTCCAGGCAGATTCTATTTGCTCCGATTGGTGCAGCAGGTCAAGCAAAATTAACGAAAAGCAAAGTAGCTGTCGTAGGTATGGGCGCGCTGGGAACGGTCCTCGCCAATCATATGGTTCGAGCAGGTGTCGGCTTCGTTCGCATCATAGACAGAGACTTCGTCGAGGTGAGCAATCTGCAAAGGCAAATGCTGTACGATGAAGACGATGCCTCCTCTATGATGCCAAAAGCGATTGCTGCAGCTAAAAGGTTAAGAAGCGTCAACTCTTTAGTCGAGATTGATCCCCACGTCACTGATTTGAATGCACTTAATGCGGATGAGCTGCTTCAGGATGTCGATCTCATTCTTGATGGTTCGGACAACTTTGCCGTCCGTTTTCTGATTAACGATGTCAGCAGCAAGCACAGCATACCTTGGATCTATGGAGGCGCCGTTGCGTCAAGAGGCGTTGCCCTCGCCATACTTCCAGGACAATCTCCATGCCTGCGCTGCTTATTTGCGCAAGCGCCAAAAGCGGGCACAGCCGATACGTGCGATACGGCCGGCGTCATCGGCGGAATTATTCACGTTGTCGCCTCGTTCCAAGCCACGGAAGCGATTAAATACTTGATCGGCGACCTGGAGCGTATGAACAAGGGCATGCAACAGTGGGACCTTTGGTATAACCAGCACTCCTCTATTCAAGTTGCAAACGCGCGAAAATCGAACTGCCCAGCCTGCGGACTGCATCAATATGAATATCTGGATGCCGAGCAGGACAGTGATGTGATTCAATCCATGTGCGGGAGAAATTCGGTTCAAATCCTTCCAGTCACTCCAACAGCTCTATCCTTAGAGCAATGGGAAGATCGCTTTAAGCCCCTAGGCCATACCGAAAGAAACCGTTTTTTACTCAAATTTCAGCCCAATTCCGAAGTTACTATGGTACTCTTTCCTGACGGCAGAGTCCTCGTACAAGGTACGGATGACCTTACTGCAGCCAAATCGCTCTACAGCCGATTCATAGGTATGTAAGTCCCCAAAAAATCTAAATAGCCCTTATTGCCAACTAATAGGAATAGCGATACTATTACATTGTATCCACATCTATTCAGGCTTGGGAAAGGACTTGCTATGCGCATACACGTGTTGCAGCTTTTTGTTGGCGACAAATTAATCAGTGATACCTACAATTCGTCAGGACTGCACCTTCTTTCGGCGGGGACTGTTCTTGATTCAAGTGATATCCTCATGCTAAATCGGCATCATGTTGAGTATGTCAGCATCGAACCGAGGCAGGATGAGGCTATACCGCAAAATGTAAACGCTGACATTAAAGCCAGTCCAGCTCAATCCCTTGCTTTCGAAAGTGCAATTCAAGGGATTAAGAGCTTATTTAGCAATGCAGGAGCCGGGGATACGATCGTAAATGAAGTGATTGAAAAAGCTTTTAACCCGCTTATTGATTCATTTCAAGGGGAAAAGGACGTCGTATCTCTGCTTCTCTCTTTAAATAGTAAGGACGATTACACCTATCAGCACAGCGTGCAGGTTGGTATGCTTTCTTATTACATCGCTAAATGGATGGGGAAATCTGAGCTTGAAGCTCTTCATCTAGGCAAATCAGGTTATCTCCATGATATCGGCAAAAGCAGAATTGATCAGAACATTCTTCAAAAACCAGGCAAGCTTACTTCCAAGGAATACGATGAAATAAAAAAGCATACCATCTACGGCTACGAAATCTTACGCAGCTCTTTGCAAGATACTGCCATGGCTTTAGCGGCCTTGCAGCACCATGAACGTATGGACGGCAGCGGCTACCCGCTGCGCAAAAAGGACAAAGAGATTCATCCCTTTGCCCAAATTGTTGCCGTTGCCGATGTATACAGCGCTATGATATGTCATAGAGTTTACCAGCAAAAGCGGGACCTGCTGATCGTCTTGAAAGAACTTAACCGGATGAGCTTTGGCGAGCTGGACCCCCAGATCACACAAGTGTTCATCCGGCAGATGATACCGAACTTTATAGGAAAAAAAGTATCACTCAGCGACGGAAGAACCGGTACGATCGTCATGACGAATCCTTCGGATTTTTTCAAGCCGCTTATCCGCATCAATCAGGAATTTTTCGATTTATCGCAAATTGGTCATGTAGAAATTACAAATATCGCCATGTAGCTTGTAGCTTGTAGCTTGTTACACGTAGCACGTAGCTTGTAGCTTGTAGCTTGTAGCTTGTAACATTTAACATTTAACATTTAACATTTAACACATAACACGTATCATGTAACATGCAGCTAGTATCTAGAATAACATGTAACTTTGCAGCCAACTGTGAAGCTGGCAGCTACACAATCAAGCTTCCCACGGTTAAGGCCATTCCGACATATACCGAAGCCAGCAGCGTTCCAACAGCCACATTTCCCTTCTGGAGCTGCTCAGACAAACGAAAGCCCGGCGTCAGCCAGTCGAATACCCAGTACGCGGCAATTAAGCATACGTAACCTACCGCGAACCATAAACTCATGTGCCATATCGAGGAATTGGTATAGGCTGCGATCGCAAGTACGATCGCTGTAGCTATAAATTTGCCACCCATTGTGATGCCGACAGCTACATTGCCGTTCTTGATCTCCTCCATATCGCGGTAGGGCGTCATCATGCTGAATATGAACATTCCCGCGAACTGCAGCACGACAATCACCAATAAGCTGATTAACAAGTTTCCAATAATCAATTTGCCCACCCCCTGAATTTCGCCATCACCTGGTCATAATTACTGTAATCGTGCACCTCTTCCAAAATTACCTCCACTTGCTGCTTATCCTTGAAGGAGGCATACCGCTCCTCGCTAATCGGCTGCTTGACCTTCTGTCCTGTTGGCATATCAACTACCGCAAAGTAACGGAATTTCCCATTCAACTCCGTTTTATAAACGCCGACCAGATTGACTTCTGTGGTCAGCTGCTTTTTCAGCTCCGATATGTCTTTATCCGCTTCTTCTTTGGTCTTAAAGGTTTTGATTGCTTTCCACTGGGACAATGTCACATCATTGCGTCCTTGACTGTCTGTTTGCATATTCGCGCTCATGGAAGTAAGCACCCAGACCTTATCGCCGGTTGCGAAGTTCTGATCGTTAGATATTCGCTCGTTGTTCGGAAGTAGCACCATATCCCCGTCGAGCAAATCGCCCACAGTGCTTTCTACAACCTGATAATCCCATGGTAGCTCATTGCTTCCGCTTGATGTACTCGTATTGCCTTCGGTCACTGATCCTGTCGCATAACCATTATTGGGACTTAACACGGATGGTTTACTGTTAAAAGCCGAGCTTATTCCCCAAATGATAAGTATGACGCCGACGACACATAAAGACATGATCCAAAATCTCTGTTGTTTCAAGCCCTCCCCACTCCTATCGCTACAAAATGACTTGTATTTCCTGTAATTATGCCGCCAGCACGGCCTAATAACCCGCACGGCGTTCCGTTTAACATAAACAACCCGGTAAGCAGATGTCGTTCTCCCTCAGCCAATTTCACTACAGGCAGATCCGCTCTTTGCTGATATACTCTTTGAAAAAATACGCTCGTGTCAAAGCCATCCTCGTCTTTGTGCTCAATCTGACCGCCCGCATCGTATAATTCCACAGAACCGCCTTCCCGGCCGAACATCGACTTGGATACATATTCACCTTCCCATACTGGCATCGTATAAGTAGGCAGCATATAGGCCCTAATTGCGTTATGTTCCTCTTCTGAGAATAGATCGGCTCTGAGCTCGTGCAGCCCCCATATCACAGCCTGTAAGCCTTTGGATTGTAAAATCACCGCATGCAAGGAATTCACAAGATGAAGATAACCTTCTTCCAAGGAGTAAGCTAACGCTTCGCCTCCATCATCTACTCCCATCCATTCCTTCGGATATAAGGCAAACATCCGCTTAATGGTATGGTCCTCACCGGCATGAACAACACCCTCATCAATCCACAAATCAAGGCAATCTACGCATGTCATCTTCCTGCCGCTGTGTGCCACTAAAGCCTCGATAGTTCCGGAATCCTCTACATGTGTGCCATATCCGATACACGCGGCGAAATCAGGCTGCTCCACTTCCCAAGCTGCTCTTATCAAATCTTTCATATGGATATTCGATGTATCCACGTCATATTGCTCACACATCCACGGAGTAACTACCGCTGCTTCCACATAGCCAGTGGGCGTATCCGCATTTAGTTCCAATAGCTTAATCTCTCCACTGTGCTGAACAGTAAAGTCAAATCGGGCATAACGGCTCAAGCAACCCGGCTGTCCAGGCTCCAACCCGTCGAGTCCATCCCAGAGCACTTCGGGAATCGATAACGCCTCATAAAGGTCTCTACGACCGATTACGAACCTTGCTGCCTTGTCAAATACCATCCAAAGCATACTAGCTGCTTGATGCAGCTCCTCACACACGGCTGCGTCCATTACAACGAGCTGATCGACCCAGTAAGCTTCTCCATCGATATCAGCCCACTTAAAACCAAGCTCCGACAGCTGGCTGACTCGACGCTCACGATCGGGATGCGGAGTTCCTATTACTTCAAAGATCATGAACCTGCCTAGCTTCCCGAGCTCGAGCTGGAGCCGGAGCTAAAGCCGCCCGATCTGCCACCTATGCTGCCGGAAGAGGTGGAGCTGGATTTGGAAGATGAAGACGTCGATGATCTGCTCGTCGTAGAGGCGCCGGATTTATTGGTTGTAAAAGATCCTGTACTGCTAGATGTCGTCGGCGTTTTGGTTTTGGAGCGATTTGCAAAGGTGTCCGCTGTATATGTTTTCGCCACATAGGGCTGTTTCGTTCTATAGTCATAGGATGGATGGCTGCTTACCCACCGGCTCGATGAATACGGGCTTCCAGAATTTAATATTAGATGGTACAACAATAGGTCATCCCACCCAAAGCCCCCTCCATAATGATTGACGATGACCGGGGAAGAGCTTCCTCCAACACCTGAGCTCTGACCGGACGAATCAGTTGGCGTGGGACTTGGAGATGCAGTTGCCCCTAAATCTGCAGGAACCGGCAAATTCCAATCCACATTTGCATCAAAATACTGCTTTACTGCGTCTGTTGACCATTCCACCAGCTTCGCGGAGCCCACCTGACCATTTTGCTCCGGTACTGCGGTCTCAGCTTGCCCGGATTGGGCGAGAAGCATATGTCCTACTAGCATAAGTCCTAATGATGTCGATAGTACCTTTAGAGGCTGCTTCACTGTAGTCCTCCTTCCTCTTGCCCTCCTACTCCCGTCAGCAGCAGCTCAAATACATTGCCGTCTAGGTTTAGCCTTCCTTCGATCATTTCATACTCTTTGCCACCGGCAAGTAAGTAATTAGCGGCATCCAGGGCTTGCATAAATTTCTCATCCCAAGGGCGTTCGCTTAATTTTTCGAGTTCACCGCTTGCTTTCTTTTCATACAAAATGATGTTCATCGTACTCCTCCTCTTTCATTCGTCTATAAAGTAAAACGCAGCGAACACGAATATGTTTCAAAAAATAACAAAAAAGGCCTGTCCATGGGACAGAACCTTATCCATTTTAATATGCCACACGTCTTGCACGTAAGAAGGTTTCTTTCCAATACGCTTTATTAATACTTGATATTTGAACGCCGTTTTTAGGTTCCGGAGATGCGTGCAGCATTTGCATGTTTCCGATATAGATGCCCACATGACCTACGGTCTTGTTGCTTTTGAATCGACCCGGCACGTAATAAAACATAAGATCGCCTTTTCTTAAATTTTTTCGGCTAACCAATGTTCCATGATTGGACTGCTGACGAGCTAATCGCGGAAGTTTAACGCCATACTTGCCGAAAACATACTGCGTGAAGGTTGAACAATCAAATCTACCGGAAACGGAGTAAGGTTTAGCTCCGAATTTATATTTGACTCCGAGATATTGGCGTCCTTTGCGAATCAACCCATTAATATCGATATTTTTTAGTACAGGTACGTCTTGAGTGTCGCCTTCTGCGGCCCAGACCTCCAGGTCTACAGGCTGTCCTGTTCCATCTTCCACGGATGCAGGATTGACACCAACATCTCCGCCTTTAAATGGATCATTCGGATCTTCCCCGAAGTCTAACTCTGCACCGGCTGCTTTTGGACTTGGATCATCTTCATGCTCAATAGTCGGTTCAGAAGAAGGATGTACTAGAAGGTTGCCGTCCTTCACCTCATAGGACATATCTTCTTGGAACAAATCGCCAAGCGCTGCGATTGGGATATAAGGTGTGCCTCCCTCTTTCACGAAGGGCTGACTAACATGTATTTCGCTGCCGTCTTTCATAGCTTTTGTACTATTCATGGTAATTTCATAATTCGCATCATTGTCACCAATCAGAAAACGGTCTGCATTTGCTTCGTCCCAGTCCGTCTGAAATCTAACTGTCTTGGCGAGATCGATTGCGGATACATAGTTTGCATTCCCAATAGCTTTAATCGGAACGCTTGCATCGCTTGCTCCCAGCATGGTCATACCTTGATTATTTTGCGCTAAACTCCGCGGTCCTAGGGATGTATCTGCATTCATTTGCGCCGAAGGGGTTTGGGTAACGGAAGCTCCGTTCGGGTTGTTCGGGTTGTTCGATTTCGGTGAGGCTTGATTGCTCCCGCATGCAGTCGTTGTTGCCAATATGACGATCATACTTCCAATTGCCGTTGACCTCAGCTTATTCCACATTCGCTCTCTTCTCCTTTGAGGTTACAATGTAATCCCTCATAGGTTGAGGCAAGCGGGAAGCAAATATGCATAGATTGAAGGCATCCTGGCTTGTATACTCTTGGAATTTAACTGATAGCCGCCGCGTATGCTACAATGAATTTAATTAAGTGCTTCTTTATAGATTTCGTAGAAAGGTCGGGGATTTTAGCGTGGATAGAACCGCTTCACTTAACCTATACAGTGTGATTTTCGGCTTGATTGCCCTATTCCTTAATATTTTCCTGTTGACTGCTCCTATTGGTTTCCTATTAGGAATTCCTGCGTTGATCTGCGGATTTATGTCTAGATCTAAGGAAGGTAGGAATGGAGGTCTATATATCTCGCTGCTTTCATATCTTGTTTTCATTTTTTGGGTGGTTAGCATACTAATTCCTTTGGTAGCAGATCCTACCTTACAGTTCTCTCTACACGGCTCATAACTAAAATATACCGCTTACAGCCCTCCAAATAATCGCCTTACAAATTTGATAAAGTCAGCCGTGATTGGGATTAAGCCAAACCCATGACTTCCGACGACAACGATACCGTAAACCGTTTCTCCAATTCCGATCACCCCTAAAGCAGTTTGCGCTATCGAAACAGCACCTATTGCGTATCGGCCAATCGCCACCGCTCCAAACGCCAGCCACGATGATATGGCGACAGCTCCGCCTGCGAGGTCGGCCGATATGGCCACTGCTCCCAAAGAAAGCAACCAACTAATTGCCACGGCTCCAAATGAGAAGATTCCCACACTCACTGCACCAAGTGAAATAGCCCCAATTGCAACATCTCCTACAGCTATTAGCCCGATTGCAATCCGCTGTTTTCGCTTGCCATTCCGCGGCCCGCCTATACGGATATTAATCAACGGCAAACCTCGGGATGGCCATTGATAATCGATTTCGCGGTCTCCCCAGCCTCTGCTTTCCCACATTCCATCATACCAGCGTTTTGGGTTCATCATCTTCCTCCGGCTCCGCGCTCAGCGCTTTCATTAGTATTAGAATATCACGCGATATCCGAGTATAGAACAGGCTTAGGATGGATCGGGATTAAGTCTGTAGTCTGATATAAAAAGATAAAGAAAAAGAAGACCCATAGGGGTCTTCTGAGTAAAGATTTAACCGATCGAACCTTCCATTTCAAACTTGATTAATCGGTTCATTTCAACCGCATATTCCATTGGCAGTTCTTTTGTAAACGGCTCGATAAAGCCCATAACGATCATTTGTGTAGCTTCCGCTTCCGTTAATCCACGGCTCATCAGATAGAACAGCTGATCCTCAGAAACCTTGGATACTGTAGCTTCATGCTCAAGCACAATATTGTCATTCATGATTTCGTTGTATGGAATTGTATCCGATGTGGATTCATTATCCAGAATCAACGTATCACATTTGATGTTGGCTTTGGAGCCTTGGGAATTACGTCCGAAGGATGCCAAGCCGCGATACGTCACTTTACCGCCGTGCTTCGAGATGGACTTCGAGACAATTGTCGAAGTTGTATCCGGAGCAAGATGAGTCATTTTAGCGCCTGCATCTTGATGCTGACCTTTACCGGCTACAGCGATGGAAAGAACCATACCTTTTGCGCCGCGGCCTTTCAGTACAACTGCTGGGTATTTCATCGTCAGCTTGGAGCCGATATTTCCGTCAACCCACTCCATCGTCGCGTTTTCTTCAGCAACCGCACGCTTGGTAACCAGGTTGTAAATGTTCGGAGCCCAGTTCTGAATCGTTGTGTAACGAGCACGGGAATTCTTTTTACATACGATCTCAACAACCGCGCTGTGCAGGGAGTTCGTGCTGTAAATTGGAGCTGTACAGCCTTCTACGTAGTGTACGAAGCTGTCCTCGTCCGTAATGATGAGCGTGCGCTCAAATTGACCCATGTTCTCGGAGTTGATGCGGAAGTATGCCTGAAGAGGCACTTCGCACTTCACACCTTTTGGTACATAGATAAAGGAACCGCCAGACCATACGGCACTGTTCAGTGCTGCAAATTTATTATCACTAGGAGGAATAACTGTTCCGAAATATTCTTTAAACAGCTCAGGATATTCACGAAGAGCCGTATCGGTATCCGTAAAGATAACGCCTTGATCTTCCAATTCCTTTTGCATGCTGTGGTAGACAACCTCTGATTCATACTGCGCGGATACACCGGCAAGGAACTTTTGCTCAGCTTCAGGAATCCCCAGCTTGTCAAAAGTTTCCTTAATTTCAGTAGGAACTTCTTCCCATGTTTTACCTTGCTTCTCCGAAGGCTTGACATAGTACTGGATATCATTGAAATCCAGATCATCCAAGTTGCCGCCCCAACGAGGCATCGGCATTGCAAAGAATTGCTCCAAAGACTTCAAGCGGAACTGGAGCATCCAGTCCGGCTCGCCCTTCATCTTGGAAATTTCTGCTACGATCTCACGAGTTAAGCCTTTTCCCGATTGGAAAACGGCTTTATGCTCGTCTCTAAAGCCATATTTATACTCATCGAGTTCGGGCATTTGTTTCGCCATTGTAGTTACCTCCCTTTCAGTTAACCGTTCTGTTTCGTGTGCTCAATGCCCTTACGCAGCGCGTTCCAGGCGAGCGTAGCACATTTAATTCTAGCTGGAAATTTATTAACTCCCGACAATGCTTCAATGTCTTCATATTCAAACTCTACCGCTTCGCCCTTCATGAGTCCAGAGAATTTCTCTGCCATATCGAGCGCTTCTTCCAGTGTCTTGCCTTTTACAGCATCCGTCATCATTGAGGCGGAAGAAAGAGAGATGGAGCAGCCTTCGCCGATAAACTTGGCATCGCTGACCATTCCGTCCTCAACCTTCATCTGAAGCGATATTTTATCCCCGCAAGTAGGGTTATTCAAGTCGATGGTAACGGCTTCGTCAGCATCAAACTTACCGCGATTGCGGGGGTTCTTATAGTGATCCATAATGACTCTGCGATATAAATCATCCAATTGCATGACCGAAGTACTCCTTTGTTTTTAGTAAGGCTGCTACAAGTCGGTCAATATCGGCTTCGGTATTGTATAAATAAAAGCTGGCGCGCGCCGTAGCTGATACTTCGAGCCATCTCATCAGAGGCTGGCAGCAGTGGTGACCGGCACGAACAGCCACTCCTTCCGCATCAAGTACAGTCGCCACATCATGAGGGTGTACGTCCCCAAGATTAAAAGTGACTAGACCGGCACGGTCTTTCAGAGGGCCATAAATCGTAAGGTCTTCTATGTCCGACATCCGCTCAACAGCGTAATTGGTTAGGTGCAAGTCATGCTTATAAACTGCATCCATTCCAATTTGCTGCAAGAAATCGATAGCAGCTCCTAATCCTACCGCTCCTGCGATAATCGGAGTTCCGCCTTCAAATTTCCAAGGGAGATCTTTCCATGTAGACTCATAAAGTCCCACATGGTCAATCATCTCGCCCCCGAATTCAACAGGTTCCATCTGCTCGAGCAAAGCCTTCTTCCCATAAAGTGCCCCGATCCCAGTAGGGCCACACATTTTGTGTCCCGAAAGGGCATAGAAATCGCAGTCCAAATCCTGCACATCCACTTTCATATGAGGGGTACTTTGAGCACCGTCCACAACCATCTTAGCTCCATGTTTATGCGCGATAGCAGCGATTTGTTTCACCGGATTGACAACGCCGAGAACATTGGACACATAGACAACGGAGACAATCTTCGTCCGATCTGTAACCGTAGCTTCAACATCGGACAGCGATATCGAGCCATCCGGCTGAAGCGGAATATATTTCAAAACCGCTCCAGTAGCCTTAGCCGCTTGCTGCCATGGTATTAAGTTCGCATGATGCTCCATCGGAGTAATGACAATTTCGTCGCCTTCCTGCAGTACCGATCTTGCATAGCTGCTTGCTACAATATTCAGAGCTGTTGTTGTACCGCGGGTAAAGATAATCTCCTGCTCACTGGACGCATTGATAAACTTGGCAACCTTCTCCCGTGCGCCTTCATAGGCGTCGGTAGCACGTGATCCAAGCGTATGAACTCCACGATGAACGTTAGCATTATCCCACTCGTAGTACCGCTTGACGGCGTCAATTACACTTGCAGGCTTCTGCGAGGTCGCTGCGCTGTCCAGATAAATCAACGGATGGCCGTTGATCTCCTGCTTCAGAATGGGAAAAAGTTCACGTATCTCCGCGGTATTCATTGTCCCAGCTTCCTCTCTACAAAGCTTTGCAATTGATCTTCGACGCTCTTGATCGGGATTTCGGAAACGACCGGCGCAAGGAAGCCGTAGATGATCAGGCGCTGCGCTTCTTCCTTCGAAATGCCGCGAGACATCAAATAGTACACTTGCTCAGCGTTTACTTGACCTACGCTCGCCGCGTGTCCGGCTTTTACATCATCTTCGTCAATGAGAAGAATAGGGTTAGCATCTCCGCGTGCTTTCGGACTCAGCATGAGAACCTTCTCCGTTTGCTGGCCGTTACAGCCGGTTGCGCCCTTCTCAATCTTCGTAATGCCGTTAATGATAGCTGTAGCACCGTCTCTCATTACTGCACGCGTAATCATATCACTGGTGGAAACTTTACCGAAATGAACCGCACGAGTCGTGATGTTCAGCTTTTGCACATCCGTACCTACGCAGATGACCTTTGCGTCGGAATCAGAGCCGTTTCCTTTAAGAATGGATGTCGTGTCGGACATCGAGTTACCGTAGTTCAATTCACCGACAACCCATTGTACAGAGCCGTCATTCTCTACAATCGCACGGCGGTAAGTCAGGTCTGTTACAGACTCACCCATATTGTGAATAGAAGCGTAATTTACTTTAGCTCCTGCTTTCACGAATACTTCAACAACACCGTTTTGCACCAATTGACCGCCAGTATGCGATGACACGAAGTTATCGACATAGGTTACCTTGCTGTTCGTATCAGCAACGATCAGTACGTGAGGAGCAAAGCTTGCATCCGCATCGTCGGTTACAAATAGTGCTTGAAGCGGAATATCTACTTGAACGTTCTTCGGCACATAGATGAAAATACCGCCATTCCAAAGTGCTGTGTGCAGAGCTGTCAGTTGGTTTTCATTAACTTCAACAGCCTTCATGAAATATTGTTTAACAAGATCTCCATGCTGCTGTAGAGCCGTTTCCAAATCTTTAAAAATAACACCCTGCTGCTTCAATTCTTCAGCAACCTTAGCAAAGACAATCCCGGAGTTTCTTTGAACAATCAAGTTATCGGGATTGGATAACCCTTGTGCGGCTGCAGGCAGCTCCTCCAAAGATGCTAATGCTGCTTGTGCTTTATAGGAACCGTGCGAGCTAATGCTCCAACGGTCGATTCTCGTTTTTTCCAGTTTCGGCAGTTCCAGTGATTCCGCCGTTTGGAGCGCCTCGCTGCGAAGTGCCGTCATCCATTCTGGCTCTTGCTTGCTGCGGGACAGCTCGGCTACTGCGCCGGGATCTATGGAAAGTATGGTTTGTGTACTCATGGTATTCCTCCTGATTAGTACTTCGGAGCAGTCGTGTTCATAGGAACTTTGAATTCTTCCGTATCTTGACCAACGGTTTCATCCACGATGCCCAATTCTTCTTTGACCCAGTCGTAACCTTCTGCTTCCAAACGCTCAGCGAGCTCTGGACCGCCGGATTTCACGATACGACCTTGCATCATAACATGTACAAAATCAGGCTTGATATAGTTCAGCAAACGCTGATAGTGAGTGATGATCAAAAAGCCGCGATCTTCATTACGCATAGCGTTAACACCTTCAGCTACAATGCGAAGCGCATCGATGTCAAGACCGGAGTCGATTTCGTCCAGAATCACGATCTTAGGCTCGAGAAGCAGCATCTGCAGGATCTCGTTACGCTTTTTCTCACCGCCGGAGAAGCCTTCGTTCAGGTAACGGTGCATGAATTCCGGATTCATCTCCAGCTCTTTCATTTTCGCTTCCATTTGACGAATGAATTTGATTAAGGAGATCTCGTTGCCTTCGCCGCGGCGAGCATTAATCGCACTGCGCAGGAAGTCAGCGTTTGTTACACCTGTAATTTCGCTTGGGTATTGCATAGCGAGGAACAGTCCGGCACGGGCTCTTTCGTCAACAGCCATGTCTAATACGTCTTCGCCGTCCAATGTTACAGCGCCTTCTGTTACTTCATATTTAGGATGACCCATTAGCGCGGAAGCCAGCGTACTTTTACCCGTACCGTTCGGACCCATGATCGCGTGAACTTCGCCGCCTTTAATTTCAAGGTTCAATCCTTTGAGGATTTCCTTTCCTTCGACGTTTGCCTTCAGCCCGTCTATTGTGAACTTTGGTGAATTTGCCATCTCATAAGCCTCCATGATTTGAAATTAACTTGTATATGAAAATCATTATTAAATGATTCTCACTGATTCTCATTAGAATAATTCTATTATAACTTACCATCTGAAATCAATAAAGGGCATTTCCCCGAAAAGAACGCCAATTCGTGAAAATAGTTCCTTTAATTTTCAAGCTTTTGTCGAATTTGCGACAAGCGTGCTGTGAATTCCTCATCACTTAGAACGGGCTTCATTGACGGCTCAGCGGGTGCGTCAAGAAGCTGAATCCATGATTTACAGCCTAGATAAGCATCTTGTATAGATACCTGCATAGGCTTATCCAATTTGTAAACTCTTAGCACCATCAAATGAAGCGGATTTTTGCGTTTCCATTTCAGCCGTTCTTCCGTAAAGTTCTCCGTCCAGATATGATCAGTAAGCAAAGCCTGAAGCTGTGCCTGCTCCATAATTTCAAAATCATGAACCAGTTTGGCATAGGTACGGATATCTACGGTGGAATCCTGTATACTCCAGCTTTCCAAAGACTTATCAATCATAGGCTGAAATTCTTCTTTTAATAATGCCTTGCGCTGGTGCTCATAGGTAGGATAAAGATAAAAGGCATCAGCCTCCACCTGAAAATCCCGTGTTTCTTCTACGATACCGCCTTTTCTCATTATGAAGATCTGTGTTCCATTTTCCAAAGCTTTAATTGCCGAAGCCCACTCCTTCAATGCAATTGGCTTGTCGACGGCCATCTTTTGTGCACCTCTATTCCTGCAAGTTCATGCTCTCCATTATAAGGAATGTCGACAGGCAAAACAATGCAGCCGCGTTTCGGATGATTTTGCACCTTCCGGTCCATCCTAATGAGGTAATACCGCTAACTTCATTACAAATTCTGCGAAGAGGTGACTATCATGCGCGAAGGTTTAATTCCTACAGTTCTTGGTACGGCCGTTACAGCGACTGGCGTTGCTCTGCGCGGAAAAAGCCGCTATAAGACTGCGGCCACAGCAGCAATTGGCTTTGGTCTGGCACATGTTGTGCTCGGAGCTATTGACCTTGTGGAACACCGCAATCAAAAGTGGGGATAATGAGGAAGCAGGAAAGGGATGGCCTAAGCGCCATCCCTTTCACTTATTTAGATTGATTTTCATCGGGTTAGGCTGCCAATCCGGACCTGCCGGCTCAGCATAATAAGCGCAGAGAAGTAAAATCGAACAAGCAGCGACAAGCAGAAGCAGTTGAACGACCTTCATGAAGGATCCCTCCGGGTTATTCTTACTGCTTCTAAGTGTAACTGAGAATTGTTAAACCAACGTGCATTCGAGTTAAAGCATTTGTAAATCAGTCAGCCAACAAATGATTGAAGCATCCAGCGGTGCTTCTCAAGTGAAGTATGGATGGCAAGCAGCATATCGGAGGTTGTTTCATCCTTTTGCTCCTCACAAACCGCCATACCATCCTTCAGTTCATTGATTAAAATGCTGAAATCTTCAATCACAGACTCTACCATCTTCGTAGAGGTTTCCGTTCCTGAAGCTTCTTTCAAGCTGGAGAGCTCCAGATAGGCCTTCATGGTTGCAGCAGGCTTGCCTCCAATGGCTAACATCCTCTCAGCAAGCTCGTCGATATGAGCTGCCGCTTCGTTATATAGCTCTTCGAACTTTTCATGCAGTGTAAAAAACTGATTACCTTTCACAAACCAATGAAAATTATGAAGCTTCACAAACAGTAAACTCCAGTTAGCAATTTGTTGATTGAGTACCGTTTGCACAGATGCAGCAGTCGCTATAACCATTCCTACATAATCCTCCTCTAACAAATCAAAGTTAAGATTAGACTCCTGCTAATTTGTACAAAAACTGCATTTCTTATGTAAATCACAGGGGATTTCGAAGATAGCTATTTCATAGCCGTACAATTTGTCTTATACTAGGGAATGATGTATGAATACATAGTAAATAGGTTGGAATTAAACCTGTACCTTATAGGAGGCTTGGACATGTCAAACTATCGTCCGCTTAGCGAAGCAGAAGCCATCGAGTATGCCCGCCAAATTCCCGAGCTTTTCTCGCCTGGAGCTGAGCTTGTAAGCAGAGAAATCGGAGATGGCAATTTAAACCTGGTATTTCACATTTCGGAACCCTCCACGGGTAAAAGCATTATTCTCAAGCAAGCGCTGCCTTACGCTAAAGTAGTCGGTGAATCTTGGCCGCTTACGTTGGACAGGGCCCGAATTGAGAGCGAAGCCTTGCAAATCGAGGAGTCCTTGTGTCCGGATCTTGTGCCGCATGTCTATGCGTACGAAAAAGATCTAGCACTTACCGTCATGGAAGACTTGAGCGATCATGTGATTATGCGCCGTGGCTTGATTGAGGGCAATCGGTATCCGCTGTTCGCTGAACATATCAGCCGTTTCCTCGCAAACACGCTATTCTTCACCTCCGACCTAGGTATGAATCAGCAGGCGAAAAAGCTTCAGCAAGGCCGCTTCATTAACCCGGAATTGTGCAAAATAACGGAAGATCTGATTTTCTCCGATCCTTATCGTGATGCAGATACAAACAATATTGAAGCGCACATTCGCGACGCCGCTGAACAGATTTGGACGGACAACGAGCTTCAATTGGAAGTCTCTCTGCTACGAGAGAAGTTCTTGACGAAATCGCAAGCGCTCCTTCACGGTGATTTGCATACCGGCAGTATCTTTATTAAACCGGACTCTACAAAAGTAATTGACCCCGAATTCGCTTACTATGGTCCAATGGGCTTTGATATCGGTGCAGTTTTAGCTAATCTGCTATTGAACTTTGCTGCACAAGAGGGCTGGAGTAAGGATGCAAGCAGCCGTGCGGACTACCGTCAATATCTGCTGCAAACTGTAAGAGATGTCTGGACTGGCTTTGAACGAAGCTTCCGTCAGCTGTGGACCGAGAGCGGTGTAGATGTGATGTTCAGCTCAGAAGCGTATCAAAATCATTTTATGAGCGAGCTGTTAAAGGACGTGTTCGGCTATACCGGAGCAAAGATGGTTCGCCGAGTATATGGTCTGGCCCATGTCGCTGATATTGATAAAATCGAAGATACTGCGGCTAGAGAGCGCGCACAGCGCATAGCCTTGGCCATCGGTACTACACTGATTCGTCAGCATCGCAAAGCTGCAACTATCGAAGAAATGATTGACATTGCTGCGAAATCCGTATCCTAGGGAGGACCAATCAAATGAGCAATTCTACGCTGGAACAAACTGCTGGAGAGGGCGCATTGCAGTCCCTGAAATGGAACGGCGCTCAGCTTGACCTGCTGGATCAGCGTCTCCTTCCGGAGGAGATCGTTTACCTACCGCTTGAAACACCAGTGGAGGTATGGGAAGCGATCCGACACTTGAAGGTTCGCGGCGCTCCTGCGATTGGAATCGCCGCCGCGTACGGCGTTTACCTCGGATCCGCGGGGTCGATGCCGAGATGGATCAGCTTCTGAACGAAGTACAGAAGCAGGCGGACTATCTGGCGACGTCGAGACCGACGGCAGTGAATCTGTTTTGGGCGCTCGATCGTATGAAGGATCGAGCGAAGGAGTTGGCAGCGTCCGGCGTAGGCGCGGATGCTTTCAAGCAGGCGCTCCTGGACGAAGCGAAGAAAATTCAAGCGGAGGACGAGGAGACGAACCGTTTGATCGGCGAACATGCGCTCACGCTGTTCGAGGACGGCTTCGGCGTGCTGACGCACTGCAACGCCGGCGGTCTTGCGACAGCCAAGTACGGCACGGCGTTAGCGCCGTTCTACTTGGCTCAGGAAAAAGGCGTGAACATCAAGGTCTTCGCGGATGAAACCAGACCCGTGCTGCAGGGCGCGCGGCTGACTGCTTTTGAACTGCAGCAGGCCGGCGTCGACGTGACGCTGATCTGCGACAACATGGCCGGCGCGGTCATGTCGAAGGGCTGGATCCAGGCGGTCATCGTTGGTACGGACCGCGTTGCGGCCAACGGAGACGTGGCCAACAAGATCGGTACCTACAGTGTTGCTGTGCTCGCAAAGGCTCACGGCATTCCATTCTATGTAGCCTGCCCGCTGTCCACGATCGATTTGAACACACCAACCGGTGCGGACATCCCGATAGAAGAACGTCATGAAGACGAGATCACCCAAGGCTTCGGCAAACGCACGGCACCGCAAGGCGTAAAGGTGTACAACCCGGCGTTTGATGTGACACCGAATGAGTATGTCTCGGCTATCATTACCGAGAAGGGCATCGTTCGCGCACCTTATACAGAAAGCTTGCGCAGCTTGTTCGAGAAGTAGGAAATTGGCTTCATTCCGGGGCCAATCATTCCGTACGCCCTATAGGAAGCAGCCTGTTAGTTACCATTGCTGCAGCGCAAAAATATAAGCTGCATAAACAAAGAAACCGCACATCGTCAGGAAAGCTCTCTTACCTGCTGATGAAGCGGTTCTTTGTTCTTTTATTGAGTGATTTAGTGTTCTTTATAGATTGTTTCTTATTTTATTAGGAATTGATTCTTGTACTACATTGGTAATCTTGAGTTTGGCCTTAACCAACTGGCGCATTGGCATTGATCCTTTATAGGACTTAAAGCTCGTAAAGGCTATTGCTTCGTAACCGGCACTGCATTGAAATATTCTTCCAAGGTGATGCCTTTATCATGAATCTCTTTGGCAATGTTCGTACCGACGAAACGAATGTGCCACGGCTCGTATTGGTAGCCCGTTATCGCATCCTTACCCTTTGGGTAACGGATAATGAATCCATACTCAGCCGCATGCTGCTCAAGCCATTTGGCTTCCTTGGTACCGCCAAAGCAATCTTCCGCAGCGCACTTTCCGTCACTGCCGCTTACGTCAATAGCAAGGCCGGTTTCATGCTCGCTTGTGCCGGGAACGGCACTGTAGGTTTTCGCTTTCTCTTCCCCGTCTTTAGCGACATATCGCTGAAAGACCGACTTCTGTGTCGCATAAGAGCGGTAAGCAGACACACCTGCAAGATAAATACCGTCCTTCTCTGCCCCGGCAAACAACTTCTCAAGCGCGCTGGCCGCCTCTTTACGCATTTTACGCTTCTCAATCTTCTCTTTAAACACAAAAGGAACATCGGGATAAACGAGATCAGCCGGCTCATAGCTGTCTGGCAGGGAGTTTTGCTTATTAACAAGCACGGTTATGCTTTCCGGTTTGGCCACAACCTGAACGGCATCATTCTTGGCTCCTGTATTCGAATGACTGGAAGGCGATGATGTCGCCTTGGCCGTTGCCGTTGGCTTCACGGATGCCCCGGGTTTTGTAGAAGACGCCGCGGTGCTTTCAGCAGACGGTGAGCTCTTCGAGGCATCTGACGCCGACTTGGTCATGGGACTTGCTTCCGTTTGTCCGCTGCTTGGCGAAGGCGAAGGAGCCGCTCCCTCCTTGTTCCCCCCGCAGCCCGTACAAATAACAAGCGCCGCAATTACCGCTATGGCGCCTTTGACATACATGTTCATTTACGTGAATCCTCCTTCATCGAATCAAACATCTTCCTAGCATATGACTCTTTATGTATCTAAAAAGTTTAAAAAAAGAGAAAGCTGCGAGTCGGCATGTTCGCCACCCGCAGCCTTTTCCTATTTTATGCGATACAAAATGGAGTTTCAACTACAAGACCTTTGATAGAAACGCCTTCGTTCTTTCTTGCTTTGGATTCTCGAAAATTTGCTCCGGCGTTCCTTCTTCGACGATCAATCCTTGCTCCATGAAAATAACCCGATCTCCGACTTCCTTGGCGAAGCCCATTTCATGCGTAACCACGACCATCGTCATGCCTTCTTGAGCCAGCTCCTTCATGACACTAAGCACCTCTCCCACCATCTCCGGATCCAAAGCGGATGTGGGCTCGTCAAACAGCATGATCTTCGGCTCCATTGCCAGCGCTCTAGCAATAGCTACCCGCTGAGCCTGTCCACCAGACAATGAATCCGGCAAGGCATCAGCTTTGTCCGTCAGACCGACCTTATCGAGCAGCTCCATCGCCTTCTTCCTGGCCTTCTCCATCGGCCATTTGCGGACCTGCACAGGGCCTAGCGTAATATTGTCGATTACTTTCATATGCGGAAACAAATGAAATCGTTGAAACACCATGCCCAGCTCCATACGAATCTCATGGATATTGCTTCTATTGCTCTCCATGATCGGTTGACCGTCGATGAGTATACTGCCGCTGTCCGGTTGCTCCAGTAGATTCAGGCATCGCAAGAACGTAGATTTCCCTGAACCTGAAGGTCCGATGACAACCACGACTTCCTTGCTTTGAACATCTGCATGAATATCTCGCAGCACTACATTGGTACCATAGGATTTCTTTAAATTACGCACTTCAATCATTGCGCCCATCGGTTACACTTTCCTTTCCACGTAGCCAAGAAGCTTACTTAAAGAATACGTTAGGATAAAATAGATAAGAGCTGCCGTTAAGTAAGGCTCCCATACTTTAAAATACTGGCTTCTCATCGCATTAGCCCAATACATGAGCTCCGGCGCCGCGATAACGGCAAATAGCGAGGAGTCTTTGACAAGGACGATAAATTCGTTACCGAACGGCGGAATCATTCGTTTAATAGCCTGCGGAAGGATGATAAGTCGCATTGTCTGAAAATGAGTCATCCCCAGAGAATGCGCTGCTTCCGTCTGCCCTTTATCAATCGATTGAATCCCTGCTCTAAATATTTCAGCCGTATAGGCTGCAGAGTTTAACGAAAGCGCCACAATCGAGGCTACAATGGCGTTAGTCGTTCCTAGAAACAAAGGAACAACCCCGAAATGCACGAGCAAGATTTGAACGAGCAGAGGTGTTCCTCGAAAGAAGTTTACATAGATGCTCATCGGATAACGTAAAAACCATCTGTGTGACATTTTACCAAGTCCTACTCCCAGACCCAGCACGGACCCGAACAGAATGGACAGGATCGAAATGCCTATCGTAAGCAGCGTACCCTTCAACAGCAGCGGAAGATACTCTACAATGATGTCAAAACGAAAATTCATAATTCACTTCCCTTTCATGTATGGTGCTTGTATTCATACAGAGGAAAAGCATGCGCAAAGCTTTTTTACGCATGCTTTTGATGTCTTATTTTTGTTCCAGCAGCTTTTTCACATCAGGCTCTTGGCCGAACCATTTTTTATAAATGGTTGCATATGCGCCGCCTTCAATGACCTTCTTAATGGCCGGATCAAGCTTTTGCTTCAGTTCACTGCCCTTCGGAAGCAGAATACCGTAATATTCGGATTCGAAGTTCTTGGAATCAGCAATAGCTACCAGCTTCTTATCCGGGTTGTTTTTTACATACTCGCGGATAATAGCAATATCAGCAACTACAGCGTCTACGCCGTTATTTTCAAGTTCCATAATGGCTAGTGTGTTGTTATCCATACGCTTCAAGGACTGATTATCGCCGCCCATGATTTTGGTCATGAGAGTGTCAGCTGTAGTCGAAATTTGCACGGCTACCTTTTTGTCTTTCAAATCATCCGCGCTCTTAACTGGGCTTCCTTCTTTCACCAAAATCATATTCGTGGATTCGAAGTAAGGGATTGAATAATCATAAGTCTGTTTACGCTCATCCGTAATGGATACGCTCGAAATACCAGCCTGGTATTCCTTGCCGGCTTGTACACTAGTCAGCATTGTATCCCAACCGGTATTCGTTACATCATAGGAAAGTCCCGCTTCCTTCATGACAGCATCCAAGAAATCGATATCAAACCCGGTGATTTTGTCTTTATCCATGTACTCCATTGGCGCGTAAGCCGCATCTGTTGCAAATTTAATCTTCACTGCATTTCCGCCAGCGGCATCCTCTTTCTTAGCTCCGCAGCCTGTGATAGCTACTGCAAGTATAACTGCAGAAACGATTAACGATAATTTCTTCAATTTTCATTCCTCCAACATAATTGACTATGTAAAATACATCAAATATATTAACACTGGGTCAATTAAATAACAATAACTTTGTCGAATTTTTATGTAGGAAAATACAGGTTACGCCAAATTTTGTGCAAGCATTCAAACGTATTCTTGATCAGAAACGGAAATTAAAAAAAGGCGCTGGGGGACAATTCCCGCAGCGCTTACCATCCCATTTCGTTCGTCAAACCATTTTCAGTATAGCCTCCCGACCTGTCATTCCTGCATGGATGCCTAAATCTTCAGCCGTATATGTGACCGATTCAAGCGGCGCATCCAGCAGCTCCTGGATCGTGCGAACGCCTGTCGCTCTAGCCGCAATAATATTTCTGTCCCTTAATCGCTCGTTCAGCAGGGCAACGTCGAGTGCCCCGCACATGATATATCCTTTGTCCGTGGTAACGACAAGCAGCGTTGTTTTGGGCAGTTTCACTTCAATGGCAATTACCGTGTGCCCGTCAAGGAGTATCGGTTCTACGCGCATCATGCTCAGCACAGCTCCTCTTCGCAGTCTTACGAGTAGTATATGCACCGACAGCTAGTATGGTGTGAAGACATTTATTTAGGTGCATGTATTTTTTCTTCTTCTCGCCGCGCAAGTCTATGTTTGATATTCGAATCGTGATATAGTTAAACTAATACCTATGTTTACTACGTCAGTCAAGGAGACCTTATGAATCAAGGAAAAGTGAACTCGAACCTTCACGGACACTTATTCACCGTGGAAATTTTAATTGAGGAAGCCACCAACGGTCTTGCTTTGGAGCAGCTGCTTCATCTACTCAATTCCCAACCTAATCTCATTAAAGATTACAAAGTATTGCAAGGCATTCAACTTGGCAAGCTGATTGAAGCCAACACAGCTGGAACGCAATCGAGTTCGAGAGCTACTGCCGCTAAGGAGACAGAGAAGTTCAAAGCACCGGAGATCTCCAAAGAACCCGAAAAGCCGAAAACTCCTCAGCCTGCATCGGAAAATATCATTCAGCAGCTCGAACAGTTTAAAGCCAACAATACGTTAATCCGACTCACGATCATCAAAGGTAAGGGTATCAAATTGAGCCTTCCTTGCCGCATCCTTAATTACGATGGGGCAACGCAGAATGTAACTGTATACCATGTCGATGAAAAGAAGGTTTATTTGTTTAAGCTTAACGAAATCGATGATTATGTCGTTACCAAATGAAACAATAAAATGGGTATCTCCAGTTAAAGTGGAGATACCCATTTTATTGTTCAAGCTTTGCTGCAGCAGCTTGGGAACCGCCGACCAGCATGACTTCCATCTGTCGTGCATCCACAGGAGGGCTGAACCAATAGCCCTGAACTTCGTTGCAGCGGTTCTGATGAAGGAAGCGAAGCTGGTCTTCCGTCTCTACGCCTTCCGCGATGACCTTGAGATTCAAGTGATGCGTCATGGCAATAATTGTTGCAACAATGGCCGCATCATTAGGATCGGTCATAATATCACGGACAAAGGACCGGTCAATTTTTAGCTTATCAATTGGGAATTTCTTCAAAAAATACAACGAGCTGTAGCCCGTTCCAAAGTCATCAATGCTTACATTAACTCCCAGATCCTTGAGTTCAAGCAGCGATTGAATGGCGTGATCGACATCCATGGTCATGCTCTCGGTAATTTCCAGCTCCAAATATTGAGGCGCAAGCCCAGTCTGCTCCAAGACATAGCTGATTTTCCCTTTCAGGTTGTGCTGAAAAAATTGGCGCATCGATAAGTTGACAGAGATCGGCATTGCCGGAAATCCTTGCTCCTGCCAAGCTTTGTTCTGCTTGCAAGCGGCGCGCAGCACCCACTCACCAATCGGCACAATCAGCCCGGTCTCTTCGGCAAATGGAATGAATTGATTGGGCGGAACTAAACCTCTTTCCGGGTGATTCCAACGAATGAGCGCTTCGGTCCCGACGATTCGACCGGATTCAATATCTACCTGAGGCTGATAGTACAAAGTAAATTCATCATTCGTAAGCGCTTTCCGAAGCTCATTTTCCAGCTTGATACGATTAATCGAAATTGACTTCATATCCGAGTTGAAAATTTGGAAATCATTACGGCCCTTCTCTTTCGCTCTAGCAAGGGCGATGTCTGCATGCTTCATGAGCGTCTCTGCATCCTCCGTCTTGTCGGAAGATATAGCAACGCCAATACTTGCCGTAACATGCAGCTCATACTGCTCCAAGACGAAGGGCTCCTCCAGAACCCGGTTAATTCCCGCGACCAAAGCAATTACATCGTTGCTATCCGCCACATTGGTGAAGTAGAGAGCAAATTCGTCCCCCTCCGTTCTTGCAAGGAAATCGTTTTCTGTAATGCAGCGGGTAAACCTTTCTGCGAGCTGCAAGAGCAGCATATTCCCGTAATCGTGTCCAAAGCTGTCATTCACTAGTTTAAATCTATCGATATCCAAATAGAATACGGCAACCTTTTGTCCTACGGACCTGCTCATCGCTAACGTAGCGCTAAGATGATCTTTAAAAAGTCTTCGATTCGGTAGACCTGTCATATCATCGTAATAGGCCATGTATCGAATCTTCTCGTCCCCTCGTTTGCGTTCTGAGATGTCCTGACAAATCAGCATATAACTGTGAGGGCTATCGTTATCTTCTGCCGGCAATGCCGTTACATGTAAATTAATTCGGTATCCCGTCTTATGAAACACCGCAGTTTCAAAGGAGACCGGATTCCCTCTGTGCACTTCCTTCAAGGATGATGAAATCAATTCGTATTGATCCTCCGCAGCCAGTGAGACAAACGGTTTATGAATTAATTCATCAGAGTTGTAACCCAGCACTCTCTCCGATTCCAAATTCACACGAATAAAACATCCCTCTCGGTTCAGTATTCCCACAACATTCGGATTATGCTTAAATAAGGTCTGCAGATGAGGATCCTCTGCTTCTTCAAACTCCCGCTCTCTCAGCAGATTGCCCCTGCTCATTACCACAAGCAGCATAAGGGAGGCTAATATACAAATCCATCCTGCATAGGGCTTTATGTATAGGCTTGCCATTATGACGAGAACGCTGTACCCGCCTATATAAAACCACTTTCTCACTAGTTGCCCTCCTTTATTCTGCTCAATCCATCGTGACTGGAAGCGATACACTAATGACGGTACCCTCTCCTACTTTACTTTCTACCATCATATGACCTCTATGATCCTCAATGATTTTATAGCTTATCATAAAGCCCAAGCCGGTGCCTTTTTCCTTCGTCGTATAAAAGGGCTCTCCCAATCGGGCTAGTACTTCTTGCGGTATTCCGCAGCCGTGGTCCTTCACGGTAATCTTGAGCCATTCCCCGCGGTCTGAGCTAACCTTAATATCAATATGCCCACCTTCCGGCATAGCCTCCATGGCATTCTTGATCAGATTGATAAACGTCTGCTTCAACTGATTCTCTTCGCACCAGATATTCGGAAGATCGGGCTCGATCGACATGACAAATTGTACATCGCTTAAGTTAGCCTGGCTCTCCAGTAAAGTTACTACATTGTGCAAAATCGCTTCCACGCTTTTAGGCTGAAAATTTTGCATTTGAGGCTTGGCTAGAACCAGCATCTCTGTAATAATCAGCTCGATTCGACTCAGCTCCGAAAGCATGATTTGAAAATATTCTTCTTTGTTTGGAGCACCTGCCTGTAAAAATTGAATGAATCCCTTTAGCGATGTCAGCGGATTGCGGATCTCATGAGCTACGCCTGCAGCAATTTGCCCCACAACAGACAGCTTTTCCGATTTGCGAAGCAGCTCCTCCGTCTTTAATCGTTCCGTAATGTCCTTGAAGGTAATGACGACTCCGATCATTCTTCCATGATCATACATCGGAGATGTCATATATTCGACAGGAAATAGGTCTCCATTCTTTGTATAAAAGACTTCACTCGCGTTATGGTAGTAAACGCCTTCATGCATGCTTAGCAACGACGGGGATTGCCCCTTCTCTGCAGCTTCCTTATCACCTTGCGTTCTTGTTAATATCTCATAGGCATTCTTGCCGGTCATATCCTCGTAGGAGTATCCTGTAATACGTTCAGCTGCTTCATTCCAAAATATCGTTCCATGATGCTGATCGATACCGAAGATTCCATCGGACACCGCATCCAGAATCAACTGGTTTTTCACATTTAATTTTTCAATGGTCGCATCACTGATTTTTCGCTTGGTGATGTCTTTGGCCAGAAGGTAAATCCCATTCACGTATTTATGTATAATCATTGGAACAAAGCTGACTTCCAGTACGATCGGTCTGCCGTTCTTATGCATGAAAGTAAGCTCCGCGCTCCCGATCTTCCCTTGCTTTGCCCTTCCAAACAAGCTCCAAGCTGTCTTCCAATCTTCAACCGCGATAAACGGTAAGGCAGAATGCCCGATCAGCTCTTCCTTCGAATAGCCGGTTGTTCGGACTGCCGCTGGGTTTACTTGCACGAGCGTGCCATTTTCGTCCAGTGTACAGATCATGTCCGGATTATGCTTAAGTAAAGATTGATACCGCAGACCGCTTTCCTCTAGATGCTGTTCGTGAAGCTTACGATCCGTAATATCTTGGATGTGGAACACGAAGTACAGCGGAGTCCCTGAATCATGACGCACCAGCGAAAATCCTGCCATGCCCCAGACGATTGTGCTGTCTTTACGCACATAGCGCCCCTCAAGCTGAAAGGATTCCCTGGCTCCATCCAGAGCCTGACCAAGTAATTGATCTCTCACATCGATATCATCGGGGTACGTAAGATCCCGCAACAATTGTCCGCGAAGCTCATCACCCAAATAACCTGTGAGCGTACATAAAGCCTCGTTCACTTTTAGAAATTTGCCTTGCAAACTAACGATCGCCATCCCGATTGCCGCTTTCTCAAAAGCATGACGAAGTAACTGATCATGGGCAAGTCGTTCCAACTCTTCTTGAACAAGCTCTCTGATCTCCGAGGAATGTCCGGTGAATTTAGCCATACTCCCCATCCTTTCGAGTTACGGAAGAATGATCGTTTCTATGATAATTAACTTTTTCTACATAATAGAAGCTTTTTCCTGCTAAAGTATGAAAAAAAGAGTCGGATTTTCCCGACTCTTCCCTTATTTCCATGCGGCAACTGCCAACAGGATCCAACCGATGAGAAAGCTCACACCGCCAAGCGGCGTAATGGCTCCCAATATTTTGATACCTGACAAGCTTAACGCATATAAACTTCCCGAGAACAACACAATTCCGATAAACAAGGCCCAGCCTGAGGAGTTCACCAGCGAGCTGTTCCCAAACTTATCCGACAATATGGCGATCAAGATGAGTCCAAGTGCGTGAATCATATGGTACTGGACACCGGTGTGGAATACGCTGAGCATATCAGCTGAAAGCTTTTGCTTCAAGTAATGTGCTCCAAATGCTCCGAGTGCAACCGATAAGAATGCATTCAAGCTGCCCAGCGCTAAAAATGTTTTCATCATTGCAGGAAATCTCCTTCATTCATCAAATTATTCCTACCTATCATAGCTGATTTTGGGCTGGGAATCCAATTTGATGTCTCAAGAGCACATGCAGCATCTATTACCCAATTAGACCGATATCATGCTGTCCGACGATGAGCTTCACAGGCTCAACATACACTCTCGTAACAGTAGGCTGCTTAAGAAGATCAATCTCAATATCGACGATTTTGGCGCGGGTCGTTTTTCCTTCACGTTTGTCGTAGACCACATTAAATTCCTGCAAACCGAGCTGATACGTTACAACGGATGCGCCTACAGAAAGCGCAGGTGAATCAAATTCTCCATGCTCAAACAGCACTTCAGACAAAATTTCTTCATTCATATCTACAATCGTTACAGATTGGCAAAATTGGTAGCGCATATAAGTTGCCTCCTTAAGATAAAAAACTTACTGTTTCTTTTCTCTAAAATAACGTCAAAATCCTTCATAAACAGTGCTAAACCTACATCTTTCTACATGAAATCAAGCAGGTAAATCATGACAGGAATCGTCACCATACTGAATAAAGTCGAAGAAAATACCACCTGGGAGGAAAACTCCGGTTCATTATCGTACTCGATCGCAAGCAGCACACTGCTTAGCGATGTAGGAACCGCACAGGATAGCAGTAAAGCTTTGGCCGTAAGTCCGTATAGACCGAGCATCCAAATAACCAGAAAGCCAAGAGCAGGGCCCGCTGCCAGCCTCATGATGTTGGACGTCAGCACATCGAATAGCTTAAACTCCCACTTCATCGCTCCAAGCTGAACGCCAAGTGTGAGCAGTGCTGTGGCCATAAAAGCACCGGAGATGTACTGAAGAGGAAGATACACCGAGTGTGGCACCTGCAGGTGAAAATATCGCAGTACAATAGCTGCAGGTATGGCATAGATCACCGGCAGCGACAGCATCATTTTCAGAATCGCTTTCAGGTTCGATTTATGAGCGTTAATGCTGTAGACGCCAAACGTGTTCGGTATCAAAGTCTGCAAAATCATAATGACGATTTGCACCGATAAGGTATACGCATTACCGCCAAATACGGTCTGATTCAGTGGAATCGCATAATTAGCGCTGTTGTAGAACAAAACGCTGTTGCGCATAGCGCTGCGCATCCCGCCCTTAATTCCTTTGATCCGTATAACAACCTCAACCATCGCATAAAGCAAGCTAAAGAATAGGAGAAAGAAAAGCAAAATTTGCATCAACACTTGCAGGTCAATCTCTGATTCATACAGCTTGGTAAATACCAGTGCAGGTGAAAATACATAGAAGTTCAGCTTGGAAAGAGTCTTAATATCTAGCCGAAAAGCTTTGTACATCACCACTCCGATGCTAATCATAATACCAATTGGGACGATATTGTTTATGAGAATATACCAAAAATAGCCCATGATTACGTATCTCTTCCTTCTGTCTGACTTATTAACCAGGGATAGACGACTTCGTCGTCCTTACTTTCTTATCAACTGAAAAACCCCAAGCCTACGCTTGAGGTTGCCCATTGATGTAGTAGCTTTCCTGGGTATAGGTTGTAAAGGCCACCTCTATTTCCTCATATCCGAACGTTCTCACGCTCTCTGTTACCGCTTGCGCGAACTGGTTCCGTACCTCTGTGCCGCGCTCAAACCATGCTACCTCAATGAAGGGATACGAATCAGTTACTTTGCCTTCGAAGATAGATATAAAGTTCACACATTCATAGGTAAAGTTATCTTCACCGCATTGGCAAATGTCTGCAAGCTTGCGGGTAAGGGGTTCACTCATTTCACAAATTTGCTCCACGGTCAATCCGCGGATCGTGATTCTTGGCACTGTCTTTCCTCCTCTACCGGTAAGCTCTCTCTCATGTAATCCAGGAACGCTTCTGCCATGGAAGGGTCAAACTGAAAGCCGCTTTCCTCTGCTATGTTCTGCAAGGCTTGCTCCTTACTCATCGCTTTGCGATATACCTGATCATGAGTCATGATATCATAGCTGTCTACAATCGCAAATAGTCTAGAGAGCATTGGTATTTGATCTTCCTTCAGACCGTATGGGTAGCCGAGACCGTCCCATCTTTCGTGTAAGGATAAGATGGCTTCCGCCAGTGCCGGTTCCCCCAAAGATAGGGCCATCCGATAGCCGATCTCACTGTGAGAGCGCATGACGTCCCATTCCTCTTCGGTTAGCGAGCCTTCCTTTTCTAGAATATGGGATGGAATGACTACCTTACCTACGTCATGCAGGTTAATGAGCAGCTTCAGATTCATCATCTGAGCAGATTGTGCTTCAACCCCTACTCTACCGGCAAATCCGACTGCCAGCTTCTCGACTCGATCAATATGTTTGGCATCTTCGATATCTCGGGCATACATCGCTTCATTAATATTGGACATCAAGCTTCTTCGTACCATTTTGCTCTCGATCAGCTTATTCTTATACATTTCCTTCTCCGCAGCTTGGAACATCGATAGGAACTCGCCATCCTCATGCCCGGACGTTACACAGCCTATCGCCATACTCACTTGAATCGGATAGGGTTTCTTTACCTGGCAGGCTTGCTTAAGCTCTCCAATCTTGCTAAGACAGGCCTCCTCCTCCGTTCTCGGTAGGAGCACGATAAACTCATCTCCGCCCCACCTTGCAGCGACTGCCTCATCTCCAAAGGTCTCTCTAATTAATTGGGCGGCATCTGTCAGCAAGCGGTCGCCAAGCTGATGACCGAACACGTCGTTAGCTAGCTTCAACCCGTTCATATCCAGAAGCACTAGACTGACGGGAAACTGATCATTCTGAAAGAATTCAGCAAGATTCGTCTCTACGTATGCTCGATTCCGAAGTCCTGTCAAGCTATCGAAATAGCTGAGATATTCCACCTTTTCCTGCGATTTCAACTGTACGGTCATATCCGTCATGACCACCATAACAGCTTGCGTTTCCCTCTCACCCTCTGCTTGCTGAATCCACTTATATTCAAGCTGAATGTGCCGATCTCTGAGGATGACCAAATTAGGGAGCTCAGCTAGTAAGGATTCCTTGCGATGCCCCTCAGCCTCTTTGAACATCATGGCTAATAAAGCCTTGACTGCTTGGCTCTCTTCACCGCTGGCCTCCCACAGCAGCTCCGCGAAATGCATGCCGCTCGGCTTCTGATTACAGATGCGGTAACAAGCCTGGCTGTACTGTTTATGCACAATTCCACTTTCTCCGAAGGTCAGAAAGCCCTGGCTGGCGTTATTTAGCAAAGCCTTCATTTCATCTTCACATCGTTTGAGCGCCACACCCTGCCTATCGCTGATCGTTAAGATTTTCTTGGTAACGCGCAAAAGTTTTTCATAGCCGGACAGCAGCCTTCGGTACTCGGACATGAGCCGCTGGTCCTGATGCTCATACTGATCAGCCAGTTTTTTGGCGTCTTGTAGCATGTTTAGTTCGCTCTCAAAGCCCTGCTGCTGATCATTTCGATAGCTTATCACGGTTACCCGGCCCCTTTTTGTCTTCTATTTGAACCTTTGCTGCAGTAGCGGGCGAAACGCCAAAAGCGTCATATCGTCACGCTGGTCTTCTTTCCCTTGATATTCCGAAAGCTTAGCAATAAACAATTCGCGCTGCTTGTCGAGCGGCAGAGCAGCATGAGCTTCAATAAATTGCTTGAATCTGCTTTTACCAAAAGAAAATCCCTTTTCTCCGCCGCTTTGGTCGACGATCCCGTCCGTTAGCATGTAGATCGTCATCCCTTCATTCCTGGAGATAATCGTGCTCGTATATGGATAGTCATCCGCTGTTCTGCGGTAACCAAGGCTGGCTCTATTACCCTTGTAAACCGTTAATCCCGTTTCTTGATCCATGACAAACAGCGAGCTGCCGCCGCCGGCGAAGATCAACTGTTCATGTCCCACATAGCATAAAGCGATATCCAATCCGTCGTCTGCAAGCTCCGACTGATCCTGCTGATTCAGCGTTGCTTTGATCGATTGATTCAAATTATACAAGATACCGGCTGGGTCTCCTTCCTCACACCGTTCTGCGATTTGATTCAAGTGCGAGATGCTGAGCATGGTCATGAATGCTCCCGGAACTCCATGTCCTGTACAATCGCCCACCGCAACATAATATCCATGCTTTGTTTCTTTAAGCCAATAGAAATCCCCGCCAACACCGTCTCTTGGAGCCCATAGCACAAAATGCTGCGGCATTAAACGATCCATGTCCGACCTGTCAGGAAGCGCCGATTCCTGAATTCGCTTTGCATAATCGATGCTATCCAGAAGCTCTTTGCTTCGCTCAGCAACTTCCTTAGTCCGCTCGCTGACCTGCAGCTCCAGCTCTTCATTCAGCTCTAGCGCCCGTTTGAAGGGATTCGCTAGTTTGCGAGAAACATAGAAAAAAAGAAAACGGTAGAAAACAAGGCGATCAAGATGGCAATAGCCGTATTAATCTTAATACTGTTCAGGAAATACACCGTATCCGAACGCGGGATTTGAAATAAGAGCCTCATATTCATGGTTTGAATCGGATAACTGATCATATCAACAAGCTCACCGTTAAGGTTGTACGATTCCAAAACCTGGACATCCCGATGAAATCCATCCATAACCTTGTCATACGTTTCTCGGGACACGATATCCGACAGCCTACTGCCGGTAAGCTCGAATCGGTCCGACAAATGAATGGTGCCTGACGCGTCCACCATCCACATTCGGCTGTCAGCTGAATATTTATAAGACTCGAAATCGTCCGACAAATCTTTCAAGCTTAGTCCTACTCCAGCTACGCCAATAGGGCTGCTAGCATCACCGATCAGAACGTTGACGAAAACAAAGGATTGCTTGCGGGCATCATTGTAATCGACGATGACGTCCGCTTTCTTACCGGAGATTAATGTTTGGTAGAACCAATCGTCATCCGGGTTATCTTTAGACATGATCTCCAGTACTGTACCGTTCTCCGACCAGTATTGACCGCTTACCGAGCTAACAATAAAGGAATTGCTGTAATCCAGCTTCTGGCCGTTCATTTTGAGCTTTTCCAAAACGATCCGCGAGAGCTCCTCGTTTTGTTCCCCGCTGCGCACCCATTCAACAACACTTGGATCATCAGCTAGCAATAACGAAGTCTCCTTAGCCCGTTCAATACGCCCTTCGACCTTCGAAGCAACAGACTGCGCAATGTAACCAAGTTCTTTGTTCTTAAGCTTCTTAATTACTTCTCTTTCGGTAAAATAATAGGACAAGAAGCCGATTAACAGCATAGAAAATACAATAAGCACACAAGCTAATGCAATGACTTTAATCACATTCCGGTCATAGAAAGGCGTGCTGCGGATGGATGACAATTGTTCAGCCGAATTGCCGGATTCACGCTTCATCCCCTACGTTGTTTCCTTACAAATCAAATGAAATGGTAAATTCAGATCTTCTTTGAATTCCTGCGCGCACTCGAACTCACTTTCGTTCTCCATATCGTAATACCAGAATAGTTGGACATTCTTGCCAGCGGCATGAGCCTCATCCAGCTTCTCCAGCAGTGTCATAAAGCACTTCGTGCTGCTCGTATTAATGTAGGGAAGCATCAACTCAAACTTAACCGTTACTTCCTGCTGCAGCTGCTCCAGATACATGTCCAGCCAAGCGAGAATCGGCTCGTAAAATTTGAATGCATTCTCTGGAAACGATTGCCCTTTTACAGATAAAGTATTAAGAACTGGATCGAAATGGATTTCCGGCGTACTCCTTGAACCTTCTATATGTATGGCTTGCATATCCGTCATCATCAAACAACCGCCTTTAGTGTAAAGAATGACAATTGATCATCAATAGGTGTTATAGAATACTCCAACGGGCAGCTGGCTTTACGAGCCATCTCGATCAAACCGATTCCTGCGCTGGATTGGCCCTCCGGAAGCTCTTGCCTCAGCTTCTCCTTGTAAAGCTTCCTTAGCCCCTCTTTATCCAAATCAATGATAGCTTGAATATTCGCAACCAACTCGTCCATATCGCCATTCTCGATCAAATTACCGCAGCACACATAATTCCCTGACTCCCATTTGCCGATCGTAACAATAGAGGATTGCTCGATTCGTTCGGCGGAGCTGCTGGTTGCTTTTGCTGTGCAGTAATTCTTAATATTTTGCGTTTGCTCAATAAATATAGAGAATATATGGAAAATTTCTGTTTTGGGACGATTATCCAGCTCCATGTACCGTTTGACGGCTTCGCCATACTCTTCAATAAGTCCTTGGGAGAGCCGGCCGGAGAAACTGATGAGAATGCCTTTACTTTGAAGCATATTATGAACATGAAACAAATCACTGTGAATCAAAGGAACACCTTCCTCAACAATTTTATACAAAATGTGACTTTATTTTATAGTTTACCAAAGAGTATAGTTCCAAAAAAGGCAAACATCAAAAAAGTTTGCAAACCAGGTCTGCAAACTTTCGATTCGTCATGATTTTTTTAAAGGGAACACTACTCGAATTCACTCACGCTTTTTAAAAATTGCTTTAACAGCCTGTTGAACTGAACGATTTCTTCCGGCGTCATTTGACTGGAAGCTAGCAATGTTTGTGGAATACATAAGGCTTTATCGTATAAGTCCATTCCTGTATCCGTTATGGTAATATCAACCACCCGCTCATCTTCCCGTGACCGTTGCCTGACAATCAGCTGCTGCGCTTCCATACGCTTCAGCATGGGGGTAAGGGTCCCAGAATCGAGATCCAGCTTCTCGCTCAGGTCCTTGACGGTACTTTCCTTCTGGTCCCATAAGACCAGCATGACCAAATACTGCGGGTATGTTAGGCCCAGTTCATCGAGCATAGGGCGGTATAATCTCGTAATTGCCCTCGAGCTGGCATATAGGCTGAAACATAGTTGGTTCTCCAGCTTTAAGAACTCACTGCTGCTCATGGTGAGACTTCCTCTCTATTCCTGCAATTTGCAAACAATCGATTTGTTTACAATGTATAAAAATTCAATGTTCCTGTCAATCAGGCTATAGATATATAGAAAGAACCCGCTAGGGGTTTGAAAATCCCTAGCGAGTTCTTGGTAAGTGGTTATTACCCTTTGACTGAACCAGCTGCGATACCTTCTACAATTCGATTGCTCAGCAGGAAGAAGGCGATGAGAATTGGCAGAATGCTGATCATCAAAGTCGCACCGATCGCGCCCCAATCCGTTGTATACTGGCCGATAAAGTTTTGAACTCCTACCGTCAGCGTCTTGAACTTATCGGAGCTGATGAAGGTATTGACGAAGATAAACTCATTCCAGTTATAAATCATATTAATAATGGCTGTAGTTGTGATCACGGAGGCAGTCATGGGAAGTGTAATTTGAAAGAATATGCGGTTGATGGAACAGCCATCCATCACGGCAGCTTCTTCTACCTCGCGAGGTAGCGTGTAATAGAAACCGAGAAGAATCATAATGGTAATCGGCATATTAAACGCGATATACGAAAGCAATAAGGATAACGGATGATTAATCAGATGTGCTTTATTAAACATACTAAACAGCGGAATCAGGGTGGAATGGATTGGAATCATCATCCCGATCATGAACAAGCCAAGGACAAGTGATTTCAGCTTCCATTTCATCCTTGTGATGGCGAAGGTAACCAAGCTGGCCAGTACCACCGTTAAAGCAACTGACAGCACCGTAATCCAAACGCTGTTGAAGAAGTACAAGCTGATATTGCCTTCCGTCCATACTTTCGCATAGTTTTCCCAACGGGGATGCGGAGGAAGCGCGAACGGCGCGAGATTAAAAATTTCTTGATTGTTCTTCAGCGAGAACAACAGAAGCCAGATTAGCGGGAGCACTTCGAAGAGCCGCTACCCCGATCAGGATCAGATATAGTAGGCCGTAGCCAATCTGAACCGAGATCCGAGAGACTCCCGCCTTTGGCTGCGTGCCCGCAGCAGTAGCTGTTTTCATGGAAAGTCTCTCCTTCTTAGGAATATTGGATCTCTTCTTTGGATGCTGTCGCTTTGCGGATCAGCCAAGTCGCCACAAGACAGATAATGAGCAGGAAGAAGCTGATTGCGCTGGCATATCCGAAGTCATAGCCTTTGAACGCTTTTTGATACATGTAGGAGGCCATAACCTCACTTGAGCGGTTAGGTCCGCCACCTGTCATGACGTAGATCAGATCAAAATATTTAAGTGATCCGACGACGGCAAGTACGATGGTTACTTTCACTACCTCAGTTACGAGCGGCAGCTTAATGCGAAGCGCGATTTGCCAAGGATTGGCACCGTCAATTCGCGCAGCTTCAATCAAGGAAGACGGAATATTTTTTAAAGCTGCATAGTAAATGAGAATGTAAAACCCTGCGTACTGCCACAAAATAGGGATGAAAATTGCGTACAGTACAATGGACGGATCGGACAACCATTCCGGTGTATGTTCCACCCCGAGCGCCTCGAGGGTGGAGTTGAGTACACCATTAGTAGGATGGAAAATCTTGAGCCACAACTGAGCGATGGCTACCGAGGAAAGCAGCATCGGAATCAGGTAAATTTTACGAAACAGGTTCGCTCCCTTGATCTGACCCGACAATACAAGTGCTACCAGCAAGTAGATAGCCAAGCTCAAAGTGGAGAAGAGAGCGAGCAGGAAGGAATGGCCCGCACTCTGCCAAAAGAAGCTATCCTTAAAGAGCTGCACGTAGTTTTCCATACCGATAAACGTCATAGCTCCAACGCCGTCCCACTGCATCATCCCGTAATAGCCGGTCAGCACGATCGGGATATAAATCAGCGCCATAATCATGATGAGCGAAGGCAGCACGTAAAGCGCTATGATTTTTCGGTTGGACATGACTTTATCCATATCTGTTCGACTCCTTCGTGCTTTTCTTTATTTGCCAGCCTCTTTGGCTAACGCTTCTTCGTGTTTCTTAGCAAATTCTTCAGGTGTGACTGCTTTGCCGTACAGAGCTTGAATCATGTTCAAGTGTGTCTCAGCTGCTGCAGGCTTCATTTGAACGTCAGCGAACAGTGTGATGTTGCTTGCTTGGCTCAATTCATTCAGCAAGTCGATGTACATTTGCGGAAGCTGGATCTTGGAAGTGTCCACCTTCGTAGCTGGAATAACGCCCGCTTCTGTTACGGAGTGCTCGCCCCACTTCGTTACAAAGAACTTCACGAAATCTTTTGCAGCATCTTTAACCTTGGAGTTCTCGGATACGAACATACCTACGCCCGGTCCGCCTACCCAACTGTTGATATCGCCTTTACCGCCTTCAACCGTAGGGAATTTGAAGAAGCCGATCTTGTCTTTAAATTCTTGAGGAACATCTTTGTTTGTTGTGTAGTTCGGAAGCTCCCATGTACCCATCATGTACATCGCTGCTTTTTCATTCATAAACTCAGCTTTACCTTCATCATTGGACAATCCGTTAAAGCCTTTATTAAAGGCATTCATGCCTACAAGATCCTGAATATCCTTTGCCGCTTCGATCAAGCTTGGATCTTCGAATGTGCCTGTGCGGTCGATTGCTTTCTTCAGTGTTTCTTTGCCGCCGATACGGTCAGCCAGGTACATATACCACAGGGAACCGGTCCAGCGGTCTTTGTTTCCAAGTGCGATTAGGGCAACGCCTGCGGCGCTAAGCGTTTTCACAACATTTTTAAATTCCTCATAAGTCTTAGGAACCTGCAAGTTGTTTTTCGCAAAAATTTCTTTATTGTAGTAAACCGGCGTGATATTCAGCTCTACTGGAAGCGCATACGTTTTGCCGCTAAATGCAAAAGCCTCTGTAGTTCCTTTTACGAATTTATCCTTTAATTCCGGACTTCCCAAAACGTCATCCAAGGATGCGAACAAGTTACCCTTCACATATGGATCCATGTAGCCTGCTGCCCAAGTCATCCCGATATCCGGAAGATCGTTGGATGTGGAGAGGATTTTCATTTTATTCTTATACTGCTCGTTCTCCAACACTTCTTGTTCAACTTTGACATTCGGATGATCCTTTTGATATTCGTTGATGATATCGTTTACAATTTTATTCTGTGTTGCAGAGCTACCTGCCGGCCACAAGTGCATGAATTTAATCGTTACCGGTTTTGCTGCGTCTGTTTTCGCTGTTGCAGTTGCTTGCGGTGCACTGCTTGCTGCTGCATTATTTTCTTTAGGGCTGGAGCAGCCTGCCAAGATACTGCCCATGGAAACTGTAAGCATTACTGAAAGTGTAAGCGCTTTTTTCATACTGAGTGAATCCCCCTTGATTAATTTGTGTTTCTGTTATTTATTCTATCAGCTGCCTAGGGGCCGGATAAGGTAACAACGTTTAGGGAAAGTTCCACTATTTTTAGATTTCGCTGCCCGTATCCAAATTTTCTTTCCGGTATTGCGCAGGACTTTTGCCTTCGTATTCTTTGAACAGAGTTATAAAATATTTGGCTGTCTGGTAGCCCACGGCCTCGGCGATTTCCGCGATGGGCAGCTTGGAATTCAGCAGCAGCTCCTTCGCTTTTTGCAAGCGGCTGCGGGTGACATATTCGCTGAAAGTTAGCTCCATTTGTTCCTTGAACAACGTGCTTAGATAGCTGGGATTCAAATGGATATGCTCCGCCACTTCACGGAGTCCGAAGGCTTCTCCGATATGCTCTTCCACGTAGCGAATCGCTTCACTCACCGGTGCTGCTACATTCGGATGGTCTGTCTTGGCGTCAAGCAGCTTGGTATCCACCAGCTTCTCCATGGTACCGACTCTTTCTCGCTCGCCCTCGATCTGCAGAGCCTTTTCAACGGCATCAATCAGCTTCTTCTTATTCAGCGGCTTCAGCAAATAGTTGACTACGCCAAGCTGGATCGCCGTTTGGGCATAATCAAAATCCGGATGTCCAGAAATAATAATGACAACCGGCTTGTGCCCGGTATCGTTTAGCTTTTCCACCAAATGCAATCCATTCATTTCAGGCATACGGATATCCGTAATGAGCAAATGAACGGTTGACTCCCTTAGTATGTCCAAAGCCTCAGCTCCGCTATCCGCAGCCAAAATTTGGTATCTTCCGGCAGACCAAGTCTCCAAAGTCTTTGTTAAACCTTTACGGGTTAACGGCTCATCATCTACGACCATAATCGATTTTCGGGTTGGGCTCATTCCTTACCTCCGTGATTCATCGGTATTACAAAACTGACTTTCGTGCCTTTACCTTGACAGCTTTCAATACGCAAGCTTTCTTCCTCAGGTGACGTACCGGCAAAATAGAGCCGGATTCGGTGGGCTACATTGGATAATCCCATGCCGTTGCCTTTCCTCGAAGGGACCTTGCCGGACTTCATGGATGCACGGAGAGAATCCAGCGTTTCCTGGTCCATCCCAGGTCCGTCATCTTGAATGATTATCTCTACATGCTCGCTGTCACGGCATTTGGTCACAGATAGGGACACAGTTCCCTGGCCCGTTCGACCTTCCAATCCATGCTGGATCGCATTCTCAACTAAAGGCTGGATCAGCAGTTTCGGTATCGAAACCATTTTCCATTCCTCCAAGCACTCCAAGCTCCAGGTCAGACGTTCTCCGAACCTCATCTGCATAATGAGCAAATATCGCTCAATGTGCTCAAGCTCGTCCCCAATGGTCACCCACTCGTCTTTGCTTGGGTTTCCAATTATATATCGGAATAGATCCGACATCGCTACCACATATTCCGCTAATTCTTCCTCGTCTCGCTCTTGCAGCGACCAATATAAGGCTTCCAGTGTGTTGTACAAAAAGTGCGGATTGATTTGAGCCTGAAGCGCTTTCAGCTCCGTGCGGCTCTGCATAACTTCCTTCTCATAAACGAGTTCTATCAAATGATTGATGTTGCCGACCATTTGATTATACGTATAGTTCAAATCGTTGATTTCGATCGTGTAGGATGTAATCGGATTCGGTGTGAGTACCCCTTGCCTTGTATTGCGCATAGCTTTGATCAGCTTCAGAATCGGCCTTGTAATCATGGTTGACAGCAGGAAGGACATAAGCAGGAATAAAAGAAAGCCTACCGCTCCAGAAGCAATAATAGCCGTACGAAGAACTGAAATCCCTTCCGTAATGCTGTCCACAGGGTTCAGGATCATCAGCGTCCAGCCTGTTACAGTGGTTGGCTGTTTGACAACGATATATTTCTCCTCGTCGATCATGGCCGTCTGTTCATCGGAATTCATCAGGGTATGAATGTCATCCGTCTCCTGATTATCAGAAACAATCGGTCTATAGTTCTGATCTACCAAAAGCATGGCTTCATGATTTTGCTCATCCGTCAGAATTTTGCTGAACTCAAAATAATTGCGGTTAATTCGAATCAGTAAATAGCCGCCATTGGAAAACCAGCGGTCGATCAAGCTGATGCGCCTGATTGCCAGAACGGAGTCAGAATCCTTCGGGTCTATACCGATCCAGACGAGCTTCCCTTTCTCCTGATTGGCTTGCGCGATCCAATTCGTGTCCACCTTGTTAACCAGCAACTGACCGTCCAAAGGAAACAATCGGATATAGTCGCTGTTGTATACCTCTACGGCTGTAACCCCGCTTGAATAGCCTTGAATTTCGTTAGCAATTTGCGCCAAGCTCTGTTTTTGATAAATATCCGCTTGTATGCCGTTGAGCTCGGAGAGCAGAAGCTGCTGCACGATCGGATCATTAATCGCTTGGGTTGTCAGCGTATCGACCTGATTGATAAGCGCTTCCAATCTGCCGCTTGCTTGTATCGCGGTCTGTTTAATCTGCTTCTCCGCTTTATTTTTCAGCAAGGTAGATACGGAATTAAAGGTGATGATGCCGACCAAACACAGTACAATCATCATCATAAGCAGGAATCCAACCAAAATTTGGTTGCGGAGCGTATTCCATTTGTTAAGTCGCGGCCACAAGTCTATCAACCTTTCCTAAACGTCTAAGATTCGTCCTGATTATAGCATAAAAGCAGCCATCCTCCGCTAGCTTGCTGAATTTGGCTGCTCTCTATGCTTTCTAGGTAAACAGTTCCATCTGCTTCACGTCGCTGAGTCTCTCCAGCGAAATCGGCGCATGGTCCCGGAAATACGCTTGGTTAATCTCCTTCTCCTTCGTCATCACCTGCTTGCTGCTGCCCGATGCCTGACGCAGCCTGCAGCTAAATACTACAGGGAAATAGTCTTTGAGAAATTTGCCTTCTGCATGGGCAGTCAATGCGATCATTTGAAAGCCTAACTGCTCGGCGATAAAGAAGACCGGACTCAGTACATGGTCACTGGATGCTTTGCCAAAAGGATTGTCGAGAATGACGGTACGATGCCTTTTCATGTGGGCCTGAATGTGCTGTCTCTTCTCCGCTACATAATTGAGCAGTCCGAGGAACAACGTCATATTCTTACTCCACTTCTCCCCGCCGGACCAGTTATTGGACTGCTCCCAGGAGAAGGACGCCTTCGTAACATTGTTCTCATTCGTCACCTTGCGGCAAGTGACCTTCATGGGACGCTCCCTGCATGACAATCTGGAGAAGCTGCTTCGTATCCAGCCATTTTTCGATATCCTTGCGTACCGTAGTTTTGAACTCTAGCCCGCTGTCATCACGGTAACGCTCTTTGTCAAGCTCACCTAGAATCCACTCCACATACTGGCGAATTCGATCCTTCGCCTCCATTTCATCCCAATCCGGCACCTGAAAGGTGAAAATCGACTTCCACTCCTCTTCCACTTTCACCCTTGTTTTGTTCGGAATCTCCCTGAGTTCGGAAGCGATCAGCTTCAGATGACTGTGTACGTACACGATGAATTGCTCCAGCTGCTGATTGTGCGTCCTCATGGATTCTTCCGCGATATGGTTGACACGCTCGATGCGCGTCTTCATCGTCTGCCAGAATGACTCCACTTCCGCGTATGATTCCCTCTGTTCGATCCCCTGCTCGGTTGTTTCTCTTGTCTTGACGTCTTTAATCTGCTTGCGGCAAAAATCAATGAAACGCGACTTCGCTCTTTTGAGCGTTTTCTCTTCTTCCTGCATGGCATCTGTGCATGCCAGGAGACGAGTCATGGCGCCTTTGGCGATATTCATTCGGTCATACTGGAATTCAGTCAATGCCTCTTGAGTGAGTTCGATCGACTTCGTCTGGCGATTCTCAAAGCCATGCATGATTTTATATGGAGTCAGGAAGTCAATGACTTGCTCCACTTTGTTCAGCTGCTGAAGGAGCTGCGCATGCAGTTTCGATAAGGCCTGTCTCTTATCTTGAAGTTGCTGCTCTTCCTGCTCGATCTGGGCGCGAATGCTACGCAGTGATTCTATGAACAGCATCGGCTGCGCCGCATGATCTTTGGCATATTGCTCGGTTAGATGATGGATCTTCGCCTGCCAGATATCAGCCTCTTTCTCCACTTTTCGGCTTGCTTCCCGCGCACGTCCCAAACGCTGCTCCTGGTCGCGCTGCTCTTGGAGCAGCTGATCCATCCGTTCTTCACTATATGTGACAGCCAGGCTGGACTGCTCATTCAGCTCAAGGTCCGCATGCTCTTGAAGCAGCTTGCTCATTTCTTTCTCCAGAGCGGCTTTCGTCTTGCTCGCATGCTGCGCTTTTTCTTCCAGCTGCTGACGGCCCTGTGAGATACGGTTCAGCTTCAGATGAAGATCCTGCCGCTCCGTTCGCAGCCATTCCAGACTATGCTCAGCCGCTATAGGCTCAGCTGCCGCTACGGCGTTATACAATTCCTGCCTTTGAAGACTCGCCAGCTCCACATTGATCACATCCAGCTGCTGCCGCAAGTCATCCTTCAGCATCTCGGCGTACGCTTTGGCGCGTTGGTGGCTGTTCATCTTGCTTTGCAGGGCATCCACATGCTCCTGAAGCTGATCGTTCTGAGCCTTAAACGCCTGAATTTCCTTGCTAAGCTCCAGATAGGCATGCCCTTTCTCGATCCATTGCTGAAGAACAGACATTTCTTCCTTCTGCTCTTGCATGCTCCTCTGGTGCTGTTGAATATCTCGGTCCGCTTGTCGGAGCTTCTTGGTAAGCACCTCTGAAGCAGCTTCCAGCTTCCGAACGGCTTCACGTGTATTCGCTACTTGCATCTCTAGTTCTTGGGCTGCTTCTAATGGATACTGCTCCATAAAACGGTAGAATGCCCCCTGCATCTCTATCGCCTTGCCAAGTTCATGCTCCTTGCTTTTGCGCTCCTCCTGAATGATGCCGCCCTGCTCTTGAATGGCCAGCTTCCAAGAAGCAAATAAAGCCGGATCGGCATTACCGGCCCAATGCCCAGGCTCGATCCATACCGCAGTGTCTTCGAGCTTGGTCACATCTTGATTAGCCAGAATCGCGGCCTCCTGCGCAGTTAAAACCCGAATGGGGAACTGCAAATGTGCTGATTCCTTGCGGAGTCTCTCGGTCAGTTCGTCTACTTCCCGGTCTGTTGTGATCAAGGTCACAGACCAAAGCGGATGAGCATGAGCTGTCTCAGACACTTGACCGACGCTCTGCAAATAACGGGTTCCCGTCTCCAGCAGCGAAAAGCGGTTCCTCCATCTTTCAAGCAAGCGTGATACAACTACATCGGCAAAAAATACATCCTGTCCGGCATAATCATCCACAAAGCGGAAGGCGATCCGCTCCTTCAGCAGGATGGCTTCTTTATCTTTGGCAAGCTTGGCTGTATCGTCTCGCAGCAGTTCTTCAATCGTACTTTGTTTCTCGTAAACGGAGGTTAACCGGCTCCATGCCATCCGGTATTGCGCAAGCTCGGCAAGCAGGCGTTCATGGTGCTGTTTGCAGGTATCCAGCTTCACTTCCCAGTGTAAACGCCCCGACAGCTCCTGCTTCATGCTCCGCTCATTCTCTTCGAGCTCGTGAGCGTCCTTCTCCTTAACCGCCAGCAGTTCTTTGCTGAGCTGCGTCAGCCGCACATTGTCTTCATCCAGCTTCTGGTATCGCTGAATCCATTCCGGCAGCTTCGACTCGATGCTGTCCACAGCAGGATTCGCAAGCACTTGCTTGCGGAGCTGAGCCTGATCTCGGTCCCTGGCTTCTACCATGGATCGGTTCGCGGCAAGTCGGGCCTTGAGCTCCGCCAGCTCCTGTGAAAGCTCACTCATCATACGGTCTTCCAGCTCGATTCGGCTCTGCTGCGCCTTCTGCTCCGTAAGCAGCTTCTGCTGCTCGGCTTGACGATCTGCTTCCAGCTTGGCAAACAAGCTGCGAATTTGCCCGCTGTTGCGGAGCCATGCCGCCTCAAGCTCAGACTCCTCCAAGCTGCTGCCCAGCAGCTTCAGCTCCTGCTGCACATACTTGTAGGTCTCTTCCGCTTCCTTCCACTGCTGCTTGTATGCCGCTAAACGCATCGAATAGTAGTTCTGCTTGGTTGTGCGCAGCTGCTTCTCCATGCGTTCAGCATCTTCTTCCGCAAGCCGAAGCTTCTCTTGGATCACCGTAAGCTCTTGCTTCTGCTCTGCAATGTGCAGCGAGTCACGCTTTTGCATCCATCTTGCAGTTAGCTGCTCAGACTCCGCCAGCTGCTCCCGCAAATGAAGCAGCCTGGCTTCTTCCACTGCCTTTTGCTCCACAGCCAGCATAAAATAGGCTTTCGCCTCGGATTGTGCGGAGGCATAGTCACGCTGTTTCTCGTCAAGCTTGGAGCAGGCCTGTACATAGCTCCCAAGCTCCTGCAGAATGAGCTGATTCTCCTCAATCTTCTCCTTCAGCTCTTTGTACTGTTTAAAGCCTTCCCGATGCGCTTCAAAAGCGTCGGTGAACTCACCGTGCTCGTAACCGGACATCGCATCCTCAACGGTAGGAATCAGCAAACGGTCGAATAGCTGCCCCGTCGTCTTGCATTCATCAAAAAAAGCTTTCGACTCCGCCTTCAGAGCCGTTAATCTTGGCAATCCGTTCCCACTCCGCCGCGATAATATGGAAATCCTTTTCCAAGATCGCCTTGTATTCCTTGATCGCGGCCGGCATCCTTGCATTCATTTTTTTATGCGTCATCGCTTGATAATAATCGTGTATTTCTCCCTTATCTGCAGGACGCAGCCGGCCTGATTGCTCCTTCACGAAAGGAATCTGTTCAATGCCATCCGGATCCAAGGCAGGATAATCGTAGACATACCGGTACGAATCAATTCCGGTCGCGGTCAAATATAAGCTGACACAGGTGACCGCATATCTTCGGGGACGCTCATGCAGAATCCATTCCACTGCAATGTGGGCAGGGCCATTCTCCAGGCTTAGCGTATCCTTCATCTTGCGCCCGGCCAAGTCCGTGTGGGGAAGCACCGCCTGCATTGCGGTTTGGATGAATACCGTCTTCCCACCGCCGTTCTCCAGCAGAATCGCTCCGTTGTGCCCGTCGAAATGGAAGAGCTCGTCGTTGTATCTCTTATTGCCGTCTTCGTAGACGACGTTCGTAAATCGAATTTTAGAAATCGCCGGCACGTTCGCTCTCCTCCTTGTCACCCGGATCAAATTGATACAAAAACTCCAGAATGCCGCGATTATACTCCAGCTCCATGAAATACCGCTGCACGATAATTTTCGTCTTCTCCGTCAAGGCGATTTCATGATTACCGATGTCTTGGGCAAGCCCCTCCGCCACCAGAAATCGGCGTACCGAATCCATAAAGCTGATTCGGCTGATTGTGTTGCCGCTCTGCCGGGACGCGGTTTCCTTGATATCGTCCATGGCCTCCCATTTTTCAACCAGAGCCATCCAGTTGTAGGAGAATTCCTTTTCCATGTCTCGAAGCTCGTTCTCGGGAAGGCGTTTCAGCGATGCGATTCGTTCATTCACCAGCAGTGTCCATTCATCCAATTGGATAAAGCTCCTCGTAGGCTCCATCGTCTGGTAGCTGTCATAAAAAGCGCCGATCCATACAATGATACTGACATACATCAAATATAAATCGGCATTTACGGCATTCGCGCGCATGTACGTGCGCTTCAGCGTTTCGTTGCTTACATGAAACGGCGACAGCTTCGTCTCCGGAATCATATACATCTGATCGCCGACCGTAATTGTCACGCAGTCTACCTCGCGGGCAAACTGGTCGACAAGTCCTCTCACCGCATCATCCGCCAAATATTCCTGCAGCATCTCCTTGCCGACAGCTCCGTCACGGGCGAGCAGCGTATAGATGCGAAATGCTTTCATGATCGTCTGATTCTCAACTGCCATTCTCTTCTCCTCCCCAAGCCGCCAGCATGTTCTGGATCGTAAACCGTTCATTCACGCGCAGCCTGTCCGGCAGCTCCGTAATGATCAGAGTACGACTCTCCAGGAGACTATACATCTCATCCAGCCACGCGCTTCTTCCTTCTTCCGCTTCTCCCAAACGTCCACTTCGATGAAGCGGACTCCGCTGATGCAAATAAATCCAAAAATCATAGAAAAACCGGCGATCCAATATGTACCCGTGCTTACTTTCCCGAAGCTTCTGCACCAGATCGCTTAAGGACACGCGGCCCTCCGCCTCCATCAGGATGAGCAGCTGCTCCATCAGCAGCTTAAATGCCTTTTGCTGCTGCGCTTGATACAGCTGACCCTCCTGATCATCCCCAAGCTCCAGAAAGCGGTCGTCTCGTGCTTCTTTATCCCCGTCTTCCTGAATGTTTTGCTCGGCAAAAACAGTAAGCAGCGACCAACGCTTCGTCTCTTGAATTGGCAGGAACGGCGACAAGACCCCTTTCATGCTTTCAAGCGGCAGCGGGGTGCTAAAGATGAGTGAGCCAATATCCTGTTCAAAATTAAAGGAGTCCAGTCCGGTGTAATACAGCGATTCCTTGGCCGCATGTAAGGCCTGTGTTTTCAGCACCATACTTTGCTGGAATAGAATCGAGTGTTCGCCGTGCACTTTCTCCAGCTCGTTGGAAATTTGCAAAATCAGCTCGTAGGGCCTCTGGTCCTGCTGCCACACCGACTCCGCATGAACGCGGTCCTTTGTTTCCTTCACAAATTGACGAAGCTCCTCGAACTCTTCGTTCTCCATGTGCAGTCTGAGATAGATATCGTCCAGCAGCGACTTGTAACGGCTGAATGTCTCCTCCGAAACAATATTGCGTTTGAGCTCATGCTCCAGCTTCACCATCCGCTCTTGCAGCGACTCTACATCGATGCGCATCTCATTGATTTGGCGGAGCGCTCCTTCAAATTCACCTTTTTCCAGCTGCTTGCGCAGTACCAGTTGATGGATGGAAAGCTGGAATTCCATATAAAATTCCTTGGTTGCGAAGATCAGCTCAAGCCCATCTTCATCCAATGTGTAATATTGTGTATTTGTTTTCAGATCGAAAGAATTTGCTTTCAAAATGGAGATGTAGATGTGCTCCGTCTGTCCGGTTTCCCAATTAAAAAAAGAAAAATCCCGCTTCTTTCCCGTGGCGGGGCGGAAGGTTTGAACCAATTGCCTGGCCAGCTCCTCGAACTCGCTATCGTCGATATCGATAAAAATGCCCGTAACCTTCATTAAAAATTGAGCAAGGTCCTTCACGCCGGCCTTCTGATTGCGCATCAGCTTCTGTTCAAAGAAAAAGAGCAGCGTCAGCAGCCCCAGCTCCATGAAATCTATGGCTTTTCCCGAACGGTCCGTCTGTCGCTTACGCTGCAGCTCGTACAAAGGGTCGAACAATGCCAGCTTGGACATCCGCTCCCTGAAGCCGGCTACCAATTGACCGATATTTAGTAGTTCCATGATGCACTCCTCCAGATTGAACGCAGCTCAGGTGACTGCAATGACTCTTGTGGATAGTAGCCGTCGTCATGAAGACAGCCTCTTAGTAAAATTTGTTCTTGCTGTTGAAAATAGGGAAGAAACGCTGTCATCGCCTCTTCGTCCTTCCGCTGATACTCCTTGCCCTTGGCGTATGGTTTATGCACGAATGCTTCATAAAAGGAAGCGCCGGTTGCAGAGGCACATCATATAATTGTCGAACCCTTTGATCCAAAGCGTACCAGATGTTCAAGCCTTCCCTATCCACATCTCCGAAATAATAAAAATGATGCCCGCTCGCACAATCAAGCGGAAGCTGCATCGGCAACAGCTCGATACTCTTGATAATCTTCTTGCCGCAGCCATAAATGAGCGTGCTAAATGGCATGAACGGCAATTCCTGCAGCAGCGCTTGGTACGTCGTCTTATTCTCCACGATAAAATGAAGATGATGAGCGTTCGCTAAGCTGCGCGGATTCACAGCCATCATTAGAGGGTCCGCCGCCGGCACGATCCGCAGCTTGTCCCAAATTTTAATGCGTTCCAAGAGCTCTTTACCCTGTCCCTCTGAGATCCATTTTTCATTCCGAACCAGTTCATAGCTTCTTTCGGGAGCCGGCACTGTTGTGCTTGGCAAACCATGCCGCTTTAAGTAATCGTCAATTTGCTGCAAATAGGGAAGGTCTTGAAGCCATTCTGCTGCATCCAGGGAATAGTAAGCATCCAGGCTGATAGCTTCATGCATATGGAGGCGAGCGCGGTGCACCTGTTCTCGCACATCCTGCATGAGTACTGATCTTGCTAGTTTATATTGATAGGCTAAGGAAGGCTGCCTCCCCGTTCGCCCCTTACTCTTCATGATTTCTAAAATCCCATCAGCCTCAAGCTCGAGCACGGCTCCCGCAAACTGATCATACGAACAGGCATTGCCAGGAAACAATGCTTCCAATTCCGTCAAGGAGATCTTGGCTTTCTTATATGATTGAAGGAAATGAATAATCTTTGGCTTGGGGTTCATCTAGTACGTCTCCTGTACGTGAGTTTAAAGTACAGTCTATTATAACAGAGTTTTTATCATGGATAGGATACGATTCGAAGGGATTTTGTGGCAAGGGATTGAAAACGAGCAAGACATAGATTCATATGCCCATCCAGATTACAGTTAGCCTCTAACTGGGACCCATATTAAACCGAAAAAGGAACACAGCCTGATCTGCCGTGTTCCTGTCCTATAAGAGGGCATTATTTGATCCCCAGACTTGCTGGATCGGGATAGATATGATTTGATATTTATTTTTGTGCTTCACTGTTGAATCATGTGCTCTTCCCGATACTGACCTGGGCTGATGCCGACATGCTTCTTAAATACATGACAGAAGTACCTTTGGTTATCGTATCCAACAGATTTTGATATTTTTGATATTTTAAGGCTGCTTTCCCTAAGTAATTGCTTCGACTTTTGGATTCGTAGAGAAGTAGTGTACTCTAAGATCGTTTGTCCGGTCGGTTTGGAATATAAATTGCTGATATACGAGCTACTTAGGTCAAATTGCTCCGCCAGTTGATCCAACTGAAAATTTTCACAGTAGTGTGTCTCGAGATATGTTTTCATTTCTTGGACCAATTTTTCCTTAAGGGTCGTTTTCGTTACATTCAGAAAGAACTGCACATGATTCATCAATTCCTGGCATTCCTTCATCAATAACGACCAGTTCGAAGCTTGCAGCATCGTATCAATGAGCTTAGAGCGGTCTCCAATCACTTTTTCGATGTTAACGCCATAATCTACCTCGATGATATCCATCATCCGGTTTGCCCACTGCACGGCTGTCTTCTTCATGACCGGAGGAGTGATCCAACCACTCGATCCCTTCTCCTTCCATAACTCGAGCATGTTTTCGAAATTTCTAGAATTAGGGAGTATACCCTCAGACCACTCCGATGCAAATTGATCGGATACACAAGAGATTTCCAACCATCTATTACCATCTACCACCGTAGTATCAAAAAACAGCCCCATTTGGCATGCTCCATCAGCTGCTAAAAAAGATATATGAGCATCCATAATATCTCTGACTACCGTACCGGTTCCAAACACGAGTGACGAGCAATCCGGTGTAACGTCATACGAGAACGTGGTTACTGCCATGTTCAGGGTTTCCATGAATTGTGCCGGATCATCCAGTGAATTCATACAGAATAAGATGATTTTTTGCTTTTCATAAAGAAAATCAACCTTTATTCCCTTTGTAGAGAAAAATCCAATAGGGAGTCTGTAAAACCATTAGCTTTCAGACGTTCAAGCCAATGAGCCGCTGTGCTGCTTATCACAATAACGGAGAATAGGGTATAAGGCTCTAACGGCTTATGATTAAACGAGGGACACGTTCCGTGGACTACAAGATCTGTAAGTACGGCCCGGTCCAATGCTTCAGCAATCTGACGTTCCGGCTTTTCTAATTTCCGTTCTAAACGGCTAATGGCCTTCTTCACTGTATTGGCGACCTCATCCAATTCCACTGGCTTTATGAGGTAATCAACAGCTTCCAATTCAATGGCTTCCTTGGCATAAACAAACTCAGAATACCCGCTTTCGATAATGAACTCCGCCTTGCTTCCATGTTCCTTAGCCGCTCGAATTAGCTCAAGTCCGTTTAAGCCAGGCATCCGAATATCCGTTAGCACGATATCCGGCTCCATTTGGATAATCTGATCCAGGGCATGTTTACCATTAAACGCGGTTCCCACGATCCGAACTCCGTAATCATTCCAGTTAATGATGGTTGATAATGCTTCCACAACCAACTGTTCGTCATCCACTATGAAAAGTTTATACATGATGTACGCCTACCTTCATTTCATGATTCATTTCATAATGCCGATTACAAGTGTTACTTTGGTTCCGACGCCTGGTACACTGTCCACGGAGACTCCATACTCCTGACCGTAGTGAAGCTGAATTCTTTCCTGAATATTCTTCAAGGCATATCCGCTTGGTCGAGCTGTGGTTGAATCAAAGCCCACCCCATCATCCTCAACTTCAAAAACGAGTGAATGCTCATTTTTTCGTCCCCGGATGTAGATGTTCCCTTTTTCTTCTTTCAACTCGATTCCATGATAGATAGCGTTCTCCACGAGGGGTTGAATCAGCAGCTTCAGCATTCTGTCCTTCTCAATTCCCGGTTCCAAATCAATCTCGACATCGAATCTCCCACTGTAGCGGATATTCTGAATCTCCAGATAGTTCTTTACTTGATCAATTTCATTGCCGACTGTTGTAATATACTCGCCATTATTTAAACTGAGTTTGAAAATGTTGGACAGCGACATGACCATCTTCGAAATGTTCTTAGCCCCGATTTTCTCCGCCATCAAATAGACGGAATTCAGCGTATTGTAGAGAAAATGGGGGTTAATGTGACTCTGCAGGGCAAGCAGTTCCGCTTCTTTTTCTTTCAGCTTCGCTTCCATCAGCTTATCCATCAATTCCGAGTTATTCCGAAAAATCCGCACAAACTGGTTACCGATCCTGCCGATTTCATCTTGTTCTTTAAATCGAATTCCTTCTATTTCTTCCCGCCTTGCTGCCTTCCGTGCCACGGATGTCAGGATAGTCAGCTGCTTCGTAATTCTATCGGATATGAGGAAAGCGCCTCCAGCCGCCAGTAAAAAAGCCAGCAATGTTAATCCAATCGTCAGATTGCGAACGAATGCGATTTCCGAATTGATGCTGTTATACGGAATCATGCTGACTACTTTCCATTGAGTACTGGCGTTCGTATCGAACGTGATTACGTATTTTTGTCCATTCATCTCTTCGATGCGAGTCCCTTTGTCAGGTAAAGAGGATATAATGTTCAAATCGTGTTCGTTTAGCGGATTTTGCAGCCCGATTTGGGAGTTATTATAAATCACTCTGTCCTGCTCCAGAATCAATAAGTTCCCGTTAGCGGGTTTATTGATATCACGGAACATGTCGTCGAATACCCGCCGGTCTATAGAGATGATGAGCAAGCCGATCGGTTCCAGCGTGTCCAAGTTGTTCAACCTCTTGCCATAAAGCAGCAGATCAGGCGTTTTGAGAATCTGGAACTCCGTATTGTTTAGCCATATTCCTCGACCTTGCAGTGTATCAACTTGACGGTACCACTGGGAATGGGTAACAGCCCCGTAGATGTTTTCATTTGTTGTCGCATCCCACTGATTCGTCACGATTAAATCCCGCTGCGGACTGCCGATATACAAGTAGCGGATATACGATTTATTATTGGTCATATTGATGGCAAAATCCCGAGTTACGGTCTGCAAACGATAAATTTCCTTGAAATTCTCTTTGTTATACGTCAGGAAAGACTGCACGTCCCGCGAAGACAGCATCAGCTTGGAAATGCCCTCTACATCGTTAACGAACGTCTGAATGTTCCAATTGATCGAGCTGAGCAAATTGGTGGTCGTATCCGAAAATTTGTGCTCGATGACCTTACTTAGATAAACAAACGTGAAAGAAGCGATCAAAATAAGCGGCACTAACGAACTGATGACGCACAAGATAATTATTTTGCTTCGAATGCTACTTGCAAGCAATGGACGGGTCCATTTCATAATAATTCCCTCTCGGCTGTAGATGGATGATGGTCTTTTTACTTATTATAACTCCAGCCGCAAAGGTTTGGGATGTCAACCTTTGGTAGCTCCTGCCGTCATCCCTGAAATCACGCTTTTGTTAAATACGAAATATACGAGCAGCGTCGGAATTGTGGTTAAACTGATCACAGCAAATGTCGCACCCCAATCCGTCAATCCATACTGACCGATGAAATCCATCAATCCGACGGGGATCGTCCGAAATTTCAAATCGTGGATAAACGTGTTGGCGAAAATGAACTCATTCCATATAAAGATCAGATTCATAACAGCTACCGTAACGATCGTATTGCGGGATAACGGGAAGATGATTCGCAAAAACAGCTGATAGATCCCGCATCCGTCCATGACAGCAGCTTCCATAATCTCATTGGAAATATATTTATAAAAGCTGACGAACAGATACACGGAAATTGGCAGCGCAAAGCCAACCTGCGGCAAGATTAAGGAAGTCAGCGTATTAATGAGCCCCGTCTTGTTATAAATCATAAACAACGGGATCAGAACTACCTGAATCGGAATCATGATGCCGCACAGAAAGAGGAAAAGCAACCCTTTATTCCATTTGAAACGCATCTTCTCCAGCACGAAAGCCGCCATCGCACTTAGCACGATAATGAACACAACCGACGAAACGGCAACGATCAAGCTGTTCAAAAAGTACGTGCCGAGATTCCCTTTGTTCCAAACGTTGATATAATTCTGAAGAGTGAAATGACTTGGCAAACTGAGCGGATTATTGCTTGTAAATTTGCGCGGGTCTTTAAAGCTGGATATAAAGATCCAGACTAATGGGTATATTTGGATGATTAACAAGGCTAAGGAAACGAGCAGCAGGATAGCCTTAGACTTTCGGGAAAGTTTCATCTTCCTTGTCTCCTTAAGATTTTTCGTCCATCATTTTGCGTATAAAAGCAACTGCGAGCAAACTTTCGATTACAATAAACACAGCCATTGCGCTGCCGTACCCATAGTCCAGGCGTGAGAAAGCCGTTTTGTACATGTAAGTTGGCAGAAGCTCAGTCGCTCGGCCGGGGCCTCCATTTGTCAACAAGTACGGAATGTCGAAGCCTTTGAGTGCGCCCGTCGTCGCCATGATAATCGTTACCATCAATACCGGCTTGATCATGGGGAACTTAATATGGAAAAACAGATTCCAGCTAGAAGCCCCATCAATGTGCGCTGCCTCTTCCACATCCGATGGGATCGAAATCAAGGCGGTGAATAAAATAATCATATACAGTCCGATAAATCTCCAGCCTTCCGGTACGGATACGGCAGTGAGCGCCCATTTTAAATCGGTCAGCCACGGCCGGGTCCAGACTTCCAAACCGAATTTTTGCAGGACATAATTCAGTATACCGATCGGTTCGAACGAAAATATGCTTTGGAACAACTGGGAGATCGCGACGGATGTAATAATGGCAGGTGTAAAATAAAGTGTCTTGAACAGTTCTCTCCCCTTATGAATCGTAGTCAGGAGCATCGCAACGAGCAGTCCAAGGCAAACTTGCATAAACACGATAATCGCGACGTACACCATATTGTTCTCGAAAGCCTTCCAGAACGTCTTGTCATGAGTCAGCATTCTAACGTAATTATCAAATCCGATGTACTTCATCGGCGAGATGCCATCCCAAGAGAAAAAGCTGTAATACATGGACCATAGGATGGGAGCCAATACGGTAAACAGATACACAACAAGCGCCGGAAATAAGAAGACAAGTATCGCTTTCCGATCTCGAAGTATTTTTTCCATGCCCTCACTCATTCCTTTTCGAATATCTTGTATGGAGGCCAACCCGGATAGCCAGGTTGGCCAATCCCATTGCTATTTGAAATATTTCGGCGCGTTTTCTTTAATAGCCTCGTCCATCTCATGAGCGAAATCCTTCGGGTCCATGGCGCCCATGCCTAAGGCGTTCAATTCATTGCCCAGCATTTCGTTTGTCGCAGGGTCGAGTCTTGTATCCCAAGGTACGGCGAATACAGTACCGGATTTCGCAATTTCATCTTGGATTTTGTAAAAGATATCCGGCATACCGTCCATTTTGGCTAGTGAGTACTTGAATGGGGAGAATTGACCTTTCTTCGTATAGGCTTCCGGATATTTATCGAGCAAATACTTCACGAATCCTTTCATATTATCGTCGAAGGTATCCTTGTTGAACGCGAGACCGATACCCGAGTTAATGAAATAATCATTAGGAGCCGTTTTTGCGCCGTCAAGTGTCGGCATCAGGAAGTACCCGATATTGTCCTTCATCTCAGGACTAATCTTATCATTGGCAAAGCTCATCGTTTCCCAGGATCCCATGTAGTAGATTGCTGTTTTGCCTGCTAAGAACAAGTCCCGCGCCGCCGTGTAATCGGTCGAAGCAAATCCTTGCTGGAAGTATCCTTTCGAGCCGAGATCGTGAACAAAATTAATTGCTTCCATACCGGCAGGATCTGTAAACGATGCTTTTCCTTGCTTGACGTTCTCAATGAAATCGTTGCCCGTCATGCGGAACGGTTTGAGGGCCAAGTAACGCAGAACCGGCCATTTATCCTTCCCGTCTACAGCGATCGGCGTAATATTGTGAGTCTTAAGCGTGTCGGCGATTTTCATGAATTCGTCGAACGTAGTCGGCGGCGTGATACCGAGATCCTTAAACATCTTCATGTTATACCAGAAAACCTCGATGCCAAATTCCAGCGGAAGCGTATACATGCTGCCGTCTGCAAACTGCTGATATTGAAGAGCGATTGGACGGAAATCATTAGATTTACCGAGATCCTGAAGCAGCTGCTTCGTGTCAACGAGCTTCCCCCGCTCGACCAGCTGGGCGGCGTAAGCATCGGAATCTGTGTCGAACATATCCGGCATCTCGTTGCTTGCGATCAAGGTTCGAAGTTTCTGTAAATAAGACGGTCGGTCACCGGTTCCTTCAATAACAAGTTGAAATTCTGGATGCGTCTTCGAATATTCCTCTGCAATTTCTTTTACGGTAACGGCTGGAGCGCCGTTGACATCGCGTCCTACAAACCATTTGTATGTTTTCTTTGCAGGTTTTTCGTCAGCAGCGGCTGGGCTTGCTTGTCCTGAGGCCGCGTTCTGTGTTGCATTGCTTGCATTGTTTGCATTGCAGGCGCTAAGCAGAGGAATGACGATTACAACTGACAGGGCAAGCGCATACCATTTCGCATATCGTTTCATTGGGTAACCTCCTTATGATTGAGAACCGAAAGTTCAACTTGTTCAAAGGCTGCTCGGCCTTCTTGGACAAAGAAACCCCAGTTGCCTTCTTTCATGTTGTAAAGTCTAGTGGTCATCGCTACTTGATGATTCAAATATACTACGCATACGGAATTTTCGACGAGAATCTGGATTGTATACGTAGTGCCGGCCTTCAGATCGATCGGTGTTTCCAACTCCACTGCATAAGGCTTATCTCCTGCAATGTGCCACTGCGCCTCACCCTTAACTCTTCTGGGCCAGCAATCGAATACGAGGCGGTTGTGCATCGGTTCGATGCGAATGTAATAGCATTCATCCATATCGTCACTTGCTCTTAGCATAACACCACATCCACGAGTGTGATCTGTGAACGTCACATTCGCCGTAATCTTGCAGGTGGAGGGCATCGCTCCTGCCGAAATGCAAGCAAACGTTTCATCTGCTTCCACGGCTGCGGAATTCCCAGCGGTTCTCCATTCTCCAATCCGTGAATGAAATTGAAAATGTTGCTGTGTCCCAAAATGCTGGTCCAGCGTATCCGGAATACGGACAGTCAGCGTCCCGTCGGGCTGCTGGACTACCTCATGTACAACCAGATTGCCGGCCCACTGCCAATCGCTGAAGTCATTTTCATTCTCCTTGCTGGGTACCCAACCGAAGGCGTACCTTTTTTCTCCATCGCCCCACGTCTTGGCGGCGTAAAATGCGCGCCCGTCGAACGCGTCATGTTTCGGAGCCTCCCATGGGCCGCTAAGAGATTTACTCATCCGGTAATGGGTGACAAAACGGTCCGAGAACGTAGAATATACTAGGTACCACCATTCACCGATTCGAAACAGGTCCGGACATTCATGGGTCACATACAGCTTCGGATCCCAAAACGGCTCGCGAATTTCCCACGACTTCAAATCCTTCGACGAACAAAGCGCAATGCAGCCTCTACGTCTCGATGGTCCTTCCTTGAGTCTAGCGGCAAGCAGCATCCAGTATTCCCCTGCTTCTTCGTTCCAAAACACGAACGGGTCCCGCCAGTCATGCCTCTCATACCGAATCCCGTCGGAATAGAACGTGTCCTCCGGTAGCTTCGTCCATGTCTCCATATCTTTGCTGACAGCATGCATCACACATTCAAGCGGTACGCCATCCTCGCAAAATGGACTGTAAAGATTTTTCCCGGTATAGAAAAGATGATATTCGCCATTCGCTTCAAGGATAGAACCTGTATAGCAATTCATATCCTGCTCATCGATTCTGCCGTGTTTGAGTGTTTCCCCCATCTCTTCATACTTAACAAAATCGCTGGTACGCAGTTCGAACCAAGAAGTTCCTTCACCGTACGTTTCTTTATTCTCTCTCCAATCGTGAAGATAGAACAGTCGGTAAGTCCCGTCCTTGTAGAAGGGAATTAAATCTCCCACCCAAGCTTTATCAGGTTTGTAGAATAGGTTTGACATGTAGCGACCCCTTTCTGTTGTTGTACCTTTATTATAGAACGACCTAGAAAGCGCTTTAAATTCAAACATATTTGTTATATGTTCAATATTTTTGGATTTACTCTTCAGAAGTCGGTAAGGAGGAATAGCCAACAAGAATTGCTGTGAATATTTGTAACACTCAATAAGAAAGCAGTACCCCTGGCTCTGATTCGTAGCCAAGAGTACTGCAAAGTAAGATTATTCTATAATCATCAGTGCTACTTCCATACAGGTACACTCACATCATCCAGATTAATATGCCCCCAACCTCCGCTAGCGTTATCAACTAGCTTGATATAGCAGCTTTTTCCAATATATGGCCAAGCGTCCCAGGAGTACCTATTGTATCCGTCCCAATTCATGCCGGTTGTCTTCATCCATTCAGTTCCTGTAGCCGCATCAACTAAAGCGGCATACAGATGATTGCTATCGTTGCCCCCGGCAAGCAGGAAGCTGATTTGACCGTTACCGCCTAAAGTAAAGGTCTCTGAGCGGAGCTCACCTACAGGCGAATCGGCGCCTGCGCCGTTATTAAAGCCCCAGAGATGATAGTTCCCCTGATGATTGAACGGGCCTCCCCAGAAAGTGGCGGCGGAGGTAACATCCGCGTTATTGAAGGCCGTACCGCTTACAACGGTCCAACCCGATAAATTTCCTGTTTCAAAGCCCGAATTGGTCAAATCCCGCGTTGCTGCTGCATATAAAACATTCTGGAATATAGACGTTCCGTTCCATACATTCAACCCTAATCGTCCGCTGCTGAATGTTGTATCCGTTACATTATGAACAAGATTGCCGTTCAAATACACTTTAATATTGGCTCCATCGGCAACTACCCGCAGTTGGTAAGCGGTATTGAATGAGAGAGGTGTTGCATATTGACCAAGAACCGTAGCACTGCCATTTACAAATTTAAAAAGCTTTACAACCTGATTCTGAACATCGACATTCGCCACATAAGCGTTGGCTCCAGTTGCATCGGACCGGAATACCAGGGCTCCTGCGCCTCCCGTAGTCACCTTAATGGATGCGGAATAATCGACATACCAGGCAGTTTGAGCACTTAGTGCAAATGCATCCCCCGTGTTGGTTCCCTGCTTGCCTGAAGCCGTATTGCTCCAAGTTCCGCTTTGCACCGCCATGTTAGGGAGGTTGGATAGTAGCCCCGTTACACCTGAAGTGTACACATTCCTGAATTCCGTGCTCGAATTCCAGACGTTAAGTCCGAAGTATCCGCTATCGTAAGTTGAATCATTCACATTCAAGGCAAGCGTTGTCCCTAGGTAAACCTTGATATTCGTTCCCGAGGCAACTACTTTCAAATGATAATCGGTGCTTGTGTTAAGCGGTGTTGCAAACTGGCCGATCACGGTTGTCGTGCCGTCTCCGTTCAGCTTGAACAGCTTGACGACATCACTCCGCGTATCGATGTTAGCGACATAGCCTCGGGTTGCATTACTGTTCGCCCTGAAGACGAGGGCGCCTGCTCCATCACTGCTGCCTAATACTTTCACATCGGCTTCGTAAGTGAAGTTGCCACCCATTTGCGAGCTTAGCGTGAAAGCATCTCCCGTGCTCCGGCCGCGTTTTCCCCCGACCGTATCCGCCCATTTGCCATTGATCGTCACCCAGCCTGATAAATTGGATACAAACGGGGTCGTACCCATGCTTTTATTCATCGGATAGATGTGTAATGAATTCAAGGTCACATTCCCGCCGATTGCATACAGTTCCATGCCTTGACTGGAACGGTCGGGGAAAATGAGATCGGATATCGAGACTTTGCCGTCATTGCCAATCGCTTCAACGGACTGACGATCTACAAAAAAATGCATACGTATCTTACCATTCGAATCAGGAGTCAGAGGCGCCTCATGCTTGTAAGCAAATGTCGGTTGGAAGCCGGTCACGCCGGAGAAGGAACGATCTACAAACAGCTTTGAATTTGTTTTGTTGTAGCTGATCGAAGTGAATTGAGTGCCGCCTTTGCGCACTTTAAAGCCGAATTCGGATGCTGTCGCCGTATTGGCCTGGAATTCAGCGATCACCTCAAAGGCATCTCCGGATTTTGCAGAAAGAATGTTCGTTCCCGGGGAAATCGTCGTCGGTCCCCAAGCGCTGTCCGTTCCACGAAGTGTGCTAAGCTCTTGGACAGGAACCTGCTGCAGCCGTATGCCCTCAGGATATGTCTTCAGCTTTAATTCTCTTGGTATGCTCATGGAGCTTCTCCAGGTAGACGCTGGAATGATCGTGGCATAGTTCCAGTTATTCATCCAACCTAGCCAAATTCTTCTACCATCCGTCGACGGAATATCACTCCAGCTTACTCCCGCATAATAATCAGGTCCGTAATCATTCCAAAGTACCGTTGACGCCGGATTACTGTTCGTAAATACGTTCCCGTTGAAATCACCGATAAAATATTGCATGCCTGAACCGCCGGCGACCCCTCCGTTGCCGATACTAACCTCCATCACCCATTTCGTGTTGGCCGGATTGCCGTCTACCGCAAGCGGAAATAAATCAGGGCATTCCCATACACCGCCATGAGAACCCTGGTCGGCACCGAAATCACTGGCAAATGTCCAGTTCTTCAAGTCGGGAGACGTATAGATTTTGACCCGGTCATTCGCTGCAAGTGTCATGATCCATCGGTTCGTCGCTGCATGCCAAAACACCTTGGGATCGCGAAAGTTATCAATGCCCGGATTGGGAATAACAGGGTTGCCGGCGTACTTCGTCCAAGTACGTCCTTTGTCCGTGCTGTAAGCGATGCTCTGCTGCTGCGAGGTGCCGTTATGTGTAAAAATAGCAACCATCGCCTCCGCACCGAAGCCTGCTGTGTTATTCCAATCGATGACGGCGCTGCCGGAAAAAATATCTCCTATGGAGTCCGGATATAGCGCAATAGGAAGCGTCGTCCAATGTACCAAATCCGTGCTCACGGCATGCCCCCAATGCATCGGTCCCCATACCTCTCCATCCGGGTAGTACTGATAAAAAAGATGGTACTCACCTTGGTAGTAGACCATGCCATTCGGGTCATTCATCCAATTGGCCTGTGGCGAGTAATGATACTGCGGGCGGTAGGTCTCATCGTAGTAATTGTAAGGATTGTCAGCCGCATAGATTGGCTGCGCCAAGAAAAGCGTGAGCCATAAGAACAAACAGGTACCTGCCAGCTTATAAAGATAATCTTTCATTCATATTCCTCCCAAAATGTATAATTTGTAAGCGGTTACAAATACCACATATAAAAAGGAGGTCTGAAAGCTATCCAGCACATACAGACTTCCTTCTTGTTGCTTATCTTACATATTTCCCAGCATACGCTGAACCTCTGACAAACCGGGCATAGCAGGCAATGCACCTTGCTTTGAGGCTACAATCGCTCCCATCGCATTTCCAAATGTAATCATGCTTTCCGTATCCGCACGACTCCATTCATTCATAGGCTTGCTCATCTGTAAAACTTGGAACAGAATACCTCCCAAAAAAGCATCACCTGCCCCGTTTGTATCAACAGCTTTTACACGAAAACCACGGACATGACCTGTGATCTCACCGGTACGATAGAAGCAGCCTTGCTCCCCCAGAGTGACCAGAATACATGGGGTCCCATATAAGCTATAAAGCTGCTGCGTACCGTCTTCCAGCACGTCCGTGCCTGTTAAGAACGTTAATTCCTCCTCAGAAACCTTAAGGATATCTGCATAAGGCAGGCAGCGCACAATTTGTTCTTTTGCTTCCTCAGCGTTGTCCCATAAATTCATTCTTACGTTAGGGTCGTATGAGATCAGCAGCCCCTTCTTCTTGGCATAGGAAACTGCCTCATGCGTTGCCGACCTGACAGGCTCATGAGTCAATGATACCGATCCGAAATGAAATATGTTAGCTCGGTCAATGAGACTGTAATTGATTTCATGAACCTGAAACATCATGTCTGCACCCGGCCTGCGGTAAAACGTAAAGCTCCGTTCCCCATTATCGCTTAGCGTAACAAAGGCAAGTGTCGTATTCACGTCCTTCGAAAATACCAACCCTGACGTATCAATCCGCTGCGCCTTCAGCACACTTTCCAGATAATGTCCGAAGTCGTCGCTGCCGACTTTTCCGATAAAGGCTGTTTGTCTACCTAATGCCGCAAGTGCCGCAAGCACATTAGCAGGTGCTCCCCCCGGATTTTGCTGAAATAGCGGTGACCCGGTCAGACCCGGCTGTTGCGGCGTAAAATCAATTAATAACTCCCCAAGTGCAACGACATCACACACCCTGATCACTCCCCTTCTGTCTCTTTATACAGCTTAAATGAAGCAGCTAATCGTTCCATAGCCTTCGCCATATGAGCCAACTCGCTAGAATAGGAAGCGACCTCTTCAATGGCTGCCGTCTGCTCTTCTGTGATGGCCGACACGTATTGCGTTTCACTTGCAGATTGTTCGTATACATGCAGAATGGCCTTCATGCTTGCAGCGATTTCTTCTACGCTTAGCTGAAACCTTTTTACCTCACTCTCCATCTCACGGGACTCTCCGGAGACGCCTTCGACAAGCTGAAGAATCTCCGTAAAGGAATCCCCTGCTTTCCTGATCAGCAGTCTGCCGTCTTGGACCGAGGAGTCCCCTTCTTTCATAGCTTCTACAGCTTGAACCATGCATGCTTGGATTTCTGCGATTAATCTGTCGATTTCACTGCCTGACTTCGTGGAATGCTCCGCCAACAGTCGAATCTCCTGGGAGATGACGGCAAATGTCTTCCCATTAGCTCCTGCTTGGGAGGCTATGACACCTGCATTCAGTGCAAGCAACTTCGTTTGTTTGGCAATCGAAGAGAGAAGTCTCATAATCTCATTAATTTGTTTAGACTTCTCTTCCAGATGACGGATGAGGGCCACCGACTTGGCGGAATTTTGCGAGATCAGATCCATTTGGCTGATGGCGTCTAGTATGTCCGCTTTCCCTAATTGGGCTGCCGTTAGCGCATGCTGGGCCGATTGATTCGCGTGATCCACTCTTTGTGAAATGGAATGGATAAATCCCAGCATATCCGACGCTGCGTTAGCAGCTTCACTCGTGACATCCAGCTGCCGAAGTGTGCCACTAGCCACCTCTTGGATGGATTGGGCAATAGCCTCCGTAGCCTTGGCTGATTGCTCGGAATTATGCGAGAGCTGAACGGACGTTTCATACACACCTTTAGCACTTAAGGCTACCTGCGATAAAATGGTTTGCAGCTGATTCGTCATCGCATTCAAGCCTGTGCCCATTTGTCCAAATTCGTCCACGGATTCTACATGAATTTGCTTCGTCAAATCCCCTTCTGATATTGCCTTGGAGAGAATATGAACCTTCTTAATCGAATTGGTCATATACAAGCTGTAAACATAAATGACAAGGATAACAAAAGCAATGAAAAACACACTGACCATTATGGAGATTTTCAAATAGCGGTTGACTTGCCCGTAAAGCTCATCGTGAGGAATAACAATGGCCAGCTTCCAACTCGTATCCGGTACCGTTTGAAAGTAAACATTATTGATGCCGTTCTCGTCATGAAGGTTAAGTACCCCGCTGCTGCTCGATAGTATTGATTGGCTAAGCTGATTCCAGCTTGCTTGCGCATTCTCTTTAGCACTGGGATCCATACCATGCTCGTTATCTTTCCCAGCAATCAGATTCCCCTTACGGTCGAGCAAGAAGGCGTATCCGCTATTGCCCACATGGATATCAGCCACTTTTTGCTGCAAATTCGTTAAATTGATGGTTGCTGAGACGACACCTTGAAATTTATTGTTGTTGTAGAATGGAACGGCTGCCGTCAAGATCGTGGTATTGGAATTTGGATCAAAGAATGGGTCCGTCCATGCCACCCGCTCCGTCGTGTTCTTGCCAAGCAGATACCAGTCCTTCTCCGGATAATTATATTCTTCGGTGTCATAATCATTAGAAAATAAGATACGTCCGTTATCCCGATAAGCATAGGAGCTATAGTATTTCAAATAGCTTTTGTACTGATAAGGCTCATACCAGATGCCGACACCAAACGTATCCGGGTTGGTCGAGAGCAAGCCTTGAATAATTTGAAAATATTTCCCTTTATCGATCCGATCTCCTACCGGTTCAATCATGCGCGCCAAGCTTTCGGGAATTTTACTATGTGCTGTTAATATGGTTTGCATATTGTTAATCGTCGAGTGCAGCTGATATTCCATTTTGGAGTTAATTTCTTGATCGATAATACGCTTGGAATAGGTGTAACTGATTGCTGACAATGCGAACATGGACAGCAGCAGCCAGGGCACAATCGTGACCATTGTGCGGGTACGGATGCTTCTGAAACGAACCTTCACCATAGTAACAGACACACTCCCTACTTATCGCTGCGCAAACGATCCAATAGCACGGCAAGCACAATGACAACACCGGTAATAACGGTCTGCCAGAAGAAACTAACATTTAGCAGCGTCAAGCCGTTGCGGATCACCCCCAAGATTAAGACACCGATAATGGTCATCTGAATGCGTCCTGTACCTCCGGCTAGACTTGTTCCTCCCAGGACAACGGATGCAATGGCATCCAGCTCAGCCATATTCCCGGCATTCGGCTGCCCGGAAATCAAGCGTCCAGCAAGGACAACCCCGGCCAAACCCGCACATAGCCCACTGATTGCGTATACATTAATCAGTGTTCTTTCTACCTTAATTCCGGTCAATCTTGCCGCTTCCTCATTACCTCCTATAGCGTAAATATGCCGGCCAAACATGGTGTATTTCAGCATGATAAAAATAACCAGATACACGCCAAGCATAATATAGATCGGTGTAGGAATTGTCAAAAACTTGCCAGAACCAAAAAATTTGAACTGCTCGGATGTTAAAATCGTTGGCAAACCACCGCTAATCACATAGGCTGCCCCTCTGATATACGTCATACTGCCTAATGTAACAATAAACGAAGGCAGCTTGGTTCTTGCCGTCAAGAAGCCATTCACCCATCCAGCGAGAAAACCCACTGCAATCCCTGCGACCATGGAAACGTATGGATTTACCCCATTTTTGAGAGCAGCACAGAAACGACTCCGGCAAGCGCAATCGTTGATCCAACAGATAAATCAATCCCGCCTGTCAGAATAACAAGAGTCATTCCAGCCGCAAGAATTCCATTCACAGATGACTGCTTTAAAATGTTGAGAATATTATTCGTATCTGTAAAATTCGGTGCAAAAATAGCCAGAATGATACAGATCGCAACCAGTACAAGCAGCATGCCAAGCTGGTTCCAGATTTTTTTAAAGGTGAATGTGTTTTGATATTTTTTCCCGGCTAATACTTCCGTTCCCGCACTCATTTGATTTCCCCCGTTGCATAATACATGATTTTTTCTTGCGTGGCTTCCTCACGCTGCAGATTGGCCCGAATCTTACCCTCGTGCATGACGAGAATCCGATCACTCAGCGCCAAGATCTCCGGCAGCTCGGAGGATATCATGATCACAGCCAGGCCGTTCTTGGCCAATTTATGGATAACCTTATGAATCTCCGTCTTCGCGCCGATATCTACACCTCGGGTCGGTTCGTCCAGCAGGAGTACTTTCGGTTTAATGGACAACCAGCGTGCCAAAAGCACCTTCTGCTGATTTCCTCCGGACAAGCTGACCACCTTCAGCTCTTTACTTGCTGTTTTGATCCCTAATTCCTTAATGTACTTGTCGGTTTCCTCATTGATTTGATTCCAATCCAAGAGAGAAGCTTTTCGATATCGGAACATTTCCGCCATCATGATGTTTTCTTTCACTGACATATTTAAAAACAATCCTTGTTCTTTGCGGCTTTCAGGCACATGCGCAATGCCATATCGCATGGCATCTTCTGGCGAATGTATGTCCGCCGGCTTCCCGTCAATCTTAATTTCGCCGGCAGTAATTGTAGATAAACCAAAGATAGCCCGTACGAGTTCCGTCCTTCCCGCTCCTACCAGACCTGAAATTCCCACAATTTCCCCCGAATGCACTTCGAGAGAGATATCCTTCACCTGATGGTTATCACATAGACCTTTGACCTCCAGAACCGGAGTTTTATTCGCAATCCAGTTTGTGTGGGACGGGGGCTTTTGGAATAATTCATTGAGCTCGCGTCCTACCATTGTTTTGACAAGATGATCGGGATTCGTTTCGGTAATAGGCACGGATGCAATCCACTGTCCATCCCGCAATATGGTACAGCGGTCGGAAATTCTGAATATCTCATCCATCCGATGGGAGATGTACACGATAGCGACACCTTTTTTGCTTCAATTCGTTAATAATAATAAAAAGCTTCTCGATTTCTTTGTGTGTCAGAGATGCTGTCGGTTCATCCATCACCAATACTTCGGCTTCGATGGACAAAGCTCTGGCTATTTCCACCATTTGCTGCTGAGCTACGCTTAAGGTTGACACATACGCTCTAGGATCCAATTCGGATCCAATCGATTGCAGCAAGGTGCGGGCACGCTCGTAAACCTGCTTCCAGTCCACCATGCCAAACTTGTTTCTGGGAAATCGAGTGCCCATTAATACGTTTTCGCCAATCGTGATGTTGGGTGATAGATTTAACTCCTGATGAATCACGCTGATGCCATTCTCACGGGCTTCCATAGCATTATGCCAGGTAGTATTTCGCTCGCGATAGATCATCCTGCCGGAATCGGGACGGTGAATGCCCGCCATAATTTTCATCAAGGTTGATTTGCCGGCGCCGTTCTCGCCCATTAAGGCATGCACTTCACCTCTATACAAGTCAATATTGACATTGTTTAGTACCGTAACGCCTGAGAATGACTTGGAAATCCCCTGCATACTCAATACGATGGACGATGTAGACGTCTGATTTTTTTCATTTTCTGTTGTTCGTATAGCCTCCATACTCTCACTCCAGCCCAATGTTTTGTCTACCGTTTCTGGTTGATGGAAGATAGGTAATGCGATGCGGTACCTTAGAGGGCCCCGCATCGCAGAATGATTGGTATCGATCTTACCAGCCTTTATATTGGTTCACATTTTCGGTTGTTACGAATTCACAAGGCAGCTTAATAAGCTCATCGACCTTCTCGCCAGCTAGAATTTTAAAGCCGGTGTCTACCGCAATGGTGATCATATTGAATGGAGCTTGAGCGGATGAGCCGACAAAGCTTTTGTTTTCCTTGAGCGTCGTTACAGCATCTGGCGAACCGTCTACACCTACGATAAACATTTCTTTATCTCGTCCCGCTTGCTCTGCAGCAATTTTCGCTCCGATACCTGTTGGATCATTGATCGCGAATACGGCATCAATCGTTCCTTTACCGTTTGCTTGCAGGATGTTCTCCATTTTGGACAAGGACGTTTCACGATTGCCGTTACCATTTTGTTTCGCCACAATTTTAATGTCAGGGGAACCCTTGATAGCTTCCATGAATCCCTCAATACGGTCAGATACAGCAGAAACCGGAGGACCATCCAACACGACGATATTTCCTTTTCCATTCAGACGCTTCACCAAATATTCGCCTGCGATTTTACCCGCTTGCACGTTATCCGAGGTAACGCTGGCGTTCACTCCGCCTTCGGAGATGGTGTCAACCGAGATGATCGGAATACCTGCGGCCTTAGCTTCGCCTACTGCAGCAGCAATCCCTTTGGTGTCTACGGAGCTTAGAACAATCATGCTCACTTTTTTCGTAATAAAATCTTCGATTTGAGCAGTTTGCGTAGCCAGATTATCTTCTGCACTAACGGTAATTACTTCAGCGCCATGCTTTTTAGCAGCTTCAGTTGCTCCCTTGGACATAGCAACGAAGAATGGATTGCTCAGGTTTTGTACAGTGAGACCGATTACGACCTTCTTCTGCGGTGCAGGTGTAGGATCAGCTGCTTTCGCCTCTGCTGTAGGCGCTTGTGTTGCTGCCGCTCCGGATTGCGCTTGCTCACTCTGACTGCAGCCTGTTAACGCAAATGTAAAGGCTATAAACATGAATAATAAGATTTTGATGGATTTCATATGAGCATTCCTCCGAATTTTCGTATAATGAGTGAATTTGATTCGTGAAAAAATCAGTTAACTATGAGATAATAAGTGTGAAGTTGCTTAATCAGGAACATGTGAGAGAGTCCGTTCTGGCTACTACGTTTGCCGACACACTAGCCAGTAGAAGAACTCTTTTGCATGTTCTTTTTTTCCTCCCTCCTTCTCTTGCGGTCAACCCTTGCCCCCTCTAAAGATTGCACACAAACATTTACCGCACACTACTAGCATTCCTCACCTCCCTGCCAGAGAGCGATTGGTTAACTCTGTTCTCATCATACATTTGCACCGAGCTGAAAATAATAGAAAATCTTCTTGCGATTGTTGAATTTTTTCTACTTTGCTGAAAAATAAAAAGAACCTAACCTGATACGTGTGTATCAGAGTAGGTCAGACTATCGATAAAGCGATAATGGAGAGCTCAGTAGTTTTCGGAGAAGGTATACTCGGAGAAAAGCTACTGAAGCTCGTAATGAACGCAGCTTTATCCAGAAAAAAGAACCTAACCTGATACGTGTGTATCAGAGTAGGTTCTTTTAAACTCCTATTCCATAATCGGCAGCACAACACTCACCGTTGTTCCTCGCCCTAAGGCGCTATCAAATCTTAGCCCATATCGTTCTCCGCAATGAAGCTTAATTCTCAGATCCACATTTTTCACGCCGATGCCGCTGCCCTTCGAGGATGTCTGCTCCTTCTGAAATAGGCCTTGCAGCTCCTCCGGTGACATCCCGATCCCATTATCACTAACCTGAAGAATGATTTCATCCTTCGTTCGGCTGCCGCCTATAGTGATCTTGCCAATGCCCGGGTTATTTCGGATTCCGTGATAAATCGCATTTTCTACCAAGGGCTGCAAAATAATTTTGATCACTTTACAAGAATAAATGCTCGGATCTACGTTGATTTCAAAATCCACTTTGGATTTATACCTCATTTTTTGAATGGTCAAATAGCTCTTGATATGCTCAATCTCATGAAACACGGAGATGAATTCCTGGCCTTTACTAATGCTTAAACGGAACAATTTGGCAAGAGCAGCGGTCATCAGCACCACTTCCTTAGACTTTTCACCTTCTGCCATCCAAATAATCGAGTCTAGTGTATTGTATAAGAAATGCGGGTTAATCTGCGCCTGCAGGGCTTGAAGCTCGATCTTTCGCTTCGTCTCCTGCTCCTTGACGTTCTGCAGCATCAATTCCTTAATCTCTGTGGTCATTCGGTTGAAGCGGTTGCTTAAATGTCCAATTTCATCCGAGGCCTGAATTTCGACCTGCGTGTCAAAGTTCCCTTTTTCCACTTCCTTCATGGAGCGCTCCAGCTGTTTAATCGGTTTGGAAATACGCAAAGACAAAATAACTGAAAGCATCACGGCAATAATCAAAAATGCGATACCGCCAACAAATGTATACATTTTCAGCTCATATTTATTCGATACCAGCTCATCTACATAAGTAACCCCGACAATTTTCCAGCCTGTGCTTTGGGATGTTTTGATCGTATATATCCGGCTATTCTTTCCTTCAGAGGTGATAAAGCTGCTGCCAGGCGTATTCATGACCTGCGAAATCAGTTCTTTCTTCTGGTTCCCGTTGATGAGCTGTTGATCGGGATGGTACACAATGTTTCCGTCTGCATCCAAAATAAACACATATCCGCGATCCCCAAGTTTAATCTTGTTACATATATCGTTGATCACGCTGTAATTCAAGTCTACAAGCAGAACGCCGAGCTTCTCCCCATCAACATCGGTATTCAGCTCCCGGCTTAATGAAATAACGGAATTGTAATCGTTAAGGATCATATTCTGCATGTGTGAAGAAGAGATGACGACCTTTCCTTTTGCTTCAACCGCTTTCTTATACCAGCTTTGCTCGGTCGGAACAATGTTAGGATTCAATTCGATATAATCGTTATAAGGAATCACCTCGCCATTCGTGCCGAATATCAGGATGGAGGATATATCTTTTCTCGTATTTAGCACCGTGTTTAGCTGAAATGAAATCTTCTGCTTCAAATCTTCCTTGGCACTGGCACCCAGATAAACCTGTTTGAGAAGATATTCTTTGATGTCATAGCTGGAGAGAACCATTCGGGAAATATTATCCATATAAGTCATATAACTATCAATATTGGAGCTCAATTGCCCCATTAGCTGGTAGGTATAGTCCCGGGAATTTTTTTTCACAGCCTCGGTGGACAATGTATAAGACATCCATGCAATGACCGTTATGGTAACCACGATTAGGCAGGAAAAGGCGACTGCTATGGTGGATTGAATGCTTTTAAACTCAAAAAAACGCATGATTCGATGCCTGAGCAAATCCAGCCCTCCTTATAGCATTTTGCGAAATACAGTCGGAGTCATTCCCGTTGCTTTCTTAAAAATCAAATTAAAATAATGCGGGTCGGCATAGCCAATCCGATCTGCGATTTCATACGTTTTGAGATCCGTGCATTTAAGAAGTTCCTTCGCTTTTTCAACACGAATTCGAGTTAGATAGCTGATGAACGTTTCACCGGTGTGATTTTTAAAAATAAGACTAAAATAGCTCGTACTCAAGGCCAAATACTTACAAACCGTGTCCATCGAGATATCGGAATCCGCATAATGTGCTTGGATATACTCTTCCGCTCTTACCGCCTGCAGCTTATAAGAATTGTTTCTGGTCTCAGCGATAACACCCGATGTATGCAAGCAGTATGCTTTGAGCCAGCTCGCAATCTCATCAATCGTTTTTAACCGGTATATATCCGTCAAAGGACTTGATGCCTCATGCTGATGCGATTCGTGGATCTCAAGCTCCTCCAGCATATCCCATATCGATACGATTATTTGCTGAATATGAATATAACAGCGTTCCATTGAATGATAGGATTCCTTGAGGTTGCTGATCACTCGCTCAACCATCTCTTCAATTTCATGCGGGGTCCCTGATTTCAAGCCTGTAATCAGCTTTCGTTCCCAGTACCGCTCGTAGGGCACCCCCTCGTTCATTTGCCCTTCCACGTCGCCAATAGGAATGATTCGATTTTTCCCCAGGAAGAATCGGTATTCCAGTGCAGCAGTCGCCCTTCTATGCGAATGGTGGATAGCTGCTAACGAGTGGCAAATATCCCCCACACCAATGGAAATAGTAAATTTGAGATATGACGATACGGATTGATTAATTTCCTCCAGTACGGCTAATGCATCTCTGCTCAGCGTTTCTGCCTGATCGCCAAATAGAATGATAACCGTTTGATCGTTATGGTTTTGGAATACAATCCCGTTGTTATGCTTGGAAATAAGTTCACCTGCAATATTGCACACAGCAAAATAAAGCAGTTCGTTTTCGTTCTCCGGATAAAATAGCTGCAGCTCTCCATGATCATCTACATCGATAACAGCCACCATGAAATGACTTCCAGGTATTTGGATATTTAAAAAAGAGAGCTTGTCTTTGAGCTCACTTTCGCACACATCCCCATTTACCCATTGATTCAGAAACCGCTCTCTGACAAGCGGCAAGCTTTCCCTTAGCTGCTGCTTTAGCTTGCTGAGATCCTCCAACTGATGGTTCTCTTCATCTAGCTCCGCCTTGACCTTACGTAAAATTTGACGCAATTCCTCCGCGGTGTTCGGCTTAAGGATGTAATCGTGAACCTTCAGCTTTACAGCCTGCTGGGCATACTCGAATTCATCATACCCTGTTAAAATAATCACTTTGGTTTGAGGATAATGTTCAAACAAATAGCGTGTTACCTCCAGCCCGTCCATCAGAGGCATGTTAATATCGGTTAGCACGACATCGGGCGGAGCTTGATCAACAGCCTGCAGCACCTCACGGCCGTTCTCATAAGTCCCCATCACCTCGAAGCCCAGCTCACTCCAATTCAAGCTGTCCCGTATTCCTTCTCTTACAATGTCTTCATCATCCGCTATGATAATCTTGTACATTTTGAGCACCACCATACTGAGGGAATTAGCTGCAGCATTACCAGCCTTTGTAGGTTTCTACGTTGTCTTGCGTAATCAAATCAACCGGGATCTTGATTAACGGTTCAATTTTGTCGCCTCTCAGAACTTTAAAGCCTTCATCCATCGCCAGCTTAATCATTTCAAACGGATATTGCGCGGAAGTCGCGGCGAAGCTCTTCTTTTCCATCAAAGCTTTAACGGCATCAGGCGCACCGTCTACTCCCACAATGAAGATATGCTTGTCTCGTCCTGCCTGTTCTACGGCGATATTCGCTCCAACACCTGAAGGATCGTTGGTTGCAAATACGGCATCAATCGCACCAACCTCTTTGTCCTGCAGCAGTGCCTCCATGACTTTGGCCGTCGCTTCTTTGCTTCCATAGCCATTCTTGTTGGCTGCGATCTTAATTCCGGGAGTAGCTTGAATGGCAGCTTTAAAACCAGCGATCCGATCTGTCACCGCAGATACAGGCGGTCCGTCGATGATGACCACATTTCCTTTACCTTGTAATCGTTTCGCAACATATTCCCCAGCTAATTTGCCTGCAAGATAATTGTCGGAGGTTACAACCGTATTCACGCCACCCTGAGCTTCTACATCAACCGCGATAACAGGAATGCCGGCTGCTCTAGCTTCACTGACCGCTTCTGCTATCCCTACAGAATCCACGGCATTTACTAAAATGACGCTTACTTTTTTCTTGATAAATTCCTTTATTTGCTCGGTTTGCTTTACCAAGTCTCCATCTGCACTGACCGTGATAACATCCGCATTATGAAGAATGGCGCCCGCAGTTGCCCCTTTAGACATGGCTACGAAAAAGGATTGTTCAGATTTTGCAGCGTAAGACCCACCACAATTTCCTTCCCTTTTTTTACTGGCTCGGGGGTTTCTGTAGCTGCAGGAGTGACCGTCAGCTGCGGCCGATCCGGTATAGGGCTAGTAGAGCATGCAGTAAGCGCTATCAGAAATATGATAAATAATGCCGCGAAGACGAATCTATGAATCTTCATAGCACCCTCCCCTAATTTTTTTGTAAATGATTCGACAATTAAAGCTGTTTTCCTTTGAGCATTATACATCAGAATAAGGAAATGGATCGAATTTTTATTAAAAAAAAAGCCAAAGAGGCCGAGCAAATTCAAGCTTTGCCCAGCCTCTTGATTCGTTGCTTATTTGTTTATTGCTTTACAAATAATCGTTGCCGCTTCGGCGCGTGATGCATGTGCCGCAGGCTTGAAGCTGCCGTCCTCGTAGCCGCTAAGGAGGCCTTTGGATGCCGCAGCCGCAACCGATGCTTGTGCCCAATCGGAGATATCCTCTTTGTCAGTGAAGGATAGCTCCCCTGATGCAAGCGGCACATTCGCTGCTCTCGCCATGATCGCCGCCATCTGTTCGCGAGTGATCAGGTCGTCAGGGCCAAAGGTTGTATCACTGTAACCTGTTAGAATTCCGTAGGCTGCAGCCGTATGAATAGCATCTTTGGCCCAGTGGCCGGTGGTATCAGCAAATTCCTTACCGCTCTTCGCTTTTAATTGGTATGCTTTGACAATCATGGAAGCAAACTCGGCACGGGTTATCGTTTTTTCAGGGGCGAATGTTCCTCCTGGATACCCGTCGATGACGCCATCATTCACAAGCTCCTTGATCGCAGACTCCGCCCAATGCCCTCGGATATCTGAGAAATCAGCAGTGTTAGTTGGATTAGGACCCGCGGTTGGTGCTGGAGCTTGCTGTTTCTTCGTCGCCAGAACGGCGAATTTCGTGAAATGTTTGACCGAACCAGTCACGACAGATTGACTAGAATCGACTTGAGGCTGATCCAACTCAATCCATTTTTTAGCTGTTTCGTCATACCCGTAGATCGACACCTGCGATTTTGTAGGATCTACTTTTGATTTATCGAAAGGCAGAGTGATCGTTACTGATTTGAGGAAATCGCCTTCCTGGTCTTTTTTGATCTCAAACACATCGCTGACTAGCTTGACCGTGCTGTCTGTCATCAATTCTGCTGTGTCTATCACTTTTTCAACTTTCACGGCGAAGTCCGATTTCCATGCATCGGTAGGTATGACGATGGTTACGCCGCTATCCGTAATGGTACCGCCTGTTTGGGCTGATACGGAATGAGGATAGCTTGCGGATGAGCTGGAGCCGCCGCTGCTCGACCTACTGCCGCCCGAGACAGGCGTATACGTCACGAATTGGGTAAAATGCTTTGTCCAGATTACCAGATCACTGCCAACGTTGATTGCCGCTTCACCTCCGGCCGAAATCTCGCTGTCTGCAGCAGCCCCAGAATCTGCACTAATTGTATTCGTAATCGGCGTAAACAGACCCGCACGTACAAACCCGGCTTTTTTACCCGCTTGATTCGGAATAAGAATTCGTACCGCTTTATCAAATGTGAGGGATACGTCCGGTGAGCCCACTTCTATGACGGTATTCACATTTCCATGATGGACACTTACCGTATTGTTTGCTTGAATAACCGGAAGTTGTATCGCACCGCTCCAAGATGCAGGAGCCGATATCCGTGTACCATCAGGAATCGATACCGTCACATCTCCGATCGCTGTGCTCGCCTTGATCTCTACAAGCGGCAGAGCAGCTTGTTTGGTATCTCCATAGGTTGCGGTCGTGACTTGAACATGCTTATTCGCTGCTCCGCTTGGGACGATCAAGCTCACCGGAGAGTCCGTCAGCGTGATCACATCGTCTCCAACCGTCACTGCAGCTGCTTTTGTGATGAGCACCTTGTACAGTCTTTGAGTGATGCCGTCTGGAGCAGTCACTTGAACTATGACAGTGTTTGCCCCTTCGCGCAATTCAATTTGCTTGCTGTTCCCAGCTTCTCCGTCAATCCATATGGTCGCCTGAGGCGCATAAGCTGCAGCAGTTACAGTTACACTATTGACGCTCGCACCGACACTAGCCGAATATTCAGTTTGATCTGCTGCCGAAACCTTCAATGGAAGAGAGCCTTGAATTGAGCTCGCCGTCAGCGCTGCAAGGTCCGCGTTGCTTGTGCCTGCATCGGGAGCTTCGACCTCACGAATACGGCCCTCCGATTCATAGTTGATCGGACCCTCGTACTGTTTCACAAAGTTAACGGTCGCCTGCAAATCTTCCGGACCTTGCACGGAATGCTGGCCTAGTGTATGCATCTTCACATACCTAGCATCATTGCTCGTAAACATGAAGCTGTTGACGACGAGCGTATAAGCTCCGTCAGCCGGAATCGGCGTGCCGTCAGGGAATGTCAAATCAATCACCTTACGGTTTGAGCCGACCTGCGCCCAAGTATAACGGAATCCGCCAACATGTGAATCCGGTCCATAGAGCGGGTTCGTGCCCAGCTGAGCTTCTACGATTTGCCTCAAATCCGCTCCAGTCACTTCCACTTTAATCAGCGTGTTGCTGAAAGGCTGAATCGAGAACAGCTCTTCCCATGTAATAGGCCCCGCATCAAGTGTTGCCCGAACGCCGCCGCCATTCATCATGGCAAAGTCTGCATGCATTTCAGCTTTCATCGCATCGGCGATCAGGTTACCTAGTGGATAGTCGCTGTTTTTGCCGGTGCCTTTGCCCGGATAGTCTTTTGTCATCGGATTCACATTCTCGCCGACGACAGCCTGCAGCTTCGGACCGGCTTTCATTTTATATTGATCAATAATCGCTTGAACGGAAACAACGGGGGTTACGGTACGGAAGTTATAAATGACTTCTGCTTGCTTCGAAACCACATCGCCGGTCGTGCGGTCAATTTCCAAATCGGCATCCATGAGGGCTTTGCTGTATTCCCATGCAGATACCACCAACTTGCCGTCAATTGTCGTGTTCACCCGTTTATGATTATGTGCCGCGAAAATAACATCGACCTCATCATCAACTTTGTTGGCCAAATTCACAGCCTCTCCTGTGTAAGTACCGTCCGTTCCTTGGTCAGCACTCATATGAGCTAATACGATGATCGTTTTAACCCCTTGGGCCTTCAATTCGGACGCTGCTTCGTTGACCGCTTCCACCGCATCCGTAAACTCAAGGTCCTGAATGCCCGTCGGAATGACGATGCTTGGCGTTTCTTCCGTAACGACACCGATGAAGCCGACCTTAACACCATCCACTTCTTTTATTGCATACGGTGGAAGGGCATGCTCGTGGGTCGCTTTAAACTTAACGTTCGCACCCAGAAGCGGATACTTCATCCCCGCGTAGGTCGGTGAGCCTGTTCCGTCGACGTTGGCCCCGCCTTGAATCATACGGATCAGCTCAGCTGTCCCCTCGTCGAACTCATGGTTCCCTACGGCACCGACATCAAAGCCAATGTCATTCAAGATCTCAATCGTCGGTTCGTCGTGAAACAGGGCGGATAACGGCGGGCTCGCTCCGATCATATCTCCAGAATGCAGAACAAGTGTATTCGGATTCTCCGCTTTTTTGGCGTTGATATAGGCAGCCATGTACTGCATACCGCCAAAATCTTTATTTTTCAGGCTATCGCCATCCAGATCTTCATTGATCCCGGAATCTTTTTCGTTAAACACACTATCGATGTTGCCATGCAAATCGTTCATCGCCAGCAATTGCAATTTTAGTGTGCTGCTTTGAACAGATAGCGTGTAATGCTCGCTTAATTCTCCATAAACAGCGGTAATAACCGTATGCCCTTCCTTTTTAGCCGTGATGGCTCCTGATGAGCTTTCGATTTCAGCTACGGTTGGATCGCTGCTTGTGAATACAATGCCGGAGCTTGGGTTGAGCTGCAACCCACCATAAGTCGCTTCAACGACGGTAGACTCCCCTATGTGCATGGTAGACGGCCCTTTAAGCGCAAGTGTGTCCATATGAAGCTGTAGTACCGAAACAGTGCCCCTACCTCGTTCGCAACAAGTAGCAGAGGAAATCCATTCGGACTATCCGAAGCAGGAATAAATTCCAGACCTTCAGGTCCTGTATCGGTTGCCAAATTATTCTTAGGTGTAAACTCACGCGTGTTGATGTAACTGACAAAAATCGGATGCTGGACGTCCGTGACATCATAGGTCATAACTCCGCCGATTCTCTCCAGACCGACAAAAGCAAATACACGGTTTCCAACTTTACCAATGCACACGTATTCCGGTTCTGGTCCCTTTTTGGCGCTGCGGTCGTCCATCGCGGTCTTACTGTTACTGGCGTTGAAATTGTCAGGAAGCCGCTCGGCGGTTATTGTTTCAAAATCGTTGCCGCTGTCGTAAACCTGCCCCATCGTATCCGCGTTCCAAATGGAGAAGGATCTTCCACCGTATAAATAGACGTTATCCGTGCCCATGTCTCCAGCGATTTCAGTTTTGTCATACGCAGTTTTGCCATTTAAGAAGGCGGCTGCAGCCGAAGCCGGATTTAAGCCAGCTTTTATATCTCCAATGGATGTGCCGTTCATTCTTCCAGGCCAATCCGTTGCATCGCCTTCATTCGCCGTAAATACATAATTCTTACCGTCTACCGAATAAGAAGCAATACCATCGGGCATATACATGCCGAAAAACGGCACATTTTCTAGCTTTATCGTGCTATCCTTCACCAAGTCCAAAGAGTTTCCTGGTTTGTTAAAATCCTTGTAACCAAGGCCTTTGACAGAAAGCAATGTTTTGGTTGGAATCTGGATAGCGGCGATCGCATTATTCTCCTGCAAGCTGATGTATGCGATGGACTCATCGCCAGACAACGCGATATATTCAGGCTCCAGATCTGTAACTGCTTCCTCTTTTGAGCCGCTGCCCGTAATGTTACCGGACGAATCGGATGCTCCCCGAATATGAACAAGATCATCAATCAGCTCGGGCTTATCGAATTTCACGTGAGTGACGGTTTGATCTGACGTATCTACGATCGTCACGCTGCCTTGCGGATCCATGCCAGCTGTGCGAGGCTCTCCTTCGTCGGCAGTCAGAATGTAGCGTCCATCCGATGTAAACTTCACCATATCCGGTTGAACCCCAGCCTCAAAGGATGTTACTGGTTTGCCGTCGTAATCAAGCAGCAGAATCTTCCCGTTCTTGTTTGCATCTTGTTCCTGAACCACGATGGCGATTCTATGCGTAGCCGTGTTAATGTCAACACTTGTTAAATCTCCGTATGCAAATTCGTTTGAATCTACAAGAGCAGAGATATCAATCGATTTGTCTTTCGTCAGGGTCCCTCCGCTAGCGGGCAAGGAGACGATGTCCAAAGTCGGCGGCTCAGCGGAGCCGTTAACCAAATAAAATTTACCGTTATCCTTATTAAATTTTACAATCTCCGCTACGCCTCCATCGGCATTGGTTTGCCCAACGGAGTATGAAGCTATTTTCGTGATACTCAATGTATCCGGCTTGAGAGCTGCGAATTGGCGACAAAGGTGCCTGACGCGAATGCAAGCCCTTTACCGAACATTGGATTGTTAACTATGTGCGGTTCTGTAACGTCGTAAGCCCCATTGGCCTGATATGGCGTACCTGCCACAGGGACTTCTGCCGCAGACGCTATCGCGGTCGTCCCGGTTAAAAGCACACCTCCTAGCATGTCTGCTAGGGTCAGCAAGCAAACCCATTTTTTCAGCTTGAACGAATACACCTCAATCACTCCCTATCTTAGTAATCTACCTGTCCGTCTATTGTAGATTGCTAATGTTAGTGGAAATGATTGGGCGTCTAAAGATATTGTAAATTTCTCCGATACAACCGCGATGGCCGGTGTCCCGCATTTTCGGTATAATGATCGGTCTCCACTACAAGATCGGTTACTTTACGACGGAAGGCGGCTTTCAGCAGCTCTTTGTCCAATATCACCTCGTAAACCTGCTGCAGCTCCGTTAAGGTAAACAGGCGCGGCATTAAATGCAGCGCAATATCACTATCATTCACCTTTCCACGCAGACGTGCAATAGCGCAGCTGATGATCTTCGCATGATCAAAAGCGAATCCGTCATTGGATATGATAGAGGTATCTGTTTTAGTTGAGGTCTGCGTGACCATCACCGTACGCCTCACAACGGCAGTAAGCTTTTCTGCTTCACTGCTAAGCGTTAGCTCATATTCCAGTGTTTTTACATATCCCTCCTGGATATGCTCTTTCTGTTCGCGTAACAGCCGATAGGTTACGTTGAACCAGGCTGCATCAGATGCGTCATCCCCTGCTTTGAGCTGTACTTGGTCGCTGTTGATCAAGGCCATGTAGCTGCAGCTCATCACCCAGGTACGAGGGTCGCGGCCTATATCGCTGAAGGTGTACAGCTGCTCCAAATAAACCTCGGCCACACCGGTCTCTTCGCGGAGTTCCCTTGCCGCAGCCTGCTCCGTCGTTTCCCCCGGTCTCACGAAACCGCCTGGAAGCGCCCACTTGCCCAAGAATGGGTGACCTCCCCGGCGAATGAGCAGAATTCGCAGTTCTTTGTCCGGAAGCTTGCGGTAGCTGTCCGCCTCTGTGTTCGTCACTGTAAAAATGACCATGTCCGCCGCTACCGAAGGACGCTCGTAATCCTCAGCCCGATAATCCCCCAAAAATTCCCTTTCCGTGAGTCCATCACGATCCAGCATCTCCACCTTCGAAGCCTCCTTTCCACACATTCTTTACTCTAGTCCTTTAACTCCCCGAAAAAGTTCCCGTAAGGTTCAAACTTCGCCAATACCTCTTCCACTTTGTGAATTCTTTCTTCCAAGTTTCCCCGCAGCGTAATAAAGGGAATCCGCCGATCTTTCAAATCAGCAATAATCTGTTTGTGAAAAATATGGCGCTTCTGGTCCCCACTGCGGTCCCACGTATCTTCGTAAGGAATATCATCGTCGCACAGAAAAAATAAATCGTAACGCTGCGCATTTTCCAGGGCGATTCGGGTTAATCGTTCCGGTGCCCGGCCGTGGTAATCCAGAGCAAACATATAGGTCGTAATCGCATTGGTATCGACAAACAGATACCGGTTCGCTTCCAGCAAAGCCCTCTCTTCCCTCTCGATATGGCCCACAGCGATTTCATCGAACGCTTCAAAGCTGATCCTGCGATCAACCTGATGCTCCGTCCAATAATCGCGCCCATACTCACTAGCGAAGGTAGTGTGGTACCGCTGCGCCAGCGCTTCAGTGATCGTCGATTTGCCCGTCGACATCGCCCCTACGAAAACCACTTTCGTTATTAAGTCCCTATAGACGACTTCACTTACAAATTCGCGGTACTTGTAGGGGTCGGAACGAACCATGGTAGCCGATACCGGCACCCGCTCACGTGCTTCATCCACACGCCGGTCCAGAGCGCCTAAAGCGATGCTCATATGCTCTCCATAAAACTCGCTGGAGTAAAAATGCGTCACCTGCTCGCCCTTCAGCAGCCCTAGAATATACTGCTCTTCCCGGATTTCATGCTCCCTGTCGTTCGAGTACCCATCCGGTCCATCCCAGGCTTCGATCACCCGGACCGCCGGATAGAGCTTGCGAATCCAGTTGGCCCGGATAGAAAGCGGAACCCGGGTGACCGTCGTCTCGTAGATCACTACAATCAATTCATCAACCTCTTGCAGCGCCGTCTCGATCATGAATTGATGCCCTTTATGCAGCGGGGCAAACTTGCCCAGCGTTAAGCCTAGCTTTTTCATAGCGCTACCTCCCTTGCCCCTTTGCTCCAATTGTAGTAGCCGTATACCGCATTCACCAGATACGCGCTCCACATGACGATCATCAACAGTCCCTCAGCACTGCCCTCCAGCGTTCGAATTACCCACAGCAGCACGGTAAACAGGTTCAGGACTATATAAACCAGCCACTGCTCCTTAAACCTTTTGACCATTAACCATGTGGCTACGATCGATAACACCGTAGTTGTTGCGTCGATATAGGGCGAGTTCTGCCCCGGCACGAAAGATAAACCGATTCCCAGCAGAAGGCTGCCTATTGCGCAGATCCCTGCCACTAGGAGCACTCCCTTAAGCTCCATCCGGCGCATGGAAAGCTTGCCATCATGACGGTTATTTTTCCACATGTAGTAGCCAACGACGTTCATAGGAACGAAGAAAAGCAGATTCAGCATAACCTCTCCAAATAGGCCATTGACATAGGCTAAATACGCATAGCCGACCGTATTGTACATCCCGAACACATAGCTCATCAGGTTCCCTTTCGCCGCAAGCACCACACACAGCACCCCGGTAATAAAGACCGTAAAACCAAGAAAAGTGTCGTGAGAACTAACTGTAAATCCCACAGCCACCAAGGTAAATAAAACAAGCCAAGCCATTTCAAAAAAAGTCCAGCCACCCCATGTTTTGTTCATGTTCATCCCTCCCACTTTTATTCAATCTCCGATAGATAACATACTACTCTGTCACTTAGTACCATTTAGTTAATAACACATTGTTACTATCAAGGATAACAAATATTCTTTGTGGCTGCAAGGGGAAAAAGCACTCCTTCATCTACATGAACATATTCAGTAGTCTGAGTGTCCATTGTCGACGAATTGGAGTGCGCTCCATCCACTATATGCTCTATTCCGTTTATCATTATTCCTTCTTAAACTTTTCCGTTAAACCGCCTATAAGCACGTCCATCCCGAATTGAAACTCTTTCTCCCAATCGGTCTTTGTTGTATACGAAGCTAGGCGAATTATATTCGGATACCTCTCTTCCGGCAGCTGGCGGAAAAATTGGTCATACTGCTCGCTCATATCTTCATACGATGCGTATTGGCTGCTGGCAGTCGCCATGAGCTGAGCATTCTCAGCTACAAAACCAAGCACATAATTTTTTAGCATGGATGCAACCCATGGGACGTAGCGATCCGGAAATCCCGCATTAGTAAGAAGCTGATATAAATGCTCGATTTGAGTCAATCTTTCCAGGCCCGTCGCTATTGTTTGGTTGAACAATTCTACCGCATCTCTGTAAGAGAGAAATACCTTTCTGAACTGCTCCGCCCATTGAAGGATTTGTCCCTGCCAACCCAATGATGAATCCGGCCATACCATGTCTTTGCATATTCGATCAGACAGCAGCTGCATTAATTCTTCTTTGTCCTTGACATGATAGTATAACGATGCTGTTTTTACTTGTAACTGATCCGCGATTTTTCTCATGCTCAGCTCTTTGAGTCCAACTTCATTTAACAACTGAATCGCAGCTCCCAGGATCCGTTCCCGATCAAGGGGTATATAGCCCGAGCCCATCGTATCACCGCGCCCATCCTGCTGCTCAATAGTCCTTCGTCGTCTCGCCAAAGTCGCACACCTCATTTCACTTGAAGTATAACACGGCTTGACATTCTAATGCCATTAGATTATTCTAACACCATTAGATTAAAACTTGGTAGGAGCGTGATCTTGTTTTGAAACTTAATCATTTGAACTTGTGCGTACGTGATCTAACGGAAGCGATTGCTTTTTTTCAACATTTATTTGAATTTAGGCTCTTAGAACAAAAGGGGGATGCCATAGCCGTCATGAATGACGAACAAGGATTTACCTTAGTTCTTAGCAAAATGAGGGCTAACCTGGAAGACTACGATCGTTATCCTAAGGACTTCCATGTAGGCTTTTACGTCGACACTGCAGCTGAAGTGGATCAATTTCACCAAAAGCTTCAAGCCTTCGGAGTTGCATCCGAACATGAGCCTAAGTGGATGAGAGGCGGGTATACGCTCTACTTTACAGCGCTTGACGGCATCCTTTTTGAGGTAACATCCTTTAACGAATAGTCGTATAATAACTTCTCCGCACTGTCTATGGCGGCATGATTGAGGATCGTCTTTTTGTGGATCGGTCCTCTAGTGCTGCGCGGCATCACGAACAAAAATAGCGATGGATCGATTCCACCGCCGTTACTTACCAATTTCAACCTCACGAAAATAAATTTCATTAAATCCTTCATCTATAATTTCGCTCAGCTCTTCATCCTCATCGTCCATGTCGTATGTTCTTAATGTTACAAGTTCACCAGTCTCAGCATTCAAGAAAGACTCGATGCCATCCATATACATATCATAGGTTTCAACGAACTCTTTCCATTGATGTTCTGTTAACTTCAAGTCACTCATCCGTAACTCTCCTACATCTTTATTGATCCTATTTTCAAGTTCTTGCTGAGTCTCATGTTCTTCCCACGTAATTCCATACGGAAATCCGCCATCCGTGTAACCAGCAATAAAATAGAAGTTGATCGAATAGAAAGGCGCCGTCGCTCCGTTGCCAAAATCAAATGCGCCTTGAATTGCCAAATGCAGTTGATGTAATGTCCGATGACAGGAAATCCGAATGATGCGCCAGCAATTGGGACGTAATCCTATTTTCAGGTCTTACGTTTCATCAACTCTCTTTTCGGAAAATATCGGTTTAAGCGTCTCTATCCACCCGATAAGCCATCCCCATATTCACCTTTTACAAAAGCTTCTAGATCAGCCATATAGATTTCCCTACCATACTCGACATCTTTCTCGAGCTAAACCTTAGTGATAAGAAAAAAGTCTGCTTGAGCGTGTATGCCCAAGCAGACTTCTTATAGCTAAACTAACTTCAAATACAAATCAAATGTTCGATTCAAAATGGAGGAAACAAGATGAATAAATGGTTCATTATCTCCTGTAGTATGTGCTTCATCAAGTGCTGAATAGTAGTTAGCTCTTTCTTCTTTTTCAATGACAATGGGTGGATATCCATTTTTCATTAATTCAAAGTTTAGCAATAAGCGAGCTGTCCTGCCATTACCATCGATAAACGGATGGATTTTCACAAAATCACTATGCACCATAGCAGCCCTCGAAACAGGATGTAACCTTTGTCCTTCAGCCTGATACCAAGCAATAAACTGCTCCATCTGGGATGGAACCTGCATTGCGTCAGGAGGAATATGTCTAGCACCGCTGATGAGTACATTTTCCTTTCGGTAAATGCCTGCGTCTTCATCATGGATTCCTTTCAGAATTAATCTGTGGATGCTTTTTATTTGCCACTCAGACAGGGGCTCCTGTCTACCCACAATCTCTTCGACATAAACAATAGCTTCCTTATGATTAATAACTTCCAAATGTTCGTGAATGGTTTTTCCGCCAATTGTTATTCCTTCAAGGGCTACTTTTGTTTCCGATAATGTTAATGTATTCCCTTCAATTGCGTTGGAATGATAGGTCCAATTTACGATAAGATGCTCTCTGATGCTCTTTAATGTATGGGGAGGAAAAGGCCTCTTCTGATCTAAAACCTGCTTTTTTTTATCTATTTGTTCAAACAAATATGATCCCCCCACTGTCGATAATATCTCTTCTGATTATAGCCGAAAGTGAACTGTCAAACCAACATAACCAATATTTACGGATTATTGATTCACATATCCCCCGCACACCTGAATATATTTAGTAACAAGCTTTTTTTCGCTATATCCATTCCGCGTTTTGCTTTTCATATTACCTACGGAATACTCAGTTTATGCTTACAGAGTACTGTTTCCAGCAAAAAGTTTCAGGAGGTGTCCCGCATGACAGAGCCTTTATTCATTGTCTCCAAGGAGGACTGGTCTCTCCACCGCAAAGGATACCAGGATCAGAACCGGCACCAGCAGAAGGTGCGAGATGCCATTAAACAAAATCTCCCCGACCTGGTGACCGATGAGAGTATTGTCCTCTCCAACGGCAAACAAGTCGTCAAGGTTCCGATTAAAAGCCTCGATGAGTATCGATTCCGCTTTAACTACAATAAAAGCAAGCACGTCGGCCAAGGCGACGGAGATTCTCAAGTCGGCGATGTGCTGGGCACAGACCCGCAGCCTGCGCAGGGCCCGGGCAAAGGTGAAGGCGCTGGCGATCAAGCCGGTGAGGATTACTACGAGGCGGAAGTGAGCATGGAGGAGCTGCAGACGCTGCTGTTCGCAGAGCTGGAGCTGCCGAATCTGAAACAAAAAGAAAAGCGCAACATGACGACGACAGAGGTGCTTTTTAACGATATTCGTAAGAAAGGAATCATGTCCAACATTGATAAGAAACGGACGATTCTTGAGAATTTGCGGCGCAATTCCAAGACGGGAGAGCCGGGTATCCATGGCATATCGCCGGACGACCTGCGGTTTAAGACTTGGGAGGAAGTGGAGAAGCCTCATTCCAATGCATTGATTATTGCGATGATGGATACCTCGGGGAGTATGGGTTCTTTTGAAAAGTATATCGCACGCAGCTTCTTTTTCTGGATGACTCGCTTCCTAAGGACCAAGTACGAGAATGTAGAGATTGTGTTTATCGCACACCACACGGAAGCGAAGGAAGTGACTGAGGAGGAATTTTTCACCAAGGGCGAGAGCGGCGGTACAATTTGTTCCTCCGCGTATCAGGCGGCTCTGGATATTATCGACAAGCGGTACCCGCCTTCGCAATTTAATATTTATCCGTTTCACTTCTCCGACGGCGATAATCTCACTTCCGATAATGAGCGCTGTGTGAAGCTGATCAACCAATTGATGGAACGCTCCAACATGTTCGGCTATGGTGAAGTGAATCAATACAATCGGAGCAGTACGCTCATGTCAGCGTTCCGCCATATCCACGACCCCAAGTTTCTTCATTATGTGATACGGGAAAAGGGTGAGGTCTACAAAGCGCTCAAGACCTTTTTCAGCAAACAGGAAGGAGTGGCTTCCCCATGAGTACTTCCGAAATCCGCCAGCTTGAGTACGCGATCGACGAAATCACCGAAATCGCCAAAGGCTTCGGCTTGGATTTTTATCCCATGCGCTATGAGATCTGTCCTGCTGAAATTATTTACACCATCGGAGCCTACGGGATGCCTACCCGCTACAGCCATTGGAGCTTTGGTAAAAATTTCCACAGAATGAAAACCCAATATGACCTGGGTTTGAGTAAAATTTATGAGCTCGTCATTAACTCCGACCCTTGCTATGCCTTTCTACTTGACGGTAATTCCCTGATTCAAAACAAGCTGATCGTCGCTCACGTGCTGGCGCACTGCGACTTTTTCAAGAACAATATGCGTTTCTCCAAAACGAACCGCAATATGGTCGAGAGCATGTCCGCCACTGCCGAACGGATCCGCCAATACGAAATCGAGCACGGAACAGATCAAGTCGAGCAGTTCATCGACGCAGTTCTCGCCATTCAGGAGCATATCGACCCTGTGCTGACTCTTACATACCGTCAATCCCGCAGCAAGCAGGAAGGCAAAGCCAACGCACCTTCCGTACGTAAGGAAAGCAAGTTCGGCTATGAAGACCTCTGGGAGCTGGATGACAGAGAGAAGCCGAAATCAGAAGAAAAGGAAGAAGCCAAACGCTTCCCGCCCTCTCCTGAGAAGGACATTCTTCTGTTCATCGAGGAGCACGCTCCTTATATGGAGGATTGGCAGCGCGACATCCTGACCATGCTGCGGGATGAGATGCTCTACTTCTGGCCGCAGCTGGAGACGAAGATCATGAACGAAGGCTGGGCTTCGTACTGGCACCAACGCATCCTCCGCGAGCTGGATCTAACCGAAGAAGAAACCATCGAGTACTCCAAGCTCAACTCCTCCGTTGTCGTGCCGTCGCGCAATAGTCTGAACCCTTACTACTTAGGCGTAAAAATCTTTGAAGATATCGAAAAACGTTGGGATAACCCGACCGAGGAAGAAATCCGCAAGCTGGGCCGCAAGCCGGGAGAAGGTCGCCGCAAAATGTTTGAAGTACGCGAGTACGAGTCGGATACGTCCTTTATCCGCAATTATTTGCATAAATCTCTGACCGAAGAGCTGGATCTGTACGTGTTTGAGAAGAAGGGTCCCGAATGGAAAATTACCGATAAGACCTGGGAAAACATCCGCGACCAGTTAGTGTACTCCCGCGTGAACGGAGGCTTCCCCTATATCGTCGTCGAGGATGGGGATTACCAGCGGAGCGGCGAGCTTTACTTGAAGCATTGCTACGAGGGGATCGAGCTGGATCTCAAATATGTGGAGCGCACGCTCCCTTACATCTTTAAGCTCTGGAGCAAGCCGGTTCACATGCATACCGTTGTCGAGGAGAAACCGGTGCTGTTCTCGTTTGATGGGAAGAAGCATCACCGGCGGTTTTTGTAAGTCGAGGAAAACAATGATTGACTAATGAATAGATAAATGAAGACCCGTAGGTGAGCACTCGTGTTGGTGCTTGACTACGGGTCTCATTCATAGGCACGTTCATCTAAGATTGCGCTTCATCGCACCATGTTTGAATGAAGTTATTACGTACCGCTCTCCCTTGCCCAGAGCCTTATAAGAAACAATATAACTGTCAACCATACAGTAATAGGTGTCAAGATATTCACGCGAGGGCATCGTTGTCCCCATTTGAACAACCTTTTGCTCGACACGCCGGAGTAATTTATTTTATATTCAATCGTTTCTTGTTCACTGAAATGTTCGCTCTTGATTTGTCGGAATCGATTTCGCGCGGTTTCGGTCCACTGTACGGTCAATTAGAGCTCACCACGCTTTATCGCTTCAACCATCTCTTCTGTGGAAAACACTCTTCCTTCGATTAGATCTTGCTCGGAACTCTCTATCATTTGTCTGATTTCCGGATCAAAATCAAACTCATCGACTGGGCTGAAGACCTCATATTCCAAGCCTGCAATTCGGATGAATTCCTTGTGATCTTTCACGTATGAATCAATAACCGTTCCGTCTGGAGCTTTGAGACTAAATTGCATGAAGTTCGCCTCCTTTATGTATGAATTATAGCATATCAAATGACAAAGCTGCATTCATGCATTGGAAAAGGCCATACTCGAAATGACGAGATTCCTTTGTCTGATTTCCGGATCAAAATCAAACTCATCGACTGGGCTGAAGCCCTCATATTCAAAACCCGCAATTCGGATGAATTCTTTGCGATCTTTCCCCTTACACGTATGTTTTTCATCCTTCAACACAAATTAACAAGGCTATGATCATCAAGGAAAAAAGGAGGTATTCACCGTGTCCAAGGCTAAAACAAAAATTACTAAATCTCAGCGGACCGTAGATAAAGAGCTGCAATCCCGCAAATCACCTGATCTATCCGCACAAAAAAATCACCACGATCAAGTCAAGGAATAGTAAGGTGGCAGTGCTGGAAACGTTGCAGCGGCAGCGATAGCCAAGCTCCGCCGCTGCATGATTACTGAATCAAGCTTTTCACAAGATTAGCTTCATAGTTACAGAAGTACCAGACATCCCGCAAGCTTCAAAACCAAGCTTTTCGTACAGCCTTACAGCCCTAACGTTTCCGGATCTACACTCAAAGAGAGTGCTGGATACCCATCAGCTCGAGCTTGCTCAATCAGTTGGTTCATAAGCAAGGTTCCAACCCCCTTTTGCTGGCCATCCGGTCGAATGGCAATGCCGAGCTCAGGCGTGTTTTCATCCAAATATCCATAACCGGGATTGGCTTTACTAAATAATCGATACCATGCAGCACCTACTGCTTTACCGCCGTCAACAGCGACCAGCGCTCTGTCTCCCCGTTTCCCCCAGTTCTCGTGGTACTTTTTCATACTGGGAGTACCTAGAAGCTCTTCTCTTGTCGGCTTGTCCTCTACCATGTGAACAGATTCATAATGCATATCCAATAAAAAGTCAAACTCTTCCTGTTTCAGTTGTCGAATCTCTAACATATTTTTTGTTCACTTCCTTACGTTGTACAGATACCTGAACAATATCTTCTAATACCGATTCATACAAGGTAAAGAAAAGATATATGTATTCTTTCAGCACATAGCTCCAATCACTGCAGCGTCATCAACGTTTCAAACTCGCTGACCTCACTATTGGATTGCTTGCAAATGCTAATCCACGAAAACTGATGCGGTGTCAGGATATCGATGAGCCTGGGATCGTAGCAGGTCCCCCGCCCCTCCAACAAGCGCCTGAACGCTTGGCTCGGAGCCATCGCATCACGGTAAGCTCGATTGGAGGTCATGGCATCAAATGCATCCGCTATCGCTAGAATTCTGGCTTCGAGCGGAATCTCTTCCCCTTTCATACCGCTAGGGTACCCTAGCCCGTCCCACCTCTCATGATGATACAAGACCCCGTCCTTTAATCGGCCTAAGAGGGAGATTTTCTCCACCATTTTAGCTCCTACAACAGTATGTGTCTTAATGATCTCGTATTCCATATCCGTAAGTCTGGAAGGCTTGGTGAGGATAGACTCCGGAATGTTAATTTTTCCAATGTCGTGGAGTAAGCCCATCATTTTCAGCGTATGCAGCTTTTTAGGATTATTCTGGTATTCGGGCAATTTTCGTGCAAGCTCTACCGCATACTCACTGACTCTCTCGCTATGACCGAACGTATACGTATCTTTGGCCTCAACCGAAACAATAAAAGTCTTCACGACTTGCTCAAGAGATTCATCCGCTGATTTTGTAACGATAGATACTAGATTTACATAAAGACCTAGAAGCTTCTTATACAAAATGTGACTAAACGTCGCCAAAATAATATAAAGAAGAACACGATTGGATAAATCGATGATGTCGAACGTGGATCGGGGAACCAGAGGAAAATAATAGTCAAGTGCAACCATGCTGATGAGTCCGAGAATCGAATACACCGTCAGCGAAATTATATCGCCATAGAGTGCAGATACGATCGGTATCAGGAGAAAAAAGCTCCATGCTTCCCTATACCCTGAACCAAAATATAAAGAAACGACAACAAAACAGACAAACCACAGCGTAATATGCTTCAGCACCACCACTGGCAGCTTGGAAAATTTGATCAATACATAAGTGACCAAACACACACCCGTGCATAGCAATAAAGCTCCAACATCCGCTCTGGATAAGGAAACATTCAGAATTCGGAAGGCATAATTCCAAGCCAAGCTTAGCATTAGGAATATAAAACCGACCTGTACGATATTGTTATTCAGTTTGTCTTGATGAATGCTGTAAAAGGACATCAGAAGACGTCTGCTTTGATCGGAATTATCCATATATAAACCGTCCCACGTAAGTTATTTGATATTTATTGTAACAGTTTTGACCATCATAATCGATCAATTTGGAAATTTCTATAGTAAAATCGACCCAATAATGTTACAATTCGTATCACATAGCCCAGAATTATCTAAATAACGACAAATTTACTAAAATATCTAAAAAGGAGTAAACCTCTCATGCCAGAAATTGATCGCTATCGTTTCTATGAAGCTGCGGGTCCAATGAGGGAACGCGCCATCTGTCTCCATCATCTTCGATACCGTGAGGTCGGGTTCTTTAAAGAAGACGAAGAAGATCCTTACGAAGTTGACTCTATTTATTTTGTCGCAGAGGCTGCAAAAGAGTCTAAGATTGTCGGAGTGACCCGGCTTATTCTAACCCAATTAGATGAGCTGCCCACAATGAAGTACTTCTCTCTATTTGACTTGGAAAAAGCCAAGCTTAAAAATTTGGATCGGCTTCGTTACGCGGAAATCAGCGCCTTCACGAAACTGCCTGAGCATGATGTTGGAATGGGTCTCATTCGAACCGTTCTGCAATACTCCAAAGTAACTGGAGTTACTCATTGGATCTGCTGTATCGATGAAAGAGTGTACAAATATATGCACCGCATGTTCAAGTTTCCTTTTAAGGTGGTAGGAGCACCTAAAATTTACTTGGGCTCTACCAGTATTCCATGCGTGTTAAATCTCGCAGAATGCTTGGCTACTCTGGAAACTCACCGCCCCATGCTTCACCAATATTTAACGAATGACACTCATCAACCCTTGGAGGTCGTGCAATCGTGAACGAACAATTTAGCCGAAATCTCGGAATTATGACCGAAGAAGAAATTCTTACTTTGCAAAAAAGCACCATCTCCATCGCGGGATGCGGCTGTATTGGCGGATTTTCCGCTGAACTTCTAGTGAGAATGGGGATAGGCAAAGTAAAGCTTGCCGACCCCGACGTCTTTGATGTTTCCAATATCAACAGACAGTGTGCCGCAGCTCACGATACGGTTGGAATGTCGAAGGTAGAAGCGCTGAGAAATCACCTGCTGCGAATTAATCCGAATCTGATCATCGAAGAGTATACATCCGGCGTCACTGCGGACAACATTCAAGCCTTTTTAACAGGGGCGGACTATGTCATTGATGCCATTGATTATTTTGAGTTCCCGGTTTCGCTCATGCTTCATCAAGCCGCTAGAAAGGAGCAGCTGCACATCATTACTGCAGTCGCACTGGGATTTGGCACCTCCGTGCTTACCTTCTCTCCTTCAGGTATGACGCTGGAGGAATATTTGGGGCTGCCAAGCGACCTCTCTCCGGAAGAAGTAAGGAATCTTACATTTCCAGCCGGAAATTACACTAGCTCGCTTCCTTCCTATGCGACACAAGAGAAAATCGCCGGATGGATTCAATCCAGAACGATTCCTACCATCAGCGTAGGACAAGCCTTAGGCCCAGGCGTGCTGGTCTCTCAGCTCGTCTTGCATCTATTAAATCGCAAGCAGCCCTTGCTGGTTCCCGATAAGTTCGAACTGCAGTTCGAGCAGTAAATAAGAGCGGATTAGCTTCACCGGCAATAAATCAAAGGTCAGGCAAGAATAACTCCTGCCTGACCATTTCTATCTGGGTGCTCACTAGATCCCTTTTACAGCCGCCATAGGTTTGCATTTGGCTACAACGCGGGCAAGACCTGCACCAACGACACTTTCAATGATTTGGTCTACATCCTTATAGGCTTGAGGCGATTCATCAATCATGCTTTCCAGGGACTTCTGGTTCACGACAATTTCATCGTCTTCGCCGACTCTAAGTACGCTAGAGAACTCTTTCAATGTGACTAGCCGCTTAGTAGCGCTGCGAGAACGGATGCGCCCTGCACCATGACAAATGGAATAGAAGTTGTTCTTCCCTTCGTCAGCACCTACCATGATGTACGAAGAGGTTCCCATGGATCCTGGAATGAGCGCAGGATGTCCTGTAGACAAGAACGGGTCAGGATTATCTGTGTGCCCTGCCGGCAGCGCTCTTGTTGCTCCTTTGCGGTGAACAAAAAATGCCTCTCCCTCGTGCTCCTCCTCACAAGCATAGTTGTGCATGAGGTCATAGAGTGTTTTCATTTCAAATTTAGAGCCAAATACATCTCTGCAGGCTTCCCGAATCGCATAAGCTATCAAATGCCGGTTCACTACGGCATAGTTCAAAGCGGAGTACATCAAATTCACATAAGACTGTGCAACGGGATGCTCCAAGGGTGCGAATGCCAGTCTGGGGTCAGCGGTGCCTAGCCCAGCTGCGTGCATCATTTTTACCATGTTGCTGGTACAGTACTGGCTCACCGAACCACCCCAAGCGCGTGATCCGGAGTGGATCATGATGATTACCTGACCGTCGAAGAGGCCCCATTCCTCTGCAAGGCTTCGCTGATCCTCCGCAATCTCTACATATTGAATCTCAGCGAAGTGGTTCCCGTTGCCAAGCGTACCCAACTGTCGATGCGCGCGGTGCCACACCCGTTCGGGGAACAGATTCAAAGCGTCCTCATCCAGATGAAACCTGCTTCGTTCGACGTGAGTCAGGGAGGTAGCCTTACGGGGACTATACCCGTCAGGCACATATTTTTTCGGCAGTCCATGCAAGCCTTTCGTCACGACATGCTCCAAACGAATATCGGAGAAATGTCCACGTGCATGGTCTTCCACCGGCACATATTTCTCGATCGCTTTTACCAGCTTGCGGCGAAGCTTAACCTCTCTCAATTCATCTTTGTGCAAATTCGTCAAGTGTACTCTCATACCGCATCCGATATCACTGCCGACAATCGAAGGAGATACATACCCACTCTGCATCTTCCACACCGCTGTCGTTCCGATGCATGTTCCTATTCCGACATGAACGTCCGGTGTATAGCTCATATAAGCTTGATTCGGGATTTGCAAATTGTTATTAGCCATTTCAAACACTTTATAATCCAAAGACTGGAATAGCTCCGGACCTGCATACACGTGCACAACCCCGGAAGGAAGCTGCACTTCTCTATAATAATCTTGATTCATTCGAACTTGTTCCTCTCTATTCCCCCCAAACCTCCCTTAGTGCCTCACGGAACAAGCCATCTAATGCTTCATCCTGCTTCTCTCCTGCGGCCGGGATTTGTTTAGCGGTTTCTTCAAAATAAGCAATCTGACGCTCCAGGTATTCATTCAGATCTACAATTTTCGGTTCGTAGTCCAGCTCAATGCCAGACTTCTTTCTCTCTAGCAATGAATATACTTCCTGCTTCAGCTTCGATTCGGGCAGCAATTCGTCTACCAGAACCTCAAACTCCATAGGCGGCATCGTACCTTTCGTCTCGACCCATTGACAGGCCAGAATCGGACGCAGTACATAAAAGTATTTTTTGATTTTCACCTGATCGCCCTGCAAATACTCACGAAAATTTCCTTTGGCCATATGCAGGTAGTGATAGACGCAGGACTTTGGCGAAAATGTTAGTGGAGACATCTCTCTGATCTTCTGAGTGACTGAGAATTTCTCCAGATAATGAATCGGCGATTGCAGCCATTCAAGCAGCGGCGGATTCGATTTGCGGAACAGATTGAGTGCCTTCTTCAAATCCCATCCGTTAATATCCAATTGATCGCTGATCGGGTATTCAATCACATCTCTCTTTTCGAAAATAGATAAGTACCAATCAACCGGCCTCACATAAAGGAATCTCACATCATAATCGCTGTCCTTAGAAGGGAAGCCCCAAGCTCTGCTGCCTGATTCGCAGGCGAAGAGGATGCGTACCTGCTCCTCACGCTCGATCCGATGCAGTTGCTCCTGAATTTGTTGTCTATATTCGTTCATGTCAGTACCTCCTTCACACAATAAAAGCCACGGACGGGCTTCGTCCATGGCTGTAAGAAGTAACATTATTCAGAAACGTTTCATCCTTGCGGAGATACCGTCCTTTGAATTGTTCCTAGCCTGGTCGGGACCCATGATAAGCACCCCTGTGCGATTGTCGATACTTGAAATTGGATTACCATCATGATCTCCAGCCCCTTTCCATTCATTTACATTCATCATAGTGTCCATACCTATATAGTGTCAATTGGGGTTCACAAGATAAATTAGTTATACCCAACCTTCTTGTTTAGCTGCTCTTTCATAAACTGGATAAATTGAAGCGATTCAGCCTTTGAAAGCCGACGTCCCTCCAAAGTAAAATCAAATCTCTTCAGAAGCTCATCTTCCTCATCGTGTAAGTGATCGAGCAAATCCTGAATTTGATGATCAAGTAACATGTGCATACTGGAACCAGCCCCCTATTCATGTCTATGTCCCCTAGTATATCTCCAAATTGTTTGGAAACTTTTAGCAAGGAAAAATTTTCTATTATCTAGCAGTTATTTTTTCTACAATAGATTCATAGACTCATAGCAATTCATGATTTTACCGGAATAGGAGTGCAGCCATGCAAATTTTTAAAACTGTAAAAGTACGTCCGCAGCAAATTATTCTGCTAACTTTCATTATGATCACCAGTTGTATGTTTACAGTCATTCTAGCAACACATTTTTATCAAAAGAATTCCCTTCCCTACGTATACCAGACAAAGACCGCCTCCAATCAGGTTGAACTGCATACGATACGCACGACTCCCGAGCACATTGGACTTAAAGCGATTGCGAGTAATATTACCGATCTGGATGTCAGCGGCATTAACGGAGGTTTCTTCTGGCAAGGGTATCTGCTAAGCATAGCGGTCGAGGGCGACCAGCCCGTAAAGGGCAAACCGGGTGAATATGGATCGGGCTGGTTCAATACAGATCGAAAAAGAGGGACACTCGTATGGGATGAAGCCGCTCAAGCCTTCTCGGTTCAAGTTGTGGAGAAAGCTGAAGAGCTGCAAGTGAAAGACCGTTCCCGTTATTGGGCCCAAGGCGGGGTAAGTATGGGACTTCAAAATGAGGAACATTGGGCCGAGCAAGCTGTCTCTGAGGAAATGCCGGTTATTGACGAAAAGAGAATGCGTTCGGGGATCGTTTACGACAAGAGCAATCAAGTCTATCTCGTGGTTGCGCCAACTCCATGTACCGGGGATGAATTTCGCAACGCCATTAAGGAAAAGGTCGGGAACGGACAACTGGTTGACGGATTGTTCTTGGATGGAGACGGGTCTTCTCAGCTTAAATTGGCGGATGCAGCTCTTCCCGGAGACCATAGAGAAGTGTTTCAAATGATAACTCTATTGAATTAGATAGTTGACAATTCGCCTTATTTCCTAGGAAATAAAGGCGTTTTTTGTTGTAGGTAGTTGTTGCTCCCTCAAAAAGCTGCGTTTGATCGTCAAAAGTCGCATCTGCTCATGGACTCTTTCGAAGCTTACATTCAGGAAATTTTCAACTTCCTCTCATCCATTATTCAGGAAATCCTCAGACCATATTCAGCCAACATGCTTACGATATACGCATGAACCAAAACCCAATACATACATAAAGGCGGTATATGAAAATGAAAAGACTAAGTAAACAAGTTCTGACAAGCGCCATCCTTGCCTCATTCGTCTTAGGCTCCTCGTACACCATACATAATCAAGCTTTTGCAGCCGAGACGAACGCGCAATCCAATGTACAGGCGGATACGATGAAGCAGGGTGATCAGGGACGCGGTCCAGGCGGTGGCATGGGATTCCATGGCGGTGATCTGTTCAAGGAAACTGCCACTTTATTCGGCATTGAACAAAGCGAACTCATGGAAACGCTGCAAGAAGGAAAAACTCTGGTGCAAATCGCTGAAGGTTACGGACTTACGGAAGATGAATACCTGGAGAAGCTGACAGCAGCTATAACAGCATCGATGAACAGCGAGGTAACTGCAGGCACAATGACGCAGGATCAAGCAGATCAGATGCTCGAGGGTATGGCGGATCGGTTGAAGCAGCAGATCGAGAATAACGCCTTCGGCGATAGGATTGGCGGAGCACCGGATTCCAGCGGTAAGAAGCAGCCCCCTGGTAACCGTCCTGATTCAACCGCTACGAATCCCGAAAGCTCCAACGCAGCAGCTGATGATGCTTCAAGTGATACTTTGACGGATATTCATAATCACTGGGCCGTCTCATCAATCCGACATTTGGTCGCCAAAGGAATTCTGCAAGGCGATTCCAATCATAAATTTAATCCTGATAATGCCGTGTCGAGAGAAGAGCTGGCTGCCATGATCACTCGCAGCTTTCATCTGGAAAGCAGCTCCGATGCAAATACAAGTGCAAACGGATCAGACAGTGCTGACTTTACAGACGTTCCACATGATCGTTGGTCCTATGAAACCATTGAAGCTTCCAAAGACTTCTTTACTTCTCAATCCGACGCTAGCGGAAAACGAAGCTTCCAGCCTGCTGAGGGAGCCAAGCGCGAGGACGTAGCGGTCACTTTAGTCAAAGTTCTGCTGAAGCAAGATAGCTCTTTAAGCTTACTGGATGCGGATTCAGCCGATAAGCTCTTATCAGAGCAATTCAAAGACGCAGACAGCATTCCGGCCGAGCTTCGCCCTTACGTTGCGACCGCTGTACAAGCAGGCTGGATTCAAGGTGACGATCAAGGAAACTTCGCACCTCAGAAGACAATCTCCCGCGCTGAAATCGCGACGCTTCTGGACCGCCTGATAGGCAGCGAAGACAGCACTTCCGCCAATGCGGAGTAGCAGCCTTTAAAAGAGGCCGACTGATCATTCAATCGGCCTCTTTCCCCTCACATTTGATGTTCGTGAATCAAATCCATCTTCAGCTGCCATGCTGCCGAGCTGAGATTGACCCGATACATTTCCGGATTTAATTTGCGCAAATATTGCGGCCAGAACAGCTTCTTCTGGTTCTCGTGATATTCGCGGATTTGCTTTAGCGCCGGGAGCTCATATACGAGCCTTCCGTCTTCGAAAATCGGCTGCAGCAGCGGCACCGCATCATAATTATCAATAAATTTATGAATATAAGGATGAATCGGATCAAACAGCTTGATCTTCGTACCATTGATAATGTCCTGCTCATGCTGCAGAGCCAGATAGTCCGCTTCCGCTTTACCCGTTTGGCGGTTAATGATCCGGTACACATGCTTGAAGCCGGGATTTGATACTTTCTCGGGATTGCCTGATATTTTAATGACCGGCGCATACTCTCCGTCTTTTTCCCGGGCTACGAGCTTGTATACTCCGCCGAGCGCGGGTTGGTCCGCCGCGGTAATCAACTGCGTCCCCACCCCCCACACATCGATGCGCGCTTCTTGACCTTTCAGGTTGAAAATAATGTTCTCATCCAAGTCATTCGATGCCACGATCTGCACATACGGAAATCCCGCTTCATCCAGCATCTTTCGGGCTTGCTGCGACAAATAGGCCAAGTCGCCGCTGTCAAGGCGAATCCCGTTCATACGTTTTCCCATACTCTCCAAATGTCGAGCAATTCGGATCGCATTAGGAACTCCGCTTTTTAGCGTATCGTACGTATCCACGAGCAGCGTAACTTGATCCGGCAGCGACTCCGCATATTTACGGAAAGCCTCTTCTTCCGAGTCATGAGCCTGAACCCAAGCATGCGCGTGCGTACCTTTGGCAGGTATGCCGAACAGCATGCCGGCCCTCATATTGGAGGTAGCATGGAACCCTGCTAAATATGCAGCCCTTGCTCCCCAGATTGCGGCATCCGCTTCTTGCGCACGTCTAGTACCGAACTCCAGCAAAATATCATGAGGCGCCACTTGCTTGATACGGGAAGCTTTCGTCGCTATGAGAGTCTGATAGTTCATAAAATTCAGTACGGCCGTTTCAATCAGCTGCGCTTCGAATATTCTCGCTTCTACACGAATCAATGGCTCGTTAGGAAATACAAGTGTACCTTCCTGTACCGCGTTCAAATTTCCTGTGAACTGGAATTTTCTAAGCTCTTCGAGAAACTCTTCTTTATAATTTTCCTCCTGAGATTGCAAGTAAGCAATTTCTTCTTCACCGAACGATAAGCTTTGGATGTATTGTACGATTCGTTCCAAGCCTGCGAAAACCGCATATCCGTTGCCGAAGGGCAGCTTGCGGAAGTACACCTCAAACACTGCCTTCTCATTCAGCGAGCCCTGAATCCAATGGGCATACATCATATTGATCTGATATTTATCCGTATGAAGCGTTAGATTGTCATAGCTCATTCCGTTCCCTCCGCTCCATCTTTAGTAATAACACGAGCTCCCAGCACATGTTGAAAATGTCCCAATGCCCAGTCATGCCCCTGCCCGTTAAAGGAGGCCACCGCATCTTCGTGAATGACAATACTGAATCCCTTGTTATACGCATCCACAGCTGTATGCAGCACGCATATATCTGTGCACACACCAATAAGATGAACCTCTGTTATACCTCGAGCCCTGAACTGCAGCTCCATATCCGTTCCGCAAAATGCGCTGTATCTTGTTTTATCCATCCAATATATGTGCTCTGCATTCTCTTGATAGGCGTATTGTAGCTCTCCATATAGATGACGTCCTTCCGTCCCTCTAATATTGTGCGGTGGAAAGAGCTTGTGTTCCGGGTGATACGAATCCATATCATCATGTAAATCAACAGCCATGACGACAAAATCGCCTTGTCTGATAAACTGCTCGGTTAACTCGACGATTCGCTGTTCAATTGCAATGGCAGGATCTCCACAAGGAAGTTTACCTGTAACAAAATCCACCGTATAGTCAATGACAACAAGTGCTTTCATCCATCATCAGCTCCTCTGAAATTTGTCCCTAGCTATATATGGATAGCCGGGGCTCATAACCGGTAAAACGATACAACTGTGCAGCACGCTGTGAGTAGCGGTTCGAGGCTAGCAGCTCGCCGCTGCTGCCGCGCACTTCTTCGATAAGCCCTTCTCTGCTCTGGGTTGAAGTAATCTTGCGAATGAAATTCTTCTCTTCGAATTCCGGCACGACCGTTTGAAGAACCTGATACAGCTCACTGATCGTAAACTCCTCGGGCAAAAATTCCCTAGCAATGGTTGTGGTAAGCATCTTCTGCTGGATTCGATACAGAGCATCCTGCAAGATCATTCGATGATCAAAAGCCAAATCCATAGAAAGAGCTGTCTTGACCGGAAACAAACGAACATCCGCTGCATCATCTGCCGCCTTGCGCTTATCAAGCAGCTTTTCGTTCACAAGCGCTAGGTAGGCATGGGAGATAATCCAGCCTCTTGGGTCCCGACCTGGTGTGCTGTACACATTAAAATACTCAATATGCACATCGGCAACGCCGGTTTCTTCTTCAAGCTCACGCCTGGCGCTTTCATGAATTGTCTCCGTTTCCTTGGAAAATCCCCCCGGCAGCGCCCACTGCCCTTGAAACGGCCACTGCTTTCGCTCAATTAGCAGAACTTGCAATTCTCGATGGGGAAGCGACTTCTTGACTGTGTTCTTATCTGATGTCGTGATGGTAAAAATAACGATATCCGCAGGGGCCCCATCTGGAGTTCGATAGCTACGGGAATCGTAGTTGGTTTGATTCGTAGGCTGATTCACTGTACTTCACCTGCATTATTCATATTTTCAATTTGATATTATCAATATGACACAATTAAAATCGAATGTCAAACATTTTTTTCTCCTTAGGACTGTTTCCAATCCTACATTTTTGTAATAAGGTTGACCGCCATTGGGCGTCTGTACCGGCAAGCTCCGAAAAAAAGCAGCTCCCTGTTCTTGGACAGAATCGCTGCATATTGAATACCGCCTATCTATTTATTTCGCTTTTTCTCTCCGCACACGATTTATAAATGAGCTGCTAACCCAGAGTAATTTTCCACTTTGTTTGGAAGGTATGTTTTCCGGTTCCTGACGGAAAGCAGTTTGCTGCCAGATTTGATACACATATAAAAAAAGGGCCATTACCGTCATAATGGATAAACTCCCCATTGGAGGTAAGTTCCCGCCGCTTGTGATACCTAGTTTTTTCCACAAAAGTCTGAATCCAAATGCATACACACTGTCAACTCCTACATTTACTAATAGGTAAACCCAAAATTTATTAAAAGTAAATCTGAAAATCCATATGGTTCCAACTAGGAAAATGCCGTAGACCGTATGAATTTGCGCTACTTGATCCCAAGAAAATAAGGTCACTTTATAGTGCCACCATCCATACGTCCATGCTAGTTGATACACAATTGTGTTAAGTACAGTTGCTAATAATGCGACTGGTATATAATTCTTTAGTAGTGATTTGTTCATTAGCAGTAATGACAACCATGGAATGATAAACATTCCCCAAATGATAACTTTAGCCACCTGTAGTCCCCCCCAAAGCGCATTTCGATCTATTTATTATTTAACAAAATTATCTATTTATGTACGAGTCGGACCCAGCCTCAGATACAAGCATGCTGTAGGAGTCTGATCGTCATGATGCCTGTTGGATGGATTTCAGGATAAACGGATATAAACGGAGGGTTCGTAAACAAAAAAACACGCCAAGTCATTTCTGACCATAGCGTGGTTCTTATACCTTCTATTCTTCTTGACCTCCGGAAATCGTCTGCCTGTACTCCGAAGGTGTAACGCCGAATTTCTTGCGAAACAGCTGGGAGAAGTGGCGCATATCCTGATAGCCAATTCTCTCAGCGATTTCGGCCAATTTAAGGGCAGGATTTTGCAATAGCTGCTTGGCCTGCTCCAAACGTAATTGGATGACATACTCCTTAAAACCGTGCCCTGTCTTTTGTTTAAACAGCTGACTGAAATAAACCGGATTCAAAAAGACGATGGAAGCTACCTTCTCAAGCGACAGATCGACCTGATAATGCGCACGGATATACTGAAGCGCGACATCAATCGCCTTATCCCCGCCGCCAGCTCCATAATGCTCATATACTTGCGTTGCGGAGGCTTGCCTCATGTGCTGTACAGCAACAGGAACGTCATTGAAGTTTTTGATCAGCTCGGAATGCATGATTTGAAAAGGAACCCGCAGACAGCGAACCAGATTGACGCGAAGCTCATCAAGCAGTGTAGGAAGCTTGTCTGCCTGATGAATGGAATAAATGCCTAATAAGCTATTGGTATCATGAATGGTAACAAAGCCTTTGCCGAAACGTTCAATCAGTTCGCCGAGTATGTTCTCGATAATAAAATGCTCCAATTGAACCGCGCGGTCGCTATCCATCTTGACCATAATCAAATAGAAGGTCGGAAAGCTTTCAATTAGAGGTGTCAAATCAATGCGTCCGATATCCAGTCCTGCTGCCCAGCGGCCAAAAACCGCTTCCCGCAAAGATTTCTGGCTGTTCTTGAGCTTTTCGGCTTCTTGGGTCAATTCTTCTTCTCTGGCGATTTCCTCACTCAATTGCTGAATCATATCTATGAGCATTTCTTTCCCGATCGGCTTCAGTAAATAATCCTTGGCTCCCAGCCTCACCGCTTCCTGAGCGTAAGAGAATTCCGAATAAGCGGATACAACCACCCATTTTACATGAGGATGCTTTTTTCTCGCGATATTCATGAGTTCCAACCCTGTCATACTAGGCATCAAAATATCCGTTAGCACGAGCTGGATTGGATGATTATGCAAAATGATAAGTGCCTCTTCCGCGTTAGCTGCCAGATGCATGCGAAAATCCGGAAAGCGTTGTCTGAGCGTCCTCTGAATGCCTTCTCGAATGACTGTTTCGTCGTCTACAATCAGAATATTCATTCCATCATTACTCACCTTTCGGAGGAAGCGGTACTGAGATGGTCACAGTGGTGCCCGTTCCTAATTTGCTTTCAACACGAAGTCCATACAAATCACCAAACATAAGCACTATCCTTCGATGTACGTTAGGGAGGCCGATGCCCCGTCTTTTCATACCGCTTGAATCCGTTTTACTATCAAGACTTCCTTCACTCTTTAGCCCACTGTTTTCTAAGGCTTTGCACAACATGGTAAGATTCTCTTGCTCAATTCCTACACCGTTATCTTCAATGATGATCAGCAGTTCGTTTTCCTTCTCTTCCGTATAGAGTCGCAGAACACCGGGGCGATCAAGTGGTTCGAGCCCGCTTTTCACTGCATTTTCAATAATGGGCTGAATCGTCATCTTAGGAAGTGGAATGCTGAGAAAACGGTTTTCTACGTGAATCTCCGTGCTCACCCGTCCTTCCAGACGGTTTTCGATAATCGTCATGTAATGCCTCATCTGATCCAGTTCTTGCTTGAGCGTCGTTCTGGATGCTTTCTGCCAATCACTGCTGTATCGGAACATATGTGATAAAGCGAGTATGACACGCCCCAGCTTATCATTCTCCCGTTCATCCAGCATCCAATAAATCATATCCAACGTGTTATATAAAAAGTGCGGATTCACCTGCGACTGAAGCGCCTGCAGCTCAGCGTTCTTCTCACTAATTGAAGCGAGTGTAATCCTCTCGATCAGCTCATCCATCCGGTTCACCATGCGGTTGAACGAGGAGACCAGACTATTAATTTCTTCAAAGGAACGAACATTCACGGCTCCGCGGAAGTTCCCCATCTCCACCTGCTTCATTTCTCTAATCAATAGCTTAACTGGAGAAGCAATGTTGCGGGACACGATCGTGGCCAAAATCGTCGAGAGCATAACGAATACAAGAATCACATAAAGCAAGTAATCCCTCGTCTTCACGACCTCGGCATTAATGTCTATTTTAGGCGTAAGTCCATATACCGTCCAGTCCGCTTTGGTCGCATTAGCCGCTACAATCAATTGATCAGACATGTTATCGACCACGATCGAATTCGTCGTTGGTCTTGGAAGGTCTGCGAATGAAATACTTTGCAGCTTTTTGTTTGTGGTGGCTGTTACAATACGATTCGACTTGTCAACGATATATACTTGGCTGTTCGGACTAATGGTCACGTTGGATACAGCCGAGTTAATTGCTTTCGTAGAAGCCTCAATAAGCACAATTCCTACAGACCGATGGTCCGTCAAATCATACAGCTGGCGTCCGAATACAAACACAGGATCCGCCTGCAGCGCGTTGATAACGGATTGCGGATAAATACCAAGCCATACCATTTCTCCGGTTGAATTTTTCAGCTTCTCAAACCATTCCGAACTCGAATAGTTGGCATCCAGCACGCCGGCAAATCTTCGTTCATAATTAAAAGTTCTACCTTCATTCGTAATGACATGAATACCCACAATATCATCTCTGGAATAATAAATGGCCCCCAGAATATTCGTGATTGTTCGGTCATTAACAACCCTTAGCGCGGGGTTCGTATCGCTTTGATGATCCTCAAGCAGTCTAAGCAGCTCATAATTTCCGTTAAGCGCTTTAGTAATACTGTCATAGCCCTCCAAAAGCAGGTCAAAAAGTCCGACGGTTTGTGAAATATTTTTCTCCGCCATGTCACTGATTTTCGTGTGTATAATATCTGTCGTTCTCTGGTAGTACAGCACACTGACAATAAGCAGCAGCGCCATCATACATGAGAGAAACAGCAGAAATAACCGGTTGTGCAAAGAGTTAAATCTGCGTCCCACGTTAGCCATCTCCTTTTCTCTGTTCAGCACTTTATCATAGTAGCACGAGAACTGCGCACGTGAAAGAAGATCGTATGAAAACGAAAAAAGCGAGGGGTGAAGGTTAACCCTTCACCGCACCCGCCATCATGCCTTTTGTAATCTTGTCAGACAAGAAGAAGTAAATAAGTATTACAGGTAATGCGCCTAGTACGAGAAATGCTCCAATAGCTCCATAGTTGACAGAGTATTGGCTGACGAAGCTGTTCACCCCGAATGGCAGCGTCTTTAGCTTTTCTGAGGAGATAAACGTAGCTGCGAGGATGTATTCGTTCCAGATACTGATGAAGGTCAGAATACATACGGTCATCATCGGCGGTATGGAGACAGGGATGATGATGCTGCGGAAAATTCGGGTAATGCTCGCTCCGTCAATAATCGCCGACTCTTCGATTTCGTTGGGGATTGCTTTCATGAAGTTACTGAGAATGAAGACGGCAATCGGCGTCTGGAAGGCAATGTAAGGTAATATCAGCGACAAGTGTGTATTCAGGATGCCGATGTTTTTGAAAATGATCATGAGCGGCAGCAAAGTCGCTTGAAGCGGAATCATCATACCGAGCAAGAAAATCAGCATGACGAGAGGCGCATATTTCCATTGAAACCGGCTAATAGCAAAAGATGTTAGCGAGGCTAGTAGCAGAACACCCACCATCGTTAATGTCGTTACCAGCAAGCTATTACCTAAATACTTAAAGTAATGCCCTGAACCAATTGCATCCGTAAAGTTTTTCCACTGCGGTGAGGCAGGGAGTGCAAAAAATTTGCCGGACAAAATTTCCTCATTTGTTTTCAATGAATATAAAAGCAACCAGAGGAGCGGATACAATTGCGTGACTACGAGGATACCCAGGAAGACCCAGACGATGCCTTTGACAAACGAAAAAGGTTTGCGTCCAGTCCGGGCAATCGGCTTAGATGCTGTCACACGTACGGTTTGACTCATTGCACGACCCTCCTCCTTCTACGTGAATTTTCTTTCCAATCGGGTAAAGACAAAGTTGATCAGAACCGTTGCAACCAGACACAAGATGACCAGGAAGGCAGCTATCGCACTTCCGTATCCATATTTCATGGATAAGAAGGACATGTTGTACATGTGAGTGGAGATAACGTCTGTCGCATGCGCAGGACCCCCGCCTGTCATAACCATGATCATGTCAAATGCTTGCAGCGACCCGATAAAAGCTAGAACGATCGATATTTTAAATATCGGAATATTCAAAGGAAATGTGATGTGCCAGTCAGCTTTGAAGCCTTCGGCTCCATCGATTTTCGCCGCTTCGTATACATCGGCTGGAATGTTCTGGATACCCGTAAACTGAATCAGGGTGTGATAACCAAGATATTGCCATAATGCCACAAAGTACAGAGCAATCATCGCTACCTTTGGTTCCGTGAGCCAGGAATGCGTCCAACTCTGCAGTCCAAGCGTCTCAAGCACTTGATTAAGCATACCGCCCATGGAGGCCGGGTTATAAATGGTTTTCCATAATTGACCTACGATAACGACCGAAAGAATAACCGGTAAAAAGTAACTGGATACCAAAAAGTTTGGTTTTTTTACATATCGGTTTAACATCATAGCTACAAAAAGCGCTACTGGAATCTCTGCCATGGAGAACAAGGCAAACATCAATGTCCGCTTGACGGATGGCCAAAAGACCGGATCGTTAAACAGCAAGTTTTTAAAATTGTCTAATCCAATGAATTTCGATTCACCAATCCCGTTCCAATCCAGCAATCCACTGTAAAAGGAGACGAGGATGGGCACGAAAACAAGACAAACATAGAGCAGCAAACACGGCAGCACAAACGCGGCTATCGTCAATTTGGAGACTCTCAACACATTCATCTCTAGTCCGCCTCCCCTGTGGAAAAATTGTGATGTGAAGGAGTCCATTAGACCCCTTCACATCGGTCATGCAATATTATTTCTTGTTAGTGTCGTAAGCAGTTTGATGCTCTTTAGCAACTTCTGCCGGATCTTTCTTCTGTACGAACAGGTTTTGGATGCTAGTCAAGTGACCTTGGGAAGTACCAGGGTTCATTGTGTTATCGAAGGACAGGTCTCCGCCTTTTACTTCTTTAAAGAGGTTGGAGATTTCGATTGCTGTGTCGGAATAGCCAGCTGCTTTGTAGTCTCCGTCAACTTTTTGACCAACGCCAACTGCTG